>NZ_BAAGWD010000002.1:0-1387008 GCF_054780535.1 Hymenobacter seoulensis
AGCCTTACCTACTATTGTCTTTTCCAATCATTCAAAGAACGTGTGCTTTCTTCCTATCGAAGAAAACCGTGTGCCTGTGTTACCAGGCCAAGTGTTTCGTTTGCTCAGCTTCCGTTCGAAGCGGGTTGCAAAGGTAACACCGTTTTGTTGTTTCGCAAGCAACAGAAGAAAACTTTTTTTCGAAGTGTCTTTCCCTTGTCGTGCGCTGCTCGCTTCCGGTTGAAGCGGGGTGCAAAGGTAACAACTCGTTTTGCACTTTCCAAGTTCCGAAGCAAAAAAACTTTTTCGTTGTTTTCGCTGCTCCTGTGCTTAGAACCCTGTTTCTATGGAAGAACCGGGCTGCAAAGATACGTTACCGAAGTTGACTTTTGCAAGGATCTAGAAAAGTTTTCTTTTCCGTTTCCGGCCCCTTCCTCTCGAAGCGGGGTGCAAAGGTAGCACCCTTTTTCTGATAGAAGCAAGACGTGCTGTCAACTTTTTTTCAGCCGTGTCTTTCTTAAAAGAAAGCTGGGGGCTGAACCCCTGCCGCGTTCCGGTTTGGGAGTGCAAAAGTGCACGGTCGAAAGTTAACTTCCAAACCTACGTTCCATCTTTTTCGTTTAAGGCCGCTCAACATTTTTGAGCAGGCTACTTAGACATCAGTTTGGCAAACACTTAGCCTCCAAAAAAATGTTCCAGTGGAAACAAAAAAAGACTCCTGCTACAGGCAGGAGTCTTCGGTATTGCTCATAAACCTAGTTTAGGGCCTGTATGACTCTACATACTGCTGTACTTCCCGAATGCTTGAAGTATACTGCAAGGCTTCATAGACACGGTAGAAGTTCTGGCGGTCAGCAACGCGGGAATACATGAACTTGGCTAGCTCAATCTTATTCCGATCAAAGGCAATGGTAGAAACTAAACGGCGAGCATCATCAGCGGGGAGGCTGGTTTCACGCAATGCTTCGCGGATAATAGCCAGTTTGCCATCATCGAACGATTGGCGCTGAACCGCCTGGAGGAGTCCTTCTACATCGCGAGGCGACATTACATAGGAGTCGGCTGGATAGGCAGGCTCAACATCATATACTCCCTGGTTGGGGTAAGGGGCATCATAGACGGGAGCGGGCGGAGGCGAAACGGGCGGATAGTTTCCGCGGGGGCCGTTGCCGTAGCCGGAGCCATATCCTCCTCGAGGCAGTGGAGACGCCGACACTTTGCGTAATACAGGAGGGTAGCCATTGCGGGTCACTAACACGAAGTTCGTTTCGAGGCCACCATCTAGGAAAACCCGGGTGCGGTAATTGATGCTTCGGCCGTATCCGGTAGGAATTAGAAACTGGGCTGAATGGTAACCGGGGGCTAGGCGGTCGAGGTAGACTTGGCGAGCACCATTGCGGGTGAGAGCCCGGCCATCGAACACCAACTGGAAGATTACTCCACGCTCAGACGTGAAGGTGGCATTGGCGGGAGCAGCCTGAACTTGGCCGGCTAGCAGCAAGAAGAACCCAGCGCAAAGAAGTAGAGCCTTTTTCATGGCGGTAGTAGATAAGACGCCGGTCATCCGACGGCTGAGATGCTAAAGCCAAGGATTGTGCCAATTCTATATTTACTCCTCTCCTACTCTATATAGAGTAAGCGCTTACGCGACACGTATACTATGAGCGCTCTACTTACTAGGTAGGAGTAGGGGCCAAACCGACGTGAGTGGGGTGCCCACTACCCTACTGAAAAGCAAAAACCCAGGCTATGCTAGGCACAACCTGGGTTTTACTAGTGCAAGAGCACTTACTCAGCAATCTTGGTCACTTTGAATTCAGTGCGGCGGTTGCGCTGATAATCTTCTTCGGTCTTGGCTCCTTTTATGACGGGGCGAGACTCACCGTAGCCTTTAGCTGTAATGCGCGACTTGTTGATGCCTTTCGAGACAATGTACGCTACTGCCGACTCCGCCCGACGCTGCGAAAGGGCCATGTTGTAGGCGTCTTTACCGCGGGAGTCGGTATGGGAGCTAAGCTCAATGGTGATTTGCGGATTGTCGTTGAGGGTTTGCACGAGTTTATCCAGCTCTAGGGCTGCATCCGGTCGAATGTTCGCCTTATCGTAATCGTAGAAGATGTTGTCCACGACGATAGCCTTGTTCTTCACGATTTTGGTGAGCGTAAGGGTTACGGGTACCCGAACGTCATTCATAAAATCGGGCAGGGCCTCCTGGGGCGGACGACGCCCGATGGTGCTTAGGGAATTGCGCGCCGTGAAGTAGCCGGCACGGTTTGCAATGAGAGAATAGGCTGCCGTGGCCGTATCGAGCTTGAAGCTGAACTTGCCATCGGGGCCGGAAGTGGTTTCCTGCAGCTTCTGACCGGTGCTGCTGAAGAGCGTTACTAGCTCACTGCCGACGGGAGACGTCTGGCCGGTTTTGTCGTTGCGCTCTACTAGCGTGCCATCGGCGTAGAAGGTCACGAACTTGTGCGGCCGCTCACGGAACAGGTACAGGTCGTCGGAGCCTTTGCCGCCGGCGCGGTTAGAAGCAAACACGCCCATCTGTGGGCCCGTGAAGAATGGGGCAAAGTCGTCGCCGTTACTATTAATAGGAGCGGCTAGGTTAACTACTTTTCCTTTCTGCACCTTAAAGATGTCTAGCTTGCCTAGGCCCGGGTGCCCGTCAGAAGAAAAATACAGGGTGCCATCGGGGGCAATAGCCGGGAAGTTTTCGTTGCCGGGCGTATTGATTTGGTCGCCTAGGTTCTCCGGAGCCGCAAACCGACCGGGGCTTTCCATGGTGGCTTTGTACAGGTCGTTGCCGCCTAGGCCACCCTTACGGGTAGAGGTGAAATACAGCGTCTGGCCATCGGGCGAGAAGACTGGCGAAAACTCATCGGCTGTACTGCTGTTCACGCCGCGCAGAATTTCGGGCTCCGTCCAGGCGCCGTTCCGGAAGTACGATACCCATAGGTCAACGCTGAGGTAGCCTTTCTTGGAGCCGTCGTTGGAGCGGGCAAACACCATCATCTTGCCATCGGGCGAGTAGGTAGCGCTGGCTTCGTGACGGTTTTCGGAGTTGAAAATGGGCTCCAGCTTCCGAACGGTGCCGCCGGTCAGCTTCTGCTCGTCCTCAAATTTGATAGCGTACAGGTCGTTGAACCCTTCGCCGTTGCCGGAAAACACCTTGCCTTCGCGGCCGGAAGCAAATACAAGCTCCTTGGTGTCGGGCATACGGGTGGCGCTGAACTCGGCGGCCGGCGTATTAATCTGGTCGAGGGGCGTTACCTCGTCGTTGGTGCGCAGAGTGAGTAGCGCCGTGGAGGCCTTGGCCGTTTTGGCTTCAAACTCGGCTTGGTCGGCTAGGGTACGGTTGCTCCCCGCTTGGGCGTAGGCTTCAAACTGGGTAGCGGCTTCATCTGTCTTACCGGCGGCGCGTAGTGCCTGAGCGTAGCGGAAAGCCGCATCCGTGCTTTTTACTTTTCCATCCAGCGCCGCTTTATAGTACGACTCGGCCTGATCTAGTCGATTGGAAAGCCGAAATGACTCTCCGATGCGGTAATTGGCTTGGGCTATATCCTTGCCTTTGGCCACATCCTTCTTATATAAGGCTATTGCTTCTTCGTATTCGCCTTGCGTAAATCGTTTATCAGCCTTGCTTAGTTTGCCTGATGTAGCACAACCGCTCAGCAGAACGGTTGAGCCAGCAAGGGCACCTAGTAGTATATAGGTTTTCATGGAGAGCAGGAATGGATGGGTGCAATACCAAAACGAATAACGAACATTTTGGCATCAAGTATATCAAGATAAAACGGCTCGGTGAATTTGCCGCCCTAGGAAGCTACCACTTTGAAGTACTTAGCCAGCCATGTTGAGCTAGCCGGCGCCGGACAGGCCGTGCGCAGTTGCCCCACAGTACCAATGGTGTTATCGAAATACAGAGTTTCCGGAAGCAGCGTGCCGGCTGCTACGGCCGCCCGCAGCTCTAAGCGGTCGAGCAGCTTCACTTCGTCATTGATCAGAAATGCTAGCTTGGCTTTTTCAAGCAACTGCACGCCTAGGTGTTGCTCTACTTCGCGCACAAACCGAACGGAAGCATCAATGGAGCAGCCGCTGGCATCGGCTACGGCTTCATCCAGCCCAATTACCAAAAACTGCTGGTGTCGTATTTCTGCTGAGGCCGCCAGGGTGCGGCCGTGGCTGGTCCAGTCAGTGGCGAACTGGCGAAGGGCGGGTTGCAGCGCAGTTACCTCAGCTTCGGTGAGCGGGCGTTCGGCTTGGTAAATCCAGAGGCGAGCTGAGTCAGGCAGTTGGGAGAAGGGAACGTACATACAGGTCAGAAGAGGAACGGGAAAGCTAGCACATTGCTTCGCAGACGAAGCTAGTGACTACGTATTATCTACAAAGAAACAGCCCCACCCGGAAGTTCCGGCGGGGCTGTTTCAGTTGTTACTTTTAAACGCTGTGGCAGGCTAGGCATTCAAGCCTTCGGCGGAGGCGATCAGCTCGGCCAGGTCAAACACCTGCACGTCAGATTCGCGCTCTTTGTTTTTCACGCCGTCGGCCATCATGGTCATGCAGAACGGGCAGGCTACGGCAATAACGCTACCGCCGCGGTTAGAGCCAGCCGGCATAGGCGGCGCGGTGCTTTCCACTCCCTGTAGATTCAAGAGCACATCGGCTTCGCCATCGAGAGTAGCTAGGGCTTCTTCGGCGCGCTCAATGTTAATGTCTTTTTTGCCGGGCTCGGGCTCTTTCCACATTTGGGCGCCGCCAGCACCACAGCACAAGCCGTTGGTTTTGCAGCGTTTCATCTCCAACAGGTCGGCGTCCAGCACTTCCAGCACGGCGCGGGGTGCCTCATAGATGTTATTAGCGCGACCCAGGTAGCAGGAATCGTGGAAGGTAATGCGACGCCCTTTGAACGACTCCCCACCCTCGGCCTTCACTTTGCCCTCATTGATGAGCTGCTGCAGGAAGGTGCTGTGGTGGATTACCTCGTACTCGCCTCCTAGGGCCGGGTATTCGTTCTTAATGGTGTTAAAGCAATGCGGGCAAGCCGTTACTACCTTCTTGATGCCGTAGCCATTGAGGGTGGTAATGTTCTGCATGGCCTGCATCTGAAACAGGAACTCATTGCCGGCCCGCTTGGCCGGGTCGCCAGTGCAGCTTTCTTCCATGCCTAGTACGGCATAGTTTACACCTACGTGCTCCAGAATCCGGACGAACGCCCGCGTTACGCGCTTGTACCGGTCATCGAAGGCACCGGCGCAGCCTACCCAGAACAGTATTTCCGGCGTTTCGCCCCGAGCAGCCAGGTCGGCCATCATCGGAACATTTACTTGGCGCTTGGCAGTTTGCTCAGCCATTATATCAGTCGACAAAAGTCAGTTAGAATTGAAAGTTGCTAGGGTACTGCCGGGCTTGAACCGCTTTGCCCCCTAGCCAGCTTAAGCTACAGTGGCCGTGGCTTTATCCGCCACGAACAAATCATCAGCCCAATTGAAGCGGTCGGAAGGCGAGAAAGCCCACGGTGCTCCGTTATTTTCGATGTTGCTGAACATAACATTCAGCGAGTTGGGAGCAGCCGATTCTTCCAGTACCAGGAAGCGGCGCATTTCTACAATGCTCTCTAACGGGTTAATGTTCACGGGGCACGCCTCTACGCAGGCATTGCAGGTGGTGCAGGCCCACAGCTCCTCGGGCGTTACGTAGCCACGCAGCAGGGTATGGTTTTCTTTATCCAGCTGCTCCTGCTCGCTATGCTTGGCTTCCTTACCGTACAGGTTAGGATTGAAAATCAGTGGGGAGTTATACTTCTCCTCTACCCTGTCGCGGGTATCCATGATGATTTTACGGGGCGAAAGCAGCTTGCCGGTAAGGTTAGCCGGACAAACGGAGGTGCAGCGGCCGCACTCAGTGCAAGAGTACGCATTCAGCAGGTTCGTCCAGGCCAAATCATCCACGTCTTTGGCTCCAAAGGGGGTAGGCGCCATAGCGGAACCATCGGGCTCGGTGGCCGGAGCTGGTACCTGGTAGCTAGGGTCCATCATAGCTTTCACCTCGTGGGTGATGCTTTCCACGTTCGAGAACTGTCCCTGCGGTACCAGCCGCGAGTAGTACACGTTCGGGAACGCCATGATGATGTGGAAGTGCTTGGAGCTGGGCAGGTAGTTCAGGAACAGCAGGATACCCACAATGTGCGCCCACCAGCCAATACGCTCCAGCACGTGCAGTGCCGCGGGGCTATCGGGCAATAGGCCCGTCAGGAACTGGCTAACCGGAAAAGCGCCGGGTAGGCTGTCTCCATGCAACTTCAGGTCGGCCGCATTCATCGTGAACAAGGCTACCATCAGAATCACCTCTACATACAGAATGATGTTGGCATCGAGCCTAGGCCATGCCCGCAGCTCAGGCCCCGTGAAGCGGCGAATGGTGTTCACGTTGCGGCGCCACCAAAAGGCTACAACGGCTAGGACTACCAAGGCACCTAGTACCTCGTTGGTGGCGGTAAGCGCTGAGTACAACGGCCCGAGAAACTGCAGAAACCGGTGCGTACCAAACAGGCCATCGACCATGATTTCAATGACTTCAATGTTGATGACAATGAAGCCCACGTAAACGATGAGGTGCAGAAAAGCCGGTGTCAGGCGCTTAAACATTTTCTGCTGTCCGAAGGCAACTAGCAACGTCTTCCACAGACGCTCGTTCACGTTGCCGCTCATATCCCGGTCGCGCCCGACGAGAATATTAGCCCGGATCTTCCGCGCTTGCCAGATGAACAGGCCGAAGCCCGCCACTGCCACTAGCAGGAAGAGGAGGTTTTGAATAGAGAAGTGCACGGGAATTGGGTAGGTTTGGGGTTTAGGCCGAAATATAGTCGTTATGCATAACAAATTTTACTTTTTGCGCTGCTATGTTTCCGGCCGAAAGATTTTTTTGAGATACGTCTTGCAGGTTGAAAATGGTTTATTACTTTTGTGCTCCCCAACGGACAAAGCGCCCAAGGGAACCAAGAGCTGGTAATGTAGCTCAGTTGGTAGAGCACAGCACTGAAAATGCTGGTGTCGTTGGTTCGATTCCAATCATTACCACAGAAAAGCCCCTCAGTAACACACTGAGGGGCTTTTTGTTGTTTTAGGGTTTTGGTGGCGCAGTGGGCTAGTAAGCACAGTCGTGGTTGGCAGTAGTAGCATGAGGCAAAGACACTACGCCGCCTCGCTTCCGAAAGAAGGCCTCAACCGCTTGCTGCAAATTGGCAAAGTCATCGGTTTCTAGCTCCGCTACTAGCTGCCCCATCTGAGCAATGTGCTGTTCCGTGCTAAGCAAATAGCCCGGCTCCTGCACCCAAGAGTAGGCATACAGGTATGCGCCATCAGGAGCCTGCTGCTCATGCTGATAACGGACATCTACAATAGGCGTGAAAGCAGCTTCGGCGGTATTGAGAGGATAATCCCAGGAACGATAAGAAGCTAAACGGATAAAGCCAAGCTGCCGTAGGTAGGCATCTTTTACATCAGAGGGAAGCATAATAAAGCAGCATAGGCACCGAGAGGAATGAGCCCTGACAGCGCCTGCAAGTTCGGTTACTGTTGAGCATGCGACAAGGAAGGAACAGCCCGATTTGTGACTCGCCTATACCAGACCGTGCACGCTAAAACAAGGCCCTACTACACGGAAACACCGAAACTCCGGCAACTGCTCCTTCCTTTTGTGACTTATCGCCGGACTCCTTTGGGTAGGTCAACTGGCATAGGCCTGCTGCAAGCGACAGGAAGCAGCGCTAGTAAAGCATAGGCTGCATGAGCTGCACTACCCAGTATCAGCTAGGGGCGGCAGGTAGTATCCCGGGCGGCTTCGGCAAACCGATACCCCTGCACCACGGCCCGCCGGAAAAACTCGCAGGCCTCTTGGCGACTTCCCTCTTGCTGCGCCACCCGGCCTAGTAAAAAGTAAACCCTAGCCTGATTTGGGTAAATAGCCAGCACCTGCCAGTAGTCGGCGCGGGCGGCACGATAGTCCTGTTCCTTGAAGTTAACTAGGCCCCGATAGAGCAGCAACCGAGCGATGATGAAGGAGGGGAAAGCTCGAGCATGGCGCAAGCCCGCTTCAAACTCGCGGTGCGCCGGGGCATATTGATTGCTAAAAAGCAGTGTTTCGCCCTTAAGCAACCGCGCCTGCGCCTGTGTAGAGTCTAGCACTAGTGCTTGCTGTATTGCCTGCTGGGCCAACTCCGGGCGTTGCATCGCTTGATAGCACAAACCTATTCGGACCAGCAAGTTGGCGCGTTGCTTAGGCAGAGCGGTTTCGGCTAAGGCATCTATATAATCCGTAACGGCAGCCTGAGGCCGCTGATACCCTAGTTCCTCTACCTCACCGCGCCGCCAAAACGCCTGCGTATATCCGGAGCGCAGCCGGATAGCCTCCGAAAAAAAGCTGTGTGCGGCGCTCCACTCCCGACGAGCGTAGGCGCCTAGTCCGCTCTGATAAGCTCGGCTGGCGGCCATTCGGTCAAGCCCTAGCTTCACTACCCAGCCAAACAGTAGCATAGTCAGCACAATGAGAGCAATGAGCTGAAAGTCGCGGCGGGTAAACCGGGCCCGTTGGCGCGGAATAGTGCGGTAGTGCCGCTCGTGGGAGCCGGCCGGCCGGCGGGTTCGGAGCGGTGCGGGCGGCGGCATAGGCACTCCGTATACCCGCTGGCCCTGCTGCCGAAACTCCTGCTGGCGCCGTACTTCTGCTGCCCGCCGCACTGCCACTTGTAGTTGAAAGTCGTACTGGGCCCTACGGCCTGGGTCGCTGAGTACGCGGTACGCAGCGGCTACTGCCTTGAACAGTTCTTCGTGAAGCGCACTGCCGCCGTGCTTATCCGGATGGTACTGCACGGCCAGCCGCTTGTAGGCTTGCTTTATCTCGCGGGCAGTTGCGGCAGCGGATACCCCTAGTACCTGGTAATGATTCTGACTCAAGATATGGCCGTGTGAAGTAAAAGTAAGGCAAATTTCAGACACGATGTCGCCTTTTCCGTAAGAAAGGGCTACCTCAAAAATTAACGCTACCGCAGTTTCATTACTTGCGAACCTGTAACATTGTTCCCTGCAAAAACTCTCCCCTATGGGCCTGTTCTCCACTGAAGACGACGCAACTAAAACGCCTGCTTCCGATTCTCTCATCGGAAATCTGAAAGGCTACCTTGACACGCGCCTGGACCTAGTGCGTCTGGAAGTCCAGGAGAAAGCCAAAACTGCTTTCGTCGGGACCCTGCACGGCGTTACACTGGCCACCATTGGCCTGATGTTCTTCCTGTTTTTGAACATCTTCCTGGGACTCCTGCTCAACGATGTACTTGACAGTAGCTACTGGGGCTTTGGCATTGTGGCTGGCTTTTATCTGGTGCTGCTTATCATCTTCCTTGTGGGAGTTGATAAGAAGCTGTTCCAGGGCCTGGCTGATAAGATGCTGAACAATACCATCTATAAATCCGACAAACGTCAAGCCTAACCGTTATATGGCCGATCTGCATAACCCGCTGTTTGAAGACGAGAAAGAGTTTCTGGAGCACCAGAAACTGGAATATGAACGCGCCTTGCTCGGCGACGTCGAGGAAATCAAAGCCAAAACTCAGGAAGTTGGCAAGTACGTAGCCATTGGTGCCAGTGTACTAGGTGGCATCTGGTTGCTTTCGAAAGCCTTCGGCGGGAAAAAAAAACACGCCCTTAACAACGACCAGGAGTACCAACGCCACCTAGCGCCTAGCCCTAGCCGCCCCCGGCGCCCTACCGTCCCAACGGGTGTGGATACTGCCGTAGCAGATGACCTGGGCTTTGGCACCGGACACTTCTCGCGGATGGAGCGCCGTCCCAAGAGCAAACGCGCTGACATTGCCCCCGACGTATACCACACCGACGCGGATCCGTTTCAGCCGCTAGGTTATGAGGCTTCCACAGGACAGCATCCGGTTCAAGCCTATCAGGCTGCTGGCCAGCCACAATCCGACGCTTCTTCTATTGTAGCCTCGGCCTTCCGGGCGTTTCTGCAGTCAGATACCGGCAAAATGCTGGTGGCACAGGTTTCGGCAGTGTTAATGGCTTATGTAGCAAAGAAGGCCAGCGAGTATTTGCCAATGCTTAAAAATCCCGACCTTGCATCTTCGGCCGCAGTTCATACTGAGCCCGAGACCAAGGATATCGAGTTTACTTATCACCACGACGACGCGGATGCGCCTCACCAGCCTGTATGATGCCCTGAGCAAACGCCGGACGCACGGCCAGAAGTCTCTGGCTGTATTGCTAGATCCCGATACTATCGATGAGGCCAGCTGCCGGCACTTGCTTGGGTTAAGTGAGCAACACGCAGTAGATTACTTTTTTGTGGGCGGCAGCTTGGTGATGAATACGCGCCAAGCTGCCCTCATTCGTTTTATCAAGAGCCACTCCAAGATTCCGGTGTTGCTTTTCCCTAGCCATAGCCTGCATTTAGATGACCAGGCCGATGGAATTTTGCTGTTGTCCTTGATTTCCGGCCGCAACCCCGACTTCCTGATTGGCCAGCACGTTATTGCGGCTCCGTTGCTACGCCAAAGCAACCTCCAGATTTTGCCCACCGGCTATATGTTGGTAGACACGGGCCGGCAAACCACGGCCAGCTACATGAGTGGCACTACCCCCCTCCCCTACGACAAACCGGCCATAGCCGCCTGCACGGCCATGGCCGGCGAGCAGCTGGGCCTACGCCTAATGTACCTGGATGGCGGTAGTGGCGCTATGTACCCAGTAGCGCCCGCCATGATTAAGGCCGTTCGCCAAGCCGTAGAAGTGCCCCTCATTGTAGGCGGCGGCATCAACACCACTGAAAAAGCACAGGCTGCCCTTACCGCTGGCGCCGATGTTATTGTAGTAGGTAACCAGATTGAGAAAGCGCCGGAGTTCTTGGCTGAAATGTCGAAGGTCGTGAGCAGCTTCAACAGCGTGCTACTTACCGAATAACAATTACTACCCCTACACCAACAGAAAAGGCCACCTGAGTAGGTGGCCTTTTCTGTTGGTGTAGCTGAGCGGTTTGCGAGAAAACGGCCCCTAGTCTTTGTATCTCCTTACAAGATTAGATATTCATGGCAGACTCCCGACGGCGCATTTTGCCAGCCGGAATACCAAACATCATCTTAAAGCGACGGCAGAAATACGCAGTGTCTTTGTAACCCACTTCTTTCCCAATGTCGCGGATGCTCTTTTTGGTGGTGCGCAGCAAGAACACGGCGCGCTCCATGCGCTGGTACTCGATGTAGTCTTGGGGGTTAATGCCAGTCAGCATCTTAAAGTACTGGCCTACGTAGTCTTCGCTCACATTAGCCACGCCCGACAGCACCTTGTTTGAGAGGTCGCCGCCAATGTTCTCCTTGATGTAGTTGAACAGATCAATGAGGCGTGGATCTTTGAAGTACGTGCTGTTGGTGGCCAGTTGCTCCACAAACATCTTGTTTTTCAAGATGTAGCGCACGATTTCCACCACAATGTTTTCGGTGTAAATCGTGATAAGCCGCTCACGGCCGGGCAGTTCCTGCAGGCTTTCCTCAACCACCTTAATGACCAGGTTAGCTAGCTTAGAGTTACCGGTGATTAAGAAAGCCGGCACATCCAGAGAAGCAAAGAAGTTCACCGAGTCGAACACCTTGGCCTCAAAGCTCACGAAGGAGTGGCTCTCCTCGGCATCTCCAATCAGGTCTAGGTCAGAGTTCGAATGGAAGAACTTGTCCTTATTCGTGATAAGGTCATCGTTGGTGATGCTCTTATTGGAGGTTTCGCCGTAGGTTACTTTAGTAGCCCGACCACCTGGAATGAAGAGCATTTCGCCTTCTTCAACTACCTGATCTTCATCGCCAAACGAAATACGCCCTTTGTGGAGCAGGATAAGGTTATTGCCTACGTCATAGGAATTGCGAACCGTAAACGGCTGTTGCAATACTAGGTTCTTTGCCTTGATGTACCGGACACCCAGGGACTCTATCACTTTATTATAATCTTCCATCTTCGGCGGGCGGTTAGCTAGTACGAGTGTTGCCGGGAAATGGTACCCCGGACTTATCTAATGCAAAATAACATATAAAAATTCACACAAACACAAAACCCAACCTAAAAAAGGCTGGGTTTTGTGCAATACTTCTGACTTTTAGGCAATTCGTTATTTATTTCAGGATTTCCCGCGAGATTACAATTTTCTGAATCTCGGAAGTTCCCTCATAAATCTGCGTGATTTTGGCATCACGCATGAAGCGTTCCACATGGAATTCTTTCACGAAACCATAGCCTCCATGGATTTGAACGGCCTCTACAGAGGCGTCCATGGCTGTTTTGGAAGCGAACAGCTTGGCCATTGCGCCTGACTTGGCGTAATCGGCGTGTGCATCTTTATCGGCAGCAGCCTGCAAGCACAGCAGACGAGCCGCATCAATGTTAGTAGCCATATCAGCCAGCTTAAACTGAATGGCCTGATGCTGAGCAATTGGAACACCAAATGCCTTACGCTCTTTCGAGTACTTCAGTGACAGCTCGTAGGCGCCTGAAGCAATGCCCAGCGCTTGCGCCGCAATACCAATGCGGCCGCCGGCCAGCACCTGCATGGCAAACTTGAAGCCGAAACCGTCCTCGCCGATGCGGTTTTCCTTGGGCACTTTCACGTCGTTGAACATCAGGGAGTGCGTATCAGAACCCCGAATGCCCAGCTTATTTTCCTTCAGGCCTACTTGAAAACCAGGAGTATCCTTGTCCACGATGATGGCGTTGATCCCGCGGTGCTTCAGCTCTGGGTTAGTTTGCGCAATAACGATGTATACCGAGGCCGAAGAGCCATTGGTAATCCAGTTTTTGGTGCCGTTGATGAGGTAATGGTCGCCTTTGTCCTCGGCAGTGGTGCGCTGCATGGTAGCATCGGAGCCGGCTTCGGGCTCAGAGAGGCAAAAGGCGCCGATGATTTCACCGGAGGTTAGGCGGGGCAGGTACTTGCGCTTCTGCTCCTCGCTGCCATATTGCTCTAGGCCCCAGCATACCAGCGAGTTATTCACTGACATAATTACCGAGCAGGAGGCATCTACCTTGCTGATTTCCTCCATGGCCAGCACGTAGCTTACCGTGTCCATGCCGCCGCCACCGTACTCGGGGCTAACCATCATGCCGAGGAAGCCTAGCTCCCCCATCTTCTTGATTTGCTCAGCAGGAAATTTTTGATGCTCGTCGCGCTCGATTACGCCGGCCCATAGTTCAGATTGAGCAAAGTCACGGGCGGCGGCCTGAACGGCTAGTTGTTCTTCGGTGAGCTGAAAGTTCATGCGGTAAGAAAAGGGGGTGGGATGGGAAATGCGCAAAAAATGCTGAGCGTAAATTCGCTGGTGCCTCAAAATTAACCACTGCCATTGCAGAATGCGCAGATAGTACCATTTTTTTCTGGCAGGCTGGCTTAGTAAGGCTTTTGACCAGCTTTTTGTTTCAACTGGAGCTAGTATTCTCTTCTTGATATACAGTGCTAATCTGAGGTTTAGGAACTGAGCCGACCCAGTAAGCACTTGTCATCGGCTACTAGCCCCTGGCTAAAAGCAAACCGCCACCTTAACTAGTAAGGTGGCGGTTTGCTGGTTTTCGGTCAAAGGCCGCAACGGTTTAACGACGGTCGCGGCTTCCCATAAAGATGCTGACATAGTACAGCAAGGTAGCCAGGGAGCTAAGCGCCGCTACTACGTACGTCATAGCAGCCCACCAGAGGGCGTCTTTTGCCATAGCGTGCTCCTGCGTCGTCACGATACCACGCTTGTCAATCCAGGCCAGGGCGCGCTTGGAGGCGTCGAACTCAACCGGCAGGGTCACAAACGAAAACAGGGTAGTAAGCGAAAACAGCACGATGCCTAGGCCCAGTGGAATAAGTGTAGTGCGAATCATGAGCACCCCGGCTAGCAGGATAAACGGCATGAACTTCGAAACGGCACTGAGAGCGGGCACCATGGCCGAGCGGAATTGCAGCGCACTGTAGGCCGTAGCGTGCTGCACAGCGTGGCCGCATTCGTGGGCAGCTACTGCGGCGGCGGCGGCACTACGCTCCGCATATACCGCCTCACTCAGGTTTACCGTTTTATCAGCGGGGTTGTAATGGTCGGTCAGGCGGCCTTCGGTGCTGATAACGCGCACATCGGTAATACCGTGGTCGGCTAGCATTAGCTCGGCAATCTGTTTGCCGGAAAGCCCCGACTGCAATCCGATTTGGCCGTACTTGGTGAACTTGCTCCGTAACCGCCATTGAATCAACCAGCTGACAACCATTGCCAGGATAAGGATGAAATAAATGGGGCTTGAGTTATAGTACATGATCGTGCGTGATTAAGTGAAGAGAGAGGCCAGCAAGTGCAGAAAGAACCAGAAGGTCGGGTAGCACACCTACCGTTTCTCTACTCTTTCCTTACCGTTCCGTACCCAAAATTCGCTCGACGATGCGCGTGGTGCTATAGCCAGCTACTAGGGGTACGGTCAGGACTTGCCCGCCATGTTGTAACACTACCTCGTGGCCTACAATTCCACTAATCTGATAGTCGTCGCCTTTCACCAGAATATCGGGCTTCAGGGCTTCAATCAGAGCTAGAGGCGTTTGCTCGCCGAAGAGGACTACGGCATCTACAAACAAAAGAGAGGCCAACACCCGTGCGCGTGACACTTCGTCTTGCAGCGGCCGGCCGGGCTTAAGGCAGCTTACTGAGGCGTCGGTGTTGAGCCCTACTACCAGGCGGTTCCCTAGGTGCCGGGCTTTCTCCAAGTAATCAACGTGGCCCAGATGCAGCAGATCAAAGCAGCCGTTTGTGAATACTACTTTCTCGTGGGCCGCCTTCCAAGCTTCCACTAGGGGTAGTAGCTGGTCAAGCGGTAGTATTTTATCCTTCGTCCACATGGGCTTCCTTGTTTAGGTTACGGCAACCTGCTCAACCTTTTTACCCGATTTCGTCATGCTGGCCACGAAGCTGATGCCACCCATCAGCACCACAAGTAAGGTTTGAGAGCCGTGCACTACTAGGGCATATGCAATGCCAGCCTCTTTGCTGATGCCATATACCAGTAAGGTGCTTTGCACCATCAAGTGAAACGCACCAAAGCCGCCTTGTACGGGCGCGGCCATACCAAACGCCCCAAACGTCAGAACTGCTAGGCCCGCCCCCAGCCCCAACCCCGATGTAGCAGGGAAGGCAAAGAAAGCTAGGTAATCCATCAGGTAATACACCAACCAGGTAAAGGCCGTATGGAGCAGAAACAGGCCGGGGTTGCGGAGCTTTCGTACGCTGAACACCCCATCCAGCATGCCGCGCACAAAGTTTTCAATTTTCAGAAAAAAGGTCCGCTCGCGCAGCTTCTCCAGATTCTGAAACAATAGGTAGCCTGTTAGGGCCAAGAGCAGGATGGCTACTACCGCAACGGACAACAGCAACTGCCTGTGTTCAGCCACAGAGTTGTAGCGGTCAGAAAACAGGCTGACCACAAAGGCCCAGAACTTATGCAAATCCAGCAGTAATGTCAGGCCCAGTAGGCACACCAGCACGAGCACATCAATTACCCTTTCCGTAATAACGGCCCCTAGTGATACCTGTACTGGTACTCGGCTTGTGCGGTGCAACACGGAGCACCTGATAACTTCTCCCATTCGGGGCAGTACCAGGTTGGCCAGGTAGCCCGCCATCATGGCATGATACACATCCCAGTAGCGCGGATTCTGGCCGCTGGCTTCCAGCTGCATCTGCCACCGGTGCGCCCGGCTAAAATACCCCAGCGCTGAAAGTACCAGCGTGAAAGCCAGCCAGCCGTAGCTTGCTTGCCGTAGATAGCCGCCAATAAGCGCCAGGTTCTGGCCCCGTAGCGCGTACCACATCAGCAACCCCGATAAGGCTAGTAACAGGCCGTATTTCAGAACGTTTAGCAGTTGCTTCATGCAATAAAGGAATAAGCAGATGGCTGGTTGCACCGCAAAGCATGGGGCAGCGAGCAGCTGAAACCCTCCTTTTCGGCGCAACCAGCCACCAATATATACCCGAGTCTAGCTGACCCGATTGTGTTGGTCAGGAAAGATAACCGTAGGCTTGTGCGTTTTGGCCTCCGCGAAATCAATTAAGGCATAGGAGATGATGATAATAATGTCGCCAACGGCCACGCGCCGGGCAGCCGGGCCATTCAGGCAAATCATGCCCGAGCCTCTTTCCCCCTTGATAGTATAGGTTTCGAACCGCTCGCCGTTGTTGATATTTACGATGGTCACTTTCTCGTTTTCCACCATATTGGCTGCATCCAGCAGGTCTTCATCAATAGTGATGCTACCCACATAGTGCAGTTCCGCCTGCGTAACCTTAACGCGGTGAATCTTGGACTTGAGAATCTCGATATGCATGAGCTGAAAAAGCCGGTGAATTTTGGGCCCTAAAGATACGGAAGCCTAATTTGGGAGCCGGTTAAACGAGTTGCACCTTTTCCGTACCTAGTGGCGCTTCATCAACTGCTGCTGAGCTGCCTTGGATTTGCCGCTCTACCACTACGTTATCTATCAACCGCACGCCCCATAGGTGCGCCGCTAGGCACAACACCACGGCGCGATCGGGCTGCCACTCCGTAAAAGGCTGTAGCGTTTGGGCATCGGCCACCTCCAGGTACTCTAGCTCGATGGCCGGCACCGCGCCCAAGAAATCTGCTACAGCGCTTTTTACTTCATCAACCGTTGCTTGCCCACTTTGCACCAGCTCAGCAGCTAGCTGCAAGGCACGGTACAGATGGGGAGCCACGGCACGAGCATCAGCGGGAAGACGGCGGTTTCGGGAGGACATGGCCAGCCCGTCTGCTTCGCGTACTGTTGGAAAAGCCACGAGCTCTACATCAAAGGAAAGGTCTGCTATAAGCTGGCGCACCACCGCCACTTGCTGGTAGTCTTTCTGCCCGAAATATGCCCGGTGCGGGCGGCTCAGATGAAACAATTTGCTTACTACCGTGGCTACTCCGTTAAAGTGTCCGGGCCGGTGTGCGCCTTCCATTACCTGCTCTAGGGGGCCAAAATCAAAGCGCAATACGGTGTTGCGCCGGTACATTTCCTCCACTGGGGGCATAAAGAGGGCTGTGCAGCCGGCAGGGCCTAGTAAATCGGCATCCGCCTCAGGCAGACGCGGATACAGCCGAAAATCCTCGGAGTTATTGAACTGGGTAGGGTTTACGAAGATGCTCACCACCACAACATCGCATTCCTGCGCCGCGGCCCGGACCAGTTGCAGATGTCCTTCGTGCAACGCTCCCATGGTGGGCACTAGCCCAATGCGTTTGCCTTCGCGGCGCCAATTCTCTGTTTGGGCTTGCAACGCCGCGGCGGTATTTAGTATCTGCATAGAGGTTAAAGGCCGATTCGACGAGTAGCGGACCGGGTTAGGTTGAAATTTCCCTCAAAAATGTTTAATTTTGTGCATCCCAAAGTGTTGCCCTTTCCTAATCACCCCAACTGACTCTATATGTCCAAGTTGAGAATACTCTACGCTGCCACGGAAATCAACCCGTTTTTGCAGACCACCAAGGTAGCGGAGTTTTTGCGGCGCCTGCCGCAGGGAATGCAGGAAATGGGGATGGAAATCCGCATTTTCGTACCGCGTTTCGGCATTATCAATGAGCGGAAAAACCGCTTGCATGAAGTTGTGCGCCTCTCCGGAATTAATATTGCCGTTGGCGAGGATGAAAAGCCGCTCATTATCAAAGTTGCCTCTATTCCGAACGCGAAGCTACAGGTATACTTCATTGATAACGAAGATTATTTTCACCGCAAGTCCGTGTTGGTAGACAAGAACGACAAGTTCCACGCCGACAATGACGAACGGGCCATTTTCTTCTGCAAAGGTGTGTTGGAAACGGTAAAGAAGCTAGGCTGGGCTCCGGACATTGTGCATTGCAATGACTGGATGACGGGCCTGATTCCGATGTATCTGAAAACGACGTACAAGAAGGATCCGATTTTCAAAGATGCCAAATCGGTTTTCACCATCTACAATAATGAGTTCGACTTCAAGTTTGAAGGCGACATTATTGAGAAGGCGAAAATGCTGGACATTGACGATGACATGCTGGCTGCGCTGAAAACAGCTGACTTTGGTGGCTTCATCAAAGTAGGCATGGAGTACGCTGACACGGTAGTGAAATCTGATGAAGATTTTAGCGAGAATCTGAAAACTCTGTTTTCGGAATATACCGGCAAGAAACAAATTGAGCAGGTCGGCGCCGACGACAACCTGCTGACCTCATACTACGCTCTCTATAATGAATTGGCCAGCTAGCGCCAGCCGACTCGCTTCGGTTTCCCTTATTGCCGCCTCTTTGCTTGGTATTGCTACCAGCTGTGAGGAAGCCAACGACCTTGGCCTCGAGTTGCCCGGCACTTCTCCTATTACCTCTCAGTACCTTGATATTCCGGTAACGGCCTATACGGTTCGTCAGCAACCGGTAGAAACAGCGAAGGCAAATCACCTATTGTTGGGTCGGCTCCGCGATAACCTCGTGGGTACTACTACCGCGCGGGCTTACACGAACATTCAGGTAGAGCCTTATCTGACTACTTCGCTGCCTGATTCGTTGCCGGCCAAGTTCACCAATGTCAAGCTCGACTCAGTCGTTTTCAGCATGGCATTTGACGAGGTATATGGTACCGCCGCGCAGCCATTCCGGTTTGATCTTCATACGCTTCAGGAGCGTATGGATGACCGAGCGGTATTCAACTCTAGCTCATCGGTAGCTACCAGCACTACATTGCTCTCTAACTTCTCGGCCCCGCTCAACCGCGACCGAAAAGTCAAGGTGCCGCTCTCTACCAATACCACTACCACCCAAGATAGCGTATTAGTAACGGTGCCAGATCGGGTAATTCGGGTACGCATGCTGAAGTACCCGGGCACGGCAGCACTGGCTAATTCGGTATTTGCAGCCATGCAAGATGCCGGCTTCAACCAGGAAAAACTGAATGCTGTGTGGAAGGGCATTGCGATGACTCCCGCAGCGGACTTCTCCGGCACTATTGTTGGATTCAACCGGACTGTAAATAGCCGGGTAACCTTCTACTTTACTGGAGCCAATAGCGCTGGCAAGACCGGTAAATATCACGTTTACTCGCTTTACTTCGGGCATATTCCTACTACGCCGCTCGTAACGGATTCAAAGTTCTTCACCCAGCTCACTACTGATTTTAGCGGCTCACCACTTGCCACGCTCACTGACCCTAGTCAACAGCTGCCCGCTAGTGCTACCAATGGGTATACGTATATGCAGGAAGGCACTGGCTTGGCTACGCGCATAGAGTTTCAGGGCCTCGAAAGCATCCGTAACAACAACGACTTAGTAGTTAACCGCGCTGAGCTGCGGATTCCAATCAAGCCGCTAAGTAATGGCCTGTTTCCATACCCTAGCAACCTCTATCTATATGAGGTGAACAGCAACAACCAAGTACTGACCCGTACTGTTGGGCCTACGGTATACGAGCGTTTGGTACAGCGTGAAGGCAGTAACCAAGCTGGTCCTATCAGACCTACCAGCGTAGGTGAGCCAACCTCAGCAGTATTCCCAGCTGATCAGGATCCGGCTCAGGAGTATCGCGTTTCAATAACAGAGTATCTGCAGGCTTACCTGCAAAACCGTCTGGAGGGGGAACTGCCTACGGGTCTGCTTCTGTCGCCAATACTGCGCAGTAACTTTGCGCTAACTCTGAACCGAGCGCAGGTTGACGCCAATAAAATTACGTTACGCGTATACTACTCCAAGTTACGCTAGCGAGAACAGCCTAGTCTTACTAGCTTTTAAGGGCGGCACAGCTTTTGCTGTTGCCGCCCGATTTTCTTTCCTTTTCGGAGGTTTCTGCTCTGCCACAACTAACTAAATTATGTGCGGAATTGTCGCTTACATCGGACACCGTGAGGCTTGTCCTATCATCATCAAAGGCCTGCGTCGCTTAGAGTACCGCGGCTACGACTCTGCTGGCGTAGCCCTGCTGAACGGCCAGCTTAGTGTTTACAAGAAAAAAGGCAAGGTAGCTGACCTCGAAGCCTATATAGCTGAAGAGGATACGCACGCCAATATTGGCATGGGCCATACCCGTTGGGCTACCCACGGCGAGCCAAACGACGTGAATGCACACCCGCATTACTCTACTTCCGAGCGAATTGCCATCATCCACAATGGCATCATTGAGAACTATGCGGCGTTAAAAACGCACTTGCAGCAGCAGGGCCACCAGTTTCATTCTGATACGGACACCGAAGTTTTCGTTAATCTGATCGAAGAAGTACAGAAGCAAAACAACTGTACGCTGGAGGAAGCTGTTCGTCTGGCATTGCATGAAGTGGTGGGTGCCTACGCTATTGTGGTGCTAAGCAAAGACGAGCCTGGCCAACTAATTGCAGCTCGTAAAGGCTCACCTCTCGTAATCGGGGTGGGTAAAGACGAATTTTTCTTGGCTTCAGATGCCACGCCTATCATTGAATACACCAATGAAGTAGTTTATGTAAATGACTACGAAATTGTTGTTATCCGGAATGGCAAGCTCGAAATCCGCACTAAGGAAGATGTGCAGCAGACACCTTACATTCAGAAGCTGGAGCTAGAGCTCGACAGCATCGAAAAAGGTGGCTATGAGCACTTCATGCTGAAAGAAATTTTCGAGCAGCCCCGCTCTATCCTCGACTCGATGCGAGGCCGTTTGGAACTCGAGGCAGGGCACCTGAATATGGGCGGCGTGCGGGCTTACGAGCGTAAGTTTGTTAACGCTGAACGCATTCTGATTGTAGCCTGTGGCACTTCGTGGCATGCTGGCTTGGTGGCTGAATACCTGCTAGAAGACTTGGCTCGCATTCCGGTTGAAGTAGAGTACGCTTCGGAATTCCGCTACCGCAATCCCATCATCACGGAGCGCGACATCGTAATTGCAATTTCACAATCCGGTGAAACGGCGGATACGCTGGCGGCTATTGAGTTGGCTAAGAGCAAAGGTGCTACCATCTTCGGTATCTGTAACGTGGTAGGTAGCAGCATTGCACGTGCTACCGATGCAGGTGCCTACACGCACGCAGGCCCCGAAATTGGCGTAGCTTCAACTAAAGCCTTCACGGCCCAGGTAACGGTTCTGACGTTGCTAGCCATGATTGTTGGCCATAAGCGCGGTACCCTAACGGATACTCGTCTGCGCGAATTGATGGTGGAGCTCAGCAGCATTCCGGCTAAAGTTGAGAAAGCATTGCTGTTGAATGATGAAATCGAGAAGATTTCTGAAATCTTCAAGGATGCTACTAACTTCCTGTACCTAGGTCGGGGTTACAACTTCCCGGTAGCTTTGGAAGGCGCGCTTAAGCTGAAGGAAATCAGCTACATTCATGCCGAAGGCTACCCGGCTGCCGAAATGAAGCACGGGCCTATCGCCCTCATTGATGAGAACATGCCCGTAGTAGTTATTGCTACCAAGGATAGCTCGTACGAGAAGGTGGTCAGCAACATCCAGGAAGTGAAGGCCCGCAAAGGCCGCATCATTGCCATTGTAACAGAAGGCGACGATGTAATTCCGGCTATGGCTGAGTTCACGATTGAAGTGCCTGCTACGAGCGATGCGCTGATGCCTTTGGTATCGGTGGTACCGTTGCAGTTGCTGTCGTATCACATTGCGGTTCTGCGGGGCTGCAACGTCGATCAGCCACGTAACTTGGCTAAATCGGTAACGGTAGAGTAAGCGTTTGCGAGAATCAAAAAAGGCCGCTTCGAGCAATCGAGGCGGCCTTTTTTAGTTATTGTTTACTGGTACTAGCGGTCAGCATAAACGTTTCGCCCCGCAGATGCATCCTTTTAAGTAAAGAACACGGCTTATAGCGCTGCTCATGGGTATCCTGATATACGCGTTCTAGCGTCTGATACACACGGCTTATTCCAATATAGTTCGCCCAAGTGCATGGGCCGTATGGATTACCTGCCTGCAGCATAAGATCTATTTCCTGGGCCGACGCTACCCCTTCTTGCAGCGCAAAGCATGCCTCATTGATACTTTGGCACACTACGCGGGGTAGCAGAAGCGCCACGCGGTCCTGCACCACGCAATAGCGGGTACCGAGGGCAGCACAGACAGTCGCTAACTGGGGAGCATCCTCAGCACGGTACCAGGCAACCTCCATGATGGGTCGGTTTACTAGGGTGGGCAAGCCGCTAAACCCAAAAACAGGCCCGAATGGTGGGGCCTCGTTGTGGAAGAGTTCGGCCAGGCTATGGGAAGTCGTACTATAAAAGAGGGGCTGCCGAGGCTGCTCGTAATGTAGTTCAGGCCATTCACGCAGATCAAAGGCAACATCGGCGGCACCCAAGCGGGTGAGCAGATCGGGAGCCGATGCCAGGCAGAAGTCGTAGGTATGGCCTGGCCCGAACTTGCGCCGGAACTCCTGCTCTAGGTGCTGGCCCTCAACAATAAAGAGATGCATCTTTTTTCAACTTACTTTCGCTGAAAGATACTGGTTCCTCTCCCACCAACGACTTCGCCCTTGCTATGGCCAACTCAATCGTTTATTCCGACCAAGCCCCTGCTCCTATTGGCCCATACAGCCAAGCCATTCAGGCAGGCAATACCGTGTACGTATCCGGCCAGATTGCCCTAGACTCCACCACCGGTCAACTAGTTGGTGATGGCGACGTGGCGCAGGAAACCCACCAAGTAATGCGCAACATTGAGGCGGTATTGCAGGCTGCCGGCTTCACGCTGCGTGATATCGTGAAGTGCAGCATTTTTGTGAAAGACCTCGGCAACTTTGGCCTTATCAATGAAATCTACGGCAGCTATTTTTCTGCTGATTATGCCCCTGCTCGGGAAACGGTGGAGGTAAGC
This sequence comes from Hymenobacter seoulensis, assembly GCF_054780535.1. Classification (NCBI taxonomy): domain Bacteria; kingdom Pseudomonadati; phylum Bacteroidota; class Cytophagia; order Cytophagales; family Hymenobacteraceae; genus Hymenobacter; species Hymenobacter seoulensis. The sequence continues at coordinate 22,843 of NZ_BAAGWD010000002.1, forward strand.
CGCTTGCCCAAAGATGTACAGGTAGAAATATCCTGCATTGCGGTGAAATAGCAAGGAAAGGCCGCTCGTTGCGGCTTTTCTACTCTTCCTTCTTACCTCATCATTCTACTTCTTATCCTGTATGAAAGAGCTGGGCATATTTCTGTTTCTGGCGGGCCTACTTTCCATGCTGGCGCCGTTACTGCTGCCGGCTAATTTCCGGTTTCCGTTACTGGACTGGATTACAACCTGGGGCCCGACTACGGCTTGGCTAATCCGGGGCGGCATAACCTTGCTGGGGCTGGTGCTTTGGCTTCGTTTCAAGAATCAGGAGTAGATGCGGCGCCCTACGACTCGCAAGCCGATTAAGCTCCTTGCTAAGCCTAGTAATTTTCCGCCGCAAAACGTGCTCACGCGCGCCATGCCTCCGGAGCTAGTGGGCCAGAAGGAGTTTGAGCACTACCACTTCATTGGGTTTGATTTAAGTCAAGCTGATTTGGCCGGCCGCCTGTTCAGCGACTGCCTATTTGAGAACTGCAACCTGGCAGGCAGCACTATTGCCAATGCTTCGCTTCAGAATGTAGCCTTTGAAGGCTGCAAGCTGCTGGGCGTGCAGTTTGAGGTGTGCCGGGATATGCTGTTCGGAGTACACTTTGATAAGTGTCAGCTCGACTATGCCTCTTTTCACGGTAAAGTCATGCCCAATACCCGCTTCGTAGGCTGCTCATTACAAGAAGCCAATTTCACGCAAACTGACCTTTCCGGAGCCGTTTTTCATAACTGCCAGTTGCGCCGCGCCGTGTTTAGCCGGACTCGCCTGATTGGCGCCGACTTTCGAACGGCACAGGAGGTACTGCTAGACCCGGAACAGAACGAGATGAAACAAGCTCGCTTCAGCTTGGAAGGCCTACCGGGGTTGCTCAGTAAGTACGACCTAGTGATTAGCTAAGCAATGCCGCATCAGGAGGTGGAATAGCTTAGGCATTCTGCTTCTAATGCCAATTTTATATCCTGTTAGCTCCCCTGCTAATTACCTACCTTTGCGGCGCGTTTCGGACCTGAATCGGACGTGAGAATTAGCTGTTTGTATGGAAAGAGAAGTACGGGTACGTTTTGCACCCAGCCCCACCGGGCCGCTGCACATTGGCGGCGTGCGCACTGCGCTATATAACTATCTGTTGGCCCGCAAGCTGGGTGGCAAAATGCTGCTTCGCATTGAGGACACCGACCAGAACCGCTTTGTACCCGGCGCCGAGGATTACATCCGTCAGAGCCTGGAGTGGTGCGGCATCACGCTGGACGAAAGCCCCTGGAACGGTGGCCCGCATGCCCCCTACCGCCAGAGTGAGCGTAAGCCCATGTACATGCAGTATGCCCAGCAGCTGATTGACAGCGGCCATGCCTACTATGCCTTTGATACCCCCGAGGACCTAGACGCCATGCGCGCGCGCCTCACGGCCGCCAAGGTGCCTAACCCACAGTACAACAGCATCACGCGCGCCCAAATGCGCAACTCGCTTACCTTGCCCGCCGAGGAAGTAAAGCAGTTGCTGGACAGCGGTGCGCAGTATGTTATCCGCCTGAAAGTACCCCGCAAAGAGGAAATCCGCTTCAACGACCTCATTCGTGGTTGGGTGGTAGTGCACTCGTCGTCGGTAGATGATAAAGTGCTGATGAAGTCTGATGGCATGCCAACCTACCATTTGGCCAACATCGTCGATGACCATCTGATGGAAATCACCCACGTAATTCGGGGTGAAGAGTGGCTGCCTTCCGCGCCTTTGCACGTGCTGCTGTACCGCTACCTGGGTTGGGATGACACCATGCCTCAGTTTGCCCACTTGCCGCTGCTGCTGAAGCCCGATGGTACCGGCAAGCTCAGCAAGCGCGACGGCGACCGACTAGGCTTCCCGGTATTCCCGCTGGAGTGGCACGGCAAAGATGCCGAAACCGGCGAGCCAACCGTGAGCAGCGGCTACCGCGAAAGCGGTTATCTGCCCGAGGCCTTTATCAACTTCCTGGCTTTCCTGGGCTGGAACCCCGGCTCGCAGCAGGAACTGTTCACCATGGACGAGCTGATTGAGGCTTTCTCGATTGAGCGCGTGAGTAAGTCGCCGGCCCGCTTCGACCAGAATAAAGTGCGCTGGTACAACGAGCAGTATCTGCGGGCGAAACCGGATGCTGAACTAGCAGGCTACCTCACCGCCAGCCTGCAGGCCCAGGGCGTGGAAGTTGCCGCCGACAAGGCCGAGCAGATTGCTGCCCTAGTAAAAGAGCGCGCTACCTTCCCCGCCGACTTGGCCAAGGAAGCGCAGATTTTCTTCCAGCGCCCCACTAGCTACGATGAGCAGGTAATCAGCAAGAAATGGAACGCCCAGGTGGCCGCGGCGCTTGCCGAGTTTGCCCAGGAGCTACCCACCACCTCTGACACAACCCCCGAAGGCATCAAGAACCTGCTGACGCAAGTGCTGGAGCGCCAAGGCATCAAAATTGGGCAGGTGCTGCAAGCACTACGTGTGGCCGTAACGGGCGCCGGCGCCGGCCCCGATCTCATGCACATCATGAGCATTTTGGGTACCCAGGAAACGGCAGCCCGCCTACAGCAGGCATTGGCTCAGCTGCCCGCCTAGGCTCCGTAGCTTCTTAAACTGTTGGTGAAAGGCCTGCCCGACCGTATGTGTCGGGCAGGCTTTTTTGTTGGTGGCGTGCGGTTTAGTATCTGGTTCTGAGTCTCCGCATCAACCGGCTGGCGGGTGGCCTCGTACTACCATCTTCAGGCCTGCTTGTTCCGTAGGCCACCTGCTGTTGAACCGACTATTGCCTATACTATCATGGCCAAAAAACCAGTCAACCCCAAAAAGAAGAAAAACGACCCCGAGAAAAAGGCTCGGGTGCATAAGGAGCTGGAAGGCTTTGAGATTAAAGTAAATCCGCTCGGCGAAATCACCTCAAATTATTCCATCGAGGATATTAATCTGTTTCTGAATCGCCATGTGCGGGATAAGAAACTGGTAAACCGGGATGGGCAATTTGGCGAAAAGGACGAGGAAGAAGACTTCCCGCTGGAAGAAGGCGTGCAGGAGCCCGAAGAGTCGGATGAGGACTTTATGCGCCGCACCAGCCGCGAGGCTAAGAAAAAAGGCCCAAAAGCAGAAGCTGAGCCCGACGTTGACTTACCAAAAGACGACGACGAGGAGTAGGTTTACGCCCGTTTGATACCTAGTACCAAGAGCCTTTTCTTACCTCTGTGCCCACCGGAATTATTGGGTGCTATAGGTAAGGAAAGGCTCTTTATGCTGATTGGACGGTGGCAGCCGCCCATTTCTATGCGGCTTTTGCTATACTTGGGGGTAGTATTTCATCCTTCATACCTCAGGTCCTTTTATGCAATCCCACGACGTTGACTACAAAATCCTTGGTACGGATATTCAGGTATTGGAAGTAGAGCTTGACCCCAACGAAACCGTTATTGCCGAAGCAGGGGCCATGGTATACATGTCGGAAGCCATTGCCTTCGAAACTAAAATGGGGGACGGCTCCGAGCCCGATCAAGGCCTAATGGGCAAACTTTTCTCGGCCGGTACACGCCTGATTACCGGCGAGTCGCTGTTCATGACGCACTTTACGCACCGCGGTGGCTATGGCAAAGCCCACGTAGCCTTTTCTGCCCCTTACCCCGGCACCATCATCCCCATTGACTTACGCGAGCTGCCGCAGGGCCTGATTGTGCAGAAGGACGGCTTTTTAGCTGCCGCGAGGGGCACCAAAATGGCCATTCATTTCAATCAGAAACTGGGTGCCGGCCTGTTTGGGGGCGAAGGCTTTATTCTGCAGAAGATAACCGGCGACGGCAAGGCCTTCATTCACGCCGGTGGCACCATCATCGAAAAGCGCCTCAACAACGAACTGCTGCGCGTTGATACGGGCTGTGTAGTAGCCTTCGAGCCGGGCATCGACTTCAACATCGTCCGGGCGGGTGGGTTGAAATCAATGATATTCGGGGGCGAAGGCCTGCTGCTGGCTACGCTGCGGGGCACGGGCCGCGTATGGCTGCAGTCGATGCCCGTGAAGAAGCTCATTCAGGCCTTGGCTCCTACCGGCGGTAATGCCCGCAAAGAAAGCGGTGGGCTATTTGGCAATCTGGTAGGCGGCGTTATGGATCAATAGAAAGCCAGGGTTCCGCACCTTGCCTACCCTAGTAAACGAATGGCCCTGCCGGTGGAGCAATTCCGCTGGCAGGGCCCTTGTATTATAACAGGCTGACGAGAACTAGCCGCTGAAGGAGGCTGCAATAACCCCGAGGCTGGCTAGGAGCGCCAACAGCAGCAGCCCCAGTATGCCTACGGCGAAGCTGGTACCGCGCTCAGATTCCTTATCATCGGTTTGTGACCGTCGCCGGCGACGTCTACCGTCGCTGGAACGGTAAGAGGGAGAAGTAACTGACATAGGTGGGATTGTGAGATAGAACGGATGGGAAAAGATAATCTACTTTCTATTAAAAATCCAGTATTTGAAAAGTATTTTTATGCAAATAAGCCAAGTACTGCACTAACCTATATATCCTTACTCAGTTGATGGAATAGCTAAATTTCCCAGCCCCAAAAAGCAAGTAGCAGCAGCCCCAATCCAATTTGGGCAGCACGCATGTACTATTTACGATTTTGAATCTTATCTAGATTGGGGTGTGCGGAAGTGGCCTGCACTTTCACGCCTTCGTGGTACCATTCTGAGGGGAGCCGCTGACCGGTTGTTGAGTAGCATTTCCATTCGCCAAACCAGAAAAAACGTGCGCCACTAGGCTCAGCTCGGTACCGGGCCTGGCCTTGCTTGGCTAGTTGGTTATTGGGGTGGAAGTAGCTGATGGTTACCAGCCCGTACGGACGGCGGTAGAATTTCTCGGTGCGCTCCAGGGAGCCGCTGGGCTGGTACGTGCGCCACTTTCCTGCCGGTAGCCCGTGCCGGTATCGGCCCCGGGTAGCTAGCTGCTGTTCCTCTTTATCGTAGTACTCGCGCCAAGGCCCGTGCCGTTGCTCGCCACCACGGTCGAAGCGGTTACGCGACCAGAAACCGACGGGGCCAGACCGCACGTGTACGCATCCGGAGCCCAGCAAGCCTAGTAACAGCAGCATTACAAACGTTACCTGTCTGTTCAGGTAAAGACCAAGGTATCTGTTTAGTACATGCATCGGAGATAAGGATTAGTTAGCTCCGGAATGTATAACTATTTTTTTAGTTGTTCCAGAATTTCATCCAGCAGCTCCCTGGAATTGCTAAGCCGGGGAACCTTGTGCTGGCCGCCTAGCTTGCCTTTGAAGGCCAACCACCGCTCAAACGTGCCGCTTGGCGCTACGGTGAGTTGCGGCGGTGTAAGAGCAAGGTCGCGGTGGCGCTTGGCGTCGTAGTCGGAGTTGAGTTGGCGCAACGTATTATCGAGCACAGTGGCGAATGCCTGCACATCGGCGGGAGGTTGCGTGAACTCCACGAGCCATTGGTGGCCCCCGCGCGAGGCACCATCATCGGAGGAAAAGTAGATGGGGGCGGCGGTATAGTCGCGGACGGTGGTGCTGGTAGCCAGGCAGGCGGCGGCAATGGCGGCATCGGCGTTTTCTACCACCACTTCTTCGCCAAAGGCATTGAGAAAGTGCTTGGTGCGGCCGGAAATCCGGATGCGGTAGGGTGCCAGCGACGTGAAGCGCACCGTGTCGCCGATTTTGTAGCGCCACAGGCCCGCGTTAGTACTGATGATGAGGGCGTACGTTTGGCCCAGCACCACGTCTTCCAGGCCAATGGCTTGTGGTTCGGCTACATCCCATTGGTCGGGCGGCAGAAACTCATAGTAAATACCGTGGTTGAGCAACAGCAGCAACTCCTCGGAGTTGGGTTCGTCCTGCAGGGCGAGATAGCCTTCGGAGGCGTTGTACACCTCCAGATAGTTCATCTGTGAGCTCGGAATCAGCTGGCGAAATAACTCCCGGTAGGGCCCAAACGCCACGGCTCCGTGCAAAAACAGACCTAGCTTGGGCCACACCTCCAGAATAGAAGCGGCGCCAGCCAGCTCCGTCACGCGGCGCAGTAGCACAATCATCCAGGTAGGTACGCCGGCCAGCACGCGCACATCTACGTCCTGCACGTGGCGGGCAATACGCTCAATCTTTTCCTCCCACTCATCCAGCAGGGCCAGCTCCAGCGGTGGCGTACGCACAAACTCGGCCCAGCCCGGCAGGTTCTGCATAATTACGGCCGATACGTCGCCGACCCGTGAACCGGCATCGGGGGTACGGAAGGGGTTTGGGCTGTGCGTACCCCCTAGTGAAAGGGTTTTGCCGCCCAGAATATTGACCTCGGGGTAGTACAACGTGGCTAGCGCCGTCATATCGCGACCGGCGCGATAGTGGCCTTCCTGCAACGACTCGCGCGTGACGGGAATAAATTTGCTGCGGGCGTTAGTGGTGCCGCTGCTCTTGGCAAACCACTGCACCGGGCCGGGCCACAGCACATCAGCCTCTCCGCGCAGCACCCGCTCTAGTTCCGGGTACAGTTCTTCGTAGCTGCTGATGGGCACGCGCTGGGCAAACCCACGGGCCGTAAGGCCATCTGCAAAGCCATACCGTTGGCCCCATTCAGTGGCGCGAGCGGTGCGCAGCAGACCCTGTAAAACCTGTTGTTGCGCCTCGTGCGGATACTGTCGGATGTGCTCCACGTTGGCCAACCGCCGCTGTACAGCCCAGGTCAGAAGAGTACTAATCACGACGACGCAAGAACAGGTGGGACATAGCGAGTAAGCAAGGATGGGGTTCTCTCTACCTTAGGCAGCCGAGGAAAGTTACCGGAAATTGATGCAGCCCTGGAACAAGGGCTTTAGCCGCAGCAGCCAATGCGAGCCAACTCGCTGAGTACTACCCTTGCTTTACTCTTGAAGCCGATGCTCGGGCTAGTTACTAGCTATACTTTCCGCTTCAACTCAAAATGCTTGCCCAAGTACACGCGGCGTACCATCTCATCTTCGGCTAACTCTTCGGCGGTACCGGCCTTCAGCAGTTTGCCCTCGAAGAGCAGGTAGGCCCTATCAACGATGCTGAGCGTTTCGTTCACGTTGTGGTCGGTGATAAGAATACCGATGTTCTTGTGCTTGAGCTTGGCCACAATGCCCTGAATTTCCTCTACCGCAATCGGGTCGACGCCGGCGAAAGGCTCATCCAGCAGCACAAATTTTGGGTCGACGGCCAGGGCCCGGGCAATTTCGGTGCGGCGCCGCTCGCCACCACTGAGCACGCGGCCCAGGTTTTTGCGCACGTGCGTCAGGCTAAATTCGTTGAGAAGTTCCTCTACCTTGTCGCGCTGGGCCTGCTTTGGCATGTTCGTCATTTCCAGCACCGACAGCACGTTCTCTTCCACCGTCAGGTCGCGGAAAACAGAAGCTTCCTGCGCCAGATAGCCAATGCCCAGGCGGGCCCGCTGGTAGATGGGCAAATTGGTAATGTCCCGGTCATCGAGAAATACGCGGCCGGAGTTCGGCTTCACCATGCCCACGGTCATGTAGAACGAGGTGGTTTTGCCCGCACCGTTTGGCCCCAGCAAGCCCACAATCTCGCCCTGCTCCACGTGCAACGACATGTCGTTGACAACGGTGCGCGCTTTGTATTTCTTGACCAGGTGTTCAGCTCGAAGAATCATGCAAGCAAAGGTAAGAAGGTGACGGCGTGAGAAACCAATACGAGCGGAGAGCGGGTCACCTACGAGAGCATGTGGCCCGCTTGCTAGCTCCTATCCTTTCAGCAACCCATCCTGCAGCGCTTGCTGCGTAGGCGTGGGGGTATGCACGTCTTCTACCAGGTTTTTCACTTCAATATCAAACTCGCGGGGAGTGGCTTGCTTTTCCTTCTCGGGACCGGAAGCCGTACTGCGAAACTTCACGCGCACCGGATCGGCAGTTTTTGGCTCTACCAAGGGACGCAGCAGTTTTTCGGCGGACTGCATGGTGACGGCCTGGCCATTCACCGCTACAATAACGTCGCCTTCATTCAGGCCAAAGGCGTTTTCATCGGCCTTGGTTTTTACGGCCCGGAACTGGTCTTTATCCGCATCGTAGGCAAAACCCAGGCTACCGAACGCCTTCACTTTCGCCTGACCAACGGGAGCATACGTCCACCCAATTTTGCCGAGGTACTCAGCCAGCGGAAGCGGCTCCTTGCCTTGCACATAGCGCGTGAAAAACTGCTGAATCTCGGGGTTGGTGAGGGCCACGATTTCCGGAATCAGGTCTTTGTCCTCGAACGAGCGGGTGGGACCGTACTTCTCACGCAGGGCCAGCAGCACGTCGCGCAGGGTTTGACGGTTCTGGCTGAGCTCCCGGATGCGGATATCGAGCAGCAACCCAATCAAGGCGCCTTTCTCGTACACATTGCCATACATGTCTTTGTACGGAGGCTCCAGAATCAGGCGGCTCATTTCCGTAAACGACACGTTTTCAAACTTGTCGGCCTTATCAATCTTGTCCTTGATGCGGTTGCGGAATTCTTCGGGGGTAGTAATTCCGCCGCGCACCTGCACCAGCTGCGATACGTACTCTGTTACGCCCTCATATAACCACAAGTGCTGCGACATTTTGGGGTTGCGGAAGTCAAACTCCCCGATTTCGCGGCTGTGGATGTTCAGCGGGGCCAACATGTGCAGAAACTCGTGCGAAGCCACTTCCAGCACCATACTGCGCAAGCGCTCGGAATCCGGAATTTCGGGTAGGAAATAGAGCGAGGAGTAGCTGTGCTCCATGGCACCGTAGCCGCCGTTTTTGCTGTTGAGCGGCGAAGTCAGGCTAGGGAAGTAAAACAAGAACTGGTAGCGGGGTACCGGCATCTTGCCAAAGAACTTGGTGAGGGCCTCCGACATCGGCCGCAACATCTGGCTTACGTCCGCGGCTTTCACCACCCCGCTTTCCGACAGCACCGCCACCGAAATACGCGCACCACCCGTGCTGAAGCTGGCCGTATCGGGCTTGGCGTACAGAATGGGGCCATCGGCCAGAGTCACGTAATCGGGGGCCGTGTATACGTCCTGCGTTGGCGACTCGCGGCGCACCGTGAGGGCCGTGGCGCCGTACAGTTCAGTGGGTTTCTGCACGGTTACCTGGTAGGGCTGCATCTTGTAGCCTTCGAGGTAGCCATAAAACCCGTAGTGGTTGATGGTAAAGTTGCGGCCGGCATCGATGTTGGTGCCTCCGGGCTGGAAGATAAACGAGTCATCCTGCTTGGCGTCCCAGGTGTCATCTACTAGGTACTCTAACCGGGCTAACTTCTGGGCTCCGTCAATGATAAATAGGTTGGGGCCGCTGTTGCGCACTTTCAAGCGCTTGCCTTGCTTGTTGAAGGCTTTGAAATCGGTAACGAAGCGGCCGTAGTCTTTCTTGGAGTACGAGCCGGGCACTACTGAGGGAATGACATACGTAGCTTGTGGCTCCTTCACGTCCGGCGTGTTGATTACTACCCGCACCCGGTCGCTCTGGACGTTCTGTAAGTCGAGGTTAATTTGATAGCCAGCGGGCTGCTGGGCGGCAGCCGTGCCGGCTGCAGTTAGTCCTAGCCCTAGGGCCAGATAAAACGTCTTCATCGAAGCAAAATAGATAGTTGAATGGCAGATAACGCCGCGACCAAGGTACGCATTGCTGCGGGGCCTTCGGCTACGCTTATTTGTTAGAAGACCTTGCGTATAGTTGGGCTACCTTGGCACCCTAGGCCCTTCTGGCAACCCAACTGTGCCCTAGCTCACCAGAAAAGATATATGCCTAGCCTCCGGAACATCAGCTGCTACGTCTTGGCCTTCCTGTTTATTGGGGCGGGCATCCTGCATTTTGTGGTTCCTGCCGGTTTTCTCCGCATTGTGCCTCTCTACCTGCCAGCGCCCCTGCTGCTGGTGTACCTGAGCGGAGCCGCGGAGCTAGCGGGCGGACTAGGCCTGCTGCTACCAGCAACCCGTCGACTGGCCGGCTGGGGCCTGATTCTCTTGCTGATAGCGGTATTTCCGGCCAATGTGTATATGCTCCAAACGCACGGCGCGGGCCTGCCAGTGCCAGTGTGGGCGCTGTGGCTGCGGCTACCGTTGCAGGCAGTGCTCATGGCCTGGGCGTGGTGGAGCAGCAACGAAAAGGGAGAGGTTACAAAGCCCGTGTAGCCACTATTGGCGCTGTTTTTGTCCCGTGGCCAACTCGACAGTCGTGCTGCGGCTGGCCGTATTCCTCTTCCTTTTCTATATCGTTACATGATTAAAAGAATTTTACCCCTTGCTATGCTGCTGGCCGGATTTCAAACCTCCGTGGCCCAGGTAATTACGGATCAAGCCCGGGCCACCACTGCCCGCGACTCCCTGATGCAAGTTGCGGCAGCTACCCGCGCCGAGCTGTTGCAGCGCACTGGATTTATCGTGAAAGCGCCTCGCATGGGTGCCCGCCGCCACATCATCAGGGGCTACGTGATTCCGGCGTACGCGCAGAATCTCCCAGAAAATCGGTCAAAACGCAATTTGGTCTGGGAGCAGAAAACAGTGTATCGTCGCAATGGCCAAGTGGCAGAGCGCTACGTTGCTCGTCTAAAAGGCCAGCCGGTTCTACGTGAGCGGCGGCTTAACGGCACTACCCTCTGGCTGAGCCTGAACCGTCCCCAGAACCTGGCTGAGGCGAACGGTGCCACATCTAATGCCATTTATGGCACCTACGTGCGCGACGGGTATTTCAATTTGGGCAGCAAGCGGTACCTAATAGCCCCGGTACGTTAGCCGCTGTTGCGCACCATGCCTAGCCTCATCTGACATCACCTCCTCTAGCGTTGGAAGGGGGTGGTGTCAGTTGTTTTTTAGGGGGTTTGGGTAAAAGGCGGAGCTAGTACCTACGCTCCATTTCTGGGAACATACCTTACTCCCAGCGAATATCCTTTACGCGCAGCTGCAGGTTTTTCACGCCTCGGAACTCGTTCATTTCCACGGTATAGCACACGCTAAAGGGCTGCCCCTGCAGAATTTGCTCGTGGTACTCCCCTAGCCCGAAGCCAATGGCATCCACGGTATGGCGACCATCTTGCGTGAGGGTAAGCTTGAGGTGCGAGTTGCCCACAATCCGCGCTGAGTCGGGGGTAACGTACACCTGCTTGGAGGCAAACACAGGGTTTGGGTTGCCGGGGCCGAACGGCTCCATCTGGCTCAGCAGCCGGAAAAACGATGGCGTGATGTCGCTCAGGTTGATGGTGTAGTCGATTTCGACGGGCGGAATGAGCTGCTCAGGCAAGATGCGCCCGGCTACAATGCGTTCAAACTTCTCGCGGAAGGCCGGCACATTCTCCACGGGTAGCGTGAGGCCCGCGGCGTACATGTGGCCGCCAAACTGGTCGAGCAGTTCCGCGCACTCTTCAATGGCCTGGTGTACATCAAACCCCACCACGGAGCGGGCCGAGCCGGTAGCTTTGCCGTTGCTTTCAGTGAGGATGATGGTAGGCCGGTAATACTTATCCAGACAGCGCGACGCCACAATGCCCACCACCCCTTTGTGCCAGTCTTCTTTGAACAGCACGGTGGTGCGGGCCGAGCGGAGCAGGTCGTCCTGCTCAATCATTTCCAGCGCTTCCTTCGTGATGCTGGTATCGAAGCCGCGGCGCTCCTGGTTGGTCTTGTCCACAACTCCGGCCTTCTCTACAGCTTCGGCGGTGCTTTCGGCTAGCAGCATGGCCACGGAGCGCTTGGCATCACCCATACGGCCAGCGGCATTAATACGCGGCGCAAACCCGAATACCAAGCTGCTAATATTCAGCTCGGCCATTTGTAGGCCCGCTAGCTCCCGCAGCGCATCCAAGCCGGGGCGCTGGGGCCGGGTGCGGTCGTTGATGAGGCGCAGGCCGTGGTAGGCCAGCGTTCGGTTCTCGCCATAGATGGGTACGATATCAGCGGCAATGCTTACGGCTACTAGGTCCAGCAGCTCGTACAAGTCATCTTCGGGCAAGCCTTGGTGCTGCGTAAACGCCTGCATTAACTTGAACCCCACGCCACAGCCGGAGAGCTCCTTAAACGGGTAGGCACAATCAGCGCGCTTGGGGTCCAGTACGGCTATTGCGGCCGGCAGCTCGGCCCCGGGCAAGTGGTGGTCACAGATGATAAAGTCGACGCCGCGCGTGTTGGCGTAGGCTATCTTCTCCACGGCCTTCACGCCGCAGTCAAGCGCAATAATCAGCTGGTAGCCGTGCTCCGCCGCAAAGTCGATACCCGCGTCAGAAATGCCGTAGCCTTCTTTGTAGCGGTCCGGAATGTAATAGTCGATGCGCTCGGGGCCGAAAAACTGACGCAAGTAGCTGTATACCAGCGCTACAGAGGTAGTCCCGTCCACGTCATAGTCGCCAAACACGAGAACCCGCTCGCCTAGGTGCAGGGCCCGGACCAACCGGTCAACGGCGCGGTCCATGTCACGCATCAGAAGCGGATCGGGCAGGGTATCGAGGGCGGGGCGGAAAAAGGCACGCGCCTCCTCGAAGGTGCACACTTTTCGCTGGCAGAGCAGGGAAATGATAGCCTCGTTGACGCGCAGGGCGTCGGCCAGGTGCCGTACTGTTTCAGCGTCGGGCGCAGGCTTGCGAATCCACCGTTTTTCCATAATCTGACAGGTACCCACAGTGGGCTATACCTTCAAAAGTACGAAGAAAAACCGCGTTTGCCGCCGTATTTCCCCTCCCATATTCCTATGAATTTATCAGATCGGCTGGGTACTCAACGGTTTGAATGGCCGTTAAAACCTTGCGGCGGGCGGCTACTTCTACTAGGCCTGATGCCGGCCCAAACCGGTAAAGCACGGCCATACTACCCCATTGCGTTGGCTGAAGCTAACTATGCCACTACTTTAATTTACTACGTCGCCGCGCAGCTTGCGGAAGCGTTTGCGGGCTTCGGCCACGTAAATACTGCCGGGGTACTTGGTTAGCACTTGGTTATAGAGCTGCTGCGCTTTTTCGGAGTCGCGCAGATTTTCTTCCTGAATGCTGGCGGCCAGAAACAGCGCGTCGTCGCTGAGAACATCGTACTTCGGGTTGCCGGTTATGCGCTCCAGCGTACCTAGGGCGCCAGCGTAGTCGCCGGTGCGGCGCTGCAACTGTGCTTTCAGGTACCAGGCATCATCCTGCAGCGCGTGGCCGGGGTATTTCTGCAGGAGCGCATCCAGCCCACGTAAGGCTTCCGGAATCTTGTTCTGGAACACCTGCTGCTCCACCATAGCATAATCGCGCAGGGCTACGCCGGCGGTGTCCATAGCGGTATTGTCAGTGATGAGCAGGCTGAGCTGCATGGCATCGTTGGCTATTTCGCGGCTGGTTGCCTGCTTGAGAATGTCCAGGTGCGACTGGGCTAGCTTAAAGTCGCCGGCAAAGTAGCTCAGGCGGGCATTGCGTAGCTTGGCATCGTAGCCCAGGGGCGTATCCTTGTGCGACTTTTCTACTTGCGAGTACAAGAGAGTGGCCTCCCATGGCTCACTGCGGAGCAGGAAAATATCGGCTAGGTCAATTTTGGCCTGATCCACCACATCAATACTGGCCCGCGGCATGTCAATCACCTCATTCAGAAGCTTGATGGCGGCCTCTTTCTCATCGAGCTGGAATGCCTGCAACGCGGCCATGCTACGTAGCACCGGCGCAGTTTCCGGCGTCCGGCCCAAGTCAGTTAGCACCTGTTGATATTCCTGCAGCAAACTCCGCAACTGCGCCACCTGCACCGGATACGTGGTACGCACTTGGTCTTCCCGCGTTTGCACCAGGCGCTGGCGGGCCAGGGCGTAGAACGGTTTGCCGCGGTATTCGCGCACTACATACTCATAGCCACTGATGGCGCTTTCGTAGTCTTTGTTGCGGCGGGCAATTTCGGCCACCTCCAGCACGCGTTGCCCTTCCGAACGCTCTCGGCGGTCGAGGGCTTTGGCTTGCACCAGCGCCCCTGTGAAGTCGCGGCGCTGCACTTGCAGCCACAACAGCAGTTCACTGTACACGGTGCGCTCGGGGTTTTTCTGCACCAGCCCTAGCAATTCCTTCTCCAATACGGCAAAGTCCTTGTCGTCTTGCAGACTGTTCTGGAGCATGTTGCGAACGAAGGGTAACTGCTGCTCATCCTGCTGCACTAGGCGCAGGGTTTCGGTCATGAGCTTATCGTTCTGCCCGCTTTGGGTGTAGAGCTGAATAAGCTGGGGCGCAAACTCATGGTCGTTTTTGGCCAGCTCACGGCCTCGCAGGTAGGTCCGCGTCGCCCACTCCGGCAAGTTCAGCTTCTGAAACTCTGTAGCAACCTGTACCACCTGGGCGCTGGTTAGCTGAGCCAAGGCTTTTTCCCATTGCTTTTGGGCGTTGCTTTGTTCACCGGCTTTGGCATACACCTGGCCTAGCATCACTCCTAGTGCGGCATCATCGGGGCGCTGGCGTTGGGCACGCTTCACTAGTTTCTCTGCTTCCTTATCGCGCTTGAGGGCCTGCAATGCGGCTACATAGTCGGGCAAGATAGTGGCCGCTACCTGCTCATCGGCGCGCAACCGCCCAAACAGAAAGGCCGCCTTCTCATGCTCCCCCTGCCGCTCATACTCGCGGGCCAGCTTAATGCTGCTGTCTTCATTTGTCTGTGCTAGGGCAGGCGTAACCTGCACCCCTCCAACTAGCAGTAGCGCCAGGCTGCCTAGGCGCACAACCGAACCCAACGATTTCTTCATAAGCGGATAACGGAAAAACCCGGGGCAGAGTGCCGGAAGCAGAGACACTAGAAAGATGAGTTTGATGCTTAGCAGGACCTAGTGAGATAAGCGAAACAACAATAGCTGTTATTTCGCTGGCCCTCAGGAGCACAAAAAAGGGCCGCACCCTAAGGTACGGCCCTTTTGCATTTACTAGGAGGCCGCGCGGCTTAGAAGAACTTCGTGCGGTTGTCCTTGATGTTGGCTTGCCGCTTGATGGCTTCGTAGGTGAGGCCGTCGGTGCGGGCTACGCGCTGAGCGGCCAGCTGCTGACGCACCGCTTTCACATCGGTAGCGTTGGTAGCAGGCTGCACGCTTACAGGCTCCACAATCAGCACGCCTTGCTCACCGGCAAATGGCGCCGATTTCTGACCGGGCTTCAAGCCGAAGGCTTTGCCAACAGCAACGGGCTCATTGCCGAGGCCCGGAATCAGGCCCTGACCAATGGTAACGCCATCAGCAGTTTTTACCTGTGCCCCGTTACCGTATGCCTGAGCAATCTGCTCCAGCGTGCCTTTCGATGCGTTTAGCTTCTTCATGATCTGCTCGGCTTTCAGCTCGTTGCGAACCAGGGCCGTGATTTCAGGCTTAACGCTGGCTACATCGGCGGTGCCTTTGCTGCGCTCACCGGTCAGAACCGCAATTACGTACTGGTCACCGATTTCGAACACCTCTGAAACGTCACCTACTTTGGTAGGCGAGCCTTCTGGGTTGATGCCGTAGGCCCAACGCACCAACTGGCGAGCACCTTGCAGGTTATTTACAGCTTGGTCGCCGCGGCCAAGGCCTTTGGCTTCTACTTTCTGCAGGCTCTTGTCTTTCGCTACAGCGCTGCGGAACGAAGCCAGATCGGTAGCGGCGCCTTTCAGCTGCTGAGCTTTCTGGTAGGCCGCGTCGCGGGTAGCGTCGGTAGGCTGAATGCTCTTTTGCACGGTAGCCACCTGGTAGGTCTGCGCGGTTTTAGGAGCCGTGATTTTCACAATGTGGTAGCCAAATGAGGTCTTCACCAGGTTCGGCAGCAAGCCGGCCGAGGTAGCCCCAAATACGGCTTTCTCAAACTCCGGTACCATACGGCCCTGCTGGAACCAGCCTAGGTCGCCGCCGGTAGCCGTAGTACCATCTGTACCGTATTGGCGTGCCATTTCCGCGAAATCAGCACCGCCTTTGATTTTGTTCAGTACTTCCGTTGCCTTGGCTTTGGCCGCGGCATCGGCCTCCGGCGTAGTAGCATCCGCCTTAATTAGAATGTGGCTGGCACGAGCGGCAGCCTGTGCACCGGCTTTCTGGCTCGATACTTTGTAAAGCGAGTAGGTGCCGTTTTCGGCGTAGGGGCCATACACTTTGCCTACCTGCAGGGGTAGCTGAGCACGCAGCTTCTCAGGCATATCAGCCGGCGAAAGGAAAGCGGGGCTGGCAGGAGCATCCGAGTTCAGCTTCACGAAAACCGAATCAACCGGCGCCGAAGCAAACTGGGTGGCTAGCTCGTCAACCGTTTTCTTGATGGTAGTGCTGTCTTCTACGGAAGCCGTTACCGGAATCGAAACGTACTCAATGCTCCGGCCGTCCTCTACCTGGTAGCGGCTTTTGTTTTTGTCGAGGTACGCCTGCAGTTGCTCGTTGCTCACTTTCACGCTCGAGTCAGAAACCGAGAAGTAAGGCACAATCAGGTAGCGCACATTCGCGCGGGTGTTCTGCGCCTGATCGAAACGCTTGGCTTCAGCCGAGGTAACGTAGGTGCTCAGCTTGAGCAGGTTGTTGTACTTCACAGCCAGACGCTCTGGGCCCAAGTTGGCTTCAAAGTTCAGGAAGGCTGCCTTCGCCTGCGGATCTATCTTGTCGAGGTTGCGCAGGTACTCAATTACTTTGGTGCGGTTGAACTGCCCGGTCTGAGGGTCCGTGAAGGCCTGCCGAATGCTAGGGTGAGGATTTTCACCCTGCACCATCTCCGTCAGCTCCTCGTCCGACACTTTCAGGCCCAACCGATCAAACTCTTTCTGGAATGCAATGCGGTAGATGATCTGGTTCCAGGCCTGGTCGCGCAGGTAGCCTTGGGCTTGATCGTCGGGCTGACGCTGCTGCTGGGCAACAAAGGCTTGCTTAGCCTGCTCCAGGGTGTTGTTGAACTCATCGTACTCCACCTTTTCACCAGCTACTTCGCCAACGGTCATATCGTTGCTGTTGAAGATGCTGCTACGGCCATACAGGAAGTCGCCTCCCAGCATAAAGAGCAGCAGGCCGATGATGATGGCCCCGACCGCCCAGCCCGATTTTTCTCGAATCGTGTTGATTAATGCCATTTACTTGAAGAAAAGCGCAGTAGAAAAGTGGAAATGAGGTGCAAAATAACCAAAAAAGATGGGCATTAGATAATGAAATGCAAAGGCCTTGAGCAGATAGATTGACCTAGGAGCGGTAATATTCCTCACTGAAGTGCGCCTTTGAGTACTACATGCATCGTGAAGAAGCACAAAAGACCTCCTGGCTCCAAAGCAGCCATCCGGTTCGAACAGCTACCCAGACGCAGAAGGTCCTTCGGTTTGAGCCCGTTGAAGGGCTAGTATTCTCTAGCGTTTTTTCTTGGGCTTGGCGGGTTTTCGGGTGGTGGCCTGTGTCGCTTTGCGGGCAGCTTCGGCTTCAGCAGCAGCCACTTTATCGCGCTGGCGGAGGTAGCGCAATCCTATAATAAAGCCAAAGGAAAGCATATACAGGGGGTAGTTGGCATATAACCCTTCCATGCCGCCCGTGGCCAGCGTCTGATAGGTGGCAATGACAAAGGTCACTACCCCCAAGACGAAAAGAATGGTGCGGCTGATGCCGGGGTCCCAGAATCGTTTCATGGTGTGATGGTTAGCGGCTAGGTGGTGCGGGAGTAGCCGTCGGTGCGTTTTGCAGCGTAAACACACCGGTAGGCGTCAGGATACGGTAGCGCGAGAAATCCTGGTTGGCCGTGAGCCCGCGGCCAGTTAGCACTTCCGTAGGGGTAGTAACCCGAATGGCCGTCTGCTCTTTGGTGTAGATAGAAGCTTTCTGCTTGTCATAGAAAGCTTCCTCCGTGTTCATGCGCTGCTGCTTGGGCACATTCATTACCTGCACGCTGCCACGCATGGTATACAGGTTTTTGGCCTTCTCGAACTTACCGTAGTTGCCGATGATGGTGTTCACTACCTCCTGTCCGTCTTCTCCCAGAAAAGTCAGCTTCACCCCTTTCGGGTACACCATATCGCCGCTTTCAAACTGCTGCTCCAAGGGAGCCGTCAGACGGATACGCAGTTTGGCTGAGTCACTGACCAGCATCAATACGTTCTGGGTTTCAACCAGCGGCCCTTTGTAGGTGATTTTTTTGGCCACCAACTTTTCATCTTCCTGTTTATGACAACCGGCTAGCGCAACTGCCCCCGCAAGAGTGGCAGCCAGAAAGGAAAAGGGCATCACCTTCATAGCAGCGGTACTATTCGATGCGACGCTTGATAAACCACCGGTTGTTTAGGCTCACGCCTAACTGCATCCGAACGTAGTTTTCTTGCACGTTGCGCTCCGTTACGCCGCTAGGGAGTTGCTGCACATCCGTGTTGCCGCGCTTACCATAAGTAAACGCTAGGTTAATGGTTGTAGCATCCAGCGGGGTGGCGGTAGGCAGCGGTAGCGCAAAACCCCAGCTAACTGAGCGGTCGTAGAGTGTATTGCCTCCGGGGCGGTAAGGCTGCTGCGCGGCACTCAGGCCAACGCGGTAGGTTACGCGCTTAAAGTAGTTATCTACGGAAGTAGCATCGGGAGTTAACTCCCCTCCTATTCCGCCGCGGTAGGTATCACTAAGCAGCACCCCGGCGGTACCGCCCTGATCCCCGAAGGCCTGGAACTTCGACCACTGCTGGTGCGACCCTTCCAGATTAAGGCTCCAGCTGCGGTTATTGTCGAGGCTGATACCAATTTGGGTGAGAGCTGGCACGCGTGCTTTACCACCCGTTTCAGTTTCTAGCGCAATAGAGGAGGTTTGCACACCCGTTGCGTCTTGGCGGAGTAGGTTTATGTCCCGTTCGCCGTCGAGGTTAGAGCGGAAGCTGTAGGTGCCACCCAGGTTATAGTTGAGCTTATCCGTGAACTTACCCCGGTAGTGCGCTCCGGCCCGGAAAGCAAAATCGGAGTAGCGCACGTGCTGCTGATAAATATCGGAGTTGGCAATTTCCAGTGCAGTGGCGCTAGAGGCGATGCGCGTTCCTGCTTCCTGATCGATGCTGCCAAATATGTAGCCCGCTGAAACACCCGCTGAAAAGCCTTTGGCCAACCGGACGGCATGGCTCATATAAGCTTCGGCTAGCCCGCCACTACCCTTGTACGTCTTCTCAACCAACGCCGTAGGGTCACCAACTACGCTGTTGTCGCGCGTTACGGATTCGTAATCGACGGTGCTGTAGGGTTTCAGACCAATGGCGCCGGCCCACCGCCGCGTGATGGGCACGGCTAATGCTAGGTAGCTCAGGTTTGCCGAGCCCGTCCGCTGGCGGCTAACCGAGTTGCTGAGAGTTTTGAACTGAGCAGAATAGCCGCCTTCAAAGGTTGTCCGGACGGTGTAGTACAGCAACGCCGGGTTCATCTCGTTTACGTTTACACTGTTGGGGGCTGCCACCCCCACGCCACCCATGCCCATCTGCCGCACACCGCCGGTGTTGAGGCTGGCATCGCCGAGGCCGAGGCGTGAGTAGGGCGAGTTGCCGAGGCCCTGCCCCTGCACAGTTGGCGCAGCCGCCAGCAAACCCAGCAGCGAAAGACCACCGGCCAGGCCGGTGAAGTTAGGTTGAGACATGGTGTACTAAAATTCGGTGGAGCCCAATCAGCACGAGCTCCGGAACAACAAAGATAGGGCCTTTCAGCCGGGCTTGGAAAAAGCGGGCGTCGCCACCGGCCAGCACTACGGCCAGCTGCGGAAACTGCGCCTTATACTCGGCCAGCATACCGTTTACTTCTGCCACCGCGCCGTTCAGCACGCCGCTACGAATAGCCGCCTCAGTAGTATCGCCGGTAAGCGGCAGAGTAGCGGCTGAGGCGCCCTCTGGCATGGCAACCAAAGGAAGCCGACCCGTAAACGTATGAAGCGCCTGAAAACGCATGCCTAGGCCCGGCGCAATACTTCCTCCCCGGAAAACAGGTTCGCGTTCTACTAGATCACACTTGATGGCCGTACCGGCATCTACAATAACCACGTCGCGGCCAGGCAAGAGCCACGCAGCTCCCACGGCGGCAGCCAGCCGGTCGGCGCCTAGGGTGTGCGGCGTAGCATACCCATTGCGAATAGGCAGCGAAGTGCTAGCCGGCGCAAACTCCAGAACCGTCCCGGGCACCATACTGCGCAGTTTTGTAGCCCACGCAGCTGTTGGTTCGGCCACCGAAGCTACTACCCCATGCTGAGGCTGCAACCGTGTTACGGCTTCCCACACCTGCTCCGGCGTTTGGCCCACTGCTGACTCCAAGAGTACATCTGCCTCAAAGCAGCCATACTTAACTGCCGTGTTGCCAATGTCAAGAGAAAGTGTGCGCACGAAATAAGGGAGGGTCAGGTAGAGAAGTGCAAGGTAGGAAGCAAAAAATGATGAGCTGTACTTGAGTCAATGACCAGCAGCTCATCATTTTTTGCTTACGCCGTACCGCTAAGAGCCGCCCGCTAGGCAGGCGGTTGCGTTCCTACATAAAATACTTCAATCGAATCACTTCCTTTTCATTGAGGAAGCGCCATTTGCCGCGGGGCAGGTCTTTCTTGGTCAGGCCCGCATACTGCACCCGGTCCAGGGTTACTACATCGTAGCCCAAGTGCTCAAAAATGCGGCGCACAATGCGGTTACGGCCAATATGGATTTCTACACCCACGAAGTGCGGGTTACCGGCCACTACGGCCACGTCATCCACTTCGGCTTTGCCATCTTCCAGCTCCACACCGGCCGCAATCTGCTTTAGGTGCTCCTCTGTAAGCGGCTTGTCCAGCTCTACCTGGTAAATCTTTTTGTTGCGGTGCGACGGGTGCGAGAGTTTCTGCGCTACCTCTCCATCGTTGGTGAAGAGTAGCAGGCCCGTCGTGTTGCGGTCGAGGCGGCCTACCGGGAAAACGCGCTCCTTAGAAGCGTTCTTCACCAGTTCCATTACTGTACGGCGACCTTCGGGGTCATCGGTGGTGGTTAGGTAATCCTTGGGCTTGTTCAGCAGCACGTACACCAGCTTCTCCCGATTGAGGTTGGTCTTACCATACTGCACCGTATCGGAGGGCTGCACTTTGTAGCCCATTTCCGTTACTACCTCACCATTTACCTTAATCTCACCCGCAGCAATCAGCGAATCAGCTTCGCGGCGGGAGCAGATGCCAGCGTTAGCTATGTAGCGGTTCAGCCGTACTTCGTCGGCGCCTCCTTCTTCCTCTTCCCGACGGCGCTTGTTGCCACGGTTTTTATCTTCCTCGTAGAATTTGAGGTTCTTGTAGTCAGGTGCGACCCCTTCCACTTCACCATACTTGCGCTTGCCAGCTTGGTTCGAGTTTGGAGCCTGCTCACCACGGCCTACAAACTCATCGTGGGCCCGACGAGGGCGCTCCTGAGCACCACCGCGGCTGTCCCTACGGTCAGCTCCGAAGCTGCGCTTGTCGCCAGCACCGCTTTCCCGGCGGTCGGAGCCGAACGAGCGGCCCTCACGCTTATCCCCGCTAAAGGAACCGGGGCGTGCAGTGCGCTTCTCGCCGAAGCTGCCACCACCAAACCCGCCTTCGCGGCGCTCGCCACCAAAGCCTTGGGGCTTGCGGCTACCAAACTCGCGCTTCTCTTCCCGGTCATCGCGGAAGTTGCCTTCGGGGCGCGGAGCACGCTCAGGGCGTTGGTCTTCCAAGCCTTCGGGGCGGCCCCGGAAGTCGAACGGACGAGCTGGTCGAACCTGCCGGTCGCCTCCAAAGCTTTCGCGCTCCGGGCGTTCCTCGTTGTCGCGGGGGCGTAAGTTGCTGGGGCGCGGCTGTTCTGGCTCGTTAGGGTTCTGCTTTACAAACTTACGGTTCCGCTCGCCGGGCAAGCCGCGAGGAACGGCTGGCCTACCCTCCTGACCGCGGTAAGGCTGACCACCCCAGGTTTGCTTGTTTTCAAAGTTCTGAATAGGACGCTCATCACGACGCTCTTCCCGGCGTTCATCTCGGCCAAAACCCGATGACCGACGGTCGTTGCGGTCATCAAAACGACGCGAGTCGTTGCCACCGAAGTCGCGGCCACCACGCTGGCCAAAGCCACCAGGACGGCCTTCGTTACCACGGGCAGCACCACCACCAGTAGCTCCAAACTTCTTAGGGCCGCCAAAGCCGCCGGCGCTGCCGAATTTCTTGGGACCACCAAAGCCGCTGCTGTTGCCAGTACGCCCAAAGGATGGACGCTCACCACGCGCATCGTCATTGCCGAAGCGGGGGTTGCCGCCTGTGCGCTCGTTGCGCTCACGGCCAGGCTGCGTGAATTTGCGGGGGCCATCAGGCCCATTGAAGTTGCCGGATGGACGGCCCGTAGTACGGCCGCGGCGGTTTGGCGTGTTGTCGCCGGAAGAGTGTTGCTTGCCCATGTGGATTAAGCGTGTGTGCCGTATCGCTACGGTACGGTTAAAAAATCAGGATGTACTAGGGGGTTCAAAGCAGCAAACGACCTAGCGCTGAAAACAGTGCCCGGACCAGCAACACGGCCCCAATTGTGGGAGCCGGCTACAAGTCCGGGCAGTAAGCAAGGCAGCGCGGTTTTAGTCGCGGCGAGCCATTTTGGCTTCAATGGAGTGCTGGGTGTGCGGTACTGCACGCAGGCGTTCCTTCGGAATCAACTTGCCTGTACCAATGCACACGCCGTAGGTACCATTCTTGATACGAATCAGGGCATTCTCGAGCTGCTGGATAAACTTCATTTGGCGCGAGGCCAACTGGTTTAGGCTTTCCTTTTCAGCCGTATCGGCACCGTCTTCCAACACCTTCGAAGAAGAAGCCGTGTTATCAGTACCCGTATCGTTTTTACGGCTTAGCGTCTCTTTAATGAATGCCACTTCCTTGCGGGCCGCGGTGAGCTTGTCTTGAATGATTTGCTCAAACTCCGCGAGTTCTTCCCTGGAATAGCGTAGGGATTCTTCACTCATGTTGGTGCAGGGAAAGGTTAATATGAATTATTGATTGGCTAGAATGCCTGCTCTCGAAAAGTCCAAACATTACAGTTAAAACCCAACAGCCTGTCGCGCAAATAAGTTTATCTCATTGAGCGGGCTGCCTTTGTGGATGCTTCCAGTTATGCTTAGCTACTCTTTTCCTTCAGGCTATTTCGGGCGCAAAGCTACAGTTTTGTCTGATATTCAATACCAGGTGAAGTTAGAAGTCGCTTTATGCTCAGCAGATTGCTTGTTTAACCACCTTGGCTTACAGCTGGCGGGTACTATCACTGGCTGTTTGCGGAGGGTTTAGCTTCCCAACCTGCCTAGTACTGGCACCTCACGTCTGATAGTAGTGGTGCTAGAACCCGAGCATATGGATGGCTGCTACCGCGCCCTCTACCCCTTTGTTGCCATGCTTGCCGCCGGCCCGGTCCCAGGCCTGTTCCAGCGTATTGGTCGTTACCAGCCCGAAAATAACGGGCTTGTTGTACTTCAGCCCCACGTTAGTGACGCCGCTAGCTACGGCATGGCAGATGTAGTCATCGTGCTTGGTTTCGCCCTTGATGACAACCCCTAGGCAAATGACCGCATCAATTTCTTCGTGCTGGGCCAGCAACTGGGCACCCAAGGTTAGCTCGAAGCTGCCGGGCACGGTGTTGCGGAAGATATTCTCGGGCTTGGCGCCGTGCTTTATCAGGGTTTCGTAAGCGCCTTGGGCCAGCGTGTCGGTTATTTCTCTGTTCCACTCGGCTACTACCAAGCCAAAACGCTTGTCAGTTATATCGATGAAGTTATCAGAGGTGTAGTCACTCAGGTTTTTGAGGGAAGTGGCCATGAACAGGAAATTCGCTGGTGAACGCGCTGGGTGCGCCTAATACTGCGAGCAAAGATACGGGCTTACGCCACTCCGCTCCTGCCTGAAGTAAACAAGAAGAGGCAGCCTAGGGCTGCCTCTTCTTGTTTGTGCTACTAGCTGAAACACTTGATGGCTATTTGCCAGTTAGTGCTTCGGCGCGGGCTTTATATTGTTTGGCTTCGTTAGCCTCTGCGGACACCGGATACTCTGTGAGAATCTTGTCGTAAGCAGCAACGGCTTCGGTATACTCCTTGGCTAGTTCGCGGGCTGTAGCTTCCTTAAGCAGGTAACCGGGCGAGAAGTACTCGTTGGCTTTGTAGTTGGCAGCCTTGCTGTAGAAGTCAGCTGCTTCCTTTGGCTGGTTCAGCTCCAGGTGTGCGTCGCCGAGCAGCGAGTATGCCCGGGCCTGTACTAGGTAATCGTCGGAGGTGAAGTCCTCGAGGTAATCAATAGCCTGCTTGAACTGCCCTTGCTTTAACGCGGCCGCGCCGGCATAAAAGTTGGCTAGGTTGCCGGCATGGGTACCACTGTACTCCGAAGCTACGCGCTCCAGACCAGGGTTCCGGCCGTCGCCTTTCATGGCCTTCTGCAGCGAGTCGGCTTCCCAATAGTTCACGGCCTGTACCAAGGCAGCCTGGCCTTTGGTGTCCTGCGAGTCGCGCCACAGGTAGTAGCCGAAGCCACCTACCACTGCCAGCACTACCACTGCCAGCAAGCTGAGCAGAGCAGTTTTGTTACGACGCACAAAGTCTTCCGACTCCACCAGGCGCGTGGCCAGGGCATCGGGGTCTTCCAGCAGCGGATGCTCGGGGTTGTAGGCTTCGGCCGGTTGTAGCGGATCCGAGGATACTACGCGCTGCTGTTGCTGCTGGCGGGCCTGAGGACTTTTGCCCGTGAAAGGAATCTTCGACATGGAATTACTCTGGTAGAGGCCCGTATTTGGCCGGGTATGCTTCCGCTAGGTTAGTCGCGGATGTAGGGGTAGTCCTGCTGAACGTACACGTCCTTGTACAACTCATCGGCTGTTGGGAAGGGCGAGTTCTCAGCAAACTCAACTGACTCCTGTACCTGCGCCTTAATCTTCTCATCAATTGCTGCCAGCTCCTCTTCCGTTGCCATGTTGTGGGTCAGGATGGTGTGCCGAACAGATTCGATGGAGTCGCGGGAACGGTAATCTTCCAGCTCCTCTTTGGTGCGGTACTTGGCGGGGTCACTCATGGAGTGGCCTTTGTAGCGATACGTCTTAAACTCCAGGAACGTGGGGCCTTCACCGGCACGGGCACGCTCGGCGGCACGGGCCACGGCGTTGTGCACATCTTCTACGTTCATGGCGTTCACTGGCTCCGATGGCATGTCGTAGCTTTCACCCATAGTGTATAGCTCCGTTACGTTGGAGCTGCGCTGTACCGAAGTACCCATGGCGTAGCCGTTGTTCTCTACCACGAAAATTACGGGCAGCTTCCAGAGCATGGCCATGTTGAAGGCTTCGTGTAGTGCGCCTTGGCGTACGGCACCGTCGCCCATGTAGCAGATGCACAGGTTACCGGTTTTGTTGTACTTCTCAGCAAAGCCAATACCAGCACCCATGGGTACCTGCGCACCTACGATGCCGTGGCCACCAATGAAGTTCACTTCTTTATCGAAGATGTGCATGGAGCCCCCTTTGCCTTTCGAGCAACCGGTGGCTTTGGCATACAGCTCAGCCATGATGGCGTTCGGGGAGGTACCGAGTGCCAAGGGGTGGGCGTGGTCGCGGTAAGCGGTAATCCACTTATCGTCTTTGGTCAGAGCCGATACAGCTCCGGCTACGCACGCTTCCTGACCAATATAGAGGTGGCAGAATCCTTTGATTTTCTGCTGGCCATAAAGCTGGCCGGCTTTCTCTTCAAATTTACGCATGAGCTGCATTTGCTCATACCACTGCATATAGGTCTCCTTCGGAAATTCCGGGTTGGCCGGAGTAGTTGCTTTAGGAGCGCCGGTAGCTTCCTTGGCCTCGCCATTGGCGGGGGGTAATACCGGATCAGGCTGTTTTACCGTATCGGTAGCAGCCTTGCCCTTAGAGGCAGCTTTCGGTGCCGACGATTTTTTCGTCGAATTGGAAGCCTTCGGGGCAGCCTTTACTTTCGTCTCCGCCATCTTGCTTTCGGTTGTTCGCGTTTGGGATGCGAAAGTACGTAAAAGGATTGCAATTCCGAACCCAAAGCATGATACTAGAAACCCTTCACCTGCTCTTCTTTAAAAACTACGAAGAAGCCAATCTGGGACTCTCGCCGCATATCAATTGCTTTATCGGGGATAATGGCAGCGGCAAAACCAACTTGCTGGATGCCATCCATTACCTCTCGCTCACGAAAAGCGCTTTCACGTCTTCCGATACTCAGACAATAAAGCAGGGAGAAGAATTCTTTGTGGTGCGAGGTAAATTCAGGACGACGCCTGCTGAGAAGGCTGAAGCCATCCAGTGCAGCCTGCGCCTAGGCCAGAAGAAAGTAGTAACCCACAACAAGCAACCCTACGACCGAGTCTCGGACCACATCGGGCGATATCCGGTGGTGCTCATTTCTCCTTACGACACGGACCTGATCCGGCAGGGCAGTGAAGAGCGCCGCAAGTATTTCGATAGCCTGATCTCTCAGCTCGACCATGAGTACCTAGAGAACCTTATCCGGTACTCGCATCTATTAAAGCAACGCAACTCCGTTCTGAAGCTAGCCGCCGACCGCCAAGCAGGGTACGACCGTGACTACCTCCTCGTGTTAGATGAGCAGTTGGCTCCGGTTGGTGAGCAACTCGTAGCTAGGCGGCTGGCTTTCCTGGCTGAGTTTGAGCCCGTGTTCCAGCGCCACTATGAGCAGTTAGCTGATGCCCGCGAGCAAGTGACGCTTACCTATAAGAGCGACTTGCCGGGCGCCGACTTCCTTAAGCTGCTGCGCTTACAGGAGCGCAAAGACATCACGTTGCAGCGCACTACTATGGGGCCGCACAAAGATGATGTCACGTTTCTGATGGATGGTTTAGCCGTGAAAGGCTATGGCTCCCAGGGTCAACAGAAGTCGTTTGCTATTGCTCTTAAGCTGGCCCAGTTTGAAGTACTAGCCCACCACAAGCAGCACAAGCCCCTGCTCCTACTCGACGATATTTTCGACCGCCTCGATGAGAAACGCATTACGCGCCTGATGCAGCTGGTAGCCAACCACACCTTCGGCCAGATTTTCCTGACGGATACGCATCTGGAGCGAACTGACCGGGTATTGGCTTCCTTGTCAGAAGATATCCGCCGGTTTCGGGTTGATTCTGGGGTAGTAACGCCGCTTTAGCTGTTGAGGTAGGTACCTTTGTAACTACTTACCAATAGCGAGTTTCTTCGCGCGTTAATTACGGCAATGGCAATAAAAAAACCTTATTCTTCCGAAAATTCGCGTAAGTCTGATATTGTACCGCTTAAGGATGGAATTACTGCTTTGCTCCGCACCTATCGGCTGCAGGGTAAGCTAAACGAGGTGACGGTAGTGGCCAGCTGGGAGCGGGTAATGGGCAAAGCCGTAGCCATGAAAACCCAGCAGATTTACGTGAGCAATAGCAAGCTGTTTGTGCGCTTGTCCTCGGCGCCCCTAAAGCATGAGCTTGTGATGGCGAAGACGCGGGTGTTGGAAATCCTTAATGCCGAGGTAGGAGAAGACATTATTCAGGAGGTAGTATTCCTGTAGGCTCACTTGCCTTTTGCGGCTTTAACACTTGTCGGCCCATAGGCATCTAGCGCGTGTTGCTCCTCCTTGCTGTTGCGAAAGCAGTTGAACACCGTTTATCTCTGGGAGCCCATCTGTTGCTTCATCCTATCAGTATCCAGGTTCAGCTAAACGATTACTTGGTGCTCTAGCATGAACCTCACTTTAGGTCATGCCATAGGCACTACCTCGGAGGACCTAATCCTTGGGCATTGGATTGACTTCATTGCTCACTTTATTCAATAGGCCTCCTTGCTTGTTGTGGAAGTACTGGGTTTGCTCTGCTCTTTATAGGCAGGCCTCTTCTGGCTATTATTACTACCTCTACTCAAGCGGAGGCTGGAGTGCCGCTTCTTCCTCTTCTTGCCCTTAGTACCCCAGCTGGCAACGCTCGTCTTGTAGCAGATGCAGCTGTTGCTCTGTGGCCAGCTCCGTCCGGATAGTATCGAACTCCAAGCGGTACTGCTCCTTGAACTCCCGGCGCTTGATAGCTTCCACAAAGCGGCGCGTATCATCTGGAGTTTCCAAGAGCAAGCCGGGCACTCGCGTCGGCTTGCCGTCATCATCCTTGGCCACCATAGTGAAGTAGCAGGTGTTGGTATGCTTCACTATTCCGGAGCGTACATCCTCCGCAATTACTTTGATACCTACGAGCAGCGAGGTGCGGCCCACGTAATTCACGGAGGCCAGTAATGATACCAGTTCCCCTACCTCCACTGGCTGCAGAAAATTAACTCCATCTACGCTTACCGTCACGCAGTAATTACCGGCGTGTTTGGAGGCCGCAGCATAAGCCACCTTGTCCATCAGAGAAAGCAAAATTCCACCGTGGATCTTACCACCAAAGTTGGCGTACGACGGTATCATGAGCTCGGTAAGAGTAACCCGAGAGTACGACACTGCTCGGAAATCTGGGAGGCTAGTATTGGTCACGATAAGGGTAGTTGTGTTGAGTGCGAGAGCTAGGGTGGTCTGTCTTCTACCCTACCCTCCCGTGGCCAGTTTGGTCATTGTGCCTGGGCCGATAGATCGGTGTTCAAACTACCTCTCCCTCTTTCCACAAGCCCGACTGTTCACTTTTGATTTAGGTGTTCAGTAGTGGGATACAAGGAGCAGCTTAAAGGCTCAGGTGGCTACTTACTAGCGAACAAAAATGTTTCACGTGGAACACTTTTGTCACTTAGGGCCATACACTTTTAATAAAAGCTCATTATAAGCCTCTAGAAGGGCAATATACTTCTGTTGAAGAGCCATAAGCTGCTTTAACAAGTCAGGTTCTGTTACAGCAGACACTGTGTTACGTGGCGTTACAACACGATCTGGCATTACAGATACAACGTTTGTAACACTGTTGCTTGTAAATGGCAAAGTTGCCTGCTGTAACACAGTAAAATCTTGAGAAAAATCGTGTGATATAATTTCACCAACTCGTTTTACAAAACCGTAATCAAGTGTCTCCTCTTTGAATTTACGGTAGATGGTAGGACGTGTAATACCCAGCTCGTCCACGATACGCGTAATAGATATTCCGCTGTTTTTAATGGCTTCCTGCAGTATTTCGCCCTGATGAGACATATAGCAATGAGTAACATGAGATGGGTCTGTAAATATAAGAATGTGTCACATGTAAGCAATACAGGTGGTGTAACTGACACAAAACATACTAGCCGTTACACTCAGTTCAGTGTAACTATAATACACTTTACACAAGATACACATAATTACATAATACACATTGTATCACGAAACTTGTAACACAAAACATTGTAACAGCTGTACGCTGTAACAGACAGAGGTATCTATGCTACTATGGATATCTAAAAGACTAGGCAAAGCAGAGTAGCAAACCGCAGCTCTGTACAGACATGATGATACAAGCCACAACAGCAGTTGCAGCTTGTATTATGGCAAGTGGCAGGTGATCTAAACAGACCGAAGCGCCAGCAGCCGATCGGGGAAATCAGTGGTAATACCTGTGGGGTTGTAGGACAGAATATGGAGCAGATCGGCAGGTTCATTTACCGTCCAGGGAACTAGGCCCACGTCTAGGCGCTGCAACTCGCCCACCAGCTCAGGGGTGAGCAACCGGAAGTTTGGGCCGTAGATGGAGGGGTGAAATCCAAGCTCAGAAAGGTGAGCAGACAGAGGCCGCTGGTCTTCTACCAGAAGGCAAACGGGAAGCTGCGGCACGACCTGCTTTGCTACTTGGAGTACCCGCTTATCAAAGCACAACAAGGTAGTGCGAGGCAAGGCGCCTATAGCCTGCAGCTCGCCTAGCACTAACTCCAGGAAACGAGCAGGAGCAGGATGGAAAACCCCGTCAGTGGAAGGTTCGCTTTTGAGCTCTATACTGTAGCGAACAGGAGCCCGACCAAGCGTGTGGGCTAAGGTGTCAGCAGCCAGAATGACCTCCCGGAGCAAGGGCTTGTAGGCCGGCTCAGAAACTTGCTCGGGGTAGAGCGGATGACGTGTGAGGCCGCAATCAAACTGGCGGGTTTCAGCGTAGGGCAAGGCGTAGAGGTTGTAGTAGCGTTGCTGCTCCGTTGCAATGGGCAACCCTGATGGCAACCGGCAAATAGTAGCCGACATCCAGGGCTCATGCGATACGACGACCTGATTATCGGCGGAAATCACCACGTCCATTTCCAGTACATCAACCCCTAACCGCACTGCATGCAGGAAAGCTGGCAGGGTGTTTTCGGGCCGGAGCCCGCGGCAGCCACGGTGGCCATGTACTTCCGGAAAGCGAGAGGATGTTATCATACAAAGCGGGAAACCAACGTACAGAGACAAGCGACGGCGCGTGGCATGATGACACGAGCATCATCTTTGCTTTCCACAGATCACCATCCGTTTTACCCGTGTACGGCATTAGCCTACTTACTTCTGCATACCATGAAAAAAACCATCTTGGCGCTACTCTTACTTGGGCTGGCGCTAGCCGGCTACCTCTACTACCGTAAGCTGAGCACCGGACCCGAGTACTCACTTCTGCAAGCGGCCAAAGCAGTTAAAGATCACGACGCGGCCACTTTTGAACGCTACGTAGATGTGAGCAGTGTAACCCGGAACCTAGTAGACCAAGTGACCGAACAGGAAGCGGTACTAGGGTCACTGGACCTAGGAGGCTTAGCCCTGAAAGGAACCCTAGCCCTGCTGAAGCCGCAAATAGCGCAGGCTGCCCGGGCAGAAGTACGGCGCTACGTTGAAACCGGCTCAGCAGAAGCAGCCGTGGCAGCAGCTCCGAACAACCTACTGGGTGTTTCAGTACTGGGGCTGGCCGGCAAGGTAGTAAGCTCCGATAGCAAGTTTAAGGGGCTGAAGTATACCCGCGAGGAAGGCGAACAAGCGTTCATCGGGTTGGAGTTTACACAGCCTCGCTACGACACTACCCTGGTACTGGAAGTGAAGATGCGCAACCAAGGCGACCACTGGCAGGCAACAGAAATCACCAATACGGCTGAGATTCTAAAACACGTAACCCGGCTAGAGAAGCGGCGACTGACAGGCCGCTAGAATTTACTAGGCCAGCTTATAACACAAAGCCCCGCTACTCATCGTGAGCAGCGGGGCTTTGTGTTATTAACAAGTGGCTTGCTTATCTCCGTCCGGAAAACAGGAAGTAGATGATGGAACCACCGAAGGGGAAGAACCAAATGATCAGACCCCAGATAATCTTTTTGCCGATTGACCAGTCTTGCTTAATCAGGCTTAGAAAAGCAGCTATTGCTACGATCAAGTAGATAACACCAAATATGGATAGTGAGCCGTTAGCGCGACGACCACTACCACAAGCTGTCAAGAAAGGCATGGCCAGCAAGGAGAGCATGATGGCCATAGATGGAATCCGATTCGAAAGGGCAAGGAGCTTATTCATGGTGCAGGGAGTGTGTAGAATGGTGGAGAGTAATGCCAATCTGTACGCACATCGCCTGAAATGGATATTTACTCAACCCTTGTATAGCCGCAAGTGACTGTTAATCAATAACTTAATTAATATATTGCTGGATTTGGTCCCAGAAAAGAGGCGCTGCTCTTGGCACTAGCAGCAACGTGACGACAACTCCATACAATGCACCGTAGAAGTGGGCATCGTGGTTGATATTATCGCCCCGGCGCCGGCCCATATAGTAAGAATAGGCAAGGTACAGGAACCCGAAGATGAAGCCCGGGATATCGACCGGAATAGGGAAAATGCGAATACCACCAATCGGGTTGAACACGATGGCCGCGAAGATGACCGACGCTACCCCTCCCGAAGCGCCTAAGCTTCGGTAGCTCGGGTCGTCGCGGTGGCGCATGTACGTAGGGATATCAGATACCACAATGCCCCCGATATAGAGCAGTAGGAAGTACAGGATGCCCGTGCTATCACCAAACTCACCCCGAAAAATGGATTCCACTACTTGGCTAAAGGAGTAGAAGGCAAACATGTTGAACAGCAGGTGGCCCCAGTCGGCGTGCAAAAAACCGGACGTGACGAAGCGGTACCAGTCGTTGTTGCGCTTTACGCGGTAGGGCTCCAGAATCCAGCTGTCCATTAGTTGCGGATTCGACCAGGCGTACATGGAAATGGCGCAGGTCAGGCCGACCAGCAACAGGGTTGGGCTTAAAGAAAACATCAAGGGAGAGGGTAAAAGAGAAAACGAAACTGACCGGGTGATACGCCCGGTCAGCACTAGTATACCAATTGCCTGATAACCAAGGCCAGCTCAGCCGGGCTACTGCTGCCGATCGAGGAGTTGCAGAGCCAGTTCACGAAGGGGCGTTTTACGCATTTCGGGGGCCTCTACACGATCCAGATGCTGCAGAGCATCCAGGAAGTAGTCATTGATGAGAGCCTCCGTCTGAGGGCGAATTTCGAGCTCATCATAGATAGCGCGTACCGCTAGCACCTTGGCATCGGCATCGGGCACGGTTTGGCCGATGTGGCGGACTAGTACGGCGCGCTGCACTTCGCTGGCCTGTGCCTGGGCCGTGAGCAGCAGAAAGGTTTTCTTATCACTCACGATGTCGCCGCCTACGCGCTTGCCGAAGGTGGCCGCGTCGCCGTACACGTCCAGCAGGTCGTCGCGGAGCTGAAAGGCTAGGCCAATACCAACTCCGAACTGGCGCAGATGGTCGGCATCAGCACGCGAGGCGCCACCGAGCAGGGCACCTAGCTCCAAGGCAAAGCCCAGCAGCACGGCCGTCTTCAGCCGAATCATATCTAGGTACTGCGCAATGCTGACCTCGGTTTCCGTCTCGAAGTTCATGTCCCACTGCTGGCCTTCGCACACCTCGGCGGCGGTCTGGGAGAAGCGGCGCAGCACGTGGGCCAGCAGCTCTGGCTTCACATCGAGGAACATCTCATAGGCGCGCACCAGCATCACGTCGCCGCTCAGAATGGCCACGTTAGGGTTCCACTTCTCATGCACGGTGGCCTGGCCGCGGCGCAAGGGCGCTTGGTCCATCAGGTCGTCATGCAGGAGGGTGAAGTTATGGAAGACCTCAGTGGCCAAGGCAGGCTTTACGATGCCGTCTAGCTCATCGGTGAAGAGGTGGGCGCCAAGCAGCGTGAGCAGGGGCCGAATGCGTTTACCGCCCAGCCCCATGATGTAGCGAATGGGCTCGTAGAGGGCCTGGGGCTGCTCGCCGTAAGAAAGGCCAGCGAGGCCGGCCGAGAGTTTATTGCTGAAGAAAGAAAGGTCCACAGAAACGGCTAAAGGTTCAGGTAGGCAAGGTACGGAGGAGCGAGTTGGGAAGGCAGCATACTGCCCGAAGCAGTACTAGCCCCGCTAGAAATACAAAGCCCCTGACGAATGTTCTACCGTCAGGGGCTTTACGTTTCTAGCGGGGCTAGGGAAGGCAACTAGGAAAGACTAGGCCATTACTGGGGTCAAACCTACCGTTACCGGCGGCGCTTCTCGCGGCCACCGCCGGGCTTGCCGCTGGTGCTCCGCTCGGGGCGGTAGCCACGGCGGCTGGTTTGCTGCTCCTGCTCGCGACGCTTCACAAAATCGGGGCGGTCGTCTACCAGCTCGAAGTCAATGGTGCGGTCGAGCAGGTTGGCCGATTTCACGATTACCTGCAGCTCGTCGCCGAACTGAATGAAGCGCTTGGTGCGTTGTCCCACGAGGCGGTAGTTGTCCTTATCGAGCTCGAAGAAGTCGCCCGGAATGTCGGCTACCCGAACCATGCCTTCGCACTTGTTCTCCTCAATCTCGACGTAGAGGCCGCGCTCCGTCAGGCCCGAAACTACCCCCGTAAAGGTGTCGCCGATGCGGTCCTGCAGGAACTCCACCTGCTTGTACTTGATGCTTGCCCGCTCAGCGTTGGCGGCCAGTTTCTCGCGCTCCGAGGAGTGCTTACATTCTTCCTCGATAGGCTCCGCCTCCATGTTCTTGCCACCTTCCAGGTAGTGTTCCAGCAGGCGGTGCGCCATCATGTCGGGGTACCGGCGGATGGGCGAGGTGAAGTGCGAATAATGCTCGAAGGCCAGGCCAAAGTGACCGCGCGGATCGGTGGTGTACGTGGCCTTCGCCATGGTCCGAATGGCCAGGTTCTGGATAACGTTCTGCTCCGGCCGGCCTACCACTTCGCTGCTCAAATCGTTCAGCTCGGTGCTCAGCTTCTTCGGATTCGTGAGGTCGAGCTGGTGGCCAAACTTCAGGGCGAAGAGAGCAAAGTTCTGTAGGCGCTCCTCGTCGGGGGCGTCGTGCACACGGTACACCATCGTGAAGCGGGGCTTCCGATTCTTGAGCTTGAACACGAACTCAGCCACCTTGCGGTTGGCCAGCAGCATGAACTCCTCAATCATCTTGTGGGCGTCCTTGCGCTCCTTCACATACACGCCCTGGGGCTTGCCATTCTCATCGAGCTTGAACTTCACCTCCTGGGTTTCGAAGCTGATGGCACCCTGCTTAAAGCGGGCCGCGCACAGCTTCTTGGCGATGTCGTTCATCAGCACAATCTCTGCTGAGTAGTCGGAGTCCAGTCCTTCAATGCGCTCCTGGGCCTCTTCGTAAGCGAAGCGACGGTCGGAGTGAATGATGGTTTTGCCAAACCACGAGCTGTAGAGCTTACCGTTCTCGTCGAGCTCAAACACGGCCGAGAACGTCAGCTTGTCTTCGTTCGGGCGCAGCGAGCAGAGGCCGTTGGACAGGCGCTCGGGCAGCATCGGAATTACGCGGTCTACGAGGTACACCGAGGTAGCGCGGTAGCGGGCCTCTTTTTCCAGGGCCATGCCGGGCTTCACGTAGTGCGTCACGTCGGCGATGTGCACCCCAATTTCCCAGTGCCCGTTTTCGAGCTTCTGAATGGACAGAGCATCATCAAAGTCCTTGGCGTCGGCCGGGTCAATGGTGAACGTGGTGACGTTGCGGAAGTCGCGGCGGCGCTCAATTTCACTAGCCGGAATCTTCTCCGGAATGCCTTCCGACTCTTCCTCCACCTCAGCGGGGAATTCAAATGGCAGCCCAAACTCGGCCATGATGGCGTTGATTTCGGCTTCGTTTTCGCCGGCCTGACCGAAGCTGCGCACTACCTCGCCTACGGGCAGCTGGCCACCGTCTTGGTCCGGAAACTCCGTCACGCGCACCAGCACCTTCTCGCCGTGGTTGGCGCCGTGCATGTTCTCGAAGGGCACGAACACATCAAAGTACAGCTTGCGGTTGTCGGGCTTCACGAAGCCCATGCCGCCTTGTATCTGGAGGCGACCGACAACCTCCGGACGTACCCGGTTCAGTACTTCCACCACGTCGCCGACAGGGCGACCGTCGCGGGAGCCGCGCAGGCGTAGCCGCACCGTGTCGCCGTGCATGGCAAACTTCAGACGGTCGGTGAATACGCGCACATCCGATTCGCTTTCCTCACTAATGACGAAGGCAAACTTATCAGTAGCCAAGGCCACTGTACCCGTAATGATTTCGCCGCTTGGCTCGCGGTGGCCGCGGCGTGGGGTGGTAGGCTCATCGGCATTCGGGAAGTCGAAGCCTGCCTCGCGGCGGCGGTGCACCACGGGATCTTGGCCGAATTCCGTTTCCATAGGCCGGCCCGCTTTGCGGGGGCTAGCGAATGGTTCCTGGTCGTTGCGGCGCGTTTTGCGGCCGCCAGCGGGCTCGGTAGCCGCGCGGGCAGCACCTGGGTCAGTCAGCCGATATTCGTCGTTCTGAAGCAGGGTAAGCAGGCCGCTTTTCTTGAGGGCCTTGAGGTGATTAAAAATCTCGTCGCGCTGCTCTTTGGTCGTGACACCGAGGCGGCGGGAGAGTTGGCGGTAGGCAAAGACTTTGTCGGGGTTGTCGCGGAAAATGCGAAACACCAGGTCCTTGCTAATAGCAGCAGCGGCTTGCTCGCCGCGAGCCGCCTTCGCGCGTGGGGCGCGGGGGGCGGCGGAGTCGTCTTTTTCTTTCATGTAGAAAACGGGCCGCCAGTTGTTGTCTTTTTCGCAGGCGGCGCAGGTTGAATAAGTGGGAAAGCTAGTACCAATACGAGGCTTTCCCGGGTAAAGTAATCCAGCCCGAAAAAGGGCCTCGAGGAGATGATACGGAATATATCGGCGAATAACTATTTCTAGTCGAAAATCCGAGGTTACGGTTGAGTTACTAGGGCGGCCAGATGCGTAAAGCCTGCCACCAAATGAAAGCAGAAGCGAGCTACTAGGCAGGGCCAAGAGCTTTACCCTACGCTAATGAACGAGCCGGCCACAGCAGAACTGAAGACGGCCTAGATACCGGTTTGACTTGTTTGCCGACCTAGGCGCGGCTAGCTACGGCTGCCCGGATATCGGCGGGCTCATCTTTAGGAATAGCGGCCAGCAGTTGTTTGGTGTACTCGTGCTGGGGGTTGGCGTAGAGCTCAGCCGCGGGGCCGCTCTCCACAATTTTACCCTGACGCATGACCAGCAGCCGGTCGCTCATAAACCGGGCCACCGACAGGTCGTGGGTGATGAATAGATAGGTGATACCGAACTCACGTTTGAGGTCGTTGAGCAGGTTGAGCACCTGCGCCTGCACCGATACATCGAGCGCCGATACGGACTCGTCGCAGATGATGCATTTGGGCTGCAACGCCAGAGCGCGGGCAATACAGATGCGCTGGCGCTGGCCGCCGCTGAACTCGTGCGGATACCGGAGGTAGTGCTCATCTTTGAGCCCAACCGTCCGGAGCAGTTCCAGCACCCGCTCCTTTTGCTGTTGCCGGGTACCGCCCACGTGGTGCACACGCATCGGCTCCAGTATAGCTTCGCCCACGGTCATCATGGGGTTCAAGGCCGCATAGGGGTCCTGAAATACCATCTGAAACTCCCGTCGCTTGCGCCGTAGCTCTTCGGCCGGCAGCGTGGCTAAGTCAACTCCTTCGAACAGAAT
This sequence comes from Hymenobacter seoulensis, assembly GCF_054780535.1. Classification (NCBI taxonomy): domain Bacteria; kingdom Pseudomonadati; phylum Bacteroidota; class Cytophagia; order Cytophagales; family Hymenobacteraceae; genus Hymenobacter; species Hymenobacter seoulensis. The sequence continues at coordinate 59,614 of NZ_BAAGWD010000002.1, forward strand.
ACTGCCTGAGGTTGGTTCCACCAGCCGTAGCAACGTCCGACCCAGTGTGGTTTTACCGCAGCCCGACTCTCCTACTAGGCCCACGGTTTCGCCGGGGTAAATGTCAAAGCTCACCCCATCCACGGCTCGTACATATTCGGTGGTACGGCGGAAGAAACCCTTGCGAATGGGAAAGTGCACGTTCAGGTTTTCTACCTGCAATAGCGGAGCTTGGGCAAGCACGCTCTGGGGCGCTTGGCTTACCAAAGGCTCACTGGCCGCAGAAGTAGCCTGAGGCTCGGAAGCATTAGGTAAGGTTGCCTCACCGTCGGGGGCTAGGCCCGTTGCCGACACCAACAACGGTTGGCCCGATTCTATCCCCGGGGCCGTTTCTAGGCCGAAATGTGGTTCCACAGGGCGTGAAACAGAATGTTCCACGGGAAACGTTTTGGTGGTTTCAGCTCCATGTTGAGGGCCTGATTTGCTTACCTCACCAATTTCAGTAGCAAGCAGTTGCGTTGCGCCAATTTCAGTAGCAATGAAGCCTCCATCGGCCGTTTCCTGCATAAAATCGGCTACTACGGGTAATTTTTTTCGCCCAACTGAAAGTTTTGGGCGGCAGGCCAGCAGGCCTTTAGTGTAGGGGTGTTGCGGGTTGGTAAAGATGTCGAGCACCGAGCCCTGCTCCACCACGCGGCCACGGTACATCACCAGAATGCGGTCGGCAATTTCTGCTACTACGCCTAGGTCGTGGGTGATGAAAATGACGGCCGTGTTGTGCTGACGACGGAGGTCGTCGATGAGGCGGAGCATCCGGGCTTGCACCGTTACATCCAGGGCGGTGGTGGGCTCGTCGGCAATTAGGATGGCGGGGTTACAGGCCATGGCCATGGCAATCATCACGCGCTGCTTCTGGCCCCCGCTGATTTCGTGGGGGTAGCTGCTGAAGATTTTCTCGGGCCTAGGCAACTGCGCCATTGTGAACAGCTCGACGGTACGGGCGGCAGCTTCCTTTTCAGTGAGCGAAGTATGCAGGCGCAGGGCTTCGACTACTTGGCTGCCGCACGTGTATACCGGGTTCAAGGAGGTCATCGGCTCCTGAAAAATCATGCTGATGTCGTTGCCGCGTACCTTCTGCAATTGCTCATCGGTGAGGGTTAGCAGATCAACCTCCCCTAGCGCCTCCGACTGAAACCGGGCCTCACCCGAGGTAATCTGGCCGGGCGGCAGCGGAATCAGCCCCATCAGCGCCAACGATGTAACGGATTTGCCTGAACCCGATTCGCCTACAATGGCCAGGGTTTCGCCGCGCCGAAGCTCGAAGGAGATATCCGCCACGGCCCGCGTATTGCCGCGGTGGCTCTGAAAATCGATGGTCAGGTTGCGAACGGAGAGAATAGGCTGGGACACGGCAACGAAAGACGAAGCGGAAAAAAGTAAAGATAGGCAGGCCCGCTGTAGCTTGCCGTGCCGATCCGGCGTATGCAACTTCCACAGAATATCAACCAATCCATCAAGTTACTAGCTCATGCAGTACCGCAAACTCGGCAAAACCGGCTTCAACGTTTCTGAAATCAGCCTGGGTACCTGGCAAGTAGGAGGCAAATGGGGCGAGCCATTCAGCCACGAAACCGCCGACGCCATCCTGAATTCCGCCGTTGATTCCGGCATCAACTTCATTGATACGGCCGATGTGTACGGCGACGGGGAAAGCGAAAAGGCCGTGGGCCGCTTGGTACGCAGCCGCTCGGAGCGCGTGTACGTGGCCACCAAATGCGGCCGCCAACTGCAGCCCCATACCAATGAGGCCTATCAGCCCGCGGCACTTCGCAAGTTTGTAGAGGCTAGTCTGCGCAACATGCAGCTCGAAACCCTGGACCTGATTCAGCTACACTGCCCTCCTACCGACGTGTTTTACCGGCCCGAAATCTTTGAACTGTTTGATCGGCTCAAAGAGGAAGGCAAAATCCTGAACCTAGGCGTGAGCGTGGAAAAAGTGGAGGAAGGCCTTAAAGCCCTCACCTTCCCTAACGTCACCACCATCCAGCTTATCTTCAACATGTTTCGACAGCGCCCCGCGGAGCTATTGTTCCAGGAAGCCAAGCGCCATGATGTGGGCCTGATTGTGCGCGTGCCGCTGGCCAGCGGCCTGCTCACCGGCAAATTTTCGCCCCAAACCACCTTCTCTGCTGAAGACCACCGCCAGTTCAACCGCGACGGCGCCGCTTTCGATAAAGGTGAAACCTTCTCGGGCGTAGATTACGAAACGGGCCTAGCTGCCGTGGAAGAGCTGAAACAGGTGTTTCCTGGCCAGGAGAACCTAGCGCCCTTGGCCCTGCGCTGGGTGCTGATGTTTGAGGAAGTAAGCTGCGTGATTCCGGGCGCCTCCAAGCCCAGCCAGCTGGCCTCCAACCTGCAAGCCGCCGAGCTACCTGCCCTTACTACGGAGCAGATGCAGGCCGTGCGCCACATTTATGAGCAGCGCATCAAGCCGCTGGTACACACCCGCTGGTAGCACTCTCGGTTTACGCTTGCTCAGACCCTAGTAGCGAGCCTGAGGATAGTTTGCTTCTAGACGAGGCCTAGTAACCTGATTCATAAAAAAGGCCTGCTGGAGTATTCCAGCAGGCCTTTTCAACTTTTAAACCGAAGCATTACACGAGCTCTGAGGCTTCCGCGTCGCGGCGGGCCTGGGCAGCGGCGGCATCATCGGCCGCTATGGGGTGCGCTTCCTCCAAGTGGTGGCCATAGAATCGGTTCTGGAAAATCAGAATTAGCGCTACCCCCACAAAAATGGCCGAGTCGGCAATGTTGAAAATGGGCCAGAGCGAGAGGTGCGTCCCCCCGATCAGCGGCCAGGAGCTAGGCAGAATGCCTTCGTAGATGTCTACGTACAGCATATCAATCACCTGCCCATGCAGCCAGGGTGTGGGCACTCCAAAAGGCGCGTTGTCGTAAATAATGCCGTAAAAGATGGAATCTATGAGGTTGCCGATGGCCCCGCCCAAGATCATGGCAATGCAGATAACAAGGCCATTGGGGGCATGCTGTTTCCAGAGCCGGTAGATGTAGTAGCTAATGCCCGTAACGGCCACCAGGCGGAACAGCGTCAGTAGCGCCTTACCATACGGCGGCGGCAGCTCCACCCCAAACGCCATACCCGGGTTCAGCGTGTAATGCAGCTTAAACCAGTCGCCGATCAGCGGAATCTCGCCGGGCATGCCCATGGTCATGTAGCGGTTCACGGCCCACTTCGAGAGCTGATCAATGACGATGACCAGCAAGGCCACCAAGTAGTATTTCCAGTACTTCATACAGTAGAAGTGAGAGGTTGGAAGCGAGAAGTGAGATGAGCAACTGACAAAAGTGCAGTCTCGGCCCCTAGCTCCTCTCCTAGCACAAAGTGACGAAGAATTTTGGACTTCGCCGCTCTGCAGCTTACTCCTTTTCCTGCGCCTATGGTATATGTTCGCAGAGGCTGTTTGTGCCCTTTTGAACTGATTTAGAGAGACGTTGAAATGCTTTATACGCTGGTGTGCCAACCGGCCTTTTTACAAAACCGATTGGCACCTCAGCCTCAGGCAGTTGCCACGTGTAGCTGCACAGGCACGCTGAACTCGTCGAATTCCAGCACCGAACCACCGTTCAGATCAGGCGCGAAACTCAGGGCCAGCGCTTGCACTTCTTCGCGGATGTAGTCGCCAAACGACTGCACTGCTGCTTCCAGCTCCGGCTGGTGACCTAGTGTTACCCGGATCTTGTCCTGTACTTCCAGGCCGGTGTCTTTGCGCAGGTTCTGGAGGCGGTTCACTAGCTCGCGGGCCACGCCTTCCTGGCGCAGCTCATCGGTCAGGGTCACGTCGAGGGCTACCGTGAGGGGGCCGTCGGTGGCAACGAGCCAGCCGGGCAAGTCCTGGGTCCGGATTTCCACGTCGTCCGGAGCCAGCGTAAGGACTTCGCCATCGACTTCTACGGCCAGCTGGCCGGTCTTTTCGAGGGTGCTGATTTCCTCCGGCGTCATTTGCTGGATGCGGGCGCCTACGGCTTTCAGCTTAGCACCGTACTGCTGACCTAGGCGCTTGAAGTTAGGCTTCACCGACTTCACCAGCACGCCGCTGGTATCGTCGAGGAACTCCACGTGCTTCACGTTCACCTCGGCACAGATCAAGTCTTCCACCTTGCCTACTTGCTCGCGTGTGCTCTCGTTAAACACCGGCACCAAGATGCGCTGCAGCGGCTGACGCACCTTCAGCACCGACTTTTTCCGCAGGGAGTGCGTGAGCGAAGAAATCCGCTGGGCCAGCTCCATGCGCTCTTCCAGCGCCTTATCGATGCGGGTTTCATCGGCCTGCACTAGCAGCGTGAGGTGCACCGATTCAGGCGCCAGCGGCGTGTTTTTAGCCACTGCTTCTTCGCGCATGCCGTCGGTCATGTTCTTGTAGAGCCATTCGGCGAAGAAGGGCGCAATGGGAGCCATGAGTTGCGAAACCACCACCAAGCATTCCTGCAGGGTTTCGTAGGCGGCGCGCTTGTCGGTAGACAGTTCGCCCTTCCAGAAACGGCGGCGCGAGAGGCGCACGTGCCAGTTGGAGAGCTGATCGGTCACGAAGTCCTGAATGGCGCGGGCGGCTTTCGTGGGGTCGTATCCATCATAATAGCCGCGTACTTCCACAATCAACGACTGTAGCTTGCTGAGAATCCAGCGGTCCAGCTCGCTTAGCTCCGTGTAAGGCACACGGTCAAACTCGCGGGCCTGGAAGCCGTCGAGGTTAGCGTAGAGGGCGTAGAAGGAGTAGGTGTTGAACAGCGTGCCGAAGAAGCGGCGCTGCACCTCTGTGATGCCGGCGAGGTCGAACTTGAGGTTGTCCCAGGGCTGGGCGTTAGCAATCATGTACCAGCGCGTGGCATCGGGCCCGAACTGGCTGATGGTCGCAAACGGATCTACGGCGTTGCCGAGGCGCTTGCTCATCTTGTTGCCGTTTTTGTCCAGCACTAAGCCGTTGGCCATTACGTTCTTGTAGGCCACTGAATCCTCCAGCATTACGGCCAGAGCGTGCAGAGTGAAGAACCATCCGCGGGTCTGGTCCACGCCTTCGGCGATGAAGTCAGCGGGGAAATTCTTCTGGAATTTCTCGCTGTTTTCCAGCGGGTAGTGCCATTGGGCGTAGGGCATAGCGCCACTATCAAACCACACGTCGATGAGGTCAGTTTCGCGGTACATAGGCAGGCCAGAGGGCGATACCAGGAAGATATCGTCCACGTAGGGGCGGTGCAGGTCCATCTTCTCCCCGTTGGCGTAGGGGTTATGGGTCATGACTTCAGCCGCAACGGCCTTGTCAATCTCCGCTTTCAGCTGCTCTACGGAGCCAATGCAGATTTCCTCCGTGCCATCCTGGGTGCGCCAGATGGGCAGGGGCGTGCCCCAGTAGCGCGAGCGGCTCAGGTTCCAGTCAACCAGGTTTTCGAGCCAGTTGCCGAAGCGGCCGGTGCCGGTACTGGCGGGCTGCCAGTTAATGGTTTTATTGAGCTCGATGAGCCGGTCTTTCACCGCCGTGGTCTTGATAAACCAAGAGTCCAGGGGGTAATAGAGCACGGGCTTATCGGTGCGCCAGCAGTGCGGGTAGGTGTGCTCGTACTTCTCCACTTTGAAGGCCGTACCGTCGCCTTTCATGCGGATGGCAATGCTTTCGTCGAGGGTCTTGTAGTCGGCGCCGCTCTGGTCGTGGCCATCGTAGTTTTTCACCCAACGGCCGCCGAATTCGCCCATTTGCTGCACGTAGCGGCCGGTGCGGTCCACGATGGGGCCTAGCTTGCCCTCATCGTCGGCTACCATCAGCGCGGGCACATCAGCCTGCTGAGCGGCCCGGAAGTCGTCGGCGCCAAATGTGGGCGAGATGTGCACGATGCCGGTACCATCCTCGGTGGTCACGAAGTCGCCAGGAATCACGCGGAATGCGCGCTCCTCGCCTTCGAAAGCTGGGAAGCCTTTGTCTTGACCGAACAGACGCTCGTAATTGATGCCTACCAGATCGGAGCCCTTTAAGGTGTTTTCGATGCGCCAAGGCAGTACTTTGTCGCCGGGCTTGAAGTCTTCAAACGAAGCGTTTTTGCCTTTCTCCGAGAAGTACTTTCCTACCAACGCCTCCGCCAGCACCACCCGAACGGGGGCGTAGGTGTAGGGGTTGAAGGTGCTCACCAGCACGTAGGGAATGTTCTTCCCTACTGCTAGGCCAGTGTTAGCCGGCAACGTCCAGGGCGTAGTCGTCCAGGCCAAGATGTACACATCCGGCTCCGATGCACTGTCGCCATACAAGGCAGCCAACGGCACCTCGTCTATCTTGACATTGCTGAACAAGGCCTCCGATTTCTCGTTGCGCTTCACCTTGAACTGGGCCACGACGGTTGTGTCCTTTACGTCGCGGTAGGTGCCGGGCTGGTTCAGTTCGTGCGAGCTTAGGCCAGTGCCGGCCGCAGGCGAGTAGGGCTGAATGGTGTAGCCTTTGTAGAGCAAGCCCTTGTCGTAGAGCTTCTTGAGCAGGGCCCAGCAGGTCTCAATGTACTCGGGCTCAAAGGTAATGTACGGGTCATCGAGGTCAACCCAATAGCCCATTTTCTCGGTGAGGTCGTCCCACTGGGCCTTGAAGCGCATCACGGTTTCGCGGCAGCGCTGGTTATATTCCTCAATGCTGATTTTCTTGCCGATATCTTCCTTCGTGATGCCTAGCTCCTTCTCTACCTGCAACTCAATGGGCAGGCCGTGGGTGTCCCAGCCGCCTTTGCGGTTTACCTGCTTGCCCAGCAAGGTCTGGTAGCGGCAGAAGATGTCCTTCACGGTCCGGGCCATCACGTGGTGAATGCCGGGGGCGCCATTGGCCGAAGGCGGGCCTTCATAAAACACGAACGTAGGCTGCCCTTCGCGGGTGCTTACGCTCTTCTCAAAGATGCCGTTCTGCTTCCACCACGCCAGGATATCGGTGCCGACCTGGCCATAGTTGAGCGGCTGCTTGTATTCGGGGTAGTTCATTGAGTGGGGTCGTTGTATCAGAACGTCATGCTGAGCTGGCCGAAGCATCTCTACTGCTGGCTAACTGGCCTATGAAGCAGTAGAGATGCTTCGGCCAGCTCAGCATGACGGTGGTTTTTTAAGTTGTGTTCTGGTTTTAATCGTTCAGTTTCGGCTGCACCTGCATTCTATCCAAGTTGAGTTCGAGGTCATCATCTTCCTCGTGGTAGTTGTCATCGTAATGACGAATACCGGTTTGGTCGATAACATCCTCGTCCTTGCCGTGCTCGAAAGTAACGAGCAGGCAGGGCAGCAGAATCAGGTTAGAAAAGTTGGTTATCAGCAGACTGGCCGACATCAGAAGCCCTAGGGCTTTGGTGCCGCCAAACTCCGAAAAAGCAAACACTGAGAAGCCGAGAAACAGCACAATGCTGGTGTAAATCATGCTGGTACCGGCCTCCGAAAGCGTGGTGCTAATGGCAGCTTTCACGCGGCGGCCATTAGCGGCCATTTCCTGCCGGAACTTGGCCAGCAGGTGAATGGAGTTGTCGCCATCAATGCCCAGTGCTATGCTGAAAATCAGGGCTGTGCTGGGCTTGAGCGGGATGCCGAAGTAGCCCATAATGCCGCCCGTGAGCAGTAGCGTAAAGAAATTGGGCAGCAGCGTAAAGAACACCGCCCGGATGCTACGGAACAAAATCAGAACGACCAAACCCACTAGCACAAAGGCAATTACCAAGCTTTCTTTGAGCATCCCAATCAGGTACTCATTGCCTTTGGTGAAAATGATGGTAGTGCCCGTGAGCTTGACATCCATACCCGTGCCGTTGAAAATCTTGTTGATTTCGGGCTTGATGCGGTTGTTGATCAGGGTATCGAGGTTGTGCGAGCCGATATCGGCAATCTTCAGGGAGATGCGGGCCCGCTGCATAGTGCTGTCGGTGAAGGAGCGCAGCAGTTTGCTGGTCAGTTGGCCCTCGCTGCCCTTCGTCGACTGAGAATGCGCTAAGTAGCTGAAAATGTAGTTTTTCTCGGAGTTATCGGGCAGGCGGTAGTACTCCGGGGAGCCATTGTAAAAGGCCTGCGTAGAGGCCTTCAGGAAGGTTACCACACTGACGGGGGTAGTAAGCACGGGCTGGGTGCGCAGGAAGTTTTCCAGGCGGTCAATCCGCTCCAGCGTTTTCAGCTTCAGCAGGCCTTTGGGCTTGCCAGTATCCACTACCATTTCCAGGGGCATTACGCCGTTGAAATGCTGCTCAAAGAACTTCAGATCGGAGTTGACGGATGAGTCTTTGGGCAGATCATCTACCATATACGACACTGATTTCACCTTCATCACGCCAAACGAAGCCAGCACGACCAGGGCGGCAGCCGTCAGGTACACGGTGCCACGGCGCTCCAACACTAGGTAGTCGAAGAACTCCAACAGCTTAGTAAGCGGCTTGGCCTCCAGGTGTTCCAGCTGTTTGGGCGTGGGCGGTGGCAGAATGGTGAAGATGATGGGCATCAAGATAAACGAGACCATAAAGGCCACGAAAATATTGACGGTGGCCACCAGCCCGAACTGATACAGAATGGCAATGTTGGTGAAGCAGAATACCACAAACCCGATGGCTGTGGTGGTATTGTTCATCAGGGTTACTAAGCCAATTTTGCGCACCACCCGCGCCATAGCCAGCACTTGGTTGCCCGATTTACGGTAGTCGTAGTGGTAGCGGGAAAGCAGGTAGGTGCAGTTCGGAATACCGATTACGATGATAATACTCGGAATCAGGCCCGTGAGCAGATTGATTTTGTAGCCCAGCAGCACCATGGAGCCAATGCACCACGTCACGACGATGAGCACGATGAGAAGCGGGAACACCACCGCCGACCAGGTCCGGAAGAACATGAACAGCGTGAGAGCCATCATCACAATGGTCAGGCCCACAAACAGCTTCATTTCGCTGGCCACTTTCGTGGTCATGGTAGCACGCACGTACGGCAGACCAGCGTAGTGCATTTTGATGCCCGTTTTCTTCTGAAACCGCTCGGCATGGCCCAGAATCTCCTGCATCACGGCTTCGCGGCGCGAGGAGTTCAGGTACTTGGGATCCATGGTGAGGGCTAGCAGCGTGGCTCCGGTAATGGGCGAAATCAGCTGGCCTTTATAAAACTCCTGAGCGTTTACTACCCGCATCAGCGAGTCCAACTCAGGCTGCGTTTGCGGAAAGTTGCGGAAGATGGGCGTGGCCCGGAAGGTTTGGCTAGCCGTGTCTTTTTCCAGCTTCGGCAGGCGCGTAACGCCCAAAATGCCCGTTACGCCTTCTACCTTACTTAGCGTATCGGTGAGGGTACGCAGCTCATTGAAGTTACCGAGCTTGTATACGGAGCTGTCCTGCATGCCCAGCACGAGTACGTTGCCATCCTCGCCAAACGTTCGTTTGAACTTCTGGAAGTACACCATGTCCGGATCCGTAGGGCTTACCACTTGGGCAAAGTCGTAGGTCATCTGCACCTTTCGAGCTTCCCACGCCATAAACACGGTAATCACGGCCAAAAGCCCGATGAGCAAACGGCGGTTCTTAATGACAAACAGGGCGAGGTTCCTCCACATAGGCTGCTAAAATGCAGCAAAGGTACACAACGCCCCGCAGCTATGCGGTTAGTGCACAGCGATTAACCTTCTCGTTTGTAAAGGAGTCTGAAAAAGGAGGTTAGCAATAATTTCATTTTTTGTTCTGAATATAGAGAACTTTTTATGCTATTTATGTCGTAAAAGCAGGTATCCCAGTAAGTTACCTCGGGCAATAATTGTACTTTAACGCTTATTGGTTGTTGTTTTTCATTTTCCATGACTTTGTATTATTCCCCGGACGCCTCGCTTACGTACAACGCGGATTCCGAGACTCTGCATCTTAACTACAATGCTACCCGGCTATCGGTCTCTTTCGGGCAGGCCTACCACCGGGCGCTGGAAGAGATGCTGGCTCATAACGTAGGCAAGCTTTTACTGGACCTGAAGCGCAACGCGACCCCAACTGATGAGGACGACGAGCTGACTGGCCCCCTGGCGACTGTGCTGCCTGAGCAGCTGGCGCGCCCACTGTTTATAGCCGCGGTAGTCTCAGAAGGCCAGTACCAGTATCAGATTGGTAATTCCATTGCTTCCTCCACGCTTCCTTCCTCGCAGGTAGAGTTCAATTACTTTACCTCCCACCGCGACGCTGTGCAGTGGTTAAGTGAGAATTAAGACCTAGTACCACAACATGTTGTAGCAACGCAAAAGGCCGCCGGATTGCTCCGGCGGCCTTTTGCGTTGCTAAGGAACTAGTACCTGCTTACAGCTTTTCGAAAATACGGGAGAAGCTCACGGCCTCGCCAATGTAGCTGCGCAGTTCCGAGATAGGCATGCGCGTTTGCTCGCGCGAGTCGCGGTGGCGCACGGTTACGGTGTTGTCTTCCAGGGTCTGGTGGTCAACGGCAATGCAGAAGGGAGTGCCGATGAGGTCCTGGCGGGTGTAGCGCGTGCCGATGGAGTCCTTCTCCTCTACCACCAACCGGAAGTCGTGGCGCAGGGAGTTATAGATTTCGTTGGCTTTGTCAGGTAGGCCATCTTTTTTCACCAGCGGGAAAATAGCGGCCTTGATGGGCGCCACGGCGGGGTGCAGGCGCAGCAGCTTGCGGGTTTTGGTTTGCTGCTTCTCGCCTTCGCCTTCGGTGATGGTTTCCTCCTGATACGCCTGGCAGAGCGTGGCCAGGAATAGGCGGTCGGCTCCCACCGAGGTTTCTACCACGTAGGGCACGTAGTTGCCGTAGGGCTTGCCGGTTTCAGGGTTAATGTCGTTATCGAAGTACTGCTGCTTTTTGCGGCTCAGGTTCTGGTGCTGGGTCAGATCGAAGTCGGAGCGGGAATGAATGCCCTCAATTTCCTTGAAGCCGAAGGGGAATTCATACTCGATATCAACAGCCGCCTTGGCGTAGTGGGCCAGCTTCTCGTGGTCGTGGAAGCGGAGTTTGTCGGCGGGCAGGCCCAGGGCCTCGTGCCAGCGGCGGCGCGTAGCCTTCCAGGTATCGTACCACTCGCCTTCGGTGCCAGGGCGCACAAAGAATTGCATTTCCATCTGCTCGAACTCCCGCATCCGGAAGATGAACTGGCGGGCCACAATCTCGTTGCGGAAGGCCTTCCCGATCTGGGCAATGCCAAACGGAATTTTCTGACGCGCCGACTTCTGCACGTTCAGGAAGTTCACGAAGATGCCCTGAGCCGTTTCTGGGCGCAGGTAAATCTTGCTGGAGTCTTCGGCCACGGCGCCTACCTGCGTCGAGAACATGAGGTTGAACTGGCGCACGTCGGTCCAGTTGCTGGTCTTGGAAACCGGGCAAAGGATCTGCTCATCAATGATGAGCTGCTTAACGCCGGCTAGGTCCTCGGCCGTGAGCAACCGCCCCATTTCAGCCAGCAAGGTTTCAGCGCGGGCTATTTCGTTGTTTTTCTCGTACTCGGCGGCGCGCTCCTCCAGCAGCACATCGGCGCGGTAGCGCTTCTTGCTGTCGAGGTTATCAATCATGGGGTCGGAGAAGCCATCCACGTGGCCGGAGGCTTTCCAGGTGAGCGGGTGCATAAAGATGGCCGCATCAATGCCCACCACGTTCTGGTTGAGCTGGGTCATGGCCTTCCACCAGAGCTGCTTCAGGTTATTTTTGAGCTCCACGCCGTTGGGGCCATAGTCGTACACGGCAGCCAAGCCATCATAGATTTCCGAAGAAGGGAATACAAAACCGTATTCCTTGGCGTGCGACACGATATCGGCCAGGGTGCTCTCGGCCGTGGCGGCGGATTTCTGCTCGTTGCTCATGAGGGAAAAGTAGGTACTAGGTACGTAGTGGTTCGTAAGCCGAAAGAAGTGAGCTGCTAGGTCGGCGGTGGCCTTCAACCGCTGAATGCGGCAGTCCGGCGGGCTCTACAGTCTTCTTTTGGGTACTGAAATAGCAAAAGTAGCCAAAGCTTTAGCTTGTGCCCTAGCCTGGCCTACACAAATAGCCCAGAGGCGCTGCCACTCAATAATTTACTGTGCATCAGGCCTTCGGGTTAAACCCAACATCGGTTCTTGCGTTTAGCGGCTCATTACACAGGGTGTCCGGCGAGTACGGTAACAATTTCATAATCTTGCGCCCCCTTTGGGCGGTCCTACCTTTGTTTACCGAAACTGAATCTTCACCAATCCCCCCCTTATGTTTGGCTTAGAGCCTCATGTGCTATTGCTGCTAATCGCCTGCTTGGTGGCAGCTTGCGCGTTTGAATTTGTAAACGGCTTCCACGACACGGCTAACGCCGTTGCGACGGTAATTTACACCAACACCCTGCGGCCGTGGGTGGCAGTCGTCTGGTCGGCATTCTGGAACTTCATCGGGGTGCTCACGGGCGGTATTGCCGTGGCGATGGGCATTGTGTATCTGCTCCCGGTGGAAAGCCTCGTCGATCAGAATGTGTACCACGGCATTGCCATGGTAGCAGCCCTTATTCTGGCCGCTATTATCTGGAACGTGGGCACCTGGTACTACGGCATTCCGGCTTCCAGCTCGCATGCTCTTATTGGGTCTATTCTGGGAGTAGGCATTGCCTACAGCTTCCTGCCCGGTGCCCGCGACGCGGCCGTGAACTGGAGCAAAGCCGGCGAAACGGGCCTGGCACTTATCATCGGGCCGGTGTTTGGCTTCACACTCACCATCCTGCTGATGTTCCTGCTGAAGCGCCTGGTGAAAAACAAAACCATCTTTAAGGAGCCGCATAAGCGCAAACCACCACCCCTCTGGATCCGCCTGATACTGATTGTAACCTGTACGCTAGTAAGCTATTTCCACGGCTCCAACGACGGACAGAAAGGTGTGGGCCTGATTATGCTGATTCTGATTGGCATCGTGCCCTCCTATTTCGCCCTCGACCACACCAAGAACCCCTTGGATATGCGCGACTCACTAGTGCGCGTGGAGCAGGTAATGAGCAAGATAAATGTAGGGGACCTAAGTGCCGATGACCGTAAAAACGTAGCCGATATCCGCACTCAGACCAACATCCTCGACCAGGTATTTGTCGAAAAAACGCGGGTGGAAGAGCTGCCGCAGAACGCTCGCTTTGAGATTCGTCGCGCTATTCTGCTGCTTTCCAACAAAGCCAAAAAGATTCAGAGCAGCGACAAAGTAAGCTTGAGCACACTGGACCGGAAAACGCTGGATGATGGCCTAAAGGATATGAAAGGCTTCACGGACTACGCCCCTACCTGGGTGTTCGTGATTGTATCCATCTCTCTGGCTGTTGGTACCATGGTGGGCTGGCAGCGCATTGTGAAAACCATTGGCGAGCGTATCGGGAAGGAACATCTAACCTATGCTCAGGGCGCTTCCTCGGAGCTGGTAGCCGCTACCATGATTGGGGTTAGCTCGGGCCTAGGCCTGCCGTCCTCTACTACGCACGTATTGTCTTCGGCCATTGCGGGTAGCATGGTAGCCAACCGCGGCATCAAGAACCTGAACCCGCAGATGGTGCGCAACATTGCTCTGGCCTGGGTGCTCACCCTGCCGGTCACGATGGCTCTGTCGGGCGGATTGTTCTTGCTGTTCCGGGCCATTATGCCTTCCTAAAATTTTCCTGGAAATACACAAAAAAAGCCGCTCCAATTCTGGAGCGGCTTTTTTTGTGTTCGGCTGATTTTCAGCGCACTGGCTTTATGGAGGGTTTGTTAGCTTTGCGTACCTAGTGTTGGGTAAAACCCCGGACAATTAAGCACTTATCCACTTATCAACACAATTTTTGGTTTGTTTTGTGGATAACTCTAACCTAGGCGGGCCATTGTACCTCTAAGTCGTCGTTGATGAACACGCCGAAGTTGACAAACTGCAGTTCGTTTTCATCGAAATACATGTCAATCATTTCCTTTTCGTAGGAGATGCGCATCTCGCCAGTGTCCATTTTCTCTACTTCGCTTTGCTCGTGTCCGTGGCGCTTCATTAGCTCCTGAATTGCTTCGGGGCTCTTGCCATGAATGGGCTCGCCGTAGAGGCTGATACCGGGGTGGTCTGTCTCGATGCAGCTCAGGCGGTAGTCGTCTTCGCGGTCGAAATACAGAGAATATCCTTCCTCGAGGTAGTTCCAAGCTTGGTGCTCAAACTCATCGTCGTCTTCCGACTCTTCTATTTCTTCGGGCTCTCCCATCAGGGCGCGTACCTCATCCATGGTAGCGCCAAACTTGAGCGGGCCCATGCCGATGCCTAGGCTGATTTCGTTTTCTTCGGTGCTGGAGGATTGGGCTGGTGTCTGCATAACCGTTAGGTCAAGGGTGAAGGGTTCAGGGAAAGTAAAGGTAGGGGTTCTGGAATGTCATTTGCCGTAACGCGCTTCGAACGCGGCGCGTTGCCGCACATAGTCCGGATGCTGCTTAGCCTCGTCCCACTTCTGCTTGAATATAGCAGCCGCTTCAGCCTTTTCAGGGTCTTCGGGGGAACGAGGAAGCTCCGCGCGTCCGTGGGCGCCGCTCTGGCCTTTTTTATCGGCTGGTACGGGCCCGTCATACTTTTTGCCGCCCTGATGGTTGGCGTAGCGCCGGGCCCTAGTAAACCCCATCTGCAGAAACTTACGAGCCATATCGGCCCCCACAAAGTCTTCGTTCTGTAAATAGGCCTCAAACAGCCCGTAGATATACTCCGATGACTCCCGGGCCACATCTGGCGTCCGGAAGCGCCAGTGGGGCAGAATCTCGGCTTTATACGGCTGTACAAGCAGCACCCCCTGCTCGCCTTTACCCACGCGGTACAGCTCGGGGTGCTGGCGGAAATCAACGATCCGGAAATCCAAGGTATAGTCGAACGGCATGGGCAAAGGCAGTAAGGCTGAGCTAAAGCAGCTATACGCCGGTAAGTACCCTAGGGCTGCGTATTTGTTGCTTCCTGAAACCTATGTCGTGGATAACCGGGCTTTTCATGTGGATAACCGGCTGGTTATAAACAACTAAACAATATACATGTGGGCATAGCAACTGCTATCCACAAGCCTATCCACAGAGATGGCCGTTTTGTAGGTTTCAGCAGTTTAGCTTCCCACAAAGCCTAGTGTTTGGGAGGATGCACGGGCGGTTTTCCACGGAAGGCAGCTCTGCATCACCCGGCCGCACCGGTTTGGCGGCCTGAACGACCTAGGCCGTGTGGATAGCGAAGGAAGCACAGTAATGCATAGCGAAGCACCTCGCTTGCAGCACTGAGTTACGAGCCTACTGTCAGCACACGGGACGCTACTAGACCCAGCATAACGCTCTTTCTGCTAGACGAAAACTTTACGGCCTACGCACCCTAGGCCTCGAATTTGCCCAAACCACTTGACGTGCGTTTTCTGAGCCGCAGACTTTTCCGGGCAGCGACCAGGGTCCGAACTGCATTTTGGTTCAGCCCCGCTTTTCCACACAGTTAATAACTTTTAAGATTCTTTTTTAAATAAATTCTTCTTTGTTATCCATCGTTAGGGCTGTGTATAAGTGGATAAGAAAATGAGGTTATGCACACCGGGGATAACATGTGAACAAGAATGCAGTTATACACCGTCTATCAACAGGGTGTGTGGAAAATAATCATCTGATTTATAACACGTTAAATACGTTTTTCACAATTCACACAGCTTGTACACAAATCCACAATTCACATTCCTGTACGATGTGGATTGTAGTATTTTCGGGGGATAGTTATCCACCCTTATCCACGCTTGACTAGGGCTCGAAGGCAGGTGTAAGGGCCACCGAACATCCAAAAAAACTTCTCCGCAAGTTCTCCACGAGTTATCCATAGGTTTCCCCACCATTATCCACAGATTATGCCCTCAGTGAATCAGGACGTGGAAAACTATGTGGATTGCTGTAACCGGGGTAGCTAAAAACAGCCCTGATGAAGCAGGAGGCCCAATTTGCTGTGTGGATATCTAAATGGAGCATAGCCTATATAGCCCGCAGTAGGATTATTCCGACTTCGGTGCCGGCTGCTACTTGTCGGGACACTAATAGCAACTGCTAGCCAGCGCGCCTAGGATGCTACACAGGACTACCCTGACAACAGGCGTACCTATGCGGCTTTGCAACGTGAAGCGACGGCAGAACCATAGGCCAAACAAAACGCCCGATTCCGGAGACCAGAATCGGGCGTTGCTGCGTGAAAACATAGGGAGCTAGAAGCTAATGGCCTCCACGTTATCGAAATTAGAGCGGACCTGAATGGTTTTGGGAAAGAGGTACACCGGCTCCGTAGGCACCCGCAGCTGGGGGTCGGGGCCTTGCCAGCGCCCGTCTTTGTTCGCGTCAATCAGCACCCGAATGCGATAAGCGCCGGGTTGCAGGTTATTGAAGCGGTAGGTGCCACGGGGGCTATCGAGGGTTGTTTGGACCTGGCCGGTACCGTCCAATAGCTGCACCCAATACCGGGTAGCTTTGGTCTGGATGGAGCCGCTGAGCGTACCGGCAGCATTCTGATCTGTTACACGCAAGCGCAACGGCTTTAGTCCAAGCGGCTGCCCCGATAGATTTTGAATAGCTGTACTATCAAGCAGAATAACGACGTTTTTACGGGCAGTGGTGTTTAGAGCTACGGTGAGGGTAGTGCGGTCGGGGCTCAGCGCTCCGTCTTGTGGCACGCGGAGCGGCCGGCGCTTCACCGAGTCTTCTACTAGCGTGCCAAAGGGCCTTTTGGCATCGAAGCGAATGGGTTCATTAAACACAAACCGCACTTGCCCTTGCCGGTACACCTCCCGCGGGCTGCCTTCCACGGCATAGGTAGCGCCCCGTTTGGCCGGTGCCGTGCCCTGAAACCGGACATTGACAGTATCACGGCCTACGTTGCCGGCACTGTCGGTAGCGGCCAGCAGGTAGCGGCCCTCCGTGAGTGCTGGCGTACGAAACAAGACGGCCGTGCGCCCGCGCTCCGTTAGGAGCACACCTTCATTAAGCTGGGGAGCGGCTGGGGCGGCCGCCGTTGCGCCCAGTGGGGCAAGTACAATGCGCTCCACCCCTTCATTGTAAGAAATCCGATACTCCGTTGGGCCGGGCTTTTGGGTAGTGATAAGGGCACGGCGCGAATCGGGGCGTACCAGCTGAAAACGCAGGCTGTCGAGTGTGGTGCCGCTCACAGAAAGCAAGTCGGGCAGATACGCAATACGCTCTCCTTCCTCGTAGCGGTTGCTTTGGTTTTTGTCCAGCAATGCATACGCCCGGTATTTTCCAGCTTTCAGATACTGCAGCTCAAAGGCGCCCTGCTTATCGGTGCGGGCCAGGTAGTAGGGCTTGCCGCGCCGGATATTGGCCGTATCGGTTTCGGGGTACAATACCACCGATACATTTTCGGTGGGCTGCTCCGTGAGTAAGTCGGTTACTACCCCGCGCACCGAGCCCGAGTCGAGCTGCGCGCCGGTGCTAAAGCTAATGATGGCTTTTTCTGCCGGGTTGCTCTCCGTAATGTCACTGATGGAGCTACCGAAGTTAAAGGAGTACGTGGTATTGGCTGCAAACGGCTTATCGAAGAGCAGGGTAATGGAGGTGCGGTCTTCGCGCACTTTATAGGTGTCCTTCTCGCCGAGGACCGGAGCCACAATCAAGTTCTTCTGCAAATCCTTTACCTGCACCTGCTCCGAAAACTCCAGCCGCACTGATTGGCCCTGCACGTTACGCTCGCCGTTGGCAGGTATGCTCTTCACGAGTTTAGGCGGAATAGTGTCGCGGATGCCTCCTTCGGGTGTGCTGATGGCAGCGCATCCGCTCAGGCCCGTAGCGGCCAGAAAGCAGAGAAAAAGACTAGCTCGGGCTGGTTGTAACATATACAATAGGTAGCGGGAACGGAGGCCGGCAGCGGTGGCTGCTTCAGGCACCCCGAAGGTACAACGAGGCGCGGCAACCCTGGCTTACTAGGTGCTCAACGCCGATAAAGGCAAAAACTGACATTCCGGCCCCTGCAAAAAAGCTGCTCACCCACTACGGAAGCATACTTTGTTAGCAGTAGCCGGAATGGCAACTTTCAGAGTGTGTGCAGGGTAGCCTCCCTCCTACCCTGCCGTGGCGCGCTTGCGGGCCACATAAATCAGGCTGGAGTACTGGCCATCGTGGCTGGAGGCGTAGCGGTTCGACTGGTAGCCGGCTTTGAGCACCGTCAGCATTCCACCGCCCCGCTCGGCGCGGTGCTTTTCACTGAGCATGCTCACGTAATAGGCATCCAGCGGCATCGGAAGCACCTCCTGCACCTGCATCTTGTGCTTTTTGAGCAGCTGCTTCATGGTTTTGGGACTGAAATGATACAGATGCCGCGGCACATCGTAGGCGGCCCAGTCCTGGCGGTAGTGTTGCGCATCCAGGCTATCAATGTTGGGCACGGCAATGATGAGGGTGCCATCGGGCTTCAACAACCGGATGAGCTGCTGAAGGGTATCGTTCAGCTCATGAACGTGTTCCAGCACGTGCCACAGGGTAATAGCGTCATAGGTGGCAGTTGGGAGCTGGGCTAAATCCAGGAGTGGCAAGGGCTGGCCAACGCGCTGGGTGGCTTCTTCGCGCGCGCGGGCGTTGGGCTCCCACCCCGCCACCTTCCAGCCATTGGACTTAGCCGCCGCCAGAAAATGGCCCGTCCCGCAGCCGTAGTCCAGCAGGCTGCCTTTGCGCGGCGCCAGCTTATTTACGAGAGCCACTTTACGGCGCATCGTGAAAAAACGAGCCACCTTATAGGCCTGATTGATCATGCCACCGGCACCGCTGTTGTGGGATACATATTCGTCCGACTCGTAATAGCTGCCAATGTGCGCCGCATCGGGCCGCGGATTGGTGAATTGGAACGAGCAGGCCTGGCACTGCTGAATGGCAAAGCTTTCCTTGCTAACCGATTTATCTTCTACTACCAGTTTATTGCTAAACTCGGTTTTGCCACAGACGGGGCACTTCTCCAAACGCTCGTAAACCACAGATTTGCGCTGATTAATTTGATAACGCTGCGCCCGGCAATACAACTGCTACCGCCGTCGGCTGCACCACGAAGGTACGAAACCAAAGATGCCACGAATTCAGCGAGAATCCGTGGCACCGTTTTTTCTGGCAGATCAGCCTAAACACGCAGGTTTAGCTGCCTTACCGACCTAGATACACCATCAGTACCGATACATCGGCGGGCGAAACCCCACTGATCCGCGACGCCTGCCCCAGGGTTTCGGGCTGAATCTTGAGCAGCTTTTCGCGGGCTTCGTGCGAGAGGGCCGGCATGGCCTGGTAGTCCAGGCGGCCTTTAATCTGGAAGTTTTCTAGCTCCTGCACCCGGGCTGCCTGCTGGTGTTCTTTCACCAAGTACGACTCGTACTTTACCAAAATTTCGGCTTGCTCCAGAGCTTCGGGGCCGTAGGGGGCTAGGGACAGCGTAAGGCCGGGCAGCACTCGGGCCAGTGCGGCCAAATCCACGTTGGGGCGGCGCAGCAAGTTTACAGCGCGCGTTTTCTCATGGATGGTTGCCGAGCCGATTTCCGTCAGCCAATCGTTGATTTCCTGGGGCTCGATGCTGTGGTTTTTCAGCAGCTTGGCTACCTCCTGCGTTTGGCGTCCTTTTTCGCGCACTAGCTCCATGCGCTCCTCAGAAGCTAAGCCCAGAGCATGGCCCAGCGGCGTGAGGCGTAGGTCGGCGTTGTCCTGGCGCAGCAACAGGCGGTGCTCGGCGCGGCTCGTGAACATACGGTACGGCTCGTCGGTGCCTTTATTTACCAAATCATCAATGAGCACGCCAATGTAGGCTTCGCTCCGCTTCAGTATGAAAGGCTCTTTGCCGTGCACCTTGTTGTGGGCGTTGATACCAGCCATGAGGCCCTGGCACGCAGCTTCCTCATAGCCCGTAGTGCCGTTGATCTGGCCCGCGAAGTAGAGGTTCTGGATGCGCTTGGTTTCCAGCGTGAGGTGGAGCTGCGTAGGCGGGAAAAAGTCGTACTCAATAGCGTAGCCTGGGCGGAACATCTTCGCGTTTTCGAAGCCCGCAATCTTACGCAAAGCCCGGTACTGCACGTCCTCGGGCAGGCTGCTTGAGAAGCCATTCACGTACACTTCAACGGTGCTCCAGCCTTCGGGCTCCACAAAAATCTGGTGGCGGTCTTTGTCAGCAAAGCGGTTGATTTTGTCTTCTACGCTAGGGCAGTAGCGCGGCCCAAGCCCCTTAATGCGGCCCTGAAACATCGGCGACTTCTCGAAGCCTTCCTTCAGGATTTCGTGGACCTCCGGGTTGGTATAGGTAATGTAGCAGGGGCGCTGCTTTACTAAAGCGGGCGTGTCGAGGTACGAGAACTTGCTGGGGTTTTCGTCGCCGGCTTGCTCTTCCATTTTAGAATAGTCGAGGGAGCGGCCATCTACACGGGGTGGCGTGCCAGTTTTCATGCGGCCAGCTTCAAACCCGAGCTCTTTGAGCTGCTCCGTAATGCCGGTACTGCCTTTCTCGGCGGCGCGGCCACCGCCAAACTGCTTTTCACCAATGTGGATGAGGCCGTTCAGGAAGGTACCGTTGGTAAGCACCACGGCTTTGCCCCGGAACTCAATTCCGAGCTGGGTTTTTACACCAACTACCGTGTTGTTTTCTACCACCAAACCCGTTACGGCTTCCTGCCAGAAGTCCACGTTCAGGGTTTGCTCCAGGGTCATGCGCCACTCTTCAGCAAAGCGCATCCGGTCACTTTGCGCCCGGGGGCTCCACATGGCGGGGCCTTTAGAGCGGTTCAGCATCCGAAATTGAATCATGGTTTTGTCGGTGATGATGCCCGACTGGCCGCCCAGCGCATCTACCTCGCGCACAATCTGGCCTTTAGCCACCCCGCCCATGGCCGGGTTGCACGACATCTGGGCGATGGTGTTCATGTTCATCGTCACGAGCAGAACCTTGGAGCCCATGTTAGCGGCCGCGGCGGCGGCCTCACATCCGGCGTGGCCGGCTCCTACTACAATAACGTCGTACTCTTCTTGCTGTAACATGGACCGCGAAAGCAAATGATGTAAGGCTGCTGGCTGCAAGGCAACTGGTATGCACTACGGCCGGCTGGTAAATGGCTGAATGGAGTAACAGGAAAAGCGAACGACAAAGTTCGCGCGGCCTAGCACGCAAAACGCCCGCGTTTGGGCGGGCGCTTCCAAAGAAATCAGTTCCGAAAACCGGACGCAACACGCTCAAAACGTGTGCAAAGATACGCAGTTACGCTCTTCTTTGCGCACTGCCTAACCGCAAGCTGCCTAGGCCCGGCCCGGGCTTCAACCCCGATAGGCACCTAGGCTGGCTTATTCGGCGGCGTCCTGATCTAGAAAATCAACGGGCCAATCGGTAAGTAAATCAGCTGATTGAGCCGCCACGGTATTCCAGGCAAAGGGAAGCCACCGGCCGCTGGCGCTATCAAACACTTCCGTAGCAGCCTGGCACGGAAACAGTTTGTAGTCGAATTTGGGGTAGTTGTGTACCAGGTAACCCGGATAGTAGTAGTCCATTTGCTGCTGCCGGGCCCGATTGATTTTCAGCAACATCAGGTACTTGCCCAAGCTATACTTGCGGTACGCCGGATGGTAAAAGTTCATGATGCCGGCCATGCTGCGCGCCCCGTTATCCAGGATGCCTGCTGCCACTAGCTGGTCTCCGTCGCGCAACTCAATTATCTCCGTATTGAACACATTGCTGTTGGCCCCAGCTAGTAAAAAGGCTTCAACCGTTTCGGGGGCATCAAACGTAATGGAGCTGCGGTAAAGCCCGTAGAGCTCCTCTAGCTCCTCTGTGAGCTGGAAAGGCTTAATAATGACCGTAAACCGTTGGTTGGCGCGCAGTAGTCGGCGCTGCTCAGCCCCATAATGCACCTCTTCCAGCGCAATACGCAGCCAGTGCACAGTATACAAGGAATTATCAAGGGGTAGAAACCGGCAGGTGAACAGATCCTGGTGCATTCGGTAATACCCTTGGCTCAGATAAAAATCCAGCGCCTCGCCTCGGATAACGGGTGTATAGGAAGGGCTTGCGGCCATAGAGGTAGCTAGTTGTGCGCAATACGGGAAATGAAAGATAACGCACATTAGTGCTAGGTCGCAACCAGCCCTGAACCGCTGACAGTATAATGCGTCCTGCACACTTCTTCACTACCCTTTGTGAGGGGGTGAAGTGCTTCGGGTACCTAGTGGTTTGCTTGCGCTGTAATACACAAAAAAACACCCGCTTGAAGGGCGGGCGTTTTTCTGATATTATATGTTGAAAGCTGTAAGGCCAGCGAATTAGAAGGTGCGCAGTAACAGGCAGTCATCTTCTTTTTTGCGCATAGCCGTCTGGCTAAGCAGGTCCTTGTCAGCGTAGCCGAGTAAGTGTAGCACGCCATGAATCATAACGCGGTGCAGCTCATCACGGAACGAGACGCCCATTTGCGCCGCGTTTTCGCGCACCCGATCCACGGAAATAAAGATGTCGCCTTCGAGAATATCGGCATCATCGGCGTTATCAAATGTGATGACGTCGGTGTAGGTGTCGTGGTTGAGGTACTCCACGTTTACCTTGTGCAGGTATTCATCGGAGCAGAAGATGTACGTGAGCTGTACAATTTCATGCTCGTGTACTTCTGCCACGCGCTCAATCCAGGAGGTTAGCTCCTGGGCATCGGCTAGCTCAAAAACAACATCTTCTACCAGAAATTCAATGCCTGGGCCTTCGTCGCGGCCAAAGTCATCGTCTTCCTGGTCATTGTGCTCGGTTGGCAAATCGCTCATCGTGGCAAAAGGAGGCTAGTAGGTGGCAGTTTCGGCGCCGTTTACGGTAGGCTGAGTGGCCGAAGAAGCAGGCAGCATAAACGTGAGCTGCACGTTGCGGCCGTCTTTCCGGAACTCTACCTCATCCGCCAAATGGCGAATCAGGAAAATACCCCGACCACCTGGGTTCTCCAGGTTTTCAGGAGCCGTGGGGTCAATCAGGTTCGTGTAGTCGAAGCCGGTGCCTTCGTCCTCGATTTCGAACTTTACTAGGTTCTGATCTACAGATAAGGACAGAAACACGTTTTTGTCTTTATCGAACTTGTTGCCGTGGCGGATAGCATTGTTTACTGCCTCGGTTACGGCCACCATGATGTTGCCGTAGATATCGTCTTCGATGTGAAACGTGTCCTTCGAGTTATCGATGAAACTCTCCACAACACGGATATTTTCGACCAGCGAAGGAATCTGAATTTTAACCTGCTTCATATAAAGAAAAAGAG
Source organism: Hymenobacter seoulensis (assembly GCF_054780535.1). Taxonomy (NCBI): domain Bacteria; kingdom Pseudomonadati; phylum Bacteroidota; class Cytophagia; order Cytophagales; family Hymenobacteraceae; genus Hymenobacter; species Hymenobacter seoulensis. The sequence continues at coordinate 82,821 of NZ_BAAGWD010000002.1, forward strand.
GGGGCAGCGGGGGAAGGGGGTAAAATTAGCTGAACGCTATTTCATTTTCTGAAAATATTCACTCACCTCGCGCTGATAGTACGGAGTAAGCGCCGGTGGGACGGTGCGAAGGAGCTCCGTCTGCCGGTTTTGCTGTCGTTTGTATTGTTGAAACGCGGGCGGAAACACGGGCGGACGGTTTTGGGCTGTCTGGGCTTCGCGCTTGTCATCCTGGTCCCGTTCCCTGGCCGATTTCTCGGCTTCCAGCAAACGGGTAAGGATTTGGCGCTGGCGCATGATAGTCTGCTCCGTCAGCCGCTTGTTTACGAGGTCGGTTTCGGTTTGTTCCATCATTTTTTTTACATCGCCGAGGCCGCCGGCGCCGTCTTGGCCTTTGCCGTCTTTGTTGGAGCCGGGTTTGCCGCCGCTTTTCTGCTGCATGCGTTCTAGCTCCTGCATGGCCTGCCGGAGCATTTGTTGCTGCCCTGCCAGCTTGGCCAGCTCCTCGGAAAGGGCGCGGCCCTGCTTGCCACTTTGCTGTAGTTGCTGAATCTGCTGGTTGAGCTGCTGTTGCATGCGGCCTAGCTGGCCTTCGCCGGCACTACTACCTTTCTTCTTTTTACGGCCGGGTTTGCCCCCACCCTGCTGTTGCTGGCTCTGGCTTTGGCGCTGCTGCTCCTGCATTTGCTGCAAGGCGTCGTTCAACATCAGGGCCAGGTTGTTCATGCTGGTCATGGCCAGTTGCTGGGAGTTGGTTGCCCGGCCAATGCTGCGCTGCCTAATCTGATCGAGGCTTTCGTCCATGCGACCGTTCATCTCGCCTACTTCGCGGGTTACAAAGCTTTTGATCTGGAACACGCGCTTGGCCAAGGCATACAACGAGTCCTGTACTACCCGGGCGTCGTCCTTGAGCTTGCGCTGCGTCTGGCCCAGTTGCACAAAGCGCGGGTCGCTCTGATCAACGGTTCGGAACTGCTTCATCAGGTTTTCCTGGTCGAAGGAGAGCTTAAGCAGGTTTTCCAGAATGTCGCGCAGGTCGTCGATATTTTCCTGCTGCTCATCTGATTCCTCTTGGTCCATTTGCTGCTGCATCTTCTGGGCCATCTGCTGCATCTTCTGGGCGGCTTGCTTCTGACTTTGGCTGGCTTTCTGGTTCTGGCTTTTGCCCAGCTGGTCCTGGCTTTCCTGCTGCTGCTCGTCTACTTGTTCCTGGTCCTGCTTCATCTCATCGGCGCCGTTCTGGCCGTCGAGCTGCTCGTCCAGCTCTTTCATTTGCTTCAGGTCCTGCTTTAGCTCCTCAAACTTTTGCTGCTGCTCGGTTTGCTGCTGTTTCAGGTTCTGCTGCTTTTGCTGCTGCTGGTCTTTGCTGAGGTTGTTGTCGGGGTTGTTCTTGTCGTTTTTCTGGGTTTCGTCGGCCAGCTTCTGCTGCTCCTGGGCTAGCTGCTGCAGCTTTTCCAGGGCCTGGTCCTGCTTCTGCTCAAACTGCAATTGCTTGAACATTTCGAGGGCGCGCTCCAGCTCTTTTTGCAAGGTGTTTTCCTTGTTTTCCAGCTGTTGCAGCAGTTTCTGCATATCGGGCTGGTTTTGGTCCTGCTGCTGGTCTAGTAGCTTTTGCAGCTCCTCGTACAGCTTCTTGGTTTCGGGGTCCAGCAGGGTTTCCATCAGCTTTTTCAGCTCTTCGGCCTTCTGAGCCAATTCCTCGTTTTTCTGCGGATCGAGTTGGTTTTGCTGCTCCTGCAGTTGCTCAAACTGGCGCTTGAGGTCGTTGAGGGCTTGGTCCATCTGCTGCTTTTGATCCAGCATGTCTTTGAGCTGCTTGCGATCCTGAAAGTTTAGGTCGCGCTTCACCTTCAGCTTGTCTTCTGCCTTGGCCAGCTCCCGCTCCATCTTCTTTGACTCCTGCGCCGCTTGGCTCAGTTGGCTTTGTACTGCTTGGCTCTGAGAGGCCAGTTGTTGGCGCAACTCGGTCCGGTTGGGTAAACGGAACTCAGCGGTGCGGCTGCGGGCAGCTTTAGGGCCATGCACGCCGTCGTTGTCCCACACCTGCACGAAGTACTCCAGCCGGTCGCCGGGGCGTAGGTTCAGAGGGCGCACATCCCACTGGTAAGCATAGCTTTGGCTGGGTCCGCTGCCTAGGGGTAGGGCGCGCGTCTGGTAGCCGGCGTTGGGCCGGCCTTTGCTTAGCACACGGTAGTGCAGCTGTAAGCGCGAAAGGCCATAATCGTCGCGGACGTTGCCGCCTAAGGCCAGGTAGCGTAGCGAGGTAGAGTCCTGAAAGGCTTCGAGCGTTACCTCCGGTACTAGGTCCGGAATTACTGTCAACTGGTACTCAATCGGGTCGCGGTTGGGGCTGGCAGCGTTGCGCAAATGCACTGAGTACTGCTGGCTTTTTACCGCGCGGCGGGCTAGTAAAAATTGGCTGGCGTCGGGCTGGGCCGTTACCGTTTCATCGGGATTCCGAAATTTCAGCTGGAGCTGGTCGGTAGCTTCCGTGTCAAACTCCCACCGAATGTCCGAGCCTTCGGGCACGGTGAGGTTGCCGGTGTTGCGGATGGTTTCGGCCGGTTTGCGCAAATAGGCGGGGTAGGAAACGCGCACGGCAAAGTCGCGCAGGTTGGGACGGGCCCGCACTGTCAGGTCGTACTCCGAAGAGGTGAAGCCTGCAGCTGCCAGCTGAAAAGCCACGTTCTGGCGCAACTGCCGAAAATCAAATCGGAAGCGGTTACCAGCTTCCCGAACCAAATGCCGCTCGCGGCCATCATACACAATGCTGATTTCATTGGGCAGGGCAGTGCCTTCCACCGTCACATTCAGCGTGAAGTCTTCGCCCTTAAAAGCCGTTAGGTTCTTGTTTTCCACCACAAACCGAAAGGGAGCCGGTGGGGTGTATTTGCGGTTGTAGTGCAGAATCCGCTCGGTGCCCTGCACAAAAAGACTAGGGTACACCAGCAGCAAAAGTGCCACTACGGCGGCTGGTACGGCCACGTACTTCCATAATGGTTTGGTCTGGGCCTTAATATTAATACCCCGGCTGAACTCTACACCGCGCAGCTGGCCGGCCCGCTGCTCTAGGCTGGCGGCCAGCAGTGCATTGTCCTGGGCCTGGCCGCGCAGCTGCAAGGCGTTCAGTAGCTTATCCTGCACGTCCGGGAATAGCTCCCCTACTCGTTGGGCAGCTTGCTCATCGCTAAGCATGCGGCGCAGGTTGGTCAGGGCTGATAGGGGCTGCCAGATCCAGCGCCCAAAGGCGTACACTACGCCGCCCACAAACCCGAAAAACAACCCGGCCCGCACCCAAGTAGGCAGGTATAGGAAGTACTCGAGTAGGTTAAATACCAGGAAAAGGCTGAGCAGCAGCCCGCCGGTAACCAGCAGCCCGCGCACCAGCAGACTTATATAAAACTTGCGCTTAAAGGCATCGAGGCGGGCCAATACATCGTCCAGCGCCCGAGTCGTTGCGGGGTCTTTCTCCACTACCATAGGTTTGCTGCCTGATACGGGCCTGGGAAAGATACAGATTTCGGCCCGGCGGCTGCATCTACCTGACACAGGAGCTTGGGCAAGAGGTTCCACTACCCCTTCTGTAACCGCAAACTTGACGTATTGTGATGCTTGCCGCCAACAAAAAAAGTCCGGCTCCACCGGAGCCGGACTTTTTAAAGAATCTAGAAGAAAGGCTACTTACTCAGCTTTGGCCTTTGCGTCGTCTTTGTCTTGCTTGGCTTTGCGCTTTTCCTTTTTGCCGTTCGCGTCCTTAGTCTTGATTTTCATCTTTTCCGTGTCGGCAGCAGGGGTAACGCTGGTGGCAGCAGCCGGAGCAGCGGGAGCAGCGGCGGCAGCCACGCGGCCACCATCGGCATCCAGTTCTACTACTTCGTAGCCTAGCTCATTCAGGCCCGGGAAAGCCTTGGCCCGGTCGCCGACTACCACGATGTACATGTTGTCAGCGGGCAGGTACTTCTGGGCTATGGCCTGCACTTCTTCCTTCTTCAGGTTTTTCAGAATGGTGCTCTGCTGCTGCACGTAGTCCTTCGACAGATCGTACTCCAACAAGCGCGCCAGGAAGGCGGCTTTCTGCTGGCCGGTCTCGTAGCGTAGCGCATCGTTCTGGCCCACCGAAGCTTGCAGGAACTGCAGTTCCTCGTCGGTGATGCCGTTGCGGTAGTTCTGGATTTCCTTCATGAACTCCTTCACCGAAGCGGCAGTAGCATCAGCCCGCACGCCGGCCTGCGCCGTGTAAGGACCCACGTAGCGGCTGCCCTGGAAGCCCGAGCGGGCACCGTAGGTGTAGCCTTTGTCTTCGCGCAGGTTCAGGTTGATGCGCGAGTTGAAAGCACCACCCAACAGATAGTTCGAGAGGTATGCGCGGTAGAAGTCGCCGGTAGCATCATAGGTCAGGGGAGTGAGGTAGCCCACCCGAATTTCTGACTGCGCGGCCCCGTCCTTATTCACGAAGTAGATGCGCGTTTTGTCGGGCTGGGCGGCATTTTCGCCGGCTGGCAAGGTCACGCCTTTCTTCTCCCAGCTTTGCAGGAAGCCAAGCTGGCTGGTCAGCGCCTTCTGGTCTACGTCACCCACGGCTACCAGGTAGCTCACGTTTGGCGCGTAGTTCTGCTGATAGAACTGCTTTACATCATCCAGGGTGAGGCCGGTTACGGTAGAGGCCGTACCGCTGGTAGGCACGCTCATGATGTTGGACGGGCCATACACCAGGCGGGCAAACGTTTTGTCGGCAATAACTACCGGCTGCGTGTTCTGGTTGGCAATGCCCTCCAGCGTCTGCTTTTTCAACCGGGCGAAGTCGGCCTCATCGAAGCGTGGGCGGAGTAGACGCTCTTCCAGCAGCTTCATGGTAGCAGGCAGGTTTTTGGTCAGGCTCTGCACATACACCGTCGTGTTGTCGTCGCCGGACGATACGCGGATGCTGCTGCCCAGCTTATCTAGCTCTGAGGTAAACTGCTCAGCCGTGTACTTCTGCGTGCCTTCGTTCATCAACGAAGCCGTGAGAGCTGCCACGCCTACTTTGTTTGGCATAGCCTGCTCCAAACGGTGGCCGCCGCGGATAGTGAGCAGCATGGTCACCGTCGGAATTTCGGTGTTGCGGCTGCCCATTAGGCGCAGGCCGTTGCCGAACGACTCCTGCCATACGGCCGGAACCTGTACTACGGGGTTAGTGCCTGCTTTTGGCTGCTTGCTCCGGTCGAAGGTATCGGTTGCCTTAGCGTAGGTCAGGCCTTCATAGCCATAGTTTGGCGCTTTGTAGCCTTCTTTTGATACGGTGTAATTATCGGCCTTGGCCGGTGCACCACCCGTTTTGGGCAATACGCTCAAAATAACAGCTGGCTTGCCCTTGATGTACTGATTGTACACCCGGTTTACCTCGGCAGGCGTTACCGCGCGCAGCTGCTTTAGCTCTTGGGGCAGGCGATTGGGGTTGCCAAAGAACGTTTGGTTAGCGGCCAACTGGCTTACTTTGCCATTCACGCTGCTCAGGCTATTTACTACCTGTGCTTCGGTGCTAGACTTGAAGCGAGCCACCTGCTCGGCGGTGGCACCCGTGCGCTCAAATTCCTTCAGCGTGCGGCGTACTTGCGCCTCAAGGCTGTCGAGGCCTTTGCCGGGGAAGGGCAAGGTTACCATCGTAAACTCACCGGCCAGCTCCGAGGTGCTGTTATAGGCCTGAGCCTGAATAGCCTGCTGAGGCTTAATAAGGTTTTTGTAGAGCAACGAGTTTTTGCCTTGACCAATGATCTGGGCTAGAGCATCGAGGGCGTACTCATCGGGGTGGCCGCTAGGAACCGTTGGGAACACCACCTGCATCATCGGGAAGCGCACGTTGTCCGTGTAGCTTACGTAGCGGTCGGCCGTCAGCTTGGGGGCTGCCAGCTTCTGGGCCGCTACGGCCGGGCCTTTGCTGATGGGGCCGAAGTATTTTTCAGCCAGTTTCACTACATCCTGGGCCTTCACATCGCCGCCCACAGTGAGGGTAGCGTTATTGGGGCCGTACCAGCGCAGGAAGAAGTTCTTCAGGTCGTCTACGTTCGAGCGGTCTAGGTCTTCGAGGTAGCCAATAGTCAGCCACGAATAGGGGTGGCCGTAGGGGTACAGTGTGCGGGCTACGTTCTCGGAAGCCAGGCCATAAGGGCGATTGTCGTAGTTCTGGCCCCGCTCGTTTTTCACGGTGGAGCGCTGCACCTCAAATTTCTGCTGGGTTACGGCATCAAGCAGGAAGCCCATGCGGTCAGCCTCCAGCCACAGCGCCGTTTCGAGCTGGTTGCTTGGTACGGTTTCAAAGTAGTTAGTCCGGTCGCGGTTGGTAGTGCCGTTGAGGGTACCACCGGCGGCCGATACGAGCTTAAAGTGCTGTTCGTCGCCCACGTTATCGGAGCCCTGGAACATCATGTGCTCAAAGAAGTGAGCAAAGCCCGACTTACCGATTTGCTCACGGGCTGATCCTACGTGGTACGTCACGTCTACGTGCACTAGTGGGTCAGAGTGGTCTTCGTGCACTATCACGGTTAGGCCGTTGGGCAGCACGTACTTCTCGTACGGAATAACCAGCTCCGAGCCTTTGCGGGTTACTTTCTCCACCAAGCGGGCACCGCCAGCGGTAGCGGCAGGAGCTTTAGCAACAGTGGCGGGTTTGGTAGTAGGTTTTTTTTGCTGAGCCTGAGCAGGCTGGAACGCAAGCGAGGCGCCCAGGCCCAGCAGCAACAAGTGGTTGCGAGTCATTATGGGAAAATAGAAATGAGGAAATACGGGTGGAAAGTTACACGGCTAAAGACAATTTCAACGCTAGGCAGGTTGCGTTGTGAAAAGTAACACAACATCTGCCGCAAAGTTGTTGAAATAACAATGCTGTACTTCCAGCCCTAGGCCCTGCAACTCGCTAAACCGGGTTTTCTGTGCCACATGGTTTGCGTAGCTATGGTGCCTAGTGCCTACCGCTTTGCACACCAAAAAAGAGTGCTCTGCTTCCTACTCTACTTTTTCGCGCTAGCCTTCTATTGGCGAGCAACCTAGTACCGCTAAAGAAAAGCCAGTACCAACCAAGCCGGCAGGTGCCCCGGCCTGATTCTGCTTTGCATATCGGTTTGCAGCCCGCCGCGCCCGCATGGCTACTAGGGCAGTGTCTGTCCCCTACCCCTCGGCCCAAGTGTACCGGCGCTCTTTCCAGTGAATGCCAGTGGGCCACCACGTGTACGTGAGCACCGCTAACGACATAAAGAGCAGATAAACATCATACAGCAGCAACACGTGCAGCTTTTCCCGATGCCCGGCCTGCCGTAGGGTAATGGCCAGGAACAGTGTCTGGCAGGCCACTTTGGCAGCATACAAGGTTACTAGGGTGCCAACAGGCAGCAACCCCGGCCAGCCCAGCACCGTGTAGAAAAACCCGTACGAGCTGAACAGTATACCAACCTGCCAGGGCAGCCGAACCGCGCCTTTCATCCAGCGTTTCCGTTGTTGCAGTAAGTGCCGCACAGTGGGTTGCGCAACCGAAACACCTAGAGCACTAGGCGTCACAATGTTGCGGTAGCCCCAGCCCTGAGCTACTACCTTCTCAAACAGCTGCAAGTCCTCGGTAATGCTAAAGGCCAGCGCCTCATAGCCCCCGATGGAGGTATAGGCAGCCCGCGTTACCAGCATGTTGTTGCCCACCGCCGTAATGGGCAGGCGCAAATCCGTCAGTATTCTGATCAGGCTTAGTCCAAATAGCCAGTCGAGGCCTTGGAGTCGCCCGAAAAGCGTGCCTTCAGCCGTGGTGATGCCCGTTACGATACCTACGCCTTCGGGCGCTGCGGCCAGCATCGTCTGCACCCAATCGGGGTGCAGGGCCATGTCGGCATCGGTGAACAGCAGGTAGTCAGTGGAGGCTGCGCGGCATAGGTGCGCTAGCGCGTTGCTTTTGCCCCGGGCCGAGCCAAGCTGGTGCCGGACAGACAGCAACCGAAACTGTGGCTTGTCTTGAATAAAGGCCTCAATGAGGGCGGCCGTGTTGTCGGTAGAGGCATCGTCGCCAATCAGGATTTCGAGCTTTTCGGCCGGATAATTCAGTTTGGTAAGTGCCGTGAGGCAACGGATTATGGTTGTTTCCTCATTCCGGGCCGCAATTAGGATACTCACGTGGGGCCGAGCGCTGGTTTCTGGTAAAACTGGCCGTGATAGCACTAGCAGGAGCAACACCAGCAAAAAGATGCCGAAGAATAACCCAAAAAAGAGGATCGGAAATGTCATATGGCTACCAGTAAAAAGAGGAAGCCACGCAAATTTCATAATACATAGAAACGTAGCTGCTTACCTAGCTAATACGACTGTGCAGCTAGGTGTTGTTGCCGGGTAAATGCTGATTTTACTAAACTATACTTTTGTATAAATACGTAGTTGCTAAAACGCAAAAGGCCCCTTCTATAGGTAGAAGGAGCCTTCTTTTAATTAGATATAATCAAGGGGGCTACAGGCGCGGGTCGGTTTCTACGGGTGCTTCATAGGCTCCAGCCGGCGTGGCCAATACCGTGCCCTCAGCAGGAAGGCGAATGTCATCGGCATCATTTACCCGAAGCGTAAGTAAACCGGAGATGATCATGGAGCAGCCACCCAGCACGAGCGTGTAGACCGACTCACCTCCAAAAACCGACTTGGTAAAGAAGCCTAGGATCAAGCCAGCTACTACCTGCGGAATGACGATGAAGAAGTTAAACACGCCCATATAATAGCCCATTTTGTTGGCGGGCAAGGCGCCGGCTAACATCGCATATGGCACGCTCAAAATAGAAGCCCAAGCAATACCTACCCCTATCATCGACACGAGCAGCATTTTAGGGTCCTGAATAAAGTAGATGGAAATCAGGCCAATGCCACCGGCTACTAGGCAAAGCAAGTGCGTAACGCGGCGGCTTGTGGCGCGAGCAATAACAGGCAGCAGCAGGGCCGCAATGGCTGAAATACCATTGTACACCGCAAAGCATACTCCTACCCAGTCAGCCCCTTCGTTGTAGAGCTTCGAGGTAGTATCCGTGGTATGGTAAATGTGGCTGGTTACGGCAGGAGTTGTGTAAATCCACATCGAAAACAGCGCCAGCCAGGAGAAGAATTGTACAATGGCGAGCTGGGCCATCGTTTTGGGCATGTTGGTTATGCCCTTGAAAGACTCTCGGATGCCGTTCCAGAAGCCTGCCGTACGGCGCTTTTCTTCTTCAAACTCAGCCATGTTGGCTGGTGGGTACTCTTTGGTGTTCATCACCGTCCAGAGCACGGCCAGGAAGAATACTACCCCCCCAATGTAGAAAGCGTACTTCACAGACGGCGGAATCTGGCCGGCCGGTGCCGTATTGGCAATACCGAACCAGTTAGTAAACATCCAAGGCAGCATAGACGCTACTACGGCCCCCACCCCGATAAAGAAGGTTTGAGCAGCAAAGCCAGTTGTGCGCTGTTCAGAGGGTAGTAAATCGCCAACTAAAGCCCGGAAAGGCTCCATACTGATATTGATGCTGGAGTCCATGATCCAGAGCATGCCTACCGCCATCCAGAGGGCCGATACGTTAGGCATCACCAGCAGCGCAAATGAAGCCAGGATGGCCCCAACCAGAAAAAACGGGCGCCGGCGTCCCCACTTTGGGCTCCAGGTCCGGTCCGACATGTACCCGATAATAGGCTGCACCAGCATACCAGTTAGCGGGGCAGCCAGCCAATACAAGGCAATTTCGGTTCCGCCTAGGGTTTCAAAAATGCGGCTGACGTTGGCGTTTTGCAGCGCGAAGCCGAACTGAATGCCGAGGAAGCCGAAGCTCATGTTCCAGATTTGCCAGAAGCTGAGGCGGGGTTTTTCGCGGGTGCTAGTGGGGGTAGCCGCTACGCTGGTTGCCATGGAGGGAGGAATGTAGAAGTGGGAAGTTGAAAATCAGAGAGGAAAGCAAACCGCGAAGCCGAATGCCACTGCTCGAGAATTAGTTTTTAGGCTTGATTTCGAAGATGTAGGCGCTCTGGGGGGCTAGTGTGAGGTTCAGGTACTCCACGGGCGGGGCTTGGTTCAGCAGTTCGGTGTAGGTGTAGCGTTGGGCGGCGTTCAGGCCCATCAGCTCCATGGCCTGTTTCGGAATCTGGAGCGTAGGCTTGTAGGTTTTATCGGGGCTGAAGTTGGCCACGATGAGCAGCTTCTGCTTGTCGGTAAAGCGCAGGTAAGTGTACACCTGGCGCTGGTTGTACTGGGCATCGAGGTTGTTGGCGTCCTGTAGCTCGTAGAAGCGGCCCTTACGGATGGCGTCGCTCTGGCTGGTGAGGGTAAGCAGGCGCGTGTAAAAGTCGTGGAGCTGCTTTTGCTCGGGGCTGAGCTTGCCGCCATCAAACTTGCCGCCGTTCATCCACTTCTGGTGTTCCGGCACACCCCAATAATCGAAGATGGTGGTGCGGCCGTCCTCCCCTGAGAAACCCTCGGAGGCCAGAGCAGGCTCGCCTACATCCTGCCCAAAGTACAGCATCACGGGGCCCGTAGCTAGGGTAGCCGAAACCGTCATGGCCGGGATGGCGGCGCGAGGGTTGCCGGCAAAATCCTTGCTAGCAATACGTTGCTCGTCGTGGTTTTCCAAGAAGCGCAGCATGTGGCCCGAGAACCCGCGGCTTTCTTCGCGCCACACCTTCGTAATATCCTCAGTGGTGCCCTCGCCGCGCATCAGGCGGCGCAGGCCATCGTACAGGCCCACCTTATCGTAGAGGTAGTCGAAGTGGCCCTGCTCGATGTACATCCTGTAGGTTTTGGCGTCGTAGGCTTCCCCAATAAAGATGAGGTCGGGGTTCACCTTTTTCAACTCCGGAATTACCCAGGCCCAAAACTCTACCGGCACCATTTCGGCCATGTCGCAGCGGAAACCATCTACATTCTTCTTGGTCCAGAAGATGAGGATGTCGCGCATTTTCAGCCACGTGTCGGGCGTTTTCTCAAAATGCTTGGCCCGGCCGTTCTGGTAATCGACGCCGTAGTTGAGCTTGATGGTTTCAAACCAGTCATCCACGCTCGGGGCCTCCGAAAACACGTCGTTGCCGGTGGCTTTGGCGGGCACTTCCTGAAACTTCTTGTCTTCCCTAGGTCCGCTTAGCGGCCCAAGTGGGTTGTAACCGGCCGGCACCACAAATGACTTGCCGGGCAGGTAATAGAAGTTATTATTGGGTGTGAAGGCCTTGGTTTTATCATCCTTCTGGCCCAGATCCACGACGCCCACCGGGTGCGCATCCGACTTATAGGTGCGCGCTACATGGTTGGGAATAAAGTCGATGATGACTTTTAGCTTGTTGTCGTGGGTGCGCTTTACTAGGGCCTCAAACTCCTGCATCCGGTTCTTCACGTCCACGGCCAGGTCGGGGTCTACATCATAATAGTCCTTGATGGCGTAGGGTGAGCCGGCGCGGCCTTTTACCACATCGGCATCATCGAGGGCAATGCCGTGCTTGGTGTAGTCCGTCATGGTAGCGTGCTCAATCACGCCGGTGTACCACACGTGTGAGGCGCCCATTTTCCGGATGGCTTGCAGGGCGGTGTTGCTGATGTCGTTGAACTTTCCCACGCCATTTTCCTGGAGCGTGCCGTAGGATTTGTTCACGGCCGTTTTGTTGCCGAACAGGCGGGTCATCATCTGGTAAATTACCAGCTTATGATCTTGGGGTTGTTCGTCGGTGGTATTGGGGTCCGAGGAGAAAGCGGTTTCTGCCACAGGCACGGAAGGTTGCGAAGTCGGGGAAAACAAAGAAAACGAAGCTAACCCCAGGGAAAGGGCCGCCGCAGGCAGTAGCAGGTGTTTCATAGATAGGTAAGGTAAGCAGTTGTTGGTTGCGGGATGCCGGCTACCTAGTACTTGCGGGCAACAGGCAGCTCGCAACCGGCAACTGAAAGATTACCACTCTTGCGTTAAGGGGTGTAGCATCAGCTCATCTACCACCACGTGGGCCGGTGCCTCCAGCACGTAGCGGATGGCTTGGGCTACATCGGAGGGTTTGAGGTGCGTTTTTTCGGTGTCCAGGCCGCCAGGTTTCGACTCATTGAAATAGGTGTCCACCAGGCCGGGGTATATCGTGCTGACTTTCACGCCAAAGGGCCGCACTTCCTTGCGCAACGAGCCTAGCATGGCATCCTGCGCAAACTTGCTGGCCCCGTATACGGTGCCATGCTCGAAGGTGCGCTTGGCTACATCAGAAGCAACGCCTACAATGTGGCCCGAGCCCTGCGCCTTCAGGTGCGGCACTACGGCTTTGCACATGAGAAAGGTGCCCTTTACATTGACGTTGAACATCCGTTCCCACTCATCGGCCTCGTAGTTTTCGAGCAAGTTAAAGGAGCCCACGCCCGCGTTGCAGATCAGGATATCGAGGCGGCCAAATCGGCTCAGGGTTTCGGTCACAACTAGCTCAGCATCGGCTTCATCCGAAACATCCGCCGGAATGGCTAGGCCCTGGGTTTTGGCGTTGAGTTCGTTAAGCTCCTCGGAGCTGCGGGCTACGGCTACCACTTTGGCGCCCTGCATGGCGAGCAAAAGCGCCGTAGCGCGGCCAATACCGCGGCTGGCTCCCGTCACAATGGCTACTTGATCGGTCAGGTCGGTCATAGGATTAGCAGATTTAAGCTGAAGATACGTAACCGGGTGGTACTGCATAAGTGGCACGGGGCGGCGGTGGTTCCCGCTGCCCCGTGCTAATCTTACTTCTTCAGCTCAATAACCCAAGCCGTGCGGCCCGGAATCCGGAAGCTCTTCAGATCCGAAACGGTGGCGCCGGTAGTTATTTCAGTACCAGAAGTGAAGCCGTTGGTACGCTCCACAAACCGGGCGCCGTCCACCGTCTTCTCTTCCTTGTTGCCGTTCAGCATTACCATAACGGTTTCACCCTGCTCGTTGTAGCGGAAGTAGGTGTACACGCCATCCTGCGGAATAAACTGCATCAGCTTGCCGGTAGCCACCACGGGGTGCGCCTTGCGGTAATTGGCTAGGGTGCTCAGATAGGTAAAGGCCTCGCCAGCCTGGCCCGTACGGCCTGCCGCCGTGAAGTAGTTCTGCTTGTCGCCGGGGAAACCGCCGGGGAAGTCCTCGCGCACTTTACCATCGGGGTTCGAGAAGTTCTTCATCAGCACCTCCGTGCCGTAGTAGAGCTGCGGAATGCCTCGGGTAGTAAGCAGCCACGCCACGCCCAGCTTGTACTTCGCAAAGTCCTCCCCAATAACAGAGTAGAACCGGCTCATGTCGTGGTTATCGAGGAACGTCACGTTGCGGGTCGCGTCCTCGTACATCCAGTCGCCTTGCAGGGCATCATAGATCCGGTTCATATTGGGCTGGTCGCCGCGTAGCGCATCGTGCACCGCGCCCTGCGACTGGAAATCGAACACCGAGGCCAGGTTGGACTTAAAGCCATCCACAGGCTGGAAAATGTTGCGGGCAAAGAAAGCCTGCTGGGCCGTGCTGCCTACCCAGGCCTCACCGAACATGAACAGCTGTGGATACTCATCGGTAAGGGCCTGGCCCCACTGCATCAAGAACTTGGTATCGGAGTAAGGGTAGGTATCGATGCGGTAGGCATCGAGGCCGGTGTACTCTACCCACCACAGGAAATTCTGGATGAGGTAGGTAGCTACCAGCGGGTTGCTCTGGTTTACATCGGGCATGGTGGTGTCAAACCAGCCGCGGTTGTAAAGCTTGCGGTCCAGCTCCGAGCCGTAGGGGTCATTCAGGGCCTGGGAGTTGTAGTTGCTGCGTGTAAAGCTGGGCCACTGGTTGAACCAGTCTTTGGCGGGCTGGTCCAGGAACAGGTAGTTCTTGGAGCCCATGTGGTTAAGCACTACGTCGTGCACCACCTTAAACCCGTTTTGGTGCGCCTTGTCCACAAACTGCTTGTACTCCTCAGTCGTGCCGTAGCGCCGGTCGGTGTTGTAGTAATCGGTGAGGGCGTAGCCATGGTAGCTGGCCTTGGGCATATCGTTCTCCGTGACGGGCGTCATCCAGAGGGCCGTTACGCCTAGGCTCTTGAAGTAGTCGAAGTGATTTTCAACGCCTTTCAGGTCGCCGCCGTGGCGCGCATACATCGAGTCGCGAGCCGCTTTGGGGGCACGCATCCCTTTGATGAAGTCGTTTTTCGGGTCGCCGTTCGAGAAGCGGTCCGGCATCAGGAAGTAAATGAAGTCCTGCTGGGTGAGGCCCTGCACCTTTTGCTTGTCGCCGGGGGTAGTACGCTGGCGTAGCTCGTAAGCGTAGGTCTGCTTCTTGTCGCCTTTAAACTCCAGCTGCAGCTTGCCCGGCTTGGCCGTGGGGCTGATGGTGAGGTTAAGCAGCAAGTAGTTGGGGCTTTCCAGCTTCTGCACGCCATCTAACGATACCCCTTCATACGCCTTGAGGGTAGCGGTGCTGCTAGCAATGCCGGGGCCATGCACCAGCAGCTGCAGCTTGGGGTTTTTCATGCCTACCCACCAGAACGTGGGGTCGATACGCTGAATACCAGCGGCCTTGGCAGCCGAAGCAGGGCTAGCAACGGTTACAACAGGAGCTTTAGCGGCGAGTACTGGGCTAGTTGTAGCGAGCAGCGCGCCCGCCAGCAGGGGCAGAAAACGAGTAGAAATCATACGCGAGTGGGATTCAGAAACGGAGCTGGCAAGGTACGCAGCACATGCCGTGAAACGCTAGTGCTAAAGCCGCTCTGAATGGTGACGTATTGACGGATTTCTGGTGCCTGCTTGATGGGTTTGGTGATATAGCTTATTTCAAATGGCAAATGCGGTTGTACCTCGCCTTGTTTCGTATCTCGCCAAAAAGCCGGTTTCATGAGTGTTTCAGGCTGAAGCTGGTTCACGAAAAAGCCCCGCCGCCGGCGGAGGCCAGCAACGGGGCGTTGGGGTTTAGTAGCGGTAAGTGCCTAGGCCCTACCGCTAGCGCAACTTACTGCAGCTTAGCCAGCCACAGGGAGGCGTTGAGGTGCAAGCGGGCGTGGCTTACGTTCTCGTTCCAGCCGTCGTACACGGTGTTGCCGGGCGAGCCGGTGCCGTCGTCAGCCGGCGAAGAGTCGCCGATGATAACTACGCGACCCGTACCGAAGGTGCTGCTGGCCGCCATGGCCAGGCTGTTGCCCTGGGTAGCAGAAGTGCGCCACATCAAGCCCTGCACGGTGCTGTTGGCGGTGGGCGAAAGCGTCATGGTCGCGCCGTTGTGGAAGGAAAGCTGCGAAACTTTGCCTTGCGAGCCGTTCATAATGGTGTTGGTGGTAGAAGCCAGCGCGTTGGTGCTGTTCTCCACAATGTTGTCCATGTTTACCGAGAAGCCGAAGGGGTTGGCTTTCACGGAGTTGTTCTGCATCAGGTCGTTCCAGATTTCGGGCGAGTCCCAGCCGTCGTTGTTGCGGTCGGAAATAGTGTGGTCCGAAATCATGAACAGGCCGCCGCCGTTCTGCACAAACTGCAGAATAGCCGTTTTCTCGGCGGCCGTGAACACCGTGTTCGGCTCATCTACCACAAACACGCTGTAGTTGGCCAAATCCTGCGGGTTGCTGGTGTTGCCGTAGCTGATGGTCGTGCCGGTAGGCAGCTGCTCTACGCTGTGGCCGAGCTTCACGAGGGCCACGCCCCACGCTGACACGGCTCCCGTCCAGTAGGTTTCGGCGGTGGTGCTGGTGATGCCGCTCTGGGCCGGCGACGGGTAGCGTGGGGTCAGGCCAGCGTCTACATCCAGTACCCAGTCGGCGTTGCCGGCCAGCTCCCCGTGCGAGGCATCGAACAGGAATTTCTTGCTGCCAGTGGCTGGAGGCGTGGTGGTGCCGCCGTACTGCTCCACCGTCACGTTATCAATGTTGATGCGGTTGGTGCCACCCGAAATCTTCCGGATTTGCAGGCGCACGCTGCCGCTCAGGTTCACGGTAAAGGAGGCCGTGCTCAGGGCCGCGCTGCTGGTGGTGATGGTGCTGCCGGTTTTGGTGTAGGTACTGCCGCTGTTCTGGCTTACCCACAGTTCCCATTGCGAGCTGGCATCGGTGCCGTACACGGCGTGTTGCACGGTTACTACCCCTGCGCCGGTGGTCAAGTTAAAGTTGGTAGTGAGGGAGCCTACGTTCCGGATGCGTACCGATTGCGCGCCGGTTTTGGGGTCGGCGGTGGTGTTGCCTAGCAGTGCGTCGTTCAGGGTCCAGGAGCCGGAGCCCAAGGTAACGGAGCCCGTAGTGTAGGCTGTTTTGGTGCCAGCTTCAAAGCCCTCCGGGAAACCGGCGCTGCTGACGTTCGTGGTGGCCGTGGCACTGATGGCCGCTGGCGAGGGAAAATTTTCCTGCTTGGCACAGGCAAGAACAGAGAGGCTCAGCACGGAGGCTGCTAGCCAGCGCAAGGGGTAGCGCATAGGAAAGGGTTTGGTTGTGGAGTGGTGATAAGGGCGTGTTTAACGGGGCAAAGCTACCAGCAAGGGCATCCTGCCAACGGTAGGATAATGTTAAGGAATTATTACTATATCAACAGGAGTAGAAGCGTTTACCACCCTTCAGCCCCGGGGTTCGAGCCCCTTTGCAGCCTAGGGTTGCGGCTGCCCCCAACTCCGGCCAGATGATGCTTGTTTGTCTATTACTAATGCCGGGTTTGCATTTTGCGGTTCTGGCTACGCCTTGGCCTACACAGTCCGCACTTTTCCGCTTTTTTTGGGTACGGATTCGTACGCGCATTCGTATTGGCGGAGGTTCCGCCTTCTCTTACCCCTAGTCCCACCGCGCTTTATGGCATTTGATCTGAAGATGTACACCCCCGCACCGGAGTTCAGCACTCCGGCTGCTTATTTTTCTATGGAATTCGCCCTGGATCAGGCGCTGAAAACTTACTCCGGCGGCCTCGGCTTTTTGGCCGGCTCCCACATGCGCTCTGTGTATGAGCTCAAGCAGAACCTAGTGGGCATCAGCATCCTGTGGTCGTTCGGCTACTACGACCAGGGCCGCAACGAAGACCAGAGCATGCGCGCCGATTTCCGCCTGAAGCACTACAGCTTCCTGCAGGATACCGGCCTGGTGTTCCCCATCGAAATTCACAACGCGCAGGTGCTGGTGAAGGCCCTGTACCTGGCCCCCGACACGTTCGGGACGGCGCCCATGTTCTTCCTGACCACCGACATTCCGGAGAACGATTACCTCTCGCGTACCATCTCGCACCACCTCTACGACGCCGACACGGCAGCCCGCGTGGCCCAAAGCATTCTGCTGGGCGTAGGTGGTGGCAAACTGCTTGATTTGCTGGGTCGCCACACCGACATCTACCACCTCAACGAAGGCCATGGCTTGCCCCTAGCGTTTTACCTCTACGACAAGCACGGTCGCAACCTCGAGGAAGTAAAGAAGCGTCTGGTTTTCACGACCCATACGCCCGAGCTGGCCGGCAACGAGGAGCACCCTATAAAGCTGCTGCACGACATGTCGTTCTTCGGGCACGTGCCCTTGGAGGAAGTGCGTCGCCTAGGTCTGATTGAAAATGAGCGCCTGAATTACACCCTCACGGCGCTGCGTTTTGCCCGTATTTCGAACGGCGTTTCGAAGGTGCACGGCGAGGTAGCCAACGACATGTGGGGAGGTTATCAGGGCATCAGTCCGATTATTGCCATCACCAACTCACAGAACGGCACCTACTGGCGCGACCAGCCCCTGCACGAGGCGTTAGTAGCCAACGACGACGCAGCCCTGAAGGCCCGCAAGCGCGAGCTGAAAAAGCAGCTCTTCGATATCGTGGCGGACCAAACCGGTACGCTGCTCGACCCTGAGGTGCTGACCGTAGTGTGGGCCCGCCGCTTTGCCGGCTACAAGCGCGCCGACCTGATTCTGCGCCACTTTGAGCGGTTCCTGGAAATTGTAAACCAAGCTGGCCGCCCCGTGCAAGTAATTTGGGCGGGTAAGCCCTATCCCAAAGACTTTGGCGCTATCGGTCTGTTTAACAGCATCATCGAGAAGACCAAGAACCTGAACAACTGCGCCGTACTGACGGGGTATGAGCTAGCCTTGTCGGCGGCCCTCAAGAAGGGTTCCGATATCTGGCTGAACACGCCGCGCTACCCCCGCGAGGCTTCCGGCACCAGCGGCATGACGGCCGCCATGAACGCCTCGGCCAGCTTGAGCATCGCCGACGGCTGGATTCCGGAGTTCGTGCGCCACGGCGAAAACGGCTTCATTGTGGAGCACACCGATATCAACCAGCCCGACCACGTGAAGGATGACATCGAGGCCACCAACCTGTTGGATGTACTCCAGAACGAAATCATTCCGCTGTACTACGACCAGCCGGAGAAATTCCTGGAGGTAGTAAAAACCGGTATGCGTGAGGTAGAGCCCGAGTTCGAGTCGCACCGCATGGCTACGGAGTACTACGAGCGGATGTATAAGGCGTAAGTAGGTTCACGGCGCTTTGGTGCCTAGTAAAAAGCCCGTTGGGTTGAGCAGCTTGCTCAATTCAACGGGCTTTTGTTCGTTACTTGATAGGTTGTTAGGTCCTTACGGCGTCAGAACCCGTTCCAGCACGGCCCACACGTTATTGGCCAGAATCTTCTGGCCTTCGGCGTTGGGGTGCACGCCATCGGGCAGGTTAAGGTGCCGCTGCCCGATGACACCGTGCAGCAAGAAGGGCACAAAGTCGAGCTCATTTTTCTCGGCCAGCAGCCGGAACAAGGCCTTAAACTCCTGGGCGTAGTGGCCCATGCGGCCGCCACCCAAGGTAGCCAGCGGCCCTAGGTCGAAGGGGAACTCCAACCCTACCAGCACCACGCGGGCCTCGGGGTGTTGACGGCGCACTTCATCCAGAATAAACTGCAGGTTTTGAGTGGTTTCGCGGACCGGGATGCCCCGCAGTCCATCATTAGCGCCCAATTCCAGCACAAACACGTCAATCGTTGGAAAGCGGCTGAGCACCGAGCCGATGCGTTGGCGCCCGCCGGCGGTAGTTTCGCCGCTCACGCCGTAGTTGTGGGCTTTATACGGAAGCCGAAGGGCGTCGATTTTTTCCTGAATGCGGGACGGAAACGAGTCGCTGGCCCGCAGCTGATAGCCAGCCGTAAGCGAGTCGCCGAAGAAAACGATGGTTTGCATAAGAAGAAAGGCCACGCTGTAAAAAGCTGTGGTAGAGTGAGGTATAGGTTGGTGCGCACTAGGTCTGGCTGAAGCGTAAAGCCTGTTTAGCTCCGGCCTCATGCATGCAGTACAGCAGTTTAAACACGTAGATGAACGCGGGTTATCTGGCAGGGTTCGGACCAAGTGCGGGCCTAGTACGGTTGGCTGTATCCGGCTGGTTAGCTCGGAATTAGAGCAAAAACAAACTTTTTTGTCCGTTTCGGGCTTTACCTTTGTCAGCAGATAAGAATCGTTCTTATCTGCTGATTGCGTTTTGAAACCAACAACCCATACAATGTCCGTAACGAAAGCCACCGACGCTGATTTTCAACAACTACTGCAGGAAAACGAAAAAGTAGTGGTGAAATACTACGCCGATTGGTGCGGTAACTGCCGGCTGTTTTCACCTAAGTTCAAGCGCCTGGCCGAAGCCAACGAAGGCATTGCCTTCCTGGATGTAAACGCCGAAACCAGCCCTGAGGCCCGCAAACTAGCTAGCGTAACCAACCTGCCATTCTTTGCCGTGTTCCGCAACGGCGAGTTGGTAGATACCGTGGCCGCCAGCAAAGAAGAGGCCGTAGCCAGCCTGATTTCTCGCCTCAACTAAGCCTGCGCCGCCATGAAAATGCCCGTGATCAAGCGCCTGGTAGAAACCCAGACGTTGGAAAGCCTAGTTGCCGCCGAAGAAGCGCTTCTGGAAGAGAAAGCACCAGCTTTTGAGGTAGAAGGCGAAGACGAAGGCGAGCAGCTCACGCACGTGTTTGCCGCCATCTTCATCCTCAACCACATGCAGGATACCGGTGCCGACTTCAAAACGGCCCTGCGCGAGTACACTGCCAAAGTGCGCGTGTCCATCAGCTAGGTCCTGTTGCTGCCCAAACCCCAAGAAAGCGGGCCCGAAAATCTATCTGATTTTCGGGCCCGCTTTCTTGATTTAGTAGGATGTGTATTGGCTTAAAGCTTAGCGAAATGGTGTGCTGCCAGCTGCAGACCCGCCTCGGTACACAGGCCGCGCACGTACGGGAAGAACAGGTTGCGATATACCTCGGCCAGGTTGGTTTGCGCCGGCGGAAACAGTTGGTCGTTGAGCAGCATACTGAACTGCGAAAGCAGGATATGCGCAATCAGGCGCGGGTTCAGATCGGCCCGCAGGTAGCCTTCCTGCACCGAGGCCTCTATCAGGCGCGTCAGGAGCGGAAACGAGTACCCGTTGATGTAGTCCTGCATCAGCTTCCAGGCTTCCGGATACTGCTCGCGTACCACATGGTAGTCGTAGTTAGGCGCCAGGCGCAGTTCCTGCAGGCTGTGATTAAGCAGCCCGAGCAAGCACTCAAGCGGAGTAGCCAGATGGGCGAACAACTGCTCGTGCTCCTGGCGCTGCCGGTTGGTGTTGCGCTGGGTTACCAAGCATAGCACAGCGGCCTTGCTGCCGAACAGCTCGCGGAAGGCCGGCGGGGTCAGGTCGAGAGCAGCGGCTAGCTGCTCATCGTGCAAAATGCCCACGCCTACCGCCGAAAAAAGCGCGGTGGCACGGTCCAGGAGTTCATGGTGTAAAAGCTCTTCCATGGGAAGGATAAAACTAGGCTGGTTCTGAGTGAGGCGCGTTTGGCTGTGAGCTAACGCCGCAGTGCAGTTACGCCAGCATACCCAACGCGAAGAAAAACAGCAGTTGCACCAGGTACACAAACGGAACCAGAGGGTTACGCTTCACAAAATCGACGCGGTTGAAGTATACCTGCAGGATCAAACTAACTGCAAACCAGCCTTTGAAGTTCAGCAGTGGTATGATGTCGTACTGCCAGCTCCAGAAATCATACTGCACCGCTACCGGCTCCAGGCACACATCTAGGCCCACCAGTAGCAAGGCTGCCACTACGGCCCGCAAAAAGTTAGGAATGGGCAGGTAGCGGGCCAGAATACCCGCCGTGTACGTCAGCATTAACCAGTTGACGCCAATCATAAGAGGCACGTTTAGCCACTTGGGGCCTAGTGTAGCGCCGTACTCATAGTGCCCGAACAGCAGGCCGGTGCGCACGCCTACCACCTCCACGAAAAAGCCCGCTACCATTACCACCACGCAAAAGCTCCAGAACGCGGCCGTGCGGCGCGGCTGGAACGCCAGCAGCAGGCCCAACGTCAGCAGCAGGTTGAGCGGCACGAACTGCAGGAAAAAACTGGGGTCTTGGGAGAAAGCCAGGCCTAGCAGCCCCGTGGCGTGGAACAGCAGCAAGATGCCCTGAGCCCAGCGCAAACGCCGACGGTACACCTCGCTGGACGGGGTAGTAACTGGGGGCATTTCTTGAGTTGGTTCAGTCATGAGGGGAGAAAAAAGCAAACAATAAGAGGGAGGCAGCCGGCCGGTTATGCACAAATCAACTTCCGGCCTCTCCCTATCATGTTTCAGCGCTTAGTTTTTAACTAGATCAGAGACAATACGGGCTGAAAGCAAACACAGTGGAATGCCGCCGCCCGGGTGTACGGAGCCCCCGCAAAAGTACAGCCCGGCTAGCTGTCCTGAAAAATTGGGGTGGCGCAGGAAGGCTGCCAGCGCATTGTTGCTGGAACTTCCATACAACGCACCCCCGAACGAAGACGTGCGTGCTTCAATTCCCGGCGGGTCCCAGATGTGCTCGGCCCGAATCAGGCTGCCCACATCGGTACCCAGCGCCTCACTGACCCTGGCCAGCACCGCCCGGCGGGTTTGCGCTACCAGTGCGGCCCAGTCCTGGCCTTGGTCATGTGGTACGTTTACCATCACAAACCAGTTTTCGTGGCCCTCAGGCGCATCGGTAGGCGTGTGGCCCGAGGTGATGTTCACGTACACGGTCGGGTCGTCGGAAATGGTTTTCTCTTGGAAAATGGCCTCGAACTCGCGCTTGTAATCCCGGGAAAAAAAGATGTTGTGCACGCCCAGTTCCGGAAAGCGCCGCCCAATGCCCCAGTAGAATATCAGCGCCGAAGAAGACCTGGGTTGGCTCAGCGTTTTTTCCGGGGCAGGCTGCTGCGGAAGCAGGCGCCGGTACGTTGGCACCACATCCATGTTGCTGACTACCACACCGAAGTCGTATACATCTTTGGCGGTGCGCACCCCGGTTACATGCTTGCCGGCGGTCAGAATTTCCAGGACTGGCTCCTGATAGTGAAACTGCACGCCCAGCTCCTCGGCTAGTTTCACTAGGCTTTGCGCAATGGCATAGATGCCGCCTTCGGGGTAATAGGCACCTAGGCCATGCTCCAGATGCGGAATTAGGCTGAGGGTAGCGGGGGCTTGATAGGGGTCGGAGCCATTGTAAGTGGCAAACCGGTCGAAGAGCTGCACCAGGCGCGGGTCATCGAAGGCGGCAGTGTGGCGCTCGTGCATGGTGCTCGTGAGGCCCAGCTGCGGCAGCGCTGCCAGCGCCTTCAGTACCTCGGGGCTGAGGTAGGTGCCGGCTTTGTGCAGCGACTTTTGCAGAAACGTACCGGCCGTGGCCTCGTAGGCGCGGCCGCTGCGGCCCAGAAATGCCAGCACCTCGGAGGCCGGCACGCCTAGCTTCTCCTCTACCTCCTGGGCAAACCGGGGGGCGTCGGCCCAGGCTGTGAGGCGGGTGCCATCGGCAAAAAAGTACTGCGTAATGGGGTCGAGGCGCTGGTAGCGGAAGTAGTCCTGTGGCTCGCGGCCCACCAACCGGAACAGCTCATCCACGAGGTGCGGCAAGGTGAACAGCGACGGGCCGCCATCAAAGCGGTAGCCGCCGGGCAATTCCAGCTGGTGCATTTTCCCCCCAAACGACTCTTGCGCTTCAAACACCGTCACGCGGTGCCCGTGCGCCGCCAAGCGCACCGCAGTGGCAATGCCCCCAATGCCAGCCCCGATTATGGCCACGGGTTGTTTGGGAGCAGCAGATTTGGAACGCGACACGGCAGAAAAATAAAACAAGCCGCGGGGCGCGGCAGCAATAAATAGTAAAGGGGTAACAGTACGAAGAACGGGCTGTTTCTCGCACCAACACAAGTTTAAGCCAGTAAATGTTTGCCGGGCGAGCCTCCGGGCAACGAATACGACAGACAGCTAAAAATATTTGCCGAATCCACCGGCTTTTCCTCGTGTTTTTTAGCCGCCGCTAGCTCACAGGCGAGCTTTATGCCGTTGATGAGCCTAGGCAATTTTGCGTGTGTTGTAAGTGTATAGCGGCAAGTGTGCGACAATGTAAAAACGCTGCTCACGCCGCGCAGAGGCCGTTTGCAGCTTGTTTTTCTTGCACTAGTACACCTATATTTGATCAGAGCACACCACGTCGCAGCTCCTCTCTGCCCGCGTGAAAATAGGGGTGCCGCCTATTCGGTTGCTCGCCACTCGGCTCGCATCAGCCGCGCCAGGTTTTTGCTTCTTCCCTAGCCTTCAAGTATTCGCAAACCCCTCATCTGGTGGCTAGGTCTGCTTTGGCGCTGGGCCGTTGAGCTTTAAGGCCAACGCATTAGGTAGCGCAAGAGCACCAAGGTGCCGTTCCTTCGGATTTCCTTAATGCAAAGTGCTCCTACGATGCGGATATAGGGCTTGGTAGTTACTACTAATCAAATTATTGGGTGTGAAAAAGAGCGGAAACGGGGCGGAGCATCTTTGCCCTGTTTTTTTCTTTCAGATGCCCACATAAACTACTTGTTTCTAATAGTTTACGCTGATGAGCTGCTGCCCCACACTGCTCCCACCTCCCCGGAGCAAGGCCCGATGTACTCACCCCTTTCTCGTGCTGCTGCTCTTGCTGGGCGCGCTTGCTACCCACGCCACTCCGCGGTTGAGTTGGCTGCGGGCCGCTGGGCCCAAAACAATAGATGAAAACGGCCGGGAGGTAGTGCTGCGCGGGTTCAACGTGGGCGGGTGGCTGCTCCAGGAAAGCTATATTCTGCAAACCGATACGCTCAACAGCCAGTGGCGCATCAAGCAGGGCTTACTCCGAACTATGCCAGAGGCCGAAATGGAGGACTTTTACCGCCGGTACCGCCAGAACTTCATCACCAAAGCCGACATCGAATTTATTGCTA
This sequence comes from Hymenobacter seoulensis, assembly GCF_054780535.1. Taxonomy (NCBI): domain Bacteria; kingdom Pseudomonadati; phylum Bacteroidota; class Cytophagia; order Cytophagales; family Hymenobacteraceae; genus Hymenobacter; species Hymenobacter seoulensis. The sequence continues at coordinate 106,905 of NZ_BAAGWD010000002.1, forward strand.
AACAAGGCTTTAACGCCGTACGGCTACCCTTTCACTACGATTTATTCCTGACCCCGGAGCATCGCCGCGCCCGCACCGAGGTAATTCGGGAGCCCCAGAATCAGCAGAAACTAACGGCGTATGTGCAGCGCTTAAGCACGTGGTATGATGCCGATAAGTTGTTTGTAGACAAGAACCTGGATGGGTTTCGGTTCATTGATGAGGTAGTGAAGTGGTGCGCCGCCAACGGCATGTATGTGATTCTGGACCTGCACGCCGCGCCCGGTGGCCAGGGCACCGACCGCAACATCAACGACAACTTCCAGCCTCTGGACCTGTGGAAGCGCCAGGACGACAAAGGCCGCCTGCTCTATCAGGACATGACGGTGCGGCTGTGGGAAAAGCTGGCGGCCCGCTACCGCAAGGAGCCTCGCATTGCCATGTACGACCTAATTAATGAGCCGCATAACCTGAATGCCGCTAATGGTATGTCGGCTGATAATCAGGAGCTTCAGGTGCTGTATGCGCGGCTCATCAACGCCGTGCGCGCCCAAAACGACCAGCACTTGGTGATGGTGGAAGGCAATGGCTACGGTAATGAATACACCAACCTCACGCCCGACAAGCTTCCCATCAAAGACAAAACCAACCTCGTTTATAACGCCCACCGCTACTGGTGCCCCAATACTGCTGACGCAACCGACCCTAACCCGAACCAGATCAACCTGATTACCAATCTAGTGGCTTTTCGTGACCGGTGGCAGGTGCCGGTGTGGGTAGGCGAAACCGGGGAAAACTCCAACGAATGGTTTGCCGCAGCGGTGCAGGGGCTTAACGCCCAGAACATTGGCTGGTGCCACTGGAACGTGAAGCGCGTAGATGCTGGTACCAGTCTGCTGCGCATCAAGCCCTACGGCAGTATTCTCACGCCCGAAGGACGCGCTACCCTGCTGGAAAACATCAAGTTCGCTAACTGTCAGCCCAACCGGGATGCCATAGCGGCTCTCACGCAACCTGCTGGCGCCCAGGCTCCTTTTGCGGCCCTTATCGTGCCCGGTACCATCTTGGCCACCGACTACGACCTGGGCCGCGACGGCGTAGCCTACCACGACACCTACTCGGCCCGCACCGATTTCCGCAACCTAGCTCCTACCAACCAAGGCGGCGCCTACCGCAACGATGGCGTTGATATCAGCCCTGGTACGGAGGCTCCGAATGGGTTTGTGGTTGATAACATAGCTAGTACGGAGTGGCTTGCCTATACTGTAACAGTAACAAATGCCGGTACTTATACCGTGGAAATGCGCGTGCAGCCAGGCGCAGCTCCGGGCCGGTTGGCGTTGCAGCTGGATGGGCTCCCGTTGGGCTCAGCTACTGTTACTGCGGGCACTGCCTGGTCTACGGTTTCCCTTACTACCCCTGCTCTACCTGCCGGGCGGCATACGCTGCGCGTACTGGTAGAAGAACCCGTGCAGCAACTGGCCTGGCTGCGCTTTGTACCAGCGTCGGCCGCGGGCGGAGCGGGCGGCCAATAGTAGAAGGCGCCTGCTTTTGCTTACCTTGAAGCACCATGAAGCTCGTGAATTCCCACTTCCCACCGCGTCGGGCTACCTGGTTATCTTTCCTGACGCTGAGCAGCCTGCTGTTCCTGATCCAGTTGGTCAGCTTCCCGGCTCAGGCTAAACCTGCTGATACACTGCGGGTTCGGGCTGAGTTGGAGGAGCTGTTTATTGAACCTTCTTACTATAGTGTGCTGGAAGACCCTACCGGTCAGCTCACTATCTCCGACGTGCGCCAACCCGGCATAGCTCGTCAGTTCCGGCCTGGCAACACCTTGCCCACCACCATGGACAACATTGGGGCGGCCTATTGGCTGCGCCTGGTAGTAAAGGCCGAGGGCCCATTAAGTCAGCATTGGTACCTGGAAATGTTCGACTCCCACCTGAACGGAGTACAGTTCTTTCCAGATAACAGCACCACGCCCATCACCACTGGCGCCGATTTACCGCTGGCTACCCGCAAGTTTCCCTACAAAAACTTTCTGTTCAAGCTGCCGTTGCAGGCCAACGAGTCGCAGACGTACTACTTGCGCCTGACGTCTACCTCCAAAACTACGTTCCTGTCCCGCCTGCGTACCGAGCAGGTGCTGGCCGTTCACTTCCAGACCGAATACGGCCTGCTGGGGGGCTTTTATGGCGTGCTGCTGATAATGGTGGTGTACAACCTGTGCCTCTACCTCTTCATTGGCGAGCAAACCTACCTGCGTTACGTGCTGTACGTGCTCAGCTGCAGCCTAGTGTTTCTCTCTGAGGATGGCCTCGGGTTTCAGTACTTGTGGCCCGATAAGCCGGAGGTAAATTCCCTGATTATTGCGGGCTCGCCAATTCTATTGCTGCTGACGTTCAGTTACTACGCCCGGCAGTTCCTCGATACGGCCCAGCGCCTGCCCCAGTACGACCCCTGGCTGCGCGGCGTGGTGCTGCTAAGCGTGGTGGGCCTGCTCATGGACGGCCTGTGGCTGAACTCGGGCTGGGGGTTCTGGTTTTACTTATTGCCCTACGGCATGATGTACTACGCTGCCTTCCGGGTATGGCAGCGCGGACAGCGGGCGGCACGCTTCTTTCTGCTAGCCCACGCTCTAGTAGCCGTAAGCGTAGTGTTCCTTATCTTGAGAAAGCTAGGAATCAATACGTTCACCACCACCGCCACGGTGTACAGCATGAACGTGGCCTTCGTGATTGAGGTGGTGGTACTGTCCTATGCCCTCGGCGAGAAAATAAAGAGCATAAAAGACGCCACCATCCGGGCCCAGGCCAAGCTGGTGAAGCAGTTGCGCAAAAAACACCAAGTGCAGGAGCAGCTAGTGGAGCAGCTCCAGCACAACCAAGACCTGAAGGACCAACTCAACTCCGAACTCGAAAGCCTGGTAGCCCAGCGCACCGAGGAACTGCGCCAGCAGAGCGATACCATAGCCGCCCAGAACCGCGACCTGCTGCACGCCAATGGCTTGCTGGCCCTGCAGTCGGCGGCCATTGAGAAACTAAACACAGACCTGCAGCGCGACTTACAGGAGGTAAAAACGGCGCGGGTGCTTTCCAAAGAGGTTGATTTCGGCGAGTTCAGCCAGATTTATCCGGATAAAGATGCGTGCCTAGTGTACCTGGCCAACCTGAAATGGGCTGATGGCTACCAATGCCGCAAATGTGGCCATGAGAAGTACTGTGATGGGCGCGAGCCCCACTCCCGCCGCTGCACCAAGTGCCGCTACGTAGAGTCGGCTACGGCCTACACGCTGCTGCAAAAATGTAAGTTCTCGATTATCAAGGCCTTTTATGCCGTGTTCCTAATTTGCACGCACAAAGGCAATTACTCTTCGCAGGAGCTTTCCAGGATGCTGGATCTGCGCCAGGGTACCTGCTGGAGCTTCAGCCAGAAAGTACTGGAAGCCATGCGCCGCCGCCGCTACGCCCCCGATTTCGACGAGAACGAAGGCTGGACACACGTACTGCTGGACGCCACCGGCGCCGAACCCGAAGAAGCCACTTCAGAAGAAACTGCCAACCAAGCCTAGCTCCCTAGGTACCTATCAGCCATCAACCCTCCTGTATCGGCATAGCCTCCTTGCCGCGTCGTCAGGAGCAGTTGCGGCTGCCGGTACGCCTAGTGAATTCCGACGGAAACACTCCCCACAAAGTGAGTTCCGGCGGTAGGGTTCTGGCATTGTAGAAGGCTAGCCTTGGATCTAGCCTTCCCCGTGCCTGTATGGCGAATAGCCATTGCAACCGGTGAGTGAGTAACAGCTTACTATGGCTATAAGTGTAAGAAAGTTAAGAAAGAGGAGTGTTTTTTTGATTGTTTTTTACGTGTTGCCAGCCTTGCGTAGTAACTCCTCTACTGGCTGATTCAGGGCATAATCTCCTTCTTTTAAGTGTGAGGTAAGTGTATAGCCTACGTGTGTGGTAAAGTCAAAAACCGCCTAAACAGGCTTGATTGCCTGTTTTTGCTATTGCTTTTCCTCACCACGGACGGATATATTTGGGCATTCTCCCCTACCTTACTGTACTTCTCGAGCTTTAGCCGGAAGTGCTAGGTAAGGTTCCTGAGTCGTTTCGGTCTTCTTTGCCCTCCTCCCCGTCGCTAGGGGGCTGTGCAAGAGACTACCTACTTCCTGCTTCTGCTATCCATAAGTAGTGTGCTTGATTTCCCCGATGCACACCTGATTTCGCTCCTCGTTCAGCAGCTTTTTTGGTATCCTAAAGCCATCGTTCAGTAGCTGCTGCCCTTGCTTTTTTGCATACGCTTGCCTGGTAGCCGAGCCTCCCCAACGGCCGGTTTTGTAGCTAATGAAGCATCAGCGTTTACTTCCCTCAATTCCCACAAACCCATGAATCAACACCTCTACACTCAGGCGCTGCGCCGGGCAATGTGGCTGGCGGCCTGCGGGCTGCCCACCCTTCCGGCGGTGGCTGCTCCATCTGCTGCCGGCCCCGATGCCAGCACAACGTTTGCCAGCAGCCGTACTGTGCTGGCTGATGTACCGGTTTCGGGCCGCATCACCCAGGGCAACGGCGACCCACTGCCGGGCGTTACCATCATCGTGAAGGGTACCACCATAGGTACTACTACGGATGCCGATGGCCGCTTCTCCCTGAACGCCCCGGACAACTCTACCCTGATTATCAGCTACGTAGGCTTTACACGCCGTGAGGTGCCCATCACGGGTGCTACTACCAGCCTGAACATAACCATGGCCGAAGACACCCGCGCCCTGAGCGAGGTGGTAGTAGTAGGCTACGGTACACAGGAGCGCGGCAGCGTAACGGGCGCCGTATCTTCGGTGTCGGCGCGCGAAATTGCCTCTCAGCCCGTGGCGGACGCTACCCAGGCCCTGCAAGGCCGGGCAGCTGGCGTTACGGTAACCTCAAACGGGGGCGCACCGGGCGGCGCCGCCGGTACTTCCATCCGGGTGCGCGGCATTACCTCCGCCGGCAACAACAACCCGCTGTATGTAGTGGATGGCTTTCCGCTGCCAGAAGGCGGTGAAAACCAGCTGAACGCTATCAGCCCCAACGATATCGAAACCATTGACATCCTGAAGGATGCTTCGGCCACGGCTATCTACGGGGTGCGGGCCGCTAACGGGGTAGTAATTATCACGACCAAGCGCGGCAAGGCGGGTACATCTACCATCAACCTAGATGCCTACCGGGGTGTGCAGCAAGTATGGCGCAAGCTGAGCCTACTGAACGCCCAAGAGTACGCCGTTATTAACAACGAAAACCGCTTGGCTAACGGCGACGCCATTGTGGTAGACCGGTTGCGCGACCCCGCCGCCCTAGGCGAAGGCACCGACTGGCAGGATGAGGTATTCCGCCGCGCGGCTATTCAGAACTACTCGCTTTCGGCCACGGGCGGCAGCGAGAAAGCCCGCTTTGCGGTGTCGGGTAGCTACTTCCAGCAGGATGGTACCATCGTGGGGTCTAACTTCGAGCGGTTTACGCTGCGGGCCAACGGTGACGTGCAAGTGAATAAGGTCTTGAAGTTGGGCAACAGCATCTCGCTCACCCACCTCTCCGACCGGCAGATTACCAGCAACAGCGGTGAGTATGGCACCGTGCAGCACACGCTCCGTATTCCGGCCATCATTCCGGTGTTCCGCCCCGATGGCTACTACTATGAGCCTCGCGGCCAGCAGGATAACTTTATTGAGGAAAACCCCATTGTGGCGGCTACCCTCAACAACCAGCGCTTCACCCGCAACCGGGCGCTTACTACCCTCTTCGCTGAACTCGAGCCAGTAAAAGGCCTGCGCTTCCGTACCAACGTGGGCGCCGACTTCATCTTCGACAACTTTAATTCCTTCCGCCCCACCATTCCGGAGCTGCGGGTAGGCAATGAGGTGTACAGCACGCGCTACAACCTGGCGGGTGCTTCGGCTACGGCCTCCTATGCGCCGAGCTACCTGATTGAAAACACCCTCAACTACGACCACCTGTTCGGCGATAAGCACCAGGTAACGGTACTGTTGGGCCAGTCGGCGCAGTGGTTTAACTACAGCAACGTAGAGGCGTACCGCACGGGCTACCTGCGCAATGATCTGCAGGTAATCAATACGGGCCCGCTGAACACATCTTTGGCCAACGCCGGTATCATCAACCCTACCTCGCACCTGGCCAGCTACTTCACGCGGGTTAACTACGAGTTTGCCGGCAAGTACCTGTTCCAGGCCATTGCCCGCCTCGATGGCTCGGGTAGCTTCGAGCCCGGCGAGCAGTTCGGCTTCTTCCCTGGCGTATCGGCCGGCTGGCGGATTTCGGAGGAGGATTTCATGAAGGATAACAGCTTCATCAGCAACCTGAAGCTGCGCGCCGGCTACGGCAAGGTGGGTAACCCCAACAATGCCGGCCGCTTCGCCTACCTCTTCGCCATCAACTCCCAGATTCAGTACCCATTTGGCCCGAACGGCACCATCCAGACGGGTGCGGCGCCTACCCGCCTGGCGAATAACCAGTTGCGCTGGGAAACCAACAACCAGACGAACATCGGTATCGACCTGGGCTTCTTGGAAAACCGCTTCGAGGCCACCATCGACCTCTACGACCGTACCTCGCCCAACCTGATTGCGCCGGTGCCAGTGTCGCTGGTGTCAGGTACGTACGAGGCCGTAAACCGCAACGCGGCCAACGCCTACAACCGCGGTATCGACTTCTCCTTTACCTCGCGCAATATACAAGGAACAGGCAAGGCCCTGAATTGGACCACTACCCTGAACGTGTCGGCGTACAAAACCGAGCTCGAATCGTTGGGTGTAGGCCAGCCCTATGACGGACTAGGTGCCTTAAGCGGCGTAATCGTGCGTTACGATGCCGGCCAGCCTTTCGGCTCGTTCTATGGCTACGTGGCCGATGGCCTGTTCCAGACGCAGGCAGATATTGACGCCCACGCCACCCAAAACGGCGCGGCCCCCGGCGACATTCGCTTTAAGGACCTGAGCGGCCCCGATGGCGTGCCAGACGGCATAATCAATGCCTCTGACCGCACGTTCATCGGCAACCCCAACCCTGACTTCACTTACGGCATCAACAACACCGTTACCTGGGGTGGTTTTGACTTGAACATGTTCCTGCAAGGCTCGCAGGGCAATGATATTTACAACCAGAACCGCTACATCCTGGAGAGCCCCCTGTATGGCAACAGCAGCGGCAGCACCCGCGTGCTAGGCCGCTGGACCGGCCCAGGCACCAGCAACGATGTGCCCCGCGCCATTGCCGGCGACCCAAACCAGAACCTACGCGTGTCCAGCTACTTCCTCGAAGATGGCTCCTACCTGCGCATCAAAACGCTCACGCTAGGCTACACCCTGCCGCAAGGCCTGCTCGACCGCGTGGCGGCCAAGCAGCTGCGCGTGTACGCAAGTGCCCAAAACCTGCTGACGCTGACCAAATACACTGGCTACGACCCTGAGGTGGGCTCCCGTGGCGTCGACCTGGGCGTTTATCCCCAGCCGCGCGTGTTCTTGGTAGGTCTCAATCTGGGCTTCTAACCTTTAATCAGCCTTCCCATGTCATTATTCAATAAATACGCTTGCGGTACATTCCTGCTTACGCTGGGCCTGCTTTCCAGCTGCGGCAAGGAATTCCTCTCCGAAGAGCCGACCGACCAGGTTACGGACGCTAACTTCTACAAAACCACTACGGACGCCATTCAGGCCACCAACGCTGTGTACAGCGAGCTAGGCAAGGGCGGGCAGTACAACTACGCGCTGTGGGGCATCGGTGATATCGGCTCCGACCTTTCCACGACCGGTGGCGGCGGCGGCGGCGACGGTATTGAGCAGCAACAGCTCGATTTCTACAACATCCCGACCACCAACCCCCTGATTACCCGCCTGTGGGGCGGCTGCTACATTGGCATTGGCCGCGCCAACATTGTGCTGCAGAAGGTACCCGGCATGAGCATTGATGCCGCTATTCAGAAGCGCAGCATTGGCGAAGCCCAGTTCCTGCGAGCCAAGTACTACTTTGACCTGGTGCGCGCCTACGGCGATGTGCCGTTGCTTACTACCCCTCCTACCTCCCTGGAAGAGGTGAACGTGCCCCGCACGCCCGCCGCGCAGGTGTATGAGCTGATTGTGAAGGACCTGACCGATGCCATTGGCAACCTGCCGGCTTCGTACAGCGGCGACGACATTGGCCGGGCCACCAAGTGGGCTGCCACCGGCCTGCTGGCCAAGGTGTACCTCACGCAGGGCAACATGGCCGGCGCCGCGCAGCGGGCCCGCGAGGTGATTTCGCAGAGCGGTAAAAGCCTTTGGGATAACTACGGCGACAACTTCAAGGTAGCCACCGAGAACGGCAAAGAGTCGTTGTTTGAGGTGCAGTACGTAGCGGGCCGCAACCAATACACCTTTGATGGATTGGGCTTTGTGGGCAACGAGTTCATGGGCCCCCGCGGCCAGGGCATTGTGCCCCAGGGCGGCTACGGCTTTAACATTCCGGAGCCCGATTTCGTGGCGGGCTACGAACCCGGCGACCTGCGCCGCGACGTGACCATCTGGAAGCCCGGCGACGCGTATCCGGATGGCCGGGTGCAGCCGTCTTCCTTGCCCGGCTCCCCGAACGGCTATGGCGTGAAAAAGTGGTTTGTGGGTAAAAACAATACCAACATCTGGGACTCGGAGCTGAACATTCCGGTGCTGCGCCTAGCGGAAGTGTACCTGATTCTGGCCGAGGCCGCCGGCCCCACCGCGGAAGGCTACGAAGCCATCAACAAAGTACGCCGCCGGGCTTTCGGGCTGCCCATCAACACGGCCAGCGCCAAAGACCTTTCGGGCCTGAGCGCCGATGCCTTCAAAACGGCCGTGTGGCGCGAGCGCAAGTACGAGCTGGCCTTCGAAAACGACCGGTGGTTTGACATGAAGCGCACCGGTGAACTGCTGAAGTACCGGGGCGTGAAACCCTTCAACATTGTGCTGCCTGTGCCGCAGTCGGAAATCGACGTGAACTCGGGCCTGACTCAGAACCCCGGATACTAATTCTGCCTTGTCTGGCGGTTTGGCTGCCGGCTTACTACCCCCGCGCCTAGTGTAAACCTTCGGTGGGGGTAGTAAGCCAGCCGGCCAGCTTTCCCACTTCACTTCCCACGCAAATTCCCCATGAATCATATTACCCGCATTGCTGCGCTGGGCCTGCTGGCCGCTCCGCTGCTGCTCGCCTCCTGCGAAAAGGAAGGCGACGACTACAAGCTGGAGGGCGCCGTACCTCAGGCCAGCTTCACCTACTCCGTGAACACCACCGAGTACCCCACGGTAGTTACCTTCACCAGCACCAGCCAGGATGGTTTCTTGTACCAGTGGAACTTCGGTGATAACACCCGCGCCTCCGGCTCCCCCGTTACGCACACCTACATCCGCCCTGGCACGTACCAGGTGGAGCTGATTACGGCGGGCCGTGGCGGCACGGGCATTTCGGCCAAGCAGGCCGTGGTGATTCCGGATGCCTGCACCAACAACGCCTTCAGCAAGCTCGTAGATTGTGCCGGCAGCGGCACCCGGGTGTGGTCTATTGCTGATGCAGCAGGCTCCATTGTGAAAGAGTCGGCGACCGGCGCGGTACTTTCTACCTCCGCGACCCTGCCCGGCTGCCAGCTTGACGACCAGTTCTCGTTCAGCAACGGCTACACGCTCAACTACGAAAGCGCGGGCCAGACGTACCAGAACGGTGCGTGTGGCACCTCCCTGAACCGCTCGGGTAACTTCGTGTACAAGCCCAGCAGCAACGGACTAGGTCAGATTATTCTGAAGGGCAAAGGCGCCTTCATCGGCCTGCCTGACTCGGTTTCGAACAAGACCTACGACATCCTGGAAGCCACTGACACCAAGCTGCGCCTGCGCGGTACCAACCCCGATGGTACCCGCACCGTCATCACGCTGGCTCCCTTCGATGCGACGGCTCCTATTAAGCTGCTGCTCACGGGTGGTTCTTCCAAAACCTGGAAGCTGGACAACGCCGCCGATGCTCCTATTACCGTAGGCACTGAGGCTAACCCCGTAGCCTACTTCCCCGGCGTGAAACCCGGCGAATTGCCTGCCTGCCAGTCCGACGACGAATATACCTTCTCGACGAACAATGTGTTCAGCTACAATGCGTTAGCTGAAACCTTCTCGGCAGCAGCTGGTTACACCTGCAAAGCACCCGAAACCGGCACCTCGGCCTACGTATTCGGGCCAGCCGCAGGTCCTGGGCTAGCCCAGTTCACATTGTCGAAGGCAGGCTCCTTTATTGGTGCCACCGATGCTTCGCCTACAGAGCGTGTATATCGGATTCTTTCCATTGACGACAAGAAGATGACCATTCGGGCCGGTAGCGGCCAAGCTGGTGGAACCGTATTCACCATTAAGATGGTTGCGAAGTAAGAAAAGCTCGACTGTTCGGGTACAGTACTGTTTGTAGTTCATGAAAAATAAATTCCTGATTGGAGTGCGGAAAGCACAGCTCGGCGCCACCTTTTTGATGGCGCTGAGCCTGAGCTCCTGCACCGAATCCAAATCCAAGAACGTGCCGGCTCCGTTGCCGCCCACACCAGTTACTCCGGTGGTCAATGAAGAAGCGCGCGACTACGGCCAGTATACCGAGCTGAAGTGGGCCGATGAGTTCGACGGCGGCTCCCTCGACCAGACCAAATGGTCGTATGAGCTGGGCGGCTGGGGCTGGGGCAACAATGAGCTGCAGAACTATACCAACTCCACCGAAAACAGCTTCCTGAGCGGTGGTAATCTTACCATTCAGGCGCGTCGGCAGCAGTCGGGCAGCAACGGGTATACCTCGGCCCGGTTGGTTACCAAGGGCAAGCAAAACTTCCAGTTCGGGCGCATTGATGTGCGCGCCAAAGTGCCTAAAGGCAAAGGCGTATGGCCGGCCATCTGGATGCTAGGTGCGGATATCGACCAGAACAACTGGCCCAAGTGCGGCGAAATCGACATCATGGAGCTGCGCGGTAGCCGGCCTACGGTGTTGCTTTCCACGGTGCACTTTGCCAACAGCACGGGCGCCCGCGAGCTGAAGGGTGAGGAAAAGAACCTGGACTTCGACTTGTCGGCTGACTTCCACATTTTCAGCGTGGTGCGAAGCAAGAACATGACCCGCTTCTACCTCGACGGCAACCCCGAACCGTACTTTACCTTCACGGGTACTACCGCTAGTCCCTATCCGTTCAACAACCCGTTTTTCATGATTCTGAACGTGGCAGTTGGCGGTGACTTCGATGGCAACCCGGATGCTTCCACCACCTTCCCGCAGCAAATGCAGGTGGACTACGTGCGGTATTACCAGTATAAATAAGCGTATGACACTGCCACCTGGGGCTGAGAAACAAACCAGGTTTCAGCAGTAGCCGCCCACTAATGTAGTTCACGCGTACCCCGTTCGGCTTCAATGGCCGGATGGATAGTTCCGGGGCCGGTCTGCCTGTTAGGGGTGCAGACCGGCCTTCGGTTTTACTAGGCCTGGTACCAAGCCAAAGCCCGTCTGCCCAGCAGTTGACTTCCCTTGATAAGAGGGGCTAGTCGTGCTGGGCAGGCGGGCTTTTTGGTTACTTCCGGCTGCTTACTCTACAGCTAGCACCAGCCCTTTCAGGTACTCACCTTCCGGATGGAAAAGGCTGACGGGATGGTCGGCGGGTTGGGTGAGGCGGTGCAGAATGCGGGCCGGGCGGCCGGCCTCAATAGCGGCGGCCAGCACGGCTCCTTCAAATAGCTCCGCCGAAACTACCTGCGAGCAGCTGAAGGTGAACAGCAGGCCCCCGGGCGCAATCTGCCGGATGCCGGCCGCATTCAGGCGCTTATAGCCCATCAGGGCGTTGTGGCGCGCCGAGAGGTGCTTGGCAAACGCCGGTGGGTCGAGCACGATGAGGTCGTATTGTTCCTGGCTGTGCTTCATGAAGCTGAACACATCCTCGGCGTAGGCCGCGTGCTTGCTTTCTAGGCCGGTAAGAGCCGCGTTGCGCTCCGTGAGTTCAATGGCTTTCTTGCTCGAGTCAACGGAATGCACTAGCTCAGCGCCCGCCTCCAAGGCATAGGAGCTGAAGCCGCCGGTGTAGCAGAAGGTGTTGAGCACGCGGCGGCCGGGGGCATAGCGGGCCAGCAGGCTGCGGTTGTCGCGCTGGTCAATGAAGAAGCCAGTTTTCTGGCCCGTTTCCCAATCTACCGCGAAGGGATGGCCGTTCTCGTGCACAATGTGCTCTTGCCCGCTGCTTTCCCCGAAGAGGTAGCCATTTTGGGCACCGGGCGCGGCCTTGGCGGGCACCGTTTCGGCACTCTTATCATAAATAGCGCGCAGGCCCGGAATAACGGCTTGCAGGGCAGCGGCAATAAGTGGGCGGGCCTTGTACATGCCGGCGCTGTGCGCCTGCACCACGGCCGTATCGCCATACACGTCGATAATAAGGCCGGGCAGACCGTCACCTTCGGCGTGGGTGAGGCGGTACACGTTGGTATTGCCCGTGCCCGTAAGCCCTAGGCCCTGCCGAAGCTGAAAGGCATTCCGCAGCCGCGCTTCCCAGAAAGCGGCATCGGGCAGTGGTGCCTCGGGCCCGAAGCCGAGCATGCGTACCGCAATGGAGCCGGGCGCGTAGTGGCCCACGCCCAGCACCTCGCCGTTGTGGGCCTGCACCATCACCACTTCGCCTTCTACTACCTCGCCCTGCATCCGGGCAATGGCCCCGGAAAACACCCACGGGTGCAAGCGACGAAGAGACTGGTCTTTACCAGGTTTGAGCGTGATAGTGGCGGTCATGGCAACGGGGCATTAGGAAAATGGACTACAAAGGTAGCCTCCTAATTTTTCCTATCCGTTGGCCCACTGAATTTGTAGCTGCTGCCATACCCAGTCAGTTACTCAAACGGGTCCAGATACGCTACCAGAATGGCAATAGCCGATAGCCCAGCCAGCACGGCCCACACCGGTCCGCCCCAAATCAGGAGCCCAATCAGCGAGACCGGTAGCACAACCAGCCCTAGCACGCCCAGAACGGTTGTGCCCAAGCCTACTTCAGTTGTGCGCTTGGGCCCAGCTGCTCGTTGCAGTGCTTGCGTGTTGTGGTGGCCAGGTTGCAGGCTTCGTTTGGCTAGTGCTACTGCGGTGGCTGGTGCCTGCGTAAGCGCCCGGCGCGCCTCTTGCCGCAGCTGTCGGCGCTTTGGCTGTTGCTGAGGCCTAGGGAATACTGCCGCTGCTTTATCGGAATCTGCAACTGAAGCCGGCACAGTGGCTACCGGCCCAGACGGAACCGGGCGCGCTGCTACTACCGGCGCGGAAGGCTGAAACCGATACGCCGACTGGGTGCTGCGGCAACCTTGGGCCACAAGCAGGCCTAGTAACGCGGCCAATACAACAGAAAGCCGAAAACGGCGGACAGCAGGAGTAGAAGATGTAGGCATACGATCAGAACGGGGAGCATCAGCAAGATACGCGGCTTATTGCCACCCTATACGGCAGCTGTCGGGCTCGCGCTGCCCCAGCCTGATTTTACTAGGTGCCTAGCGCGCCTGAACTTGCCCAAACCAGCGCCGGTAAATCGGCCGCCGCCAGGCAAATTGCGCCCATATAGCTGGGTAAAGCAGCACATCCAACGCCTTCAGTCCCGTCCGGTACTCCAGGTCTTCGGTGATGTAGGTGCCGCCGCCGGGAGCCGGCTGCATGAGGTGGCGGTGCCGCCAGTAGCGCAGCGGCGGCGGAAGCTTCTGGCCTTCGTCTACAAAGTAAAAGGTACCATCTGGCGTGGTGCCATGGTCGGTGATAAGGGAGGTCCAGTGGAAGCGGGCCGGACCGGCGCCGAGCTCAATATGCACCTCGTCGCCGCGGTGGCAGCCATCAAAGCGCAGCAACCGAAACGGTGGAAACGGAGGCGCTAAGGCCAGAAACAGCTCCCTAGTAAAGCCGGTCCATACTTGCGTTGGTGGTGCGGCTACGTGGGTACTCAGAGTGAAATGCATATGCCCTAGTACCTCCGCAGTAGGCTCTTTGTTTTCGCTACTGGCGCCCATTGCCTCTGCTTCATGCAGATAGAGTAGTAGTCCTTAGTGAAGATACGAAGGAAGGGCTCTTTGAATTTTCTCTTATATCCAAAATAATATCTATATATTTATGTATTAGTGCTTTGCGGCCAAGAGTAGCTGGTATATCATTACCCATTTTTCTGCCATGAAAAACCCAAACGCCCTCGTTGGCGCTGGCCTGTTGTTGGCCGGTGCAGTGTATTTCCTGAGCTCACGCAAACAAGGGCACTCTAAGCCGAAAAGGTATTTCAGAGGCGACGTGGGCAAACGCTTCACCGACCATTTTGACCCCGATGCCGGCCAACCAATTTCCGTGTCGGAAGCCACGAAGCTGGCCAAAAAATACAAGAAGAGGTACAAGGACAATACCAGCTCCAACTACTGCAACATCAAGGTCATCGAGACCATTAAGCAGACCACTGACTGCTACGGCATCCGGATTTACCGCACCCTAGACGATGAGGGCTTTCATGGCATTGCAGTGGTCGGAGTTGATAAGCAGGGCGTGGACATTATCAACACCAAAGCCCACCTTTCCGACGCTACACTGGTAGCTAGAAGCTACGAAAAGTGCCCCTACAACTGCGACGGAACCCGCCTTATTCAGTAAAGCGGCTCCTACCCTAAAAAGGGTACGTGAGCGTTGGAGCAGGCGTACCCATCTTAAAAATAGTGACCGAAACGAGATAGTAGCTGCGTGCCCGCAGGCCTAGCCGGAAGTGCTTACCTATCGGCCGCGAGTACTCCAGACCTGCTACTACGCCAGCTTCTTCGGAGTAGCTATTGCGGCGGTTAGTTCTATGTATTCAAGCGCTACCAAGCTGCCTGGCGTGAAGCTTCGGCAAGCTCAGCATGGTCCTTCTGTTTGAAATAACGTCAGCGCACGAACTATGCCTTTCTGAGCAGCCCACCGCTACCCCAGCAGCTCCTCAATATCCTCCTTGGTCAGGCTCTTGATGATGGCCTCATCGGTGGTGATGAGGTCCGTGACCAGCTGGATTTTCTTGTTCTGGAGGGCTAGTATTTTTTCCTCTACCGTGTTCTGGGTGATGAACTTATACGTGAATACCGTGCGCTGCTGCCCAATACGGTGGGCCCGGTCAACGGCCTGGGCCTCCACGGCGGGGTTCCACCACGGGTCGAGGATAAACACGTAGTCAGCGGCCGTGAGGTTGAGGCCTACGCCGCCCGCTTTCAGCGAAATCAGGAACACGCGCAGGTCTTCGGTTTCCTGGAACCTAGTAACCTCCTTGTGCCGGTCGCGGGTGTTCCCATCGAGGTACGCGTACTCAATCTGGCGTTCATCCAGGGAGGCGCGCACAATATCCAGGTGCTTCACAAACTGGCTAAACACCAGTACTTTGTGACCTTCTGAAACCACGCTCTTGATCATCCGGATTACCTCCCGCAGCTTGCCCGACTCATGCTCATACTCCGCATCGGCCATGCGGGGGTGGTTGGCAATTTGGCGGAGCTTGGTGAGGCCCTGCAGCAGCATAAACTGCGTACTGGCCGTGCCGTGCTCCTCTATGCTTTGCAGAATCTTATTGCGGTAGAAGCTCTTGGTTTCCTCGTAGCAATGCTGCTGCTCCTCTGTCATGGGGCAGTAGCTCAGGTTTTCAATCTTTTCGGGCAGCTCCGTGGCCACCTGGGCCTTGTGGCGGCGCAGGATAAAGGGCTTGATAAGTGCGTGGAGGCGCTTGGTTTTCAGCTCGTCCTTGCCCTTTTCAATCGGCTTCAGAAACTCCTTGCGGAAAAACGACTGGCTCCCCAGCAGCCCGGGGTTGATAAACGACATCTGCGACCATAGGTCCATGGTGCTGTTCTCTACGGGCGTACCCGTCAGGATGAGGCGGTGGCGCGAGTGCAGCCCCCGTACGGCCTGGGAGGTAGTAGAGCTAGGGTTCTTAATGGCCTGCGACTCATCCAGAATCACATAATCGAACTTGTACGTCTTGAGCAATTCGGCATCCAGGCGCACAATACCATACGACGTCAGCACCACATCATACTCAGCGAACTGCTCCACGTTTTTGTCGCGGTAAGTGCCGGTGTAAATGAGTAGGCGCAGGTTGGGCGTAAACTTAAACGCCTCCGTCATCCAGTTGTACACCAAGGAGGTTGGCATTACCAGCAAGGACGCGGCGCCTTTGGCGGCACCACTTTCCTTGCGTTGCAACAGCATGGCCAGCGTTTGCACGGTTTTCCCTAGGCCCATGTCATCGGCCAAGCAGCCGCCAAAGTGGTAGTCCTGCACAAAATGCAGCCAGTTGTAGCCCGCCTTCTGGTAGGGGCGCAGCTCGCCGCGGAAACCCGCGGGTAAGGGCCGGTCTTCCACAGCCTCAAACTCGCGCAGTTTTTCCAGCTTTCGGCTCATCACCACCGTGGCCAAGTTGCCATTCTGTAAGTCAGAAACCAGTGCTAAGTGGTGCTTGCGCAGCGTAAGCATCTGGTGGTGCTCCTCTACAAAGGCAAACAGCTCCAGATACTGGGTAAACCACTCCTCCGGGATGATGGCAATTTGCCCGTTCGGCAGGCGGAACTCGTGGCGCTTGTTGAGAATGTAAGGCCGCAGCTTGATGAAGGGCACGGCAAACTCTCCGAAATGCACAATGCCGTGCACATCAAACCAGTCGTTGGATTCCGTGATGCCTACCTGGGCTGTAATGGCCCCAATAAAGTAGTCTTTGCCCGAGGTGAGGCTTTGTTGCACCGTGAAGCCTAGGCGCACCAGCTCATCGGCGTGGTTGTGCAGCCAGCGGAAGGCGGTGGCCCGCTCCAGAATGGCGCGGCCATTCCGAACTTCCAAGGCCCGGTCGCGCAGCTCCGTAATAATCTCCTGCTCCCTATCAAGATTGCGAATGAGGCGGTGGAAGATGTAGGTGTCTTCCTGCTTTTCCAGCTTCACGCACACGCGCTTATCGTAGGCTGTGTGCACGGTGTGGTCGCCGTAGCGGAAGCTCAAGTCGAAATGGATCAGATCCGAATCGGGGGCTTCTAGGGTGGCCGTGCTGCCACGCCGGCCGTTGCTTGCCGTAGCGCCTCTGGGCGTACTAGGTGCTGCCGCTACGCTAACCCCGGGTACATCAGAAAACGTGAGTTGGGGGCGGGCAATGTAGCGTTCCGAGCGAATATCAAAGCCGCGGGCGTGCACATCAAACGACTCTACTAGCGGGGCCACAAAGCGCTGAAAGTAGCTGTCCTCTACCTGGCGCGGAATTACAATGAACTTCTTGTTAAGGAAGGGCTTGATCTTTTTGCCGTCCACATCGTTCAGGAAGTTGTGCAGCACATCGTCTACCAGCAGCCACGCCGGTTGTTCGCAAACGATTACGGCGTTTTTGTACTGAAATTCAAGCTTCTGGCCCTTGTACTGAATGGTGGGGAAATAATGCGTGCTGTCCTCGTTGCGCCGAAAATGAAAAAGCACCGAAGCCCGCTCCGGTGCTACCATTATTTCGCGCCATGTCGGCTCACCGTCCTTGCCCATAATGAACACATTCTTCCCCTGCAGCCGGTTCAGGATCTGGCCCATCCGCTCCTGCACATACAGGCAAATGGCTTCCTGCAAGGCTTTGTCGCCTTTCTCCGGGTCGTAAATCTTAAGGAAAAACTCAGCCGGAGTAGTCTTCTTCGACCAGAACTCCTTAATAACCGCATCCTGTTGGATCTGGTCTGTGAGAGCCACCAGCTCAAAGTCTACCACGTCCAGACCGTCCGCAAACTCAGGCGCGTTCTTGGCCGATACTGTCTGGTGCTGCAGTGTGAGCTGACCGCGTTGGTTGCGCTGCACTACATACGATTCAAACAGATAACCAAGATACTCGTGCTCAAGCAGAGAATAGACGATTTGAAAGGGCTGTGAAGTGGAAACCTTCATAGTCGGTTACTATAGTGCAGCTTCGAAAGTAAGAACAAATGCTAAATTGATATTTATTTATCGAAAAGTAAAATTCATTCCAAGAATAGTTACATTATAAAGATGAACAATGTTAAAATGTAGGTCGAACTAACCTTTGAGGTATATGAAGGTAACCGGCATTTCTTCCGAAAGTTATAGGATCTTTTTATGTGTCAACTGAACGTAGGCTTAACAGTAAGTAAGCGCGTAGAGCTGGGCCTATAGTAAACCGAGAAAGCGCCCGACTAGCCCAACATGGGCTGGCAGAGCGCTCTATACAATCCGGAAGTAAATTTTCGGTAGTAGCCTACAAGTTTTCCCGCAAGTCGAGGCGCGAGGCATTCAGCGCTGGCCGGATGGATACGGCAATGGTGATAAAGACGATAGCCAGGCCCGTAAGCATTACATCGGCGAACTGCATCTTGACGGGGTAGGAATCTACGACGCTAGTAGCCATGCCCATGCTTACAACATGGAAGGTTTGCTGAATCCAGCAGATACCCACGCCCAGCACCAACCCGGTAATGGCGCCCACTTGGGCCACAATAGCGCCCTCAAGCAGAAATATATTGCGGATCGTGCGCGTACTAGCCCCCATGGCCATCAGAACCGCAATGTCTTTGCGCTTATCAATGACCAGCATGGAAAGCGAAAAGAAGATGTTGATGCTGGCGATAAGCAGGATGAAGGCGAAGGTGATGAACACAAACATCTTCTCCACCTTAATGGCTTTGAGCAGGCTAACGTGCTGCTCGTCAGAATCCAGGACTTTAAATGTCTTGCCTAGCTCCTGTTTGAGCTCGTCCTTTACCTGCGCAATGTCGCGGCCGGGTTTCACCTTTACCTCGAGGGCAGTACGGCGGTTTTCGTAGCGCAGCAGCTGTTGGGCAAACTCCAGGGGCACAAACACATAGCTGTCGTCGATGTGCTGCTCAATCAGAAATACACCGCCCGCCAGGATGTTCTGCTCCGTAAAGGCAGTTTCTGGGTTCATGCTCAGCGTTTTGCGGCCCGTGTTACGCGGGTACAGCAAGCGCATAGGCGAAAACCGGTTGTCGAGCGTGATGCTGAGCTCGTGCTGGACACCGGCTCCTAGTAAGGCATAATCCAGCCCGTCGCGGTGCAAATCGTGGTTGCCATCCACAATGGCCGAGTCGATGTTGCTTTGCTTGTAGTAGTTGTCGGAAACGCCTTTCATCTTCACTACCATCTGCCGGTCGCGGTACTGCAGCAGGGCGTTGTCTTCAATCACCTCTGTGATAATGCCTACCCCCGCCGTGGCCCGCAACTTAGCTAGTAGGCGCGCATCAACCGGAAACGACTTGCCCTGCACAGCCGTGATCAGCAAATCCGAATCAGACTTGCCGTACAAACTCCGCACTAGGTCCTCGAGGCCGTTGAACACGGAAAGCACAATAATCAGCGCCATCGTCCCCACGGCCACGCCCACCATGGAGATGTTGGAGATAATGCTGATGATGTTGCGCTTCTTCTTCGAAAGAAAATAACGCCGGGCAATGAGCAAAGGTACGTTCACGTGCGGGGCGCGGGGTGGAGCTAGTGAAAGGGCGTAATAACGAAAATTGGTAGGTTAATCAGCAGCCAAGATACGCCGCCGGGCGCAAAAGGTCTATTTCCAGGCCTTCACAATCAGGCCAGTGCCCGAATCGTGCTTGGTGTTGGCATCGAACCAGTTTAGGAGCAAACAGAACGGGAACGTAACGAGGTAATAGAAGGGCAGCAGCACAAAAAACCACTTGGAGTAGCCCAGCATCAGGATGGGGTACTTCATGCTCAGCCGCCAGGATATTTGGCCCGGCTCCCCATAACTATACTGCGCCTCAATGCGCTCGAAGCCTGCTGTACGCAGTTTCTGCTGAATTTCGTGGATGTTGTAGCCATCGCGCACGTGCTCCTCAATGAAGGAGGTTTCGCCATCGGAGTGCACATCGGAGCCGCCCTGGTCTGAAGGGGTGGAGATGAGCAGCATGCCGCCGTCTTTGAGCGAGGCGTGAATGTTGCGGAACACCTCCACATCTTCCAGAATATGCTCCATCACATCCACCGACAGGGCCAAATCGAAGGTGTTGGGCTGCTGGTACAGCACAAGATCTTGCACGGCAAACTGGGCGTTGGTACGGCCGATTTGGCGGAAGAAGCGGTTGGAGTCGGCTACCTGCTCATCCTTCACATCCACGGCCAGAATCTCCCACTTCTTGCTCAGGCCCGACATCCAGTAAGTGTACTGCCCGTAGCCGGAGCCGGCATCCAGAATGCTGGTGGCGGCATCGGTGCGGCCTTTGGCCCACTGGCGTAGCTCGCGGTGCACGTGCCAGGTCCGGAGCAGGAGCAAATCGAGCAGGTGGTAGAAGAGGCGGCGGAGCCACGGCGTACGGTTAAATACTTCGCCGAGCGACTTCTTAATCGGGTCGTAGTACAAAGGGGTGAGATTGTGAAGTTGTGAGGTTGTGAAACTGTGGCTTGATGAAGTATTGAGAACAGGTCCGGTATACAAGCAGACCGCCTTTCGCAACGTTACAAGCGCACCATTTCACCTTGGCTATTCGTCTTCGTCGGCGAACAGCTTGGGCCGCTTGGGCGCACCGCCCTCCGGGCCGCCTTGAGTGGCGTCGTCGCCTTCGCTAGGGGTAGGCGGAATGTGAATGTCGCCGAATATCTTGTCCATGTGGGCCGCGTACGCCGCTGAGTCATCCAGGAAAAAGACTAGGTCCGGTACGATGCGCAACTGCTGGCGCACGCGCTTGGCCAATGCCTGCCGAATACCTTTCTGGTTGTCTTTCACTAGCAGCAGCAGGTCCTCGCCGCTGGTATCCTTGGCCATCACCAACAGGCTCAGGTACACGCGGGCAATGCCCAAATCGGGGGAAACGCGAATCAGGCTGATGCCCGGCGGCAACCCCGGAAACAAGTGGGGCAGGTCGCGTTGAAATACGGCGGCCAACTCCTGTTGGAGCAGGCTAGCTACTTTTTGCTGTCGTTTACTTTCCATAAGAATTTACAAAGATACCGTTTGGGGTGATTAGGTAACGCAGGGAATAGATGATTAGGTAATTACCTAGGGACGCTAACGCCAGAAAGCTGGGTGCGGCCTTGCCGGAACCGTACATTTGCCGGCTAGTAGGCCGCTTTGTTTTTCCGGCGCTAGGGTCTGTTTCGTTTTAAACTGCTGATTTCGCCTTGCTGCAATTTTTCAAAAGCTCCCTGCCCACCCGGCTTTTTGCCTTGTTGCTGCTGTTGCTGGCGCTGCGGCTTCCGCTGCTGTGGCTGGGCATTCCGCTTACGCCCGCTGAGCTTCGGGCCCTGCTGGTAGGCGAGCGGCTGCAGGAGGGCGCCCTCCTGTACCAGGATATTTATGATAGCATGGCGCCGCTGGCCGCCGCGTTTTATGGCGCCTTAGACCTAGTAAGTGCCCGGCCATTGTGGCTGTACCGCTTGCTGGCTCTGGCTCTGCTGATTTTTCAGGCCTTGCGCTTCAACTTTGTGCTCAACCGGGCCGATGTGCACCCGGAGCGCGGTTACGTGGGCGCACTCACGTACCTGCTGCTCGGCAGCCTCACCTCCGAGCTAGATGCGTTGTCGCCGCTGCTGCTGGGCCATTCGTTTCTGATTGCGGCCCTGAGCGCCTTGCTGCCTACCTCCCGCGAGGGCTACGATAACCGGCGGCTGTTCCGGGCCGGCTTTCTGATTGGGGTAGCGGCGCTGTGCTACCTGCCGCTGGCGTTATTTCTGTTGGTGGGCTTGTTTGCCGTTATTATCTTCGCGGCCAACTCGTTTAGGAGCTTTTTGCTGCTGGTTTGCGGCTTTTTGTTTCCGTATGCAGTGGTGGCTACGTTCTTTCTGTACACGGAGTCGTTGCCGGGTTTTGCTCAGTTTCATCTGCAGCCCACCTTGCGCGGCTTAGTAACCGAAACCGATGGGCTGCCGCTATGGGTGCTGCTGCGCCTACTGATTTTGCCGGGGTTGCTGCTGGTGCTAGGCCTAGTGCGCAGCTTCACTACCTCCCTCGGACTTGTGTTCCAGATCAAGTTTCAGCAGCTGATGCTGATTTGGCTGGTGGTGGCGGTGGCCATTGGAGCTGCCGGCCGCGGCATGGCTACCGGCACGTTGGTGCTTATTTTGCCACCTCTCACGTATTTCAGCTTGTTTCTGTGGCAGAAAGGGCGGCGGGCCTGGGTACCGGAACTGCTGCTGCTGGTGGTGATTGGGCTGGTGGTGGTGGTGCGGTATCGGTCGGTGCTGCACCTAGAAACCGTTATCCAGATTCCGGGAGAAGGTAACTATGCCATAAATCCGGAGCCCAAATATGCCTTTCTACAGGGGCAGCGCCTACTGGTACTAGGTCCCGATCAGCGCCCCTACGTGCAGAACCGCTTGGCTACTCCGTACTTCGACTGGCGCCTAGCGCAGGCCGATTTTGGCCACCTGAAGGAGTACGATGCGGTGTTCCGGGTGGCCCGCAACTTCCAAAACAACCCGCCTCAATACCTCATCGACCAGGCCGGGCTAGTACCAGAACTGCAATACAAAATCCCAGACATTTTTGGCCGCTACCGGCCCACGAATACACCCGGTGTGTACCGCTTAAGCAAATAAAAGAGCGGGTTTGCGCTGCACTAGGTCCTGGTGCAGCGCAAACCCGCTCTTAGCATGGCGCTAGCAATTAGCAGCTTATCTTGTCAATGCGAGTCTGGTGGCGGCCGCCTTCAAAAGCGGTGTTCAGAAACTGGCTGGTAATGGCGCGGGCTGTTTCGGCATCTACAAAGCGGGCCGGAATGCACACAATATTGGCGTTGTTGTGCTGCCGAATCAGGGTGGCTACCTCCGGTTCCCAGGCCAACCCCGCCCGAATGCCCTGGTGCTTATTAGCCGTAATGCACACTCCGTTGGCGGAGCCACACAGCAGAATGCCCAGCTCAAACTCGCCCTGCTCCACGGCCGAGGCTAGCGGATGCACATAATCAGGGTAGTCCACAGAGTCGGCGGAGTAGGTGCCAAAATCCTGGACCTCATACCCGTTGTCGCGGAGCCAGTGCAGCAGCATTTGCTTTTGCTCGAAGCCGGCGTGGTCGGAACCAATGGCAAGTTTCGTCATGTGAGTGAGCTAGGAAAGTGAGTTGAGAGGAGTGAAGGTAGTACAGATGGCAAAAAAATGTGCTGACGCAGCTAGTGGTAAAGCTCATCAGCACATTTCTTGTTCCGTATCAGGAGCTATGCTATGCCTTTGTTTTCAGTTAGTTGTGCGTTCAGGGAAGCAGTGCGGTTGCGGCCTACTACCCGGGCAATGTTAATACTCAGCTCATAGAGCAGAATGATAGGAATGGTCACGATAATCTGGGCCGATACATCGGGAGGCGTGATGATGGCCGCAATAACCAGAATAACCACAATGGCGTGCTTGCGGTACACGCGCATGATTTCGGGCGTTATCAAACCAGCTTTGGCCAGGAAGAACACAATCATGGGCAGCTCAAACACAAAAGCACACGATAACGACATGGTCGTGAGTGTGCTCAGGTAGCTTTGCATGTCAATCTGGTTTTCAATGGTAGCATCTACCACGTAGCCCGCCAGAAAGTTGATGCTCATGGGCGCCGCAATGTAGTAGCCAAAGAGCAGGCCCAACGCAAACAGCACCGAGACAAAGAATACGGCCCCCTGCGAGTTCTGCTGCTCATGCGGGTAAAGACCGGGCTTAATAAAGCGCCACAGCTCCCAGAACAAATACGGAAAGCCCAGCACCAGGCCCACAATAAAGGAGGTACTGATGTGCATGGTCAGCTGCCCGCTCATTTCACGGTTCTGAATGACAAAGCCAATTTTATCGATGCACAGGCTGGGCGCGTGCAGCCATTCCCCCACCTGGCAGAACATCCGGTACGTCCAGAAGTCGGGGCGTGAAGGACCCAGGATCAGGTCGTGAAATAGAAAGTCCTTGGAGAAAAAGGCCGCCAGGGCAAATATCACTACCGCAATAGCCGCCCGGATGATGTGCCAGCGTAAGGCCTCCAGGTGGTCGATAAAAGACATTTCCTGCTGGTTGCCCAGCGCAGGTTGATTAGGATCCACAGAACGGGGGAAATGAGGAAATAAACGAAGGAGTCAGGACTAGGGTGACAGACAAACGAAAACCAGCCCGAACAGGATGCTGCCGGACCAGTTTTCGTGTCAAATAGGCCTAGCTACTCAGCCATTCCGGAGGTTAAACGAACAGCGGATACTGCTCCATCCACTCGTTGATCTGGCCCCGAACGCGGGCAATGCGGGTATCGTCGTCGTTATGGGTCAGCACTTCATCAATGAACTCCACAATCCGAACCATATCCGTTTCCTTCAGGCCACGAGTGGTTACCGCCGCCGAGCCGATGCGCATGCCGCTGGTAATAAAGGGCGACTTATCATCGAAGGGCACCATGTTCTTGTTGATGGTGATATCGGCCTTGATAAGCGTGTTCTCCGCAATTTTGCCGGTCAGGCCTTTGCTGCGCAGGTCAATTAGCATCAGGTGGTTGTCGGTGCCGCCTGAAATAATTTGGTAGCCGCGCTCCACGAAGGCACCTGCCAACGCCTGCGCGTTTTTGATAACCTGGTGGGTGTAGTCGGTGTAAGCGTCGCTGAGCGCTTCGCCGAAAGCAACGGCTTTTGCGCCGATAACGTGCTCAAGCGGGCCGCCTTGGGTGCCTGGGAATACGCCCGAGTCCAGCAGGCTGCTCATCATGCGGATTTCGCCTTTCGGAGTTTTCAGGCCGAAGGGGTTTTCGAAATCCTTGCCCATCATGATCAGGCCGCCGCGCGGGCCGCGCAGGGTTTTGTGCGTCGTCGTCGTAACGATGTGGCAGTAGTCGAAGGGGTTATTCAGCAAGCCCTTGGCAATCAGGCCGGAAGGGTGCGAAATATCAGCCAGCAACAGCGCGCCTACCTCGTCGGCCGCTTCGCGCAGAGCTTTGTAGTCCCAGTCGCGGGAGTAGGCCGAGGCACCGCAGATGATCAGCTTCGGCTGCTCGCGGCGGGCCGTTTCTTTTACTTTCTCCCAGTCAATAAGGCCGGTTTCGCGCTCTACGCCATAAAAGGAAGGCTTGTAGAGTTTGCCTGAGAAGTTAACGGGCGAGCCATGGGTCAGGTGGCCGCCGTGCGACAGGTCGAAGCCGAGGATTTTGTCGCCGGGGTTCAGGATGGCCAGCATGACGGCAGCATTGGCCTGAGCACCAGAGTGCGGCTGCACGTTTACCCATTCTACTCCGAACAGCTCCTTGGCCCGGTCGATGGCCAATTGCTCGATCTGGTCCACGATTTCGCAGCCACCGTAGTAGCGCTTACCGGGCAGACCCTCGGCGTATTTGTTGGTGAGGATGGAGCCCTGGGCCCGCATCACTTGCTCCGACACGTAGTTTTCGGAGGCAATGAGTTCAATACCGTGAGTTTGCCGTGCTTTCTCCTTCTGAATCAGGTCGAAAATTACGGTGTCGTGGGTGAGGGTAGTGGCTTGCGTTTCCATAGCTTCAAAGGTAGCGGATGAATAGTGAAATGAGTACGCACTAGGCTTGGGAGTTTGCCAAACCCTCCTTGTAGTTGTGGTGTGGCTTTAGAAAAGGTAACGGCCTAGGACAGGTGCAGACCTAAACCGGTACGTGCTAGCGTAACCGGCTGGCCACGGGCACTTCTTCCGCATCTCGCAACTTCGCCTTACCTTGCCTGTATGAACTCGCCCCAGCAGCTTGCCGAAGTCCTGACCAGCTTACGCATCGGCAATCAGTCGTTTCTGATTACGTTTTATGAACAGAACCGCGACCTGTTTGCCCGCTGGGCCCGGCGCCAGCACCAGCTGGCGCCGCCTGAGGCCCACGCCCTGCTGCGCACTGTAGTAGTAGAGTTCTACGACCAAGTCGCCGATGGCCGCCTAACCAAGCTGCCACCCGATTTGCGGGCGTACGTGTATGGCATTGCCGATGAGCAAATGCGAGCTGCCCGCACTACGGCCGAGTTGCCCAGGGCCGAAGCTGGCCGGCGCCATCACCTCTTGGCAATGTTTCAGCAGCTAGGAGAAGGGTGCCAGAAAATGCTGATGTATTTCTACTTCCGGGGCTACAACTTTGAGAAGGTGGCCGGCAAGATGGGGTACGCCAATGCCAACGTTGCCCGGATCCAGAAATCGAGCTGCCTGCGGAAGCTGTACGAACTGCGGCTGCGCGCCGAAGGAGCCCAAGCATAATGGCTGGCTGGGCTCTTCTGCGTAGCTTAGCAGCTTCTGGGAGCTGTTGTGTACCTGCAGCATGCCTCCTAATCCGCCGCCCTACGCTTATTTTCCCGCTAGTACTGTAGTATGACGCCGCCTGCCTTCGACCTGCGCCCTTACCTGGAAGAGCTGGAACGCTTTGCCGATGGCCAGATGACGCCCGCTGAGCAGGAAGCCTTTGAGGTCCGGCTGGAGCAGGATGCTACGCTGTACCAAGCCTACCAGGCGTACGAGCAGCTGGCCGCCGACCTACGCTGGGTGGCCGGGCACGAAACCCTGCATCAGCGCCTGCTCGCCCTAGATTTGCGCCTGGATCAGCGCCAAGCCGCCTTGGGCCGCATCCGCCGCCGGCAGCGCCGCACGCAACAGCGCTGGGGCCTGCTGGGGTTGGCGGCTGGTATTGTGCTTGTATTGCTCTGGATGATCCTGCGCCCAACGGCCCCGAATGCGGAGGCCTCCTGGACCCGGTACTACGTGCCTGAGGTAGGGTTATCTGATGACGTAGTGCAGGAGACGCAACGCCCCCTGCTGGCCGAAGCCATGCGCTACTACCGCGACGGCCACTACGCGCCGGCGCTGCACTCCTTGCGGCGCATTTCGTCCAGCAGCCTGGGCCAGGATACGCTCATGTACTATAATGGCATCTTTCTGCTAAGCCAGGATAAGCCTGAGCAGATTAAGGCTGCGCAACCATTTCTGCGGCGCGTAGCCATGCAGTCGGGCTCGGGGCTGGCCCGGCGGGCGCGCTACCACCTGGGCATGGCCTACTGGCGCAATCAACAAATTACGGCTGCCCGCAACACGCTGCGCTCCGTCGCCAACGACCCCCAGAACCCGTATCAGGAAGCGGCCCGCCAGCTGCTTCGCTCCGACGCGCTACCGCAGGAATAAGGAAGCCAAACACTAGCCTGCCTGGCTTATCGAACCGCAATGGGGTAGTCGGGCTCTATGTTGGGTTGCAGCACCAGTTTGTTAGTATCTAGGTCCAGAGCGGCCAGATGGCGAAGCTCCAGGTTGTGGCGGTACACGCACCCTGTATCGAGGCAAATAGCTTCTTTGTGGGCTTTTACGTGTTTTTCCACGGTTGCTGTGGGGGTGGGCACGTGCCCGTGCACTATTCGCTTGCCGCCCGTGCGGGAAGCATCGTAGGTAAAGGCCTTGGTATTGAGCATGGTGTCCCAATCGTGGCGCATTTGCTCAGCGGGCAAGCGAAAATCGAAGCCGGCATGCACCAGAATAAAGCCCGGTACTTCAAACTGATACGGCAGGTCATGTAGCCAGCGCAGGTAGCGGGCCGGAATGTCCTCGGGCCGTTCTACGCCAAAGCTCTGTAATGTAATACGGCGGTCTTCATCCGTGGCCCAGGTGAGTTGTTGGTGTCCGTTGGCGGCGTCCAGCAGTTCCTGGTCGTGGTTACCCCGCAGGCACACCACGTGGTAGCCCCGTTGCGGAAGCTGCATAAGATAGTCGAGGGTGCCGCGGCTATCGGGTCCTTTGTTCACGTAATCACCTAGTACATACAGTTCATCTTGTGGGGTTAGCTTCAGCTTTTCCTCTACTAGGTGCTGAAACGAGCGTAAGCAGCCGTGCAAATCAGTGGTAACGTAACGGGCCATGAGCGTAACTGGAAAGAAGAAACGAGAAACAAAAAAGCACCTGCCGTGGCAGGTGCTTTTTTACGGAGTCCGCAGTCTTTAGCTGTAAGCGGGCTTGTCCAGATCGGGCTTGTCGAGGTTGCGGTTCGGATGACGCAGACCAGCATCTAGGGCCTCCTGGGCCAAGCGCTCTTCGGTGGCCTCATCTAAATTATTTACAGGCAGGTTGCCGGTGCCTTTCGGCTGTTCCGTTTGGCTAGGGCTGCCATGGTTTTCCTTAGACTGCTGATTGGTGTTATTGCTTTTGTAGGGCATCGCGTTCAGAAGTTTACTGGTTCGTTTTCACGTAGAAACAGAGCGGGAAACTAAAAATGCCAGGAAAAACCTGGGCCTACAGGCTACTGCACAATGGCAGAGTCCGAGGCATTCGGGTCAGTGAGGTCGGCGTTGGTGCCTTGGCGGGCCAGCTCATCGTTGTTGGGCTGGCGTTGCTCCATTTGGCCCATGCCCACACGGGAGTTCGGGTTGCGCATTTCGTCGCGGCCGGGGCGGTCGTCGTCCGCATCCAGCTCATCTACGGGGCGACGCGGGCGCATGTCAGCGTCGCGGTCGTCGGGCATATCCTGGTTGGGGCGGTCGGAGCGGCCTTCGTCGTTGCTGCGCATATTATCGGCGGGGCGCTGGGCCTTATCCGCATCTTCATTCACGGAAAGCGAGGTAATACCGTTCTCACTGTCTGTGCCGTAGCCTTCTTTGCCGTCGCGGTTGCCGAAGCCACCACGCGCTGCTTCGTTCTTGGGTGGGTCAGCACCTGGGATGATGTGTCCGGCAGAGAGTTCCTGGTCCGTCGTGTCGTCGTTGATTACGCGAACGGGACGATTGTTTGGGTCAATGGCCATAAATAAGCAGACTAGTAGGATGGGAGGAGTTACAGGAAAGTGTACTGTGGTTTGAGGGTTTGGGTTTAGGTTTCGCCTAGTAGCTGGCCCATAAAATTGCGGCGTGCCCTCCTGCGTAGCTGAACGGTTGAGGCTCTCATGAGGCCTATTACTAAAGGCGTTAAGCCAATGCGCCAACCAAAAACGGGGACCTTTCCACTCCTATCAAGCAACAAAACGGGAGGCCCCGACTAGCAGGGCCTCCCGTCCTATTTCCAGGCAAATAGCTGATGCCTAGTCTTGCAGTACAATGCGGGTAAACTTGCTCTTTTTGCCAGTTACCAACCGGGCCATGTAGGTGCCGGAAGAGAGCTTGCCTTTGCTGAATTCATACGAGAAGCTCTCCCCCGCTTCGCCGTTGCCTTCTGCAACTACCGTTACCACCGAGCCCTGCATATTCATTACCTCCAGGCGGTAGTGGCCGCTTGCAGGTAGTTTGAAGGCTAGGGACGTACGACCCCGCGAAGGGTTGGGTGAAGCCGTTAGGCCATCCTCCGCGGTGCTTTCGCTGCCCAACAGGCTCGTGGAAGCCTCTTCCTGGCAGGTGCCTACCATGTCGCCGTGGCGCAGGTGGTCTAGGACATCGGTGCTGCCGATGCAGAGCAGCTTGCCGTTGTGGCACACCTGCACTTTGTCGTTTTTATTGCCGCAGCGCACGTCAATCACCTCAATTCTAACCTCAGCCGTGCGGGTGCACTGGTCAGCGTTAACGGCCGTAACGGTGAAGGTGTACGAACCAGCCGCAGTAGGCGTGAACACCGGATTAGCACTAGTGGCGTTGCTCAGGCCGGTTGCCGGCGCCCAGGTGTACTGGAAGGTTGGGTCGCCGCTGGCGGTTAGCGTCACGCTCTGAGCACCATAGCCTAGGTAAATGGTGTTGCGGGCGGCCCCAGCGAAGCCAGCAGTTTCGGGCGATACCGTAATGGTGGGTGCTGAGCAGGCATACAGTGGGGGCATATCGAAGGCCTCCACTTGGTCGATGCGGCTGGAGCTGAGGCCCTGCTTGGCGCTAAAGCCCAGACCACGGCGGGCAAATACCTTCCAAATTAGCTCCTGGTTGGCGCCTTTGTTCAAGACCATATCAGCCGCCAGAATGCCGTTGCGGGCATCTACGAAGCCAGGGCTGCAGGGCTGCTGCTTCAGGCCTTCAATCACGAGAGCCATTGCGATGTTGTTGCCGCCCGTGCCTTTATACAAGTCAGCATGATACCCGTATTTCTCGATCAGGGCCCAGTTCATGTCCCAGATCATGGTAGCCCATACAAAACCTACGCCGTGCGGAGCTGCCAGCGCCGTGTTGTTGGTAGCGCCATACGTGTAATTATTCACCGCAAAATCGGTGCTGTACGGAGCCGGACGAATACCGCGGCCGGTGGTGGGCTGCCCGGAGGCGTATGTGCCAATACCACGCGGCTTCGCGCCGTTGTCGCCAACTTTTGTGGTCAGCATCAGGCCAAACCAGTCGCTCCAGCCTTCACCCGCTTGTTCAGCATTGCGCAAGCAGGTTGAGTTCATGGCGCCGCCCGTCAGGCGGGTAGAGATGCCGTGACCGTATTCGTGGGCAATGATGCCGTTATCGAAGTCGCCATCAAATTCCGGACCTGAGCCATCATTCTTCAAAGTAATTACCACTTCCGTTTGCGCATCCAGTGCCGTCCGGACCTTAGCTCCATCGGCTTGGCTGATCATTACGGCCGGAATAGCAATAGCCGGCAGGGCCACGGTGGGCGCACCGCCCATGATAATGGGTGCACCAGCGGCGTTGTTAATAACTAAAACAGCTATAGCTCCTGCTTTTTGAGCGTTCTGTACCTTATCGGCAAAGCCGCAGCTACCCCGGTACACCACCGCAATGTTGCCGCTGATGGCCGCTGCATTACTAAACTCGCTGCAGCCTTCCTGGCCTACGCCCGTGGCCGTAGCGGCCAGCACAAGCTTGCCCGTTACGGGTGTGGAGGTTAAGGGCTTACTGAAGCTGCCTTCGAGGGCGATGTAGCTCCCGGCCAAGGCAGCTGGCGAGGTAATGCGGAACAAGTCCTTATCGGGAATACCGCTCCACAGGTACATCTGCATGCGGGGCGCAAAGCCGTCGTTGCCGGTGGCAAAGTTGGCGTTGTTGCGCGTCGTTGGGATGTTGCGGCTGTCTTGGGCCTCAGCTAGTACGGGGTCATTGGCCATGCCGCCCCTGTCGAAGACATCATACTGGAAGTTGCCACTGGCCTCATCGAAGCCATACTGGTACCAGATGTCGTGCATGAGGTTGTTCCAGTAGAACAGGTTTGCTGTAGCCGCATCGCGGTACGTGACGGGCTGCTTGGTTAGGTCAACCGGAAAGTTAAAGTTCAAGTCAGCACCACCATCGGGACTGTAGTTGGTAGCGAAGCTATTGTTATTGGTAGGGTCTTCGTAGGCGAAAACGTTGTTGCCACGGGTGGTAGTAAACGAGCCAGCGGGCGAGTAGTGCCAGCCCCGAGGCGAGGCTTTTTCATCGGCAGCACTCGTGCTGACAAATACCCGAGGCCCGTGGTTAGGGCTTTCCGTTACCAGGGGGTACACATTGTAGATGTTGGCTACCGGGTCGGCGGCGGCCGCTACGGTGGCGGCAAAGTTAAACGGCTTCGATGCCGCAACAGCCTGAGAAGCGCCGTAGCCCAGCGGGAGACCGCCGGGGCCATCATTGTCAAACTCGCAGTGTACTACTAGGTTGTCTTTTTCCAGCACCTCCCCGGTAGCAGCATCTAACCGCATGTCCCACCAGTTCTGAGCGTTCAATTCGTAAATCGACACGTTCCAGGCCAGGCGCAGGCTGCCATCGGGCATGGGCTGATACACGAGCTTGGCCGGAATGGACTCCAGCGAAATGCCCCCGTTTGAGAACAGAACCTCTTGGTTTGTGCCCCCGGTCTTTTTCTGAACTGACAGCGGCTGTTTCAAGGAGATGTTCAGAT
Source organism: Hymenobacter seoulensis (assembly GCF_054780535.1). NCBI lineage: Bacteria > Pseudomonadati > Bacteroidota > Cytophagia > Cytophagales > Hymenobacteraceae > Hymenobacter > Hymenobacter seoulensis. The sequence goes on from NZ_BAAGWD010000002.1 coordinate 138,567, forward strand.
GTCGGGCTGCGGCCGCTACCGCCGCCTCGGCCGTGAGGCGGGCTTTGGCCGGCTTCACGCGCTTGCTCACATCAAGTTGGAAGCGGTTCCCCACGTTCAGGACCTGGTTGTCTGGGGTCATGTTCACGTTGGTAATGGCATTGTGGATTTCAATGCCTTGGTACCGCTGCTTCAGGTAAATGTGTTTTACTCCACTCCTCTTCGACTCCGTCTGACTGCTTACCGCAACGTCGGCAATATCAGAATCTGTGAGCTTGAGGAGTTGCTTGTTTTTTTTGAGGTGGTTCAGTACGGCCTGCGGTACTGCTTTCTGGTCCGAGGGCCCCGTGCCTTGGCCATAGGTAGCCTGACCGGCTAGGAATAAGGAGGCTGCTAGCACGGGCGGTGCCAGGCGTGGTAAGAGTTTATGCATGTTGTAAGAGTATGGTGGATAAGGCAATAGCGCACTGTAAGTAAACTGTTTGGTATAGTTTTTTCAATAAGTAATTTAACTTATTTCATTAATAGTAGGCATTCATTGAAATAATTACAATTGAAAGGGCCTTTCTTTGGCTTAATGGCTATTTTTATTAATAATATCATATATATCAAAATTATGTCATTGTGAATACGCTGTAGCTCAGCGGTATAGCCGAGCCAAAACGGGAACTGACTAGGTGCCTGAAAACGAAAAGCCCCCTGGCAGCAAAGCCAGAGGGCAAAAGGAGGAGTAATAACTTCACTGGGAAGCGTGGCCTCTGTGTGCTTTGCTAGGGCGTTTGGAGGTGTAAAGCGCTAAAATATAGCTTGATAGGCGTGCTGTAAGCTAGGCAAAAACCCGTTTTACAGCAGTTTATGCCACTGCGGCAGAATCCTATAGTCCGGCTTTAATGCACCAGCACTCCAGCGTCTTCCGCGGCGGCTACTGGCTGCCCAATCAGGCGGCGCCCTACCAATTGAATCAGTAAGGCCAGCAAGGCCGAGGTGGCCATGATGGACACCATAGGTACGGCCGTGTGGGTATTGAACAAACTCACTCCGAAGGAGGCTAGAGCGCCCACCGCCATTTGAGTGGCGCCCATCAGGGCGGCAGCGCTACCCGCGTTTTTGGAGAAAGGAGCAATGGAGAGGGCCGCCGCGTTGGGGTTGGCAAAGCCCAGGCAGCACAGAAAAAGAAAGAGCATCACGATGGTGCCAGCTACGCCAAACCACCCTAACGCAGTAACCAGCAGAAACACTAGCCCAATAATCGACTGAAACCCCATAGCTACCAACACAATCTGCTCGCTGCGGTAATAGCGCAATACCCAGCTGTTGACTTGGCTGGAGCCAATGAAGCCCACCGAGAGCAGAGCGAAAATCCAGCTGTAGGCCTTACCGCTCACCCCAAAAATATCCATGAATACCAGGGGCGAGCCGGAAACGTACGCCAGCAGGCCGCCAAACGTCATGGCGCCGGTGAGGGCGTAGGTAAAGAACTGGGGCTCGCGCAGCACCGACCAAAACGTGGTCAGGATGGGCTTGGGGTGCAGGGAGTAGCTAGGGTCGGGCTGGTAGCTTTCGGGCAGCCAGAACACGGAGGCCAGCAGCATGAGCGCACCCATCAGGAACAAGACCAGAAACACCGACTGCCAGCCGTACGCCTCCACCATATAGCCGCCCACGGTAGGCGCCAGCATGGGGGAAACGCTGATAACGAGCGTGAGCAGCGAAAAAACCTTGGGCGCATCCTTCACCGGAAACAGGTCGCGGACCATGGCTACGGCGGCCACCGTAGCGGCGCAACTACCCAGGGCCTGCACAAAGCGCAGCAATATCAGAGAATCAATGGAGGCAGATAGGTAACAGCCCAAAGAGGCCAGCGCGTACAGCAGCAAGCCTATGTACAGTGGCTTTTTGCGCCCAAACCGGTCGAGCAGCGGGCCATACAAAAGCTGCCCGGCCGAAACCCCCACGAAAAAGCTCGACAGTGAAAGCGAAACCTCAGCCACTGTGGTATGCAGATCCTGCGCTATGGCCGGGAAGCCCGGCAGGTACATATCAATGGAAAAAGGACCCAGCGCCGATAGGGTACCTAGTATCAGAATCAGAAAGAAATAGCGTTGCTTACTCATGAAGGGGTAGCAGACACCTTCCGGCCAGCTCAGTGGTCAGGGGCATCTTTAAAAGAAAAGTCAGGTTTTTAGGCAGTTGGGCTTCTTAACCAAAGAATGAGCAAGAAGATTAGCTCAACAGCGAAATGTTTTTTCAGAAACGACTCCGCTGCGGACAATTTGCGCAAGCCACAAAGGTAGCGGGCTAGGGTGGTTCTGGGGCCCAAGTGCCAGCGGCAGCAGCCCCATGGTAGCGGCGTGTGTGTTTCCGGGACGGGCAGCCTACCTTGCACTTCCTCCCTGTAACTGCGCTACCCTATGTGGACTGAACAAGACAACGCCCTTACCCGGACTTTCCGGTTCAAAGACTTCAAAATGGCCTTTAGCTTCATGAGCGATGTAGCCGAAGAAGCCGAGTATCAGGAGCACCACCCGTGGTGGAGCAATGAGTACAACATAGTAACCTTCCGTCTGCGCACCCACGATGCCGGCAATACAGTAACCGACAAAGACCGCAAGCTGGCCGCCGCCATTGATCAGCTGGCGGCCGAATACGGCGGAGAGTAAGTAACGAGTAATCGGTTGCCCGCTACGCAAGGCCTAGTACCCGTACGCCGCAACCCACTACTTGCAACTGCTAACTCCTCTACCTTTGCTGCTGTATGACGACGACTGCTACTCCCGCTCCCACGCTTCTGTATCTGGTGCCCACGCCCATCGGCAACCTGGAGGATATTACCCTGCGGGCCATTCGGGTGCTAGGCGAGGTAGATACCGTGCTAGCCGAGGACACGCGCACCAGTGGCCGCCTCATGCAGCACCTGGGCCTGAAAAAGCCGATGCTCAGCTACCACCTCCACAACGAGCACCAGCAGGTGCAGCGCCTGTTGGAGCGCCTGGAAAAAGGCGAAACCATGGCCTTGGTATCGGATGCAGGCACGCCCGGAATTTCTGACCCCGGCTTTTTGTTGGTGCGCGAGTGTCTGGCCCGTGGCCTAAAGGTGGAGTGCTTGCCCGGCGCTACGGCCTTTGTGCCGGCGTTGCTGAAATCGGGGTTTGGGGCTGAGCGGTTTACCTTCGAAGGATTTTTGCCAGTGAAGAAGGGGCGCCAAACCCGCCTTAAAGAGCTGGCTGGCGAAACCCGCACCATGATTTTCTACGAGTCGCCGCACCGGATTGTCAAGACCCTGGAGCAGCTGGCCGAAGTACTAGGTCCGGAGCGGCCGGCATCCGTCAGCCGCGAACTGACCAAGCTATTTGAAGAAACCGTAACGGCTCCGCTCTCGGAGCTGGCTGCCAACTTTGCCGCCCGTGCGGCCATCAAAGGTGAAATTGTGCTGGTAGTGCAAGGCCACAAAGAAGAGCGCGCCAAAGAAGACCGCTATACCGACGAACATCGTGCTGACTAAATCAACTGCTTCCGCTACCCCCTCCACGGCCGCCAACCTGCCGGTTTCGGGGTTGGCTTTCTGGCTGCCGAGCCTGCTGGCCCTACTGGGGGCAGCGCTGTTGTGGATGGGTTGGCCCGTAAATCCGGCTCCGTTGGCGCTGGTGCTGCTGGTGGCGTGGGTGCCGTTTCTGCGGATGGAGCAGCTTCTCACGGAGCGCGGCGCCAGCGGCTGGAAAATATGGCGCTACGGCTACCTGTTGCTCGTGCTCTGGAACCTGTTCACTACCTATTGGGTGAGCTACAGCACGTTGGGCGGCGGCATCACGGCCGTTATCTGCAACGCCCTGATGATGACCATGCCGCTGGCGGCTTTTTACCACACAAAAAAGCACTTTGGTCCGCGGCTCGGCTACCTTTCCCTGCCTATCTACTGGATTGCCTTCGAGCAGCTGCACCTGCACTGGTTCCTAACCTGGCCCTGGCTGACGCTCGGCAACGGCTTTGCGCAGGCTAACAACCTAGTGCAGTGGTATGAGTACACCGGTTTCCTGGGCGGCTCCGTTTGGATTTGGGCCGTGAACCTGCTCGTGTTCGGGGCGTGGTTTGGCTTTCGTAGTGCTGGTGCGGCGGCTGGTACTACCCCTCCGCTGCGCCTGAAGTGGCTATGGCCGGTGCTCGCGGTGGCACTTCCCATAGCCGCGTCTTTTCTTATCGGAAGTCAGTATCAGGAGAAAGGCCCCACGGCCGAGGTGCTCGTAATTCAGCCCAACGTCGATCCATTTAACGAGAAGTTTGAAGGCGGCGCCAATTTCATTCCCCACGATCAACAGCTGACCCGTTTGCTCACACTCACCGAGCAAAACCTCACCCCGCAAACCAAGCTGGTGCTCTGGCCCGAAACCTCGCTGGATGAAACGTACTTCGAGGCCAGCATTGAGGGCTACCCTAAAATTATGCGCATCCGGCAGTGGCTGGGCCAGCATCCGGGCGTGGAGCTCATTACCGGCCTGACGACCGTGGGCCAGTATGGTCCTACTAAAGACAAAGCCAGTCCTACCGCCCGCTTCCGTGAAGACCTGGGCTACTACGACATATTCAATGCCGCCCTGCACCTGGGTAGCGCCACGGGCCCAGCGGAGTTTTACCACAAAAGCCGCCTAGTGCCTGGTGTAGAAGGCGTGCCGCCGTGGCTCTCCATGTTTGTAATTGACTTGGGTGGTACGGCTGGCGGACTAGGCTCTCAACCCGAGCGAACCGTCTACCGCACTGCTACCCCAGCCCTGCGAGTAGCCCCGGTTATCTGCTACGAATCGGTGTACGGCGACTTTGTGAGTGACTATGTGCGCGACGGTGCTTCGCTGATTGGCATCATTACCAACGACGGCTGGTGGTCTGACTCGCCGGGCCACAACCAGCACCTGCAGTATGCCACCTTGCGCGCTATTGAAACCCGCCGCGACATTGCCCGTTCCGCCAATACCGGTATTTCCGCGTTTATCAATCAGAAAGGCGAGATAATCCAGCGGACCGGCTGGTGGGTGCAGGCTGTTAGCCGCGCCACCGTGCACCTGAATACCGAGCTAACGTTCTACGTGCGGTACGGCGAGCTAATCGGGCCCGCCTGCCAGATAGCGGCCTTCCTGTTGCTGATTCTCACGGCCGTATGGGCCGTACTGCACCGCAGGAAAGTAGCTCGCCTATAATTCCAGACCGTCATGCTCCTGCATCACGAAGCATGACTACATTTTTCTTCTAATGCTTGATTACAATCAACTTAGCTTTCAGCTGGCAGCCGTTACGCGCCACGCCGGCCAGTTTATCCGCCAAGAAGCCCTGACCTTCGACCGCAGCCATATCGAAACCAAAGGCGTGCACGACCTAGTGTCGTATGTGGATAAGGAAACCGAAAAACTGTTGGTGGCCGGTCTGCGCGAAATTCTACCCGAGGCTGGCTTCATCACGGAAGAAGGCACCGTTGGCGCCGACCGCGTAGACGGCTACAACTGGATTATCGACCCCTTGGATGGCACCACCAACTTTGTGCACGGCCTGCCGGTGTACTGCGTGAGCGTGGGCTTGATCTATCATCAGGAGCTAGTAGCGGGTGTGGTGTACGAGGTAGTGCGCGACGAATGCTTCCGGGCCGCCAAAGGCGCCGGGGCTTTCTGCAACGAGGTGCCCATCCACGTAACCGATGTGCCCGACCTGAATAACTCTCTCATTGCTACGGGTTTCCCGTACACCGATTTTGGCCTGATGGATGACTACCTCCAGATTCTGGGGGCGTTCATGCGCCGCTCGCATGGGGTACGCCGCGTAGGCTCGGCCGCCGCCGACCTGGCGTATGTAGCTGCTGGCCGCTTCGAGGGCTTCTTCGAGTTCAACCTGAATTCATACGATGTAGCTGCGGGCATTTTGCTGGTGCGCGAAGCGGGAGGCCGGGTAACTGAGTTTCTGGAAGATGGCGACCCACTCTTCGGGCGCCAGGTGGTAGCCAGCAATGGCCACGTGCACGACGAAATGCAGGCGACCATCCGGGAGTTCTGGAAGTAAGAGCGCCTAGGCAAACCACACGGCTTAAACCAAACTTTTCCGAGCTTGTCGTAGTTTCGTGACCATCATGTGGATACAATATCTCATCATTGCTTTGCTGTTCGCCGGCGCTGCGTTCTACGTGGGCCGCATTTTCTGGCGGACCTTTATGTCCAAGGATCAGGCGGGTTGCGCCAAGGGCTGCGGCGGGGCCTGCTCCGTGATTGATGTAGACCGGTTACAGCGTACTATTGAGCTAGCGGCCACCCGCGACGCAAGTCCGCGCTAGCCCGCAATATTCTTGCATCCGGATATAACCTGTCCCCGTACTGGCTACGTATAGCCGGTACGGGGGCTTTTCGTTTGCAGGCCCTGCCTGCCTCGGGCCCTGTCAACCTCTCCCTTAACTACGCCCCTCATCATGCAAGACAAAGAAGAAGAACGCTCGCTCGTCAACGTAGAACAGAAACTCAACAAAGACGGCTTTACGGCAGACTTCCGCGTGACGGAGGGCCGCTTGCACACCCTGGATACCGAGCGCGCCAAAAGCTACGGCCCTGAGGAAGTAACCATCGTGGACTTTTACCGCTTTGAAGGTGAAAGCGACCCGGATGACATGTCGATTCTCTATGCGCTGGAAACGACCGATGGTGTCCGGGGTACTATTTCCTCGGCCTATGGTACCTACGGTGACTCCGATGCCTTGGAATTCCTGAAACAGGTAGAAGACTTGGGTAAAAACCTGACCAAGAACCACAAGTAGGCGCCTACCGCGCCAAATAGTACTACCTGCCCGCGTGCGCCGCAACTCCGTTGCGACGCACGCTGTCGTTTTCGCCCTTACCAAACTCAGCTATGAAGACGCCGCTGCCCACTCACCCGCTTCTCTCTGCCGCTGACCTCGACCCCTTGATAGAGGCTATTGGCGATGCCCGCATTGTGCTGCTAGGGGAAGCCTCGCACGGAACCTCGGAGTATTACACCTGGCGCACTGCTCTTTCCAAGCGGCTCATCCAGGAAAAAGGATTCGGGTTTATAGCAGTGGAAGGCGACTGGCCCGATTGCTTTGAGGTGAACGCCGCCATCAAGCAGGATGAAGTGACCTATGGCACAGCCGCTAGGCTGCTAAGTACCTTTAACCGGTGGCCTACCTGGATGTGGGGCAACTGGGAGGTAGCGGCTTTAGTAGAATGGCTGCACCAGCACAACCGGCAGCTGCCCCGGGCGGAGCGCGTTGGCTTTTATGGTCTGGATGTATACAGCCTCTGGGACTCCTTGCAGGAGATACTGCGCTACGTGGAAAAGCAAGGCGACGGCGCCGTGCACGCCGCCCAAAAGGCCTTCCGCTGCTTTGAGCCTTACGGCGACGACCCACAGGAATACGCTGAAGCCGTGGCCTTCGTCTCGAAAGACTGTGAGGACGAGGTGACGAACATGCTGCACACGCTGCGCCGGCAGGTGGCCACCCAGCAGCTTGCCGGCTTACCGGAGCGTGAGGAACAGTTTAATGCCGAGCAGAACGCGTTAGTAGCCGTGAATGCGGAACGCTACTACCGGGCTATGATTCAGGGTGGCTCGGCCTCTTGGAACGTGCGTGATCGGCACATGATGGAAACCTTAACGCGCCTGCTTGACCTCCACGGGCCCACTAGCAAAGTCATCATCTGGGAGCACAATACGCACATCGGCGATGCGCGCTACACCGACATGCGCCGCGACGATATGGTGAACGTGGGCCAACTCGCCCGCGAAGCCTATGGCCGCGAAAATGTATTTGCCGTGGGCTTTGGCTCGTACCAGGGCTCCGTTATTGCCAGCAAAAAATGGGGCGCTACCCCGGAGCGTATGACGGTACCCGAGGCCACCAATGGCTCCTGGGAAAACCTGCTGCACCAGCAACTCCATGGCGAGAATGCTCTGCTTTTCTCGCATGAGCTACGCGGCCACAGCGCCCTGCGCGAGCCTATTGGGCACCGGGCCATAGGGGTGGTGTACCGGCCCGAGTTTGAGCGGTTCGGCAACTACGTGCCCTCCATTGTGCCCGAGCGCTACGATGCCTTTCTGTTCCTAGATAAAACCCGGGCCCTGCATCCGCTGCCCACTCACGCCGCCGAGCACACCCCACCTGATATGTATCCCTGGGGAGAATAACGGGTTAGAAACTAGTTGTTTATGAAGTGCGCACACTCCAGTTTGATGTCGCTGGGAGCCTAGTGCTATAGTATTTTTACTACACCACGTGCAACGTTTGAGAGTGCCCAGGATTCTTCTTGGTACTAAGCTTTATACTGCTTGGGCTCTTTTACACTTTATAGCACTTGATGTATGTTCATCCGATCTATTGGCATTAGTGCCGCTTTACTCTCTCTTCCACTTCTTGGAGTAGCGCAAACTACTGAACCCGAAACACCGCGGTTTTATGTGGGCGTATCAGCCTACACCAACTGGTACCAGCGCGCAAGCCGCGGATTGGATAACGGTAAATGGCCCCCACTACAGCTCACCCTGGGCTACCAACTTCGCCCGCGCTTGGGGGTGCAGGTAAGTACGGCCTATAACAGCAGTACATTTTCATATGAGGGCGTAGTTAACGACTTCACCGGTTCCCCCGTTGAGTACTCTTCTAAACGCCGCAACACGTCTTTGAATGTTTCGGTGCTCGGGCGTTATACCCTCACGCGCGACCTGAGCCGCCGCTTCCAGATAGATGCATTGGGCGGTTTTACACTAGATCGTGATACCTATCACCTCAAAGGATATGGCCTCGACAATAATCGCCCCGGTGAAACGGTCGCCTTTGAGCGCAACAGGCAAGCCAACCACTATGGCCTTAGCATAGGCCCTAGTGTGCGTTACCGCCTTTTCTCAGGCCTGGAGGCAGTGGGCGAAGGAACGCTCAACTTGGGCTTACAGTCTCCAAACGCACTCACCACGTCGGGCTCTATTGGATTGCGCTATCGGTTTGGCCACAAATAGGGGCTAGTCTTGCACGGCAGGTAGTTCAGCTAGCGGACACTGTGAGGGTGCCTCCGCTAGCCCCACACCTTGGTGCCCTCGGTGCAGTTGCGGCACATGTCAATCTGGTCGCGGCCTTTGAGCAGGGAGGCGCGGAACTGCCGGTATTTGGAGCCGTGCCACAACTGGCGGAAGGTTTGCTGCTGCAAGTCACCTAGGCGGTACTCGGCGTCTTTATCAAAGCAGCAGGGTACTACCAACCCATCCCAGGTTATCACGCAGGAGTGCCACATCTTCCAGCAGTGATTCACTAGCTTGTTCTTGATGCTCCAGGTACCGTTCTGGTTATTCTCGTAGCGCGAGTAATAGTCGATGGTGGGGATAAGCGGGGAGCCATGCTGGTAGTCGTAGATCTGGGCGGTTTTAAACCATACGTCATCTACGCCCAGCTCTTTAGCTAGCTGCTTGGCCTCCGCCATCTGATGCTCGTTGGGGCGAACAACTAGAAACTGAAACACCACCCGCGGCGTCTGCGACTTCAGCTCCCGACGCCACTTAATCAGGTTTTTGGTGCCCTCCAGCACTTTATCCAGCTTGCCGCCCACGCGGTACTGCTGGTACACCTCCTGCGTAGTGCCATCCAAGGAAATGATCAGCCGATCAAGGCCGCTTTCCACGGTGCGGCGGGCATTGGTATCGTTGAGGTAGTGCGCGTTGGTGCTGGTAGCCGTGTAAATGCCCTTACCTGCCGCGTACTTCACTAAGTCCAGGAAATTAGGGTGTAGGTACGGCTCGCCCTGAAAATAGAAAATCAGGTACCACAGCCGGGAGGCAACCTCATCAATGGTCTTACGAAATAGCTCATCAGGCAGCATACCTGTGGGCCGCGTGAAGGAGCGCAGGCCACTAGGGCACTCCGGGCACCGAAGGTTACAGCTGGTAGTAGGCTCGAAGGATAGCGCTACGGGCAGCCCCCAGTGCCGAGCCTTGCCCGTTAGCTTGCTTAGCACGTAGCCGCCCACTACTTGCGCCCCATTCCAGACGCGGGTGGGGGTAGCTTTTGAAAAGAAGTTAAGTCCGTCGGTGAGTAAGGAAGCCATGCTGGTGGTAAAGGTACGGTGCCGGGGCTTGTCTGGTCAGGCCGTAAGCGTACTTCGCTCAACCCTCGGGTATCATCAGCTCCGTAACAAACAAAAACGCCTGCTGCCGCGTGGCAATAGGCGTTTTTGGTCCAATAAAAATGGAGAGCGGTTTACTTACTGTCTACGGGTAGCGTGCTGCTGTAAGTGTTGGCCTTCCCAAAAGACTCTTTAATTTCATCTACGGCCGCCCGGCTGCTGAGGCGCTTAGGCTTGGTATTGAGGAAGGTACCATCTTCAGCGAGCAAGAAATAGCTGGGTACATCCTGTACGGCATACGCTTTGGCCATGGCCGAGCGCAGGCCGCCGGCTGAGCGCACGTGTACGCCGGGTAGCTTCTTGCTGATAACCAGTTGCTTCCAGGCCCCTTCGTTCTCATCAAGGGCAACGTTCAGGAATACAATGTTTTTGCCGTCGAACTTCTTGGCTAGGTCCGCCGCATATGGCAAGTCGCGCAGGGCCAGGCCGCTGGTAGTGCGCCAGAAGTTGATATAGATGAGCTTACCCGCAAACTGCTTAAGCGTAACGGAGTCGCCGGTGGCCGATACCAAAGTGAAGTCGGGGGCCGGCGAGCCGATGGCAAATGCCTTATGCGTCTCAAAATCCTGGAGTAGCAGCGGGTAATACCGATTTTTGGCATCTACGGAGCGGTAGTCTGCCAGCATGGCTGCCGACTGCTTTACATGCCCAAACCGAAACGACTCCTTGAGCACACGCCCCATGATAATGGGCTGCACGAGGCCGCTCAATTGTTTTTTGGCCAGATCATAGCACACCTGATAAAAATCGGGGTCTGTGCGCTGCTTGCCGTTGGTGATGGCTAGCGAGTGGATGTAATTCAGCAAAAACTCCTGGTACTGCTCACTCTGAACCGCCGCCGGATTGTTAATCAGGGCTTTGTCGTTCAGGAAGTCATAGTACGTAGGCGACATTTTCAGGCGGCTCTCCGTTGCCACCACTTGCTCGCGCAGGTCCTGAAAGGTGAGCCGGTCGTTGGCGTAGCTGTACTCAATTTCTGCCTTTACATATTGCTGAAAGGCCGGGCTCAGGCCTTCCATGCTCGCTTCCATAAACTTTACCTCCTCTTTGCGGCGGTAGTCCAAGAAAGAAAGAAAGCCGGGTTCATAGAGCATGATGTTATCAGGAAGTACCTGAAAACCATCATTTTCTACAAACTTGTCGTCCATTTCGCTGAGGAACGTATTTGCCTCGGCCCCGCGACCTTTGTAGCGAACGGTGCCAGCCAAATCAGTAGCCTTGAAGCGGACTTCCATCTGGTTGCCGGGTTCCAGGTACATGTCTACCACGTCGTCGCCGTACACAAGGTCGGCGCGGGTGGGGCCTTGTACCGTAAGGGCCAACCGGAACTCTCCTTTAGAGTCCAAGCGGGCGTAGGTAATCTGCTCTTTTACATCCAGCGGATTTTCGCGGACGGACACGGCAACCGAGTCAGCAGTACGGCCACTGACCTTACCGGTCAGGACCACGGTGCCCTGGGCGCGGCCCAGCAAAGGGGCGGCCAGCAGCCCCGCCCATAGCAAGGCGGCAGTGAAGGTAGATCTATTGGCCATTGAAGGAGCTACGTCAGAACCAGAACCCCAAATCTGACAGAAACATGTCAGGATCAGGCAACCGGAGTAAGGTGTTTCGCGGTAAAAGTCAATTCTTCTACCGAAGATACGGTGGAAAGGTTGAGAAAGTCCAATCCGATATATTACTTTTTTCGTAACCTGACCCGCAAACCCAAAGTTTTGAACACTCAGGAAAGCCCAGCCAAGAAGCTACATAAATTGTAGATTTCCTGGCTGGGCTTCAGTATGAGTGAGTTAGCGGTTTTACTGCTCCCGTAACCTAGTGTTTTAGCCAAATAAACCGGTTAGTACCTCATCTAGCCGGCCGGCCGGGTGCACCCGAATGCCATAGCGCGCGAGGTCGAGGCCTTTGGCATTAAATTGAGAAATGTACATTTCGGCGAAGCCCAGCTTTTCTGATTCTCCCAAGCGCTGATCAAGCCGGCTTACGGCTCTGATTTCTCCGCTCAAGCCAACCTCGGCGGCCAAGCATATTTCGCCCCGAATTGGGATGTCATTCAAGGAACTTACCACGGCGGCGCACACGGCTAAATCCAATGCGGGATCTTCGAGGCGCAGGCCGCCAGCGATGTTCAGAAACACATCATGCTGGCCCAAGCGCAAACCGCTTCGCTTCTCCAACACCGCTAGTAGCATTTGTAACCGCTTGCTGTCGAAGCCGGTAGAGGAGCGCTGCGGAGTACCGTATGTAGCCGGCGTTACCAAGGCCTGTACCTCCACCAGCAGTGGCCGGTTGCCTTCCAGGGTGGCACCAATGGCAATACCGCTCAGCTGCTCGGTGCGCTGGCTCAACAGAATTTCAGAGGGGTTGCTTACCTGCCGTAGCCCCGAGCCCTGCATCTCATATATCCCTAGCTCCGAAGTGGAGCCAAACCGATTTTTGATGGTGCGCAGAATGCGGTAGGTCAGGTGCCGGTCGCCTTCAAACTGCAGCACGGTATCTACCATGTGCTCCAGAATTTTGGGGCCAGCAATGGAGCCGTCTTTGGTGATGTGGCCGATGAGCAGCACCGGCACGCCCGTATCTTTGGCGTACTTAAGCAACTCTGTGGTGCACTCGCGCACCTGGCTTACAGAGCCCGGGCCCGCCTCAACAATAGTGCTGTGCAGCGTCTGGATGGAGTCAACGACTACCACGTTGGGCTGGAGCTGATCTATCTGGCGGAAGATGTTCTGGGTATTGGTTTCGGTGAGGATGTAGAGACCGGGGTGCTGCTGGCCCAGGCGCTCGGCCCGCATCTTGATCTGTTGCTCACTTTCCTCGCCCGAAACGTAGAGAATACGCAGGTTGCGCAACTGCATGGCAATCTGGAGCATAAGCGTGCTTTTGCCAATGCCCGGCTCGCCGCCAATCAGCACCAAGGAGCCTGGCACCAACCCACCACCTAGCACGCGGTTCAGCTCCGCATCGTGGGTATTCAGCCGCGACTCCTCTTCGTACACAATATCTCCGAGCGACTTCGGCTTGGCTGCTTTAGAGGTAGTACCCACCGCCGTAGATGCCTTCCAGGCATTGGCCGCCGTGTTGGTATCGGTTTTCTCAATTACCTCTTCTACGTAGGTGTTCCACTCGCCACAGCTAGGGCAGCGGCCAATCCATTTAGCCGACTGGGCGCCGCAATTCTGACAAAAAAACAGGGTTTTAACTTTGGCCATGCCGCTTGATTGAGATGCAAAAGGGGAAACTAAAGAATGCAGCCGGGAGCTAAAAAGTTTGGCAAGAAACGTCTTTTTACCCGCCCGCGCTGCTTTTTGATATTCGTAAGAAAAGAAGGCCCAAACTACTGGTAACAGACTGGCATCCGCTGTGAAAAGGGGCCGCTTCAGGCCACGCCACTTCCACAACGCTCTACACGATGCACCGGAAAAGACTAGGTCGGTTGGTAGGGCAAAGCCTCCGAAACTCAACCAATTCAAAGTAACTTATACCTTCAACCGTCTGCCGAAGGCATGTGCTAGCTATTGAGGCGAGCCGTGGAAAGAAATAGTCCTTACCTACCGTTAGTTGCTTTGCCATGACCACCGCTGCTGTTGCTGCCGAAGAGCTTACCCGAATCACGATTTTTAATGATTTGCCCCCTGCTACCCTGCACTGGTTGGCCAGCCATGGCGAGCGACGAAACTTTGCGCCCAACGAAACCATCCTAAGTGCCGGCGACGAAGCCCAGTACATGGTGGCGGTGCTAAAGGGCGGCCTGCAGTTTTATATGGTGCGCAATGGAAACCGGGAGCCCGCCTTTCGGATTGATGCTGGCCAGATTAGTGGCGTATTGCCGTATTCGCGGTTGCGCGTGATTAGCGGGCACGGAGTGGCAGTTGGCGAAACAGAGGTGTTTGTGCTCCACCGTGCCCTGTTTCCGGAGCTGGAACAGGAGAGTCCTGAGCTGGTGCAGCGGCTAGTGGGCCTGATGAGCGACCGGGCCCGGCTGGAGGCCCGCCACCAGGAGCGCGACGAAAAGCTGCGGGCCTTAGGCAAATTATCAGCGGGGCTAGCGCATGAATTGAACAACCCGGCCGCGGCCATTATGCGGGCTACCGAAACGCTCACGTCCCTGCTGCAAGCCAAGCCGGCGCTGCTGCTGGAGTTTGTGCGTTATTGTCCGGCTCCCGAAACTCTGTCGGCCCTGGCTGCCTTGGCCGCCGCACCCGTAACGGCTGCCCCACCCGCTAGTTCGCCGCTGGCTCGCGCTGATGCCGAGGATGAATTATCGGAGTGGCTAGAAACGCAAGGCGTGCCCGATGGCTACCAACTGGCCGCGGGCCTATTGGATGCGGGCCTGACGCTGGAAGCATTACAGCCTGTGGTTGCCGACTTACCCGAGCCCGCCCGCCCCGCCGCCCTAAGTTGGCTGGAAGGCCAGCTTACTACCCGCCGGCTAGTGCTAGATGTGCAAGAGGCCGGAACGCGCATTACTACCCTAGTGGCCAACGTGAAGACGTACAGCCACATGGACCGGGGTAGCAACTTCGAGCCCTTGGATGTGCACACCGGCCTCGACAGCACCGTGAACATGATGAGCTACTGCATGCGCGAAGAGAAAGTGCAGCTCATCCGCGACTATGCACCCAACTTACCCCTAGTAAAAGGCCAGGTCAGCAGCCTCAACCAAGTCTGGACCAACCTACTGGATAACGCTATTGATGTGCTGCCGCCGGGTGGCGAAATCATTCTGCGTACCCGGCAGGAAGGCGAATTTGTACGCGTGTTTGTGATTGATAATGGCCCTGGCATACCGGCCGACGTGCTGCCTCATATTATGGAACCCTTCTTCACGACTAAGCCTGCCGGAGAGGGAACCGGATTAGGGCTCGATATTGCCATGCGAATTATAGAACAGCACGGTGGCCGACTGGAGGTGCAGTCGGAGCCCGGCCATACGGAATTCGGCGTGTGGTTGCCGGCACTTTAGCACCTAGTGGTCCTGCGCTCATCTTATCTATCGTATTTCTGCCTTCCCTCACTTGCCTCTGCTTACTATGAAAAAGCCTGTTATCCTCTGCATTGACGACGATCCGCAGGTTCTGACGGCCATTGATCGGGATTTACGCCAGGAGTTCCGTCGCGACTACCGGGTACTGCGCGCCAACTCGGGCCGCGAAGCACTGGCTACCATTCAGGAGCTGAAAGACCGGGAAGAGCCACTGGCGCTGATTTTGGCCGATCAGCGCATGCCCGATATAGAAGGTGTAGAGGTGCTTACGCAGGCACGCCAGCTGTACCCCGATGCTAAGCGCGTGCTGCTCACGGCCTACGCCGATACCGAGGCAGCCATCCGGGCCATCAACTCGGCCCGCCTCGACCATTACCTTATGAAGCCCTGGGACCCGCCCCAGCAACTGCTGTATCCTACGTTGCACGACCTACTGCGGGCTTGGGAAGTCGGTTACAAGCCGCCGTTCAATGGCGTTCGGCTGATTGGCTTTCAATGGTCGCCCCGCTCCCACGACCTCAAAGATTTTCTGGCGGGTTACATGGTAGGCTACCAGTGGCTCGACTATGAAACTGATGCTGAGGCCCAGGCTTTACTAGCCCAGAAGGGGCTCTCAACCCACGACTTGCCCGTGGTGGTGCTGGAAGATGGCACGGCGCTGGCCAACCCCTCGGCCACGGAGGTGGCCACGCGTATCGGCCTAACGGTGCAGGCCTCGCAGGAACTGTATGATGTGGTCGTGATTGGGGCGGGCCCGGCAGGCTTGGCCGCCGGCGTGTACGGCGCTTCGGAGGGGCTCCGGACCCTAGTGATTGAGCGGCAGGCGCCGGGTGGGCAGGCGGGCACCAGTTCCCGTATTGAAAACTACCTAGGCTTCCCGACCGGGCTAAGTGGTACGGAGCTGGCTCACCGCGCCTGGACCCAGGCTGTGCGCCTTGGTGCTGAAATACTAGCTCCTCAGGAAGTAACCGAAATGTGCGTGCAGGATGGCTATAAGGTGCTCACCCTCAGCGACGGAAATAAAGTCCGGACCCGGGCCGTGATACTAACCACCGGCGTTAGCTACCGCACTTTGGCGGCTCCTGGCATGGACCGCCTGAGCGGGGCGGGTGTGTATTACGGGGCTGCCCGCACCGAAGCGCGTTCCTGCGAGGAACAGGATGTGTACATCGTAGGCGGCGGCAACTCGGCGGGGCAAGCGGCCATGTATCTGGCAACGTATGCCCGGCGGGTGTTCATCGTGATTCGGGGCGAAAGCCTGGCCGCATCCATGTCGAGCTACCTGATTGATCAGATTGGCCAGACGCCGAACATTGAGTTGCTGCCGTTTACAGAGGTAGCGGAAGTGTGCGGCGGCGACCACCTGGAAGAAGTGATGTTGAAACGCGAAGGCCAGCTGGAGCGCCGACCCGCGCGAGCCCTCTTTGTATTCATTGGGGCAAAACCCAGCACCGAATGGGTGTGCAACACTATCGTGTGCGACAGCAAAGGATTCTTGCTGACGGGCCGCGACCTGGTAACAGATCCGCGCTATGCGGCCTCCTGGAAACACCCCCGCCGGGAGCCGTATCTGCTCGAGACGTGCGTGCCGGGTGTGTTTGCCGCCGGCGATAGCCGGGCCGGAGCTATGGCGCGGGTAGCTTCGGCCGTTGGAGAGGGAAGTATGGCCATCAAATTCGTGCATCAATACCTCGATGAGTAGGCGCCGATGGGGTAGCGGGCAGGACTTTCAACTTTTTTTATGGAAACTCAACCGTATGGTTGGGCCAGCCTGCTCCTCAATTTTGGGCCTTGGTAGGTAATAGTGCGGGTTACAATTGGAAACGCGAGGTTCCTAATCAGGCGTAGCAGGTCTTTCCATGCGGTTTTGACGAAAACCATCCGTTCGGTTTGGAGGTATATAGCGTTGTGGCTATTCACAAGGATAGCCGTTTGCTGTTGTTTTTCGTGCCGAGGCGTATGCGCTCATTTTTCCAAAACCTTACTTCTCTTACTTTCCTGCCCGTAGCCGCCACACTTTTGCTGGGCAGCTGCGAAATGCTGGAATTTAGCCCCAGTGACCACCGCTCACCTCATGATAAGCAGGACCTGACTGCTAAGCATCTGGCGCGCTTGGCTCAAACTCCTTTGCCTGCCCGCGACACGCTGCGCTTTGTATTCACCGGCGACTCGCAACGCTTTTATGATGAGGCGGAGGATCTGGTGAAAAGTGTGAATCAGCAGCCCGGCGTGCAGTTTATGCTGGTGGCCGGCGATATTTCCGACTTTGGCCTGGCCCGCGAAATGCACTGGGTAGATGACCACTTGCAGAACCTGAAAGTGCCGTACCTCACCGTTATTGGTAACCACGACCAGGTGGGTAACGGCCGTGAAGCCTACCAGAAAATATTCGGGCCGCTGAATTACTCCTTTACCTACGGCGACACCAAGTTTATCATGACCGATACCAACGGCCGTGAGTACAACTTTAATGGCCGCATTCCGGACATGAACTGGGTAAACCAGGAGCTGCAGGATAAGTCGGCGAGCCGCCAGATTATCGTCTCGCATGTGCCACCGCAGGATGTTGATTTTGACCCGGCCGTGCGCGATGCGTATGTAACGGCCCTGCGGGAAGCGCCTCGGTTGGCGTTCGAAATGAATGGCCACCGCCACTCCTTCAGCATTGGCGAGGCCTTCGGTGATGGGGTAACGTATATCAATTCTTCGGCCTTTGACACGCGTCAGTACCTAGTGGTAACGGTGTGGGGCGACAAGCAGTTTCGGCTGAAAACAGTAACGTTCTAATGGTACCGCGCATTCTATTGGCGGCCCTGGCCGCCACGCCGCTCGCCGTTGCTGCCGGGCCCGCTTCTATTTCCCCTGACTCTCTAGGTAGCACTTCCGCTTCAACCGTTGCGGAGGTGCCTTCTGACAGTACGCACCCGTGGTACCGCCCGCGTCATTTTGTGGCGCAAACGGGCGGTGGGCTGGGCATGGCGACGGTGGGCGCGGGCTATTCCTTCTGGCAGGAGCGCACCGACCTGGATGTGCTGCTGGGCTACGTGCCTAAAAAATATGCCGGCTCCGCCCTTACCGTGATTTCGGCCAAGTTTACGTACTCGCCCTGGCATGTGCCGGTAGGGAAGAAGTGGGCCATAAAACCGCTTTCTGTGGGAGCCTACGTCAGCTACACCAGCGGCATTGCCAACAAGGAAAAGCCGGGCCAATACCCCAAAGGCTACTATTGGTTTTCTACCGACACGCGTTTTGGGCCTTTGCTGGGTAGCCGCCTGAGCTACGCGCTGGCGCCCACGGCATCAGGTCGGCCCCGCAACCTCTCGGCATATTATGAGCTAGGCTCCAATGATTTGTACGTTATCAGCTACGTGCAGAATCCGAAGGGCTTGTCGCCGGCCGATATTCTGACCCTGAGCTTGGGCGTAAAACTTGATTTCTAGCGCGCTACCCTTTCTTGGTATCGCCCAGCCTGTTGTTCAGGAGCCGGAAACACTAGGCCGGCAACGTGGCTGAACCGTCGGTTTGGAAGAGGTGAAGGGCTAGTAAAGCCGGCCCAACATGAAGCACCGCTCCTGCTCAACATTTACTAGGTGCTAGCTGGGCGCAAACCCGAACAACACAGCGGTTCTGCTCAGCGGCTCGCTGTGCGCTAGGCGGCGCTTATTCGTTTACGCTTACATGCTCCAGGTACGTGGTGCGGGCTGCGCGCAGCAACTGCAGTAGTTCCGTGCGTTGCTGGATCAGGCGTTCGGCCACGGGCCGCTCCGTCCGGAACAGGCGGAGCACCCGGAGCTTGCGCAGGCGTCCGGCCAGGTTTCCCCAGTAGCTCAGGGCATAGAACCCCGACAGCGGCAGACTAATGAAATACAGTATCGTCCAGAGCCAGCTGTGGGTAAGGGAATGTACCAATGCCGTTTGGGCCAGATAAAACAGTGTGAACGTGAGCATGCCCGTCACTAGCATGATGGGGGCTATAAACACCACATCAGTGTTAGCGCGCTTGGCCGTAAGTGAGGGAATAATATACGGTAGATAGTTATTGACCACGCCATACAGGTACAGCGGCGCCCCCAGCAACAGCCGAATGCCTGCTCCAATGGCGCGGCTGGTGCGGCTGCTGCCATCATCCGTGCGGGTTTCCAGGGCCTCATCCGTCAGGCGCAGGCGGGTGAGCTCCTGATGATAGGCATGCATTTTTTGCTGTAACTCGGCGAGGCGGCCGGCATCGTGGTTTTCAAAAAACCGGACGGCTTTTAGCAGGGTCCGGCTCAGCTGGAAGTTGTCGTAGAGCGTGTCTTCGTCGTCCTGAATCAGGTGCTGGCCGAAGGTGCGCTCCACTTGAGTCACGAGCTCATCTTCCTCATCCGTGCGCGTAATCACCAGGCAGGCCTCCATGCGCCGCCGGATTTCCTCCGTGAGCACATCGGCCGCGGCATCGGGGTCTTGGTGGTACTGATCGGCGTAATCGGCTACCCTAATCGGCTCGGCTAGGTCCACAAACACATCAGACCGGAATCGTTGCGGATCGAAGTAATTGATGCCCATGGGCAGGATATGCACGCCCAGTGTAAAGTTGTGCCGGGCTTCGGCACCTAGCGCAATGCGCGCCGCGCCGGTTTTCAGGGGCCGCAGCCGCCGTTCGGCCACGCTGGTGCCTTCCGGAAAAATCATGATGGTGCCGCCCTTGTCAAAGTAATCGTAGCAGCGCCCAAAGGCTTTTTCGTTCTGGGCCTCCAGCTGGGCCGGCGTCAGGTTTTCAGCTCCGGTATCCAGGTCCTGCCGGCGGTAAATCGGGATAGAGTTACCCGACTCCATAATGGCCCGCACAATCGGGTTCTTGAAGAAGGTGCTTTTGGCCAGAAATGCGATGGGCTGCCGCCGGTTAATGGCCGCTACCAGCGGGTCCATCAGGGTGTTGGGGTGGTTACTGGCGATGAGCAAGGGGCCGCGCATTTGAAGGCGCTTGTGGTGGCGCACCTCCAGCTGCCGAAAAAACACACGTAGGGCCACCTGCACCAGGGGCTTCATCACTGTATAGAAAAGCATAGCCGCAAGAAAGGCAGATTTTGGTGGGATTGGATAGGCAAGTGAGCCGCAAGTTGTCGAGCTTACGAGTGTTGCCGTAACATCGGCCGGAGTACCGCGGGCCGAGTGAGCGGCATCCGCGCAATTTCCAGCATCTTTGAGGTACGTTTTGACTTGCCTATTATGCGTCTGTTGCTTGTATTTCTGGGGGTAGTGTTGGCCCCACTGGTGAGCTTAGCCCAAACGACGGCCGCCGCCGAGGCCGCTGCTCAGGCTACGGGCCTGCGCCGGGCCAACCAGCTGGTGCTGGAGCGGCGCTACGAATCGGCGTGGAAACTGCTCAAGTTTCTGGATCAGATGAACGTAGAGCCCGCCGTCGCGCTCAAGAAAACAGAGGTGGCCCTGAACTACCATATCGGCACCGAGGGCCTGACGTATTTCGCCTTCCGCGACCTGTCGTTGCTGGCACCTTCCATCGACAGCCTGCGCCAGTTGGGCAAAGATTCAGTGCGCTATACCTTTCCGGTGCGCCGCGTGCTGGAAACGCTGAAACAGAAGTACCCCGATAACTACAAGCTCGACCGCGCCCTCGGCGACTACTACTTTGCCGTGCAGCAGTGCGATTGTGCCGAGCCAGACTTAGGCGAGGACGAGGTATTTCAGCGCACCGTTCAGCATTACCAGCAAGCTCACGAGCACGGCCAAGGCGACTACCTCTCGTATTTCGCTTTGGGCTATGCCTATCAGCGCCTAGGCCAGTTTAAAGAAAGCTTGGCTCCGTTTGAGCGCTCCATTCAGCTGCGCAAAAACTACCCTACTTCGCACCTGAACCTGGCCTTCGTGTACTTGGAGCTCAAGGAGTTTGAAAAAGCCCAAAGTCATGCCCGTCGTGCCGTAGAGCTCTACGACGATAAGCACCACAAAGACGATGCTGCCTTCCTGCTCAGCGAAATTGAAGCGCGCCTAAAATCTGCTACGGCCCCTAAAGCCCAATAAGAAAGGAGCGCGAACCGCACGGTTCGCGCTCCTGGTATTTTACAGTGTGGTACCTGCTTTAAACGTGCCGTCGTTCACAGATTTCAGGAACTTGGTAAGGCCGCGGAAGTAGGTTTGCTGGTCGTCCCACATGCTCATGTGGCTGCCTTGCGGGCAGAGCAGGTAGTTGCCCTGCTTTACTTTGTGGCTCATTTCCTCCATTTCCTTGGGGTTCATGGTGTCAAATTGACCGCCAATCATGAGGGTGGGCACCGTGATTTTATCGAGGTCGTTCCACCGGTCCCAGGTGAGCAGGCGGCCAGCAGTTTTAAACTCATTCGGCCCCTGCATTAGCTCATATACGTGCTGATTGACGTGCTTGAAAGAGCGCGCCACTGGGTCGGGCATCTCGGCCATGCGCAGCAGGTGCTGGGAGTAGTAGTTCTTGAACACCAGGCCCTCATACGTGGGATTGTGGTAGTCTTTCTTCACCTCAAACTTCTCCAGTGAGTCCAGCAAACTAGGCCGCAATTGGGCCCGAAGTGTCTTATTGTAAGCATCATAACGCGGAATGCTAGCCACCATGTTCGAGATGACGAGGCCCGCCAAGTGGTCTTGGTGTTTGAGGGCATACTCCAGGGCCAAGATGCCGCCCCAGGAGTGGCCTAGCACATAAAACTTATCAATGCCTAAGGCTTGGCGTACCTGCTCCACCTCATCCACGAAGCGCTCCGTGCGCCACAGGTCATCATCCTGGGGCTGATCGGAGTAATAGGAGCCGAGTTGGTCGTATTCATAGAACTGGATGCCTTCCTGCGGGAAAAAGCTCTCGAAGCACTCCATGTACTCGTGGGTCATTGCCGGGCCGCCGTGCAGGAGCAGCACCTTAATTTTGCCCGTCCCAAACCGCTTCGTCCAGACGTTGAACGTGCCCTCGGGTGTCTTAATTGGAATCAGCTGTACTCCTCCACTCCGAACACCCGTTTCAAACGGCTGCAAATAGCCCGTAGTAACAGTATTAGGCGATTTATCGGAAGGAGCCGACGGGGCGTCGGGCTTCTGCTGGCAGCCGGTGATGGTGAGAGCAGCGGCCATGGCTAGGCCAGTGAGGCGGGTGAGGAGAGGTGCGGTCATGAGGTGGGGTCGGTTAGTTCTTCAATAGTAGAAAGAACTGACCGAAAGCCCACTAGGCCTATCGGTGTTTGTAGGTTAGCAAACCTATAGCCCTTAAAAGCACACCGTCATGCTGAGTTTGTCGAAGCATCTCTACCGAACAAGTTGTTCGGTAGAGATGCTTCGA
This sequence comes from Hymenobacter seoulensis, assembly GCF_054780535.1. NCBI lineage: Bacteria > Pseudomonadati > Bacteroidota > Cytophagia > Cytophagales > Hymenobacteraceae > Hymenobacter > Hymenobacter seoulensis. The sequence goes on from NZ_BAAGWD010000002.1 coordinate 160,978, forward strand.
CAAACTCAGCATGACGGTCTATGGAAGCTGCGTTGGTTACGCAGAGTAGCCTTGCCTACGGAACTCTACAAATTCTCGCGATTCATGACGCGGTTCTGGCGGTTAATAGACTCCAAGTGAACGGCATCGAAGTACTTCAGGATGAAGTCTTTGGTGAGGCCGAGCTGGTTGCCTTTCTGTACGCCGCGCTCCAGAATTTCATTCCAGCGGTTGGTTTGCAGAATGGTGATGTCGTTCTCCTTTTTGTAGGTACCGATGTTCTCAGCCACCTGCATACGGCGGCCCAGGAGGTGCAAAATCTCGTCGTCGAGCTGGTTGATTTGCTCGCGCAGCGTGGTGAGCACCGTGATGAACTCCTGCTGATCGGTAGTTTCGTGGCGCCAGATGAGGCCATCGAGCAGCTCAGCGAGGCGCTCGGGCGTTACCTGCTGCTTAGCGTCGCTCCAGGCGTTGTCGGGGTCAATGTGTGACTCCAGCATCAGGCCATCGAAGTCCAGGTCAATGGATTTCTGGGCGATGCCCGCTAAGCCAGTCCGGTTGCCGCAGATGTGGCTTGGGTCGCAGATGATGGGCATATCAGGCAGGCGGCGCTTCATCTCGATGGGCAGGTGCCACATCGGGGCGTTGCGGAACTCGGTGTTACCGTAGCTCGAGAAGCCCCGGTGAATGAGGCCAATGTTTTTCACGCCAGCCTTCGCCAGGCGCTCCACGGCGCCCATCCACAGGTCCAGGTCGGGGTGCACGGGGTTCTTGATGAACACGGGTACATCGGTGTTGCGCAGCGCATCGGCCACGGCCTGCACCGAGAAGGGGTTTACGGTGGTGCGGGCCCCAATCCAGAGCACATCTACCTCGAAGGCCAGTGCATCTTCCACGTGTTTGGGTGTGGCCACTTCCACGGTAGTCGGTAGGCCAGTCAGCTGCTTGGCTTTCTGCAGCCACGGCAAGCCTTTCGTGCCCACACCTTCAAACAGGCCAGGCTTGGTGCGGGGCTTCCAGATGCCGGCACGTAGCATATCAACCTTGCCGGTTGCGGCCAGGCGAGTGCATGTTTCAATGAGCTGCTCCTCCGTCTCGGCCGAGCAAGGACCGGAGATGATAAGAGGCTTTTTGGCCAAGAAGGTCTTGTGTTCAGCCTGGTCGGCGGGGGAGGTGATGAGCTGTTCCATTATAGGTAGTTGAGTTTTTCAGTTGGAGTGGCCTAGGGAGGCCGGGAAGGAGGAAGTATTATCAGAACGTCATGTCGAGCTTGCCGAGACATCTCGCGTGCTGATATCTGATTGCCGTTGCAACGTCAGCACGCGAGATGTCTCGACAAGCTCGACATGACGGGCTTTTGTTAGGGTCAAGCCAGTCCTTACTTCAAAATCTTTTTGATCAGGTTGGCTTGCTCAATTTGTTGATAAACAGCCGAGTAGTCTTCCTGATTCAGCAGCTCGCGCAGGTGTTGGAGCTGGTGGATATGCTCGTCTAGCACATCCAGCACATTCACGCGGTTTTGGCGGAAAATGGGCACCCACATGTCGGGCGAGCTTTTAGCTAGGCGTACCGTCGACTCAAATCCACCACTTGCCAATGCAAATATCTGCTGTTCTTCTTTCTCTTTCTCTAACACGGTGAGAGCCAAGGCAAAAGAAGTGATGTGCGAGATGTGCGAGATGTAGGCTGTGTGCAGGTCATGGGCGGTGGCATCCATGTAGACTAAGCGCATGGCCAAGCGGCCAAATACTGCTTCTACTCGCGCCACGGCATCTTCGGCGCTACGGGCTGCATCACAAATCACGAGGGTTTTGTCGCGAAACAGGCCGGGAATGGCGGCCGAGGGGCCAGAATATTCAGTGCCTGCCATAGGATGTACCGCCACGAAACGGGCGCGGTTGGGGTGGTTTTCTACGGCGGCCAGCAATGTTGCCTTGGTGGAGCCGACATCAATGACTACCTGGCGCTCCGTAGCGGCATCTAGTACCTGGGGCAGCACATGCAGCATGGCATCCATCGGCACGGCCACTACTACCAGATCGGCGCGGCCGACGGCAGCAGCCAGGTCGGCTTCTATTTCATCAACCAGGCCTAGCGCTACGGCTTGCTTCTGGTTTTCAAGGCTTTGATCTACACCGATGATATGATGCGCTAGGCCAGTTTCTTTGAGGCTAAGGGCGAGTGAGCCGCCAATCAGGCCAATTCCTATTATCGTGACTACCATTGGTGAGGTGGTGAAGTAGTGTGTTTGCTGTGCTTGAGTGGAGCGAAGGACCTGCGAACATCAGGCATGCTCCCCGACGATACCGTTGCAGCGGGAGCAGGCCCTCCGTTCCTCTCAAACTGATGCGGAAGGGCTGAGCTGCTGGGTCTGCTTGATGCGGCCCAGCGCCGCCTGCAGCACTTCTTTGGTCTGGCACAAACTCACCCGAATGAAGTTGTTGCCGTTGCTCCCGAAGATGCCACCGGGCGTGATGAACACATTGGCGTTGTAGAGCAGCTCATCGCTGAGGGCGTACCCATCGGCGTAGCCCGCTGGAATGGGTGCCCACACGAACAGGCCTACCTGGTTGCGGTCGTAGCTGCAGCCGATGGTATCAAGCAGCTCAAACACCAGCTCGCGGCGGACGCGGTAGTGGGCGTTTAGCTCGGCGTACCAGGTTTCATCGAGGTTCAGGGCTTCCACTGCGGCCAGCTGCACGGGCAGGAACATGCCCGAATCAAGGTTGCTCTTGAAGCGCAGCACTTCCTGCAGCAGATCGGCGCGGCCCGCCAACAGGCCTACACGCCAGCCCGCCATGTTGTGCGACTTGCTCAGCGAATTTAGCTCCAGTACTACTTCACGCGCGCCCGGCACTGCCAGCAGACTCTGGGGCTGCTCCGTGTTCAGGATGAAGCTGTACGGGTTGTCGTGCACCAGCAGGATGTTATGCGCTGTAGCAAAGGCTACTAGCTTGGTGAAGAACGCGGCATCGGCGGCGGTGCCGGTGGGCATGTGCGGGTAGTTTACCCACATCAGCTTCACCCGGCTCAGGTCGCGCTGGGCCAGGGCATCGAGGTCGGGCAGCCAGTTGTTCTCGGCTTTCAGGTCGTAGTCGAGGGGCGTGGCGCCGCTCAGGTGCGCGGCAGCGCGGTAGGCCGGGTAGCCGGGGTTCGGAATCAGCACCTCGTCGCCGGCCTCCAGAAACGTCATGCTCACATGAATGATGCCTTCCTTAGAGCCCAGCAGCGGCAGAATCTCCGACTCCGGATCGAGGGTCACGCCGTACTGCCGCTGGTACCAGCCCGCCATGGCCTGGCGCAACGCCGGTACCCCCTTGTAGCTCTGGTAGGCGTGGGTGTTCGGCTGCTCGGCAGCGCGCGTCAGGGCGGCCACCACATTGGGGTGCGGCGGCATATCGGGAGAGCCGATGCCCAGGTTGATGATCTGCTTGCCGGCTTTGTTCAGGCCATCAATCTCGCGCAGCTTCTGCGAGAAGTAGTATTCCTGGGTGTGCTGAAGGCGGCTGGCTACGGGGACTTGCATGAGGTAAGCGTTTGTCTGTTATCCTAGGTGAGGCGAGGAATGACAGCTCTGATGAGTGTTTTTTAGTGCGTGGTGCCCTTGTGGTACACTCCTAGCACTTCCAGTTTCTCCGTCACGGGGGCAATGTCGCGGAGGGCAGCTTGCAGCTGCTCCGGCTGGTCGAATTCCAGGTCGGCGTGGAAGTAGTATTGCCAAGTGCTGCCTGGCTTGGGGCACGACTGCAGCTTGGAAAGGTTGATGCCCAGATCGGCAATGCGCACCAGCACCCGCGCCAGGCTGCCCTGAGCATGTGAGGTATGGAAATACAGCGAGGCTTTGTTGGGCTGCTCTACTTCCAGAGTGTTTTCAGGGCGGGCTACTACCAGAAAACGGGTGTAGTTTTTCTTCTCGGCGTGAATGTCTTCGGCCAGAATTTCCAGATCATATAGCTCGGCGGCAAGCTTACCAGCCACTGCCGCCACACCTGAGCGCTGCTGCTCCCGTACGCGTTGAGCGCTCAGGGCAGTATCTTCTGTTTCTACTAACTGCCAATGATGGTAATCGTTCAGAAAATCAGCGCATTGCAACAGGGCCATGGGGTGGGAGTGCACCTCCTTGATATCGGAAAGCCGCTGGCCGGGCAGCGCCATCAGGTGCTGGCGAATGCGCAGGTACACCTCGCCCATCACCCGCAGGCCCGACTTACGCAGCAGCGTGTAGTTGGGCAGAATGCTGCCCGCAATGGAGTTCTCAATTGCCATCAGGCCGGCACCGGTGCTGCCGCTGGCCACTTGGCGCACTACCTCGCTAAACGTGGCGCAGGGCGCAGTCAGCGTTTCGAGGCCGAAGTAGTGGCGGGCGGCTATCTGGTGGAAACTACCGTCAAAGCCCTGGATGGCAACAGTGGGGAGCATGGTATTGGTGCTGAAATGGCAATAAAAAAGGCCTCCGGAGTGCGGGGCCTTGGGTTTTGCTGTGGTGCTGCTCTTGTGTCAGTTTCGGCAAATCGGGCCCCGCTTCTTTGTAAAAAAGAAGTAGTAATAGCCGTAATAAAAGAAGTGCTGAGCAGACATGTGGGGTACTGTGTGAGCGTAAAAAAAGCGCCTCCCGAGGTTGTCGAGAGGCGCTGAAGTTTTTCGGTTGGGAAAGCTACAGAGGGGCCGCTCGACTACGCGTTGGCGTAGTAGAAATAGGAGCTAAAATAGAAGCGGCCGGTGGGCTGGAGCATGAGTATCAGGTGCTTTGACGGTGGCAAGGTGGGGCCCGACAGCGGTAAATCCAAATTAAATTTTAGAAATAAAAGCGAACAAACGTTCGGTAGAAGCGGCAAACACATCAGGAATGTTCCGCCTCTATGCGTGTTGTGCTGCCACCTGCAAGGCACTAATCTTCCCTGGGTTTGACTCCGATGTAGACCTAGTCTTTTTCCGCAGATTGTCTTCCATTCAGTGGGAACAACCGACCTGGCTTGCAGTTACGGCTGAGCTATAGGTGCCTCTAGCAGCTTGGAAACCTAGAAAATGTGAGCCGACAGAAAGTTGGCACGGTTTTGTAATACTATCTCTCCGAAGCCGGCAGCCACCCGCTGCGCACCCTTGGTAGCCGGCCCTTTCCTTCCAACTTTTCTTGCTATGAATACGAAGCGACTTTTCGGCCGCCTGGCCGCTGCTACCCTATTGATTTCGGCTTTTGCTACTGCTTCTGAGGCCCAGGTTCAGACGCACCGCGTACCTGCTTATACCGGCAAAGCACAGGCTCGCACGGTTCCTTCCTACTCCTCTTCGTCGGCCACGGATGGCGTGAAGTTTGGCGTTCGGGCCGGTGTGAACGTATCGGACTGGTCGGGTGATGCGGTAAGCAGCGTGATGGACCTGGCGGAGTACACCAGCGGCGCCGTGACCAAGGAAATGAAGCCGGGTATCTATGCCGGTCTGTACGCTACCTTGCCGCTGGGCCCGCGCTTTGCCATTGAGCCCGGCATTGGCTACTCCGAGAAAGGTACGGCTTTGGTGGGCCGAATTCCGCTGGAACAGTTTGATTTCCTGAACGCGAAAGTAACGGCCACGGCCCGCATGGCTTACCTCGATATTCCATTGCTGGCTAAGGCGTACCTCACGGATGGCTTGTATATCTATGCCGGCCCGCAGGCGTCGGTGCTGCTTTCAGGTAAGGCCCGCGTGAAGGCCAGCGCCCTCGGGTTCTCGGCTTTCAATACTGACTTTGATGTGAAAGACCAGTTCCGCCCCGTTGACTTCAGCGTGGTAGGTGGCCTAGGCTATCAGTTTCAGAGCGGTTTTGGCCTGAGCGCGGGCTATGATTACGGCTTGTCATCGCTCGATAAAAACAACAATTTTGATGCGCAGAACCGCGTCATTAAGGCATCCCTGAATTACTCGTTCTAAACTCTCTCTCCGCGTACCTATTCCCTGCACAAAGGCCCCACCGAACTTCGGCGGGGCCTTTTTCGGCACGAGCAATAGCACCACTAGGTATACGTCACTAAGATAGATAGCAAGCCGAAGTCGACCCAACGGTCTTGGCGGGCGGCGCGGCTGCAACCAGCGCCCCCAGACCCGCTAGTGAGTGAAGCATGGGCCGACTTCGGTGTTCGTAATGGCGTTAGCTCGCCTTGTTAGGAGCGCTAGGGCAGAACCCAGCTGAAGACAGGAGTAGTATGGCGTTGAATAGGTTGCATTTGTTTGAAAATCTGATGGTTACTAGTTGGCTTTAATGCCGGGCCTAGCAAACGTCCTGGCTTTAGCGGACGCCCACTTCCCGGGGGTTGGGCCGCAACCCTTCTGCTAGCTTAATAAGGCGCACCAACTCGGCGCGGTACCCATCGGGGTCGAAGCGCTTGGCACCCTTGGCGAGGCTAGCAGTAGATTCCCAGGTGGCTGCGCCACGGTAGTCACTCTGGCGCAGCAGCATACCAAACTGCGCGACGGCCGCGGCAAAGCGAAGGTTTTCACTAGCCTCCGCCAAGGGCCGAACCGGCCCGGTAAGTGGTTGCTCCAGTAGCTTACTGGCAGTGCCCTGAGGCTGTTTGTAGCGCAGCTTTACGGTCAGCAATTCCGCTGAAGCTGGCGCCGGGGTAGGGGCCGATTGGTATTTTAGGGCATCGACGGAAGTGCGCGTGCCCACGGGTACTACCTCATAGAGGGCCGTAACGGTGTGGCCGGAGCCCATTTCGCCAGCGTCTTTGCGGTCGTTGTTGAAGTCCTCGGCGGCCAGCAGACGGTTTTCGTAACCCACTAGGCGGTATTCGCGCACTCGAGCGGGGTTAAACTCCACTTGCAGCTTTACATCTTTGGCAATGGTGAAGAGGGTGCCCCCAAACTGCTGCACCAGCACCCGGCGGGCTTCATCAAGGTTATCGAGGTAGGCGTAGTTGCCATTGCCTTGGTCAGCGAGTAGCTCCATCTTCTTGTCTTGGTAGTTGCCTTGCCCTACGCCCAGCACCGTTAGGAACACGCCGGATTCGCGCTCCTGCTTAATAAGGCGCTCCATGGCTTGGTCGCTTTGCTCACCCACATTGAAGTCGCCGTCGGTGCAGAGAATCACGCGGTTGTTGCTTTCCTTATTGAAGTTCTCCCGCGCTACCTTGTAGGCCAGGCACAACCCTGCCCCACCGGCCGTAGAGCCGCCGGCTTCCAGGTTATCAATGGCTTCCAGAATAGTGGCGCGTTGGGAACCGGCAGTGGGCGGCAGCACCGTGCCCGCGGCCCCGGCATATACCACCAACGCTACCTTGTCCTGAGGGCGCAACTCTTTGGTGAGCAGCCGTAGCGCCTGCTGAATCAGGCCCAGTCGGTCTTCACCTTCCATGGAGCCCGAGACATCAACCAGGAAAACCAAGTTGGCTGGTGGCAGCTTCTCAGTTACTATTTTACGGCCCTGCAGAGCTATTTGCACTAAGTGATGCTCGGGGTTCCAGGGGCACTGGGCTTGCTCCGTAATAACGCGGAACGGTTCAGTAGAGGAGGGTTCGGGCTGGGGGTAGTCGTACTGAAAATAGTTGATGAGCTCCTCCGTGCGCACCGCGTCGATAGGCGGCAGTTGGCCTTGCTGCAAGAAGCGGCGCACGTTGCTGTAGCTGGCCGCATCCACATCAATACTGAAGGTGCTTAAGGGTTCTTTGGTGGCATTGCGGAAGCCATTTTCAGCAATGGTAGCGTACGATTCGCCGGCGCCCGGTTCGGGGCGCGGCGGGTAATACGGACTATGGCTGCCTTTGCTTTTGGAATGTTTTCCAATACTAGCGGCGCCGCGAATACGAATGCCGGCCACCTGGCCTTGTACTCCTGATACTACTACCTCGTTGAGCTGCCTTGAAGCGGGGACCAGTGCGACGTCAATGGTTTTCTGCCCACTGAGCTTTACTTCCTGCTGAATAAACCCAATGGCACTGAAGATGAGCGCTTTTTTCCGGCTCGGGACCTGTAGCGTATAGGTGCCATCGTGGTTCGTGCTTACCCCGATGGTGGTATCTTTCACAAGTACCGTCACGCCGGGCAAGCCCTGGCCCGTGCTCCGGTCTGTGACTTTGCCGCTGACAGTATAGGTGGCAGCCGGCGCGGAGGTGGCTGCCCGCGGTTGGGTTTGGGCTACCATGGATGCGGAAGGCAACAGCGCTACCGCCAGCGCGAAATAGAAAATACGCTTCATGAGAGAAAGAATAGAGGTATGAGGATATAAGCGGCACGTAAGTCAGAGGGGAGTAGCGCGTTGGTTTGGGCTGTGCTGGTACCTAGTGCTACTACTAGTGCAGGTTTGCGTCAGCTGGGTACCTAGCGGCTGAGCACAACCGGCCGAAAAGCAGGAGTGGGGCCCCGTACCCAAAGGCGTTGTGGGAGGTGCTTGTCATGTAGATGCCGCCGCCTCGCAGATTCCACAGGGCTACTGGAAATATTTTTGCAACTCTTTTGCGAGCCGCGTTGCTGTGCTAGTAGAAAGCAGAGCGATGCGGTTTCCGCCCGAAACCGTAGCTTTCGGCTCTGCCTGCCCGTTGTCATGTTCTTTCGTCGCTCCCGCCGTACTGTGCCAGTTGCCGAGCTCCCCGATGGGGAACTGCTCCGGCGCTACTACGCCCACGGCGATGTGCACGACCTCGGCACTCTCTACGACCGGCACATGGTGCAAGTACTAGCCATTTGTAGGCGCTACCTCCGCGATGAGGAAGAAGCCAAAGATGCCGTGATGCAGCTCTTTGAGCAGTTAGTCAGTAAGTTACGCCAGCATGAGGTAGAAAACTTTGCACCTTGGCTGCATGCTACGGCCCGCAACCACTGCCTCATGGCCTTGCGGGCCCGGCAACGAGCCGGCCCGGCGGCGGGTGGGGCGCTGGTGGTGCATTTTCCTGATGCCGCCGGTATGGAATCGGCCGCGGCCCGGCATCTACTAGCTGATGACCCCGAAGATGCCGATCTGCACGAACAGCACCTGCAACAACTGGAGCACGCACTGGCCGAGCTGCCCCCCGGCCAACGACGATGTCTGGAGCTGTTTTACCTCGAAAAGAAATGCTACCGCGACATTACCGACCTCACGGGTTTCGACCTGAACGCGGTAAAAAGTCACCTTCAAAACGGTAAGCGCAACCTGCGCCGCCACCTCGAATCAACTGCTGCTTCCAATGCCTCTCCCTAACTCGTCTTCTGAACCCACTGCTTCCGCGAGCCGGCACCTGCCGGTGGAAGTACTGCGTCGGTACGTGGCCGGGACGCTGGAACCTGCTGAGCAGCACCGCGTGGAAGCTCACACCCTCGACTGTGAGCACTGCGCTGATGTACTAGCTGGCTTGGAGCTGCAACCCGCCGCCGTTACCGATGCCAGCCTGCTGGAGTTGCGCCAGCGCCTAGGCAGCCGCGTGGCCGAGCTGGCTGAAGAAACAAAGCCCGTAGCGGCTGGACTAGCGTGGCGGAAGCTGGCCGCTGCGGCCGTGTTGCTGCTAACTCTGGGAGCGGTAGCCTGGTTTACGCTGCACCGCACTACTTATACCGGCAACGAGGCCCTGGCCACTCGCACCATAACAGTAAAGACCACCCCGCCCCCAGCCGCTCCCCACACGCTGCCCCTGGACACGACCCTGCTAGCGGCTTCGGCATCCACTACCCCTGACCTGGCCCTGAGCCTGCCTCCGGCTACTAGGCCAGCACCCTTAGCAAACCGCGCACCCTCAAAACCGGTCCGGGTATTCGCTGATAAAGAGGTGAGCAGGCCGGCAGTTGTCGCGTCAGCCACGCTAGCTGGCAACCAGTCGGCTGCTGATGCTTCCGAGGCCCAGGACTCTGGGCGTACAGCGTCCTCAAACGCCGCCATGGTAGCGGCTGCCCCTGCCCAGCCAGCAGCCCCCAGCGCCGAGGAAGCTTCTAAAGTCATGGCGCGTTCGGCTAGGTCGAAAGTCAGTGCAAAGGCCTCGCCGCCATCTATAGCCTCCGCTACGGAAGCTACGCGCACGGTGCGCGGCCGCATTACCGACCAGACCTCCGGCACGGGGTTGCCGGGCGTGACGGTGCTAGTACCGGGCACGCAGCAAGGGGTTTCGACGGCGCAGGATGGCTCGTTTACGCTCACCGTACCCGCCACCACCGACAAGCTCGCGTTCAGCTCCATTGGTTACACCACCAAAACGCAGGCCCTGCGCCCCACAGACTCCACGCTGGTCCTTGCCCTGGCACCCGACTCGAAGGCCCTGAGTGAGGTAGTGGTAGTGCGGCGCGATGCGCCGCCCATGCCGGCGCCGGTGGGTGCCATGCCGGCCGGGGGCTATGCCGGCCTGAAAAAGTACCTGCGCGACAGCCTAGACTACCCCGATAAAGCCCTCGAAGCCCGCCAGGAAGGCAATGTAAAGTTGCGCTTTGTGGTGGGGGTAGATGGCAAACTCAGCGACATCAAGGTGGTAAAAAAGCTCTCCGAGGAGTGTGATGCCGAGGCTATTCGGCTGTTGCAGGAAGGTCCGGCCTGGTTCCCGGCCATCCAGAACGGCCGCCGCACGGCCCGCACCGTGGAAATTACGGTGCCCTTTAAAATAGAAGACCGGTAGCGTTGCGCCATGTAAGCAGGCCCTTTTGCTATAGTACTATCCCTTGTAACAACACAAACCCCTGTTGGCCACGTGGTCAACAGGGGTTTTTCGGCTTAACTACTAATTGGTTAGCAGTCGAACGAGGATGCTATTCTACGACTGTGTTGTCGTAGCGCATATTCATTGATGAGGTTTAGCCGCTGTAGCCGCCGCCACTTTCGGGCTCGGTAGCGCTACCGCCGGGCTCTACCTCGCGGGGCAGGTCGGGCTCGGTTTTTACTTCTACGTGGCTGTAGTCGGGGGCGCCGTTGCCGGCTACCGGCACGGGCGTTTCGTTCGCAGTAGGGCTGGTATGGTGGGCCGAGGGAGGCGTAGGAGCCGTGTTTTCCTGGGCGGGCGGGGTCACAGCGGAAGGCTGGGCGGTGGTGGGCTGATCAGGCTGGACGGACAGCGCATCGGACTCGTCTTCGAACGTCTTTTTCATAGAAAGGAAATAGCTGATGAGGTGCTTGGAGCTATCCTATACGCAACCAACGGGCCTAGGGCCGAGCTACCACCTCGCAGAATTTTGGGGTAGCCGTGGCGGGCCGTAGCCTGTTGCGTACTTTTGCGCCGTGCCGGCTAGCGGCGCGCTTTCTTGTACCCTTATTCTCTTCTCACCCACTAGAAGCATGACTCAGTTCCGCACCGAGAAAGATACCATGGGCACCGTGCAGGTTCCCGCCGACGCCTACTACGGCGCCCAAACCCAGCGCAGCATCGATAACTTCCAGATTGCCCAGGACATCAACCGGATGCCCAAGGAAATCATCCGCGCCTTCGCGTATCTCAAGAAAGCCGCCGCTCTCACCAACCGCGACGCTGGTATTCTGCCCGCCGAAAAGGCCGACCTGATTGGCCGCGTGTGCGATGAAATCCTGGAAGGCAAGCTCGATAAGGAGTTTCCGCTGGTGGTATGGCAAACGGGCTCGGGCACCCAAAGCAACATGAACGTGAACGAGGTGGTAGCCTACCGCGGCCACGTACTGCAGGGCGGTCAGCTTTCGGATGAGAAAAAAGTATTGGCCCCGAACGACGACGTAAACAAGAGCCAAAGCTCGAACGACACGTTCCCGACGGCCATGCACATTGCGGCCTACAAGATTCTGGTAGAAACCACTATTCCCGGCATCGAGAAGCTGCGCGATACGCTTAAGGCCAAGAGCGAGCAGTTCATGCACATCGTGAAAATCGGCCGTACCCACCTCATGGACGCCACGCCGCTCACGGTAGGGCAGGAGTTCAGCGGCTACGTGTCGCAGCTCGACCACGGCCTGCGCGCCATCAAGAACACGCTGGCGCATCTTTCGGAACTGGCCCTAGGGGGCACCGCCGTCGGAACCGGCATCAACACGCCCGCTGGCTACTCGGAGAACGTAGCCAAGCACATTGCCGACTTGACGGGCCTTCCGTTCATCACGGCTGAAAACAAGTTTGAAGCCCTGGCTGCCCACGATGCTATTGTGGAAGCTCATGGCGCGTTGAAGACGGTGGCCGCTTCGCTGATGAAAATAGGCAACGATATTCGCTTGCTGGCCTCGGGGCCGCGCGCGGGTATCGGCGAGCTGCATATTCCGGATAACGAGCCCGGCTCCAGCATCATGCCCGGCAAAGTAAACCCCACCCAGTGCGAGGCCATGACCATGGTAGCGGCGCAGGTGATGGGCAATGATGTAGCCATCAACATCGGCGGTATGAACGGCCACTTCGAGCTGAACGTGTTCAAGCCCGTGATGATCTACAACTTCCTGCACTCGGCCCGCCTCATCGGCGACGTGTGCGTGAGCTTCAACGATAAGTGCGCCGTGGGCATCGAGCCCCTGGAAGCCAACATCAAGAAGCACGTGGATAGCAGCCTGATGCTGGTAACGGCCCTGAATCCGCACATCGGCTACTACAAAGCCGCTGAAATTGCTCAGACCGCCCATAAAAACGGCTCAACGCTGAAGGAAACCGCGCTGCAGCTCGGCTATCTTACCGAGGAGCAGTTCAACGAGTGGTTGAAGCCCGAAGACATGGTAGGCGAAATCAAGAAGTAAGCCTCCCATCATTTTTTCAAAAGCCGCCGCTCCCTTCCGGGGCGGCGGCTTTTGCTTTTTTCGGCATCTTTACGCGGCATTCCCCCGTCTCGCTCCCGATGAATTTCTCTCGCTGCATTACCCTCGAAAACAGCCGCGTACGCCTGCGGCCTTTGGAGCTTACCGACTTCGATGACCTGAAGGAGGTAGCGTTTGATCCGGCCATTTGGCAGTATATGCTGACCCCCGCGCCCCAAAACAGCGTGGAGCTGGCGGCCTGGCTGACGGAGAGTGTGCGCGAGCGGGAAGCCGGCCGGCGCTACCCTTTTGCCATCATTGACCGGGCTAGTGGCCGGGTGGTGGGCAGCACCAGCTATGGCAACCTGGCGCTAAGTGACTGTCGGCTGGAAATTGGCTGGACGTGGCTGGGGCGTGCCTACCAGCGCACCGGCCTGAACCGCGCCGCCAAGCATCTGCTGCTAAAGTATGCTTTCGGTGAGCTAGGCTGCGAGCGGGTAGAGCTCAAAACCGACGCCCGCAACTGGCAGAGCCGCGACGCCATGCGCCGGATGGGAGCCACCGAAGAAGGCACGCTGCGCAGCCACATGAAAACCCAGGGCGGCCTGCGGCGCGACACCGTGTACTTCAGCATTCTGAAGCCTGAGTGGGACCAGCTACGCCACTCCGTATTTCAGCAGTTCGACGCCCGTGGCTGAGCCGACACCCCCGCCGCGCCGGTTTCCGGCCCTGGTGCAAAAGCGCGCCGCCAGTTTTGGCTACGCCTTTCGGGGCGTGTGGGCCGCACTGCGCACCGAGGTGCACCTGTGGTTTCATGCCGTTGCCTCGGTAGTAGCAGTTATGTTAGGCTTCTATGTAGGCCTAGCACGCTGGGAGTGGGTGGCAGTGGCCTTGTGCATTGGGGCGGTGTGGTGCGCTGAGCTGATAAATACGGCCATTGAAGCCGTCGTAAACCTGGTTTCGCCAGACCATCACCCGCTGGCCGGGCGCGCCAAAGATGTGGCGGCCGGAGCCGTGCTGGTTATGGCCCTGGCCGCGCTGGCCGTTGGATTGTTGATTTTTGGACCTCGCCTTTGGGTATTGGTTGCGCATTAGCGGGCTGCTACCTCAACTACTGGCTAGCGCCTGCGTAACCAAGCTTTGTGTGCATATTTGCCGCCCCTGCTGCCCTAGGTGCCAGGGCCGCCTCAACCCCCGCTTCGTTCATGCGCTTCTCCCTGTTCTTTCTCACCGCTTCTTTGGCCGCCCTGCTTACTGCCCCTGCCTGCCAGCGCAACGTGGCCGTAACTACCCCCACCGATGCGCCTCAAACTGGTATGGCCGGCAGCGTTTCCACACCTGCTCCTACCAGCGCCAACACCATTGAGCCCTCACCAGGCTCCGATGCGGCCTTCGATACGGCCAAGCGCCCCAAGTGGCTGGAAGACCGGATTCAGAAGCACATGAATGATAAGAAGCAGAATCCGCCCATTCATATCTACAGCTACCAGTTCGATGGGGCTACGGTGTATTATGAGACCAGCCCGTGCTGCGACCAGTACACCAACCTGTACGCCGCCGATGGCAAAATCCTCTGTCACCCCGATGGCGGACTAACCGGCCGCGGCGACGGTAACTGCCCCGATTTCGTGAAAAAGCGCACCACCGAACGGCTGGTGTGGCAAGACCCTCGCTAGGCACAAGTGAGCGGTAAACCTTTGGTATACCGCTGGCTGCTTACTTGTCTTCTGCACTCAACATCTACCTACTTCTCACTTCTATCGCATGATCAACACCATTGAAAAGCTGGGCGCTTACTCCGTATGGGCCAATGAAACCCTGTTGCGCCACCTCGATGGCCTAGTAGCCGAAGGTGCTACCATCCCGAGCGGAGCACTGCGCATCTTTAGCCACGTGCTCAATGCGCAGGCTATTTGGCTGGGTCGCATGACCAACACGCCCAGCCCCGTGAAAGTGTGGCAGGAGCATGATTTGGCTACCCTGCACCACTGGCATGAGCAAACCTCCGAGCGTTTTCACCAGTACGGTATTTCCGCCGATGACGCAGAGATGCAGCGCCTCATCACCTACACCAACTCCATTGGAGAGGGCTACACCAGCCAAATTTCAGACATCCTGACCCACGTACCGGTGCACGGCAACTACCACCGCGCCCAGGTAGCCAAAGAGCTGCGCGCTGCTGGCCTGGAACCCATCAACACCGATTTTATCACCTACTGCCGCGAGCTTTCGGCTAAGGCTGAGGCGGCCGATGTGCCGAGCTTGTAACACTAGGGCCACCTAGTGGGTTAAACCCTTTCGGGTGGTGATGCACCACCCGAAAGGGTTTTTTGTTGTTAGTTCTCCGCCGTATTCGTCTTCCCTTTTCTGATGACTTCCTCTGCTTCACTTCCGCCCGTGCTCAGCCCTGAGCGCCTGGCTGGTGCTCATACCTACGCCACGTATCGTCAGCTCATTGATGACTTGCAGGCCCAGGGCAAAACCACCGGCGAAACCCAGTCGGACATGCTTACCAACTACACCCGCCTGAACGTGCAGCGGATGGAACGGATTGACAAAAAGGTAGAGCTGCTGCCCGAAGTGCAGGCGGCCCTCGGCAACCTAGAGCATAAGTACGAGTGGCTTATTTTGACGGAAGGCTGGTGCGGCGACGCAGCCCAGATAGTGCCCATTCTGGAGAAAATGGCTCAGGCCAGCCACGGCCGCATCAGCACCCACTACCTGCTCCGTGACGAAAACCTGGACCTGATGGACCAATACCTCACGGCGGGCGGCCGCTCCATTCCCAAGCTTGTGGTATTGCACGCCGATACGCTCACGGAGGCCGCGCAGTGGGGCCCGCGGCCCGCGCCAGCGCAAGATCTGTTTCTTGAAATGAAAGCCCAGGGCACCAGCTTCGAGGAGTTTGCTGAGCACCTGCACGGCTGGTACGCCAAAGACAAAACCGCAAGCACCCAACAAGAGTTGTTGCCTATTCTGCGCGGCCTCGCCTAGGGCCGTGTTCCGGCTAAACCTCAACAAAAAAGCTCCGACCAGAAGTGGCCGGAGCTTTTTTGTTGGGAAATGAAAGACTAGCGCAGGCGGTCCATGCTCCGTACCAACTGCTCGTCGCGCCGGATAAAGCGGTTGGCCAGCAGGTTCAGCAGCAGCGCCAGGGTAGGCAGATAAAAACCGGCTTCGAACTGGCCGGGCATCTTGATATTGAGCAGCATCTCGCCGCGGCTTGAGTAATAAAAGCCCGCACCCAGAGTAGCCACAATCAACAGGAAGTTCACGAGGCCTAGCTTCAGCTGCGTGAAACGGTTGCGGTACTGGAAAATCTCGAATAGGGCTACCGCCGCCGAGGTGGCGGCCAGTGCGGCAATGGGCCACGTGCTCATTGGGGCCGACATGCCCGGATCGGCCTTTTCATAGTTCAGCTGGGTGGCCGTCAGGAGCAGGGTTTGCTGGCTAACTGGGTCGGTTTTGCTCCAGAGAGGCAGAAACAAGACACTTAGCATGGCCAGGGCCAGCAACAGCAGGAATACGCTTTGGATTCTTTGTATCATCTTTGTGTTTTGATAGTTCGGCAGACGAAGAACGGCCTATGTGGGCCGGCAAAAGTAGCCAACTACGACCGGAATAACCGCATTACATCCAATGCCTACTGCATACATCGTGGACGCTGTCCGCACTCCTATTGGTAAATTTGGCGGCGCCCTCAGCAGCATCCGCCCCGACGATATGGCCGCTCACGTGCTGCGCGAGCTGCTCCGCCGCAATCCTTCCGTTGATAAAACGGCTATTGAAGACGTAATTATTGGCGCTGCTAACCAGGCCGGCGAAGACAACCGCAACGTTGCCCGCATGGCCGCGCTGCTGGCCGGACTGCCCATTACCGTTCCGGGTGTAACCGTAAACCGCCTGTGCGCCTCGGGGCTGCAAAGCATTATGGATGCCTCGCGAGCGATTATGGCCGGTGAGGGGGACATCTATCTGGCCGGTGGGGCCGAAAGCATGACGCGCGCGCCCTTCGTGATGGCCAAATCGGCCACTGCCTTTGCCCGCGACTTCATGGCCCACGATACCACGTTGGGCTGGCGCTTCGTGAACCCCAAGCTGAGCAAAATGCACCACCCGTACGCCATGGGCGAAACAGCGGAGAACGTGGCCCGGAAGTACGGCATCACGCGTGCAGAGCAGGATGAATTTGCCTTTCATTCGCAGCGTAAATACCAGCGCGCCTTCGAAAAAGGCCGTTTCCGCCGTGAAATTGCTCCCGTATTCATCTCCCAGCCCAAAGGCGATGCAGCCACCTTCGATCAGGATGAACCGCCGCGCATTTCCAGCCTCGAAAAGCTGGCTACCCTTAAGCCGGCCTTTCAGGCCGATGGCAGTGTAACGGCCGGTAACTCAGCGGGCATCAACGATGGCGCTGCTGCCGTACTGGTGGTCAGCGAAGAAGCTCTGAAACGCTATAACCTAAAGCCGCTGGCCCGGGTAGTAGCCTCGGCCGTGGCAGGGGTTGATCCGGCGTATATGGGCTTGGGCCCGGTGCCTGCTACCCAGAAAGTGCTGAAGCGTGCCGGCCTGACCCTCAACGACATCAGCCTGATTGAACTCAACGAAGCCTTTGCTGCCCAAAGCATTGCCTGCATCCGCGACCTGGATCTGAACCCGGAGCTGATCAACGTGAATGGGGGTTCTATTGCCATTGGTCATCCGCTGGGGGCTAGTGGCTCGCGCATTACCGCTACCCTGCTGCACGAGATGAACCGCCGCGAAGGCGTGCGCTACGGCCTGGCTACCATGTGTGTGGGCGTAGGGCAAGGCGCAGCCGTGATTTACGAGAAGCTCTAAGCTGGAAACCCAATGCCCGGTGTGTTGAACGCGCAACGTGCTGGTGCATATGGAGTAGCCTTATGCCTGATTCGCTCCTGACACCTACCCTTGCATTGCCCGTAGCTGGTGCACGGCTGCGGCCCTGGCGCTTTTCTGATGCCAGGGCCCTAGCAACGCACGCCAACAACCAGCACATTGCCCAGCACCTGCGCGACACTTTTCCGCACCCGTACACGGTGCAGAATGCGGAGTTTTTCCTGAGCCTCGTAGCCGATGATACCCGCGACCTGCACCTGGCCATTGAGCTGGAAGGGGAAGCAGTAGGCAGCATTGGGGTGCATTTCAAGACGGATGTGCGCCGCCGCTCTGCCGAAATTGGCTACTGGCTGGCACAGGAGCAGTGGGGCAAAGGCTTGGCCACAGCCGCCGTGAAGGTGCTGAGCAGCTACGTGCTGGCTCACTTTGACATCTGCCGCCTGTATGCCGTGGTATTTGCCTCCAATCCGGCCTCCGGAAGAGTGCTGGAAAAGGCGGGGTATGAGCTGGAAGCCCGCCTGCGCCGTAGCGTGGTAAAAGACGGTCACACGTTGGACTCGTTGCTGTATGCGCTGGTAGTAGAAAGCTAGTGGCGTGTCTTGCAGTCTATTCGCTACCCCTGCCATCGGTTCAAACCCAACGGAGGGCTAGTCTCTTCTTTCAATCTATTTCGCTTCATGCGCTACTTTCTTCATATGGCTTACGACGGCACGCAGTACCACGGCTGGCAGATTCAGCCGCGCGCCATCTCGGTGCAGCAGGAGCTCGACCGGTGCCTGTCGCAGGTGCTGCGGCAGCCCGTGTACTGCCTCGGCAGTGGCCGCACCGACTCCGGCGTGCACGCCAGCCACCAGGTAGCGCACTTTGACGCCGAATTGCCCGAGGGACTGGACCTGGCCACCCTGCTCTACCGTCTCAACCGTGCCCTCCCGCGCGACATCCGGGGCCAGGTGCTACACCCCGTGCCCGATAAGGCGCATGCCCGCTACGACGCCACGGCCCGCACCTACGAGTACCACGTGCGCCTCACCCCCGACCCCTTCGCGCCTAACTTTAGCTTGTACCTCGACCGTGCCCCGGATCTGGCGGCCATGAATGAGGCCGCCGCTCTGCTGCTGGGTACCCACGATTTTACCAGCTTCTCGAAAGTAAAGGGCAGCGAAAAACACTACCTCTGCACTTGCTTCGAAGCCGGCTGGCACGCCGTGCCCGGCGGGCTGGTGTTTCGCATTCGGGCTAACCGCTTTGTGCGCGGTATGGTGCGGCTAGTAGTGGGTACTTTGCTGACAGTAGGCCGTGGTAAAATGAGCCCTCAGGAGTTCGGAGAAGTATTCCGCAGCCTGAACCGGGTGCATGCGAGTGGCGCTGCTTTAGCCAATGGCCTGTTTTTGTGCCGGGTAGAATATCCGGCTGCGCTGCTCGAAGGTGTGACCTTACCAACGGGTTTGCCGTACTTTTCCGGAAAGTAAGGAGGTGAGAGCCGGAAAGAGGGCTGCTTTTTCCTAGGTGCTGTAGAGGCTCCAACCCTCCTGGTTACTTATTCGCTTCTCGCCTGTTACCTCCTACCTTCACCACCCGCCCCCGACTACCCTACCCGAATGGAGCAACCTACTACCGCCACTAAGAGCGGCAACATCTTCGATTGGCAGGTGCTGAGCCGGCTGATGACGTATGTGCGGCCTTACCAGCGCGTCTTTTACTTCCTGATTTTCCTGACCATTGCCACGGCTGTGCTCGGGACGCTGCGCCCCTTCCTGATTCAGCAGATGGTAGACGTAACCATTGAGCAGGGCGACTGGGCCGGCCTGAACCGCATGTTTGGGCTGCTGCTGGTGCTGCTGGTGGGGCACGCCATTGTGAGCTACCTCCAGACCTATTTCGGCGGCTGGCTAGGCCAGTACATCGTCCGCGACATCCGGGTGGACCTCTACAAGCACATTCTGGACCTACGCCTGAAGTTCTTCGATAAAACGCCCATTGGGGTGCTCGTGACGCGCAATATTTCAGATGTAGAAACCCTTTCCGACGTGTTCAGCGAAGGCCTAGCCGCCATGATTGGCGACATTCTGCAGCTGGTCTTCATCGTCTCGTTCATGTTTTACATCGACTGGCGCCTGACCCTAGTGAGCCTTTCCGTAATTCCGCTGCTGCTGTTCAGCACCTATGTTTTCAAGGAAAAGGTGAAGAAGTCGTTCCAGGAAGTGCGCACGGCGGTGGCCAACCTCAACTCCTTTGTGCAGGAGCACCTGACGGGCATGAACGTGGTGCAGATCTTCAATAACGAAGAGCGCGAGCTACGCAAGTTCAAGGCCATCAACCAGGAGCATACCCGCGCTAACATCCGCTCGGTGCTGTATTACAGCATTTACTTTCCGGTGGCCGAGGTACTGGCCGCCGCCGGTGTGGGGCTGCTGGTGTGGTATGCTGCCCAGGGTCAGATTGAGGGCACCATTTCGAAGGGAGCCCTCATTGCCTTCATCATGTACAACGCGCTGTTCTTCCGCCCCATCCGCCAAATAGCCGACCGCTTCAACACCTTACAGTTGGGCCTAGTGAGCACGGAGCGCCTGCTGAAGCTCCTTGATAGTAAGGAGTTGATAGCCGACAATGGCACGTACATTCCTACCGACCTGCGCGGCGACGTAGATTTCGAACACGTGTGGTTTGCCTACAACGACGAAGAATGGGTGCTGCGCGACGTGAATTTCTCGGTGAAAGCCGGCCAGACCTACGCGTTTGTGGGGGCCACGGGCGCCGGCAAAACCAGCATTATCAACCTGCTCAGCCGCTTCTACGAAATCAATAAAGGCACTATCCGCATCGATGGCCACGACCT
This sequence comes from Hymenobacter seoulensis, assembly GCF_054780535.1. Lineage (NCBI taxonomy): Bacteria > Pseudomonadati > Bacteroidota > Cytophagia > Cytophagales > Hymenobacteraceae > Hymenobacter > Hymenobacter seoulensis. Next base: position 181,254 of record NZ_BAAGWD010000002.1, read on the forward strand.
GCGCGAGTACGACCTGAAGGACTTGCGCCGCCACATAGGGGTAGTACTGCAGGATGTGTTTCTGTTTGCGGGTACCATTCGCGACAACATCACCCTCGGCAAAACCGACATTACCGACGCCCAGATTTGGGAAGCCGCCGATCTGGTAGGTGCTCGCCGCTTTATTGAGCGCCTGCCCGGTGCCCTCGATTACCAGGTGATGGAGCGCGGCGCTACCCTTTCGGTAGGCCAGCGCCAGCTCATTAGCTTCGTGCGGGCCATGGTGTACCAGCCCCGCATTATTATCCTGGATGAGGCTACTTCCTCCGTTGACAGTGAAACCGAAGAGCTGATTCAGCAAGCCATTGAAAAGCTGATGCAGGGCCGCACTTCGCTCGTAATTGCCCACCGCCTGAGCACCATCCAGAAAGCCGACCAGATTATCGTGCTCGATAAGGGCGAAATCAAGGAGTCGGGCACGCACGAAGAGCTGCTGCGCCATCAGGGTTTCTATGCCAACCTGTATCAAATGCAGTACAAAGACGTGCTTTCGTAAGAAATGAGGTGCCGCGTTGCGCGGCGGTTTACCTTTGCGGCAGGCCTAGTATTTCCCGCCTTTTTACTACCTCCATGAATAAGATTCTTCTGGCGCTGGCCTTGCTCCTCGGAGTGGGTTTCTCGGTAGCCTACTGGAAAATGGGTGGCTTCAGTGCCGCCACCATCATGCCCGAAACGACCACCCAGCCCTACTACTTGGCGGGGCGCTACTACGAGGGTCCGGCTAACGATGAAGCCTTCGGCGACCTGACCCGGCAGGCCTACGAGCTGCGCAAAAGCGGCCAACTGCGCGGCGACTTCGGCAACATCTTCTACAACAGTCCCGAGACGTCCCGCGACGCGGCCCGCGTGTTCGTGGGCGTAGTAGTGGCCGATACCACCTCGCAAAAGCTACCAGCTAACTATCAGTACCGCGTGTTCGCGGCCGGCCAAAAGGTGCTGCGCGCCCACATTGATGCCAGCTACCTAGTAGCGCCTGACAAGCTATACTCCGGCATAAAGGAGTACGCCGCCGCAAATAAGCTTACCCTCCAGGACGTGTACTTAGAGCGGTTCCCGGACAAGGGTGAGCCAGAAGTACTAGCCGTGCTTAAGTAGCAAACTGGAATACAAAAGCCGGTCCGGATAACAGCTATCCGTGCCGGCTTTTGTCTGTAGTTTATACTAGGATTGTGGTTCTACTGAACTTATCGACCAATATAATAGGAGGCCCCGAGCGCCAGATTGTTCAAGCTAAAAGTAGCCCCGAAACCCGAGTAGGTTTCTTTGCGGTCAGACTGATAGTATAGCGGATCCTTGCTTTCAGAGGTAGTACGACTGTAGCCTATATTCCCGAAAGCCAATTCTAGGCCCAGCTTCGCGGTGGGGAAGAAAACCAAGGCTGGTGTAATATTGGTGAATATAGAGTGGCCTGAGTTCTTCATAGGAGGCCGGTTGGCAGCGCTAGATTCCGATTTCCCTTGATTATAGGAAAAGCCAGCCGACAGCTGGCCATAAAGGCCGAACGTTTCCGTTGGTAGGTAGTAATAGCGCAGAAAAGGAGCCGCAATGATAGAATAACCTTTGTTTACTTGCTCGTACAAATCAGGCGCAGGCCCTTCGTAATAAGGATACGTATGTTTGCTGAAGCTAAAGCCTGCGGCATTCCCCACGGCTAGATTGTCTGCCAGGAAAACGCCAGCGTTAGGATTAATAGAAAAGCTATAGCCCTTGTTTTCCAAGTCTTGACGGCTGCTTGGGTACCGCGAATCATAGGAGGAAGATGTGCTGCTGCCGAAACTGAGGCTTCCTCCAACAAGCTTGGTTCCGGCAGCTATCTGTGCTTGGACCTGATATGTAGTGCCTAAGGCGCTAAGGGATAATAAGCTAAACAGTAGCTTCTTCATGTGATGGAATAAAGTGAGGTAGATTAGAAATTTGAACTTACCCATCAACGAGCCTCCGTAAGCCTTATTACATTATCGTTATATAAGCGAGGGTATATGTTTCAGGCAACTGAAGGACGGCTTGTCTAGTTACGGCTACCTGAATAGGCTACAGGAGTTACTAAGGAGCTACCGAGCAAAGGCTAGTTATTTATACGTAGTAATCCTAATTTTTCTCGTTATAAGTACGTAAATCCGTTTCGATGCGGGGCGTTATAGAAACCTTAGCAGTAGGGAGAAGTACAGAGGTAGCAGTGAGTTTGTCTAGTTACTAGGGACGAAAACGTTCTGAACTACCGGGCTAACGCGCTTCTAACTACGTGTCCCACCTGAACCTTAACGCCGGATTCTTATGCTAGCAATGGATTACCGGGGCCCTAAAAGGGTCCGTGCCACTGAAAAACCAATGCCCGAAATCAAGCATCCGCAGGATGCTATTGTCCGGGTAACCCGCTCCTGCATCTGCGGCTCCGACCTGCACCTATACAACGGCAACGTGCCCGATACGCGCGTAGGCTCCACCTTCGGGCACGAGTTTACGGGCATTGTGGAGGAAGTTGGTCCTGAGGTAACGAAAATTAAAGTAGGCGACCATGTATTGGTACCTTTCAATATTGCCTGTGGCGAATGCCACTTCTGCAAGCAGGGTATGTTTGGTAACTGCCACGAGGGCAATACTATGGCTTCGGGGGTAGGCTCCATCTTCGGTTATTCACACACTGCGGGTGGATATAATGGCGGACAAGCCGAATATGCCCGTGTGCCGTATGCCAACGTAGGCCCGACAGTAATACCCGAGGGGATGGACCCCGATGATGCCGTGCTGCTTACGGACGTGGTGCCAACCGGCTACCAGGCCGCCGAAATGGCTGGCATTCAGCCCGGTGACACGGTAGTAGTATTTGGCGCTGGTCCGGTTGGGATTATGGCGGCCCGCTGCTGCTGGCTATTTGGTGCCGGCCGGGTTATCATCATTGATAAAGAAGATTACCGCCTCGAATTCGCAAAAAACTACGCCAACTGCGAGGCTTACAACTTCGAGAAAGACATGGATGACCCAGTGGTTTTCATCAAGAAAATCACGGATTACATGGGGGCCGACTGTATAATTGACGCCGTAGGAGCCGAGGCAGCGGGTAACGCCATGCAAACCATCACGGGCCGCAAGCTGCTGTTGCAGGCGGGCTCGGCCACGGCGCTGCACTGGGCGGTTAACTCAGTAAAAAAAGGCGGTGTTATCTCTATTGTAGGCGTGTACGGCCCAACGGATAACCTCGTGCCAATTGGTAACGTGCTAAACAAAGGCCTCACCATCCGGGCCAACCAGGCCTCGGTGAAGCGGCTCTTGCCGCGGCTCATTGAGCACGTGCAAAATGGAGTAATCAAACCCAAAGAGCTCATAACGCACCGTATCCCACTGGAGGAAATTGCCGACGGCTACCGGATGTTCTCCGCTAAGCTCGACAATTGCATCAAACCGCTGCTGGTTTTCCCTAACTCCAAATAACGCCGACTTACGATGGAAAATACTGTGAAAGATCCGCAGAAGCTGCCTGGTTGGGGTATTGATGCGGACCCTAAGAACGACCCCACTTACCCCATGCGTACGCGCATGAACGTAGAGCAGGACCCTGATAGCAAACACCGTCCCGCCTCGTTGCAGCCCGTTGACATAGAAATACTGAAATCTATCGAGCGGCCGAATGTATCAGCGGTATTCGGCGAAGCCTCCCCTCCAAGTGGGCTTAGTGGTATGATTCGGCGTATGGCTTTCAAGTACAGCGAGTCGCATTACGGGCACTGGCTACCCTTGATTCTGGCAGATAGAATAAATGTGGTTGAAGGTGTGTTGGAGGATTTTGCGCACGGCAAAGTGCCTAACATCTTCGCCGAGAAAGGCTACAAAGTAGAGTGGCAGCATAACCGGACCAATTTCATAGCCAAAATGGCCACCATTGCTGCCGTTACCGCCGGCGCGATATTGTTGCTCTCCCGCGACAGCAAAGGCCACAAACCCAATAGAAGATATTCATAAGCAGCATAAGCTAGCACCTGAATCAACGGCGACTCGGACTCATGTCTGGGTCGCCGTTTTGCGTAATTAGGAAAGGTTGCTAAGGCCTTCTGACTAGCATGCTACTGATGTGAATTAGCTGGGGTTTGTGGCGTTGCTAGACCTAGTACTGAAACTAACTGCCAAAACATAAAAAAGCCCGCTGAACAAATGCTCAGCGGGCTTTTTAGGAAGAGAACACGAGTGTCGGGGTGGCAGGATTCGAACCTGCGGCCTCCTGCTCCCAAAGCAGGCGCGATACCGGGCTACGCTACACCCCGATGCGTTGTGGGCATGCTACCACACTGCGGACACTTTCTTCTAGTGCATTTGCCGAAAAAAGCCTCCGGGTGGGGTTCCCAGAGGCTTTTCGAACAAAAAATTCTTCGGTCGGAGTGGCAGGATTCGAACCTACGACCTCCAGCACCCCATGCTGGCGCGATACCAGGCTACGCTACACCCCGATGAATTATGGCACAAATGTACACATGCTGGCTGCTACCACGCAAGCTTTTGAAAGGTAATTTTCTGGTTAAAAACGGTTGAGACGGCTCCGGGGCCTAGTAGCAGGCTAGCTACCTGCACGTTGCTGAGAATTAAAAAGAGAGCAGCCTCAATAAAAATGTAGCTGGCGCGTTTCTTGCTCCAAAGGATTTTACTCAATAATACAAGTCGACGAAACCGGGGTGGGGGTAGAGTTACGTACCTTTATAGTCCCGTATCGTTCACTTCTAGCTTCAGAACGCGTATGAAAACTTCTACTCTTCTTGGATGCTTGGTCGCGCTGCTCTCATGGGTGCAATCGGCTCAGGCTCAAATCAAACCAGCGCCAAAGCCTGCCCCTGCGGCAGTAGCGGCTGTGGCCACGGCCACGCCTCCAGCTCTTATAACCGATAAGATGGCGGACCCCACGCCGAATAAAGATGCTCTTAAGGTGCGGGCCGAAGCCAACCCCCTTACCAAGCGTCTGACGGTGCGTTCCGACGCTACTGGCCCGACCCGGGTTGAAATTAATGCCACAGATGGCCGCCCGGTCATTACCCGCGACCTGATGTCGGGTGCGGATGCGGTGGTGCTTGATATCAGCAGCCTACCAGCCGGTTCTTACCTCGTGCAATGCTCATCTGGTGAGCGCCGCGGCGTGAAACGCGTAATGGTTGGCCAATAAGCTACCTACTCGCTAGGTAACTTTTTCTTCTAGAAAGCCTCGTACGTTGTAAGATGTGCGGGGCTTTCTGTTTTTTGTGCGGCCTAATCACTGCTCCTTATGTCTCAACTATCCTATTGGGAACACCAAGCCTTCCTGCGCGCTGCGGATGTAGTAGTGGTTGGAGGTGGCATTGTGGGCCTAACGGCGGCGCTATATACCCGGCGGTTGCGGCCTGCGGCAAGGGTAGTGGTGCTGGAGCGCGACGTACTGCCCAATGGCGCCAGCACCAAAAATGCCGGGTTTGCGTGCTTCGGTAGTATCTCGGAGCTGCTGGAGCAGGAAAAACGCGGCGGCACGGTGGCCCTGCAGCAAGTGGTGCAGTCCCGCTGGGAAGGATTACTTCGGCTACGCGAACTGCTCGGTGATGAGCAACTGCACTACCAACCGGTGGGAGGCTACGAACTGTTCCGGCCGGAGGAAGCGGAACTAGCCACTACCTGCCTGCAGCACCTGGAGTATTACAATCAGTTACTAGCCCCCATCATCGGGCAAACTACCATTTTCCGTAACGCCACGGCTCGGATTCCGGCTCTGGGCTTGGCTGGTGTAAACCTGATGCTGGAAAATAGCGCGGAAGGCGCCCTGGATACTGGCCAGATGATGCTGGGGCTGCTCCGGTTGGCCTGGCAGGAAGGGGTAGTAGTGCTGCATGGGTGCCCAGTGCATGCGCTGGAACCCGGCAATACCGCGGTGCAGGTGCGCACAGCGCTCGGCAACCTGGAGGCGGAGCAAGTGCTGCTGGCAACCAACGCCTTCAGCCGACAGTTCTTTCCGGAACTGGACCTAGTGCCCGGCCGTGGGCAAGTGCTGGTAACGAAGCCGTTGCCCGGCCTGAACCTGCCCGGTACCTTCCATTACGATAAAGGCTACTACTACTTCCGGCAAGTTGGCAGTCGGCTGCTGTTGGGCGGTGGGCGCAACCTCGACTTCGCGGCCGAAGAAACCACCGAGCCTGGCTTAACGCCGTTGGTACAGGAGCGACTGGAACAGCTCCTCCACGAGGTAATTCTGCCCGGGCAGCGTCCCCGCATCGACTTCCGCTGGAGCGGCGTGATGGGATTTGGTACTGAGTTGGAGCCGATTATCAAACCGCTGGTCCCGGGCATTTTTGGGGCGCTGCGCTGCAACGGCATGGGCGTGGCTATGGGCGCGGGCAGTGGTTGGAAAGCAGCTCAACTGATGGTGAGCTAAACGCCATCTGGTTCATCGCCTAGGGTTTGAAACAAGAATTACTACCCCTTGAAACGCAATAAACCCTTGGCTGCAGTAGTAGCGCCAAGGGTTTGCGAGTGCTAGGTCAGGTTTGTTGTGAAAGCTCAGAGTTATGCTTCCTCACTTTGCAACTGCCGCTCATAGAGGGCCCGGTACAGGCCGTTCTCGTCACGCATCAGGTCCTCGTGGGTGCCGTGCTGCACAATCTGCCCATCGTCGAGCACCAAGATTTCATCCGCTAGCTTCACCGACGATACCCGGTGCGAGATAATGAGGCTGGTCCGGTTGTGCATGATGCGCTGCAGCGCCCCCAGAATAGCATTTTCAGTGTTGGTGTCTACGGCCGATAGGGCATCGTCCAGAATCAGGATTTTGGGCTCTTTCACCAGTGCTCGGGCAATGCTCACGCGCTGCTTCTGGCCGCCCGAAAGCGTGATGCCCCGCTCGCCAACTTTGGTATCAAAGCCTTCCGGAAAGCGCAAGATGTTCTCGTACACGTTGGCATCCTTGGCCGCCTGAATCATGCGTTCCTCCGTGGGTGCATCAATACCAAAGTTGATGTTGTTGCGAATGGAATCAGAGAACAGAAAAACATCCTGGGGTACGTATCCAATCTGCCCGCGCAGGGCCCGCAAAGATAGGTCGCGCACATCCACACCATCAATCCGGATGCTACCCTCCGTTACATCGTAAAGCCTCGATAGCAAAGCGGCCACGGTGCTTTTGCCCGAGCCCGTATTGCCAATAACAGCTAGCGTCTGGCCCTGCCGGATGCGGAACGATACGTCGCGTAGCGCCTGAATACCGGTATCAGGGTAGGTGAAGGTAACGTGGTCGAATACAATGTCGCCCTGAATGTCCAGCTCCAGATTTTGGCGCGACACGATGTCGGTTTGCTGGTGCATGAACTCGTTGATGCGAGCCTGCGAGGCCTCAGCGCGCTGCACCAGGGAACTAGTCCAGCCCAAGGCCGTTACAGGCCAGGTCAGCAAGTTCACGTAAATCAGAAACTCGGCAATGCTACCCGTTGTGATGGTGCCGCGCAGTACTTCCTGCCCGCCCAGCCACACCGTAACGATGGTGCTCAGGCCAATCAGAAACAAAATCAGCGGAAAGAACAGCGAGTTCACGAAGTTGAGGCTCAGTGACTTCTGCTTATAGTGCTCCGAGGCTTCTGCAAACTGCCGGTGCGAGTCCTCCTCGCGCACAAACGACTTCAGCACCCGAATGCCCGAAAATGCTTCCTGCACAAACGTGGTCATGCTGGCCAGGGAGCGTTGAATCTCGTCGGACTTCTTCTCAATCAGGTTGTTAACATAGAAAATGCTCACACTCAGGACAGGTAGCGGCAGCAGCGTGTACAACGTCAGCTTTACGTTCACCATAAGCATGAGCGGCACGATGAGCACGAACAGAATGACCAGCTGCATGAAATACATGATGGCCGGCCCGATGTACATGCGCACCCGCCCCACATCCTCCGAAATCCGCGACATCAGGTCGCCGGTGCTGTGGCGGCGGTAGAAGCTCAGCGGCAAGGACTGATAGTGCTGATAGATTTCGTTTTTCTGGTCGTTTTCAATGTGCCGGCTCATCACGATAAGCGTCTGGCGCATGAAAAACAGGAAGATGCCGCGCAGCAACGCCATCACCAGAATCAGCACGCCGTAGAGTAGCACGTGCCGGCCAAACAGCTCGTACACCTCGCTTTGGGCTTCAGTGCCCGCATAGAGGTAGTAGAGGTCGATGCCTTCACTAACTAGGTCGAAGGCGTAGCGTACGATTTGAGCCGGGAAGATGGCTAGCAGCGTACTTAGGGCCACAAATAGCACACCGCCGAGGAAGTGCCATTTGTAGCGGAAGAGGTATTTATTGGTAGCGGAGAGGGCGCGCACAGAAGCAGGTGGGGGAGTTTAGGAGTTTGGAAGTTAGAAAGTTAAAAGAAGCGTAAACGGTTTTAGCTGAAGTTTGGGTTTGGCCGGGGCCTAGTCTCACTCAGTTTCTAACCTATTAACTCACAAACCTCTAAACTCCGGGAAAAGACTACGGCTAGGTGGCTGAAGTCGGAAAAACGAAGTACTTTTGCACCCGCATTGCGGGAGTAACACCCCAGAAAGCCAAGCGGCACGTAGCATTGAACGACGGGAGAATAGCCGCAGGGCCTTGCCATTCGTTTAACCCGTTGCGGAGCGAAACTTCTCTGGAAATGGCCTCGCAAAGGTACAACCACCCACGGTGAAATAGTGAACGGAAAGGATTTGCGGTTTTGGCCTGCCTAGCAAGAGTAGCCAACTGCCCACCCTGCCTTTTCAGTATCTCCCACCTTCTCCTTTCCACCTCACCACCCCCATCTTATGGTTGAAACGAAAGTGCTGTCGGAAACCTCGGTATTCGGTCAAATTGCCGAACACCAGCACGAGCAGGTAGTGTTCTGCCACGACTACGAAACTGGTTTGCGCGCCATCATTGGCATTCACAACACGGTACTAGGCCCAGCGTTGGGCGGAACCCGCATGTGGCACTACACCTCCGAGGCCGAAGCCCTGAACGACGTGCTCCGCCTCTCGCGCGGCATGACCTACAAGGCAGCCATTTCGGGCCTGAACCTGGGCGGTGGCAAGGCCGTCATTATTGGCGATGCCAAAACCATGAAGACGGAGGCCCTACTGCGCAAATTTGGCCGCTTCGTGCAAAACCTCAACGGCAAATACATTACGGCCGAAGATGTAAACATGACCACCAAGGACATGGAGTACATCCGGATGGAAACCAAGCACGTGTCGGGCTTGCCTGAAAGCATGGGCGGCTCCGGTGACCCCTCGCCGGTAACGGCGTACGGCACCTACATGGGCATGAAAGCGGCTGCCAAAAAAGCATTCGGCTCCGACTCCTTGGCTGGTAAGCGGATTGCCGTGCAGGGCGTCGGTCACGTGGGTACTTACCTGCTGGAATACTTGCAAAAAGAAGGTGCCAAGCTGGTGCTGACCGATTATTACGAAGACCGCGCCCTGGAAGCTGCGGCTCGCTTCGGTGCCAAAGCCGTAGGCCTCACTGAAATCTACGACCAGGACGTGGACATCTACTCGCCGTGCGCGCTGGGTGCTACCCTCAACGATGACACCCTAAGCCGCCTAAAGTGCCAGGTAGTGGCGGGCTGCGCCAACAATCAGCTGGCCGATGAGAACGTGCACGGGCCTGCTTTGGTAGAGCGGGGCATCATTTATGCTCCTGACTTTCTCATCAATGCCGGCGGCCTCATTAATGTGTGCTCCGAGGTAATGGGCGGCAACCGCGAGGCCACCATGATTCAAACGGAGAAAATCTACGACATTACTACCCAAGTGCTTACCCGAGCCGAGCAGGAAGGCAGCCACCCCCAGGCTGCTGCTACCCGCCAGGCCGAGGAGCGTATTGCCGCCATCGGCAAGGTTAAATCAACTTACTAAATGGTGAACTAGTGAAGTTGTGAAATGGTGGGTTTACTCTAATAAAATCCCTAGGGGCACATATTCGACAAACCTGCTGTTTCACAACCTCGCAACTTCACAACTTTACCAACAAGAATGCTCAACCGTCGCACGCTTCGCATCAAGGTCATGCAGTCCCTCTACGCATATCATCAGGCAGTTGGGTCCGATTTTTTATTGGCCATTGACCGGATTGCGGATGCCTTCGCGCCCGATTTGAATTCGCCCGAGCCCCAGGACCGCAAGCAGTTGCAGGGCCAGCGCAAGATGTCGGAAGTCATTTTCAAGGAGTGGCACAAAACCGGCGAAGAGTTCGAGAAGACGGACGACGCTGATGTGAACGACGCCGTGCAGGACGCCATTAAGTACTACCAGCAGGCCGTGAGCAAAGATGCTTCGTTCTATGGTGGCCAGATGGTGCACGCCGCCGAGAGCATTCACGACCAGTACATTCACTTGCTCAACATTCCGGAGGCGTTGCTGCAGGTAATTGAGGAAGAGAAAGTGCGCGACTCGCGCCGCTTCACGGCCGCCAAAGAGCCCCTGCTCGACGCTACGCGCTTGTTGGAAAACCAGGTAATCGAAAAGCTCATCAACAACCTGCAGCTCCAGGACCTGACCATTCGTCGCTCCCTGAAGTGGCACGGCGAGGAAGAGCTGGACGCGTTGCGCCAAGCCTGGCGGAGCGAGATGAAGCAAGATCCGGAGCTCTTGAGCTACCTGGCGGCCCCGGCCGGTAACTACCAGGAAGACCAGGAAATTCTCAAGCACATCTATAAAACCTACGTGTTCAAGGGCGAGAACCTGCCCGCGTACATTGAGGAAGACGACCTGAACTGGGAAGAAAACCGCGCCATCGTGAAAAACCTGGTGGTGAAAACCGTCAAGATGCTCGACGAAGCGGCGGACGAAAACCTGGTGCTCATGTCGCTTTCAGCGAACTGGCAGGAAGACAAGGAGTTTGCCGAAAGCCTGTACAAGCAGACGCTGGCCGATGATGAGAAGTACGAAAAGCTGATTGCCGAATCGGTACAGAACTGGGACGTGGAGCGCGTGGCGCTTACCGATAAAATTCTGCTGAAAATGGCCCTCTGCGAGATGCACCTGTTCCGGGCTATTCCGGTGAAAGTGACCATCAACGAGTACATCGAAATTAGCAAGATTTACAGCACGCCCAAGAGCAAGCAGTTTGTAAACGGTATTCTGGATAAATTGGCGCAGGATCTGACCGCCAGCGGGGCCATCCGGAAATCGGGCCGCGGGCTGCTGGATAATCAGTAGGTTCAACGCAGAACCGGACCTAGGCGGAAAAGCGTAATATTAGCGCAGTTCTATATCCTACGGCGCAGTTCTACGTATCTACTCATACTCCCTGTCTCACTTCTCACCCTCCGTACTCATTTCTGTTCATCATGGGTAGCAAAACCACTACCGGCATCCTTTGCTTTGCCGGCGGCGCCCTCACCGGGGCCGTTATCGGACTTCTTTACGCACCTGAAAAAGGCCGCGAAACGCGTAGCTGGCTGAGCTATCAGCTGGAAAAGTACCGCGAAACGCTGGCCGACTTGACCGAGAACCTAGTAACCAGCCGCACCGACCAGGGCCCCAGCTCCGCAAAAAGCGAAGGCCAGCGCGTGATTCAGGACGCCAAGAGCAAAGCCGAGCAGCTGCTCGGTGATGTTGATCAGCTTATCAACCAGATCAACTCCCGGAAAACGGTTTAGAAATGCGCTGAATACCCGATGTGCTGAAGTGCTGATTGGCAGATACCTGCCAGCAGCATTTCAGCACATCTTCATTTTTAGTACCCGCCAATGGTAGGTACATTTGTACAATATTATGGGGTGCCGGCGGCCATCAGGCTGGCACTCTTAACAAGGTTGTTCTGGCCGCTCCAAGTGGAATAGCAAACACTAGCGTCAGTCAGCAAACCTTCTGCAGCACCGCCTGCACCCTGAATTGCTCATTAACTCAACTCAATAGAATGCATCTCATCACTCTTATTCCCGGCGACGGCATTGGCCCCGAAATCACGAAAGCAGTAACCGATATTTTCGCGGCGGCACAGGTGCCGGTGCAATGGGAGGAGCAGAACGCAGGCCAAACCACCTTCGACCAGTCGGGCGAGCTCATTCCGCAGGCGCTGCTCACGTCGTTGGAGAAAAACCGGGTGGCACTGAAAGGTCCCATCACGACCCCGGTAGGCAAAGGCTTCCGCAGCATCAACGTAACACTGCGCCAGAAGTACGACCTCTACCAGAACGTACGCCCGGCCAAAACCACGGAAGGCATCGAGACGCGCTATTCAAATATTGACCTAGTGCTGTTCCGTGAGAATACGGAAGGCCTGTACGCCGGCCTGGAGATCTTCGACGAGCAGAACGGCATCGGCGACTCTATTGCCCGTGTAACCATTTCGGGTGCCCGTAAAATCTGCCGCGCGGCGTTTGCGTATGCTGCCAAGCATGGCCGCAAAAAGGTAACGCTGGCCCACAAAGCCAACATCCTGAAAGTGCCCGGCAAAATTATGCTGGATGCTGCCCAGGAAGCCGCTCGCGAATTTCCCCAGGTGCAGTACGAAGAAAAAATCATCGACAACATGTGCATGCAGCTGGTTACCAAGCCAGAGCAGTTCGATGTGATTGTAACCACCAACCTGTTCGGCGACATCCTGTCGGACCTGTGCGCTGGCTTGGTAGGCGGACTAGGGGTAGTAGCCGGCGCGAACATTGGCGACGATATGGCCATCTTCGAGGCCGTGCACGGCTCGGCTCCTGACATTGCCGGCCAAGGCAAAGCCAACCCAACGGCGCTGCTGCGTTCGGCCCTGATGATGCTGCACCACATTGGCGAGCACACGTACGCCGACAAAATTGAAAAAGCACTGGAGCTGACCCTGAAAGACAAAGCCAAGTGCACCGGCGACCTGGGCGGCACGGCTACCACCACCGAGTTTGCGCAGGCCATCATCAACAACCTGAGCCACTAGTAGGTTGAGAGTAGCAGAAGCTTTCCGCTAGGCCCTGGCACAAACGCACGTGCTGTTGTGTTACGGCCTGGCGGAGGGCTTCCGTAGGCAACGAATAATGCCGTACTTTCACCACGTAAATCGTTTTCAATAAGCTGCTGACATAACAAGCCGTAGCTTCTTTTTTTACTCAACATGAAACGCAATCTTTTTTCTGCTTTCCTGCTGTCGGGCGTGCTGCTGCTGGGCGCCTGCAATAACAACAAGGCTGAGGTAGGTGCCGAGGGCATGAACGCGGCCGCTGCCAACGCCAGCGAGGCGGTAGCTAACCCGGTAGTAGACAACCCGAACGTAACCGGCGAAACGGAGGCTCCGAACCCCAATGCCCCGGTGATGACCTTCGCCGTAGCCGATCACGATTTCGGCGACATCAAGCCCGGCCAGGTAGTAAAACATACGTTTGAGTTCACCAACACGGGCAAGTCGCCGCTGCTGATTGAAAACGCTACGGCTTCCTGCGGCTGCACTACCCCCAACTGGACCAAAGAGCCGATTGCGCCCGGCGCCAAAGGCACCATTGATGTGCAGTTTGACTCGCAAGGCAAAACCGGCATCCAGAACAAAGAAGTAGCCATCCAGGCCAACACGCAGCCTACTATCACGAAAGTGGTAATTAAGGCCAACATCCTGCCCGAGAGCACCAACGGTCCTACACGCTAGGGTATCTTCAGAAGCTAACTACTGAAAGTTGAGGAGTAGTACGGCCCGGGCCGGCTGCCCTTCAACTTTCTGTTTTTCAGCGCTTTTCTTTTCCGTATATTCCTCTTCCTATGCTTGCTACGCTTTTACTCCAAGCCGCTTCCGGCGCTAATGGCCTGATTTCCTACCTGCCCCTAGTTGGTATGGTCATCGTGATGTACTTCTTCATGATCCGGCCCCAGCAGCGCCGCGCCGCCGAAGCTAAGGCCTTCCGGGCATCACTGGGCAAGGGCTCGAACGTGGTTACCATGGGTGGTCTGCACGGGAAAGTAGTCGACCTGAACGAGGACACCGTTACGATTGAGGTAGATAAGGGCGTACGTCTGCGCTTCGACCGTTCGGCCATTGCCCGCGAAGTAGCCAGCAAAAATTCTGCTCCCGCTGCCTAGGTACTAGGTCTGCTGCTGGCTCAAACCGCTTGCTGATCGGGTTCCGGTTGCTACCTTGGCTAGGAGCCCGCTAGGGCCCCGGGTAAGCGCAACCTGCTGGGGGCAACTAGTGCCTTCTTTGTTCTTCTTAAGCTTTCCGCCTCGTGTCGTCTGCTCGTCCTGACCGTTTGCTGCGCTGGTTTGTCAACCCGTTTTTTGGGCAGGAGCGGAGCTATTGGCGGGCCGTAACGGCGTGCTTTCTAGCGGCCAGTACGTTCTGGCTGCTCAATGCCTTCAACAAGACGTATACCACCCGCATTGCGTACCCTATTGCGTGGCGCTACGATGAAAGCCGTTTCATTCCGGTGAAGCCGCTCCCGAAAGAAGTGCAGGTAAATGTAACGGCGCGCGGCTGGAAACTGCTGCGGCGCCAACTCATGCTGGATGTAAAGCCAGCCGAGTTGCTGCTGGGTGCGCTGCCAACCACTAGGTACGTAACCAGCCGCATGTTGCGGCCGGCCCTGCAGCAGGCCATGGATGGGCTCCAATACAATTACCTGATTGCCGATACGCTTTGGGTAGAATTTGACCGCTTGGTGAGCCGCAAGCTAGCGTTAGGGCTGAGCCCGGCCGCCGATGGGGCTGCGCTGCCCTATGCGGCTCGCTTTGAGCCAGATAGCATTGTGTTTCGGGGGCCGGCGGGCAAGGTGAACACGTTGCCCAGCCCGTATCCGGTGCACCTGCCTCAGGCCCCGGCTGGCTCCTCAACCGGCGATATACAAGTCCCTATTGGCGGCCCCGACCTCGTGCAAACCAACGTGCAAGATGTGCGTGTGCGGCTGCTGCGGCGCCCCGTCGTGACGGTACCCGTGCAGGTAGTACCGGAACTGCTTGATGCTCCGGCTGGGCATGAGTATAAGTTTTCGCCGGCCACCGTGCGGGTTCGGCTCCAGTTCTTCCCAGAGGATACCGCGGGCTTTAAACCAGAGCAGGTGCGCGTGCAGCTGCACTATGGGCAGTTCATTAACCGCGACTCCAGCCTGCGGCCTTTTCTGGCTGAAAAACCCGTGCAGGCCCGAGGCTATCTGCTGCTTACGCCCGGCGTTCGGGTAACTTCAACGGCGCAAGAATAACCTTTCGGCATGCTGAAAATAGGAATTACGGGCGGTATTGGCTCCGGCAAAAGCGTGGTATGCCGGCTGTTTCAGGTGCTGGGCGCCCCCATCTACGACTCTGATGCCCGCGCCAAATGGGTAATGGCGCACAATACCCAGCTTCGCGACGAGCTACTAGCTGCTTTCGGATCCGAAACCTTCGATATGCACGGGCAGCTTAACCGCAGCTATTTGGCGCAGAAGGTCTTTACTGATCCTCCGCAGTTGGCCCGCCTCAACAGCCTAGTACATCCCCACGTAGGCCGCGACTTTGAGGATTGGGCCGCGGCCCGGCAGGCAGAGGGCTACCCTTACTTGATGAAAGAAGCCGCCCTGCTCTACGAATCTGGCGCGTACCGACAGCTCGACCGCATCATCACGGTGTACGCGCCGCTGGAAATCCGGCAGGCCCGGGTGCTGCACCGCGACCCACACCGCACCCCCGATGACATTCAGAACATCATGGGCAAGCAGATGAGCGAGGAAGAGAAGCTGCAACGGGCCGACCACGTTATCTACAACGACGACCAGCACCTGCTTATTCCACAGGTACTTACCCTGAATGCGGAGTTCAGAGGCTGAGCAGGCCTAGTCGCCTTACCGAATAATCGGGCTTCTTTCAAAGGGCCGCGTGCGGTCAAAGAGGTAGCGGTATGTGATGTGGGTTTTATAGATGCGGGCGCCAATGGAGCGGGTCAGGGCCAACATACGCGGGTTGAAGTCGCCAATCCAGTTCATTTCGATATCGTGGTAGCCGGCGCGCATAAACTGAGCGCGGGCATGCACCATCATGGCGGACTCTATGCCTTTGCCTTGCCACTCGGGCACTACCCCGAAAATAACGCCAAACAGCTTTTTGTCAGTTCGCTGCATGTATTTACGCTTCTCCCACAGGAAGCGCAGCTTCCCTACTAGGCCAAAACTGCGGCCAATGTGCTTGAAAATCTGGTTGAGCTCGGGCAGGCTTACAAAGAAGGCAATGGGCTCGTCGTTGTGGTAGGCAAACCAGAGCAGGCGCTCATCCAGCACGGGCTTCATCTCACGCACCAGTTCCCGGGCTTTGTCCAGGGGCATGGGGTTGATGCCGCTGTGGTTGGCCCAGGCCAGGTTATACACGTGGTGAAAGTCTTGGGCTAGTTTTTCGGCCTCGCGCTTGCTAGCGTGCTCAAACCGAAACGTAGGGTACTGCTGGGCATATTTCTCCATGGCCCGCCCAAAGGTTTCGTGCAAAGGCGTGGCTACCTCCCGGTAGCAGGTATACTGCTTGAAATACACCTGAAAGCCGTAGTTCTCGAACAGCTGCTGATAATACGGGGCATGGTAGAACATGCCGTAGTTGGGCTCGGTGAAGCCCGCCGTCAGGAGGCCCCAAAACCGGTCCCGCTCCCCGAAATTGATGGGCCCATCCATAGCGGCTAGTCCGCGCTGGCTTAGCCACAAGCGGCTAGCCTCAAACAGTTCATTAGCGGCCTGCTGATCATCAATACACTCAAAAAAGCCCATTCCGCCTACCGGCAGCGTTGGGTCGGTTTGCGGGGTTTGGTGGTTGATAAAGGCAGCTACCCGCCCAATAACCTCGCCGGCAGGGCTGGTAAGTATCCAGCGGATGGCCTCGCCGTGGGCAAAGTTATGGTTGCGCTTCGGGTCGAAAACGGCTTCAATCTCGTGGTCGAGCGGACCAATCCAGTTCGGATGGTTCTGGTAAATGCGGAAGGGCAAATCCAGGAACTGACGGCGGTGCTCAGGGGTCGTGACTTCAAGTAAAGGCATACAGAAAGGAAGCAGAAAAACGCAAGCCCGGCAAAGAAAAGCAGTTGGCGCTTACGGGCGGGGTAGTCGGAAAATAGAAAGGACCTTGATGCCCTCTACCCGCAGCGTATAAATTTCAGTGCCTACAGAATCAGTGTAGGATTGCGGGTGCCAGCGGTAGGAAGTAATGAAGTAATTGGCTTGCTCCAGCGGCACGTATTGAATGCGCTGGCGCTGTTGAGCCTTTAGAATCAAGCTGTTGTTGTAAACTGGAGCTACTAATGGCAGACGGGTGCTGAACGTAATCGGTCCTTGGGGCTGGTTCTGGAGCAGCCATTCCACTCCACGTCGGTAGGCAACTCCCCAATGGTCGCGCTCAAATAAGGCCTCTACCGTAGGGGCGGGCAGGAAGCTATAGTACAGGTTCTGGAAAGGGTGCATCCGCACCATGCGTACAAAGGTATACAGGGTTTCGAAGCTGGCCAGTAGGCCCAAGCCTAGCGCCAGGTTGTGCCAGCGTTGGTGTTGCCGCGCTGCACCCGCTAAGGCCAAAAGGCCCCGCACGGCCAGCAACACCAACGCTGGGTACACAAAATACAAGTGCCGCCAGGTATCATAAAGCGACGAATGTAGCACGATTACCAGCAGAATAGGGCCTAGTAGCCAGCCAAGCAAGAGTAAGTCGAACTGCGTTTTGGCATTTCGAAGTGCCAGCCAGCCAGTTTTAATACTATGCGCAGTCACGCCTACTACCCCTACACATGCGGCCAATACGTACGAAACCGGGGTAGTGAGAATAATCCATACCGGAATGTAATGCCACGGCAACGCGTTGGCTTTGTAAGCCTGCCCGAAGTAATAGTTAGTTAGGCTCCATTTGAAGTGGCTCATGCTCCGGAAGGCGGCGGCAAAGTTTCCAACGGGGTCTTCCCAGAGATAAGGCCAGCCTACCACCGTGGTTACTACCGCAACCGCTACGCTGATACCCAGCAGGCGCGCGCGTTGCTGCCGCTCCGGAGCGGCAAGCCAGGGCCAGTCTAGCAGGAGCAGCCCAAGCGTGAACGGCCCCAACAGGCTACCTAGAATGCGAGCATCCACGGCCAGCCCAATGGCTGTACCATGCACGACGGCCCGCAAGTAAGTCGGGCGCTCTTTCAGCCTAACCAGCGTAGCCATGCCGAGGGTAAACAGGCCCAGGAACAGGATGTCTTTGCCATTGTAAAACCCTTCCGCAAAGATCCTCGGGGAGAGAACTAGGAGGAAGGCAGCGAGCAGTGCTAGGCGCCAGTCCTGGAAGCGGATACGGCCTATCTGGTAGGTGCTCCAAATGCCCAACAGGAAAGTGCCGAAGATGAGCAGGTGGCGCATGTAGTAATACGCCTGCGGATCATGATGTGTAAACAGGTAGCTGAGTACGGTAACCGGAATTTCGAAAACGACGCCATGGTCATTGTCGGGGTAGCCTTTCAGGGGCGGAATCTGGTGCACGGAAGGGTCTTGCCCTACTT
Organism: Hymenobacter seoulensis; assembly: GCF_054780535.1. NCBI lineage: Bacteria > Pseudomonadati > Bacteroidota > Cytophagia > Cytophagales > Hymenobacteraceae > Hymenobacter > Hymenobacter seoulensis. Next base: position 199,663 of record NZ_BAAGWD010000002.1, read on the forward strand.
TCTCCGGGAAAACCAGCTCGGCCATATACTTCACGTTCACCAGCCCATTGAGGTGGTCGGTCGGCTCATCCCAGGAAACGCCGTAGTCGCGGTGCAGCGCTACCCCCACCAACGCCAGCAACCCAAAAAACAGGCCCACCACCCAGCGTTGGCCGGCACTAGAGTTGTTGGAAAACCACGTTGATACAGGCATAAGGGTGGCTGGCGTGTTTAGTATAGAGATAGCAAAAGCGGTGCGGATATCAGACGCAGATAATCAGGGCATAGCCCGCTAGGATATCCTTGGGGCGAAAGCCTTCGGAAAAAGCAGCCATCTGCTTCAGCAGAAAGGCGGCTCTGCGGTCAAACCATAAAACACGGCTAAATTCGGCAATTCATTGCCAACTTTTGGTTTGTTTCCTGTGCTGCGTAGCATTCCCCGATACATTTGGCTGCTAGCCGCGTTTCTGCTGGTGCTGCGGCTGGCCCTGAACCTGCTCCTTAACCCAGGGCTGGAGTGGAATTATGATGAGCGCCGAAACGGCCGCATTGCCGATAACTACCTAGCCGGCCACGGCTACGTAAGCCAGGATCCGGTACGCAAAACCCTGCGACCCGATGCGTTTCACGCCACGTTTCCGGTGTTTGTGTACATCGGGTGGGCCAAGACCGGGTTGCCCCGCCACTACCTCACGTTGCTGGTGTATGCCGCTGCGGCGGGGTGTTACTTGCTCGGGGGGCTGTACGTTCAGCGCACTCTTCGGCACTTTGGCGTTTCGCCGGGCCTAGCGTGGGCCGGGGCGGGCGCGTGGGCTCTCTCACCCGGAGTGGTGTACTACGTGGGAGCTTTCTGGTGGTACGAGAACATTACGCTCCCTCTCCTGATCCTGGTAGTGTACAAGCTGCTGCGCCTTTCCAGCGGCCGCCCCCTACGCTTGCTCGATGGTCTGCTGATTACAGGGGTAGTGCTACTTTCCTGCCTGCTGCGCGGATACCTGCTGGCGGTGTACGGGGCGCTGTTTGCCGTGTTCTTGGGCCTAATGATGGGCCGACGAACTGCGCGCCGGCAGCGTACAGCCGCCTGGGCGCTAAGCCTGACGGTGTTGTTTGGTATAGGGCTGGTGCATGTGCCCATCCTGCTGAAAAACCACCGCTTGTTTGGGGCGTACGTGCTAAGTAACCAGGCGGGGTTTGAGCTGCTGCAGGGCCATAACTCCGTAACCAACGGCCGGTTTATGTTTGACTGGGATGAGCGCACCGGTCCCTTCGATCAGTATGTGCGGGCCCAGATTCCGCAGCTTGACTCCCTGACCCAGTACCAGGAAAGCCAGGCCCGCAGCCGACTAGCCCGCCACTGGATAGCAACCCATCCTGGGCAGGAAGCGCAGCTCTGGGTTCGTAAAACGCTGCTGTTCTTTTCACCTGAGAACTTCATTGCCGACGCCCCTCGTACCCCCTGGAACCCGTTTACGGCCCTAATTCACGTAGCCTTTTTCGGGGCCCTGCTCCTAACTATTTTCCACTACCGGGGGCTGCGTTTTGAAGCGCCTGATGCCCTGCTCCTGACGCCGCTCATAGCCGTGTGGGCGCTGAGCCTGGTGTTTTTTGTGGGCTTTCGGTGGCGCTTTTTTGCCGAGCCAGCCATGCTGCTGTTCCCAATTATAGTCTGGCATCGGTTGCGGCGCCCGCTCCCTGCGCCGCCAGAACAGCGCCACTAGGCATTTCCCCATCACCAACCGGCGGCTAGTGGCAACCTGCTCAAAACAGTGCTCACCTGAACTAATAGCCGCCGGGCTGTTGATGCCAAGACTACTAGGTCTACTTTCTGGAGAAGGCCAGCTTATCCTTTCTGGTCTTATCGGCTATCTTATCTCGGAGAATTTCGTAGCCTGAAGCGTGGCGCGGCTTAGCCCGGATAACATAACGGTACAGCCGCCACGAGGCTCTAGGTGCTCTACTCCGCTCAACCCCCTAGCAAAACAAAAAAGGACAGCCGTTTCCGACTGTCCTTGTAGTGTGGGAGATACTGGGTTCGAACCAGTGACCCTCTGCTTGTAAGGCAGATGCTCTGAACCAGCTGAGCTAATCTCCCGAGGGGTACGCGTACTAAATAAAGTGGGAGATACTGGGTTCGAACCAGTGACCCTCTGCTTGTAAGGCAGATGCTCTGAACCAGCTGAGCTAATCTCCCATGGGCGTGTCCCGTTTGGGATGGCAAATATGGGAGGTCATTTTCGAATACGCAACTCTTTGTGCCATCTTTGGCCAGAGAAATTTTTGGGGCCGCGCTCGGTTAGTGAGGCAACGCATTACCAATCAGAAGTTTCAGGAGTATACATGCAGTGAGTCGATTTCTGAAAATTTCTTTACTAACCCTGTTTTTACTGCTTGGCGGGCTGGTGGGTGGCGTATGGCTCGGACAAAATCGCATCATCGGGTTGTTCGTGGCCGAATTAAATCGGTACCTGCAGGTGCCGGTGCGGGCCAGCCGGCTCGAAGTATCCGTGCTCGACCAATTCCCCCGCCTGTCCGTGACGTTGCACGACGTGGTAATGGACGGCTCCCTGCCCACCGACACCGTGAAGCTAGGCCGGGCCAAGCGGCTGTATTGTGCCTTTGATGCCTGGGACCTGCTAGCCGGTAATTACCGCATTCGGGCGGTGCGGGTAGCCGATGCCGTAGTGCGCGTGCGGCGCAATGCCCAAGGCCAACCCAACTACCTCGTGCTGCGCCCCGATACGGCTGCTTCAGCCGCAGACCAACCGTTTGCAATTGAGCTGGAAGGCATTCAGCTGGAGCGTGTGCGCATCGTGTACGAAGACTCTTCGCGGCGGCAGCACTTTGCCCTCCGAACGCCCAATCTGAAAGCAGCGCTAGGTATCACCGACACGCGGGTAGAGGTAGCTGCGGAAGGCGCCGCGCTGGTAGAAACCCTGCGGCTAGGCTCTGATGACTACTTCCGGGCTAAAAACCTCACGCTAGGCACTACGCTAGTCGTTGATCGGGCCAGCCAACGCGTTACCATCCAGCCATCCAAGTTACAGGTGGGCCTAGCGGCTTACACCATCGCCGGCACCGTCGACTATCGGGCTGCCACTCAGCTAGACCTGCGGTGCGATGCAGCCGGCACCGATATTCAGTCGGTGCTGGCGTTGTTGCCGCCGCGCCTCACCAAACGGCTGGCTGGCTACCGCAGCAAGGGCGCGGTATACTTTGGCGGCACGGTGCGCGGCGAACTATCGGGCCAGAAAAACCCTAGGGTGGCGGTACAGTTTGGATGCCAGGATGCGTCCTTTTTTCACCCTGAATACCAGCAGGCCGTCGACCACGTGTACCTGACCGGCTCGTTCAATAATGGCACTGCTCACTCCGTGAAAACGGCCGTGCTAGCCCTGAAAAACGTGCGCGGACAGCTCAGCGGCCGCCCATTCAGCGGGCAGCTGCGGCTGGAAAACTTTACGGCGCCGCACCTGCAGCTCCAGCTCCGCGCCGACGTAGATGTGGCGCGGGCCATTCGGTTTTTCCCGCTTTCGGCGGTGCGCCAGGCTAGCGGCGACGCCACCCTAGCCCTGAATCTGGACGGAACCTTACAGGAGCTGCGGGCCCGGCCCACTGCCCGCCAAGCCAGCGGCGAGCTAACCCTACGCAATCTGCATTTGCAGCTACGCGCTTTCCGCCAGCCCTTCACGCGCCTGAACGGCCGGCTGCAGCTGCAGGGGGCTGATGTATCGGTGCCGGCTTTCAGCGGCCGGCTTGGCAACTCTGACTTCCAGGGCCGGGGCACGTTGCGCAATGTGGCCGGCTGGGCCTTGAAGCCCCGTCAGCCCTTGCGCCTGGAAGCTGTGATGAGCTCTAATCTGTTGGATTTCAATCAGCTATTGTACGTCTATCAGCCCGCTTCTGGTGGCAAGATAAATGGCGGGCGCCCTGGGCGCGCGGAGGGGTTGCGCGTGCCGGCCAACCTAGCGTTTAGTGTACAAGCCAGCGCCCGGCAGGTGCGCTTCCGGCGGCTGCGGGGCCGAAATCTGCAGGGCAACCTGCGCCTGCAGGGGCAAGTGTTCAGCTCCACGGGCCTGGCCTTAACAGCCGCCGGCGGCCGAACCAGTGTGCGCGGCACCGTGGATGCCCGGCAACCCCAGCTACTCAAGGCGCACACTCTCATGAGCTGCCAGCAAGTGCCGCTCGACAGCCTGTTTTACGTGTTCGAAGATTTTGGTCAGCAGTTTATCACCCAGCGTCATGTGCGGGGCTCACTCACGGCTACTGCTGAGGCCGACACGTACTTCGATGCCCACCTTTCGCCCCTCACCGACCGGCTAGAGGCAGAGGTGCATGCTACCGTGCGAAACGGCGAACTGCTGAATTTTGAGCCCATGCAGAAGCTTAGCTTGGTGGCAAATCGGGCTACGCTACGCCATTTGCGCTTTGCTGAGTTGAAAAACAGCCTCTACATTCAGAGCCGCACGGTCTATATTCCCGAAATGGACATCCGCTCCAACGTGAAAGCCGCCGCCCTGATTCGGGTAACCGGCACGCATACCTTCGACCAGCAAATGGACTACCACGTCCGGATTCCGCTGCTGCCGGGCCTGCTGCCCTGGGCCAAGGCCCGCGCCGAAGGGCCCATGCTGCGCCTCGCCATTCAAGGTTCGGAAAGCAGCTTTACCGTGCGGCCGGAACGGGCCACCCCCACCCACCCGGCCCCATCGCCAGTGCCGGTTGCGGCCCGACCTAATCCTAGTAGCCCCTTGCCTCAGGAAAGGCCTGCTGCTACCCCGGCCCCACGCCCCAACTTTGAACTGAAGAAGCCCGCCAAAAAGCCTGCTCAGCCACAAACAGGTGAATATTTTGACTTCTAAAGCGGCAGCACGGAATAGCTTGCTGCCTGTTTGTTAATCAAATTGTCTTTGAGAAACAGGTGCTTATAGAATAGGAAGTAGCTGTTTGCCTATAGATTGCCGGGGCTGCCTGCAGGCTAACCAATCCGGAACGGTTGCGTTAAGGGTATCTGGTTTATCTCCACCCTGTTTTCTTTCCAACCATGAACGATACGCAACTCTTACAGAACTACTCCGACCAGGAGAAAGCTGCCTACCTGAGTGTGATTGCCAGCCTAGCCTCTGCCGACCGTGAAGCCTCGGCGGCTGAAATAGAATTTTTGCAGCAGCTAGCGCACCAGGCTAGCCTGAGCGGCGGTGCCACGCAGCAGGTTATATCGGCGGCCAAAGACGCCAGCAACGAAAGCATCAAAACCAATCTGGACACTTTGCGCTCCAGTGAGTTGCGGTACTCTTTGGTTACTGACCTCATCAGCTTTGCCCGCGCCGATGGCGCCTACTCCAACACGGAGGAGGAAATGGTAAATAAAATTGCGGCCTATCTAGGTATCAACCAGCAGCAAACCCAGGCGCTGGAGCAGGTAGTAGACCAGGCGGCTCAAGTGCCACATGATGCCAACGACCCGGGCAAGCAAGGCTTCCTGAGCGGCATTTCCGACAAGCTCGATAATGTTGGTATTCCGAAAGGTGCGCTTATGGCTGGCCTGCTAGGGGTAGTAGCTCCTATGGTCATTTCACGCGTAGTGGGTGGCCGCAGCCAAGGCGGTATGATGGGTGGTGGCGGTGGCCTCCTCAACAGCGGTATGGGCGGCCTGCTTGGTGGCGCGGCTAGCAGTGGCATGGGCGGCTTGCTCGGTGGCCTGCTGGGTGGCGGCTTGCTCGGCGGAATGATGGGCGGTGGTCAGCAACAAGCTGGCTACGGCAACTATCCGCAGCAAGGCAGCCACGTAGGTAGCGGCGGCCTCGGCTCTCTGATGTCTATTCTTGGCGGCCTGGGTGGCCAGCCTAACTCGCAGCCCCGCAGCGCCGGCGGTGGCGGCTTGGGCGGCCTGATGGGCGGCGGCATGGGCAGCTTGCTCGGCGGCCTGCTGGGTGGCCGGCGCTAGGCGCAGCTAACGGCATAAATTAACCAAAGAGGCCCTTGTTGCAACTGCGACAAGGGCCTCTTTGGTTTGGCGCTAGGTCTCGATTACTCGGCAACCACTGCTGCCGGCAGCGCCGCCGGATTGGGGTTGCCGCCTTGGCCATCAAAGGGGCCGGCCAGCTGCACTACCGTTGTGCCCGCATTGGCAAAGGAGCCGCCATGTTTTTCTACCAGACTGATCAGTAAATAATTAAGTTCTTCTTTTACATCCAGATACTCATCGTAGTTAGTGGTGTTTACGAAGTACTGCACGGTTACCTCTTTGGCCGTAGGGGTGAGGGCCGCAAATTTCACCTGGGCATCTTCGCCTACCAGCGCATGCGCCTGGATAGTGGTGCGGGCATCGTCCACAATGGCGCGTAGCTGCTCGCTAGTGGTGCTTTGGCTAAGGGCTAGTGTGAAGCCCACGCGGCGGGCAGTACGCAGCGAAAGATTGTCTAAGGGCTTGTCAATCATGCTTTTATTCGGCACCGTGACGTAGCTTTTCTCGGCTGTGCGCAGGCGTGTGCTCCGAAACCCAACTTTCTCCACGGTTCCCGTGATACCACCCACCGTTACTAGGTCGCCCACGGCAAAAGGCCGGTCGAGGAAAATGGTAAAGGAAGCAATCAGGTTTTCTAGGCTCTCTTTGGCCGCGAAGGCCACCGCCAGGCCGCCAATACCCAGGCCGCCAATCAGGGCCGTTACGTTCACGCCAAACACGCGGCTCAGCATCACTAAAAAGGTGAGGGTGAGCACAAACACCTTTAGCAAATCCTTGGCAAACGGAATCAGCTGGTTGTTGAGGCGGGAAGGGGTAGCCTCGGCCCGGCGCTGAAACACAATGACCATGAAGTCGATAATGCGCAGCCCGATCCAGCCTAGGCCCCCGAATACCGCCAACTGAAACATACGGAACAGCGCTACCTGTGGCCAGGGCTCATTGCGGGTAAGATCAGAGCTGCGCACGGGGTAGTTGAGTACCTGAAAAGCAAAGTAGGCTGTAATCAGAAACACCACCACCGAGATGGGCTGAATCAGGAGGGCCTGAAACTGAGTTTCGCTGACTCCTTCGGTCCGCTTACGGATAAAGCGGAAAACCAGCTTCGAGAGCAGCCGCGAAAGCAGCGTTTTGAACGCGTACCCGAATAGCAATATACCCACGCACCAGAGGTACGCGGCTATGTTGTTGCCTAGAAATCGGATGTGAAGAATTTCCTGAAGGGTCATATACAGAGGTGTTGGGCTGACGCGCCTAGGCCTTAGCTAGTGGTCTGCTGATCAACGGGTTTGTAGCGAAACAGAGGCTAGGCCGCTACCTTGCTCACACGCCTGAAGCCAAGCTATACCAACTGGCGCAGCGCCATTTCAAACGACTTCTGGGCAATGCCGGTGCGGGCATCGCCTTGCTTGCGCGTGCGCTCCAAGGCCGAGCGGATAATGCGCGACGTATCCTGGAAAATGGCTTGGTCGGTGATTTCAGCGTTGGACTCCATCAGGTAGGCGAATACCCGGGCCATGCCGCAGTTGGCAATAAAGTCGGGGATAACGGAGGTGTGGTCGTCAGCAAACTCGCCGGTAGGTCCGAAGAAGATTTCGGGGTCTTGGAACGGCACGTTGGCACCGCAGGAAATAACTTCCAGTCCGCCCGCTACCAGCTGCTCTACTTGCTGACGCGTAACCAAGCGTGAGGCCGCTGCCGGAATAAATATTTCGGCTCCACTGCTCCAGATGCGCTGGTTTACCTCCTCAAACGAGAGCAGATTGCTAGCGGTCAGGGCATTGCCTTCGCGGCGCAGAAACAACTCCCGTATTTCTTCCAGCGAAAAGCCTTCTTCCTTCATCAGGCCCCCAGCTCGGTCGATGATACCGGTTACAAGGGCACCTTGGCTGGCTAGGTAATAGGCCGCTGCAGCGCCCACATTGCCCCAGCCCTGCACAATGGCGCGCTTGCCCTGCACCGAGCGGCTGCCCCACAGCTCGTAGTAATGACGAACCGCCTCGGCTACTCCATAGCCCGTGATAAGGTCGGCAACGGTGTATTTCCGGCTTAGGTCTGGCGAGAAGCTAGCGTCTTCCAGCACTTTCACTACGCCTTGGCGCAACTGGCCCAGCTTCTGAATCTTCTGGGGCTCCGTAGCGCGGTAGTGTCCGTTCACGATGCCTTCCTGCGGATGCCACAGGCCATAGTCTTCCGTAATCGGAATTACGTCGTGTATTTCATCCACATTCAGGTCGCCGCCGGTGCCATAATAGGCTTTCAGCAGCGGAATAACTGCGCGGTACCAGCGCTCCAGCACGCCGCGCTTGCGTGGGTCCTGGGGGTCGAAGTTGATACCGGACTTGGCACCGCCAATGGCCGGCCCCGACACGGTGAACTTCACTTCCATGGTTTTGGCCAGGCTTTCTACTTCACGCTTATCCAGGCCTTTGCGCATGCGGGTACCGCCGCCGGCCGCGCCGCCACGCAGGGAGTTAATTACCACCCACCCTTCTGCTTCGGTTTCGGCGTCTTTCCATTCAAATACTATTTCCGGACGTTTATTCTCAAACTTGGCCAGCAGGTCTTTCATCAGCAAGAATTCAGGGTGGGGGTGGAGATTTCTGGCGCAAAGGTAAGAATGCCCCGGCCGGCGGCCACAAGTTTGTGCCAAGCGCCACGCAGCCCGCCGGCCCCCGATATTTTGCACCGCAGTAGGAGAACTACTAGGCTATTGCAACCCGCCAAGTAGGTTTTAAGCGGTTTCGTTGACCTTTTACCCCTAGTATTCCGTAGAAGGAACACCGGTGCAATTCCCCTGAATTTGTAAATTTTTTTGGCCCCTGGTACACCGAAAAGGAACTATGCAGGTGCGGAATATCGTATTACGCATATTCCTGCATACCCTCCCCCAGTACCACCGTTGTAACGACAATATGAAACCATTGCTTTCAAGAGTAGAATCTAAAAAAGTAGACAAGGCAGCAGCCATGCTGAAAGTGCTAGCCCACCCTAAGCGGCTGGCCATCGTTGATCTGCTCGGCAAAGAGGAAAAGATGACCGTAACGGAAATCTACCGCTCCCTGGATTTGCCCCAGGCTATTGCTTCCCAGCACCTGATAACCCTCAAAGACCGTGGCATTCTGTCGTCGTTCAAAGTGGGTACCAAAATCTATTACTCCCTCTCCATTCCGAAGCTGCTGGACGTAATCGATTCGCTGGAAGACTGCTGCGACACCATGTAAGTGCTCGGCCCGCGGGTAGTACCTGGGGTTAAGAAAGGCGCCAACGGTCTGAAAATATAAAGCCCGCCTGCGTAGCAGGTGGGCTTTTTTATGGGAGTTACTAGCGTGTTGTTGGGCTCGAACCTAAGCCGTTAGGCTATGTTAGGTTGGCGCTCCAAGTCAAACAAGTCGGTCAGTACATCAATCAGCTGGTCGGCTTCACCACGCTTGCAGGCTGCTTTCAGCTGTAGTACTGGTTGCTTGAGCACCTTTTGCATCAGGGAGCGAGTGATGTCGTCCATGCGCTTGGCTTCCTCAGGGCTCATCTTCTTCTGGAAGCGGTCCATTTCTTCAAGGCGGATCTGCTCCAGTGCGTTCTTAAGTTTCTGGATGGTCGGCGACACCATCATCTCCTTAGTCCAGTCCTGCAGCCCAACCAGGCTTTCCTCAATAATGGCCCTCACCTGCGGCACGGCGGCCAAGCGGCGCTCTAGCGCAGCCGAAGCTTTGCTGTGAATAGCGTCAATATTATACACCAGCACGCCGGGTACTTGCTCCACGTCAGAAGCAATGCTGCGGGGCACTGAAAGGTCGATGAAGAACTTGTAGCTCAGCACGTCCAGGCGCTCCACCATGTCGTGGGTAAAGAACGGCTCGTCGCGGGCAATGCTGCTGATGATAACGTCGGCTTCCTTCATGCCCTGTACTAGGTCCTCAAAGTCGAGCACCTTCAGGTTGCACTCCTGCGCCAGCTCAGCCGCTTTGGAGCGGGTCCGGTTGCAGATGGTAACATCCTGAAACACCTTGCTGTCGCCGAAGTGGCGGCAAACGTCAGCGCCAATTTCACCGAGGCCTACTACCAGCACGCGGGGGTTGGCCACGTCGGCCGTCAGCTCTTCTACCAGCTCCAGTGCCGCGTAAGAGGTGGAAGCTGCGCCGTCGCGGAAGGAGGTTTCCTGCTGTACGCGCTTGTTGGTGAAGAACACCGTGTGCAGCAAGCGGTGCAGGAAAGGGCCTGCCGCATCAGCATCTGCCGACCACTGATAGGCCTGCTTTACTTGGTTGCTGATCTGTAGGTCGCCTACTACTTGTGCATCGAGGCCCATGGCTACCTCAAAGAGGTGACGCACGGCATCGGAGTGGCGGTCCAGAATATCGAAATACGGAAAGTAATCCGTTACTTCCGGCAGGTTCTTGAGCTGGCCCAACGCCTCAATGATAGCGGGGCTCTGGTCGCGCTCAGCGGAATAATAAATTTCCGTGCGGTTGCAGGTGCTCAGCACAAGCAGGTCCGTGAGGTCCAGCTCGTGGCGTAAGGTATTGAGAAAGCGGCGACAGGCGGCCTCGTCCAATGCAATCAGCTCCCGAATTTCTAGGGGAGCTTTCTTGAATGACAGACTAACGGCCTTGAATGGATGGAGCATAGCGGTTGCTAGTGCGAGAATCAGGAGGCAAAAATACAGTACAAATTGCTAGCGTGAAAACAGTTGATAAACGCGGGTGGTTCGGGATTACGCAATATTTGCGGTAGAAGGTCGATATGGGCATATTAGCCGGCCTCGGCACTCGTTAAAACTGACAAAAATCATTCGATTACTTGGCCCAAGCGGCCGGCTGTCGGCCGCCTGGCGGGCGTGCTACCGTATCTTCGCCGAGGTTGTGCCCGTATCCGGTACCTAGTCACTCGTTGTTTCGCTCGTGCTGCCCATCCCAATTTACGATCAAAAATCCCGTATTAAGCTCGTCATTGTAGCCGTGGCGCTGCTCATTGGGGCCGCCACCGTGATATACACCAACATTCTGGTGCAGCGCCTCTCGGAGCGGGAGCAGAAACAGATTGACCTCTACGCCAAAACGCAGCGCTACATCATCAACACGGAGGAGGAATCGAACCTGTCCTTTCTCTACGATGAAATCATTGATGCCAACACTACCATTCCGGTTATCGTGACGGACGGGGAAGGCAACATTGTGGACGCTCGGAATGTGAACGTGCCCAAAAACGTAGCCGAGGAGGTTTCCATTCGCTACCTCCGCCGCGAGATTGAACTCATGAAGGAGCAGCACCCGCCTATTGTGATTGAGATTGGGGCCGGCCTGCGCAACTACTTATACTATAAAGAGTCGTCGTTGCTGACGCAACTGCGCTACTACCCGTTGGTGCAGTTGGCCATCATTGGGTGCCTAGCAGTTATTGCCTATTTCGCGTTCAGCTACTCCCGGCGGGCCGAGCAAAACCGCGTGTGGGTAGGCCTGGCCAAGGAAACGGCTCATCAGCTGGGCACCCCGCTCAGCAGCCTGGTGGGCTGGCAGGAGTATCTGCGCGAGTCGGAGCGGTTTAAAGATGAGCCGATAGTGGAGGAGCTGGGCAAGGATATCCGGCGGCTGGAAATCATTACGGAGCGGTTCAGCAACATTGGCTCGGTGCCGGTGCTCAATGACGAGAACATCTTGCGGGTAACGCAGAACGCCATAAGCTACTTGCAAAGCCGGGTATCGAAAAAGGTAACGTTTGAAATCAAAACTGACTTACCCACCGACACGCCCGCGCAGGTCAACATTCCGCTCTTCGATTGGGTGATTGAGAACATCTGCAAGAATGCCGTGGATGCTATGGAAGGCCGGGGCAGCATCACCATCCATTTGCGCCGCCCGGTCCGGAACAAGTCCCAGATTGCCATCGACATTACCGATACTGGCAAAGGCATCCCGAAAAGTAAGCTGGAAAGCGTGTTCCTGCCCGGCTACACTACCAAAAAGCGCGGCTGGGGGCTGGGCCTGGCCCTGGCTAAGCGCATCATCGAGAACTACCACCGTGGCCGCCTCTTTGTGAAGTGGAGCGAGGTAGGCCGCGGCACTACCTTCCGGGTTATTTTGAATGGCTAAGCATTAGCGGCTAGCCTCTTGGGTAGCCACCGTTTCGGCCGCTTCCCGCGCTTTCTTTACTTCAGAGCGGTTCGTGATTTCCACGTAGCTGTTGCCAGTTACGGGCTTGCCGTGGTGGGTGCCTTCTACTTTGCACATTCCTTCCCAGTAGTGCATCTTGATGCCTGCAAAAAGCTTGAGGGTAAGTTCCTGGTTGGCTACCAAGGGTGTGATGGTAAGGTCATAGCCTTGGCTGGGGATGCGCAGGTGCCATTTGCTGGGGTAGCGCTGCTTGGAGGTTGGGCTAATCCAGTAGGCTAGGGGTTCCAGCTCAAAGTCCTGCTGGCTTAAGTGCGTGTTTTGAGCCTGCGTGCCGTAGTGCGAACCGCCGCCAATGCTCTGGCCTGTAGCCTTGTTGTAGAGCTGGTAGGCCATAATTTCTTCCTTGGGCTCATCCAACTGAATGCTGAACCAGTCCCAGCCAATGTCTTTGGTGGTCACGCTGTTGCAGTTCCATTGGCGGTCGTACCACAGCTCGCCTTCTACCTGGCGCACTTTGCCGTCTATTTCAATGGTGCCGGAGGTGCTCATGCGCGGGTAGCTGTAGTAGCCCGCCTGCGCGACGGGGCCATATTTCTCGTAGCCCGTGCCGCCGTGCAGCAATACCGGCTTGAGCGGAGTAGTCGTCAGGTCGATGGCGTGGCCGGTGTGCTCGGCCATGCGGGCCTGCAGGTGGTAGCGGCCCTCCTGGCCCGTGAGTGTCCAGCGCTGGGCGCGTTTCTGCGTAGCGAGGTTGATGGGCAGGGTTGGAGCCAGTAATTGGGGTAGGCGCTCTACCTTATAATCGTAGCGGAATTGCTGCTGCCCAGGGTCGGTGAGGGCAAAGTTGACCATCTGCCAGTCTTTCTTCCCCGTCAGGTTAAAGTGGAAAAACACGTATTCCACCCCAAATACCTCACCCGTGGCTTTATCGCGCAGGTGTCCCGTGAAGTACCACCACTCCAGTGAGTTCTGCTTATGCACGGCTTCCTCCTGGGGCAGTTGAGCCCGCTCGTTAAAAACATCGTGCTTATTGGTAGGCTTGAGGGCGCAGCCGGAAATAGTAACCAAGAAAAGGGCAGCTAGCAATAAATTCTTCATACCCCGGAATAAGGCAATTGGGGGCCGAAAGGTTTGACTATTGGGTTAGCGGCTGCGGAATAGTTGCGTGATGCGCCACCACAGAGTGCGAGGTGAGAACCGCCGCAAGCCAACTTCTTCAAACTGTCCTTTAACATCTCCATCGAGAGAAACCTCTATAATAGTCTCAGGAGCAGCAATTACCTCTCTGGTTATAAAGCCAATACTACTTATTAACAGCACCATAGGCTGTGTATGTCCGGCAGGTATCTGCAGTTCAAACGTGCCATCAGAAGAGGTTGAAACCCCAGTGGTTGTTCCCTTAAGCAACACCGTCGCGCCAGGTAAGCCCGCACCATTCTGTTTTTCCAGTACGCGGCCTCTGATGACCATGAAAGGAGATGTTGGCAGCGGCGGACGAGCGGATGTCGCCACCATGCCCACCGTAACAGTAGTTACTGTTTTCACATCGGAACGCGACTGGGCGGTTGCCGGCGCTGTTGTAACGCCCAGGCCCAACAATGCTGCCACGGCCAGCAGACGGTTGCGCCATCCGGCGGAGGGCTCAGAAAGGGGCACAACTAGTGGTCGGTTCAATTGCTCCTGCCGAAACCGTCCGCAGGTTCCGCCGCTCGGCTGCCCTAGGAAGGCTACCACCTCGGCATCAGTCATGCGGGTGAAATCGACTACTACCGTGCTGCAGGCGGCGCAGTGGCGGCCTTGTGCGGCGGGCGACATGGCCTGCCAGTTTTCGTGGCAGGGCTTCGGAATGGTGAGTGTAGGGCGTTGAGGCATACAGCAACTAAGTGAGGTTGCTTATTTGATGCCGCGCTAGGTCACATTCCACACGAAAGCCACCATTATTTGACTTTGCTTTCCGCTTATATTCTCATGATAGGAAGCATGTATTTAGTTATCAGCTGATTATCAGGTGAAGAAAATCCTGTTCGGTTTCGTGCTTGATTTAACCTAGTAGCCTTGGGTCGGTAGCCAAACGCATCATTCTACTAGTAGCGGTAGCTTAGTTGGCTTGGTGAGTGCGCAGTAGTGCTAGCCCTCCGGAAGTAGCCAACCGGGCCACCCTCAATCAGCGGGTTCAAGCAGGAAGAAAAGGCCGCCGCCTGTCCGGCGTGCAGCCGACCGTCATTATTCTGTATCTTTTGCCCCTCTTAACCTCTCACTACTGCTTTGTCTACGCCCCTTCCACCCTCGCGCCTCAGCGGCCTGTTTCGCCGCAAAAGCCTGACTGATATTCTGCACAACCCGCCCGCCGATGCCGAAGGCCACGGCCCCGGCGACACCGGCGGCCTGGAGCGCCACCTCACCGTCCGCGACCTGACCTCGTTGGGAATTGCCGCCGTAATTGGAGCCGGCATCTTCAGCACCATTGGCAATGCCTCCCACGACGGCGGCCCAGCCGTATCGTTGCTGTTTGTGTTTACGGCCATTGCCTGCGCTTTTTCGGCGCTGTGCTATGCGCAGTTCGCGGCCACTATTCCCGTTAGCGGCTCGGCCTATACCTATGCCTACGCTTCTTTTGGCGAGCTAGCCGCCTGGATTATCGGGTGGGCGCTGATCATGGAATATGCCGTGGGCAACATTGTGGTGGCCATTTCCTGGTCTGACTACTTTACCGGACTCATGGACGGCATCGGGGTGCACATCCCCATCTGGCTTACCATGGGCATGCAAAGCGCCCACAAGCACTACAATGAGGTGTTGGCCCTGATGCAGTCCGGCAAACCCCTCTCGGATGCTACGGCTACCCAGCTGGCAGGCTACAACGCCTGGTCGGCGGCACCGGAGCTGTTCGGCGACTTGCGCCTGGTGGTTGATCTGCCGGCCGGCCTGATTACGCTGCTGATTACGGCCATTGTGTACATCGGCATCAAGGAATCCAAGAATGCTTCCAACCTGCTGGTGCTGCTCAAGCTGATTGTGGTAGCCACCGTTATTGGGGTGGGCGTATTCTACATTCAGCCAGCCAACTGGAGCCCGTTTGCCCCGAATGGAGTAGGCGGCGTGCTGAAAGGCGTATCGGCGGTGTTTTTTGCCTACATCGGCTTCGATGCCATCAGCACCACCGCCGAGGAGTGCAAAAACCCCCAGCGCGACTTGCCCCGGGCCATGATTTATGCCCTCATCATCTGCACCATCTTGTATGTGGTTATCACGCTGGTTCTCACCGGTATGGTGTCGTACAAAGAGCTTGGCGTGGGCGACCCGCTGGCGTTTGTGTTTCAGAAAGTTGGCCTTGACTGGCTGGCGGGGGTAGTAGCGGTGTCGGCTATTTTTGCCATGGCCTCGGTGCTGCTCGTGTTCCAGATTGGCCAGCCGCGCATCTGGATGACCATGAGCCGCGACGGGCTGCTGCCTCCGGTATTTGCCCGGGTGCACCCCCGGTTCCGCACTCCTTCGTTCAGCACCATCGTGACCGGGTTCTTTGTGGGCGTGCCGGCCTTGCTGCTCAACATGGACCTAGTAATCGACCTGACTTCTATCGGGACGCTGTTTGCCTTTGCGTTGGTGTGCGGCGGTATTTTGGTGATTGACCCGCACGGCCAGAGTGAAGCCCGCTTTAAAGTGCCCTACATCAACGGGCAGTTTCTGGTGCCGCTTATCATGCTGATTGGGCTGGGGCTGCTGTTCATGTACAACCAAGAGGGCCTGACGGAGTTCTGGAGTGCCGTGCGCGGCGACGGGGGCTACGAGGAGTTCCGCCACTACATCCCGATGCTGGTGTTCATCCTGTCGTGCATCATTCTGGCGTGGCTTTCGTTCCGCAAGCGCCTTTCCTTGCTGCCTACCCTCGGCTTGCTCACCAACCTCTACCTCATGACGCAGCTGGGCATCAACAACTGGCTGCTGTTCTTTGGCTGGCTGATTATCGGGCTGGCGTTGTACTTCAACTACGGCTTCAAGCACAGCAAGCTGGGCCTGAAAAAAGTAGCGGCGGCCCGGTAAGCCACCCCTTACTTTCAGTAGCTTCACAAACCCGTTGGCCGCAGTAGCCAGCGGGTTTGTTTTGTATGATGGCGACCCTAGTGGCCGCCGGTTTTTGCCTTTTCCGCCTTATGTCGGCTGCTACCCTTTCTTCTCTGGCCTCCCGTCTGGAAGCCTCCCGCCAAGAGCTGCTTGATTTAGGCCTGCGCAATCCGCTGCTTAACTTCCGGCTCTCAAAAGCGCAGGGCGTTGGGGTATTAGGCGAAGATGCCGCGACGGTGTATGAGGTGCTGGTGCGGCAAGGCAAAATCATGTATTTCCAGGCTGCACCCGAGCCAGCCTCGCAAGTGAATTCACCGCAGGTGCAAGATAGTGAGGGATTTGGCTCATTGCTGGGGCTAGTAAAACCCGCCGAAGTGCCAGCCGCTGAGGCACTTTCAGAAGCTGCGCGCCAAGCGGTACTAGCCGATAACAAGCTGCAAACTGCCGAGCCCCTGGCCAAGCTAGAAAGCCGGCTTCTGAACACCTACTACACTGCTCGTACCAGCCTCGAAGAGCAGGGCGTAAACATCCTGTATCTGGCCCTGGGCATGCTCACCTGGTATGAGGCTGCCAGCAGCGAAGAGCCGCGCCACGCGCCGCTGGTGCTGGTGCCGGTGCTGCTGGAGCGTGGCACCGCCGCCGAGCGGTTTAAGCTGCGCTACACCGGCGCCGAGGTAGAAGGCAACCTGTCCTTGCAGGCCAAGCTCAAAGCCAGCTTTGGGCTGCAGCTTCCCTTGCCGGAGCCAGAGGAAGAAATCAACGTAGCCCTCTACCTGGCTGCGGTAGCTGAGGCCGTGCGGGGCCTGCCTCGCTGGCAAGTCGAGCCGAACAGTATTGCGCTAGGTTTCTTCTCTTTCGGGAAGTTTATGCTGTACCGCGACCTAGACCCCGCCAACTGGCCTGCGGAAGCTTCTATCTTACATCATGCCGCCATAAAAGCTTTGCTGGGCACCGAAACCGGGTTTCAGGATGCCCCGCCTACACTCTCCGATACGGCTTTCTTGGACACGGAAAGCGCAGCCCACGAGTTGCACCAGGTGCTGGACGCCGACAGCTCGCAGCTGCTGGCCTTACTGGCCGTGCAGGAAGGCCGTAACCTGGTAGTGCAGGGCCCGCCCGGCACGGGCAAGTCGCAGACCATTGCCAACCTGCTGGCCGAGGCCATTGGAGCCGGCAAGAAAGTGCTGTTTGTAGCCGAGAAAATGGCCGCCCTGGAAGTAGTAAAGCGCCGCCTCGATAGCCTGGGCCTGGGCGCTGCCTGCCTGGAACTACATAGCCACAAAGCCAACAAAAAAGCCCTTCACGACGAGCTGAAAGCCACCCTCAGCCTCGGTCGTCCCGCCACCGCCACGTTGGTAGAAGACCAGATGGCCCAGCTCCCGCGCTACCGCACGGCCCTGAATGAGTATGCCTTGGCGGTGAATGCACCCTTGGGCCGCAGCCGCCGCACCGCCCAGCAAGTGGCCGGCGAGCTGCTACGCCTGCGCGACGAAACTGGTGCCCTGGAGCTGCCCCGCATTCCGTTCCAAAACCTGCCTGCTTGGACCGATGCTGATGCCGCCCACGCCGAAACCCTGGCCGCGCGGCTCCAGGCGGTGTTGCAGAAAGTAGGGGTGCCGCATAAACTGTTGTTCTGGGGAAGCGAGCGAACTGTTTTTCTTCCCGCTGAGCAGGCCGCCCTAGCCCATCAACTAACCGAAGCCCAGGCGGCCGTTGTCGGGTTACGGGAGGCCGCCTGCACACTGGCGCAGCACCTTGGCCTACCCCTCCCAACGGAGCGAACCGGCGCCGAACAATTGTTGCCCTCGGCCCGACATCTGCAGCTAGCCCCGCCGCTGGCCGAAACTGCTGTGGCAGAGGTTGCGTGGCTTCAGCAGGCTAGTAAAATTCAGGAGATGCTGCAGGCGGGGCAGGCCTATACTGCACTCCGGCTGCAACACGAGGCCACTTTATTGCCCGAAGCCTGGAACCAGCAACTGCTCCCGGAACGGGCCGCCCTGCTCACCTACGCCAACAAGTGGTGGAACTTCCTGAACGGCGATTATCGGCGGGCCCGCAAGCGTCTGCAAAGCCTGTGGCGCGGCGTATTGCCCAAAGAATCAGCGGGTATAGTGGACTGTATCGATGCCATTCAGGAAGCAGCCCGCCACGCCAAAACGCTCACGGAAGCAGCTGCCCTAGGGCAGCATCTTTTCGGAACTGCCTGGCAAGGCACCCGCTCCAACTGGCCGGCGCTGCAGCAAGTGCAAGCCTATATAACCCTAACGCACCAGCGAATTAAGCGCGGAGAGCTGCCGCTAGCCCTGCTGGAGTATCTAACCCAATCGCGCCGCCCTACTGAGGCAGCCCAGCCGCTAGCCGCCCTGGAGGCCGCTTTGGTGCGGCA
Organism: Hymenobacter seoulensis; assembly: GCF_054780535.1. Classification (NCBI taxonomy): domain Bacteria; kingdom Pseudomonadati; phylum Bacteroidota; class Cytophagia; order Cytophagales; family Hymenobacteraceae; genus Hymenobacter; species Hymenobacter seoulensis. Next base: position 218,162 of record NZ_BAAGWD010000002.1, read on the forward strand.
GCGCACGGCGGTGCAAGCCGTGGTCGATGGGTTGCAGCTGAACGAGGTGCGTCGGTTCGGCCCGCAAGGGCGGTTGCAGTTTCAAGAGTTTGAAGCGCAACAAGCGACTCTGGCTGCCTGGGCCATTGACATACCCGCCCTGCTTCCGCTCACGGAGTGGAACAACGTTGCAGCGAGCGTACAAGCAGACGGCTTCCCGGAATTGCTGCTGTTGGCCGAGCGCTGGGAACTAGCGGCGCAGCACCTGGTAGCTGCCGTACGCCTGACGTGGCTGGAATATTTACAGAAGCTGGCCTCCGAGCAGCCCGCCCTGCGCCAATTCGAGCGCACCAGCCACGAAGAAACCGCCGCCCGATTTCGCCAAGCCGACCGCGACGCGCTGTATCACCACCGCGTACGGGCCCTGCGCCAACACTTTGAGCAGCTCCCACATCCGCAGGCTGGCGGACAAATGCTGCTGCTACGCAATGAATTTGCCAAGAAAACGCGCCATTTGCCGCTGCGTAAGCTGATGCAACAGGCCGGCCGCGCGGTGCAGGCCATCAAGCCCATTTTCATGATGTCGCCGCTTTCGGTGGCTAGTTTCCTGCCACCCGGCGCCGTAGAGTTCGACTTGGTGGTGTTCGATGAAGCCAGCCAAGTGAAGCCCGTGGATGCGCTGGGCGCCATTGCCCGCGGCAAGCAGCTAGTCGTAGTCGGCGACTCGAAGCAGCTGCCGCCCACTTCTTTTTTTGATTCCCTGACGGGCAGCGGGGAAGAGGCTGACGAGGAGAATGTGACGTCCGACATCCAAAGCATTCTGGAGCTGTGCAAGGCCCGCCAAATGCCTGAGCGGATGCTGCGCTGGCACTACCGCAGCCGGCATGAAAGCCTGATTGCAGCCTCCAATCATCTGTTTTACGACGATAAGCTGGTCATTTTTCCTAGCCCTGGCGGGCAAGGCAACCTGGGCCTTCTGTATCATCATCTGCCCCACACCCACTACGAGCGTGGCACCACGCGTACGAACCCACTAGAGGCGCAGGCTGTGGCCGAGGCCGTGTTGCACCACGCCCGCACCACCCCGGGCCTCACGTTAGGGGTAGTAGCTTTTAGCACGGCGCAGCGCCAGGCCATTCAGGATGTGCTGGAAAAGCGCCGCCGCCAACACCCCGAAACCGAGGAGTTTTTCAACCAGCACCCACACGAGCCGTTTTTCGTCAAGAACCTCGAAAATGTGCAGGGCGATGAGCGCGACGTGATTCTGATTAGTGTGGGCTACGGCCGCACCAAGGAAGGATACCTGGCCATGAGCTTCGGACCACTAAACGGCGAGGGCGGCGAGCGACGCCTGAACGTGCTTATTACTAGGGCCAAGCAGCGTTGCGAAGTGTTCACGAACCTTACCGCCGATGACCTAGACCTGAGTCGTACGCAGGCTAAAGGCGTAGCCGCCCTGAAAACCTTTCTAGCCTTTGCTCAGCACGGCCGCTTAAACCAGAACGAGGAAACCGGGCGCCCTATGGAGTCGCCGTTTGAGGCGGCGGTGCACCGTGCCCTTACGGCCCGCGGCTACCTCGTGCGGCCCCAAATCGGGAGCCAGGGCTTTTATATTGATCTGGCAGTGGTCGACCCCGACCAGCCGGGCCGCTACGTGCTGGGCATTGAGTGCGACGGCGCTATGTACCACAACGCCCGCTCGGCCCGCGACCGGGATCGGCTGCGCCAGCAAGTGCTGGAAGGCGTGGGCTGGCGTTTGCACCGCATCTGGAGCACCGACTGGCTTCGGGACCCGCAGCGCGCAACCGAACGCGCCATCCAGGCTATTGAAAATGCCCGCCACCGTCCTGCTCTTCAGGACCCAGCAAATCCGGAGCGCCCTGAAATACTAGCCCCCGTTCCTGCTTTAACCGGCATCGAGCGCGAGGCGGCCGCTAGCCCCGCCATGTTGGCCGAGCCGTATCAGCTAGCGCAACTGCCCGCCGCAGTAGCTCATCGGGAGTTGCACCAGCATAGCTTGGGCCAACTTTCTACTTGGCTGGCCTCTATTGTGCGCATTGAAAGTCCGGTTCACATTGAGGAGGCCACGCGCCGCCTGGCCCTGGCTAGCGGCGCCAGCCAAGTAGGGGCTCGCATCCGGAAAGCCGGTCAAGATGCTGCATTACTGGCCCAGAACCTGCGCCACTTACGCCGACAGGGCAACTTCCTGTGGGAAAACACCATGCAGCACCCGCCCCTACGCGACCGAAGCCAGCTGCCCGCCATTTCGCGTAAGCTCAGCTTTGTGGCTCCTGAGGAGCTGGCTCGGGCGCTGCGTACTGTGGTGGAGCACAGCTTTGCGCTCCCGCGAGAGGCTGTGTATCTGCCTGCCGTGCGCCTGCTTGGCTTCAGCCGCCTCACTCCCGACATGCGCCTGCTGCTGGAGCCCGCATTAGCCGGCTTACTGGAGCGCGGCGAGGTAGAGGAGGTAAACGGCGTGTTGAAGCCACTGGGGTAAAGATTCTGGTATGCTCAGTGTCGTCTGCGGGAAACCGTAGAAGAACACTGGGCGCCTATTACCCTGTGTCGTGGGCACTAGGGTGCCCACGCGCCCAAAGCAGCCAGAACGCTTGTAGCAGAACAGCAGATAATCCGGCGTGGTGGGCAACCCGTTCGGGGCAGAGGCTGCGTAGGTAGTTGCGTTCTTGCACCTTGCACCCATGGCCCGTTTGCTCCTGCTTTTTTCATTGCTCTTGCTGTGCCACCGCCCTGCCTCGGCGCAAACACAGCCTGCTGAAAGTGCGGCCTACACGAGTGCAGATCGAATGGTGGTGTATACGTTCGCCAACGACGCCTTTTTCCGCACCGACTACTATTTCACACAGGGTATGTCGTTGCTGGTAGTGCTACATTCTCTGCGCCACTCGCCCGTTAACAAGCTGCTAGGGCCTGTAATGACTGGAAGCGTGTTGCACCACGGCATTCAGCTGCACTATGATGGCTTTACGCCGCTGCGGATTCAGGACCCGTTTATCCGCCGCCAAGACCGACCCTACGCATCCTATATATACGCCGACTTGCTGCGTGTAGCCACGGTTCCTGCGCGTCAGTTGCGCCTTACTTCGGGGCTTCAAGTAGGCATTATGGGGCCGGCCGCTGGTGCCAAAGGTTTCCAGACTACGCTGCATGAGTGGCTAGGCGCCCCCACGCCTCGAGGTTGGGACTACCAAATTCGCAATGATGTGGTGCTGGGCTACGAAGTGAAGCTAGAAAAGCAGTTGGCTGCCGTGGGGCGCGGTGTAGAGCTAATTGGAAGTGGCGCTGCGGCCCTCAGCACACTCTATACCTATGCAGGTGCTGGTGCAAGGCTGCGTGTAGGAATTCTGAATCCTTATTTCAGCCAATGGAACGTGGCCTCTCGCAGTAGTAACAGCGGCCGGCGGCGCCTGCAGCTTTACACGGAAGGCCAGCTTACCGGGCGCCTTGTGGGCTACAACGCCACGCTGCAAGGCGGCCTACTGCGCTCTGATAACCCGTATACACTGCCGGCTCGCGCCATCAATCGGGCTGTGGGCCAGGCTACAGGCACTGTAGGGCTGGGCATGGAGGGAGTGCGGCTGGAAGCCTCCGCCGTCTGGATTTCTCCGGAATTTCGGGGTGCTCGGCAGCACCGTTGGGTGCAGTTTGGGGTAGCGGTAGCGTTCTAAGTAACTCAGCTAGCCTACTTTGCCCGATGAATAATGGCGACGCTGATCAGGATGATAACCATGCCTAGCAAGTGCCAGAGGTTAAACTGTTCCCCATCGAGCAAGCCCCAGCCTAGGGCCATAATAGGCACCAAGTACGTGTTGGAGGCGGCAAATAATGCCGTTGAGCTTTGAATAAGCTTGTTGAAAAGCACCATGGCCACGGCTGTGCTCATGGTAGCCAGCAACGCAATGTAGCCGAAGGCCGTCCAGGCGCCAGGTACGGTAGCGAGTTTGTGCAGGAACTGCGTGCCTACCAGCAAGTAAGCCAGAGCCGGCCCGCCAATGAACAGGAGCAACAACCCCGTAACCGCTAGGGCCGGAATGCCATGAAAGTGATGCTTAATGATGTTGACGCTAAAGCCGTAGCCCAGCGTAGCCAGCACAATATACAGGCCGTACCAAGCATTGCTTTCCCCAGTAGGGGTAGCATCGCCGCCGCTGCCACCCAGCAGCATCAACACCACCGTGCCTGCTAGCCCCAGTCCGATGCCCAACACGCGTAAGCCGGTTAGTTTCTGCCCAAAAAACGCGGCCCCCACTACTAGGGTAAACACGGCAGTAAGGGCATTCAGTACGCCCGCCAGCCCAGATGCCATCTTGGTTTCAGCATACGCAAACAGAAAGGCCGGAATCAGGGTGCCTACCACGCCGCTCAGCACCAACCACTTAAAGCGGCTCCGTTCCACCTTGCCAATGTGTTTAAGCGCAAACGGCAACAGCAGCAGCGCCGCCACACTTACCCGTGCCGCGCCTAGCTCCAGCGCCGAAAATACCACCAGTCCTTTCTTCATTAGAATAAAAGACGTGCCCCAAATAGTAGCCAGTACCAGCAGCAACACCCAGGCCGAGGCCGGTGTGCGGTGGGGTGGGGGCGAGGCCACGGCGGCCGGGCTAGGAGCCGAAGAAACAACCGGGGCGGGGGCAGTAGGCATGAGGGGTGCGGGTGATAATAGAGCGAAGGGGAGAAGAGCAAAAAAGAAAAAGTGCCGAAAAAAGCCGTCATGTTGAGCTTGTCGAAGCATCGCTACCGCTTAGTCCTCACGATTGAGTTAGCTAGCGGTAGCGATGCTTCGACAAGCTCAACATGACGGCCTAAATAAAGTCTAGGCTACCAGCATCGGCTCAGCAGCAATAATTTCATCCATGATGGCGTGGATTTCGGCGGGGTCGTTGCTGTCTACGAGGCGGGTGCGCCACTGGCGGGCACCTTCCAAGCCCCGGAAGTACTGGGCATAGTGGCGGCGCATCTCAAACACACCGGCTCGTGGGCCTTTCCATTCCAGGCTCTTTTCAAAGTGCATGCGGCAGGCTTGCACGCGCTCCTCTACGGTAGGGGGCGGCAGCAGCTGGCCAGTAGCTGCATAGTGCTTCACTTCCCGGAAAATCCAGGGGTAGCCGATGGCAGCGCGGCCAATCATCACGCCATCAACGCCGTAGCGGTTTTTGTATTCCACGGCTTTTTGGGGCGAGTCGATGTCGCCGTTGCCGAAGATGGGAATTTTGATGCGCGGGTTGTTTTTGATGCGGCCAATCAGGTCCCAGTCGGCGTCGCCCTTGTACATCTGCACGCGGGTGCGGCCGTGTACGGTAAGCGCTTCAATACCAATGTCCTGCAGGCGCTCAGCTACGTCTTCTACGTTTTTGGTGGAGTCGTCCCAACCCAGGCGGGTTTTTACCGTCACGGGCAAGTGGGTGGCGCGCACGACGGCTGAGGTCATTTCTACCATCTTCGGAATGTCGCGGAGCAGGGCTGCACCGGCGCCCCGGCAGGCCACTTGCTTTACCGGGCAACCGTAGTTGATGTCGATAAGGTCGGGGCCGGCTTCGGTGCTGATGCGGGCGCATTCGCCCATCGTTTCCACATCGGACCCGAACAGCTGAATGCCAATAGGCCGCTCGTAGTCAAACACATCGAGCTTCTGACGACTTTTGGCCGCGGCCCGGATCAGGCCTTCCGAGGAAATAAACTCGGTGTACATCAAATCAGCCCCTCCTTCTTTGCACACGGCCCGGAATGGCGGGTCTGAAACGTCCTCCATGGGCGCGAGCAATAAGGGGAAATCGGGCAGGGCAATGTTGCGGATGTGTACCACGGCAGGCTATTCTAGTATTTTGCGCAAATTTACGACTATATCGGGGTCTTAGAGACCGGAGTGCGGAAGGACTAGGCTGCGAAGCCGCTCAAAGTCCTGCTCGTGTACCGGTTTATCGTTCTCAGGCACCTAGCGTTTCACGTTCTAAGCTCCCAAGACCCCAAACGGTTATGAAAGGTTTCGTCTCCAGCCGGTTGCACCCTTTGGCTAACCTAGCGCTGCTGCTGGTGTTGCTGGTGGCCACGTTTTGCGTAACCAGCCTGCTCATTGCGGTATGCAGCAACCTCATTTTTGGGGTTGGCTTATTTGAAATGGGCAACGTAACGCAACGGCCTGCCGACTACCCTAATGGGTGGGGCGTATCCATGCTGAGCCAGGGCTTGCTACTGCTTGGAGGTTTTGGTGGGGCTGCGTTGGCGTTGGCGTCTTTGACGGGCTTCCGGTGGTTGGATTATTTCACGCCGCGGCGGCCCGTGCCCTGGCAGTGGCTAGTGCTGGCCATGCTGCTGATTATTGCCAGCTTGCCCGCTATGTCGGTGTTGGTGGAATGGAACGCCAAGGCGCATTTTCCGGCGTTTCTGAGCGACTGGGAAAAGGCGGCGCGGGAGCTAGAAGACCGAGGCCAGCAAATTACCCGCTACCTCACCCGTTTCTCGTCGCCGCTGCGGTTTGTGGTGGCCGTGCTGGTTATTGCGGTGGTGCCGGCCGTAAGTGAGGAGCTGTTTTTTCGGGGCGTCATTCAGCGCAACCTTGTGCAATGGACGTCGCGGCACGTGGGCATTTGGCTGGCGGCGGCCCTGTTTAGCGCCATTCACTTTCAGTTCTTCGGGTTTGTACCCCGGTTTGTGCTAGGGCTGGTGCTCGGCTACTTATATGAGTGGAGCGGCAATATTCTGGTGCCCATGGCGGCGCACTTCGCCCAGAACGGCTTTCAGCTAATCTTGCTCTATAACGCCCAGCAGCAATGGGCCGCTTCTGATTTCGACCCTGACTCTACGGAAAGCCTGCCGTGGTATTTGGTGCTGTTCTCCCTAGGTGCCTGCGCCGCTTTGCTGTGGTACTTGCGCCGCCAAATGCAGCAGCCCCGCGCCGACCGGCTGCCTTCTGAGATGCACACCCTCGGCAGCCACGGCGTGGCCGTTCGGCAGGCAACCGCCACGCCGCCCGCCGCCCGCACCCTCAGCCACGACGGGGTAGATACTACCCGGTTTGAGTAGCGCCCCGGCCTAGTACTTATTGGCTTGCTGAATACTTCTGTTCCTACTATCACTCTCCCTCTTGGCCTCTTCTCCCGCTCCTGCCCCGCCCTCCACTACCGAGCCGCCGGCTGGCAAACCGCCCATGTCTAACCTGTCCCAGCGTATTCTCTTCGGGGTTATCGGGGCCGTGCTGCTGCTTGGCAGTGTGTGGTACAGCGCCTGGACCTTTGCCCTGTTTTTTGGGGTAGTACAGATGCGGATGCTATGGGAGTTTTACCGCATGATGCGCCATGCTGGCTACAAACCGGCGGCCCTCTTCGGCGGCTCACTGAGCCTAGTATTATTTGCTGGTATTCTGCTGGTTAGCCGGGTTCTTGATCTGCCTCCAGAAGGCCGCTACCTGGTTGATAACTACGCCAGCCATGCCGGATATGTGCTGGTAGGCATTATTACGCTGCTCCCCACCGTCCTGATTCTGCGAGAAATGTACGAGTGGCCGCGTGAAAATCAGTCGTTTACGCCCTTTGCTAATGTGGGTGTTGCCTTACTGGGGTTGCTCTATGTGAGCCTGCCGATGAGCCTGCTGAGTGTGGTGGCTTTCGATGCCCAGGGCTACGACTACCGCCGCGTGTTTGCGCTGCTGCTGCTGGTGTGGTCGTCGGATATTGGGGCGTACGCCGCCGGCAAAACCTTGGGCAAGCACAAGTTGGCGCCTAAAATTTCGCCCGGCAAAACCTGGGAAGGGGCCGTTGGGGGTTTCTTACTGACGTTGGTCATGGGGTGGGCCCTAGGATATCTGCTACCTGAACTTTCACTAAGCTACCGCCTGCTGGTAGCGGGCGTAGTGGCCCTGTTTGGCCCGCTCGGCGACCTAGCCGAATCCATGCTCAAGCGCAGCGTAGATGTGAAAGATTCCGGCCGCATTATGCCCGGGCACGGCGGTCTCCTCGACCGGTTCGATGCCTTCCTGTTCATTCTGCCTGTGCTGGCTTTCCTGCAATTGCTGTTCGGGTAAGTGTTGTTTTGAGAAGCGCTACTAAAAAAGCCAATCAGCCTAAATTCAGCTGATTGGCTTTTTTGTGAAAAACAGGAACTGTTTTTGCTAAGATGCCTGACTTTTAGGGCGGAAACCGGTAAAACGTATTGCCATACTTAGCCTAGGGTTAAAACCTAGCTAAACCGTAAGGTAAACGCGGCACATGACCGGCTCCAGTCGGTCTGCGTATGGCATAAACCTACTACCTTTGACCACCCAAATTACCCTGTGCGCGGCTGCGGCTCCCACCGCTTAGGTCGCCAGTTTTCTTTATTCTCACCCACCCAACCCCCCAACCCCGTATGGCTGCCACCACGGTGTACAAAGAGCCGGCTCCTCGCGTTGATGCCGAAAACCCCCTGGAATCCATGATGTCGCGTTTCAACGTGGCCACTGAAATTCTAGGACTTGACGATGAAACCTATAACGTACTGAAGGCCCCCGACAAGCAGGTGATTGTACATATCCCTGTGACGATGGACAACGGCAAAGTACGGGTGTTTGAAGGCTACCGCGTGGTGCACAACACCATCCTAGGCCCTTCAAAAGGCGGTATCCGCTACGACAACAACGTGCACCTGGACGAGGTGAAGGCCCTAGCAGCTTGGATGACGTGGAAGTGCGCCGTGGTTGATATTCCGTACGGCGGTGCCAAAGGCGGCATCATCTGCGACCCCACCACCATGAGCGCCGGCGAAATTGAGCGCCTGACTCGTGGTTACACGCTTTCGATGAAAGACGTGTTCGGCCCCGACCGCGACATTCCGGCTCCTGACATGGGTACCGGCCCGCGCGAAATGGCCTGGCTCATGGACGAGTTTAGCAAAACAGTAGGCGCTACCTCGCCAGCTGTGGTAACTGGTAAGCCCCTGGTAATGGGTGGCTCACTGGGCCGTACCGAGGCTACTGGCCGCGGCGTAATGGTATCAACGCTAGCTGCTATGAAGAAGCTGGGCATGGTGCCTACGCAGGCATCGGCGGTGGTACAGGGCTTCGGCAACGTGGGCACCTGGGCCGCCAAGCTGCTGAGCGAGAAAGGCGTGAAAATTAAAGGCATTTCCGATATCAGCGGCGCCTACTGGAATGAAAACGGCATCAACATCGACGAAGCCGTAGCGTACAAAAACGCGCACAAAGGTCGCCTCGATGGGTTCACGGGCGCTACCCTCATGGACGACGCCAACGACCTGCTGCTAGCTGACGTGGATGTGCTGGTGCCTGCTGCCGTGGAAGATGTTATCACGGAGCACAACGCCCACGACATCCGGGCCAAGCTGATTGTAGAGGGCGCGAACGGCCCTACGTCGGCTTCCGCTGACCCTATCATCAACGAGAAAGGTATAATGGTGGTGCCCGATATCTTGGCCAACTCGGGTGGGGTAACGGTTTCTTACTTCGAGTGGGTGCAGAATCGCCAGGGCTTTAAGTGGACCGAGGAAATGGTAACTGAGCGCGCCGACCGCATCATGAACGATGCCTTCGAGAAAGTGTACGCTACCTCCCAGAAGTATAACATTCCGATGCGCATTGCCGCTTATGTAGTGGCCATCGATAAAGTAGCTCAGACCTACAAGTTCCGCGGCGGCTTCTAAGAAGTTGCGACACGGCCGGCAAGTAAGCGGTTTAAGTCTGTTGGAGGGCTAGTAAATCGCCTACGGCTGAGCTGCCGGCTCATGTCTCGGAACTAGCTATATTTGCTCTCGGATAGCCCGGGCCTGCTGGCTCGGGCTATCTTTGTGCAAGCCCGCTGCCTGTTTCTGGAAAGAAATAGCAGGGCGGTACATTACCTGTTTCTGAAAAAAGCGTCTGAATTAGCATAATCTGCGTATTCAGCGCAAATCAGCGATTTATGAAGATCCACAAAGAAGGACGACGTATTCTGTTCTTTACGCTACTGGCCCTGCTGGCTGCGAACTTGCTGCTGTTCCGCTACAATGCTGAAAACGATGGCGTAAACAAGGTATTCGCCGTGATTTCGGTGATAGTATTCCTGACGCTGCTCCAGTTTTTCCGTAGCCCCGCCCGGCGCTTGTTCACCCACGAAGACCTAGTCATTGCGCCTGCCGACGGCAAGGTGGTCGTGATTGAGAACGTGCACGAGCCGGAATACTTTGATGATCAGCGCAAGCAGATCAGCATCTTCATGTCGCCGATTAACGTGCACATCACCCGGAACCCTATTTCGGGCATTGTGCGCTACTTCAAGTATCACCCCGGCAACTATCTGGTGGCCTGGCACCCCAAAAGCAGCACCAAAAACGAGCGCACCACGGTAGTAGTGGAGTCGGAAGCTGGTCCGTTTGTGCTGTTCCGCCAGATTGCCGGCGCTATGGCCCGCCGAATTGTGTGGTACGTAAACGAAGGCGACGAAGTAAGCCAGGGCGAAGAGTTTGGCTTCATCAAATTCGGCTCCCGCGTGGACATTTTCGTGCCCCTTGATACGGAAGTGAAAGTGCAGATTGGCGAAAAGGTAAAAGGCGGCCAAACCATCATTGCCCAGCTCAAAACCGAAGCTCCTTCGCTTTTTTAATACCGAATAGGCCCGACACTAGCATCGATATAGTGCCAAACCCCTACAGCAGCAGCGCCCGCCTCAATACTGAGGCGGGCGCTGCTGCTGTAGGGGTTTGGCCGGTAATCAGGCCTAGGGCTGCACCACAGCCTGAATGGCGGGGTCAGAAATTGAAAACTCCTGGCCATTGGGCATAGTGCGGGCTATCATCTGCCGCCACTGGTGGCCAGCCGAACGATACCACACCACAGCACCTGGCTGCGTTAGTCCGCCCAGGACTTGCCCGTACATAGTGCGCTGCTTTTTTTGCTTTGAGGTAGGGTCGGTATAGGGGTAGGTGCAGAGGTATTTGTCATCGGTATACACCCATTCCATAGCTACAAAGAACCCACCAGCAGGTGCCGTAAGGCCAAAGCGGCGCAGGTCAACGACTATCCAGCCCGGCTGGGTGGCCGCCGCCAGCACCGACTCAGTGAGCAAATCGGTGCCGGGGGAGATGCCAGGGCCGTCGGCTGCGTACACCCGCACCCGAAACGGGGCCTGATGCATATCCTTGCAGCTGCCGATATTCTTTTTCTTGACAAAGAAACGAGCCTCGGTCAGCGTTACCGGCGCGGTGGTAGGGAAGTACCGGGCAATCTGCCACCCCGTGTTTTTGGTGGTCGAAAGCCCCGTTTGGCTGTACCCGCGCACGTTGAAGTTGCCGGAGGTAGGCCCCAGAACTAAGGTGGGAGCCGCCCGCACTACCACTTCCCGCAAGGAAACCGGTAAGGGCTCCAGCATCAGGCGGAAGGAAGCAGTGGAATTAGGCAGTACCACGCGGCGTGGCCGGTAGCCCAACGCTGTGACGGTAAGCGAATCGTGAGGGGTTACGGCTGCGGGAAGGGGTAGCGAAAAACGGCCCGCCTCGTCGGCCTGCACGCCTTGCTGTTGCGCGGGCAGCTCAATCACTGCAAAGGGCACTGCGGTTCCCTGAGGGTCGTGGACGGTGCCCGTAAGGGTTTGTTGGGCCAACAGGGATAGGGCACCCATACTTAATCCCATAGTAAGTAACAGGCGCATCAGAAGCTATGAGCTAGCAGCATAAAAAAACCGAATAGCAGAGCGAAGCTATTCGGTTTTAAAAGAAATATAGCGCGAATGATATTAAAGGGTGACTGCGGCGTCAGGTTCAGGTAAAGCAGCGGCGTCATGCGGCAACTGGTAGTGCAGCAGCGTAGTGCCATCGGGCCAGGTTTGAGTACGTAGCAGCACGGTGGCTTGTGGGTGAGGCTGAGGCCGCCAGAGCGTAATGCCCGAGCCCAGCAGCTGGGGCACAATGAACAGCATAATCTCATCAATCAGGCGGGCGGCCAGCAGAGGCGCCGCCAGCGTGCTGCCCCCAATCAGCCAGATGGTGTTGCCGGGCTGCTGCTTTAGCTTACTAACAAAGCTAGTGGGGTCTTCGGATACAAAATGCACGGAGGGGTGCGCCGGCTCAGTGGGCGGGCGGTGCGTAAAAACGTAGTTGGTAAGCGTGGGGTAGGGCCACTCCCCGAAGGTGAGCACCTGCTCGTAGGTAGCCCGACCCTGCAGCGTAACGTCGGCCGTGGCCAGAAAATCGGCATAGCCGTAGTCCTCGCCGGGGGGCGGAGTCGGCAGCCATTCAACGGAACCATCAGGAGAGGCAATGTAGCCATCGAGGCTAGTCGCAATGTACAGAACGACTTTACGCATGGGTGGGAGGTAGTGGTTGGGTGGGAGTGGTAGGCAAACGAGGGGCAGGACCACTAGCCGCGCAAGCCGCTAGTGGCATAGATCAGGAGCGAGGAAAAGGAGCAGAATAACCCAGTTTGGCGCAGTTGGCTACTGCCAGCAAATGGGAGAAGTTCTAACTAGCTGTAAAATACAACTTCTTTCGTCGCGGCAAGCACTTTTGGCTGGCGCCTTGGTGTTTGGCGTTTCTTTCAACTGTGCCAGGTTTTATAAGGTTGCGCCCGAACCTAAAACAGCCAGCGCGGCCTCCCAGTGCTACCAGCAAGCCTAGTTGCGGACTGCTGCCTACCTTCGCAGTAGCAGTTGCCTGTTGGCTATTAAGGCTGGCAAGAATGTGACTGCGCCTGAACCACGCAACCTGCCCGGGCGGAGCGTTGGTGCGCAGGCCTGAAACCTTATTCGCCTTTTTTGATTTCTGCTGCTATGGCCGAAGAACTGCACCTCGATACAACCCTCACCAAAGCGGAGCAATACCGCCAGCTACTACCCCAAATTGAAGCCCTAACCACCGGCGAGCCGGACTTGGTGGCTAACCTGGCTAATACTGTGGCAGCCCTGCGGCAGGCTTTCGGCTTTTTCTGGGTTGGTTTTTACCTGGTGAAGCAAGATGAGCTGGTATTAGGTCCTTTTCAGGGACCCATTGCCTGCACCCGCATCCGGCGCGGCAAAGGCGTGTGCGGCAGCAGCTGGCAGCAAGCCGCTACGCTGCTAGTGCCTGATGTAGAGGAGTTTCCCGGGCACATTGCCTGCAGCTCCGATTCCAAATCGGAAATTGTAGTGCCCGTCATCAAAGATGGCCATGTAGTAGCCGTGCTCGATGTGGACAGCGACAAGCTCAACGACTTTGACCACGACGACCAGCAGGCCCTTGAACAGCTGATGCCGCTGGTAGCCAGTTGGTTTTAACTCCGCGTGGGCTGAAGCTTCGGGGGGGCTAGCTGAAGTATGCCGCCTGAGTCTGGACTAAGGTTCAGGCCACCACGAGGCCTAGGGTTCTGCCCAGCACCCCAACATCCGTGCTAGGGCTGGGTTGGCAACCAAGGCCGGTGCTAGTGCGTTGCAGAACCTTCCTGTCTCCGACCGTTTATCCATCCTTTCTGCGGTCTTTCTTTTGCTCCTGTATGCCGCCTAGTGCCCTTGCTCTGAGAACTGTTGAAGTAACCCGCTACGTCACGCCGCTGCGGGAAGGCGGCTCCCTACCCGCTCTGGCTGAGGCCGACGACGAGTTCCTGTACGTGCTCAAGTTTCGGGGCGCTGGGCAGGGCGTGAAAGCCCTGATTGCGGAGCTAATTGTGGGCGAAATGGCCCGCGTACTGGGTCTGCGAGTTCCAGAGCTGGTGTTTTGTGAGCTGGATGTGGCCTTTGGCCGCAGTGAGCCCGATGAGGAAATTCAGGACCTGTTGCGCGCCAGCACCGGGCTCAACCTAGGCCTGCACTACCTCTCGGGCGCCAGCACTTACGACCCCCTAGTGAATACCATTGAGCCCCGGCTCGCTTCCCAAATTGTGTGGCTTGACAGCCTAACGCTAAACGTAGACCGCACCGCCCGCAATACCAACCTACTGATGTGGCACAAGGAGCTCTGGCTGATTGACCACGGCGCCGCCCTCTATGTGCACCATGCCGGCCCGGGCTGGGCACAGCCAGAAAAGCACCGCACCTTTGCCCAGGTGAAAGACCACGTGTTACTACCCCAGGCCAGCGAGCTAACCGCCGTTGATGCCGAAAGTCGCGCGCTTCTGACTCCCGAAATCCTCCGGACTATTGTGGCCACCGTGCCTGAGGAGTGGCTGCAAGTAGCCGCCGGCCCTGATAGCACTGCCCAGGAGCAGCGTGAGGCGTATATCCAGTTCCTGGAGGCCCGCCTGGCCACCTCCGACCTTTTTGTTCAAGAAGCTCAGCATGCCCGCAATGCACGTATTTGAGTATGCCGTGTTACGCGTGGTGCCCCGCGTGGAGCGTGAGGAATTCCTCAACGTCGGGGTAATCCTGTATTGCCGTGAGCAGGGCTTTTTGCAGGTTCACGTTGCCCTGCCCGAAGCACGCCTGCAGGCATTCACTAGCCCGGAGTCTGCCCTGGACCTCGATGATCTGAAGGCGCGCCTGCACTCGTTTGAGCGAATCTGTCAGGGACGCGCAACCGGCGGACCCATCGGGCAGCTACCTATTGCCGAGCGGTTCCGCTGGCTCACGGCCACGCGCAGCACCATTGTGCAAACCTCGGCGGTACATCCGGGCCTCTGCGAAGATGCTGCTGCCACCTTAGCGCGCTTATTTCAACAATTGGTAGCGTAACAACACTTGGTTTCCATTCACTACTGAGCGTCATTCCTGCCTTCCCTAGGTCCAGAATGGCGCTCAACCCTGTGTAAGGTGAGGCCACAACCAACTCGTGTTACGCTTGCTTACCTGCAAAAGAAAAAGGCCAAACAATTCGTTAGAATTATTTGGCCTTTTCGGAGGTAGCGGGGACTGGATTACAACCTACATTTTCATAACGTACGTGAATTGAGCAAAACAGCCTCCTTGTAGTCTTAAAATTGCCTTTTATGTCGTTCTTCTGTCAAGACAAGTAAGGATAGACACGGTATAAATATGATTTTTTGTCCTACAAAGTGTCCTATGAAGGACAGGATTCTATACTTTTGGAATGGCAACTACCACCTTTCCAAATGGCTAAAATATCCTACCTGCTGAACGCGCCCGGTGCGGACAAGCCGACCCCTATTTTCACCTTTCTAAGCTTTGAGGGCCGCCGGGTGAAAGTGTACGCGAACCGTTCTATACTCCCCCGACAATGGGACGCTAAGGAACGCCGCGCTCTGACGCGGGGCTACCCACGTAACGGGCATCTAAATGACTGGCTAGACCTGTTAGCCGAACGTCTGATTGCCTGCTGCGATGCTCACGCTGCCGCTGGTACCGCGCCTACAGCCGCCGAGCTTCGCGCTCTAGCCGAAACTGAACAAATTGTTGAGCCTGCCCCTGTAGAAGTTGCTGTTCGTGGGTCGCAATTCTGGCAACGCTATGATGAATGGGTAAACTATACCCGCGCCGCCGGTACCGTTCGCACGGCGCAAGCCCACGCCACCGCCGGCCGACACTTACGGGAGTTTGCTGAGACCAACGGGTATGCTATCGATTTTGATACCCTGACGCCCACCGTAGGAGACCGTTGGGCCGCTTACCTGCTGAACGTAGCACGTCTAACTGATAATACCATTAACAAGCACCTGGGACGGCTCAAAGCTTTTATGAAGTGGGCAGGCAAACGGGGCTATACGGAAAACACGGCCCTTGACCGGGTTAGCTGGGCACGACGAGAGCCGGATGTTATAGCCCTAACTGCCGACGAGTTGGCCGCTCTCGAAGCATTGCCGCTGGTCACTGGCTCCCGTCTCGACAAGGCCCGCGCTTGGTTCCTACTGGCCTGTTACACCGGCCTGCGGTACTCTGACCTAGTGAGCATCCGTCCCCAGCACCTACGGTCCGCTACTGAGAAGATACCCGCACACCTGCGACTGACCGCCAAGAAAACCCGTGCCGTGGTGAACGTGCCTCTGAGTGCCCTCGCCCTCGATATTGTAAACCGTTTGCTGGCTGGAGAACTGGCTACCGTAAAAGAGCAACCTATTACTAACCCTGTACTTAACCGCTTCCTGAAAGAGCTAGGTAAGCTAGCCCAAATTGATTCGCCGGTTGAAGTTATCCGGTATAGGGGTGGGGTTGCCGATATAACGACGTGCTGCAAGTACGAAAAGCTGACTGTTCACACAGCCCGCCGCACGTTTGTAACGCTGAATCTGGGTAAGGGTATGAGTGCCGAGTTTGTGATGAAACTAACCGGGCACACGTCCTATAAATCATTTCAGCGGTACGTGAACCTCACGCCCCAGCGGGTAGCCGAAGAATTTGCTCGGTTTCACGAAATGCCTAGCTAAGAATAAAAGATGTTTTCAGCCTGGCACTTTCGATAACCTTGATACCAGGCAAACTTCCAACTTGAGCAGGCAAACCATGAAATCCGCAATAGAAGTACACGAATACTATTCCCAGTTATTTGAAGCTTACACCGTATTGCCACCGGCTGATATTGCAAAAGACCTCAGTTTCGGGTGCCTGGCAGAGCTTTGGAATCGGGGTAAATATCAAGAATACCGAGATAGTTTAGACCGTCTGAACTCCTACCTAGATAAGAGTAAACTTGACCCGGAAAGACGAAAAGAAGTAGCCGGTTTTCTAGCAGTTCATAAGCTCCTTGTTGAAAAACACATTCTGTTTCCAGAGTGCCGACACCGCTTGTTTGAAAGTGACCGGATAGACTTGCGGGAGCGGTTGTTTGAGCTATTGAACGGCCCCAATTTTGGAGAGGGAAAGCTGTGGGCCGCTGGGATATATCTTGGAACAGTAGCAGAATTAGAGGCCAACGCCCAAATAAAGCCTGATAAGGATGCCTGCAACCGGATAGCAGTAATCAAAAAGTGTCTGGCAACCCTAGACGAACAGCGAGAAGCTAGGGTAAATGATTCTACGGATGATGAAGGGTTGCCATTCCCCCAGCGCACCTTTTACTATCCAGGTACGGTGAGTGAAAGTTCAACCATCCGAACAACACCCCGTCCACAGTTAGAATCGGAGCTACGCGTCACTGTGGGGCCAGTAACTGCCGCGCCAATGGGAGTAACGGTCACCGGGCCCTTCGATGCGCTATTATTCAACTACTCCTTGGCCAACTTAACCGCATTACTTAAAGAGCTGGGGCTACTCAACCCTGACACAGAAAAGGCCACCCCAGCGGCCAGGCCTGGAGCCTGGGTTGGGGTAATCTATGCCTTACTAGATGCAGAGAGCCCGCGCCTTAGAGGTAGTATGGCCGCTATTCGCCGGGCATTCATTAGCACATTTGGGGCGGTTGTAAGTGAGCGGGCGGTTCAAAACGGACTAGGTAAGCGTGAAAGTGAGGCCGAACAGGTCAAAAGGAATGCCTTGTCAATCCTAAATAGATAAAAGAATTGCGGATTACTGCGGGTTAATGCGGTCCGCAAGGTTCCGCAATGGTTATTCCCGCCCTTTGTGGCAGAGCTGGCCGGCACACCTCCCCGGCGGCCCTGTTGCCAATGCAAGCTGTTATTCCTGTAGGCGTTGAATATGCCCAATTACTCGAAGATGTACGGGCGGTCGTTCGTCATGAATTAACCCAACGCACCGCATCATCCACTACTGTGGCCGCGCCTGTTGATGAACTTCTAACCGTACGCGAAGCCGCCACGCTGTTAGATGTTACGCAGCAAACAGTACACGAATGGAAACGACGCGGGCTGCTGAAATACCATAAGCTAGGCCAGCGTACCTACCTAAAGCGGGCCGACGTGCTGGCCGCGCTACAAGGGTGTCAGCGGAGCGTGAAAAAAGGTCGTTAGTCCGATGCAGCAGATTAACGACCTCAACACAGCGAGCGGGGTGGGAGGGCGCAAAATCATAGAAGACGACGCGCTGGCGTGTGCTTTAGTGCTGACAGGAACATGTACGCCCACCTCTAAACGACTAGCCGCCGCTCTAGCTGAATTATTTCCTAACGGTACCGGCCCTACCGTGGCCGGCATACTAGCTGCTGGGCTGTTAGTGCCCACGGTGGATAAGCGAGGCCTACGGATACCCCCTCTACAAACTGATACGCACTTTTGTGCGCCACACACGACCGCTTTGCTCAAGGATACGCCCGTAGTACAACCTTCTTCTATAGCCAGCGGGCTGCCTGCGCCCCTGTTTAGCCTTTACCGTGGGCCTATTACTAACTCGGCCCCTTGCAGATCTATTACTCCGGTTGAGCTTCACCAACTGCTAACCTCAGACTGTTATCGGAGCCGAACTGAAGCATTACGAGTCGCCCCGGTAGGCAGTACCCAGCGAACCGCTTTAAAAAAGCAACTCGATTATGTGACACCCGCCGGCATTTTCACCCATCGGGCAAATAGTGGGTTAAGAGAAAGTTCGGGTTTGCTGGTTCTGGATTTTGACCATGTACCTGAGTTAGGCATGGCCCGCGCTGCCTTGCTAGCTGATGCGCTGCTGGCCCCTGAAATAGTGCTAGTATTTGTCAGTCCCAGCGGAGACGGGCTAAAGGCATTGGTGAAGGCTGACCCTAATGCTGGACACCTTGACAATTTCCGGGCATATGCTGCCTACCTAACGGGGCGCTACGCAACCCTGGGGCTACGCCCTGATGAGGCGGGCAAAGATGTAGCCCGCGCCTGCTTCGTGCCCTATGCACCTGATGCTTGGCTGGCTCCTGGCTTCGCAGCCTGACCCCTTTCATATTCTTCAAGCTGGCAACAAATGGATATTAAAAAGCTCAGGGCAGCTACACCCGTTCCTCTGCCCACTAGCGATACTTTACCCCTGCGCTTAGCTTCGTCTCCCGTTGTCGCTTCGGCTGATGCGTTGGCTTGGTGTCTCGACACATTCAACCGGGGGACGTTCCCGGCGGAGGGTGGGCGCAACGACTGGCTCGCCGCGCTGGGGCTGTTTTGCAACGAAAGAGGCGTACCCCTAGCTGAACTTGAAGCCTATGCCCTAGTTCACTACGTAGCAGCCGACTTTCCCCAGCGGGAAATAGAGCAAACGCTACGCGGTATTTATACCCGAGAAGCTGACGCCCACAATAGCAAGCCTTACGCTTCGCATACCGCCTTAACTAATCACACGCCCACAGGGCTAATACGAACTGCTTCGTTACACTTGCCGGATACGTTCCCATCGGTCATGTATGATGCACTTCCCGATTACTTACGGCGCTGCTGTGCGCCCTTTGAAGGCCACGAAAAGGCGGTTATGCTGCTAGGTGCGTTGGCCGTACTATCTGGGTGTTTTCCGGCAGTAGGTGGCACATACAACAGACGTCAGTTTGGCTTAAATCTATTCGCATTCATCATTGCCCCAGCAGCTAGTGGCAAGGGCACATTAGCTTGGGCGCGTCGGCTGGCTTGGCCGCACCATAAGGCGCTGACGGAAGCCAGCCGCGCCGCCCGCCTTGACTTCGATGCGGAACTGGCCGCGTTTAGAAACGCTGGAAAAGCTAAAGCCAGCTTGACACCGCCACTCGCCGCTCCACCAGCTTACAAGATGCTGTATCTACCCGGTAACACTACGGCCGCCGCATTACTAACCGCGCTGGCTGAAAACGATGGGCGTGGTATTATTTGCGAGACTGAAGCCGACACTCTAACCGGGGCACTTGGGTCTGACTTCGGTAATTTTTCCGATGTGCTCCGCAAATCCTTCCAGCATGAGCCTATTTCATTACTCCGCAAGACGGACCGCCAGCACCTCGATTTAGCACGCCCTGCCCTAAGTATTGCACTCACAGGTACCCCCGGACAGCTCCCCCGACTAGTGCCGTCTGCTGAAGATGGGTTAGTGAGCCGTTTTCTTTTCTATACTTTCGCTCAAACACCCACCTGGCAAGATGTTGGGCCCAGCGCCGGCCCGGCCCTTGACCCGTATTTTGATGAATTGGCAGGTGAACTAAGCCATATGATTGAGGTTACCCCGCTAGCCTCAGAAGAGGGCAATAACTACCCTATTGAAATAACACTGACGCCAGCAGACTGGCAACGGTTAAACAAAGCAGGCGCTGCCGGACTAGATGAGGCGCTATCCGTAGGCGGGGAAGTTGGGGGAAGCTCAGCGTACCGTCTAGGGCTGATTGCTTGGCGAGTAGTGGGGTTACTTACTGTGTTGCGCTGCTTCCAAAACGGGGAGGCCCCAATAGGTCGCCTACAAGCTGACCCGACCGATGTGGGTTCGGCCCTAGCAATTATGGATACCGCCCGCGCCCACGCTCTAGCCGTGCTGGCTTCTTTACCTACGCCCGGTGGGCAGGGCAGGGGGCGCTTTACAGCAAAAGCCGGAAAAGAAGAACAAATACGAGAGCTTCAAGCACAGGGCCTAAGCCTTCGGGAAATTGCCGATAAAACAGGTGTTTCTAAATCCACTGTAAACCGCTGGCTGGCGTAGTGCCCTAAGTGTCCCGTCCCATTTTTGGGACGGGACACTTAGGGCACTACTCTAGGCCGACATACTCCTGACTGAGTTGAACTGATGGAGCTTAGTCGGGATTATTGTCTACCATAAGCGCCGCAAAAAGGACAGTGTTTTCCGGTTTTTTGCGGCGTGACTCATGTTTCTATAAGAATTTTGCGGTGCTACTATATAAAAGAACTCATTACCGCAAAAAGCCGAATAGAAGTAACTAGCTTAACTAGCCGCGTGGAATAAAACAGTAGTGTAAACACACAATAGATACAAACGCAATATTCGATCGTGCCGCAAAACTTCGAATAAAAAGCCCCGCGTTCCTCAGTTGAGAAACGCGGGGCTTTGCCGTAGGTAGAGCTGGCAACTACACACCTATTAGCATGCAAATTTAATATAACTAGCCTAGTTTATGGGCAGGAAGTAGGGAGTGTGAGATTTAAATCAGACTGGTACTTCAAGTGAACTTTACAACTACTTAAACTGTGCTGTTGATAAGCGCTGAACCATTATCTACTCCATGTCAAAGCATTTGGAACGGCCTGAAATAATTTTTTTGCTCTATTCAGCCTCTGATGCTGGCGCTGCATCTCGCGCCATACAGTTGGATGTTGATATTCTATGATAGACCTTTTTATGTTGTCTAACATACTTTGCCGCTCAGTATCGATGTCATTCGAGTAATTAAGTAAATGAGGGTCCCGCACAAAATCTTCGAGTTCATCCCAAGTAGTGCAAGCCTGCAACTTTTGGTACTGACTTAACAAGTTCTGAAAATGATTCAAGGCTGTCTCACGCGCAAAGGCAAGCGCTGGTCGGTCACCAATTTGCAGTACGCTCAATGTGCGTTCAGCCTTGGCAATATCGCGTGGGTCGGTAAGTAAAGGATGGGGAACTAGGTGAAAACCGTTATGCTTAATTTCGAGAAAGAGGAAGTCCATTGGATCTTCAACATGCGGGTCGATAAAAGCTGCATCTTCCGATGGCGGCAGCTGTTTTCGTTGCAATGCTACAGCATTTGAAGACTGTGCTGGAGAAAAGACATAAAATTTATCTAGCTTAAACTTTGTATTACAGGACTTACAAGCCAACAGAAAATTAGATAGCTGAAAAGTGCGGCCCGGGAAAAACGACTTTGGATAAATGTGCTCAACGTCGGTAGCTTCATTATGCTCACAATAGTTGCAAAGCTCCGTACTCACACACATTCCAAGCAGCGTTTCCTTCAATTCATCAAAAGCAATTTTTCCTGCTTTGGGGTTGCTTTTAGAGTCCCATAGGTCCTGCGCTTTATCTGCTTGTTGATCAACTGGTAGGCTATTGATAGCAGCTTGCTTAGTGGCTAGATATCGAAGCGTTGTTAAGCTTGGTGAGCTAATATTCAACTGTAGCATCAACGGACGAGAATATTTGACGTAGTTCAATAAGGCGCTTTAGATCACTTGGCGTGGCTTTTCCAACCGACTCCTTGGCGCTGAGGCGTGCGCGCTCATTGAGTAGTGCTGTAGCTTCCTGAGCTTGCTCTACTTCATGTCCACCAAACAAGCCGGTACCATAAGCGTCAAGCACAGAGCCAAGACGTAAGCGCTGCCGTTCCACACCTGTAACTTCTTCAGCGTTTTGTCCCTGGCCAGGAGTAGGAAGACGCCAGATACTACCTGCAGTATCAGTTACAGCGCGGCAAATAAGAGGGCTGTGTGTGGTAACAATAAACTGAAGCTGTGGAAAACACTTCGTGAACCATTGCCCTATACGCGTCTGCCAGGTAGGATGTAAATGAGTGTCTATTTCATCGATAAGCACAACCCCTGGTAATTCAATAATTGTGTGTGTGCGGCTGGGTGGGAAAACAGCTGCTAAGCCGTATACTCGAATTAGTTGGCGAATAAGCTCGAAGGATAAGCTCAGTATTGAGCGGAATCCATCTGATAACTGTGTTACGGATACTTTCTGTCCATTTCCATCCTGAAAAATAGGGCCCTCAGTGGACATACCTTTAAATTCAGTCCCGGCTGGTAGAAGCTTACTTTCGTTTATGAACGTTCGCAAACGGATCGCTAACCAGTCATTATCCTCAAGTGGTAACTTTTGTGATACGCTAGTAGCATTAATGGCAATAATTGGAGCCGTTGAGGCAGCATTCTTGGCTTTATATTGTTGGACTAGTGTGCTGGCTTCCTCTAGGCGGTTAGTATCCTTAAGAAGAAGGGCTAGGTCGTTAAGCCTTGCAATTACTCTGGGGTGGCCAGGGCCGTAGTTCGCCTCATCAATGGCGAGTGCTCGGCGTATGAGCGGCTCAGCTTCCTCTAACCGATTAGCATCCTGAAGTAAAATAGCCAGATTGCTCAACCTGAGACCGATAGTTGGATGGTCAGGGCCATAACTGGCCTCATCAATGGCCAGAGCTCGGCGCACGAGCGGCTCAGCCTCCTCTAGCCGGTTAGTTTCCTGAAGTAAAGCAGCTAGATTATTAAGGTCAGTAGCTACCCCAGGATGGTCAGGGCCATAACTGGCCTCATCAATGGCCAGAGCTCGGCGTATGAGCGGCTCAGCTTCCTCTAGCCGCTTAGTTTCCTGAAGTAAAGCAGCTAGATTATTAAGGTCAGTAGCTACCTCATGATGGTCAGGGCCATAACTGGCCTCATCAATGGCCAGAGCTCGGCGTATGAGTACCTCAGCCTCATCTAGCCGCTTAGTATCCTTAAGAAGAAGGGCTAGGTTGTTAAGCCTAGTAGCCACTCTGGGATGATCAGGGCCGTAGTTCGCCTCCCCAATAGCTAGGGATCGGCGCATGAGCGGCTCAGCTTCCTCTAACCGATTAGCATCCTGAAGTAAAATAGCCAGATTGCTCAACCTGAGACCGATAGTTGGATGGTCAGGGCCATAACTGACCTCATCAATGGCCAGGGCTCGGCGCATGAGCACCTCAGCCTCCTCTAGCCGGTTGGTGTCTCTAAGTAATAATGCTAGATTGTTGAGGCATACTGTTAGTGAGTTATTATCATTACTATGATGTGCTTCAGCAAGGGCCAGTGCTCGGCGCATCAAAAGCTCGGCCTCGCTCAATTTGTTGACTTTTTTAAGCAGAGTACCTAAGTTGCTGAGACTAACTAAGATATCGGGATGATTGGGTCCATAATTCGCCTCGTCTAGGGCTAAAGCACGGCGCAGAAGCGGCTCAGCTTCCTCTAGCCGGTTAGTCTCCTGAAGCAAGTTGGCTAGATTGATAAGGCTGATTGCTACCCCTGCACTATCTGATCCATGGTTCGCCTCATCAATGGCCAGAGCTCGACGTATAAGTGGCTCGGCCTTAGACGTGCGGTTTGTCTCCATAAATAGTGAAGCCAAATGATTCAGGCCTAATGATATAAGAGAACGATTGTGCTCAATTTCATTCTCTGCAATATTTAAAGCTCGATGAAGCAAAGATTCTGCTTCCTTATAAAGACTGTTTTTGCGCAGCCTAGCAGCTATATCCCAAAGCTGTTCTACTTTCTCTATAACTTCTTCAACGGAGTCAGCTTGTATACTTTTGTTAACAGCCAAGTTAAGAGGTTGGGTATCCTGCCGAATCTTCTTCTCCCTAGCTTTTAACTGCTGATAGTCGATCTCTTGTAGCCACCGCAGTGCCTCGGTAAGTGCTACATCTTCCCCAAATACAGATAGGTGAGCACCGCAACGAGGTGATGACAGATATACTTTGTCATGCTCAGTATCACCGCCAGTAAAGCGTCGGAATGGCCCAAAACCAGCCGAAAACCAACCTTTCGTAGAATTTCCCCAAAGGTGTTTAGCAAGAGCTGGCTTAACTACATGTTCGTCGATTATGGCCTCTATAATTGGAGCGCTGCCGGCTATACCACTAAACGAATTTGAAGGCTGCAATAAAACCTTAGCCTTAAGGCTCTGAGCCTTGCCAAGTCCTCTGGAAGAGTCATAATGTGAATCCCACCCTAAGCTAAGCTCTACAAAGCCACTTTTAGCATCCTTGCGCAGCCATTCCGCAAAATTTGGATGAGCGGCTCGAACCTCATTTGGTCCTATCAACCCTAATGCAATAGCCCGTATTAAAGTTGATTTACCAGCACCATTGTCACCTATTATAACGTGCCATCCCGCAGGTTGCACAGGAAAGGTCATCTCGAGGTGCTTTAGCCCCCGGATATTTTCAATGGTCAGCTTTTTTAAGTACATACGAGTGGCTAAGAGCCTAAATATAGGATGCAATATAAGCGCAACATCCTCTAAGGCTGTTTAACTATTTAGTGTGCGTAACAGAGCAATACTAGTTAGTAAGGATGCGTATCCTACGCAATCCACTGATATATTATCCTTTAATAGTTTAATAGATAATGTAAAATAGTCCTATAAGATGTCCTATGGACATTAAAAAAGGGCGTTTCCATCTTGGAAACGCCCTTTTAGGTAGCGGGGACTGGACTCGAACCAGTGACCTTTGGGTTATGAGCCCAACGAGCTACCAACTGCTCCACCCCGCACTGTTTGGTAATACAAATGTAAGAGGCTTTTTGGGAAATCCGCATAGTGGTGTCGCAATTAGCGTGAATTGAGGCTTTTTAGGCTGAGTATCAGCTATAAAAATTTTATAATGGTAGCAGTGGAGTTCAAAGTAGGTACATGATTTTGGGTGTGTTAGTTTTTTATGGAGGCTCAACCGTAAGGTAGCCTGATCTATCTGTTCTTCTCATAACACAAACATGAACCCCTCCTTCCTCCCCTCCCTTCGTTGGGCAGTGCCCATGCTGGCAACTGGCCTAGCACTAGCTTCCTGCAACTCGTCGCAAACCAATGAGTCGAAGTCGGCTACGGCTGTTGCTACCGACTCGATGATGACGGCTCCCGTTGATTCTGTCAGTGGCAGCGCTTTAAAGGCCATAAAGCCAGCCGGCCCGAAACCGGCCTGGGCGCCTACCATTGCCCCCGAAATGCAAACAGTGATGGAGGCCCTGGCCAGCCTCAATCCGAAACCTATTGAAACCCTTTCAGCAGCGGAGGCGCGCAAGCAGCCGGGCCCTAAAGAAGCGGTAGAAAAGGTAATGCGCGACAACAGCATCCCGATGCCTGCTTCCACTGCTGACACTACCAGCCGCATGGTGATGCCCGGCGTGAAGGTTAGAATTTATACCCCGCGCAATCCCAGCGGCCCTTTGCCCGTGGTGGTGTACTACCACGGCGGTGGCTGGGTAATTGCCAACCTAGATGCCTATGACGCTTCGGTGCGGGGATTGGTGGAAAAAACCGGCGCCATCTTCGTGTCGGTAGCGTACCGGCAGGGGCCGGAGCACAAGTTCCCAACTGCCCACAACGATTCGTTTGCGGCTTACCAGTGGGTGCTGCGGAACGCTGCTTCTTTCAATGGCAACCCACAGAAGATAGCAGTAGTAGGAGAAAGTGCTGGAGGCAACTTGGCGGCGGCCGTGAGCATGATGGCACGCGACAAGAAGGTAATGCTGCCCAAACATGAGGTATTGGTATACCCCATTGCCGGCTACGACCTCAATACGCCCTCTTACCAGCAGAATGCGCAGGCTAAGCCTCTGAACAAGCCCATGATGGCGTGGTTCTTTGAAAACTACCTGCGTGGCGCGGCCGACGGGAAAAACCCGATGATTTCGCTGGTAAATGCCAATCTTAAAGGCCTGCCGCCGACCACGGTAATTACCGCCAGCATCGACCCGCTGATGAGCGACGGAAAAATGTTGGCCGATAAGCTGCAAGCTGCTGGTGTGGCTACCCGCTACCAGAACTACGAAGGCGTTACGCACGAGTTCTTCGGAATGGCCGCCGTAGTGCCCCAGGCTGGTCAAGCACAAGAACTAGCTGCCAGCGAGCTTAAGAAAGCGCTGCAATAAGCAGTCAGCATGAATACGGCAAAAGCCTCTGCTACCTGGTAGCAGAGGCTTTTGTAGTTAATAGCACTAGGTTGATCCAAGCAGTCAACCGGCGAGCTAACAAGGTTTGACGCTGTGTAAGGGGTAGTAGCCTGGGTTAAAAGCGGCTGGTGATGCCAAAGTGAATTTTGCCCGAGTTGAGCCCAAACTTCTGCTGCTTGTCGCGGCCTAGGGCGTACACAAACTGAAACTGTCCGGCCCCGGTCCGGAAGCTCAGGCCGGCTCCTAGCCCGGTGGGCGTATCCTGTGGCACGGGGTCGGCAGGTAAGTCGCGGCGGAGGTACGCCTGATCGACAAACAAGAATACGTAGGCATCACTGCCCGTAAATTGGCGGTACTCGGCGGTACCAACGGCGTACTGGCTGGCGTAGAAGTTCAACTCATTAAAGCCGCGCAACGTCGCTAGGCCTCCCACCCGAAACAAGTCGTTGAGAAACAGGCGCTGATTGATGAGGGCTTCGCCGCGCAGCCGGGCTAGCAGCACGCCGGCACGCCCCACCCGCACGTACTGCTCAATGCGGGTGCCCAGGCTGACCTGGGTAGAGCGCAACGGAATGCCTTGGTATAGGCTTTCGTTCAGGTCGGAGTTTTTGCTGATGATTTTTGTGCCAATGGCCGCCTGCCCGCTGGCTAGCAAGCCGCGCCGTGGAAAGTACACGTCGTCCAGGGTGTTCCAGGCGTATTCCAGGCCGTAAGAAGTAAACCGCGAGTCGATATTTTCGGGCAGTACGGTGGCCTTATACAGCAGCGAATCAATCAGCCGGGAGTTGCGCCATTCCACAAACACCGACACGCGGCCGGCTTGCGCGGTAGGGTACACGGCCTGCAGGCGGGGCTTTAGAGTCAGAAACTGGTCGTTTTGCTTAAGCAGGTTGAAGGAGCCGTTCAGCTCTAGCGGCGTGCCAAAAAATGCCGGGTGCACGTACTGCGCATCTAGCAGCTGCGACGTCGGGTCAAGTTTGCGCCACTGCACCCCAATGCCTTTGCCGCCCCCACTGATGTTGCGCAGGTTGATGGTCACGTCGCCGGTAATCTGCACGCGTTTTTGGCCGGCCAGCGGGTTGGGGTTGGGCAGCACACCCACAATAGCATCAAACTGATTGGCCGTGCGGTCTTCGAGCAGAAAGTATACCCGCGCCCGCCCTTTGGCAAAGCGTACTTCGGGTTCGGCCTTGAGTTGGAGGTAGGGAAGCTGCCGCAAGCGCCGTGTGGCTTCCTGAATGCGCAGTTGGCTGAACGGCTGGTTGGGCTCAATCTGTAGGTATTTGGCCAGAAACCGGGCCCGCGTTTTGGTTTTGCCCACCACCTGAATGGAATCGAATACCACGGCTGGCCCGCGGCGCAGCACGATTCGTCCCTCAATGTCAGTCCCGTCCATCGATAAGGAATCGAGGCCTATGGTGGCAAACGGGAAGCCTTGGTTTTCAGCCTCGTGTAATACACGCTCCTGCAATTGGGCCCACTCTTGGGGCCGGAAGGGTTGCTGCTGAAACAGCTTTTCGCGGTAGCCGGCCCTGGTAAGCAGCCCGTCGCCGAGGTTGCCGTTGCGCAAGCGTGCCCACCGAAACTTCTCGCCCAAGTAGAGTCGCACGCACACCGTGTCGCGGCTCCAGCGCAGCTCATCGGCCGAGGCTGTGAGGTACGCATCGGTTTGCAACGCCAGCACTAGGGCCCGGATTTCGCGCAGGGCCGCCAACGAATCGGGTAGTACAGTGCGATATCGATAGGCCCGTAGCGTCGGTTGGTCGCTAGGTTCAATTTGCAGTTGAAGTGTAACCGGGGGCCTACTGGGCTTTAGGGCTGGTGCCGGCCGCTTTCGGGTAGTATCGGGGGGTAGGGCTGCGGCGGGGCTGGCCTGTAGGGGCGGCGCAGCCGGATTGAGCGGTGCCGTTTGTTGCGCCCAGGCGCGGGAGCCACTGCCTACAGCAAACAGCAACAACCAGAAAACGAGGGCGCGGGCGTACATTTGAAGTCTGAAACGCGAATCGCCGCGTTTAATTTCCCGAAAGGTATTTCTCTGCCGCCAATTCAGCGGCTATTCTGCCGAAGCCACAGAACGTAGCGCCCTTGGTTACTGTTCCGGCATTATTCGCGGCACCCATTGCCCGCCCCTGAACGACTCTCGCGCCCATGTCTGGCCTCTACCTTCACATTCCCTTCTGCAAGCAGGCCTGCCATTACTGCGACTTCCATTTCAGTACCTCTATGGCACTGAAAAGCAGTTTGGTAACGGCTATTACTCAGGAGCTGGCCTTGCGCCGCGACTACCTGGGACCTAACGCCACGCTCAATACCATTTACTTTGGTGGCGGTACGCCCTCTTTGCTGACAGCGGCAGAATTAGATTCGATTTTTGAGGCCATCCACCGCCACTTTAGCGTTGCCACCGATGCGGAGATAACCCTGGAAGCCAACCCCGACGACCTCACGCCCGAAAAAGTACGCGAGCTGGCGGCGTCGCCCATTAACCGCCTAAGCATTGGCTTACAAAGTTTCCACGAGCCTCACTTGCGGATGATGAACCGGGCACACTCGGCGGAAGAATCTAGGGCGGGGGTGTTGCGGGCGCAGGATGCGGGCTTCGAGAATATTTCGGTGGATTTGATTTACGGCGTGCCCGCGCCCGACCATAGCATTTGGCAGCAGGATATGGCCGTGGCGTTTGGCCTGCAGGTGCCACACCTGTCGTGTTACGCCCTCACCATTGAACCCGACACGGTGTTTGGCCGCCAGCTCCGGAAAGGCAAGTTTGTGGCGCCACCCGATGAGTTTGTGGCACAGCAGTTTGAGATGTTGCTGTCAGAAATTGAGCGCCACGGCTATCAGCAGTACGAAATCAGCAACTTCTGTAAGCCCGGCCGCGAGTCGCGCCACAACTCGGCGTACTGGCGCGGGGTGCCTTACCTGGGGTTGGGGCCTAGCGCGCACTCCTTTAACGGCGAGAGCCGGCAGTATACGGTAGCCAAAAACCCTCAGTATGTAGCAGCCGTGCTGGAGCGCCAGCAGGTGCCAGCCACCGTGGAAGTGCTGAGCCCCCAAGACCGCGCCAACGAGTACCTGATGACCAGCCTGCGCACCGCCGGCGGCTGCAGCCTGAGCCACCTGCGCGACGCACTAGGGGTAAATTTGCTCGCAACCCGGGCGGCCTACCTGCACGAGCTCCAAACCACGGGCTTGGCTACCTTGGATGCCAGCGCCACCCTGCGCCTCACCGACCAAGGCAAGCTGCTCGCCGACCATATCACCTTGGAGCTATTTCAGGGCTAGCGAGTTCTGCTTTCGGTGTAGGCCAACTGCCGGGAGGTGTGGCAATGCTTTCTGCCTATGTCTGCTCAAAATGCCAGTAAAAGCACTAATTTCCGGCATTCCTCTATCCTTTTCCCTATGGTTGAGCGGGCACTGGTGGCAGCACGCGCCCGCAATTTCCTCTGAGCCTAGGGTGCTTTCAGGCTCAAGTCCGTGATTATGAGAAGACTAATAGACGCTCTGGCCGACGACACGGATTTCTTTATCGAGCAGGTGCAGATAACTGCTATTGTCTTCGATAATTCTGATGACGTCACCATCTGGGCAACTACCAATTTCGATCAGGAGCCCCACTTCTTCCACTTGGGCCTGCCGTTTCAGCTGCTTGATTTGCTGTTGCGGCTGGCCGGCCCGCGCGTTGAGGAACTGCAAGAAGATATTGCCGACGCCTTGGCCACGGTGCACGAGTGGCCTTGCCTGCTGGAGTACAACAGCGAAGCCGACCCGCCCGTGCTGCTGCCCAACGTGGCCCTCAAGCTTTCGTGCACTTACCCTGCCGATGAGCCTTATGAAGAAGGCGACGACGACGAAACCTTTGATATCAGCATGGCCGCCGACCTGGAGGATGCTGAAGAGTTTGAATCCAGCCAGCCCCACAACATTTTCTACCTTGAGGGCGTGTTCCTGCGTATTGAGCCCTAAATACGCTGCCGTATCCTGCTACCTATGTTTTACCTTTTTCCCGGGCTAGGGGCCGATGAACGGGTGTTCCGGAACCTGCTGCCGTTGCTCAAGGGCGAGGCACAGGTGATGCAATGGCTCACACCTACCCCCCAGGAGCCCCTGCTGCACTATGCAACCCGCATGGCGGAGTCCATTCCGCAGGAGGCAGAGGGGTTGTTGGTAGGCGTTTCGTTTGGAGGGGTAGTGGCCTTGGAAATCAATCGGTTGCGGCCGCGCATGCGCACCGTACTTATCAGCAGCATTCCAGATGCCAGCTGCCTGCCGCCCTTGCTGCGGCTGGTGCGGTTTACGGGAGTTCACCACCTAGTGCCTCCTCAGCTACTGAAGCTATTTCCGAGAGCCGGACAGTGGTATTTCGGGGTGGAAAACGGCGAAGAATACCGGCTCTTCAAACAGATTTTACAGGATATGGAGCCGGTGTATACCCGCTGGGCCATTCACTGCCTTCTGCACTGGGACAGCACCCACGTGGGCCGCAGCATCCAGATTTTGGGTACCCACGACCGAGTATTTCCGCCCGGCCCCACTCCGGTAGAGTACCTTATTCGGGGCGGCGGCCACTTCATGGTGGTTAGCCACGCCGAAGAGATTAGCCGGATTCTGAATACGCTCAATACCAAAGAGGTACAATCAATAGCCGCGGAGAGAGAGGTCTGAAAACGAGCTTCCGAATCTACGCCTCCTGACACTTCGCCACCCCTAAGGGGCTAGCAGCATCTGCTGCTAATGCACCTCACGTTGTTTTCTGCACTTCCTTTCTCATGCTTGCTACCTACCCCCATCAAGGCCGCAGCTTTGCCTTCGACCCCGCTGCCCCGCTAGATATATCGTTGCCGCTGGCGCCCGGCGAGCAGCAAGTAAACTGCTTCTGGGCCGAGCCCGTGCAGTTTGATGTGATTCGGGTGGGGAGTTTTGTAGGGAGTGTGGCCGAGGGTGGCAGTACCAACTACAAGCGCGTGCACCTCACGCCCCACGGCAACGGCACCCATACCGAGTGCTACGGCCATATTTCGGCTAGCCCCGCCGCCACGCTCAACCGCTGCCTGCGCCGCTTTCTGTTTGTAGCGCGGCTTGTTTCGGTACAGCCGCGCCCCCAGCCCAACGGCGACGAGGTGGTGATGCTTGACGATGTACGGCGCGAGTTGGAAGGTGGCCCCGATGCGGCCATCCGGCCAGAGGCCCTAATTTTGCGCACGCTGCCCAACCACAAGGCCAAGCGCACTAGGCAGTATTCGGGCACCAACCCTACCTACCTGGAGCCGGCTTTGGCGCACTACCTGGCTGAGCACCACATAGAGCATTTACTGCTTGACCTGCCTAGCGTAGACCGGGAAGAAGATGGCGGCGAACTGCTGGCGCACCATGCCTTTTGGCGCTACCCCGCCGCTACCCGCGAGCACGCTACCATCACAGAGCTGATTTTTGTGCCCGATGAAGTGGAAGACGGCTTATTTCTGCTTAATCTGCAAATAACTAGCCTTGAGCTCGATGCCAGCCCTAGCAAGCCCATCCTGTACGCCCTGCGCTAGTAGTCACCTTCCGCCTTACTTTTTCGCTTTTCAACGATGCGCACAACTACGCTGTATGGTGCCTTGGGGCTTTTTGTTGGCATACTGGCCGGGTGCGCCCGGGGGCCGGTAGCTTCCACAACCAGTGCGGGTGATTCTGGCGGGCCGGGCCTAGGGGCAATTCGGGAAGATGACCTGCGCCGCGACCTGTTTGCCATTGCCGACGACAGCTTCCGCGGGCGCCGGGCCGGCACCGCCGATGAGTTGCGGGCCGCCGTGTGGGTAGCCGAACGCGCCCGGCAAGCCGGATTGGAGCCCGCCGGTGACGATGGCACCTACTTCCAGTTTTATCCGCTGCGGCGCATCACGGTGGCCGCTACCTCCCGCCTGCTGCTCAACGGTCAGCCCTTGGCCCTGTGGCGCGATGCCTGGGTGACGACCCCCATGAATGCCCGGCTCAGCGGCCCAGTAGTGTGGCTCAATACCTTAGCCGATACCGTGCGCCGCGACCTGCGAGGGAAAATTGTGGCAATGCCCATTGTGCCGCCTACCCCGTTGCCGGCCCCCAAAATGAGCCTCTGGGGCATGCGCTACGCCCTAGCTGCCATTAATCAGCAAAGTGTTGCGCTGCGGGCCCGTGGAGTTGCTGGTATTGTGCTGGCCGCTGATGCCACGACGGAGCCGAACCTGGATTTTGTAGGGCACCGCTACGAAGACGGCCAATACCTGCTGCCCACTATGCTAGCGCCGGAAACGCTGGTGCCGGTGCTGCTGGTGCGGCAAGCAGTAGGTGCTACGCTCCGCAAATCGGGCGCGCGCCTACAGGCCGAGCTGGAGAAGAACGACTTCGAGTACCCATCCGTGAACGTGGTAGCACGCGTGGCCGGCACTGACCCCACCCGGCGACAAGAGCACGTGCTCTTCAGCGGCCACCACGACCACGATGGCATTGGCAAGCCCGTAGCCGGCGACTCCATCTGGAACGGGGCTGATGACAATGCTACCGTGACGGTGGCCCTGCTGGCCATCGGCCGGGCCTGGAAGCAGCGGCCCGGAGCTCGGTCGGCGCTGTTTGTGTGGCACGGCGCCGAGGAGCGGGGTCTGTTGGGCTCGCGCTGGTTTGCTGAGCACCCCACCGTGCCGAAGTCCTCGCTGGTAGCCGTGCTCAATGGGGATATGATGGGCCGCAATGCCCCGGACTCAGCGGCCCTGCTGGGTTCTATTCCGCCTCACCGCAACTCCCGCGCCCTTACCGAAATGGCCCTGCAAGCCAACCAACGCACCGCCAGCTTCAAGCTCGATACAACCTGGGATGCCGCCACCCACCCCGAAGGCTGGTACTTCCGCTCCGACCATTTACCCTATGCCCGCGCCGGCATTCCGGCCGTGTTCTTTACCACCCTGCTGCACCCCGACTACCACACGCCCCGCGACGAAGCCTCCCGCATCGACATCGGCAAGCTTACCCGCATGACGCGCTGGATGTATGCCACCGGCTGGCTGGTTTCGGAGGCATCCGAACGACTTAAGGCGGACCCTGACTTCAAGCTGGAACGGTAGCCACGAAAGCCAACTTCACCCAACGTAAAACGCCCGATTCTCACGTGAGAATCGGGCGTTTTGCTGCTATGTTAATACGAGAGTCGGACTAATTCAGCCACACGGTCAGCAGCATTTCGAAGCGGTGTGGGCCGTAGGCATTGTAATAGGGCGCTTCGCCCTCAAAGCCAAGCACGTGCACCAGCGGAATGCCCTCCGTGTGCGAGTCCACTACCCGAACGGGGTACAGCTGGCCTTCTTCGGGCCAGTCGCCCACGTGGTTGTAGGGGCGCTGGCTGGCATCTACGCAACGCGCGTAATCAACAAAAGGAGCATGACGGGTAGCTTCCGCCAGGGTAAGATTAGCAACTTCGTACTTTGGCATGGTGTGTCGTTCTACAGATATGAGGCCTTAGGCAGAGTGCTACCCCTACAAAGAGCGGTAACCCGGGCCAACGGATGATGAGAGCAAAAGCCTGCGGGGTATTCCGTGCCAAGGGTACGGGCTCCGGACGGACCTAGTCAGGTAGTAATGCTTACCGTCCAACGCATCGGCGCGGCGCATTGTTCGACTAAACTAACCGGATTTTTTCTGTTCCAAGCAAATCCTTGCTATCATACAACCTTATCTTGACTGGTGTCAAAAGCAGGTAACTATTTGTTGTTCAGCTTGTAGTGAGTCGATGGTAAGCTCCGCAGTTTTTCGGCGCTGAACTCCGGCGTGATGTCGCGCTGCGGGGTGCCTAGCATTTCGTAGCCTACCATAAACTTGCGGACGGAGGCCGAGCGCAGCAGCGGCGGATAGAAGTGCATGTGCAGGTGCCACTCGGGGTGCTCCTGGCCATCGGTGGGGCGCTGGTGCAGCCCCGCGGAGTACGGGAAAGAGATGTTGAACAGGTTATCGTAGCGGATGGTCAGCTGCTGCAGCGCCTCGGCAAAGGAGTCCTTTTCGGCGTCGGTCAGCTGCTCAATGGACTGCACATGCCGACGCGGTAACACCAGCGTCTCGAAGGGCCATACCGCCCAAAAGGGCACTACCACTACCCAATGCTCGGTTTCCAGCACCACGCGCTTTTGCTCGCGCAGCTCCAGGGCCAGGTAATCGGAAAGCAGGCTGCGGCCATGTTCTTGGAAGTAGGCAGCCTGCTGCACCGACTCTTTGGCGGGCTCCACCGGCACCGTGCGCTGCGACCAAATCTGGCCGTGCGGGTGCGGGTTCGAGCAGCCCATAATGGTGCCCTTGTTCTCAAAAATCTGCACGTAGTTGATGTCAGGCAGCGCACCCAGCTCCAAGTACTGCTGCACCCACACATCTACTACCCCCCGAATGGCTGGCAACTCCATTTCCGGCAGGGTCAGGTCGTGGCGCGGTGAGAAGCAGATAACGCGGCAAATACCCGATTCAGCTTCGGCCCGCAGCAGCCCTTCCACATTAATGCCGCCCGTGGGCACATCAGGGGTGAGGGCGCCAAAGTCGTTATCGAAAACAAACGTGCCTTCGTAAGCTGGGTTTACCTCGCCATTAGCGCGCGTGTTGGTGGGGCAGAGGTAGCAGGTAGGGTCGTAGGCCGGACGCACTTCCGGCTCCGCCGACTCCTGTTGGCCCTGCCAGGGGCGCTTGGCGCGGTGCGGCGAAACCAAAATCCATTCTCCGCTCAGCGCATTGTAGCGGCGGTGAGGGTGCTCGGTGCTATCAAAATCGGCCATGAGAAGCTGAGGTAAGTAAGAGAAACGTGCCGGTTGGGCAGCAAAGTAGGGCTAGGCTTTAATGGCAGCAGATTACTGCACTACGCTGGGTTCCAGCGTACCCACGCCGCCCACAATGGTAGCCGTGTAGGTTTCCAGGTGTAGCCCCAGTTGCTGCTGGTAGGCGGCCGTCTGGTGGGCAATGAACGCCTCCACGTGTTCGGGCGCTACCAGGTTAATAGTGCAGCCGCCAAAGCCGCCGCCCATCATCCGGGCTCCGAACACGCCGGGTGCCTGCTGAGCCGAAGCCACCAAAATATCCAGTTCGGGGCAGCTTACTTCGTAGTCGTCGCGCAGGCCGGCATGCGAAGCGTACATTTCCTGCCCGAAGGCGCGCAAGTCGCCGGCCAGCAGGTGGCGGCAGGCTGCTTCTACCCGCAGGTTTTCCTGCACCACGTACAGGCAGCGGCGGAATACAACATCCCCGAGCTCGTCCTTATGGGCCTGTACTTGCTCCGGGGTGGCGTCGCGCAGGCTCTGAATGTGGGGGTAGTGGCGTTGCAGCAGCGCTACGCCTTGCTCGCACTCCTGGCGACGCGTGTTGTATTCCGAGCTGGCCAAGGAGTGCTTTACGCCCGAATTGCAGAGTACAACTTGGCTGGCTGAGGTATCAAAGGGAAAATACTCATACTCCAGGGAGCGGCAATCGAGGCGTACTACCTGCCGGGGCTGGCCAAACAAGCTGGCGAACTGGTCCATAAGGCCGCACTGCACCAGGGCGTACTCGTGCTCTGCTTTCTGGGCCATGTGGGCCAATGTCATGCGGTCCAGCTCGGTGCCGAGCAGCGTGTTCAGGGCAAAGGCCAAGCCGCACTCCAGCGCCGCCGACGACGACATGCCTGCACCCAACGGAATATTACCGCCAAACACGCAGTCGAAGCCTGGTACCTGCACGCCACGCTTCTGAAACTGGGCCACCACGCCTAGCAGGTAGTTGGCCCACTGCACCTGGCCGCGCTCCACCGCCGTAACTTCTATGGAAAACGACTCTTTCAGATCATGCGAAACCAGTCGAATAGTATTGGTCTGGTTCAGGCCCACCGCGAAGAAGATTTCCTTATCCACCGCCGCGGGCAGCACATAGCCGGCGTTGTAATCGGTGTGTTCCCCAATTAGGTTAACCCTGCCAGGGGCGCGTACTAGCAGCGGCTCGGAGGTGAACTGCTGACGAAATTCGTGGGCAATGGTGGTAGCTAGCTGCATAGCGAGAAGGAAATAAAGGCGGTTGCTGCTGTAGGAAGGCCACTACAGAACAGGAGGCTGGTACCGGCCGGCGCGGCTCCATGTTACGTGGTATTTCAGACTTTGGCTGCGCTAATCTAGGCGCTTCTGCCGCTTTTATGGCACCGTAGCCGGTATTTTTCACCAGTAAAGTCAGTTCTAAAATGCTGTGCTTTCAGTGGAGACGTACCTGCTGCCCTGGCGCAGAACCCACTACAGCTTGAACTGGAAGCTCACCTTCACGCCAAAGTTGCGAGCCCCTGGCGCGTTACGATACGTGAGGCGGTGAATGAAATCAACCCGGGCCACCTTCAGGATGTTCTCTACGCCATAGCCCACCTCCGCATACGGCGTGTTCCCTAAGGCCTGAAACGACGGAAGCGGCCCGCCGTTCACGGGGTCGGTCTGCGGAATAATGTGCCGGTTGGCTTGGCTGACGCTGCCCCATAGAATATTGCCGGTAGCCACCAGCCGCCAGTTGAGCTGTTTAATGGCCGGAATAGAGTTCAGCAGAAACCCATCAAACTGGTTTTCCAGCCGAAACGCTACGTACCGGTCGCTCACAAACTCAAAGTAGCGCATCAGGTTAAAGGCGCCCGCGTTATAGAACGGCGACTGGTTGCCGAGGTGCGTTTTGAGCACCGGATACGGCACCGTGCTCGGGATGTAGCCCGCATCCAGCCGGTAATCGGTGCGGCCCAGCTGGCCCAGCCGAATGCTCTGGTCGATGAGCAGGTTGAGCTTGTGATACCGGAAGTCTGACCCCAGCACGTCATCTACGCCTAGGGTGTAGCGCACCGTAAACACCGGCCACCGCTTCACACCAATGGCCGAACGACGGTTCTGGTTGTTCTCTACCAGCACCTCGTCCCGGGCATAGCGCGACTCCAGCACTACTTCCGACAAGGAAAATTGGTCATCGGTAGGGGAGCCGGGCTGAGTTTCGCGGGTGTAGTAAGCGAAGGGGTACAAGGGCCGGAACTGCTGATGGCGCAGTACCACGCGTTGGGTAAAGCCCCGAAACAGATCGGACTGCAACGCCACGCTGGTCAGCTCGCGGCGCAAGGGCCGGCTGCTGCTGATGTTGCCTAGGCGGGCCGAAGCTTCAAACAGCGGATTTTCCAGGGCATAGTCGTTGTCGAGCAGGGCTACCTGGTCTAGGTCGTTACGGTGCTCGAAGTTGGCCACCGTCCAGTGCCGGCGCTCTAGCACCCGCTGCACCCGCAGCCCATACTTAAAGCGCCCATCCTGCGTGCCGTAGGCCAAATACGTGCGCAACAGCCAGTCGCGGCTTAGCTCGGGGGTAGTCCGGAAGCCCACCCGGAAGCGGTGACCCTCAATACTATTGAAGCTGTACGCCGTCAGAATCGGGCCCCAGTCGAGCTTGCCGGCGCGGTAGTAGCCGTTCACGGCCACATCGGCTATTTCTAGCAGGTTGCGCACCGCCGGCAGCTTCCGCACCGAGTCCAATACCATCAGCGTGGCCTGCTCTTGCTGGGTCAGGGAGTCAGGCCGGTTTTGCGCAAAAAAGTCCTTGGGCACGTCGAACGCATCGGGTGCCGTTTCTAGGGGCCGGTCATAAAACGCCAGCGGCTTGGGCTGATTAACCAGGAAATTGGAGTTGACCGTGGTGAGGCGCGCCAGAATGCCCGTGCTACTTTTAGTAGGCTTTATGCCGATTACTACCCTAGTACGCCGCGGCAACCCTGCGCCGGCGGCGGAGGGCGTCAGCTCTTGCCACACGCGCACCTGCTCTACAAAATTGAGGTTAGCCTGGGGGCTTACCGCCAAGTCAAGCTGGCGCAGGGCGTACGTGTCGGTTGTTATCCAGATAGTGCCCACAAACGCCAGGTCCTGCGGCCGGCGCGGCGTCACGCCAATCTTGTAGCAAAAGTCCTCGCCGACCATCACCGAGTCTTGCAGCTCATACTCATAGGTGAACTTCCAGCCCTCGGCAATGGGCGAGATAAAGTCCTTGCCGAGTAGCTGCTGCCAGTTCAGGTAGAAGTCCCAGTCCTGAAACGACGACCCCATAATCTGCGACACCACTGAGCCTTCGCGCGGCGTTGCCCCGCGCATCTGTGTCTTGCGCACTTCCTCCCGCTTGCGCAACGGGTTGTTGTTCTGATAAAAGCGCGACAGCACCTCAGAGGCAAAGATGGGCACTATGGCCTTGCCTTTGGCATCGCGGGCTACTCCTAGGCTATCGGCTACCTGTATCATCTGGCGCAGCACGCTACGGCGACTTACCTGATCGGGCAGGTTATTGAGAGCCAGCTCTGTACGATTGTAGGAGTCGAACTCGAAAGCCTCCAGTCGGCGCTTGTTGTTGCGGTTTTTGTGGTCCTGCACGCGGCGAAGAATCACGTACGCCGGGTTTTCGCGCGGCCGAACCACTACCTCGCCCAGCGCCACCGACCCTGAGCCCAGTGCAAAGTTGAAGGTTTGCTTAGCAGCGGTGCTGGTAATAGGCTTTTTCACAGCCGTAAATCCAATGGCCGATGCCACCAGCGTATCCACGGGGCCAGCCACCGTCAGTTGGTAGCGCCCATTCTCATCAGCCGTAGCGCCCTGGCTCGTGCCGCGTACAAACACCGAGGCGAATGGAACCGGCTGACCATTAACGGTTTCCGTCACGCGGCCACTGAACACCAAGCGTTGAGCTTGCGCCTCAGACATACCTAGCAGTAGCAAAGGCAGCAAAAGCAGCGGGCAGAAGATACGCATGGTGGCGGTGGGTTCAGGCCAGACTACGGTAACCTAGCAACTGGTAAGATATCGAGCGACATCGGCAAAAGCGAATAAGCTCCCTTCCAGCTCGGTCCCGGCGGTTACTTCGGGCATTCTTCGCGGGTCAGGGTTTCGTTGATGCTGATGGCGGTGGCGCTACCCTCTGCCGCCGCCAGAAGGGCCTGCTGCGTACCAGGAGTGTTGTCGCCGGCGGCGTACAGGCCGTGCACTGATGTTTGGTGGTTTTTATTAACCCAGATGGCGCCCTTACTGGTCAGGCGGCAGCCCATCTGCTCGGCCAAGGGGCTGCGTTGGTGCTGGTGCGCGTGCACAAACATGGCTGCGCGAGCCAACTTCTCTCCCGACTCGAACACAATATGTCTTAGCTCCCCGCCATCTGTGCCTTCCAGCCTTGCCACGGGTTCTTCGCGCACCTGAATGTTTTGGCGGCGTAGGCGGCGGCGAGCATTTTCCGTCAGGAAGCCTGGGCCGTCAATACACGCTATTACGTCTTTGCTCCAACGGCTAACCAGTAGGGCCAGGCCAGTCACCATTTTGGCGCGTCCGTACACGGCCAGCGGCTGGTCGCGCACTTCCCAGCCGTGGCAATAGGGGCAGTGCAGCACGCCTTTGCCCCACAGTTCGCGCATGCCCTCAATGGGCGGCAGCTCATCTTCAACGCCGGTGGCCAGCAATACTTTGCGTGCCGAAAGCGTCGACTTGCGGCCCGTCGGGCCTTCTAGGGTAAGCTCGAAGCGTTTGGCTATGGCCTTAATCTCCAGAACCCGCGCCTCCCTGATTTCAACGGAGGCGTATTGCGTCAGCTGTTCGCGGCCCAAGCGGAGTAGCTCAGCGGGTTGGGTTCCGTCTCGGGTCAGGAAACCCTGTACGGCCGGTGAGGGGGCATTGCGGGGTTGTCCGCCATCGAGCACCACCACACGGCGCAGGCAGCGGCCTAGTACCAAGGCCGCGCTCAGGCCAGCGCTACCAGCACCCACAATAGCAACATCCGTATCGGTCAAAGGCCAGCTAGGTACCCGATGGCGAGGAACTGAGTCAGACATAAAAACAAGAGTTAGCCCAGTCTATACCCAGAATTCGGGAGTGAGGTTAGGCCAGCGGGCACGTGAATTGGCCATCTATAACAAAAAAGCCCCTTCTCCGAAGAGAAGGGGCTTTTTGCGAAAAGCAACCTAGTCAGATTATTCTTTCACTAAGCGCTTGGTGAACACCTGGCCATTGCCCTGAATGGTGACGATGTAGCTGCCTTGCGGCAAGCCTTTCACTTCCAGTGCCTGGTTGAGGCCACCTTGCTGCGTAGTTGAGCGAACCATGCGGCCGGCCATATCGGTCAGTTGCACGCGGTACGTGCCAGCCGGCAGCGTGGAAAGGTCCAGACGAACATCCGAAAGGTCAGATGCTGGGTTCGGGTACAGTTCTACGTTAGCTACTGCTTTTGCGAACGCCACGGCCTGCACCATGCTCAGCGTAGGAGTGCCATCCGTATCCATCTGGCGCAGACGGTAGTACACCGCACCCTGCGCTTTCGTGCCTACATTGGCGTCTACGAAGCTGTAGTCTTTAGCCTGAGTAGTAGTGCCCTGGCCTTTTACCTCACCGATGGCCTGGAAGGTGACAGCATCGAAGCTGCGCTCTACCACAAATCGGTCGTTGTTCAGCTCCTGAGCCGTGCGCCAGGTCAGTTTAGCATCCTGGTTAGCAGCCTTAGCCGAGAAGCTTACCAGCGTAACCGGCAGCGGGTAGGCCCCGATGATGATAGTTACGCGGCTGGTAGTTACACCACCTGTAGCATCTGTAGTAACTACATCCATGGGGTACGTGCCATTCTTCAGCAGTAAGCGGTTAGCTACTGTGAACTGACCCGTAGCAGCGTTCATATCAATACCCGAAGGCAAGTTTGAATTGCTGAGCACTGCTCGTACTACTGCGCCGTCAACGTCGGAAACCGTAGCGAAGGAGTAGCCATTGGCGTAAGGGCCATTGGTTGGCGAGGCCACGTTGTACACGGCTTCGGTCTCGAATACATTGAGCGCAACCGCTACCGAAGAGGTGCCGCTGGTGGCATCTGTAGTATTGACCGTGAAGCTATACTGACCTTTTACAGCCGCAGAAGCAGTGGGTACGCTAATGGTACCATCAGCACCTACAGTCAGCCAAGTTGGAACACCAGTACCAACTGCCGCCGTGATAACTCCGTTTTGGTCCGTGATAGTTACTAGGCTCCTGCCGTTCGTCAAGGCATCGAGGTTGTAGGCGTTAGGCGTAGAAGCTACGGCTTCCTGGTCAGCGAAGATGGTGATGCTGACAGTTACCGTTGACTTACCACCTAGTGCATCTACCGTATTCACCGTGAAGGTTGTGGTGCCCGTTACAGCAGCAGATGCCGTAGGAACCGTGATGGTGCCATTCGAAGCTAAGCTCAACCAAGTGGGCAGGTTGGGGCTAGTAGCCGTGATGGTGCCATCGGCATCGGTCACCGTTGCTAGGGTCTTGCCATTGGTCAACCCATCGCGGTTAAACGAGTTCGGAGAAGAAGCTACAGCCTCTCTGTCGGCATTGATAACCAGGGTGATAGTGCTGCTGCTGGTGCCGGCCGTTGCATCGGTGGTGCTGATGGTCAGGGGGTAGGAGCCAGCTACCAGTGTGCCAGCATTCGTTACCGTGATGGTACCGTTTGTAGCCAGAGTAGTGCCGGCGGGCAGCGTACCGCTCGTGAGCGAAGCGGCCGTGATGTTGCCGTTGCCGTCCGTAACCGAAGCCAGTACGTTAGTATTAACGTAGCTGTCTACGTTTTTCGCTGGTGCTACGGTATACACCGCTTCCTGGTCAGCGAAGATGGTGATGGTAGCCGTAACACTCGACTTGCCACCAGTTACATCCACCGTATTTACTGTGAAGTCATAGGTGCCGGCAGCAGGAGCTGTGGCACTGTTCACCGAGAACTGGCCCGTAGTAGTGTTGAAACCAATACCAGCAGGCAGAGTGCCCATCGTGATAGTAGCCGAAGTGAGGGCGCCATTAGCATCCGAAACCGTAGCCAGCGAGGAGCCGTTGCTCAGCGCATCACGGTTGAACGAGTTCGAAGTGCTGTATACCGCCTCAGCATCCGGATTAATAACCAGCGTGATAGTGCTGCTAGACAATCCACCCGTAATATCAGTTGTGCTGATGGTCAGGGGGTAGGAGCCGGCAACAAGGGCACTGGCATTGGTCACGCTAATGGAGCCGTTGGCAGCTAGAGTAGTACCAACGGGCAGCGTACCAGTTGTCAGCGAAGCGGCCGTGATAGAACCGTCGCCATCCGTAACAGAAGCCAGCGTGAAGCCGTTGGCGTAATTGTCTACGTTTTTAGCTGCAGCTACTGTGTACACTGCTTCCTGATCAGCGAGGATGGTGATGCTTACACTTACCGTCGATTTACCTCCGGTTGCATCCACGGTGTTCACCGTGAAGGCATAAGTGCCATTCGCTGGACGCGTAGCTGGTGTGCCGCCGATGGAATAAAACTGCCCAGTAGTAGTGTTAAAGCCCATATTAGCGGGCAATGCACCCGTTGCGATGGTTGCCGAAGTAAGAAGGCCGTCGGCATCCGTCACGGAAGCCAGCGTTTTATTAGCAGTCAGTGCATCCGTATTAAACGAGTTAGACGAACTGTACACTGCCTCTTGGTCTGTGGTGATGGTAATGCTGGCAGTTACCGTCGATTTGCCACCTAGGGCATCTACCGTATTCACAGTGAAGGAATAAGTACTAGCAGCAGGAGCTGTGGTGCTGTTCACCGTGAACTGACCTGTGGTAGTGTTGAAGCCTATACCAGTTGGCAAGGTGCCCGTTGCGATGGTTGACGAAGTGAGGGTGCCATCAGCATCCGAAACCGTAGCCAGCGAGGTGCCATTGCTCAGCGCATCGCGGTTGAACGTGTTCGGCGAACTATAAACTGCTTGCTTGTCGGTGTTGATAGTGATGGTAACGGGTACTGCCGATTCGCCACCTAGTACATCCACGGTGTTGATGGTGGCCGTGTAGGTGCCCGCCGTAACCGCGTTAGCATTTACACCGATGGTACCGTTAGCTTGCAGCGTCAGGAATGTAGGCAGAGTGCTACCGCTAGCAAGCGTTGCCGAAGTGATGTTGCCGTTCGCATCGCTTACGGTTGCTACTACCGAGCCATTGGTTAGGGCTGTGTTAGCAAACGTATTAGGAGTAGAATACACCGCTTCCGTATCGTTCTCCTTTACCGGGATAGTATAGGTAGCAGGAGTAGCATCAATGCCGCCATTGTTATCGGTAGCTGTGAACCGGAAGCTGTCATTCTCAACGCTATTGTCAGCAGTTGGGAAGTTGCCCGAGGGGTCATACTTCAGCGTACCTGCCTGTGCTGTGCTTAGGTTAAGCTGACTGCTACCCCCTAGTAAGTTAGCAGCCGTAACAGCTACGTAAGAGCCAGCCGTGCCATTGGTGTTAGTGTTGTAGTAAAGCGTGCCTTTGGTTGGCAGGCTCGTGAACTGATAAGAAGCAATAGTGCCGTCTTCATCCGTTGCGGCCAGTGTTGGAATGCTCGTCTGGCCGTTGGTGCTCAGAATAGCCGAGGCTACCTGAATGCTTACATCCGTAGCGGAAGGAGCTACGTTGGTTACCGTAATGGTGTACGCAACAGCCGGAGAAGATATCCCACCGTCGTTATCGGTAGCCGTAAAGTTGAAAACGAACGTACCGTTGCTGGTGCCAGCCGGGTCGAATTTCAGGTCGCGAGCCTCAGCCAGGGTGAGTACTAAGCCAGGGAAGTTCGTAGTGTTCACCACAGTGGTTCCCACGTACAAGGTACCTAGCGTGTAAGCAGGCAGGCCGGACAAAGTGTACCTGGCAATAGTGCCGTCAGCATCTGTAGCGCTAGGTACTAGAATAGCCGTGGATCCATT
This sequence comes from Hymenobacter seoulensis, assembly GCF_054780535.1. NCBI lineage: Bacteria > Pseudomonadati > Bacteroidota > Cytophagia > Cytophagales > Hymenobacteraceae > Hymenobacter > Hymenobacter seoulensis. The sequence continues at coordinate 262,084 of NZ_BAAGWD010000002.1, forward strand.
GCTGCTTGGCATGGTAGCGCTGGTAGCTGTTGCAACAGGCGCCACGTTTCCAATCGGAATGGTGTAGGTAGCCGGTGTAGGATCAGTAAGGCCGACTGCAGTGTTCGCACGAGCCGTGTAGGTAAATGTAACGTCCGTGGTGTTGGTGCCAATAGGATCAAAGCTCAGTACGCCCAATGTGCCTAGTGTGCCCGTCGTAAACTCGGAGCCAGCGGTAACAGCGGAAGTGACGCCTGCGAACGTGCGGTAAAGCGTACCCTGAGTAACTGGGTCGGGTATGGTGGAAAAGATGTAACTGTAAATGCTTCCGGTTGTGATGCTAGCACTCAGCGTGGATATACCCGTACGGGCCGCGCTGCTCAGGATAGTGGCGTTGGTGATATCATTAGCTACCGGTAGCGTTGTGTTTACAGGTATGGTCAGCGTAGCCGTGTTGGTGCTGGTAGCGTTGTTGTTATCTTTAGCCGTAAAGGGAAGACTTAAGATAAACGAGTCATTGTTGTTAGCTGGGTCAAAACGCAGCGTACCGTCTGCTGGGATATCAGTAGTGGTCGTAACAAGTACGTTAGCGGTAGATCCAGCAGTTCTGTAGTAAAGGGTACCTTCCGTACTACTATTAGGTAGCGACGTAAGCCGGTAAGACGTAACAGTGCCATCAGCATCGCTGCCTTGGAATGAAGGCGTTACTAAATAAGTTAAAGCACCGTTTCCGCTTGGGAGAATAACATTGCTTACGCTTGAAATAGCCGTTGGGGCTACGTTGCCTACCGGAATGGTATAAGTAGCAGGCGTGGCATCTGCTGCACCATCGTTGTCAGTAGCCGTGAAAGTGAAAGTCACGTTGCCATTCGTAGACCCAGAGGGATCGAAGCGTAGGCTGCCTGCCTGTGCCGGCGTTAGGGTTACAGTCCCGATGTTGCTGCTCGTGAAAGCAACGTAGTCGTAGCCAGCATTGTAGTACAGCGTACCATCAGTGGGCAAGCTCGAAATTTTGTAAGATGCAATAGTGCCATCAACGTCCGTAGCAGACAATGCTGAAATAGCGGTTTGATCAGCGCTGCTGCTAATAGAGCCAGAGTTGGTAGTATTGGTAGCAACCGGGGCCGCGTTGGTGATCGTCAGCGTGTATGTAGCGGCTGATTTGCTGACTTCCCCTAGTGCGTCCGTAGCAGTATACGTGAAATTTACGCTGCCCAACGCTGCGGTGGTAGCAGGCATAAAGTACAGGGCCGCGGCCTGGGCCGGCGTAAGCGACAGCCCTGGGAAGTTGGTGGTATTTACCTCTATATAATTGCCGCCAACAAGAACATACAGTTTGCCGGAAGCACTAAGTGCTGTGAGGCTAGCCTGGGTGATGGTGTAGCTAGTAATGGCGTCATTATCGGCATCGGTTGCTGACAAAGGCAGTAATGCGGTATAGCTCCCTCGGGGGGTAGAAGTGCTTTTAGCTGCGGGTACTGGCGGCGTGTTCACAACCGTCGATACTTTCGCATTTGCCAACGTGCCGTTGTTATTAACCGGCTCTATGTCCAATCCGGTAGTTGTGCTACTGGCCACCCCAGTAACAGGGCCCGTGGCTGGCATAGTGAAGCGGATAGTGCTGGTGCTAGTGGCGTTGCTCGCTAATGTCCCAATGGCAGGTAACGTTAGCAGGCCTGTATTCGAATCATAGGCTGCACCGGCTGCGACCCCATTAATGGTCACATTTGTCAGGCCCGCAGTCAGCTGAACCGTGGATACAACCCCCGCAGCACTAATGTCACCTTGGTTTTTAGTTGTCGCTACGTAGTCTACCGGCTGCCCGGCAACAGCACGAGCAGGACCCGTAAGCGTAGTGGCTAGGTCTACTTCAGCGCACCACACCATTGATGGTATACCAATGGTCTGCAAACGAAGGTTGCCGGCAGTGTACGCCTGCGTGTTCTTGTAGATAATCTCAAGCCGCGAAATAGCAACCGTTGCAGGGTACGTTAGTACCACTGTACCTGCGGGGCCACTATTCACACCAATGCCCTTGATGGTATTGGTGCCAGTTACAAACGTGTTACTGCCGTTGGAACCCAACGCCACATCAGCAGCCTGGAGTTGATACAGAGTTCCACCCAGAGTATAGGCATTGAACGTTACCTCGTCAATGAAGTCGCTACCGCCACTAGCTAAGGTGCTAACGTCGATATCCTCCATTGCAAATGCCAAGTTCTTCACTGGGCGGCTAAAGTTCATCTGCACAGTAGATGTATTTGCTGCGCTAACATTGATATTGTCGAGTTGCCATACTAAGCCTTGTGTAGAGAGGCGGGCGGGCTGATTTTCTATGCCCAAAATATTTGTCTGCCCTGCTGGAACAGATGAAGTATAGCTCGTAGTGCTTACAGTAGTATTAGCAACTGTAACCCCGGCCTGTGCTTTCCAGCTCTCTCCTACTGTTCGCTCTGAAAAGTCAATAGCGCTGTTTTGGCTGCATGAAGCATTACTAACAGGCAGCGAGTATGTAGCCGCAGTCGCAATATTGCTAGTGCGATATGTAAAACTATAATTGCCTGCTGCTGCTGTAGCATCAGGAGCATAGGTCAGCGAACCGGCGTTACCCACGGATACAGCGGCTGGAACTGCAGTTATCGGAGTCCCGTTGAGCCGTAGTACCCCTTTTGCTGGCAGTGTAAGAATGGTATAGCTGCCAGGAGTCGAAGTAGCTGAAAGCGGCTTGATAGCAGTAGCCCCAAATGATTTTGGAATAATAGGGGCCGCTTTATTTACGGCTGTTTGTGCCCAAGCAGGCCTTTCAGCTAACATGAGCCATGCTAGCAGGAAGGGGGCTAATCGTAAGCGTGTTTTCATAGAATGAAGTGAAATGAAGATTGTCTGAGGGAGGGGCCTCTAGCAATTGAAAGAGGTTTGAGTGCACTATTATGCTAGCCCAAAACTACCTTGCGCGTGTGGCGAGCCCGGTTGATTTCGCTGAATGACGATCTGTTCTCGGTGAGTTAGTCGATTTTGTTAGCGAATGAATTGGCCAAGATTTTTACTGTGCTGCCGTAATTGTCCCACTTTGGGAAACCCCAGCCACCATATGCCAAGCTCCGCCGTCAGCTAGATTTTCGTTGGGCAAAAAAAGAAGCCCCACCGGATGGTGGGGCTTCGTAGTCTGGTTTGTTGAAAAAGGCCGGCTAGTAGACCTGATTGCGGCCGCTTTGATTGACGAGTTGCTGGACCTCTTGGTTGAAGCCGGATTCCTGCTGCAAGTCCTCTAGGTTGAGGTGGAAGCGGTATTTCCAAAAATGAGTTGGGTTGGCTGGTACGTTGATTTGCTCAGCAAGTGGGTCCTGGCGGCGTAAGCTCGCATCCATGGCCAGCAAATCCTGGAGAGGGAAGATGGCCCACATGGCTGGCGAGTACAGGTGCTGCACCGTAATGTCGCGGGCAACCCAGGGCTCGCAGAACGGCGGCGCCTGCTGACCGTGGTGCCCCAAAATGGTCTCGAAGAAACGCTGCGTTTTCTCGCGGTCTTCTTCCCACCAGCCGCGCACTGTGCTCATGTCGTGCGAGCCGGGGCTAACCACGGAGAGGTATGGCGCGGCACCTGGGTGGCCGAATTCTACGCTCGGGTCAGAAGGCATGCGCTGGATGTTAAGGCCCAGGATGCCCAGCGCCTTCATCACGCCTGGCACCGAATCAGGTACCATACCCAGGTCTTCACCGCAGATGAGCATATCGGTAGCCCAGCGCACGGCCGGCAGTTTTACTAGCCCCTGGCGGCGCCAGAAGTCCTCATGACGGCGGTAGAAAAAGTCGAAGTACAGTTCCTGCAGGCGTGGGCGCGTCTGGTCATCCAGCTCCCGAAACGAGCGGCTTAGGTGCAGCGTGATGCGCGGATGGTAGAAGTCAGCCTGTTGGTCGTCGGGCACAAACAGCACCTCATTTACTAGGCAGTACAGGCCGGTGCGCAGCCAGCGGTAGTGCTCGGCGTTGCTAGGGTCCTGTTGCAGCTGAACCCCCAGCACGGCTTCAATCTGGCGCTGGGTACGCACGTGCTCCTTCAGGCGGATAACGCCGTGGCCGGCATCTTCCATGAACTCATCAAACACGCTCTGGGCCTGACCGTGGAAGATTTCCTGCAGAATGTGCCAGCGGATATAGGGCTCACAAAGGCGGCCATAATCGAACCAACCAATGCGATGTTCAATTTCGTGTTGGTGTAGGGGTAGTGCCGGCGAGAAGTGACCCAGTAGGCCCTCTACAGAATGCCCCGGAATTTCCCAGATGCGGAAAAAGCCCAGAATATGGTCGATGCGAAGGGCATCGAAGTAGCGGGCCAAGTGGCCCATGCGCTGCTTCCACCACTGGTAGCCGTCTTCGGCCATTCGCTCCCAGTTATAGGTGGGGAAGCGCCAGTTCTGACCCGTAACCGAGAAGTCATCGGGGGGCGCGCCGGCCTGCTGGTGCATGTGATAAAGCTCAGGCTGGGTCCAGGCATCTACGGAGTGGCGGTAAATACCAATGGGCAGGTCGCCTTTTACTACTACCCCGTGGTGGCGGGCATAGTCAACGGCTTCCCGCAACTGCTTATCGAGGTAGTACTGCGTGAAGAAGTGAATCCCGAACTCATCAAAGTCGGCGCTGGCCTCATCGGTCAGCTCGGCTACCTTGGCCGGCGTGCGGAACTCCTCGGGCCACTGGGTAAAGTCGGCGGTATGGAACCGGTCGCGCAGGCCGGAGAAGGCCGCGTACGGTACCAACCAGGCCTGCTGCTCCTCGCGGAACTGCTGAAAATCGGGGTTGGCTAAAAACGCAGCCTTTTCCTGCTGATAGAGCTGGCGGATGAATTGCCATTTGGCGTTCATCACGGGCTCGTAGTCTACGAAGTCTTTGGCGTTTAACTCCTCGCGCAGGCGCTCTAGTTCCTGGCGCGCCATGGGGTCCTGTAGCTCAGCAATTTCGTCGAGGTTGAGGTACTGCGGGTGCAGGGCAAACACCGAAATAGCCGCGTAGGGGTAGCTATCTACCCAGGTGTGGGTGGCTACGGTGTCGTTGATGGGCAGAATTTGCACGAGTTTCAGGCCGGTCGCTGCGGCCCAATCTACGAGCAGCTTCAGATCAGGGAACTCGCCTACGCCCAGGCCGCGGCGGCTGCGCAAGGCAAACACGGGCAATGCCACGCCCGCCCCGCGCCAGTTGCCGGTAGGGTAGCGGAAGTGGTCATCGGCCTTTACCACTAAAGTGCGTGGCCCCTGGCTGGGCTGAATAAGGCGGTCGTCGCCGGCCTCCAGGTGCACAATTTGTTGCGTCCGCGGGTCCCAGATGCCGTATTTGTACTGCACCGTCTGGCTGGGGTTCTGCAACGCCACTTCTGCCACCCAAGTAGGGTAGTCAGCGTCTGAGAGGAGCACGGCCTTTTGGGCGTCCCAGGCACCTAGCGCGGCATCGGAGCCTAGCACGCACAGCTGGTGGTCAGACTCGACGCGTGGCGCCGCCAGTTGAAAACGCACCACGGCATCGGCAGCGGGAGTTGCCGGCGCTGCCGCAGGGGCGGGGCGTCGCATCAGGGCTTTGGTGAAAGCGGCCGTGTGCAGCTCGTTTTCAGCCAAGGCCGGAGCACGCCAAAAATCTTCTAGCACAACGCGCGTAAAGCGTCCGGCTTCATAGGTAATTTTCCGGTTCGGGCCCCATTCCCAATGCTTGCCTCCGTCGCGCTCATCTAGCAGCACGTATTTATATTCCACTGTGTCCAGCTGGTCATCGGGCAGGCTAATTTCCTGAGACCAGGTGCCTGAATCAGCGTGGTAGAACAGGTCCAGAGCTTGGTCGAGGTTCCATTGGCCCAGTGTGGGCAATGAGCCGCAAACTACCAGGCGCTGGCCCCAGGCCGTGCGGAAGGGTAGCGTAAAGCGAAGAATCATCGGGTACTGATTTTACAGAAGAAATAGGGCCGAAAGATAAGGCTTAATGCGCTGTCAAGTGGCGCTGGGCAGGGCCTCAAACGGACATAAATTCAGGCATTTTACCTTGATTTTGGGGCTAGTAATGGCCGGTTGATACGAGGTTGATGCCCGATTGATTTTTTGCCTCCATGCCCGAAATTTTACCCGCCGAAAATAAAAGTGAGTGGGTAATAACTTTTCTCAAACGTGACCTTACTACCTCCTTCCTAAAGGCAAACTGAGAAGGAGGTTCGCCTTCGAAGCAGTAGGAGTTGCTCGGGTACGGGTGCCATTGGCCGGGCCCGCTAGGTACCTAGTACTAGGCATCGGCTGCTGGCAAAAGGTAGCGGCAACGGCCCGAGTGACAGGCTAGTGGTGGCGGCGGGTTGGAGCGGAAGAGAGGGCCAGAAGCAAGCCATTGGTAGCTATAACGGCCTGAGTGACCGGTAAAAAGGGCATCGGGCAAACCTGGGGAGGGTGTTTGTCGTTTGCCGGACTAGGTTTCATTCTACTCTCTGCCTTTTGCCAGTTTATCTGCGTCGTATTCTTTACGCCCTGTTAGGGCTCGTCGGGCTCGTGCTACTCTTAGTAGCCGGGGTTTTTGTGTTTCTGCAAACCTCATCAGGTCAGGATTTTGCGGCCCGGAAAGCGGAAAATTACCTGCGCGACAAGCTCCAGACCGAAGTCAGAATCGGGAAGTTTCGCTCTGACTTTAAGCACGCGCTCAGCCTCGATGGCGTGTATCTGGAAGATCAAAAAGGGGATACGTTGGTGTCCGTGGGGCACCTAGGGCTGGATATTGATATCTGGGCCCTCACCAAATCCCAGATCAACCTGAAAAGCCTGGAGCTCAACGATGGCCGCATCGCTATTAAGCGTACGGAACCCGACAGCATCAGCAACTACGATTTTATCCTCAACGCCTTCACCGCCGGCGATACGGCCACTGCAGCTACTACCCCCGCCGATACAACGGGCGCGGGCTTTCAGTACAACATCGGCGACTTGCGCCTAACCAACATACTGCTCACGTACAACGATGCGGTGGATGGTATGAACGTGCGCACCAAGGTGGGGGAGTTGGCCGTGAACATGGACCTAGTGGATGTGGATGGCTCTACCTATAAGGTCGATCAGGCCGCGCTGAAAAATACCAGCATCGGGATTGTGCAAACCAAAGTGCCGCCAGACACCCCCGCCGATACGGCGGCTCTGCAGCTGGAATTCGGCCTGAACCGGGCGCTGCTGAACAACGTCAGCCTGACGTATAAGAACAACCCATCGGCGCAGTTCATCAGTACCCGTGTGGGCGAAGCGGAAATTACAGCCGACAACATCGACCTGATAAATAGCCGGGTGGCCCTGAACACGCTGAAGCTACGCAACACTAGCTTCGCGTACGCTCAGAACGAGGAAGTGCCTGTAGAGCAGCGCGTAGTAAACCCCGCGGAGGCCGTACGCGACCTGAACAAGTCGGTAGAAAACGCAACCGGCCAGGAGGCTAGTTGGGTCGTCAGCCTCAAGCAGTCCGATATCAGTGGGGTAGACGTAGCCTTTGATAATTTCAATGAACCGCGCCAGAAAACCAAGGTGCGGGGCATGGACTACAATCACCTCAAGTTCACCAACTTGGTGCTCAATACCGAGAACCTGCGTTACTCTGAAAATAGCACCACCGGCCGTATTACCCAGCTGGCTGGGCAGGAGCAAAGTGGGTTTGCCGTGACCCGCGCCCAGGCCGATGTCATCTTCGACTCGGCCCAAACCCGGCTTGATAACCTGGATTTGGTTACGCCGCACACGCGCATCCGCCAGACCCTGGCCATGCGCTACAAAAACCTGGATGCCATTGCCGACGACCTGCCCAACCTGCGCATTGAGGGCGACCTGCGCGACACCCGCCTCGGCTTCCGCGACATTCTCTACCTAGCCCCCGATCTGGCTTCAACCCCCCCTTTCACTACCGGCCCCAATCAGTCGGTGCTGGTAAGTGGGCAGGTGAGCGGCCGAGTAGGTGATTTACAGATCCGGAACCTCGATGCCGTGGGCTTCCGCAACACGGTGGTACGCGGCTCGGGCCGCATTCAGGGCTTACCGAACACCGATGAGCGGCTAGTATTGAACCTCGACATCCGGGAGCTGCGCACTACCGAAACCGATATGCGCGGACTGCTGCCGGCCGGCACATTGCCACCTTTGGCTACCAACCCCAACCTGCCACTTACGCTTAGTGGCCGCGTGCAGGGGCGCCTCAACAACTTGGCTCTTCAGAACGTCAACTTCCGGGGCCTGACGGGTACTCGCCTGCGGGCTAGCGGTCGCATTCAGGGATTGCCCAACACCGACCGCCGCCTCTACACTGACCTGAATATTCAGGAGTTTGTCTCTACGGCTGCTGATATCCGGGGGGTGTTGCCGGCCGGTACGTTGCCAGCGGGCTACAATCTGCCACCTCGCATAGCGGTATCGGGCACGTTCCGGGGACGCCCTACGGCGTTGGTGTTTGATACCGATTTGCGCGCTACAACCAGTTATGGCAACCTAGCCGCCAAAGTAAATGTGGGCGAAGGCCCCGCCGGCCAAGAACCCGTAACGGCTACCTTCAGCACCCAAAGCCTGGATGTGGGCAAGTTCCTCAACGACCCCACCATTGGCAAAGTAACAGCCAGCGGTACGCTCAGGGGCCGCGGCGGCCTCGACCCAAACCAGCTGCGTGGTACACTGAATGCCCAAGTGCAGGAGGCTACGTACAATAACTACACCTACCGCGGCATCACGGCTAAAGTCGATATTGACCGGAACCGCTATGTGGTGGACGCTAGCAGCAAAGACGACCCCAACCTCAACCTCGATCTGCTGGCGACCATTGACCTGCGCAATGCCTCGAACCCTACCTATACTGTTGACCGCTTGAACCTGCGCGGAGCCAACCTCACGGCCCTGGGCTTTTACACCGGCGGCGACCTGCGCGTACAGGGCGACCTGACGGCTAACATCAGCGGCTCTGATCTGAACACTCTGAACGGCACCTTCTCGGGCAACCGCGTAGTCATCGTCAGCAACAACCAGCCCTTTGCGCTCGACTCCGTGAATGGCCGCATTGTGCAGCGCACGGGCCGCACCGAAGTCGACTTTACCAGTAGTGTGGCCGATGTGACCTTGCGTGGCAACACCCGCCTCGGCGACATTGCCACTGAGTTGCAGCGCCACATTGATCGGTACTTTGACCTGCCCGGTGTGCGATACCGCCCCAGCGCCGACTACCGGCAGTTTACCTTCGAAGCCAACCTGAAGCAGCCGCGCCTAGTGCAGCAGCTGGTGCCTGACCTCACGCGCCTCACGCCGTTTAAGCTCACCGGCAGCTACGACAGCCGCGCCGCCGACCTGCGCCTGAACACCCGTGTGGGCCGCATCGTGTACATGGGCTATGCCCTAGATTCACTGAAGCTTAATGTTAGCTCCGATCCGCAGAAGCTGGACTACGCCTTGGGCCTGCGCCAAATAAGCCAGGATACTACCCTGTCGGTGCCGAACCCTAGCTTAGTAGGCAGCATCCAGAACAATGAAATCGGGACGCGGCTGCGCATTGCCCAGTCGGATAGTGCCGAGCGGCTGAATCTGGCCGGTGCGCTGTGCGTGCTAGGTGGTGGCGACGCCTATGCCTTCCGGTTCGACCCCAAACTGATGCTCGATCAGAAGCAGTGGGACATTCCGACCAACAACGAAATTCGCTACACCAGCGCCACGGGGGCCATCTTTGCCCAGAACCTGAGCTTCAGCCGCAACAACCGGCGCCTGAGCCTCCAAACGCTGGCTGGCGCACAATATCCGCTGCAGGTGAATATGGAGAACCTGGAAATCAATGCGCTGGGTCGGGCCGCTGGCTTCCAGGATTCGTTGATTGCCGGTACGCTTAATGGCCAAGCTGTAGCCTTTAGCCTAGGCCAGCCCAAGCAGGCCTTTACGGCTAACGCCAACCTAGCAGGCTTCGTGTTCAACAAAGCGGCCATCGGCGACATAGCGCTGCAGGCCACCAACCCCACCTCCGACCGCTACAACGTGGATATGCGCCTGACCAACCAGCAGGGCATGGATGTGCGCGCGGTGGGCTACTACCTTGCTACTCCGGCCAGCCCCATCCAGTTTGATGTGAACGTAAACCGGCTGGATCTGAAAATTGTCGAGCCTTTCTCGTTGGGGCAATTGCAGCAGATGGGTGGCGGCGTAACGGGGCAGCTAGCCGTAACGGGCAGCGCTACCCAGCCCGTGGTAAACGGTACGCTCACCACCACCCCCGATGCTACCTTCACCCTCTCGCAGCTGGGTGCACCGTACTTCCTGGCCTCGCAGGATATCGATTTTACCAACCAGGGCATTGGCTTCGATAACTTCATTGTAAAAGACTCCCTAGGCAACCGAGCCGTGGTAAACGGCTCCATCCGGACCCGCGACTATGTGTCGGACTTCCGCTTTGATTTGGAAGCGACTACGGAGAACTTCCTAGCCGTGCAAAGCTCCCGCCGCGACAACCCGCTGTTCTGGGGTAAGCTGTTTGTGGATTCTGACTCGCGCATTACCGGCAACCTAAACCTGCCTATCGTCCGGACGCGGGCTAGGGTGGCGAATGGCTCCGACCTGTTTGTGGGTGTGCCCACCGATGACCCCGTGAAAGTTGAGCGCGAAGGCATTGTGGAGTTCATAGATAAAAGCGCCCCCGTTGATACCATGCTGGCCCGTCAGCTAGCCCTCGATACGCTGCAAACCACCAGTGGCTACGACGTGCAGGCTTTGGTAACCGTCACCGACAAAACGCCCTTCACCATTGTAATTGACGAGGCCTCCGGCGACAACCTGCGGGTACAGGCCAACGGCACGCTCAACACCGCCATTGATGCTACGGGCGCCATCACCCTTACGGGCCGCCTCGATGTTACGGAAGGTAAATACCAGATGTCGTTGTATGATCTGGCTTCCCGCGAGTTTGACATTGCGCCGGGCAGCTCTATTACCTGGAGCGGCGACCCCTACAACGGGCAGGCCAACGTAACGGCCATTTACAAGGTACGCGCTGCCCCAGCCGAGTTGATTTCGGCGCAGGGCCTAGCCGATGAATCCCTGTCGGCTATTGGTCGCAATCAGCTTCCGTTTGAGGTAGATCTGAAAGTGACCGGCGAGCTGCTCAAGCCTGTTATCGGGTTCAACATTCGCTTGCCCGAGGAGGCCCGGTCTGATTTGCGCGGCCCCATTGAAGCCCGTCTGACGCAGCTACGCCAGCCTTCCCAAGAAAGTGAGCTGAACAAGCAGGTGTTTTCGTTGCTAGTGCTGAACCGCTTCCTGGCTGATGACCCCTTCCAGAGCAGCAGCGGCAACCTAGTAGCCAGCCAGCTGCGCGGCTCGGCCAGCCAGGTGCTCACGCAGCAGCTCAACAACCTCACGGGCTCTTACCTATCTAACCTGGGCGTGGAGCTCGGGGTGAACTCCTATGCCGACTTCAGCAGCGGCGCCGAGAAAACCCGCACCGACCTGAACGTGGCCGTGCGCCGGCAGCTACTTAATAACCGCCTCACGGTACGGTTGGGTACCGATGTACCCCTAGGCGGCGGCAACCAGGCCTCGCAGGGCCAGAACCAGTCGGGAGTAAGCGCCTTTGCCGGCGACGTAAGCGTGGAGTACAATGTGCTGGCCAACGGTCGGATCCGGCTGCGCGCCTTCCGCAACAATGCCTACGGCGACATCGACGGGCAATTTGTGCGGACCGGCGCCTCCCTGATTTTTCAGCGCGACTACCGCAACCTAGCTGACCTATTCAAGGGCATTGATGAGGAAGTAAAAGAGGAAGTGAAGCTGGAGAAGCGCCGCCGCCGCCAAGACCGCAAAGCCGGCCGCGACACGGTGGCTACTGCCTCCTCCGCTGCTCCCCAAGATTCTACTAAGCTGCGGCCGGTCTTTATCCGGCCGGATTCTGCCCGTCGTGTTACGCAGTCGTCGGCCCCGCACCGCTAACTTCCTAGGTGCCTGTTAGGTCCAAAGGCCGTCTGTTATTTTTTCTGTTCTGAACTTCCGATTCATGTTGCATTTTCTGCCCTTCCTCTCCTCAGTCAAGGACGCTGCCGACTCTCGTGGTCAGGCTTGCCCGGCCCGCCGGGGTGGGTGGGGCCTGGGATTTGCAGCGCTGGCCCTGCTGGCGTCGTGCTCGGGCACCAAGTACATTCCGGAGGGCAGTAAGCTGTACACGGGCAGCACCGTAAACATAAAATCGGCCAGCCTGATACCGCGGGAGGCAGAGCTGACTACGGAACTGGAATCGGTTATCACGCCCAAGCCCAACAGCTCGTTTCTTGGGATTCGGCCCAAGCTATACTTCTGGCATTTGGGCGAAGGCAAAACCAAAGGCCTAGGCCACTGGATAGCCAATAAGTACGGCGAGAAGCCGGTGCTGCTTAGCCAGGTAGATACCCAGAAGGTGAAGGGCCTGATGGTGAACCGGCTCTACAACAACGGCTACTTCAAGCCCGAAGTCCATAGCCGCGTGCAAACCAAGGGTAAAGCGGCCACCGTTGACTACACGGCAACGGTAGGCAAACCCTACACCCTCAAGGAAATTTATTTCCCGGAGGGCGACTCGCTCCTAGCCCGCGCGGTGCGCGCAACCCAGCCGGCCTCCCTGCTGAAGGTTGGCGACGCCTACAATTTGCAAACGCTCACGAATGAGCGCACCCGCATTGATGGCGTGCTGAAAAACCAAGGCTTCTATTACTTCAGCCCCGAGTACATTCTGTTTCAGGTAGATAGCACGCTCAACAATGAGATGAACGTGTACTTGAAAATCAAGGAGAAAACGCCAGAGCAGGCCTCTAAGCCCTACTTGGTGAACCGCGTTCGGCTCAATACCAACTACTCGCTTACCGATACTACCATCAATGAGCAGCGCCCCATTCGGTACCAGGGTTACCTGTACTTTCCGGATGAGGAGATGTTCAAGGCGCGCTCCATCACCAACGCTACGTTTATTTACCCCGACAGCCTGTACCGCCGCCGCCGCCAAGACCAGACCTTGAGCCGCCTCATGAGCCTAGGCACCTTCAAGTACGTGGACATCGGGTTTCGGCCCGCCCGCCAAAAAGCCGACTCGGCAGGCTATGGCTTCCTGAACTCGTATGTGCGCATGACGCAGCTGCCCAAGAAGAGCTTGCGGGCCGAGGTGCAGCTGGTCAGCAAATCCAACGGCTTCACCGGGCCCGGCTTCCGGGTGCAGTACCGCAACCGCTCGGCGTTGCGTGGGGCCGAGCAGCTCTTGATCAACCTCACGGGCTCCTTTGAAAACCAGACCCAGAGCAATGCCACCACCATTGGTGTTACCAGCTACGAGCTTGGTGCCGATGCCCAATTGCTGGTGCCGCGTCTGATTACACCGCCCTTCGATATTCGGTTGGTAAACTCCGACTTTCAGCCGCGTACTTCCTTTGGGGTGGGGGTACGGTCTGTGACGCGGGTAGATGCTTTCACGCAACGGGGCTTCAACTTCAACTACGGCTACAGCTGGAAAACTAGAATCACGAACGAGCACGAGCTGCGCCCCATTGATGTGCAGTACCTGCGCCTTACCGATACTAGCGCTGCCTTCAACCGCTTACTGATTGAGCGGCCGTTTCTGGCCAACTCCTTCCGGCAGCAGTCCATTCTGGCCAGCTCGTACCGCTATACCTACAATCAGCAGGCCCTGGAACAGCGCCGCAACCAGATTTATTTTAGCGGCGGCGTGGAAGTGGCCGGCAACCTGGCGTATCTGGCTAGCTCGCTCACGGGCCAGCCCCAGGTTACGAACCCCGACGGCAGCAGCTCCTACACCATCTTGGGCCAGCAGTTTTCGCAGTATACCAAGGTTGATCTGGAGCTGCGCAACTACTTCCGCACCAGCGCTAATCCGGCCAGTGGCAACAAGTTTGCTACTCGCCTGCTGCTGGGCTTAGGGCTGCCCTATAAGAATGCCAATGTGTTGCCCTACCTTAAGCAGTATGGCATTGGCGGCCCCAACAGCGTGCGGGCCTTTGCCGCCCGCGGCCTAGGTCCTGGTACGTACCGAACCCCCCTATCGCGTGAAACCAGCGCCTTCTACGACCAAGTTGGTGACATGCGCATTGAAGCCAACGCCGAGTACCGCCAGGATTTGTTTCCGTATGTGAAGGGTGCGCTGTTTGTTGATGCCGGTAATATCTGGCTTATCAACAACGACCCCAGCCGCCAAACCATTGATGCCGAGGGCAACCCCGATGGTAAAAATGGTCAGTTCACGTTCAACTCCTTCATGAAAGAGCTGGCCGTGGGCGCCGGTGCTGGTTTGCGTATTGATGTGCAGTTCTTCGTCATTCGCTTCGATTATGCATATCCGCTGCGCTTGCCTTACAGCAACACCGAAATCCGGGATGCTTTGAATCAGGTCATTTACGAGAAGACACCTACTTCTGGCCGCCTCAACATTGCCATTGGCTACCCTTTCTAGGCCGCGGCCTGTACCGGGTTTGAGCTATTGCCGAGCCTAGTGCAGTATGCCTTAGGAGCGCAAGAACAGTAACAAAAAAGCCCCGCCACGTAAGTGGTGGGGCTTTTTTAGGTTTGAGGCGTACTGCTACCTAGGCTTCTACGGCCAGTCGGATTTCAGCAGGGGCGCCTACCGTTTTATGTGCTGGTACTACCGTTACCACCACAAACTTGGAGGTAGGTGTGTTGCTGACTTTGGCTACGCTACCTACCGGCACCAACGGGTTGGCCTCGGGGAAATAAGCGGCTACGTTGCCTTTCGGAATGTCGTACGGCACGGCCACGAACTTCTCCACAGTACGCTTTTCGCCTTTGTAATGGCTCGTGATGTCAATCAGGTCTTTGGCCTTGAGGCCTCGGTCGGCCATGTCCTGTGCGTTCATGAACAGTACGCGCCGCTCGCCATGAATGCCGCGGTAGCGGTCGTTGTACTCGTAAATGGTCGTGTTGAACTGGTCGTGGCTGCGTACGGTCATCAGCACCAGCTGGTCGGGCTCCAGGATGTGCTTTTCCAGCTCCGTAGTAGAGAAGTTCGCCTTACCGTTCTTGGTAGTGAACTTGCGCTCCCTAGGTCCGTTGGGCAGGTAAAACCCGCCGGGGCGGCGCAGCTTTTCATTGAAGTTCTCGAAGCCCGGAATGACCCGCGCAATGTGGTCGCGAATGACGTCGTAGTTTTCCGTCATGGCTACCCAATCGGCAATGTTAGTTCGCTCGCCGAGGGTGGCAATGGCCACTCCCGCCAGAATAGCTACCTCGCTCATCATCTGGCCTTCCAGCGGCACCAGCACACCTTTGTTTTGGCTTACCACGCCCATGGAGTTCTCGCAGGAAGTCATCTGCTGTCCCGACTTCTGCATGTCAATATCCAAGTGGGTGAAGCAGGGCAGGAGCAGGCTGGTTTCGCCGGTAGTGAGGTGGCCGCGGTTGAGCTTGGTACCTACAAATACCGTGAGCTTCTGCTTGCGCATGCCTTCAGCAATAACCTCGGTGTCGGGGCCGGCCGCCAGCAGGTTACCGCCCAGGCTGAAAAATACCTTGGTTTTGCCCTTGTACATAGCCTTAATAGCCTCTACCGTGTCGTAGCCATGCTCATAGGGCGGCGTGAAGTTGAACTCCTTGGCCAGAGAATCCTGAAACTGCTTGGTAGGCTGCTCCCAGATACCCATGGTCCGGTCGCCTTGCACGTTGGAGTGGCCGCGTACCGGGCAAGTACCTGCGCCAGGTTTGCCAATGGCCCCTTTCATCAGGTGCAGGTTTACAATTTCTTGGATGGTTTGTACGCCCTGGCGCTGTTGCGTTACGCCCATGGCCCAGCAGGTAATGATCTTCTGCTTGGTAGCCAGCATGTTGGCCGCTTCCAGCAGCTGCGCCCGCGAAATGCCGCTTACTTCCTCAATATCTTCCCAGGCCGTGTTGCGGATGTTCTGCTCAAACGACTCGAAACCGGTGGTGTACTCAGCAATGAAGGCACGGTCTACTACCTGGCCGGGGTTCATGTCCTCGGCCTCAAACAAGTGCTTCATGATACCGCGCAGCAAGCCCATGTCGCCATCTACCCGCACTTGCAGGAACAGGTCGGTAATCTGGGTGCCGTCGCCGAGCAACGCGCCCAGCGCCTTGAAGGGGTTCATGAAGTCCTGCGGGTTCTTGAAGTGGTTCAGGCCAGCTTCCAACAGCGGGTTCACGCTGATGATTTTGGCGCCGTTCCGCTTGGCCTTCTGCAAGGCCGAGAGCATGCGCGGGTGGTTGGTGCCCGGGTTCTGGCCAATAACCAAAATGACTTCGGCCTCGTGAATATCATTGAGGGTAACGGAGCCTTTGCCCAGGCCTAGGGTGGGGCTGAGGGCCGCGCCGCTGCTTTCGTGGCACATATTGGAGCAGTCGGGCAGGTTGTTGGTGCCGAATTGCTTGGCAAACAGCTGGAACAGGAAGGCCGGCTCATTGGGTACTTTGCCCGAGGTATAGAACAGGGCTTCATTGGGCGAGTCCAGCGCGTTCAGCTCATCGGCAATAATCTGAAACGCATCGGGCCAGGCAATGGGCGAGTAGTGGTTGTCGCCGGGGCGCTTCACCATGGGGTGCGTGAGGCGGCCGGCGTTGTTCTGGTCGCGGTCCGTCATCTGCGACAACTGCGCCAGGCTATGGCGGGCAAAAAACTCCGGGCCGGCGGCTTTATCGTCGGCATCAGAGGCAGTAGCTTTCGCGCCGTTTTCGCAGAACTCTGCTACGGAGCGGTGGTCGTCGGGGTCGGGCCAAGCGCAGCTGGAGCAGTCGAAGCCATCCTTCTGGTTCATCTTGAGCAGCCCCCTAGTGCCGCGGTTTACGCCGCCTTCGCCCCAGCTAAACTCCATAGACTTGATAACGGCTGTTACGCCGGCTGCTACCTTGGCCCGCTCCTCCAGCTTGAGGCCGGTAAGCGCTTCTGGTGGCTGCGCTAGAATAGGGTGCAGGTACTTGGCGTTGGCTACATCAGGGGCAGGAATCACTGATTCGTCTCGTTGGTGTTGGGGGTCGGGCCGGTAATGGTCGTTGGTAGGGGCTACTCCCTGGTCGGGGCGCTCACCACTTTTGGGCACGTTATCCTCAGCACCTTGCTGTTCGGTTTTGCCAGCCTTGCTGGGATCTTCGATGGGGGATTTTTCCATGACAAGCAGAACAAATGAAGAGGAAAAGATAACGGAAAATCAGTCACTTACAGCAACTAAGCCCGCCTCTTTTTAGGGTGATTACTAGGGTGTGCGGTGGCGGTAAGCCCAGCCGCCGGCACGTGGAGGGCCGCGCCATTTGCTGGCGCGTGCTCCTGGGGAGAGCTAAACCCAAAGCCCGGCCGGCCACTACTGTTGCTAAAAGCATTCTGGCGGGCAATGGTTTGAATTTCAGACGAAGAAATGACAGCGGAAGTTGTGGAAACCCCGAATTTGACACGCCCTGCTGCGCATGCTGCCCCCAGGCTCTTAATGTTTGCAATCAAAGTCTTTTTCCACCAACACCTTCAATGGCTGCTCGTGGGCCATCATGAGCGTGGCGGAAAGGCCTACTTGGTCGGTTTGGGTCCAGTGAGTAGCTAGGGCAGCGGGCACTTTAATGGTCAGCGCCCCGGCCCCGTAGCCAATACGAAACTCTTCTGACTCGACGCGCTCCAGCGCATACGTGAAGGTTTCGGGCTCTGTGGGGCCTAGGGAAAGCACAACCGCAACGCGGCCGGTTTCGGCAAACTGCTGCACTTCGGCATCGGAAAGGCGGAGACGAAGGGAATTGTCTTCGAGGCGGAGTTTCATGAAGCGTAAATTGAGGTAGATTGTAACAGCTTTACGCAGAAATGGCCGCGTAGGCGGAAGCTGCTGCCCGCATGTGCGCCCGCCAGGGCTGAATATAGGCTTTCGTGTAAGAGAGAAGGAATAAGTAAGTATGGTGATATGATTGCGAAAGCTATGCTGTGCAGTTTCGGCGTGTATGTTGGGCTAGCGGTTGCTGGGCGCCCCGGCTGGGCCCAAACGGCCCGCCCTGATTCCAGCTTGCAAACCGATGCAGGCAACAGCCTGCGCCAACACTACACCCAAGGGCTAGGCTACGAGTCGGGGTTGTATACCGGTCCCGAGTACGTCAACTATGTGAAGCGCTACATTGTAGGGCATCCGTTTTTGGGGGCAGGAACGCCCCAAGAAGGCACCCTGGACTATGCCGGCTTTACCTACCTGGGGTTGCCGCTGCGCTACGACCTGGTGCTGGACCAAGTGGTGCTGAAGTCGCCCTCGGGAGGACTGGATATGAGCCTGGTAAATGAGAAAGTGAGCCGCTTTACTATTGGCCCCCACACCTTTATCCGTCTGGCGTTTACGGATTCTGCTACTGCCGCCGGCATGCGCACGGGCTTTTATGAGTTGCTGGCCGATGGCCCGGTTCGGCTACTGGCTTTGCGCAGAAAAGAAATACAGGAGCGAGCCGCCACCGACGGTATGGAAGGCCATATAGACCAGAAGAATAAGTTCTTTATCAATACGCGTGGTCAGTATTATGAAGTAAGCAAAGCCAAAACGGTGGTGACCCTTTTTCCGGAAAAGAAAGCAGACCTACGCAAGTACATCCGGAGCCAGCACCTTACATTCAGCAAAGCCACTCGCGAGAAGTCACTGGTTACGCTGGCACGCTATATCAGCACCCTCGCGCAGCCCGTGCCCTAGTAAGCTGCTCCTGTATTCGCTCTCCTGATAATTCGCGTGGGCTTATGCTATCCTGCCTGTTATGAATTCTTTTTATCGGTTTGTTCTGCTTGTTTTATGGTGTGCGGGTAGCTTTTGCAGCTACGGGCAAACCCCTGAGCCCAGCGTGAGCGGTACGTTTCAGGGCCTGAGCCTGGAGCAATTCGTGCGGCAGCTGCAGGCCCAAACCAGCTATCGGTTTTTCTTTGATTCAACGGCCGTCAGGGGCGTGTCGGTTACGATGCAGGTGCAGGCGCAACCGCTGAGCAGCGTACTCCGGCAAGCCCTGGCCCCCACGGGGTTGCACTTTGCCATTGATGAGGAACACAACGTGTTCATCTCCGCAAAGGGGGTAGTATCAACCAACCTGCCCGAAAGCTATTTCCGCACTGCTCCCGGGGCCGTGGCTGCTGATGTAGCGCCGGGAGCAACGCCTCCGCCCTTAGCGCCCGAGCGCAATCGGGCTGCTGCCCCCAACATGCGGTTGTATGAGATTGGCAATCCTAGTAGCGCCCCTGCTTCGGGCAGGGCTACTCTGGCCGGTCACATCCGCGAAGCCAAATCGGGCGAGGCGGTGCCGGGTGCTTCGGTGTATGTGGAGGCCCCAACGATTGGCGCTTCTACTGACCAGTTTGGCTATTATGCCCTCACCCTGCCGGTGGGCCGCCACACACTCAACATCCGTGGAATTGGCATTAAGAATACCCAGCGCCGTATTATGCTGCACGCCGACGGGCAGCTGAAAGTGGAGGTGGAGGAAGACTTTACGAACCTGAAGGAGGTAGTAATTGAGGCCGAGAAAGACAAGAATGTAGCGGGCATGCAAATGGGCCTGGAAAAGCTCGACATCAAGACGATGCGCCAGGTACCCACGGCTTTCGGCGAAACCGATATTCTCAGGGTAGTGCTTACGCTGCCGGGTGTGAAATCAGTAGGAGAGGGCAGCACCGGCCTGAGTGTGCGCGGCGGCAACACCGACCAGAACCTGATCTTGTTCAACGACGCCACCGTGTACAACCCGTCGCACCTGTTCGGCTTCTTTTCAGCCTTTAATCCGGATATTCTCAAGTCGGTTGAGCTTTACAAAAGCGCCATTCCGGCACGCTATGGTGGTCGGCTTTCCTCGGTGCTGGATATTGCCACCCGCGACGGCAACAAAAAGAAGCTTTCCGGCTCGGGCGGCATTGGGGCGCTCACTAGCCGCCTTACGCTGGAAGGCCCGATTATCAAAGACAAAAGCTCGTTTCTGGTTGGCGGCCGCACCTCCTATTCCGACTGGCTGCTGCGGGCCCTGCCAAACCGCGACTTGCGCGAAAGTGCCGCGTCCTTCTATGACCTGAGCGCCCACCTCAGCCACGAACTAAACGAGAAAAACACGCTCTACGCCACCGGCTACCTGAGCCGCGACCGGTTCCGGCTGGCCGCCGACACCTCCTACACCTACCACAACCGCAACGCCAGCCTGAAGTGGAAGCATATTTTCAGCAACAAGCTCTATGGCGTGCTTACGGGTACATACAGCCAGTATGCCTACCAGATTACCAGCGAAAAGAACTCCGTGAATGCGTCGGAGCTGTCGTTCGGCCTGCGCCAACTAGGCGCCCAGGCTGATTTCAGCTACTTTCTGGATACCAAGCACACCGTTGATTTTGGGGCCACTACCCTGCGCTACCGCGTAGACCCAGGCCGGCTGCAGCCCTTGGGCGAAGAGTCGTTGATTCTCAAAGATGAGCTAGCCCGCGAACAGGCCCAGGAAAGCGCCCTCTACCTTTCTGACCGCATTGATCTGACGCCGCGGCTGGCCGTGGTAGTAGGGCTGCGCTACTCGCTGTACCAGGCGCTGGGCCCGCGCGATGTCAATCAGTATTTGCCCGGAGCGCCACGCACCGTCGGCAACATCAGTGATACGGTGCGGTATGGGGCGGGCAAGAGTATAGCCACGTATCATGGCCCCGAGTACCGACTGTCAGTGAAATATGCGCTGTCGGAGAAGTCGTCGGTGAAGGCCAGCTTTAACCGCACCCGCCAGTACATCAGCCAACTTACTAGCACCACCTCCATTTCGCCTACCGACACTTGGAAGCTAAGCGACAGGTACTTGCGGCCCCAGGTCGGCGACCAGGTAGCGCTAGGCTACTACCGCAACTTCCGGCGCAATACCATCGAGACATCGGTGGAAGCCTATTACAAGCGGATGCAGGATGTGGTAGACTATAAAAGCGGCGCCAAGCTGCTGCTCAACCATCACCTGGAAACCGACCTGATTAATGCCGAAGGCAAGGCCTACGGGGTGGAGCTATCCATCAAGAAATCATCGGGTAAAATTAACGGGTGGCTGAACTATACCTATTCTCGCTCGCTGGTACGCATTAACCCCGAGGTGGCCACAGAGCGCATCAATGGTGGGCGCTACTACCCCAGCAACTTCGATAAACCGCATGATGTGATGCTGGCCGGCAACTACCGCTTTAGCCGCCGCTTCAGCACTTCCCTCAACTTCAACTACAGCACCGGGCGCCCTATTACGCTGCCGCTGGCCCGCTACTACGTGGAAGATGTAGCCCGCGTATTCTACTCTGACCGCAACGCCTACCGCGTGCCCGACTACTACCGGCTGGATTTTGCCATGAACATTGAGGGTGGCCACAAAGTCAAGAAGCTGGCGCACAGCTCCTGGACGCTCTCGGTATATAACCTGACGGGGCGCCGCAACCCGTACTCGGTGTTCTTTAAAACCCAGAACGGTAAAATCGTGGGGTATCAGCTTTCCATTTTTGGGCAGCCTATTCCGACGGTTACCTACAACTTCAAGTTTTAGTGAAGCGCCCTATGCCGCGTGTAAAGCACTTTTTGATCTGGTTACTAGTAGCGCTAACGCTGCCCAGCTGCCTCGACCCATTTGAGCCGGAGGTGGAGGGTACGCCCGAGGGCTATCTGGTAGTAGGCGGCTTTATTAACCTGAATGGCATAACTACCATCCGGTTATCGAGGGCGCAGGGGGTAGCGAATGCCGCCGCCGCCGCGCCCGAAACCAAGGCCACCGTTACGGTATGGGATGATGCCGGAGCCTCGTTTGCGCTTTCGGAGCAAGCGCCGGGTAGCTATAGTTCAGCCCTCCTGACTTTAAGCGACGCCCGGAAGTACCAAGTTCGGCTGCGCACCTCGGCGGGCCGCGAGTATGCGTCGGAGCTGGTGGTGGCCAAGAGCGCGCCGCCCATTGATAGCATTTCCTGGGCCGTTGAAAACCGGGGCGTGCAGCTATACGTGAACAGCCACAACCCCACCAATAACTCGCGCTACTACCGCTGGACCTACGCCGAAACCTGGGAGTTTCAATCAGCTTTCAGATCTAGTATCGAGTATGTTAACGGCACTATCCAGGAGCGCACCGAAGATATTTACCGGTGCTGGGGCTCGGCCAACTCCAACACCCTTCTGTTGAGCAATACCGTTCGGCTGAGTGAGGATGTGGTGTCGGAATTTCCGCTGGTGTTGCTGCCTCGAAACTCCGTAAAGCTGCGCTATAAGTACAGCGTGCTGGTTCGGCAATACGCCCTCACGCCCGAAGAATATGCCTACTGGGAACTGCTGAAAGCCAACACCGAAAGCTTGGGCGGCCTCTTTGATCCGCAACCTACTCAGCTCACGGGCAATGTGCGCTGCCTGACCGATGCCGCGGAGCCTGTAATTGGGTACATTGGGGCGGGCGCCGTTACGGAAAAGCGCCTGTTTATTGCCAGCACCGAGCTGCCTGATATTCGCTATGAAACCGGCTATGGAGGATGTAGAGACATTGATACCGTGTTGGTTAAAGATGCCTCAACCGCTTTCGCAAGCCCGGCGTATTTGCCCCTCTATAACATCTATATTCCTCAAACCAGCATCCTGATTGGCTACGCGGCGGCCACTGCCGAATGCACCGACTGCCGCCGCCGTGGCACCAACGTCCGGCCCGACTTCTGGCAGTAAGCCTCACCTGCTTTGTTTAGATCCTTCATTTTCTTTACTACCGTGAGTTCTTCGCTCAACCGTTTCCGGCTACTCCGCCAAACTCCTAGCGTATGGCTGTGGTGGGTGGTAGGATGGTGGCTGGCCGGGCTAGGTAGCGCCGCGGGGCAAACCGGCTCTGGCAGTATTCCGCAGGCGCTGGCCCGCTATGCCCAGCACCTGCCCACCGAAAAGCTGTTTCTGCACCTAGACCGGCCGTGTTACGTGAGTGGCGAAACTATGTGGTTCGCGGTTTACGCTGTGGAGGGGGCTAGTCATCAGCCACTGGCAGCCAGTACTGTGGCCTATGTAGAGGTGCTGGACCAGGAGCAACGGCCCGTGGCGCAAGGCAAAATTGGGCTGCGTCAGGCCCTGGGGCAGGGTTCATTTGTGTTGCCCGCCGAGCTTGTTTCGGGGCAATACACCGTCCGGGCCTACACCAACTGGATGAAGAATTTCGGGCCCGCGCTGTATTTCCAGAGCTCCATAACCATCGTGAATACCCGCACGCCGGTAGGTCCACCGGTTGCTCGCACGGCGGCTGCTTTCGACCCACAGTTTTTCCCGGAGGGCGGCTATTTAGTACAGGGTCTGACTAGCAAAGTCGGCTTTAAGATTACGGATGGCCGCGGAAAGGGCGTGGCCGCCGAGGGCACTGTGCTGGATGAGGCTGGGCAGCCGGTGGGTCGTTTCCGTACGCGGCGGTTTGGGTTGGGCAGCTTTTCCTTTACGCCTACCAAAGCGGGTGCTGCTTATACAGCCGTTATCCGGGTTGGCACGCAGCACACCATAACCAGCGCCTTGCCCCCGGTGCAGGCCCAGGGCTACGTGCTGCGCCTGGAAGATGTTAATGCCGAGCAGGTTCGGGTGGTGGTGCAGGCTAGTGGCGCTGGCTTGACTACGGAGCCTCTTTTTCTGCTGGCGCATACCCGGCAGCAGCTGGCCTTTGCGGCTGAGGCGCAGCTAGGTAGTGGCCAAGCCCAATTCATAATCGAGAAAAAACAGCTGGCGGCGGGTATCACGCATTTTACGCTCTTCAACAGCAAGCGGCAGCCCTTGTGCGAGCGGCTCTACTTCCGGCCACCCACCAACACCTTAGCCCTTACGGCCCGCCCCGATAAAGCCCAGTACGCACCCCGCCAGCAGGTACGCTTGCAACTGGCGGCTGCCCTAGCCCCCGGCGCCTCGCAAACCGCCCACGTGTCGGTGGCCGTGTACCAGCTCGATTCATTAACGGCCGCAGGAGGCGCGGATATCTCCAGTTACCTGTGGCTTTCCTCTGATTTGAAGGGGACTATTGAAAACCCGGCGTATTACGTCTCGGCTCCAGATACAGCCGTGGCCGCCGCTGCCGACAACCTGATGCTGACGCAGGGCTGGAGCCGGTTTACGTGGGCTGAGGTGCTAGCAGAAAAGCCGGCGCCTGTAGCCTATCTGCCCGAGCTCAATGGCCATCTGGTGCGGGGCCGGGTGCTCCACCGCTCTACCGGCGCTCCGGTGGCGAGCATCCCGGTGTACCTCACCGCGCCCAACCGGGCCATTCAGCTTCATAATTCCATCAGCAAGCCCGACGGCAGTATTCAGTTTGAAATGCCCCACCTGTACGGAGCCAAGCAGTTGCTGGTACAGCCCAACCTGCGGCGCGACAGCCTCGTGCAAGTAGAACTCCTCAACCCGTTCTCAGCGCACTATACGCCGGCTCCCAAGGTTCCCTTTACGCTGTCTGAGCGCTTGGCCGCGAGCCTTCGCCGCCGACATGTGCAGGCCGAGGTACAGCAGCACTATGGAAGTAGGCCGGTGGTGTACCACATGCCCGCTACGGACACCGTGGCGTTCTATGGACAGCCCGATGAGCGCTATTTGCTCGATACCTACACTCGGTTTAAGGTGATGGAAGAGGTGATGCGCGAGTACGTGCCTGGGGTGCTGGTTCGGATTCGGAAAGACGGGTTTCACTTTCTGGTGCCCGATGACAATGCCCGTACTACCCGCGAAAACCCACTGGTGCTGCTAGATGGCATGCCGGTGTTCAATACCAACCAGATTATGGCCTTTGACCCCCTGAAAGTGCAGAAGCTGGAGGTGGTCAGAAAACGATATTTCGTGGGGCCGCTCGTGTACAACGGCATCGTAAGCTACACCACCTACAAAGGCGATTTAGCCGGATTCCCGCTCGACCCGCGGGTACTGCTCCAGGAGTATGAGGGCGTGCAGGGCCAGCGCGAGTTTTACGCGCCGCGCTACGAAACGCCCCAGCAAGCTCAAAGCCGGCTACCCGACTTCCGCAACTTACTGTACTGGAATCCGGCCGTGAGCCTAACCGCCGGCACCAGCTCCGAGCTTACCTTCTATACCTCCGACCAGGTAGGTGCCTACCAAGTAGTGGTGCAGGGCATTTCCGGCGCCGGAAATACCGGCAGCACCACCTACACCTTTGAGGTAAAGCCGGCTTTATAAGACCGAGGCAGATACTACGTCAGCCGCCACTTGTGGCAATACACGTTGTAGCGTTTCTGGCGCACGAAGCCGCAGAGCGTCATGCCGAAATCCGTAGCTGCTGAAACGGCCAGGGAGCTTGGAGCACCCACGGCAGCTAGTACCGGAATGCCTGCCACGGCGGCCTTCTGCACCAGCTCAAACGAGGCCCGCCCGCTCACGAGCAGCACCGTGTTGTGCAGTGGCAACATATCCTGAAACAGGGCCGCGCCAATTACTTTATCCAGTGCGTTGTGGCGGCCTACATCTTCGCGCAGCAGCAGTAGTTCGCCTTCCGGCGAGAACAGGGCTGCCGCGTGCAGACCGCCAGTTTGCTCAAATAACTCCTGGGCGGCCCGTTGCCGCTCGGGCAGTTGGTGCAGTACAGCCGCTTCTACGTAGGGCCCAGCGGCAGGTAGCACGGGGCAGGCCGCCGCGTGCACTGCCTCAATGCTGGTTTTGCCGCACACGCCGCAGCTGCTGCTGGTATAGAAATGGCGCTCCAGGCGAGGCAAATCGGGGGAGGCGCTAGGGGCCAGCTCGGCCCGAACCACATTCTCCCGTTCCTCTTCTTTTTCCACATCGGGGCAGTAGATAATGCCCTGCAGGTCCTGGCGGCCCCGGATGATGCCTTCGGTCAGTAAAAAGCCTGCGGCCAGCTCAAAGTCGTGGCCCGGGGTGCGCATGGTAATGGAAAGCGTGCGGTGCTCTCGCTGTTCACTAGGCCCAAAACCCACCCGAATCTCCAGGGGCTCTTCGGCGGCCAGCACATCCGAGGCTTCGGTTATTTCCGTGCCCTGCACTTTGTGCACGGTAACGTAATCGTAGCTGGTAGGGGGCAGAAAAACAGGCGCAGACACGGCAACAAGTCAAGAGGGAAGAGAAGATACAAGAGCAGACGGGGGCCGCCCGCTACCCGAGCAGGACGTAAGCGCCGGCTATTAGGTTAACCTTATGGCCCAGAAGTAAGTTTAGCCATGACACACCTTCGCCAGCAGGAAACCGCCCGCTGATAGCGACCCACATGGCCATACCTAGTATCTTGTAGAATGCTTACCACGGAAGAACGCCAGATATATCGTCGGCATTTACAACTGCCTGAAATAGGCGAGGCGGGCCAGCTCCGCCTGAAAAATGCCCGCGTGCTGGTAGTAGGAGCCGGCGGTTTGGGCTGCCCTATTCTGCAATATCTGGCCGCCGCCGGCGTGGGCACGCTGGGCATTGCCGATGCCGACAAAGTGGAAGCCAGCAACCTGCAGCGGCAGATTCTGTATGGCCCCGCTGACCTGGGCCACGCCAAAGGCACTGCCGCCGCCCGGGCCATTCACCGCCTCAACCCGCTCGTGCATACGGAAGTGCACAACTGCCGCGTCACGCTGGGCAACGTGCGCGACCTAGTAAGCAAATACGACCTAGTAGTGGACGGCTCCGACAACTTCCCGACGCGCTATCTGCTGAATGATGCCTGCGTGAGCTACGACAAACCGCTGGTGTCGGGTGCTATCTATAAGTTTGAGGGGCAGGTTTCCGTCTTTAATTACAAGGGCGGCCCCACGTACCGGTGTTTGTTTCCGCAGTCTCCTTCGTCCTCAGAGGCACCTAACTGCGATGCTACCGGTGTGTTGGGCGTGCTGCCGGGGCTAGTAGGTACGGTTCAGGCTACGGAAGCGCTGAAGGTAATTCTTGGCATTGGGGAGGTACTGTCGGGGCGGCTATGGCTGCTCGATGCTCTTTCCTTCGAAACGCGCACCCTGCGGTTTGCCCGGCAGCCCGCACAGGCCCTGCTGAACCTCGATACTGCCCCCGTCAGCGACTACGCCGACTTGTGCGGCGTCAGCATCCGCAGTATTTCGGTTACGGAGCTGCACACGCTGCTGGAGTCGGGCCAACCGCCGTTTTTGCTGGATGTGCGCGAGCCCCACGAGTTTGCCGCCAGCCACTTGCCCGGCGCTACGCTGCTGCCCCTGGGCAGCCTGGAGAAAGGAGTGCCTGCCTTGCCCAAACAACACCCCGTGGTGGTATACTGCCGGAGCGGCCGCCGAAGCGCAAAAGCCATTGAGCAGCTCCAAACCAACTTCGGCCTCACCAACCTGCTCAACCTAGAGGGCGGGATTCTGGCCTGGGAAGAGCAGGAGCGCGTGGTAGGGCTGTAGGCAACCACCCCTGAACTGAATGCGGCGGAAGAATGCCTAACAGCAGGCGGCTTCCGCCCATGCGGCGCTAATTCCGTACTTGCGTACAAATCTGGCCAGCCGAGAGGGGCTTGGGCTGCCTGTGTGGGGTAGTACTTGTTCTCGGGGCCGGCTTCTTAGTGTAGTATCACCTGCTTTCCTTATGCCGCTTGCTGCCTCGCCGCTGGCCCGCCGTCCTCGCCTCCGCTTTGACCGAAACGAATTTGCCGGCGCGCTCGGGGACTTAGGTACGGACTTACCCTTGCTCATTGGCATTATTGCGGCCTCCGGAATCAATAGCGCTGGCGTGCTGGTCATGTTTGGGCTGATGCAGATTTTTTCGGGCCTGTGGTACGGTATGCCCATGCCCGTGCAGCCCCTGAAAGCCTTTGCTGCCCTGGTCATTGCCCAGAAAATTCCGGGCCGCATTATTTTTGGCGGCGGGCTGGCCATTGGCATCGGTATGTTTCTGCTGTCGGTATCGGGGCTAATTGATGCCCTGGCGCGCTTGGTACCCAAGCCCGTGGTGCGCGGCATTCAGTTTGGTTTGTCCTTGCAACTGGCTACCCTGGCCCTGAAAGAATACGTGCCCGCCGATGGCCTAGCGGGGTTTGCGCTGGCGGCCGCCGCGTTTCTGGTTACGGTAGTGCTGCTGGGCAACCGGCGCTGGCCAGCGGCGCTGGTAGTACTGGTGCTGGGCGTTAGCTATGGGTTAGTCTTCAAACTCGACCTAGGCACGGCCCAACGCGCCATTGGCCTGCACTTGCCCGCCTGGCATGTGCCCCAGTGGGCCGATATTCTGACGGGTGCGGTGCTGCTGGCCTTGCCCCAAATTCCGCTTTCCCTAGGCAACTCCGTGCTGGCAACCCGGCAGGTGGTAGAAGACTACTTTCCGGAGCGGCCTCTCTCGGTGCGGCAAATTAGCTTCACGTACTCACTCATGAACCTCGTAAATCCGTTTCTGGGTGGTTTTCCCGTATGTCACGGCTCGGGCGGTATGGTGGGGCACTACACGTTTGGCGGGCGCACGGGTGGCTCGGTGGTGCTGTATGGGCTGCTGTTTCTGGTGCTAGGGCTCGTATTCAGCCAAGGCTTCCAGCAACTAGTCCAGATTTTTCCGCTGCCTATTTTGGGCGTGCTGCTGCTGTTCGAGGCCCTGACGCTGGCCACGCTGCTGCGCGACATTAGTGGCACGCACTCCGAACTGCTGCTGGCCTTGCTAGTAGGCCTGCTGTGCAGCGGCCTGCCCTACGGCTACTTAGTGGGGCTAGTGACGGGCACGGCGCTTTATTATGCCATGCAGCGCGGCTGGGTAGGACTAGGCAAGTAAGCTGCCGGAAGTATGGTTACCTTGCGGGCGGGGAACGGGCTACGGCGCTGCATGCGGCTGGCAGCCACTCTACGGTTGGCCCAGGCAACGATTCGCGTATGGAAGAAAATGTACTCTGTCAGGTTTGGAAAACAGTGCGAATGGAGGCTGGGCCGCATCCGTTTCAGGGCTACTGGAGCACCGGCGACAGTAAGCTCTTCGACTTTCGTTTTCTGGATGCTCCGCAACTCGCTTCTGCTGCTAGTCCGGCGGCCAACTGGACCCGTGACGCCGACAAAATCCGGCACCCGGGCAATGAAAGCGCCCTGTATCTGCTGATTCAGGCCGCCACGCCCGAGTACCTGGTGCTGGAAATGCACATGCTGTACTCCGGTCAGGATCGGCACACGCTCACGCTCTATCTGGTTCCAGATACTTTGAGCGCACGTAGGGCCTAGTCGGGTTGGGAGGGTACGTGTTCCGGAGTCGGCACGGCCGGGTTGCGGCGCGCAATCCGGTACATTACCGATAGCACCAGGTTGTTTTTGGAGGTGCGGCTTTGCGGCGTGAAGATGTTCTGATCGTAGTGGGCGGCCGTGTAGTTCGACTGGTGCAACCAGCCAGCCTGCAAGGTCCAGTTGGCATCAAACTGATAGCCTACGCCACCATACACCCGGTTACGCTCAAAAAACGGGCCCTTGGGGTTGAGGAATATCTCATCATACGCCGACAGAAAAAACGTCTGGTCGGTGATGGTGGCGTGGTTGAGGGGTAGAAAACCATTCAGGCGGTACCGGATGCGGTTGCGGAACGTGGAGGAGCCGGCGGGTGTGATATTATCCCGGAAGGAAAACCAGCGCTGCTCTACGCGGTAACGGTGCTCTACCTTCAGGCGGGCGCTGTAATGGGTGAAGGTTACTTGTTGCCAGAGGCGCTTTTCCACGTTCAGCGGTCCGTCGCCGAGGTCCCGGTAATCGGAGGTAGAGTAGCGGCCCCCGGCCACCATAACGCTGAAGTTTTTAGAAATATCGTAGCTGATGCCGCCCTTCAGCTCATTGTAAAAAAACTGCCGAAACAGGTTGTTGGAGCGCGCCTGCACCTCGGCATAGCCACCCCAATGCTTGGGCCCGCCCGGCAGCACCACCGTCCCGATGGTCCAGGTGCCCCAATGCGGATCTGCAATGGCATTGGTTTGGGCCTGCGCCGACTGGCACATAGCGCCGCACCAAGCAGCCGTCAGGAGCAGAATAGCAGAGGGTTTGGAGAGCAGCATGGCCTAGGGAAGAAGGAAGGCAAAAGTATAGAGCGCGGTTGTCGGATACACCAATCGAGAGGCAGAATAAGGTAAACTCGATTAAATGGGCAAACACCAATTTGCGTAGCACTCGAGTAGTTTCAGCTGGTAGCAGGTCTGGCACTTGGCAGCAGCAGACATCACACAGAAGAGTTACGCTATACGCTAAACGGCACCGCCGGATGAAGTAAATACCACCATCATAGCACGCTTTGGAGCACCGCCTGATACTCGGCGTTGTCGGTGAGGCCGTTGTGTCCGGCGCCGCGCAGCGTAATAAACTGGTCCTGGGGTTTCAGCAACGACTTCAGCTTCAGGCTTGCCGCATGGCTGATTAGCTCGTCTCGCTCCCCATGGAAAATAAGGATGGGCGCACTAATCTGCGGCATCACTTCCTCGGTATTGAGGAGGTAGCGCAGGATAGCGCTCGGAATCCAGGGGTAATGCTGGCGGGCTACAGCGCGCATGCTCAGGTAGGGTGCCTGCAGAATCAGCAGCTTGGGGCGGTACCGGGCGGCGAGCCAGGCTGCCGCGCCAGTGCCCAATGAGTAGCCCAGCACAACGGTGCGGTCTTCGGGGTATTCCTTTAAAACGTGTCGATACGCCACTTCTACATCCTCGAGGAACTGCTCTTGGCTGCTGATGTGGCCCCCGCTTTTGCCGTAGCCGCGGTAGTCCAGCAGAAATACGTCGTAGCCGAGGCGCGTGTAAGTAGGCGCAACCATTCCCCAATCATCGAGGGCGCCGCCGTTGCCGTGCAGATAGAAAACCAGGCCTTTGGGCGTGGGCGTTTCGGTGCGGAAGTGCAGGGCATGTAGTTGCGTGCCGTCGGGTGTAGTCACCCAGCGCTCCTCAAACCGCCCCGGAAACAAAAATCGGTGCTGCGCCGACAGCTTGGTGGGGAAGAACAGCAACCGCTCTTGCTGAAAATACAGTAGCAGACATACCGCCACGTACACTACCGCACCTAACCCCAGTATCCAGAGAAGAACTTTCATCTTGCTTCAAACATACGTGGGTTTCACGTAGTCTGGTAGTTCTTCCGTGTGCCCTCACCGATTTGATAAGGTGCTTAGGGGCTTCTTACCCCCCAATCGTGCTCATCGACTCAAAGCTGAGCTGATGCAGCGGGCGCTGGCTTTCGGCCTCAAAGCCATTAGCGGCGCGGTTGCGGAACGCGGTTTTCAGGGCCTCTGCAATCTGCTCATCCGAGGAGCCGCCGCGCAGCAGCGCCCGAATATCCAGCACGCCCTGGTCGTAGAGGCAGGTTTTGAGGCCACCTTCCGCCGTAAGCCGAATGCGGTTGCAGGTGCCGCAAAACGTGCGGGAATATGCGGCAATGATGCCCAAACGGCCCTGATGGCCGGCCACGGTGTAGTGCGAGGCGGTGTCGCCGGGGCGGGTGCTCACGGGGGTCAGCTCGCCTAAGTTCAAGGCCAGGTGTTCCCGAATGCGGTTATGGTTCCAGGGCAGGGTAGCAGCGTGGCTGCCGCCGTTGAAGGGCATTTCCTCAATAAAGCGCACATCTACGGGCAGCTCGCGGGTCAGCTCGGCCAGGGGCAGAATGTCCTGCGTGTTCTGGCCGTCCATTACTACCGCGTTGATTTTCACCCGGATGCCGGCCGCCAGCAAGGCATAAAACGTTTCCATCACGCGAGGCAGTTCATCACGGCGCGTGATGCTGGCAAAGCGCGCCCGGTCCATCGTATCGAGGCTGAGGTTCACGGCTTTCACGCCCATGCGAGCCAGCTCCGGCACATACGGCGCCGTAAGTACGCCGTTGGTGGTCATGGTCAGCTCCTCGATGCCCAGAATTTCGGCCAGACGGCTCATAAAGGGTACCAAGTCGCGGCGCACGAAAGGCTCGCCGCCGGTCAGGCGCACTTTGCGCACGCCCAGGCTGGCCATAATAGCTACCAGCCGCTCCATTTCTTCGTAGGTCAGCAGCTCCTGCTTGGGCAGATACTTAATGCCTTCTTCGGGCATGCAGTAAAAGCAGCGCAGGTTGCACCGGTCCGTGACGGCCAGCCGCAGGTATTCCAGCGGACGGCCGTGGTTATCAAACAAAACGGACGGAACAGCAGCAGGCATAGCAGGCAAAAAGAAGCGTATCGCGAAGTCCGCGAATGTAAAGCAAAGGCGGATACTACATCCCTAACAACCGGATGACCCAGATTGTCAGTCTTCGAAAAGAATTCTGCGTAGTTGGCTCCTCTACGAAGATTACTAGGCAGAAGATGTTCCGGAACCCAGACAACAATGCCAACCCGCCGTAGTTTAGCCTACAGCAACCGAAATTGCCGCAGCCACTAGCCCCTGAAGTTGCGTAAACCGTGGCATACTTTGCGTAATTACTCTAAGATAATGAACCTGAAAATAGCTTTGTTTGGCATTGCCCGCGAAATAGTAGGCCGCTCCTCGCTGGAAGTTTCGGCGCCCGAAGGCCAGTCGGTGCAGGCGCTGCTGGCCTCGTTGCAGGAGCAGTACCCAGGCCTGGGCCAACTTTCGAGCCTAGCCGTGGCCGTTAATAACGAGTATGCCACTGCGGATGCTGCCTTGTCGGAGCGGGATGAAATTGCTTTGATTCCGCCCGTTAGTGGGGGGTAGCAACCGCTGACTAGCTCTGTGTCTAACGCGCCCGTTTACCGTCTGCGTTGGGTTTCAGACAGGTTACTAGCCCTTGCCAGCACGCCAACTGCCCTAGAAGTGGTGGGTTGGGTGCGCTGTTTAATCTTCCTTCATTCTGCTTGCTCCTTGATTCACATCGACCTCATTGACCAGCCCATCGACGTACTGGCCGCCTTGCAAACGGTGCAGGCCGATGGCGCCGGCGCCGTTAATACCTTCATTGGCACTGTCCGCAACAAAAGCACGGGCCGCCCAGTCATTCGGCTGGAGTATGAAGCCTATGACAGCATGGCCCTGCACCAGTTGCGCAAAGTAGCAGAGCAAGCCGTGGAGAAGTGGCCCATGCTTCAGAAGGTTACCGTTATTCACCGCAAAGGCACGCTCTATATTGGCGATGTAGCCGTGATAGTGGCCGTATCGACCCCGCACCGCGCCGAAAGCTTCGATGCCTGCGAGTATATTATCGACACGCTCAAGCAAGTGGTAACCATCTGGAAAAAAGAGTTCTACGAAGATGGCGACGTGTGGGTAGCCGCGCATCCGTAGGGTTTGACCAACAACGAGGCCTAGTACCCGCCGGTATTTTCTCCCAGTACTCGGGAAAGAATACGGGCAGGTACTAGGCCTTTGCTTTACTGCAACTCCTGTTTGGCCTGCTCCGCTTCCTCGGGTGTGTTCACGTTGCGCAGCTCCTCGGGCGCCGGCGCGGGCAGCAGATTGATATCGGAATTGATCAGCGATTTGCGCGGGCAGCTGTAGCCCAGGCTCAGGAAGCGCAGCAGCGTGCCGTAGCTACTAGGCTCCCAAATGGTGATAAGCGGCTCGGGCCATTCGTTTTCGGAGCTTTGGAAGGCCGTAGCCATTTTGCCGGCCTGCCGATGCTCTACCAAATGGCCCAACGTAGTTTCGGAAAGAAACGGTAAGTCGCAGGCTACCACCAGCCAGGCCGCGTTGGGGTCGAGGCGGAAAGCCGACAGCAGCCCGCTCAGGGGGCCCAAATCTGCAAACGTATCGGGCAGGGGGCGCAGTCCGGCATATTCTAGCTCCACCACCTGGTCGGGGCGGCAAGAAACGTGCACATCCTGGCAAAACTGGGCAAGTAGCTCGGCGGCGTGTGCGCGTTGCTCCTGGCCATGATAAGCCAGCTTACCTTTATCCTGGCCCATTCGCTGGCTCCGGCCCCCGGCCAGCACCAGGCCGCGCAGGGGAGGAGCCGCCGCGTGCCATTCCTGCAAAATCAGGTCGGCTAGGGCTTGGGTGTCGTGGAGGGGTAGTACGGGTATCTGTGCTTCGGCCAAATGAGCACGCAAATAGGCGGGCACCTCCGTTACGCCCTCGGGCAGCAGCAGGGCGCGCACATCCGTAAGGCGGTCGAGCTTCTTTTCTACGGGCTTGGCGGGGTCCAGAATCACAAGTTGCTGCCGGGCCCGGAAGTGGTTGCCGTTTACCAGCACCAGGCTTTGGTGGTGGAGCAGCTCCTGCTGGCTAAACTTATCGAGCCCACGCTTCACATCCAGCCTAGTGAAGGTAATTTTATCGGTGAGCTCCGCGGCGGCCCCGGCTTGCAGAATAGCATCCTGGTCGCCGCTGCCGCCTTGGGCGGCATCGTCGCCGGCAGCATGGTCGGCATCCACGTATGCTACTTGCAACTGGCTGGCAAGCAGCGGAATAAGTCGAGTCGTTAGCTCCTTGATTTTGCCGCAGGGTGCTCCCAGAATAGCCAGCTCATGCCGGTTAAACTCGCCCAGATGGGGCCGGGCCAATTGGGCGTGCTTGGTGCGTGGCCCTCCTTTCGGCTCTTCAGAAGTACGGTTATCCGGCATGATGAAAGTCCTGTTTGCCGCCGGTTTTTTCCAGCAGACGGGTTTCCTGAATTACAATGTTGTGCGACAAGGCTTTGCACATATCATAAATGGTAAGAGCGGCCACCGAGGCACCGGTGAGGGCTTCCATTTCTACCCCGGTTTTGCCGGTTACAGTAGCGGTGCACTCAATCACCACGGCATCTTCGCCATCAGGCTCAATGCGCACCTGGCAGTCGTCGAGGCCAAGCGGATGGCACAGCGGAATCAGCTCCGAGGTGCGCTTGGCGCCCATAATACCAGCCAGAATAGCCGTCTGAAACACGGGGCCTTTGCGGGTAGGCAGGTCGCCTTCCTTTACCAGGGCCATAATTTCGGGCCCGAGGACCACGCGGCTGCGGGCTCGAGCCACACGACGGGTAGGCGTTTTCTGGCCCACATCAACCATGGCAGGTTGGCCGGCAGCGTTTAGGTGAGTGAGTTTGGAAGAAGCAGACATAAAGAGGAAATAGAAAGCGAAGGCCGCAACGTGTGCTACACGGCTAGGCGGGCCCATTGGGCGGGGTACAGCCGCTCAAATTGGAAAGGCGAAGCGGCTTAAGCAACAGCTCCTGATACGCGAACCGTTACGTTTGCGCTGCCTAACTGGCCAGAACGAGTTGCCGTTGCCGCATCTTGCCAAACAACCAACCCAATTACCCGTTGGTTAACGGCGCAAGCTAACGCTTACCCTACATTCGTGCCCATGCTCACCGTTCAAGAAGCCACCCGCCTCGTACTCGCTACCATTCACACACTGCCTCTAGAGCATCTGTCGTTGCCGTTGGCGGTGGGGCGCGTGCTGCGCGAAGACCTACGCGCCGACCGGGACTTCCCGCCCTTCAATAGGGTAGCCATGGATGGCATTGCGCTGCGGTTTGCGGCGCTAGAGGCCGGACAGCTGGAATTTCGCATCGAGAGCACCCAGTTTGCGGGCCAGCCCCCTACCCCCCTGCAAGACCCTGGCGCGGCCATTGAAATCATGACCGGAGCCGCACTACCCGAAGGCCTTGATACAGTTATCCGCTACGAAGACCTTTCGTTCCGGACTAATGAAGCCGGCAACCGCTTGGCCGCCGTGCAGGCCCTACCCCCGCGCCAGGGCCACAACGTGCATGCCCGTGCTGCCGACCGCCAGCAGGGCGACTTGCTAGTACCGGCCGGTACGCGCCTGGAGCCCGCCGAGGTAGCTGTAGCAGCAACTATAGGAGCCGCCACGGTTGCCGTCACGCGCCGGCCTAGGGTGGCCGTGGTTAGCACCGGTGATGAACTGGTGCCCATCACGGAGAAGCCCGCCGCCCACCAGATTCGGCGCTCCAACGCCCTGATGCTGCAAGCCGCGGCCTGGCAGGCCGGCGCCGAGGCCGATACCTTTCATTTTGATGACGACCCCGCGGCCCTGCGCCATGGCTTACCGGCGTTGCTGGAAGGCTATGATGCCGTGGTACTCAGCGGGGGCGTCTCGAAGGGAAAGGCCGACTTTCTACCCGAAACCTTGCGGGAGCTAGGCGTAGAGCAGATTTTTCATGAGGTGCAGCAGCGCCCCGGTAAGCCCTTCTGGTTTGGCCGGCAGCCGGGTGGCGCGGTGGTATTTGCCTTGCCGGGCAATCCGGTTTCCACCTTTGTGAACTTTTACCGCTACGCCCGGCCCTGGCTGCTAGGGGTACAGCAGCCCGCAACCCCATCAAACCTGGAGGTAGTTTCTGGTTTATTGGGTGGCCCAGTGCCTGCCGTGCTAACCCAGGATGTTCAGTTTCGGCCCCGCCTCACGCATTTCCTGCTTGTGAGCCTAACTCCTGGCCCCGATGGCCGCCTGCTCGCCACTCCCGAACGCGCCGGCGGCTCCGGCGACATGGCCAGTCTGCTTACCTCCGCCGGTTTCCTGGAGCTACCGCCTGAACAGGAGCACTTCCCGGCCGGCAGCGTGCTGCCCGCGTGGCGGTTCCGGGGTGCATAAGTAGAAGTTTACGGACTGACTAGTAGTATTCTCAGTCAACGACAAACTTGCTTCTGAAACTTTTCTACGTGAGTCATTCCTAAGTCAATGCACCGTTTTAGATCAGCGCAACAGCCAACCAAATCCTGAACTTGATACTTAGCAACAGCCCTATTTTCGTAAGCAGTTGCGTAGTTCGGGTCTAATTTAATGGCCTGATCATAGGCTTCAATAGCTTGTTCGTAATGACCTTGCATTAGGTGTGCTTTTCCTATCCCGTAAAAACTTGTTTTGTTCGAGGGGGAAACCTGAATTGCGTGCTCAAACTCGGAGAGAGCGAACCGATAGTTGCGCTCCTGCAAATAGCTGTAAGCAATGTTTTCGTAAGATCTCACATCGGTTGAATCAGCTTTTTTCATTTGCGTGAGATACAGCCGCGCTTTTTCAAACTCACCCAGGCTATTGTGGATTACCCCTAGGTTCCAAAGGGCATTGTAGTCATCAGGGGTGAATTAATCAGCGTTGATAGCTAACACCTGCTGCGAATCCTCTTGAGCGCCTTTATAATTTCGCTGCTGATATTTGGCTTTACTGCGAAGAATCAACGCTCGTTCCTGCAGCGGCTGTTGCTTTAGCAAGGCATCAAAATGCTGGATGGCCGCGGCAGTATTGCCGGCATTTAGCGCCTGCTCTCCCAAGACAAATTCATCTACACTGTTTTGTGCTTGACAAGATTGGGCCAATAACAATAATATAAACCAAGACCAAAGTACAGTACGCATCATAGCGTTAAAGATGCCAAGGCTGGCCAAGAATGAAAAACATATTAGGCTAGTAATTCTGTAATCATACATCACTATCCGCCACTTCACCCCTCGAAATCGTGGCCGCAGGTGAAGCAGTGGCATTGGGGCTTTTCGGGGGCTAGTAGCCAGAGGCGCAGCTTAGTGAAAAGCGTATCGGTGGGTTGGGGTAGATGCCGGCACACCACATCATGATGCTGACACCGAGGACAGGAGGGGGTGCTGGTACTGGTGCCGGTTTCGGCGGCTTCGTGGGGTAGTGCGTGCATGGGTGTGCGGTGCGGGTGCAGCAAGTCCTGTGCAGCCGCTACATCGGGCTCCCGCACATACAGGCGCACCCCACCCGAGAGCACCGAGCCATACGGTCGGTTTTCATTGCTCAGAAAGCACGGGATGCCCTCCGCATCGAGCCGGTTTTTTGCTAAGTGAGCCGCAATAGTATCCGCAAAGGTGTCGAGCAGCACAATGGCCGGACCGGCGGCGTCTGAATCAGAGAACATGTGCTTAGAAAGGGTTTGCCCAGTAACAACAAAAGCACCCGCGAAGGTGCTTTTGCTGCTGAAAAGTACTGGCTGGCTGTTACTTAAACAAGGCCAGCGCTTTCACAAAGGTCTGGGTGACGCCCCAGGCCAGCGGAATGCCTACAATAAGCCAGGCAATGGCTACCGATACGGTCGAGCTGGGCGAGGCATCGGGGGCGGTGGTACGGTTTGCGGAAGTATCCATTTGCAAGTGAAGTCGGAGTAAGGAAAAAATAAGACTAGGGCCTCGTGAGGCACCTAGTTTAGGCCACGGCTTTCTGAGGAGCAGCTTCTTTCTCGAAGTACTTCTCTGCCACCGGCTTTACCAAGAAGTTGGCAATCAGGCCAATGACAAGCAGGCCCGCCATGGCGTAGAACACGTTCTGGTAAGCTGCTGCACCTTGCAAATTGTTGGCTTTAGCATTGCTGTGCAGGAAATTCACAATCAGCGGGCCTAGTACACCGGCCGTGCTCCAGGCCGTAAGCAGGCGGCCATGAATGGCTCCTACCTGTACTTTTCCAAACAAGTCGGAGAGGTACGCCGGAATAGTAGCAAAGCCGCCACCGTACATGCTCAGAATAACACACGACACTACCACGAACAGGGCCAGCGAAGCACTAGCTCCTAGGGTAGGCACCAAGGCATACAGCAAAATGCCCAGCCCAAAGTAAATGGCATAGGTGACCTTGCGCCCCAATTTATCGGAAGCCGACGACCAGAAGAACCGGCCAAGCAGATTAAACAAGCTCAGCAGCCCGACGAAGCCTGCTGCGGCCGCGGCCGTTACGCCTCGGCCTGCCCCCATCACGTTATCCGAGAAAGACTCCTGAATAAGGGGCGAAGCGGTTTCGAGTACCCCGATACCGGCCGTTACGTTCGTGAGCAGCACCACCCACAGCAGCCAGAACTGCGGCGTTTTGATGGCGTTATCGGCCGTAACGTTGCCACTTGTGATAAGCGCGCTGTGCTCGGTAGGAGCTACATAGCCCTCGGGTTTCCAGTCATCGGCCGGCACCCGAATGCTCCAGACGCCAAACTGCATGAAAATCAGATAAATGACACCCATGGCAATGAAGGTAGGCGCCACGCCAAGCGGTGCGGTATCCTTGAAATGGTCCATTAGCGCCACCGATAGGGGCGAGCCAATCATGGCGCCGCCGCCAAAGCCCATGATAGCCATGCCAGTTGCTACCCCCTTGCGGTCGGGAAACCACTTGATAAGCGTACTCACCGGCGAGATATAGCCAATGCCTAGGCCTATTCCGCCCACAAACCCGTAGCCGAAATACACCAGCCATAGGTTGTGCAGGTGCACGCCCAACGATGCAATAAAAAAGCCGCCGCTAAAACATAGGGCTGAGGCCATCATGGCCTTGCGGGGGCCAACCCGTTCCAGCCACTTTCCAAACACCGCCGCCGACAAGCCCAGCAGCACAATGGCAATAGAGAAAATTACGCCCAGTTGGGCCGGAGTCCAGTCGGTGGGAGCCGGAGCATCGGGGTTACCGCTGATGAGCGCCCCCAGTGGTTTCTTGAATACGCTGAACGCATACGCCTGCCCAATGGCCAGGTGAATGGCCAGTGCAGCGGGCGGAACAAGCCAGCGGTTGTAGCCTGGGCCGGCTATAGTTCGGCTGCGGTCCAGTAAGGAAGCGTTTGCCATACGTGAAGGGGTGTTTTTGTAGTAGAGAAAAGAACGGACTGACCACCCGTTAGCTGGCTGGAAGCGCTCAGCTTTACGTGTTGGTCCCTGATAAGGTAGAAGGCTTTTACAGGCTTTCTAAGGAAGAGTTCAACTATTTTTTGCTAACTACCTATAGCTTCAGCCGTTACATAGGGCTTTGACTTCCAGTGAATCTGCACTCCTACCAGTTCAGCTCAGGCTAATATCTGTATCTACATGCTTGTTTGAGGCTTTTTTCAGAAACCCTGGCAACCTGAGAACTGCTGAGTAGGGAGTGCGAAAGTGCTAGGTGCTGCTGTGTCCGCAACCTCTGCTGCCGACGCTAGGCTTCGGGCCCGGGCATAAAAAAAGCTCCACCGTGAGGTGGAGCTTTGGAATAGGGTTGAGGCCAGAAGGCAACCTAGGGCTGCTTTACGGCTTCGCCGAGGTCTTTTACGTCGCGGCCGGTTTCCAGGGCCGTAAACTCGGTTTGCAGCGCCCGGATGTGCAGCTCGTCGCGGCCCTTGATATCGAGGCGGATGGCCCGGAACTGTGCGTTCAGGCGGCGGCTGATGGTAGTGGCATAATCCCAGTCGCGCTGGGTCCATTGGGTGCGGTTGGCGCGCACCTGCTTCATAAACTGTACAAAGGCAGGCTCAATGGTTTGTGGAGTAAGCTGCTCTACGTTGGCATAGGTGCCGAGTAGCTCATTCGTGAAGGCTGCTTCTGCCGCTTTATCAAGCGGCTGCCGGCTGCGGGCCCGCGAAACGGAATCGAAGCGGGCGGCCCGGCGGCCGGCCGTGCGCAGCTTAGTTGCCGCCCGGTCAGCCAGCGTATCTAGCTTGCGGGCTTCTTCTTTCACAATATCCTGACGTTCGCGTGGGGTGGAGTCGCAGGCAGTCAGCAGCAGAGCAGCAGCCGGAAGCACAAGTAAACGGAGGTAGTTCATGCCGGAAAGGTAAGAGTTGTACGCAATAGGTAGCGCCGCCTAGCCGGCGGCAGTACCTCGTACGGGAAAACCCTGGCGGAAGCTGCGCCGCTGCTAGGTGCTTACTGCGGCCGAAGCCGGAACGTAAACGGCAGCTCGTGCCGCGACACCACGGCCCGGCTACCAATGCGCGCCGGAATCCACTGGGCCGGAATGGTCCGGGCCACGCGCAGCGCTTCTTCATCGCAGCCGGAGCCAATACCCAGCAGCACCTGGTGGTTAGAGGCCTGACCTAGTGTATCCACCACAAACGACACCAGCACCCGGCCCTGCACGTTCTTGCTTTGCGCCGACTCAGGGTAGTTAAGCTTCGACATGTACTGCGCCAGGGCCGCGTCGCCGCCTATAAAGAATACGGGGTGCGTAACCCGCTGGCGCGTCCATTCGCCAGAGGGCGTTTGCACCTGGTAGGGAATATCATCAAACGGACGATAAAACAATAGCTTCTTGGCGGTGTGGTCGTACTTCTGGGCCACTACTTGGCTTCCGTCACGGGTATAGGCGTAGTATTCCCATACACCCACTTTTTCGCCTTTTTCAAGCGTACCGCTTTCAATTTCGTTTTTACGCAGCTTTTGCGCCTGAGCAGCGCTGGTACCCAATAGTAAGAGTAGAAGTAACAGGTGTTTCATGCTGTACATGACAAGAGTGGGAATTCGGGGAACGGGTAGGCAAAAAAGGGCAGGCAGCCGACTGAACGAGCAGTCGGTATGGAACCGATTGTAAAAACGAGTCTTAGTTTAGTTATATGCAGCGCCTGGGCTGCCAAAGGTGGGAATTAGGCGGGTGGGAGCATGTACGCACTGTTGTACGGCAAAAAAGCAGCTGTTATTGGTGGGGGGAGTTACCAATATCACAGCTAGTGCCGGGAAATTTACAAATTTCCATCCAGCCTAACAACAAACTTGTAAATGAGGTTGCTAGCACTCAGCAACTTAATCTTTTTACTCCTCTAGCCGGTCTCGCAGGTCGCGCAGCTGGCTCTGCAGGCCCGGCCACGCTGGGCATAGCGCCTCCAACCGACCTAGTACCCGCAAGGCGCCCCGGTCATCGCCGAGCATGCGCAGCATAGTGGCCCACCCCGAGAGAGCCCCAAAATGGCGCGGCTCCAGCCGCAGCGTTTCGCGCACATCGCGCAAGGAAGCATTGTACTCACCCCGCAGATAATAGGCGGTGGCGCGTTTGTTCCAACCCTCTGCATACTGCGGGCTGGCTTCAATAAGGGCATTAAACTCGCTGATGGCCGTGCTGTAGTTATCCGCTGCCAGGTACCGCATGCCGGCTTCTAGGTACTTATCGAGCACCAAGTTGCCGGTAGTAAGCCAAATCTGCCAGATACCTTCCTGCAGCACCTCAACTTCGGCGGGCGTTGTGGCCTCCCGTAGGCGGGCAAATAAGTCGTCGAGGGAGTCCAAGTAGTGAAGTTATGAAGGGTGAAGTTGAGCGTTTTACGTGCGGTTAGCGCCAGTGGTGCAGTCAATGATAAGAAATCGGCTACTTACCTGCTACAGTGTTTCACAAGTTCACCCTTCACCAGTTCACTCTTAAAAAAGGGCCGCTGCCACCCGCCGGATGCTCTCCGATTTGCCCATGCTGTAGTAGTGCAGGCAAGGCACGCCATGGGCCATCAGCTCTTTGCTTTGGTTGATACACCACTCAATCCCAATTTCGCGGGCCGCATTGTTATCCGGCGCTAGGTGCACCGCATCGGCCAACTCTTCCGGAAGATTCAGGTAGAAGGAGCGCGGCAGCATGCTCAGCTGGCTTTTAGTGGTAAGTGGTTTAAGGCCCGGGATAATAGGAACCGTGATGCCCGCTTCCCGGCAGCGCTTCTCAAAGTTGAAGAACTGCTCATTATCGAAGAACATCTGGGTCACAATGTAGTCGGCGCCGCGGTCTACTTTGTGCTTGAGGTAGCGCAAGTCCGCCGCATAGTTCGGCGACTCAAAGTGCTTCTCAGGGTAGCCCGCCGTCCCGATGCAGAAATTAGTGGCCCAGGTATCGTCTTGCTCCTCATCTAGATATGCGCCTTTGTTCAGGTCCGCCACCTGCCCAATGAGGTCGGCGGCGTAGGCATGCCCGTCGGGGTCCGGCTTGAAGTGTCCTTCCGACTTGATTGGGTCGCCACGCAGGGCTAGCACGTTGTCAATGCCCAGGAAGTGCAGGTCGATGAGCGCGTTTTCGGTTTCCTCCTTCGAGAAGCCCCCGCAGATCAGGTGAGGCACCGTGTCCACATCGAAGCGGTTCTTGATGGCGGCGCAAATACCTACCGTGCCGGGGCGCTTGCGCACGGTTTTCTTCTCCAGAAACCCGTTGGGGTGCTGGCGGTACACGTACTCCTCGCGGTGGTACGTCACGTCAATAAACGGCGGCTTGAACTCCATCAGGGGCTCAATATTCGAGAACAGGTTCTGGATGTTCTCGCCCTTCTTCGGGGGCAGTACCTCGAAGGAAAACAGCGTCTTGCCGTCGGCGCGGGTCAGGTGTTCGGTTACTTTCATATAGAGCACCAGCTAGGGGCTAGTGAGTCGAGGGAGTAGTAATCTAAACTCCCCTCCTCAGATGAGGAGGGGTTGGGAGCGGTTGAAGCGGCCTAGATTGATAACTAGCCTTAGTTACTAGCTCTAGTTTTTCAACCACCCCTAGCCCCTCCTCATCTGAGGAGAGGAACTAGTTTTAGTGGCCTAGAGGGCCGTCACCGGCACGCTGGCGGGGTCGTAGTTTAGGTTAGGAGCCAGCCAGCGCTCTAGCTCTGGCAGTGGCATGTTTTTCCGTTCGGCAATGTCTTCTACCTGATCCTTGCCGATGCGGCCGAGACCGAAGTAACGGGAATCGGGGTGGGCGTAGTAAAGGCCGCTGACCGAGGAAGCAGGGTACATGGCCAGGTTCTCGGTGAGACGGATTCCGGTGTTATTCTCCGCGTCGAGGAGTTCAAACAGGGTAATTTTCTCGGTATGGTCGGGACAGCCGGGGTAGCCGGGAGCGGGACGCACGCCTTTGTATTTCTCCTGAATGAGGTCTTCGTTGGAAAGGTTCTCGGCTGGGTCGTAGCCCCAAAACTCTTCGCGCACCCGCTGGTGCAGGCGCTCAGCAAACGCCTCGGCGAGGCGGTCGGCCAGGGCTTTCACCATGATGCTGGAGTAATCGTCGTGCTCCTGCTCGTACTTCTCCAGCAGCTTCTCAATGCCTAGGCCTGCCGTTACCGCAAAGCCGCCGATGTAGTCCTCGCGGCCGGTTTCCTTGGGCGCCACAAAGTCGGAGAAGGCGAGGTTGGGCACACCGGGTGCTTTCTCGCTCTGCTGGCGCAGGGTGAAGAACTCGGTCTGGATTTCCTCGCGGGTTTCATCCTTGAAAATCTGGATGGTATCGTGGCCTACGGTGTTGGCGGGCCAGAAACCGATAACGGCGCGGGCCGTGAGCAGCTTCTCGTCGATGATTTGCTTGAGCAGCTTCTGGGCGTCGTTGAAGAGTTGGGTGGCAGCTTCGCCCACGTTCTCATCGGTGAGAATTCGGGGGTAGCGGCCCTTCAGCTCCCAGGTTTGGAAGAAGGGCGTCCAGTCGATGTATTCGGCCAGTTCAGCTAACGGGTAGTCTTCCAGTGTTTTAGTACCCAGGAAGCTCGGCTTCACAATGCGGCTGGTTTCCCAATCGGCTTTGAATCCGTTTTCGCGGGCGGCTTCAATAGTCAGGTAGTTTTTATCACGCTGGCGGCCGGCGTAGTCCTCGCGGAGTTGGCGGTACTCCTCGCGCACGGTGCGAGCATACTCCACATCGGCGGAGCCCAGCAAAGCCGCGGCTACGCCTACGGAGCGGGAAGCATCGTTTACGTGCACTACGGGGCCGGAGTAGTTAGGCGCAATTTTCACGGCGGCATGCAAACGGGAAGTAGTGGCGCCGCCAATGAGCAGCGGGGTTTTAAGGCCACGCTTTTCCATTTCCTGAGCCACGTACACCATTTCGTCCAGCGAAGGCGTAATCAGGCCGCTCAGGCCAATCACGTCTACTTGCTGCTTGGCGGCTTCGTCTAGTATCTTCTCCAAAGGCACCATAACGCCCAGGTCCACGATGTCAAAGTTGTTGCAAGCCAGCACCACGCCCACGATGTTCTTACCGATGTCGTGCACATCACCTTTCACGGTGGCCAGCAGGATTTTACCAGCCGTTTGCCGGTCGCCGCTTTGCTTGTCGGCGAGCAGGTAGGGCTCGAGGTAGGCCACTGCCTTCTTCATTACGCGGGCCGACTTCACCACCTGAGGTAGGAACATTTTGCCCGCGCCAAACAGGTCACCAACTACGTTCATGCCAGCCATTAGCGGGCCCTCAATCACTTCAAGTGGCCTAGTAACCTGCTGGCGCACTTCCTCGGTGTCTTGGTCGATGAACTCCGTAAT
This sequence comes from Hymenobacter seoulensis, assembly GCF_054780535.1. Classification (NCBI taxonomy): domain Bacteria; kingdom Pseudomonadati; phylum Bacteroidota; class Cytophagia; order Cytophagales; family Hymenobacteraceae; genus Hymenobacter; species Hymenobacter seoulensis. The sequence goes on from NZ_BAAGWD010000002.1 coordinate 306,747, forward strand.
GCCTTTCACTAGGGCGTGCTGCAGACGCTCTTTCACTGGCAGACTGCGCCAAGCGTCGGCTACTACCTCCACTTTGTCCTTCTGCTTTACCGTGTCGGCAAAGTCTACGAGGCGCTCGGTGGCATCGGGGCGGCGGTTCAGCAGCACGTCTTCTACCAGTTCCAGCAGATCCTTGGGTACTTCATCGTACACCGCCAGCTGGCTGGGGTTCACGATGCCCATGTCGAGGCCAGCTTGAATGGCGTGGTAGAGGAAGGCCGAGTGCATAGCCTCGCGCACCACGTCGTTGCCGCGGTATGAGAAGCTGATGTTGCTGACGCCGCCGCTGGTGAGGGCGCCGGGCAGGTTCTGCTTGATCCAGCGGACGGCCTCAATGAAGTCCAGCGCGTAGTTACGGTGCTCCTCCATGCCGGTGCCCACCGTCAGAATGTTGGGGTCGAAGATGATGTCCTCGGCCGGGAAGCCTACTTCATTCACTAGGATATCGTAGCTGCGCTGGCAGATTTCGATGCGCTTCTCTAGCGTGTCGGCCTGGCCGTTCTCATCAAAGGCCATGACCACCACGGCGGCGCCGTACTGGCGCACGGTGCGAGCCCGCTCCTTGAAGGTTTCTTCGCCTTCCTTAAGCGAAATGGAGTTTACGATGCTCTTGCCCTGCACACACTTGAGGCCAGCTTCCAGCACGCTCCACTTCGAGGAGTCAATCATAATCGGCACCCGCGAAATATCGGGCTCCGAGGCAATGAGGTTCAGGAACGTGGTCATGGCCTGCTCCGAGTCGAGCATTCCTTCGTCCATGTTCACGTCGATTACCTGGGCGCCACCTTCCACCTGGTCGCGGGCTACTTGCAGGGCGGCTTCGTAGTTGCCGGTCCGGATAAGGCGAGCAAAGGCGCGGGAGCCGGTCACATTGCACCGCTCACCTACGTTCACAAACAGGCTGTTTTCAGTGATGCCGAAGGGCTCTAGGCCACTAAGGCGCGTTACTTTGGGTAGCTCCGGCAGCTTGCGGGGCTCATACTTTTCCGCCAGACGGGCCAGCTCACCAATGTGCTGGGGCGTGGTGCCACAACAGCCACCCACCACCGTCACGAGGCCTTCTTTGAGGTAGTTTTCTACTACGCCCGCAAATTCCTGAGCCGACTCATCGTAGCCACCGAAGGCGTTGGGCAAGCCAGCATTTGGGTACGCCGAAATATGCACATCCGCAATGCGGCTTAGCTCCTTGATGTAGACCTGCAGCTGATCGGCGCCGAGGGCGCAGTTCAGGCCCACGCTCAGCAGGGGCAGGTGGCGGATAGAGTTCCAGAAGGCCTCCACCGTCTGCCCCGAAAGGGTGCGGCCAGAAGCATCGGTAATGGTGCCGGAAATCATGACGGGCACCACGCGGCCACCTTCATCGAAGAACTTCTGCACGGCATACAGCGCCGCTTTGGCGTTCAGCGTGTCGAAGATGGTTTCGATGAGCAGGGCGTCGGAGCCGCCATCAATCAGGCCGCGCACTTGCTCGTGGTAGGCGGTGGCCAGCTCGTCAAACGTCACGGCCCGGAAACCGGGGCGGTTAACGTCGGGAGAGAGGCTAGCGGTGCGGTTAGTGGGCCCGATGGCGCCGGCCACAAAGCGGGGCTTGTCGGGATTTTGGGCTGTAAACTCGTCGGCTATTTCCTTGGCAATGCGCGCCGACTCATAGTTGAGTTCATACACAATATCCTCCAGGGCGTAGTCGGCCTGCGCGATGGTGGTGCCGCTGAACGTATTGGTTTCCACCATATCAGCGCCGGCCGCGAAGTAGTCGGCATGGATGCCTTTGATGATATCGGGCCGGGTGATGCTAAGCAGGTCGTTATTGCCGCGCAGTGGCTTCGGGTGGTCGGCAAAGCGGGTGCCCCGGAAATCTTCCTCAGTCAGCGTGTGGCGCTGAATCATGGTGCCCATAGCGCCATCCAAAATCAGGACGCGCTTGGCAAGAATATCGTGGAGCGGGGAGGTAGTGACGGTCGGCATATCGGCTCTTCAAGTAAATCGGCAGCGAAAAAGTGCCTATCCAGAAAGAGCCGCGTGGAGGCGCGAGTCCTGTACTTATCTTCTTCCAACGCAGGCAAGCTGCGTTGAAACGGGAGTTAGCACCTTGTGTTAAGTCAGGTTGCTAAGACGTCATAGGGCCCAATCCCTCGGTCTTTCTGGATAAGTAACACAGCGAAGATACAACGGGAATCTTCAAATTTCAATTCCGAAGGCTGAAGGAGTGGCCTAGGCCAGTAGGTTTTAGCCTGGAGCAGGCCTAGAACAAAATCGTTGTCATGCTGAGCGGAGTCGAAGCATCTCTACCGCTTCGTCGCAGAGGCCTAGGCCACTTCGTGAGTCAGAGGTAGAGATGCTGCGACTACGCGGACGCCAGATCAAGCAGCACAGTATAGTTTGGCAACGTCAGCATGCGGGATAATTCGCTGCACTCTGTCTAAGGATATATCAGCATTTATCACGCTCTACTATATAGGCCTGGCAGAATGGTTCGTTGAACAGGAGAGGCGGGCTCGTTGAATAAATTTTGCGCCGCCTGATTTTCTGTTCATCTTATGGTCAATGCGTTAACAACTTATTGCTGCTATGATACTATCCAGTCTTTATAAGAAAGCTCTAACCGCCGGGTTACTGCTTGTAAGTGGCCTAGCGCTGGCTCAACACCAGCCGGGTACTGGCCTACGCGGGCAGTACTATGAAGGCAAGAAGTTCGAGAAGCTGGTACTGACGCGCACTGACCCGGGCATCGACTTCAACTGGACCATCGGGCCTACCGGCGACCATTTTGTATCGCCGGGCCCGGGGGTGCCGGGCGAATACTTCTCTGTGCGCTGGGCGGGCCACATTTACGCGCCCGTAACGGGCCTGTACACCTTCCAGATTGCGACCGATGATGGTATGCGCGTTTGGATAGGCGGGAAGAAGGTGCTGGATTCCTGGCGCGACCAGCCCGCTACTACCTCTGTTGCGCACCTCAAAATGAAGGCCGGCGGCTACTACGCGGTGCGCGTGGAGTATTACCAGAGCGACCGGGATTCGAAAGCCCAGTTGGCCTGGCAGCTGCCGAATACAACCGATGAGCCTCAGCCCATTCCGACAGATAATCTGTACCAGAGGCTGCCTAGTAACGTGCTAGTGCTGAGAGAAGCCGCGCCATCCAAACCCAAAGCCACTGCAGCGCTGGCGCCTACTCCAGCACCGGTAGCACCTCCAGCGCTAGCCCCTAAAGCGGTAGTAAAGCCCACTGCTTTAGTGCCACGGGTGGCGCGCCGCGCTAGGCCAGTAGCATCGCCAAAACCCGAGCCCACCAAACCACTTGCTCCTGATACCGTTGCCAACGAATTGCCCGACTTAACGGCGCTCAGCAAAGGAGCCGCCGTGACGCTGCCCAACCTGTACTTCACCCAAAGCACCGCAACCCTGCTGCCTAGCTCGCGCCCCACCCTAAACTCCCTGGCCCGCACTCTGCGCCAGCAACCAGGCCTACGGCTGGAAATTGCCGGACATACCGACAATGTGGGCGAAGCGGCCCTAAACCTGCGCCTCTCGGAGCAGCGGGCCCGCGTGGTGCGTCAGTATTTGGTGCAGCAGGGTGTAGATTCCGTGCGGCTTACAGCCCGTGGCTACGGGGGTGCTAGGCCAGTAGCCGACAACCGCGACCCGCAGCAGCGCCCTCGCAACCGTCGGGTGGAAGTAATGGTGCAATAGCGCACTTGCGCTTCGGCAGCCCGCTGCATACGGGCGCTAGCAGGACCTAGGCCACTTGCGAGCTTACTTGGTTATCGGGAGCAAGGCGAAAAAAATATAGCTAAACGAAAACATATATGTAGCAACACCAGTTACAGTTCGCGAATCGGCATGGAGCTGATTCCCAAACTTTGTTTTGCTATGAATCACACTCCCCATCTTTTCTCGCCTGTACAAGTAGGCGCGCTTACTCTGCCCAACCGCTTTGCTATGGCCCCCATGACGCGGAGCCGCGCCACCAATGAGGCCACCGTACCCACGGAGTCGGTGGTAAAATACTACGTGCAGCGCGCCTCGGCCGGCCTGATTATCACGGAAGGTTCGCAGGTGTCGCCCCAGGGCGTGGGCTATATCAACACCCCCGGCATCTACTCTGAAGAGCAGGTAGCTGGCTGGAAAAAAGTAACCGATGCCGTGCACGCCGCCGGAGGCCGCATTTTCATCCAGCTCTGGCACGTAGGCCGCGTATCACACCCGTTCTTCCACAATGGTGAGCTGCCCGTAGCTCCCTCGGCCATTAAGCCCGAAGGTGCCAAAGCCTTCACGGGTCAAGGCTTCGAAGACGTGCCTACGCCACGCGCGTTGGATCTGAGCGAAATCCCAGGCGTAGTAGACCAGTTCCGTCAGGCCGCTCGCAACGCTAAGTTGGCCGGCTTCGATGGCGCTGAAATCCACGGGGCCAATGGCTACTTGCTCGACCAGTTCATTCAGGACGGCTCTAACCAGCGCACCGACGAGTACGGCGGCAGCCTGGAAAACCGCACCCGCTTCGTGAAAGAAGTAGTGCAGGCTGTAATAGGTGAGTTGGGTGCCGACCGCGTGGGCATTCGCCTGTCGCCCCAGGGCAGCGCCAGCATCAAGGACTCGGACCCGGTAAAAACCTTCAGTTATGTTACGGAGCAGCTCAACCAGTTCAACCTGGCCTACCTGCACGTAATTGAGGCGCTACCCGGTCATCCTATGGCTCAGCCTAGCGTACCGGCCGTAGCCGCGCACCTGCGCAAAATCTTCAAGGGCACCTTTATCCTGAACGGTGGCTACACCCAGGAAACCGCCGAAGAAGCGCTGGCCAACAACGAAGCCGACGTTATTGCTTTCGGCGTACCGTTCATTGCCAACCCCGACCTAGTGGAGCGTTTCCGCATCGGGGCTGCCCTCAATACCCCTGACCCCAGCACGTTCTACGTGCCCGGCGACAAAGGCTACATCGACTACCCCTCCCTCCAAGACCAAGGCGTAGATGTGAAAGAGCCCGTTGATTATCAGAACAACTAACTGAACTGGCCTAGGCCAGTCTGATTTACGGAAACCCGTCTCGGCGCAAGCAGGGGCGGGTTTTTGCTTTATGAAAAATTGTATGCCTCATAAGGCCGTCATGTAGAGCTTGGCGAGACATCTCGCGTGCTGACTTTCCCATACTATCTGTCATGCTTGATCTGGCGTCCGCTTGTCGAAGCATCTTTACCTCTGGCTAATCCAACTGGCCTAGCGAAGCGGGAGAGATATTTCGGCAAGCTCAGCATGACGGTCTTTGTAACCAAGGGCACTAGGTTGAATGGAACGACTACCCTAGTAAGCCAATGCTTTAGCTGTCGAGGCCGAAATCTGCGTAAGCAGAAACCTCAACTATATCCCACTACGCCGATGGCCGCTAAGAAAACTTCTGCCTCTTCAGATTCTGCTAAGCCTGCTTCCAAGGCTGCAACCACCAAAAAGTCTGCTGCTACGCCTGCCGCCAAGAAAGCATCGGCTGCGGCCTCTGCGGCCCCCAAACCTGTGAAGCGGCCTACGGCTAAGGAGATGAAGGAACACGCGCAAAAGTTGCCCTACCCCGGCAAGCAAGCCGATATGAAGCTGCAGCCCGCCATGAGCTTCTCCACTTACAGAGCCGCCGGCAAGCTGCAAGACAAAATTGCCCTCATAACCGGCGCCGATTCGGGCATCGGGCGGGCGGTGGCAGTAGCATTTGCCATGGAAGGCGCCAACGTGGCGGTGCTCTATAACGAAAACACCGTGGATGCCGAGGAAACTAAGCGCCTCGTGGAAGCCCAAAACCGCCAGTGCCTGCTGCTGCAGCTAGATGTGCGCGACCCCGAGCAGTGCAAACAAGCCGTGCGCCTGACTCGCAAAGAGCTGGGCGGCCTCAACATCCTCGTCAACAACGCGGCCTTCCAGATGAGCGCCGAAAAGTTCGAGGACATACCTGAGGAGCAAATCCGGCGCACTTTCGATACCAACATTCTGGGCTACATCTGGATGGCGCAAGCTGCCATTCCGCACCTCAAAAAGGACGACTGCATCATCAACACGGGCAGCATCGTAGGCCTCACTGGCATTCCGATTTTGATCGATTACGCTAGCTCCAAATCGGCCATTCACGCCCTTACCAAAAGCCTGGCTACCTACCTCGGCGAGAGGGGCATCCGGGTGAACTGCGTAGTGCCCGGCCCCGTCTGGACGCCGAACATTCCCGGAACTATGCCCCGCGAGGAAATCGAAAAGTTCGGCTACGAAGTGGCCCTAGCTCGCCCCGGCCAGCCCGAGGAACTGGCTCCGGCCTACGTGCTGCTGGCTTCCCAAGATGGCTCCTTCATGACGGGCTCCTTGGTGCACGTAACGGGCGGCAAGATGAGCAGCGACCAGTAGGAGAAGTAATGAGGATACACTAGGTGTGGCTCGCGCCCATGAGTGAGACCGTCATGCTTGATCTGGCGTCCGCTTGTCGAAGCATCTCTACCTCTGGCCAATCAACTGGCCTAGAACAGCGACGAACCGGTAGAGATGCTTCGGCTGCGCTTAGCAGGACGGTCTTTTTTGCTAACCTAGACATGATTCATAAAAGCGCCTTCTCTGCTCAGGAAAGGCGCTTTTATTGTTCAGCTAAAACATTCGGCTGGCCTAGCTCGTCAGTATAGCAGTAGCCCTTGTATCTCACGGCTGATTCTACTTCCCATGGCTTCCCCTCACTATCCCGAAGGCACCGTGCGCGCCTTGCTCCAAACCGACCTGGTGACGGAAGCTACCCGCGCGGCCCTATTGCCCCGCCTCGACAACGCGCCCTATACGCCCCAGTTTTTTGATGCTGCTACTTACGAGTTGCTGCGCGCCGTGGCGGCTCGCATCTACCCGCAACCCGACCGTGCGGAGCCGATTGAGCTAGCCCCAGTGGTCGATAAACGCCTGGCAGAAGGTGACTCCGATGGGTGGCGCTACGATGCCATGCCCCCCGACCGCGAAGCGTACCGCCTAGGCCTAGGCGGCATCAACCAAGCGGCGCAGGCACAGTTTCAGCGGCTGTTTACGGAACTCACAGAAGCCGAGCAAGACCAAGTTATTGAGGCCGTAGCTCTGGCCAATGCTCCCGGCGAAAACTGGCAACAGCTCCCAGTTACCCGCTTTTTTGAAGAATTGCTGGCTGAGCTAACGGAGGCCTATTACTCGCACCCCTTAGCCCAGGAAGAAATAGGGTATGTGGGCATGGCCGACGTGCCCGGTTGGACCCACATCGAGCCCAACCAGCTAGATGCCCGCGAGCCGGAAGCGGTGAAATAGAGTGCTGGCTGAATAGCGAGTTTGGCGCTTTGTAAAGCTGCTAATTCAGCCGCTCACAGTTTATCATTTCACCACCCACTATTTCACTTTATGCCTGACGAAGAAGTAGCCGAAGAAGGTGTGCTGAACCCGGTAAAGCCCGAAATTCAGGATCCTTTGCTCAAAAGCATACTAGCCGATAACGAAGCCGCGCCAGCAGCACCTATTGAACTAGAACAGCCCGCCCCGCTTCCTGACACAGAAGATGAAGTAGACTGTGTGGTAATTGGTACTGGCGCCGGCGGTGCGCCCTTGCTGGCGCGCCTGGCCATGGCTGGCCTAAAAGTGGTTGCGCTGGAAGCCGGACCTAGGCGCGACCCCACCAAGGACTACGCCACCGACGAAAAGGCTCAGCACTTCCTGTTCTGGAACGATGAGCGCCTGTCGGCCGGCCAGAACCCGGTTTCGTTTGGCAATAACAACTCCGGTACCGGCGTGGGCGGCTCTACGCTGCACTACACTGCCTATACGCCCCGCGCCCACCGCGGCGACCTGCAACTGTTCACCGATTTTGGGAAGGGTGTCGACTGGCCTTTCGGGATTGAGGAGCTAGAGCCTTACTACGAGGAGCTGGAACACTTCCTGGGCATCAGCGGGCCCACACCGTACCCCTGGGATGCCAAGCGCCGCAAAGGCTACCCGCTGGCTCCACTGCCGCTCAATGGCGCGGCGCTGCTCATGCAGAAAGCGTGTGCTGGCCTAGGCATCCAAACGTCGCCAGCGGCCAATGCGGCACTGTCGGCGCGATACTACCAGGAGGGTATTGGCTGGCGCGAGGCCTGCACCAATCGGGGCTTTTGCCAGGCCGGCTGCAACCGCGGCGCCAAAGCCAGCATGGACGTTACCTTCCTGCCCTTGGCAGAGGCCTACGGCGCCGAAATCCGGGCCGACGCGTTTGTGACGGAGATTGAGCGCGATGCTAAGGGCCGCGTCACGGCGGTTGTCTACACCCAGCACGGTGAGCAAAAGCGCCAGCGCTGCCGCCATCTGTTCCTGTGTGCCGGAGCCGTAGAAACGCCACGGTTGCTGCTGCTCAACGAGCTAGCACTTACCAGCGGACAAGTCGGCAAGAACTTCATGGCGCACCCCGGCATGCAGGTGTGGGGCACATTCGACGAAGACATCCGGCCCTACAAGGGCATCCCGGGTGGGCTTATTTCCGAGGATACGCACCGGCCTAGCGATGCCGATTTTGCCGGCGGCTATCTGCTGCAAAGCATTGGGGTGATGCCCGTCACGTTTGCCTCCCAAATGGTGCGCAAGCGCAAGCTTTGGGGCCAGCCCCTTCGTGAGTATATGCGCACGTACAACAACACAGCCGGCATCAATATTCTCGGCGACTGTCTGCCCCACGAGGCTAATTTCCTGGAGCTAGCAGAGGAGAAAGACGCTCGCGGGCTGCCCAAACCGCGCGTGCACTTCACGGCCCAAGAAAACGAGCAGCGCATGAATGCCCATGCCGAAAAGCTGATGCGCCAGATTTGGGAAGGCGCTGGCGCCCGCGACATCTGGGCGTTTGAGCGCTATGCGCACACCATCGGTACCGCCCGCATGGGCCTTTCCGGCGACGATGCCGTAGTAAATGCTGACGGCCGTGCCTTCGATGTGCCCAACCTTTACATCTGCGACAACTCCGTCTTCCCCAGCGCCCTCAGCGTCAACCCAGCTCTCACCATCATGGCCCTCAGCCTGCGCACCGCCGATAAATTCCTGGCCGCTCAGCAGCGGCTGGATGGGTAGTAACCCATTAGCTCCCCTTCATTTCTCATGGCCAAAAGCTTCCTAACGCACATAAAAGACCACTTCGGCGACGGCCTCTATGAGGGCGACGAGTACGGAGGGGCGGCCGGTCATGACGGGAGTGGCCTACCGACTAATAGTCCGGGCAACTTCATGTTTGCCACCGGCATCGAGTGCTCTTACCCCACTATTGCCAACGGCACCATTCGGCGCGACTTGCTGGCCGAAACCGACCACTACAATCGGTACAAGGAAGACCTAGCCCTAGTAAAGGAAATGGGCCTGAAGGTGCTGCGTTATAACCTGCCGTACTACCTCATCCATAAAGCGCCGGGCAAGTTCGATTGGGAGTTTGCCGATAAGGCCATGGCGGAAATTCAGCGCCTGGGTATCACGCCCATCTTGGATCTGATGCACTTCGGCGTGCCCGACTGGATTGGTAACTTCCAGAACCCCGAATTGCCCGTGCACTTCGCCGAGTACTGCGGAGCCGTGGCCCGGCGCTACCCCTGGGTGCGCTTCTATACGCCTGTAAACGAGATATATGTAACGGCCCGGGCATCGGCTAAAGATGGCATTTGGAACGAGCAACTCAAGGATGACCGGGCATTCATTACGGCGATGAAGCACATTACGGCGGCCAGCATCATGGGCAATCAGCAGATTGCCAAGTACCGCCCCGACTGTATCATAGTGCAAAGCGAATCGGCGGAGTACATCCACGAGATGCGCGCCGTGCCTACCCCAGAAATTTGCCTGATCAACAAGCTGCGCTTCCTGTCTTTGGATTTGCTCTATGCTCATCCCTTGGATTCAGAAGTGCTGCTCTACTGCCTCGATAACGGCATGACGCGCCAAGAGCTCGACTGGTTTATGGCTGGCGAGCCGCCCGGTTACCAGATCATGGGCAACGACTACTACGGCCGCAACGAACGGATTATCAAGCCCAACGGCGACTGGTGCGCTGCCGAAGACGTGCTGGGTTGGTACACCATGACGCGCCAGTACTATGAGCGCTACCGCAAGCCTGTGTTCCACACCGAAACCAACACCTTCAACGCCAAAGATGCCGAGTGCTGGCTTTGGAAGCAGTGGGTAAACGTGCAGCGCATCCGCCAAGACGGCGTGCCGGTCGTTGGCTTCACGTGGTATAGCCTCCTCGATCAGCTCGACTGGGACATCAGTCTCGCTGAAAAGCGGCTAAGTGTCAATGCCTGCGGCCTCTACGACCTCGACCGCAACATCCGCCCGGTAGGGGAGAGCTACAAGATGATGATCCGCGAGTTCGGCCAAATCACAATCATGCCCCACGGCGAAATGTTCGAATTCACCTCCCGCCCCGCCACTCTGAAGGTAGAGAAGTAAGACTGGCCTAGCTTAATAGCAAAACAGAACGGCACCCCCCTCCTCAGATGAGGAGGGGCTGGGGGTGGTTGAAGTGGCTTAGAACAAAATCGTTGTCATGCTGAGCTTGTCGAAGCATCTCTACCGCTTCGTCTGGATAGGCCTAGGCCAGTTAGTTAGCCAGCGGTAGAGATGCTTCGACTCCGCTCAGCATGACGGTCCTTGTAAATCAAAGCTCCGATCAACCACCCCCAACCCCTCGCCGCTTGATGCGCGGAATCATCTGAGGAGGGGAGCCTCGTTCTTGCCGTAATACTGCCTAGGCCACTGTTAGCGCTAAAGCGCCCGTATTCGTTGATCAAAACTAGCTGCGAACCCCCTGCTAGGCCATGTTCGTTGATAAACAACTATTCTTATATAAGGTAGGATTAATTCTTTGCGTTAGATTATGTAGGTTGGTGTCGATTCCTGATTCTCTACCCTACTACCTCTCTGACTATGAAGCTAATTACTCCCCTAGGCCACGCATTGGGTTGGAGCGCGGCCTTCCTGCTGACCCTGGGCGCTTGTAGCCCCAAGGCTACCTCAGTGGCCAGCACCAGCGCCACCCCTCCGCCCACCGCCGAAGCAGCGCCGGCCCAGCCCGCTGTCTCGTCGTTTCAGATTCCGGTAGAGTACTACACGCTGCCGAATGGCCTGAAAGTGGTGCTCTCGCCCGACCACACGGCCCCAACGGCTACGGTAGCGGCCTACTACAACATTGGGTTTCGGAATGAGCCCCGCAACCGCACTGGGTTTGCGCATTTGTTTGAGCACCTGATGTTTCAGGGCTCGCAGAACCTAGGGAAGATGGAGTTCATTCAGCTCATTCAAAAGAATGGCGGCATCCTGAACGGCTCTACTCGCTTCGACTTCACCAACTACTTCGAGGTAGTGCCCGCCCACAAGCTCGAAACCATGCTCTGGGCGGAGGCCGACCGAATGCGGGGCCTCGCCATCAACCAGGCCAACCTCACGAACCAGCAAGGGGTAGTGAAAAACGAGGTGCGCGTAAACGTGCTCAACCAACCCTACGGCGGATTCCCGTGGCTGGATATGCCCCAGTACGCCAACAAAAACTGGAACAATGCCCACAACTTCTACGGCGACCTGAAAGACCTCGATGCCGCCACGCTGGAAGATGCGCAGCAGTTTTTCAAGACCTACTATGCGCCCAACAATGCCGCCCTGGCCGTAGTCGGTGACTTTGAGCCCGCCGAGGCCAAAGCATGGGTAGAGAAGTACTTTGGCAACATTCCGGCCGTGACGCAGCCACCCAAGCCCGACCTTACCGAGCCGCGCCAGGAAAAGGAGCAGCGCTTCACCAAAGACGATAAGCTAGCCACCAAACCGGCCCTGGCCTTCGCCTACCATATGCCCGAGCGCAACACGCCCGAGTACTACGCCCTCATCCTGCTCGACCAGATTCTGCTGCAGGGCAAAGACTCGCGGCTTTACCAGGCCATGGTGCAAAAGCGTGGCCTCACCGACGACGTAAGCGGCGGCATCAACTACCTCGGCAATGCCTTCAACTACGCCGGCCCCATGCTTTGGATGGGCAACCTCGTGTACGACCAAACCGTGAAATCTGATTCCGTGGTGAGCGTGTTGGATCAGGAAATCAACCGCTTAGCTAAAGGTGGCATCGACCAATCGACGCTGGATTTGGCCGTGGTGAAGCTCCGCTCCAACCTCTACGACCAGCTTTCCGGCTCCGATAACTTTGGCCGCGCCGATATGCTAGCCGCTTTTGCGCTGTTTGATAACGACCCTTCGCGCATCAATAAGCTGGAAGATGAGTTCCGCAAAATCACGCCTGAGGTGATGCAACGCACTATTCAGGAATATCTGCGCCCCACCAATCGCACGATTGTGGTAGTAAACCCACTGGCTAAAAGCTAACCCGACCTATGAAAACACTGTATCTCGGGTTGCTAAGCGCCGCCCTACTCTCCACTGGCCTAGAAGCCTCAGCTCAAAAGAAACCGGCCGCCAAACCAGCTACGGCGGCTAAGCCAGCGGCCGCGGCGCCGGTTGCCACAAAGCCCAAAGAAACGCCTCCGGCCGGTGGCACGCCCCGCGACTTTGCCTTGCCTGCCAAGGAAGAGTTTGAATTGCCGAATGGCTTGAAAGCCAAGTTGGTGCCCTACGGCCAAGTGCCCAAAGTAACCATGATGGTTTCTATTCAAGCGGGCAATGTGCACGAAGCCACCGACCAGGTAGGCGTAGCCGACTTAGTGGGTAAGTTGATGAACGAGGGCACTACTACCCTCAATGCCACCCAACTAGCCGATAAAGTAGCCCGAATGGGTGGTTCTCTGAACATCTCCGTAGGGCAGGATCAAACTAATATTTGGGCTTCCTGCCTCTCGGAGTATGCGCCGCAACTGGCTATGCTGCTGGCTGACGTGGTGCAGCACCCAGCATTGCCGGCCAGTGAACTGCCTCGCATCAAGAGCGACTTTAAGCGCCAGATGAACCTAGCCCGCGCCCAACCCGGCACCCAAGCCCGGCAAAAGTTTACCGCTGCGCTCTACGGCAACCACCCCTACGGTAGGCCACTCCCCACCGATGCGGCCATCGACGCCCTCACGATGGAGCAGGTGAAAGCCTTCTACCAAAGCCAGTATGGTGCCCAGCGCACCAGTGTGTACGTAGCCGGCAAGTTCGACCAAGCGGCCCTGCGCGACGCCATCACCAAAAGCTGGAGCGACTGGGCTAAAGGCCCAGTACCCCACATTGAAATTGCCAAAGCTCAAATCCGTCCCGATGTAATCACGCTAGACAGGCCTAGCGCGCCCCAATCCACTATCGTCATCGGGATGCCCGTGGTAGACCCCTCGCACCCCGACTATATGAAGGTGCGGGTGATGAACTCTCTGCTGGGCGGCTCCTTCGGCTCGCGCATCACGCGCAACATCCGCGAAGACAAAGGCTACACGTATTCACCTTACAGCTTCATCGAAACGCATTATCGTGCCGGCAACTGGAGCCAGAACGCCGATGTAACGACCCAGGAAACCGGCAACTCCCTCAAGGAAATCGTGTACGAGATTGAGCGCCTCCAGAAAACCCCGCCCACCGCGGAGGAGTTAAAAGGCATCCAGAATTATGAGTCGGGCCTATTCGTACTGCGCAACTCTACGCCGGGAGGCATCATCGGTCAGCTCAACACCCTCGACCTGCACGGCCTCCCCGACAGCTACCTCACCGAGCAGGTGAAGAACATCAACGCCGTCACGCCCCAGCAAGTCTCGGAAACCGCCCGCAAATACGTCCGCCCCGAGGCTATGACCATTGTAGTAGTCGGCGACAAAAAGATCATCGACCCGCAGATAAAGAAGTTTAAAGAAAGCCGGAAGAAGGCGTTATAAGCTAGAAAGCTAGTTCCCCTCCTCAGATGAGGAGGGGCTAGGGGTGGTTGAAAAACTAGAGCTAGAATCTAACACTAGTTGCCGTTCAACGACTGGTCAACCACCCCTAACCCCTCCTCATCTGAGGAGGGGAACTAGCTTTCTAGCCTCTAGGTCTAGTGCTACCAAAAACAAACAGCCGCTCCGGGTATCAGGAGCGGCTGTTTTGTTGCAATGGTGTGCGAGGTCTGGGTATTTACACAGCTGCTTCGGCAGGCTGTGGGTGCTGGGTTGGTATCTCTACATCCACGCCTAGGCCTTTGGCAATGGCCATACCTAGGCGGATATCGGCGCGGAACCAGTGGCAGAGTTGGCGCTGGGTGATGAGGTCCTTTTTCGGGCCGTTGATGCCGCTCATGGAGCCCACTACATTGTCGATGAGGTTGCGCTGGGCCTGGGCGTCGAGGAGGCGGAAGAGGTTGCCGGCTTGCGTGTAGTGGTCGTCGTTGCCGGGGCCTTCGTTGCGGTCGTAGCGGGCAGCAAAGCCGTCGAGCTCCTGGGCGGGCTCACCTTGGGTTTTGTCCTCTACGGGGCCGTCGAAGGAGTTGGGGAAGTAGTTTGGGCCGGGGCCACCGTTGTCGCCGAGGGCCATGTGGCCGTCGCGCTGGTAGTTGCTGAAGCCGAAGGGGCAGGCATTTACGGGTAGGTGCTCGTAGTTGGCGCCAATGCGGTAACGCTGGGCATCGGGGTAGCTCAGGATACGGCCCTGCAGCATTTTATCGGGCGAGTAGCCGATGCCGTCTACCACGTGAGCCGGCGCGAAAGCCGACTGCTCTACGTGAGCATGGTAGTTTACGGGCACCTGGTTTAGCTCCATCACGCCTACTTCCTGCAGTGGGAATTCGCCTTGGGGCCACACTTTGGTCAGGTCGAAGGGGTTCCAGCGGAAGTCGCAGGCCTGCTCCTCGGTCATGGTTTGGATGAACATCGTCCACTTCGGGAAGTTGCCGTTGTCGATGGCTTCAATCAGGTCCTGCTGCGCGAAATCGGGGTTTTCGCCTTTTAGGCGGGTAGCCTCTTCGCTGGTGAGGTTCTTTACGCCTTGCTGGGTACGGAAGTGGAATTTCACCCACACCCGCTCGTTCTGAGTATTAATAAGCGAGAACGTGTGCGAACCGTAGCCGTGCATGTGGCGGTAACCGTAGGGCGTGCCGCGGTCCGACATCAGGATGGTGACCTGATGCAGGCTCTCGGGATTCAGGCTCCAGTAGTCCCACATCATCGTGGGCGACTTCAGGTTGCTGCGCGCCTCCCGTTTCTGAGTATGGATGAAGTCCATGAACTTGATGGGATCCTTCACGAAGAACACGGGCGTGTTATTGCCCACCAGGTCCCAGTTGCCGTCTTCGGTGTAGAATTTCAGGGCGAAGCCGCGCGGGTCGCGCTCGGTGTCGGCCGAGCCTTTCTCGCCGCCTACCGTGCTGAAACGGGCAAACATCTTGCACTCATTGCCCACTTTGCTGAAGAGCTTGGCGCGGGTCAGGTGGGTGATGTCGTGGGTAACGGTGAACTTGCCGTAGGCGCCGCTACCCTTGGCGTGCACCACCCGCTCGGGGGTACGCTCGCGGTTGAAGTGGGCCGATTTCTCGTGCAGGAAGTAATCCTGGAGCAACAGCGGACCGCGCGCACCGGCCGACTGCGTGTTTTGATTATCAAAGATGGGGCGACCAGAAGCGGTGGTCAGCTTCTTGGGTTGGGTTGATTCTTCCATGGGGAAAAGAGAAAGTAGTATAGGAGGTCTCGGCGGTTGGCTGCGGCCTAATGAGGCTGCAGATCTGGGGCAAAGGTTGAGCTTAGTTATGTATAAGGAAAATCGATTATTTTTATACTACTATAGCGTGTGTCTATATTCGTGGCATGAACATTCAGCAGTTGGAGTACCTAGTAGCCCTCGACACGCACCGGCAGTTTGTGCTGGCCGCCGAGAAATGCCACGTCACGCAGCCCACACTTAGCATGCAGCTTCAGAAGCTGGAAGAAGAGCTAGGTGTGCTCCTTTTTGACCGTACCACCAAGGGCGTGCAGCCCACCGCGGTAGGGGAGAAAGTGGTGCAGCAGGCCCGGCAGGTGCTGCGCGAGGTGAAACAGCTGCGTGAGGTAGTGCAGGTAGAGAAAGACGAGCTAGTAGGCGAGCTGCGCCTGGGCATTATCCCGACGCTGGCGCCCTACTTGGTGCCGCTGTTTCTGGTGGAGCTAGTGGAGCGCTACCCCCAACTGCGGGTGCAGGTAGAGGAGCTGCAGTCGGCGCAAATCATGCAGCAGCTCAAGGATAACCAGCTAGATATTGGCCTGTTGGTAACGCCCCTCGATGACCGGCAGCTGCGCGAGATTCCGGTGCTGGAAGAGCCGTTTCTGGGCTACATCTCCGAAAATCATGAGCTGTATTCGCAGGCCACCATCAGCCCCCAGGATATGGGCGCGCCGGGGTTGTGGCTGCTACAGGAAGGCCACTGCTTCCGCCATCAGGTGCTCAACATCTGCTCACCAGCCCCAGTTGATACTACCCGGCCCTTCACCTACGAAAGCGGCTCCATTGAAACCCTCAAGCAGTTGGTACGCCACAACCACGGCTACACGCTAGTGCCCGAGTTATCGGTGCTGCCTGAGCTAAACAACCCCATGGTGAAGCGTTTTGAAGCGCCTGAGCCTGTGCGCGAAATCAGCCTCGTGGTACACCACGGCTTTGTGCGTCTGCCGCTGCTTGCTACTCTCCGCGATATTATTCTGAGCCAAGTGCCGGAGCGCCTGCATGCGGGTAAAGCCGGTCAGAAAATTCGATGGAAATAATATTCGGTACCTAGAATGCATGGCTGCATCAAGGAGGTACGTTAGGGAGCTGTACTAGGGCAAGTGCACGGCTGAACTCATCCTCAGCCCTACCTTGTTGGCTTATTCTAGCTACCAACTATGCAGTTCTCGAAAATAAAATGGACCACCGCTGCCCAATGGGTAGGGCTGGTTGCCTTCCTGGTGATACTGGCCACCGACCTACGTACGCCGGTATTGGGCGGAATGCAACGCGCGCTGCTGGCTACTGGCCTGTGGCGCCCTATGCTACCTGCCGCTCCGGCCCAAACCCCCGTGAAGCTAACGGCAGGCACTTACCCACACAACCTGCCGCTCCTCACTCTAGACGGCAAAGTTGTGAACCTGCGCGACTTACAAGGCAAAGTGGTGCTAGTAAACTTGTGGGCCAGTTGGTGCCCGCCCTGCGTAGCTGAAATGCCAGGCTTGCAGAAGCTTTACAACCAGGTTGATAAGCGGAAGGTCGCTTTCGTGATGCTGTCGATGGACCAGAATGCGGCTAAAGCGCGCCGGTTGGTGGAACGCCGCGGCTATACCTTTCCGGTGTATTTCCCAACTGGTCCGCTGCCACCGGCTTTCGACTCGCAGGCCATTCCGACTACCATTATCCTGGGCCCCGATGGGCAGATAGCAGCCCGCCACGAGGGTATGGCCGACTACGATACGCCTGAGTTCAAGGCTGCTTTGGAGAAACTGGCAGGCCCAGCTCGGCTGTAACCCGCCGAATTTACGTACAGCCGGTACCCCACCCCCGGCTGCAGCAGTGCGCTTGTGCAGGCGAGGTAAGGGTATCATCTTGCTCCCTCCATATGCCTGCTGTACCTGCGCTTACCTTTATTGGCCTGCACTATTGGGCCGGCTCCGGCCGTGAGTTTCAACGCGTAGCCGAGCTGCTGGCCCCCGATTATCCCTTTCTAGCCCCCGATTTACTAGGCTTCGGGGAAGCACCAACCCCAGAGATGCTCAGTTTTTCGCTAGATGCCTATGCCAACCAGGTAGCCGCGTTTGTAGCTGAAAAGCAAGTAGAACGATATGTGCTGGTAGGGCATAGCATGGGTGGCAAAATTGCCCTGGCCTTGGCTGCCCGCCAACCCAAAGGGTTGGCCGGAGTAGCGCTGCTCAGCCCCTCGCCTCCTTCGCCGGAACCCATGACCGACAGCGACCGAATGAGCAGTATGCGCGCCTACGGTAAGCAAACGGAAGCCGAAAAAACCTTGCAGAATATCACCGCTAGGCCTCTGCCGGAGGCAATCCGACAGCAAATTCTGGAAGATAACCTGCGCAGCACCCGGCTGGCCTGGGACGCCTGGCTACTGCACGGTAGCCGCGAAGACATAAGCGCCCAGATGTACAATGTGCACATACCCTGTACCATACTAGCCGGCGACCAAGATAACGTGATGTCGCCTTCGGTGCATGGGCTGGAAACACTACCCTTGCTGCCAACGGGAACCCCTCTGGAAATTATTGGTGGCGCTGGGCATCTGCTGCCCTACGAGGCGCCAGAGGAGGTGGCCGAGCTATTGCGGACGTTTGTCAGAAGGCTATAGGGCTTGCCTGCGGCCTAGTAGGAAGTTGAGGCACAGGCCTTCTGACACTTTACTAGGCGCTGCTACCTAGTAAAGCAGCGCCGTATGGATGGGTTCGCGCTAGTTCCTAGGGGTAGTGAAGCTGTAAATCGAGTGCTTCGCGCTCCAGCCGAAAACTCCGAACTTACGGGCTCATTCCCGCCCCGTATGAAATTCTGGTTTCTGCTACCCTTGCTCCTGGCCCTGACTACTCTTACCACCTGCCGCACGGCCCGCGTAACGGATGCGTACGCCGCGTACCCTACCTATGATGGCCCCGACTTGGGCCTGACTTTTGTGCGCGGCCAGGCGCAACTGCGCGTGTGGGCGCCTACAGCGGAAGCACTGGCGCTCAAGCTGTACGCAGCAGGAACCGGGGGCGAGCCAGTGGCCGAGTACGCTATGCAGAAATCAGTGGGTGGCACCTGGCTTTACACCTTGCCGGCCCAGCCGCCCGGCCGTTTTTATGTGGTGCAAGCCACCATTAAGGGCAAGCAGATGGCCGAAGTGCCAGACCCCTACGTGCACGCAGTGGGCCTGAACGGACAACGTGGCGCCCTGCTCGACCCTGCCACCGCTAGCCCGCCGCAGTGGGATGAGGATTACCGCCCCAAAATGAAGCACCCCACCGATATTGTAATTGGGGAGCTGCACATCCGCGACCTGACCATGCATCCACAGTCGGGGGTGCAGCACAAAGGCAAATTCCTAGGTGTGGCCGAAACCGGAACCCGCGGTCCGGGTGGCGTCCGGACGGGCCTTGACCACCTCACCGAGCTAGGCCTCACGCACGTGCATGTGCTGCCCACCAATGACCATGCCTCCGTAGATGAAAGCCGGCTACACGAAAACCACTACAACTGGGGCTACGATCCGCTTCACTATTCCGCGCCTGAAGGCTCCTTCGCCACCGACCCCGCTGACCCCGCCGCCCGCATCAAGGAAATGAAGCAAATGGTGCAGGCCATGCACAACCGCGGCCTGCGGCTGGTGCTGGATGTGGTGTATAACCACACCGCCGATGCCGCCCGCAGCTCCTTCGAGCAGTTGGTGCCCGGCTACTACTACCGCCACAACCCCGATGGCTCGTATTCCAACTCCTCGGCCTGCGGCAACGAGGTGGCCTCGGAGCGGCCCATGGTGCGGAAGCTCATCGTGGAGTCGGTGGCGTACTGGGCACGCGAGTTTCACGTGGATGGGTTCCGGTTTGACCTGATGGGCATTCTGGACATTCGCACCATGCGCTCGGTGCGCGTAGCCCTGGACCAGATTGACCACAGCATCTTGGTGTATGGCGAAGGCTGGGCGGCTGGTGCCAGCCCCTTGCCCGAGGCCGAACGTGCCCTGAAAGCCAACGTGCCGAAGCTCGACCGCATTGCCGCCTTCGGAGATGAGTTGCGCGACGGTGTGAAAGGTCACTTCGCCCGCCAGACAGAACGCGGTTTTGCCAGCGGCCAAACAGGCCTTGAAGAAAGTGTGAAATTCGGTATTGTGGGCGCCACCCAACATCCGCAGCTCGACTACAGCAAGGTAAATTACTCAAAAGCGCCTTGGGCCAACTCGCCCATGCAGGCCATCAACTACGTAGCCTGTCACGATGATCGGGTGTTGTGGGATAAGCTCGTGGTGGCTAATCCTGGCGCTTCGGAAGAAGAGCTAATCCGGATGGATTTGCTCAGCAACGTCATCGTGTTTACTTCGCAGGGTATTCCGTTTCTGCCCGTTGGAGATGATTTCCTGCGCACCAAAGGCGGCTCGCACAACTCGTTCAACCTGCCCGACAGCGTAAACCAGCTCGACTGGGCGCGCAAAGCCAAGTATCAGCGCATCAATCAGTTTTACCGCCAGCTCATTGCCATGCGCCGGGCGCATCCAGCCTTTCGGCTGCCTACCCAGGAGCTGGTGCAGCAGCACCTGGAGTTCCTGCCCAATCTGCCGGCTACTACCCTTGGGTATCGCCTGAAAGGCCATGCTGGCGATGATGCCTGGAACAACATTGTGGTGCTGTTCAATGGCAACCGCCAACCCGCTAGTCTGCCTATTCCGGGTGGCCGCTACTCGGTGGTACTTGCCGCCGACCAGATTAATCTGCAAGGAATCAGGGCGGTAGAAGGCGCTGGAGAAACTATGATGGTGGAGGTTCCGGCTTCCTCGGCGTTGATTCTGGTGCAACCCTAGTCTTCCGTTGCTAGGTCTTGTATAGGTAACCACCACGGGCCAGGCGCGTTGTACTAGGTATCTGCTGCCTCTGAACCTGCCGCCTATGTCCTTTGCTGTTCGCTTGTATGCTGCCTTGCGCCGCCATTGGGCGCATTATGTGGCGGAAGCAGCCGGCATTGCCTTTTTCATAATCTGTGCCGGCTCCCTTACAGTGCTGCTAGAGCATCCGGAGTCGCCACTGACTCCGGTAGTGCCGGCTACCCCGCTTGGGCGGCGTGTACTGCTGGGGCTGGGCATGGCCGTGGTTATTCTGCTGATTGTGTACAGCCCCTGGGGAAAGCGTTCCGGCGCCCACATCAATCCGGCCGTGACGCTGGCCTTCTGGCAGTTAGGTAAGCTCCGCACCCCCGATGCCGTTTGGTATGTAGGGTTTCAGGTGCTGGGGGCCCTAGTAGCGGCTTTGCTGATGCGGGAAGTTCTGGGTGAGTGGTATGCGCACCCGGCCGTAAAGTTCACCGTTACGGAGCCTAAACCCGAACCAGGGGGCGTGGCGCTGGCCTTCGCCGGCGAGTTCATCATCTCTTTTATTCTGATGGGAGTGCTGCTGTCGGCCCTGCACTCGCGCCGGTTTAAGGAGCGCGCCGGCTGGCTGATTGGGGCGTTGTTGGCGCTATACATCATAGTGGAGGCACCCTTGTCGGGCATGAGCCTGAACCCGGCCCGCTCCTTGGGCACTGCCGTAGCCGCTAATAAGTATGAAGGCCTGTGGGTATATTTTGTGGCGCCACCGCTGGCTATGTGGCTGGTTACGGTGCTGTTCCGGCGCTTTTATCATGGCGAAGACCTGGAGTGTGCTATTCTGGCCGGCTGCGGCCCCAGTCCTTCCTCCCCTCACTCGCCCGGCGAAGAACCCCCACACTACCCCGATGAACAGGCCGCATAAGCGGGCACCAAACAGCGAAGGGGTTGAGCCCGCAACTGCCCTAGGCCGGTCGCGGACTCAACCTCTTCATTGGTTTTAAACGGGCCGCGCTACTCCAACGAACGGTCGCGGAAAAGGACGTAGCCGATGTGTGCGAAAACCCCGAAACGGTGGTTCCGGTCGTCGTAATGAATAGCCTGCACCGACAGCGGGCCGACGGGTGTCTGATACACTAGGCCGGTCATGAGGGTAAGGTAGGGGCGGCTCACTGTGTTTTTGCGGCGCACCAGCACGGGGTTTTCGGGCACCTGCTCCCACGGGCGTACTAGTACGTGAGCAAACGCCTCCGTGCGCCATTCAATACCCCGAAAAATGCCCTTTACATAACGCAGGCCACCTCCGGCGTAGGCAGTACCCCGGTAATTATCCAGAAATAGCGTGCGCGAGTCGGGCAGGGGCATGAAGGCCGAGGAGGTAGTAAGGGTAGAGCGGTAGGTAGCAAATGGGCCCTGAGAGGTAGCCACGGCATCCACCACCCAACCCCAAGAGTTGGTTTTGGTGCCTACCGAGTCGCTTTTGCTTAAGGAGAAGTACTGCTCCGAAAACACCGACATTTTAAGCCACCGCTGGTTTTTGGTGCGGTCGGGCACTTCGTTGGCAGTGGTGCCGGCCTCATATTTTTCCTGTCCCGTTACGCCCCGAAATGCAAACCGCACCCGCCGGCCTTTGGTAGCATACTGGCGCTGATCGAGGGAGTTGCGCTCAAACCGAATGCCGCCCGTCAGGCCTTGAAAGCGGTTCAGATCCAACTCATCGGTGCTGCTAACTTCGGGCGTATTGGCAAACCGGTCGCGGTTGGTGAAGGCCCCAATATCTAGAATGTAGCGGCTGCGGTAGTTGGGGCTGATGCCCACTTGCAGTGCTGTTTTCAGGTCGCGCTGTACCAGCTGGGTATTGTCGGCGCTGGCACCTAGCAAGGAGCCAGTGTCCTGGTAGTTCAGGTTATTAAAGGTCACAATGGGCTCAAAGTAAATCGGAATCTGGCCCGGAATACTGATGCGGAAAGAGCCCTGTACAGCGTTATAAAAGCGGCCAATGGTAGCGTTGGCCCGCACGGTGTAGAGGTAGCGGTTGAGGTAACGATAGGCGCCGCCCAGGTAAAAGTTACTCATTGAGCGAGACGACAGCAGCACGCCCAAGTCAGCGGTGAGGTTGTTGGCCTGGCGGGCATCAATACCGAGGGTGTAGCCTTTTTGCTCCTCGTTGTAGCGGACGCGTGGATACACGTTGGTGAAAAAGTCGTTGCTAACGAGGCGGAAATACCCTTCCTCAATGTCGCTGGGCGAGTAGGTGGAGCCGCTGCGCTGGAAAAACCGCCGCACAAAGTCCTGCTGCTGGCGCGGTAGGCCCTGCACCGTGATGCGGGTAAAGTTGGGCCGCGGTGCCCGCTCCTGAAACGCCCGGCGTCGCTGCTGCAGAGCCACTGTATCTTCCCGCCGCGTGATGCGCTTCATCATCTCATCGAGCTTGTCTTGCGTAGCCGTTTCGCCTATGGCTACTAGGCGGCGTACGCGGCCAAAGTCGGCGGCTGTGTAGTCGGCTACATCGGGCTGAATGAAGATGCCGTTGGGGCCTACCGATAAGGTATCGGCCGCATTCGAGCCTAGGAACACCAGCGTGCTGGTCAGCAGCTCATCATCCTTCTCCTTTGGGTACTTGCGGAAGGCCACGTCGCCCACGTTCACTCCAATAATCACATCGGGCTTAAATTCCTCACGGATAACACCGGTTGGGAAATTGTCGACGACGGCACCATCAAACAGGTAGCGGCCATCTTCCTGCCGGATTGGCCGGAATGCCAATGGAAACGCCATGGAGTTACGCACCGCATCAGAAAGGGAACCGTTGCGCTGCACCACTTTCTGGCGGGTAAACACTTCTGAGGCCACCGCTCGGTAGGGTACAAAGAGGTTATCGAAGTTGTAATTAGCTACGGCGCTGGCTGGTGCCAACATGGTGGCCAGCACGTAGTTGAGCGTGGCATCGTTAATAATGCGCGGCGTTACGCGGGTCCGGAACGATGAGTCGATGGCCAGGCCTAGGTGCAGGGCCGCCGGCGAAGGGTCTGCATCGTAGAAGTTGAACACCTTGCCTTCGAGCGGGCGGTTGGCCACCCAGTTCTGGAACTCCGGCTTGAGTACGATTTCCTCAATTTCGGCAGGTGAATAGCCAGCGGCGTACATGCCGCCCACAATGGCGCCCATGCTAGTGCCCACAATGTAGTCGATGGGGATGCGGTTCTTTTCCAGCACCTTCAGCACGCCTACGTGGGCCAGACCTTTGGCGCCCCCGCCGCTTAATACAAGCCCCACTTTTTGGGCTTGGGCAAAAGAAACACCTAGCAACCAAACGAGGAGCAAGGTACATACACGGTAACAGTGAGGCATATAGCAGGGAAGTAGCAACGAAGAAAGCCCGGCACTAGGGGCGCGTTTCCTACGCATATCCCGGAGCGGAGTTGTCGGCAATTCGCTGGGCCTTGGCTGATTGTTGCCACCGGAGCGTTTTCTGCCTAAGCTCAGCACTACTTACGGCTCAGCGAACGGTCGGTTTGGCCACGCAACACAGCTAGTCGGCCCGTTACCACTTCTTAAAAATAACGTAGACGGCGGCCACTAGCAAGGCGAACCCAACCACGTGGTTCCAGGCCAGCTTATCAGTTTTGAAAACGTACACCGCGCACAGCGTAAACACCGTGAGCGAGACAACCTCCTGAATTACCTTCAGCTGAAACAAGCTGAATGGCCCGCCATTCTCCTCGAACCCAATGCGGTTGGCCGGCACCTGAAATACATACTCGAAAAAGGCCAGCCCCCAGCTTACCAGAATCACGCCCACCAAGCCCAGGCCATGCAGCCAACTGATTTTCTTGAACTGCAGATGCCCGTACCAGGCAAATGTCATGAACAGGTTGGAAATCAGGAGCAGCGTAATGGTGTATAGGCTTTTCACGAGGTGCGGGTTGTGTAAGGGAACTTGGCGGTTTACTCTTCGTGGCCGGCTAGTGGAACTGGGGTAGCTTCGGCTTGCTGTTTGGCTTCCAGGGCCAAGCGTTGTTGTTCTTTTTCGGAGGGCGTGCGAGGTAGCTTGTCTAGGTCGGGCTGGCCGGCATCAACCCAGGCAGTGTACCAGAACGCGCCCACTAGCCGGAGGGCCAGCCGCATCTGCCGCTCTACCTGTCGGTTGAGGCGCTGGTGGTACTCGCGGGCAAAGTCGCGGGAGTAGGTGCGAACCGTTTGGTTGCCGCGCTGCTCGAAGCCGTACTTGCGGTCATCTGGTGTTTTCCGGCTTACCTCCCGCTCCATGCCTAGTACTGAGTCGAGGGCGGCGTACGAGCGGCCCACGGCGGTCCAAATGGCATCGGTAGGGCGGTCGAGGTAGGGTGCTGGGCCGGTAAAGAAGTCATAGTCGGGGCTGAGTAGTTCGGGCAGGCGGCTTTCCCACAGCGCATGAATGCCCCGCTGCCCCGTTAGCTGGCCGTTATAGTTGTGGGTGGTATGCAGGGGCACGCAGGCATCGGCTACGTAATGTCCTAGGTCGGCGGAAAGGTGCAGAATCCGGTCGGTGTCGTGGGCCGCGAAGGCCGCCGTGAGTTGGCCTTTCATGCGCGCCACCTGCCAGGGCACAATGCCGTGCTTTAACAGCGAATCTTCCCCTAGCAGCGCCACGGCATCGGGGTAGGAGTGGGGTAGCTTGTACAAGGCCGAGTCGCCGTACACGTCCAGATCCAGGAAGTGGCGTGCAGCCTCGCCGGGTACTACCGTGCGGCGCGAGTCGGGCCGGGTGGCATTGTCGGTGAGGTAGTCGATGTTCGTTTTATAGAACCCAATCATTTCACGCGGCAGCGTGTACACCGCCAGCCGATTGATAAGCCGATGGCTGAAAAAGCCCCACGCCTGCACCGTAACAGTGGAAGTGAGGACAAGTAACCCAGTGATGCTGAATAAGAATAATTGCCGCATAAGTAGATAGTAAACGAACAGAAAAGAAGTCCGTTACCAAGAAATAACCTGAAAATCGGTTAGCAGTCGGCAGGGTTGGCGCTGGGCATCCAGGCCCACGTAGGTGGCATAGTAGCCATCCCCAAAGCCCGTGGAGAAGGCAGCCACGGTATCGGGCGGCATGGCGTACAGAAAACCTGTACTCGACGAGTTTGTGCCCAGCTGGAAGCTTGTAATCATCAAGTTTTCAGAGGCCTCCCTGTTGGCCAGATACCGCATTAGGGGCTCAACGCTGGCCACATCCATAAAAAAGGCCATGCCTGCATCAACGGGGTAGCCGTAATACTCTTCGCTGCGGAGCGGCAGCGGCTCCTGGCCGGGCAGTAAGGCTGGCTCCCAACTCACCACGGGCGCATCTGAGAACAGAATACGGGCAAAGGCTACACGCTCGTCGCCGCTGAAGCGAGCTAGAGCTAACTCTACCGGAAACCGGCCCCGGGGAAAGCGGGTCGTAAACGGCAGGGTTTGTGGATGCAGCGAAACAGGATCAGCAGCCACTATCTGGCCCGATGGCACAGGCAGGTTGCCCAAAAAACGGCCGTGCAGCGTACATTGCAGGCTATCCTGGCTGATTTGGGTGCCGGGAAAGAAGCTGGTTTCAAAGATGGCTGGCTCGGCCTGTACTTCATACGGAAGCCGGTTAACCGTTGCTCGTCCTGGTGAAAGCACATAGCCCGTAACTACAGGCAAAGTATAGGTTGTAGGAGCGGTGCAACTACCTAGTAGCGCTGCTGCTACCGTAAACCGGGCTAGAACAGAAATAAACACAAAGCAATATGATAAGAAGAGTAAGGTAACGAGCTCCTAAGGCCTCTATGCAAACAGGTGGCAAAATAATGCTCCGTTGTTCGGAACATCATCTTGCCACCTGTCATTAGAAAACTTGCCTTTCCGGGTTTACCGCCGGCCCTGGCCCACAAAGCGCATGCGGTAATCAGCGCTTACGTCGCCTTTGCTGATACGAGCCAGCTTGCCTTTGAGCAACTGCTTTTTCAGGCCCGAGGCATAGTCAGTGAACAGAATGCCTTCCAGGTGGTCATACTCATGCTGGATAACGCGGGCCGTCATGCCCGAGAAGGTTTCTTCGTGCTGCTGGCGGTTTTCGTCTTCGTAGCGCAGCACAATGGTAGAGTGTCGCACCACTTTCTCGCGGATACCCGGAATGCTCAGGCAGCCTTCCTCAAAGCCCCATTCCTCGCCGGTTTCGCTTACCATGCGGGGGTTAATGAAGGCGCGCTTTACCGGGGCTGCGGTGGCTTCTTCTACAATGGGGTTGCCGTCCTCATCCTCATCCAGCATGGGCTCAGAGTCGATAACGAACAGGCGGATGCTTTTGCCAACCTGTGGCGCGGCCAGGCCCACGCCGTGCGCGTGGTACATGGTGTCGTACATGTCGGCAATAATTTGCTTGAGCTCACTAGGGGAAAAGTCAGCCGGAATGTCTTTGGCCAGCGTTTTTAGTACTGGGTCGCCGAAGGCAACAATGGGGTAAATCATCGGGATTCGAGGAAAGATTGCAAAATGATGGTGGCCGACACCCGGTCGACGGTGGCTTTGTCGCGGCGGTCTTTTTTGCTGAGGCCACCGGCCAGCATGGCTGCGTGGGCCATCCGGGAAGTAAACCGCTCATCTACCTCATGCAGCGGCACCTCCGGAAACTCCTTACGCAGCCGGCGCACTACGCCCACTACGGCACTGGTAGAGTCGGTGGCTTCGTTATTAAGGTTCTTGGGCATGCCGATTACCAGCGCCGCCAGCGGCTCGCGCAGGTGGTAGGCTTTCAGGTAAGCCAGCAAGTCCTGGCTGTGCACCGTTTCGAGAGGAGTAGCAATGAGTTGCAGCGGATCCGTCACGGCCAGCCCCACGCGCT
This sequence comes from Hymenobacter seoulensis, assembly GCF_054780535.1. Classification (NCBI taxonomy): domain Bacteria; kingdom Pseudomonadati; phylum Bacteroidota; class Cytophagia; order Cytophagales; family Hymenobacteraceae; genus Hymenobacter; species Hymenobacter seoulensis. The sequence goes on from NZ_BAAGWD010000002.1 coordinate 334,028, forward strand.
TATGACCGTAGTCGATGGCAAGTATACGCCCCATCGCAAAAACAAAAAGTAGAAAGCCAAGCAGCAACGGTTCAGTTTATTACCTCGCGCCACACCCCAAAGATACGACACCGCCTCGGAAAGGTGACACTAGGGTAGCTCAGCAGTGCAATCCGGTCGTGCGGCGGCAAGGGCGGTTTACCGGCAAAAATCGGGGCTTAAACGAGTCAGGTACATCTTTCCAAAATCATAAAATAATATTTGCAGGTAGTTCATCTTCAGGGCTTTTTACCACGGGGTTAACCCAGAACAAATGGGCTTTTTATCGTTTAAGAAATAAAAAATTGCATTGTTATTTGAAAATGCCTATTCCACTATGTAGTAGATGGGTTTCTTGGAATTGTTTCAATATTTTTGAAGAACTGTCTGCCTTGATTACTGCTGCTTATAGCTTAAACTATTACTCTCTCAACGCTTTATGAACATCGAGCCGAACGACTCGTCGCATCCTGCGTCGGAGCCTGCCCCGCGTAATACCCGGCGGCAGGTACGTCAGCCGTTGTTACTAGCCCTAACGTTGGCGTGTGGTATTCTGCTGGGAGCAAACCCGTTCCGGCCAACCGGGCAGAACCCCGACCTCACGGCCCGTGGCTATCTAAAGTTCAAAGAAATCCTCAGCTACGTGGACCGCGACTATGTGGACTCCGTGAATGCCGAGGAGCTTTCAGATTACGCCATCAGCCGCATGCTGGAGCGCCTCGATCCGCACTCGGTGTTCATCCCGGCCAAACAGCAGCAGCAGGCTTCCTCTTTTCTGCAAAGCGACTACGACGGTATTGGGGTTGAGTTTAATCTGTTTCGCGACACCGTAACAGTAGTATCTCCATTAAGTGGCGGCCCCGCGGAGCAGGCTGGCCTGCAGCCCGGCGACCGAATTCTGGCCGTAGACGGGCAGCGGGTGTCCGGCGTGAATACCACTACAGAGCAGATGTTCGGGCAGCTACGCGGCCCCCGTGGCAGCAAAGTGCAGCTCCAGATTATGCGCCGCGGCCAAGCCAAGCCCCTGAGCGTGCAGGTAACGCGCAACCGCATTCCAAACTCCTCAGTTGATGTGGCCTATATGGTAGATAACCAGACGGGCTACATTAAAGTAAGCCGTTTCGCGAGCGGCACATATGACGAGTTTAAATCGGCGCTAGGTGATTTGCGCCGTCAAGGCCTGGCGCGCCTTGTGCTTGACTTGCGGGGCAACCCCGGCGGTTACCTCGACCGCGCCACCAAAATGGCCGACGAGTTCATTGGGGGCACTAAGAAGATTGTGTACACCGACGGCAAAGGCGACCAGTACGATACCCAGACGTTTTCGCGGGTAGTGGGCGAGTTTGAGGAAGGCTCCTTGGTAGTGCTTGTGGATGAAGGAAGTGCCTCTGCTGCGGAAGTGCTGGCCGGTGCCCTGCAAGACCACGACCGCGCCATTCTGGTGGGGCGCCGCACGTTTGGCAAAGGCCTGGTGCAGCAACCCATTGCCCTAAATGACGGCTCGGAGCTTCGGCTGACCATTGCGCGCTACTACACGCCTTCGGGCCGCAGCATCCAGAAATCGTACCGTGGCGGCCTGGCCGAATATGAAAGGGACTTGCAGAACCGGCAGCGCCGGGGCGAGTTCTTCCACGCCGACAGCATTCACTTTGCCGACTCGTTGCGCTACCGCACGGCGCACGGCCGGGCAGTGTACGGCGGTGGCGGCATCATGCCCGACCTCTTTGTACCCCGCGACACCAGTGCGTACTCGGCGTACTACACGCGTTTGCAAAGCCTGAACTTGGTGCGCGAGTTTGCCCTCGATTACTACCAGCAGCACAAAGCCGAACTGGAAGGCCTGCGCTTCGGGCAGTTTAACCAATCGTTCCGCATCACGGATGCGCAGCTGCAGCAGCTAGAAGCCAAGGCGGCCAAAGATGGCGTAGCACCTAACGCCGCCGATATGCGCCGCAGCGCCGCATTGCTCCGCAATCAGCTGAAGGCCCTTATTGCCCGCAGCGCCTACGGCAAATCGGCGTATTACCAGGTGCTAAACCAGGATGATGCGGAGATGCAACAGGCACTTCGCACTATTCAGGAGCCTAGTAACACAGTAATGCTAGGGTTGCTAGAAAAGTAAAGCGCCTACAATGCAATAGGCCCGCCACGCTCTGAGCGCGGCGGGCCTATTGCATTTAAATTGGGTTGCTATTTCTTCACCACATCCTGCACCCGAAACTCCTGCTTGATGTTGGCTAGCGGCTTGCCATCGGCCTCGGCGTAGGGGTAAATGAAGTAGTTGAGGGCCGGGTTGTTCTGGCGCGGTACCAATACTAGGTCGCGGCCGCGGGTGAACTCCAGGCGGTTTTCATCGTGGGCGCCAAAGAAGTAGTTGCGGCGGTCGGGGTTTTTGGCGGCTTCCGAGGCATCGACAGGTACCCAACCGGTTTCGGGGGTGTAGAACTCAGCCCAGCAGTGGTAGCCTTTAATTTCGGCGGTGCCGCGCTCAGGTGGCAGCGGAAAGCCAATGCTGAAGCGAGCCGGAATGCCTAAGGCGCGGCAATAGCCAATGAACACAGCATGAAAATCGGTGCAGTTGCCGCGGCGGGCGTCGCAGGCGTAGTAAATGTCGCCGCGGCCCCAGCCTTGGCCGGTTTTGTCGTACTTCACCGTGCTGACCACGTGCTCGTACACGGCGCGGGCTTTCTCCAGGTTGGTATGGGCGTTGGCTTTACTAGCTACCTCCAGGGCCCAAAGCCGAATCTGCGGATCAAGCGGCACGAGGCTGTCGGCGGCCAGCCAACGGTTCAGGTTAGGGTCGGCGGCTTCGCGGGGCGGGCGTTGGCCATTAAAAGCGGGGGCCAGATGTTCGCGCCGAGTCGCTTTCAGGCGCATATCCACGGTAAAGCCTTCCAGAGCCTTGCCCGTGGCGCGCAGATGCAGAATACGGTTGCCATACGCACCGGTTTCAATGGCATACGGCACGGGCGAGGTTACCTGCAAGTCGCGGATATCCTGTGATTTATCGTCGTGCGGCACCGGCAGCCATAAGTCTACCACCTTGGTGCCGGCGGGCTGAGCCGGAATAGTAGCCGCGTAATCGAAGGTGAAGGTGCGGGTGCGAGGGGCCGGGGTAAGGGGCCGCTCCAGCGTCAGAACGGAAAGCAAGGGTAGTAAAAACGAGAGCATAGCAACAGCAGGGGCAACAGCCGAGTCCCGGCCGGTAATCATAGTGCAAAGAAACAACCCCGGCGTTTGTTATGGTTCAGAAAGTCAGAATACACCACCGGGCTAGGGCCTGAGCAGGTGCCAGCCTTAGCCAGGCGGTTTGCCCGTACCGTAGGGGTAGTAGCCTACGCCAAACTTTGTACCTTCACGCTACGGCCTACTACCCGCGTACTTCCACCCGAAATTTCCACCCGTATGCCTTTTTATCAACGACTAGGTCAGATTCCGCGCAAGCGGCATACCCAGTTCCGGCAGCCCGATGGCTCGCTCTACCACGAGCAGCTGGTGGGCACACTGGGCTTCCACGGCGTTTCGTCGCTGCTCTATCACCGTCACGCGCCCACCGAAATCCGGAAGGTAGGTACTCCCGAGCCCTACGCGCCCAAGCTGCTGAAAGACCGACCCCTGGAGCCAGCCCACTTACGCACCCTGGCCCAAACCAGCACCGGCGGCGACTACCTGCAGGCCCGCCAAACCCTGCTCGGCAACGCCGACGTGACCATGAGCATCTGTAATCCCACGGAGCAGCGCATGGACTATTACTACAAGAACGCGCTGGCCGATGAGGTGATTTTTGTGCACGAAGGCCGTGGCGAGCTGTGGAGCCAGTTGGGCAAGGTAGCCTTTGAGCCCGGCGACTACCTAGTGATTCCGCGCACCATCATTCACCAGCTGCACTTCGAGGAAGGACCGGTGCGCCTGCTGATTATCGAGTCGTTTAGCCCTGTGGAAACCTGCCGGCGCTACCGCAACCACTTCGGGCAGCTGCTGGAGCATGCCCCGTATTGCGAGCGGGACTTCCGCGGCCCATCGGAGCTAGTAGAAAACGATGTGCGCGAATCGGGTGAGTACACCGTGCGCGTGAAGAAAGACGGGCTGCTGCACACCTTGGTCTATGGCCACTCGCCGTTTGATGTGGTGGGCTGGGATGGGTATTTCTACCCTTACGCCACTAGTATTCATGATTTTGAGCCCATTACTGGCCGTATTCACCAGCCGCCACCCGTGCACCAGCAATTCGAGGGCAACAACTTCGTGATTTGCTCCTTCGTGCCGCGGTTGTTTGATTATCACCCCTTGGCCATTCCGGCGCCCTACAACCACTCTAACGTCGATTCCGACGAGGTGCTGTATTACGTGGCCGGCAACTTCATGTCGCGGCGCGGGGTAGATCTGGCTTCGTTCACGTGGCACCCAAGTGGCATACCGCATGGCCCGCACCCCGGCACAGTGGAGGCCAGCATCGGCAAAAAGGAAACCCATGAGCTAGCCGTGATGGTAGATACCTTCCGGCCGCTCTACCTCACTGAAGCCGCCCTGCCTTACGTGGATGGCCGCTACCCCATGAGCTGGCAGCCCGACTTCAAGCACGACGCGCCACGGGCAGCCGATATGATGGATTAACGGTAGTGCAGTTACAGAAAAAACGCGAGGATGTTGGGCAACCAGCATCCTCGCACTGCTTTTACCTAAGGTTATATGGATACTGAACTGCAGAAGTAAGTGGGCAAGCTCAGCATGATGTTCTTTGTAGCTGCTGATACAACGGCTACGGTTGCTTTTCTGCTAGGTAGCTCGGCACTAGAAACCAGTAAGAAAAGGATTTCGTAACTTCGCCGAAACTGCAACTCTATGAAAAAAATCCTGTTTTTAGCCCCACTGCTTCTGGTGCTGGCCGTACTGTCGAGCTGCGACAAGCTGGATAAACTGCTGACTTTTTACATCGAAGATTCTCAGTCGGTGAAAATTGCTAGCAACTTCCCTTTTGGTCAGTTCGCGCCGCTTTCTCCCATTCCGGTTACCACGCGTTCCGACGAAAAATTCAAGAACGAGAACACCAGCGCTAACTTGGTGAAGGATGTGAAGCTCGACCGGCTTACGCTCACCATCACTGACCCCAACGCCGAAAACTTCGATTTTCTGCAAGGCATTAACATCTACATCAGCACCGAGCAGAGCGACAAAATTCTGCTGGCCTCGTTGGACAATGTGCCCATGGGCGTGAACACGCTGCAACTCACTCCCACCTCTGAGAAGCTGGATAAGTACGTGAAGGCCAACAGCTATACGCTGTCTACGGAAGCTAAAATCCGTAAGCCTATCAGCCGCGACATCACCATCCGGACGGATACCCGCTTTAAAGTAACTGCCGATCCCCTATAGGCTTCGGAAGTACTAGGCCCCCAAAAAAGCCGAACTCCACAGCAGGGGTTCGGCTTTTTTTAGGACCTAGTGATTTCAAGGTTAGCGGTTGCGGCCATATTGCTCATGGCTACTCACCCAGTCAGACGAAGAAATGGCCGAGCCCAGGCTTAGCTCGCCGGCCAGCACCACGCCCGCTACAATTTCCGCGAACTTGTTCACGGTTCCGCGCCCCACGCACCCTAGCATTCGGAGGCATTCGTTTTGGGTAGCCAGCCCGGTGCCGCCGCCGTGCGTGGCCACAATCAGTGAGGGAATGGTAATGCTCAAGTACAAGTCGCCTTCGGGCGTCACTTCGGAGTACAGCACCCCCGCCGACGACTCCGACACGTTGGCTACATCCTGGCCGGTGGCAATGAACATGGCCGTGATGCCGTTGGCGGAGTGGGCCCCGTTGTTGTTCGCACCGGAAAGAAACGCGCCTACGTTGCTTACCTGGCCGTGGTAAGCCAATTGCTCGGGCGTTACGCGCATGCGCTGTTGTAGCACGTCGCGCTTTATCACGGCCTCGGCCACTACGCGCTTGCCGCGGGTACGCATCACGTTAATCTGCGAAGCTTTTTTGTCGGTAGCGAAGTTAGACTCGAGGTAGAAGTGGCGAATGGGCGCGCCCTTGTAGTGCTCCAGAATCCAGGAGCAGGCTGCGAAGGTAGCGCGGCCTACCATGTTCTGGCCCGCCGCATCGCCGGTTGAAAAGTTGAAGCGCAGGTACGCGAACTTGTTGGCCAGGTAGGTATCAATGTACTGGAGCTTGGCCACGCGCGAGGTGCTTTCAGCCTCGGGTCGGATTTTATCGATTTCCTCTTCCACCCACTTGCCAAAGTCGCGGGCGCCACGGGCATCATCAAACACAAACACCGGGGCGCGTTGCATGGCGTCGCCGATGACGGTGCACTTCACGCCGCCACACAGGTTAAGCACCTGAATGCCGCGGTTGTAGCTGGCCACCAAGGTGCCTTCAGTAGTAGCCATCGGAATGAGGAAGTCGCCCTGGGCATGCTCACCGTTTACGTGCAGCGGGCCGGCTAGCCCCACCGGAATCTGGGCCACGCCCGTGAAATGCTCACAGTTGCCTTGCAGCATGTGGGCGTCAAAGGAGTAGTGCTTCAGGTGTTTAAACTCCTCGCCCGAAAACTCCTCGGCGAACTGCTGCCGGGCCTGGATGGCGGTTTCTGAGTAATCGTCTTCGTCGGAGCGCGGAATACGGGTGCGGTTTTCGGGCCGGTTTACAATGGCGTCTTCTACCTCCACGGTGAGCTCCCCAAACGGGTCAGCGGCAAAGTGCACCTGCACGGTATGCAGTCCTTCTTTCAGTGCCTCCGTGTCAAGGTGGAACGTAGCCGACTGCCCCACGGGAAGCGTGAAGCCCGTGCTATCAGCATTAAACGCAGTAGCAGGCCGTACGTCGCCTTCGCCCAGATCCAGCGCAATTTGCTCCACACCAATCTTTACCCCGTCAATCTGCACGTAGTCAACGCGCGTAATGCGCACAGTGTCGAGGCGGTTTTTGATGCTAAAGGCCACGCCTTCGGGCGTGTTGCGGAGGCTGCCGCGCGTATAGAGCAGCTTGAGCAGCATGGGGCTGGGCGTGAAGATCATCGGGCGGGAGAGGGTTAGTTAGTATTGCGGGTAATGTCTGAAACTTCTGGTAAAAAGCGAGAAGCCGCAGCTTTTTATGGGTTACGTTAATTCAGGAGGAAAGAAACTGGTACCACCATTTCGTGCGGCCGTTCTACTCCGCCGCATACGGCTGGCGAAAAGCGACCAGACAGTAACTGGACTGCCCGTAAAGCTTCCGCATCAAAATCCGGATGGAGTAATTTTAGGATTTTGGTATGGTACACGTTGCCGTCTGTGCCAACCATAAAGGAAACGAATACTTTGCCTCCTATATCCATTCTCAGTCCTATGGCAGGCCAATGCAAGTTCTCTTGAATGAAGCGAGGAAGGCTATCTTTTTTGTGGCGCTTTATATAAGCCGGCATGACTTCACAAAGCATTGGAATAGTGCCTCTTTTGTAAACTGACTCGTAATCTGCCAGCGTAACACCATCCGATAAGCCATCTTTCTGCGGAGTAATGACCTTAGGCTTCATTGGTTCGCACTGCAGCGCAGTCGTATCTACTACTGCACCTACCTGAGCAGAGGTAAGCTGGCTACCGAAACATATGAAAAAAGCTCCCAGGAAAACGAGTATCCTATTCATCGGCTAGCGTTTACTAGGTAGAGCTGGCGCTATTGTTCCTTAAAACGTGATAGGAATGGTATAGTCGACCGACACTGGACGGTGGTTTTGCATCCCTGGGGTGAACTTGCCTTCTAACAAGTTCACCACGCGTAGGGCTTCTGCGTCTAGGGCTGAATGAAGCCCTTTCGTCAATTGTACGTTGCGTACGGCTCCGGTTTCTGTTACCTGAAATATCACGAACACTTTGCCACTCAAGGAGGAAGGCGCATCAGCGGGTCGTTGTACGTTGGCGACAATAAACTTCACGAGAGCTTCCTGGCCTCCTTGGTACATGGGCATCTGCTCTACACCACCAAAGGGCCGATTAGCGGGCTGCTCTTGTGCGGATGCTGGTGGTTGGGTAACTAACGCCGCCTTCTGTACCTGTGCTACCGCTTCCTGGCTCGTGAGCCCTAAGCCACATACCAGCACCAAGGCCACCAGAAACCGGCGGAGGTTTAGCCGCAGTTGGGGCCTAGGCGCGAGCTGCTCCGACCGGAACCGCCCACAAACACGACCGCCAGGAGAAGCTTGAAAGGCCGCCTCCAGCTCAGCTTGGTTGGAAGTGGTGAAGTCAAGAACAACCCGCTGGCACACTGCGCAATGGTGGCCTTGGGCAACCGGCGTCATCTGCTGCCACTCCTCGTGGCAGGCGTTCAGGCGAACATCAAGAATAGGAAGCGGTAGCATAGCCGGCGGATAACAGCAGGAATATACGAAACGGCTGTTGCGTAGCCCGTGGTATCTGCTGATCTGCTAGGCCTAGTTAATCCCAGAACTCCTGGCCGTTAGCGTTGATGTAGCCGGGCTGCCCGTCGGGGGCCAGTACGCGGGCTATATCATTCAGAAATGGCTCGGCCTGGGGGTAGCGGATGTCGGTGAGGGTATTGCCTTCCTCATCAAGGTAGCCAAACAGCTGGCCCTGCTGCACTACCGGAAACATGAGGTTGCCGGTCAGGCGAATGGCATCATACTGCAGAGGCTGCACCAACTTGCCGCTACTATTAATGATTCCCCATTTTGTGCCTTGGCGCACAAACAGCAGCCCGTTGTAGTTTTCACGGATTTCGTCGTAAATGGCGGGCACCGTGGCCGTACCTACGGTAAACCGAAACCCCACCTTGCCCTCCTTGCGGACCAGGTCGCCGTGTTCCAAGGGTTCTTCCTCCGGTTCGGGCAGTGCGGGCTCCAGAAGGCGCTGGCCGGTTGGACTTAGCTCGAAGGTTTCGCCGTTGAGCTCCACGGCTGCCCGGCCCCGGCGGAAAGTAGCCGCGCGGGTAAACCGGATGGGGGTCACGGGGTTGCCACCCCCATCAATATAGCCGTAGCGCTGGCCCTGGCGCACCCAGGCAATCTCATCTACGAAGGGGCCGGTTTCGTCGTAGCGAAGGGGTAGTACCAGGCGGCGCGACTGATCAGCATATCCCCATTTGCTGCCCTGCCGAAAGGGTACGAGGCGGGAAGCTGCCGTTTGGGCCTCCAAATAATTGGGGGCAGTAAGCAACAGTAAAAGTAGCAGTAACAGAGGGCGTTTCATGCGTAAGTAGACCCGATGAGCACCGGCTATTTCAGCTAAGGTACGCAGTTGGCGTAAACCAAATAAGAGGGGCGTGGTTGATTCACTCGTTCTTCACCAAACGGAGCAAATCTTGCCCATGGTTTTAGAATAATACCAGTATTGTACCGGAGGTTTCTGTGTGCCGGGATGGGTATTGTATCTTTGCTTCTCCTCAACGGGCGCCTTGTGGGTCGCCTTCGCTTATGGCATCAACATTCAGATATCCGCTATTTACGTTAGAAGAGAGCTTGACTACCGAGCAACTAGCTTTCTTTCAGGAGTATGGGTTTCTGCACTTTCGGAAGTTTATTTCTTCTGAAACGGTAGAAAGTTTGTTGCAGGCTTCGCAGCAGGTGCAACAGCGCTGGCTGGCTGAACGGGTGCAAAAGGTAAACGGAGTGCCTATTAAGTACGGCAAGGATGTTGATGGCTCGCCCATTGTGCAGCGCTTTGCCTTTGCCTCGCACCACAGCGCAGAGCTGCACGAGTTTCTGCAGGACCCGCGGTTTCGGGCGCTGTTTCCGCTCTTGGAAGCACCCGGTGGCCGGGTTGGCGAAGATGAAAAGGACGGGCTGGTCATCAACCACTACGTAAACGTGCCTGGCTCCGAGTTTTCGCAGATGGGCTGGCACACGGACTCGTTGCGCGACGTGTTTTACGGCAAGAAAATCGGGCCGATGCTGAACGTAGGCGTGCACCTCGATGGTACTCCGGCGACCAACGGCGGCCTGCGCCTGATTCCGGGCACGCACCGCCAGAACCTGCGCGACATCCTCTTCCGCAAGAAGTACTACAAAGACGTAGGCCCCGACCCCAACGAAGTAGCCGTAGAAACCGAGCCCGGCGACTTAACCGTGCACGATGGCCGCATGTGGCACCGGGTGGCGCAGTCGCCGCTGGTGGGCGAGGCCTCGCGCCGCCGCGTGATGTACGTGCCCATCATTGCTGGCAAGTACGAGCCTAAGCACGAAAACAGCCCTACACCGTTCTATCTGCGGTTTTTGCATCTTGTTAAGTAGCCACAACCGACGAAATAGGTTTGACCTCCGATAGGGCCTAGGGGCTTTTGAACCTCAAACCCCTTTCTTCAGGAGCGTACGCATTCACCTCTTTACCCTTTTTGCTTTTGAAAACTGCCCTTATTACCGGCGCTTCCCGCGGAATCGGGCGGGCCATGGCGCTGGAGCTGGCCCGCCGCGGCTACAACCTGCTACTGGCGGCCCGTTCTGCTGATCAGTTAGAGCAGGTAGCGGCCGAGGCGCGGCAGTTGGGGCGGCAGGCGCAGGTGCTAGCGCTGGATCTGGCCATGCCCGGCGCAGCAGTTGAGCTGGCTACCTGGGCTAGTGCGCAAACGCAGGAGTTGGCGGTACTCGTAAACAATGCGGGCTACGGCTTGTGGGGGCGTTTTGAGGAGCTGCCGCTAGCCCAGCAGCATAATATGCTGCAGCTTAATATGCACCTGCCCGTGGAGCTTACGCATGCGTTGCTACCAGCTTTGCGTCGTCAGCCCACAGCGTATATTCTCAATGTTGCTAGCACGGCCGCGTACCAGGCGGTGCCTACGCTCACGCTGTATGCTGCCAGTAAGGCTTTCCTGCTGAGCTTTTCCCGTGGGTTGCGTTTCGAGCTCCGCGACACCAGCGTATCGGTAACGTGCCTGAGCCCCGGCGCCACCACCACCGATTTCGCCGACCGCGCCGGCATGAACTCGGAGCTGCAAGCCGTGGCCAACAAGGTTTCCATGACACCCGAGCAGGTAGCCCAGTTTGGAATTGCCGCTATGCTGGCCGGAGAGGCAGAGGTGATTCCGGGCGCTCTCAATAAGGTGTCGGCCGCCCTGACCTCCTTGGTTCCCAAAGGCCTCACCGAGCGCATTGCGGCCGGCATCTATGAAAAGCACTTAAAGTAAACAGGCTGCACTAGGTGGGGTGAGCAAGTGAACCTAAGGAAGAATTAAATAAGCACCCAAAACAAAGGTCATGCTGAACTTGGCGAAGCATCTCAGCCGCTTCGTTGTAGTGCCGAATAGAAAGTCAGAGGAAGAGATGCTGCGGTAAGCTCAGTATGACCACTCGGATCTTAAGACGCAGGCTAGTACGAATTTGGGCGAAAACAAGACCCTAGGCGGCTGGCGATTCACGAAGCAACTTACTAGCCAGCCAGAAGCTCAGGCCTGCAAACAGCGGCGCGGCCAGCACATCATAGGTGTAGTGCGCATGCTGCACCAGTACCAGAACGCCAATTAGGCAAGTGCCTGCTGCCAGCACCCAGCGCCGCCAGCCGCGGGGCACGGCCAGCGCCAGCAGAAACAGCGTAGCCGTGTGGCCCGAGAAAAACAGGTCTTTGGTGATGGGAACCGGAGCGGCGTAAAAAAGCTGTTCTACCAACGGGTCGTGCAGCAGCACGAGGCCTGTTGGTGGCTCTAGGGGTAGTAAGGCCAGCATCAGGCACCGAAATCCGTGCAGCAGTAAATAAGCCAGCAGGGCGCGCAACAGGGGCTGTGGCCGAGGGAGTAGCGTGGCAACTCCTAACCCAATTCCCAGATAGATAACGCCGAATGCCAGCCCTGAAACATCGTGGGCAGGCAACGCCGCGAGCAGCGGATCAGGAAGCTGGTAGCCAGGGCGGGCCTCAATCCAGGCAAAGAAACGCGGAAGCAAGGTGGCCAGCAGCAATAGCCCCCCGAGTACGAGCAGCAGTTGATGCCGGAACTTGGGGTAGCGCCAGGCCTCAGGCCACGAAACAGAATCAGGTATCATGTACGCGTAAGCAAGTCCGATCAAGTGCACTAGCCCCACGGTGCTACCCAAGTGACCAGGCTGCAAACCTACCGCCAAATTGGGCACGGCCGTGCAAGCAGGTTTTTCTTCGGCAAGATTCGGGCAAAAGCAGTTTGCGGCGTACCTTTTCAACCGACTGTTTTTACCTGCCTGCTTTCCATTCCTCTGCGCATGAAGCTTCTGTACACTGCTTTCACGGCCGCTTTGCTCGGGGCCGTTCCGGCCCTAGCCCAAAACACGGCTCTCTCTGACCAAATTGCCAAGCTGGCACCCCAGCAGGAAGCCAAAGTAATAGCTTGGCGCCGCGACCTGCACCAAAACCCGGAGCTGGGCAACCAGGAAACCCGCACCGCCGCCCTCATTGCCGAGCAGCTCAAGCGCCTCGGGTTGGAGGTGCAGACGGGGGTAGCGCGCACCGGCGTAATCGGGGTGCTAAAAGGAGGAAAGCCCGGCCCTGTGGTAGCCTTGCGCGCCGACATGGACGGGCTGCCCGTCACGGAAAGCAACAATCTGCCGTTTGCCTCCAAAGCCCGCACCACCTACAACGGCCAGGAGGTTGGCGTGATGCACGCCTGCGGCCATGATACGCACGTGGCCATGCTGCTAGGCGCGGCCGAAGTGCTCAGCCAGATGAAAAAAGACCTGCCCGGCACGGTGAAATTCATCTTCCAGCCCGCCGAAGAAGGCTCATTGCCTGGCCAGGAAGGCGGTGCCCGCCTGATGGTGAAGGAAGGCGCCCTCGAGAAGCCAAAGGTTGATGCCATTTTCGGGGTGCACATTCAGGCCCAGACGGAGGTAGGCAAGCTCTCATACCGGCCCGGCGGCGAAATGGCCTCGTCGGATGTATTTACCATCAAAGTGAAAGGCAAATCGGCGCACGGCGCCTACCCTTGGCTTTCCGTCGATCCGGTTGTAACAGCCGCCCAAATTATCCTAGGCTTGCAAACCATTGTAAGCCGCCAGACCGAGCTGACCGAAGATGCCGCCGTGCTGACGGTGGGCATGGTGCACGGGGGCGTGCGCAACAATATTATTCCGGAGCAGGTGGAGCTGACCGGCACTATCCGCTGCCTGAACAAGGAAACTCAGCAGAAAGTGTGGGCCGCCGTGCGCCGCACAGCCAAAGGCATTGCCGAAAGCGCCGGGGCTAGCGCCGAGGTCGAGATTGTAAACTACACGCCCATCACCTTCAACGACCCGCGCCTAACCGAGCAAATGGTGCCAAGCCTTAACCGGGCGGCCGGCGCCGCTAACGTGCGCGTGCAGAAGGCCGTGACGGGGGCCGAAGACTTTGCTTATTATCAGGAAAAAGTGCCGGGCCTGTTCGTGTTCGTGGGCGGCATGCCTAAAGGAAAGAACCCAGCCGAAACGGCCCCGCACCACACTGCTGGCTTCTTCATCGATGAAAGCGGCCTGACCCTAGGGGTGAAAACCTTAGCAACCCTCGCTACCGATTACCTCTCGGCCGGCGCCAAAAAATAAGCCGCTGGGTAGCGCTGGTTTCCTTAAAGATTTCGGCCAATTCAGCCTAATCACGCAACCGCACACCGTGCTATACGTCTGATAGCGCGGTGTGCCGGCTTGTAGCGTGTGCCGCGCGGCATGGCATCCGGCTGCCAAATCTCCCACCTTTGTTCTGTTTCGCTGATGAATATTGCCCTTGTTACCTGTGAAAGTCTGGCCCAGTACGCGGCCCCTAACGTGGAGGACGAGGATGGCCTGCTGACCCGCTACCTGCGCGAGCAGGGCCACACCGTAGAGCCCCGCGTGTGGAGTAATCCGGCCGTAGATTGGCTGCGCTATGATGTGGTAGTAGTAAAGTCGCCCTGGGATTATTTTGATCGGGTAGCTGAGTTTTATGAGTGGCTTGAGCGCATGGAGAGCCTAGGCGTGAAGCTCTTGAACCCAGCCGCTACGGTGCGCTGGAACGCCGATAAAAAGTACTTGCTGGAAATGGAGCAGGCCGGCGTGCACATTGTGCCCACGCACTGGCTTTCGCGCGGGCAAGCCGTGGAGGCCGAGGCACTGTTTGATGAGTTGGGCAACGATACGCTGGTAGTGAAACCGGCCGTGAGCGGCGGCGCCAAAAATACGTTTGTATTTACCCGCCAGGAGTCGGCCATTCGGCAACCACTGCTACAGGATTTGCTGCGCGACGAAGACTTTCTGGTGCAGCCATTTCAGCCCGAAATTCAGCAGGAAGGCGAGTGGTCGTTAATTTACTTTGGCGGCGAGTTCAGCCACTGCGTGCTCAAAACCCCCAAATCCGGCGACTTCCGGGTGCAGCACTACCTAGGCGGCGGCATTGAACCCCGGGAGGCACCCGCCCACCTCCGCCAAGCCGCCGACGCCATCGTGCGCCAGTTTGCCACCGGCTGCCTCTACGCCCGCGTGGATGGGCTAGACCAGGGTGGCCAGTTTCTGCTCATGGAGCTGGAGCTGATTGAGCCCTTCCTGTACTTGGCTTCCTCCGAAGGCTCCTTACCGCGCTACGAAGCCGCCCTCAAGCGGCTGAGCACCAGCCAACACTAGCCCTCGAAAACCACCAAACCGCAAGGCCGTTCAGTGGGGCGGCGACTAGGGTCTTTTCGTATCTGAAACTCTCGTAACCGCGACAGGTTCAGGCATGATACAACCCTAGGCGCCGCCTAACTGAACGGCCTTTGCTGCTTTCCGGACCTAGTGGCTGTCAGTCCGAGAAATCCGAAAAATTCAGCTAAATCCGTGATTAGAAGCCGTACACGGAAAAACCACCATCTACGCTGAGCGTTTGGCCAGTAATGTAGCCGGCTGCGGGTAAGCACAGGAACGCTACGGCCGCCGCTACTTCTTCCGGCTCGCCAATGCGCTTCAGGGGCGTGCGACTCAGCACGTCGTTCAGGTAGGCCTCATTGCTCAGCACGCCGGCGGCCAGTGGGGTCCGGATGTACCACGGGGCCACACAGTTCACTCGAATTCCGAGGCTAGCCCATTCTACAGCTAGGTTTCGGGTGAGCTGCACCAGCGCGGCTTTGGTCATGCCATAAATGGCGCCGGTGCGCACGTGCGTCAGGCCCGCCACCGACGAAATATTTACGATGCTGCCGCCGCCCGCAGCTTTAAGCAGCGGCTGCACGCCCCGGCTTAGTTCCCAGGCCGAGTTGAGGTTGGTAGCCAGCAGATAGCGGTACTCCTCTGCGGTATACTCCACGGAAGGCTTGCGGATGTTGGTGCCTACGTTGTTTACCAGGATGTGCAGCTCAGGCCAGCGCCGGCTGACCTCCGCCAGCAAGTGCGCCCGGCCGGCTTCGGTGCTGATATCAGCCGCTAGGGCGTGAGCCGGCAAGCCCTGCTGTTGCCACTGTGCCACCTGCTGCTCCAAATCGGGGGCCGTGCGAGCCACCGCTAGTACGGTTGCGCCCAGCCCCAAAAGCTCTTCGGCTACCGCGGCTCCTATTCCTTTGGAGGCTCCAGTAACCAGCGCGGTTTGACCCGCCAGCGTCCAGCGAGATGACAAGGAGGATGTCTGCATATGCGTTTCTAGGAATGTTTAAAATTTCGAGCTGCAAAATAGAAGCTTACGCTGGGCTGCTAGGTAGGGTAGTGAAAATCAGCAAGCTGAAAGATATTATAAATGCTATATAAATGGGTTTGTTAAATTGTGAATGTTGCATCAAAAACAACTTTCGCTATAAATGTTATCAACGATTGGACTTATTATTAAAAAGTATTTAATTTACGCCCTCTTTGCTTGCCAACAGTCGTAGTTGGCAGGTGTACAAGTTCTGTTCAATTTTTCTTCACAACCAAATCGCGCTCTATGCTCAACAAATACTCTGCAGCAACCCTATTGCTGCTAGGTGGCCTGGCCTCAACTGCCTTCGCCCAGGACTTCTCCCGGGTAAAAAGCAAAAACCTCAACGACAACGGAACGCCTTTTTTGGTGCAGTTCCGCTCTGAGCTGAACGCATACAAACTCAGCGAGTCGGGCAAGGTGCTGAAGGACCAATTGGAGCTGACCTCCGACGACCAGATGCTCCGTGCCACCACCGAAATTGATAATGCCGGCTTTGTGCACGAGAAGTATCAGCAGTACTTCAAAGGCATTAAGGTAGAGCACGCTACCTACTCTGTGCACGCCCGAAAAGGCAACGTGGAAAGCATTAGCGGCCAGTTTGAGAAGATCAAAGGCATCAACACCACCCCCTCACTGGATGCCAGCGCCGCGCTGCAGCGCGCACTTGCGTTTGTGGGAGCCAAAAAGTACATGTGGGAAGATGCCCGCGAAGAAGCTGGGCTGAAACAGCAGCAGAACAACCCAAACGCCACGTTTAAGCCTCAGGGCGAGCTAGTGATTGTGCGCAAGGGCTACACTCGGGATGCCGCTTCGCTGGGCAAGCCTACTCTAGCCTGGAAGTTTAACGTGTACGCCCAGGCTCCTCTGAGCCGCGCCTTTATTTACGTGGATGCCCAATCGGGTGAGGTAGTACTCCAAGACAACATCATCAAGCACGCGGCGGCTACGGCTACTTTCGCTACGGCGTACAGCGGCACCCGCTCGTTAGCAAACGGCACGGCTACCGGTGGCTACAACCTGCGGGAAGTTACCCGCGGCCTGGGCATTGAAACCTACAACGCCCGCAAAGGCAACAGCTACACCGCCGCCGTCGACTTTATTGATGCCGACAACAACTGGACGGCTGCTGAATACAACAACGCCAACTTCGATAACGTAGCCGGCGACGCGCATTTCGGCGCTCAGGCTACCTACGATTACTGGAAAGCGGTGCATAACCGTAACTCCTACGACAACGCCGGCGCCAAAATCAAGAGCTACGTGCACTTCGATGACACGCCCGGTGACGGTGTAGGGTACGAAAACGCATACTGGAACGGCTCGGTAATGACCTACGGCGATGGTGCTTCTACCTTCAAGCCGCTGGCCTCTATGGACGTGTGCGGCCACGAAATCGGCCACGCCGTGTGCGAAAAAACCGCCAACCTGACCTACCAGAACGAGTCGGGCGCCATGAACGAAGGCTTCTCCGATATCTGGGGTGCCTGCGTGGAGGCCCGCGCCGTGAGCACTTTCGGCCTCACGGGCAAGAGTACCTTCCTGATTGGAGAAGAGGTAATGAAAGCCGGCGGTGCGCTGCGCTCCATGAGCAACCCCAACCAGTACGGCCAGCCTGACACCTACAAAGGCACTTACTGGAAGCCAACCACTACCTCGCCTACCCAAGCCAACGACTACGGCGGGGTGCACACCAACTCGGGTGTATTGAACTTCTGGTTCTACCTGCTCAGCCAGGGCGGCTCGGGCACCAACGACATCGGCAGCGCATACTCGGTAGCCGGGGTGGGCATTGATGCCGCCTCGAAGATTGCCTACCGCACCGAAAGCGTGTACCTGACGGCTTCTTCTACCTTCGCTAACGCCCGCACGGCTGCTATTTCGGCCGCTACCGATTTGTACGGCGCTGGCTCGGCCCAGGTAACTGCCGTTACCAATGCGTGGTATGCAGTAGGAGTAGGCGCCGCGGCCGGTGGCACCACGCCTCCGCCTACCACGGTTACCTACTGCGCTTCCAAAGGCACCACCACTACCTACGAGTGGATCGACTACGTGAAGCTGGGTACTATTGCCCGCACCTCCGCGGCTGATGCCGGCTACTACAACGGCACCGCTACGTCTACCTCGGTGGCCGCTGGCTCTTCGCAAACCATCAGCTTCTCGGCGGGCTTTGCTTCTACCGCTTACACGGAGTACTGGAAAGTATACATCGACTACAACCAAGACGGCGACTTCATCGATTCCGGCGAGCTAGTAGTATCGGGCTCTTCGGCTAGCACCGGCACCCTGTCGGCTACCTTCACGGTGCCTGCTACGGCTAAGTCGGGTGCTACCCGCCTTCGGGTTATCATGAGCGACGCCTCGGCTACCACCAGCTGCAACAGCTACAGCTACGGCGAAACCGAAGACTACACCCTGAACATTTCGGGTGGCACGTTGGCTGCTGCCAGCGTAGCGTCTATCACGGGTGGTTCTAGCCTGAGCAATACCCTCGAGAAAGCCATTACGCTGTTCCCGAATCCTGCTTCCGATGAACTCAACATCGCACTGTCCAGCAAGGCTGAAGTGGTATCGGCTACGGTAACCGACCTGCGTGGTGCGCGCGTAACGGGTGCCCGCTTCGAGAACGGTAAGCTCAACGTAAGCGGTCTGGCTAAAGGCATCTACCTGCTAACCGTTAGCGACGGGCAGAAGTCTTTCCACGAGCGTTTCGTGAAAGAGTAGTCACGGGTACTAGGTGCCGTTTTTACGAAAACCCCGCCCGCTGGCGGGGTTTTCTTTTTGCCTTTATAGCACAAAAAAAGCCTGACTCTTAAGTCAGGCTTTTTTTGTGAAGATTGACCGCTTATCGGGCCCACGGAGCATACTCCAGCTTCAGCTCAACTTGGCCGTAGCCGTCGTTTTTGCCCGAGCTGGAGCGCCCCGAAACCGGGCTGATATCATCGAGTTGGTCGGTGGTGGTGAAGGTGTAAGAGCCTTCTAGGCCTGCATTCAGTTGCGAGGTAAGCTTCACAGTGAAGCCCACACCAACCGGAAGTATGCCGGCCAAAGCAGGGTAGTCGTTGCGCTCAGCCCCCAGATACTCGGGGGTAGAGTTGCCGGAAGGCCGGGTAGTGCCCCGGAACGCTTTGGGGTTATACAGCAGGAGGCCCACGCCCGCTTTCACGTAAGGCTTCACAAGGGAGGCATTGCGGCGAGAGGCGGCATAGGCACCGGCATCATGAAACGGCTCCCATCGCACATACGAAATGCCGGCGAAGTTGGTGCCCTGGAAGGCTAGCCCGCGGGACGTAAGGTAGTCTTTGGCGCCCAGTCGGATGTAGGAGCCTTCGCCGCCTACCTGCCAATGCGGGTGCAACTGATACAAAACGCCCGCACTCAGGCTAGGGCCAATAAACTGGTCGCCGAGGCTGCTGGTTAGGTCGCCGCTGTAGAGGCCAATGCCGCCCCCCAGCGTAAACCGCACCGGCCCGCGGTAATACGCGCGCGCCTGCCCATCGTAGTGCCGGCGCCGACGCTCGGGGCCACTGTTCTGGGCTGCAACGGAATGTGCTGCCGCAACAGAGAAGAATAACAGAGGCAAAAAAGGACGAAACTTCACGCAGAAAAGCAAAAGGTGAGGTCCCGGCATACGCGGCCAGGACGTTACTCGTTGTCTAACGCCCTAGGGTCATGGTTTATTTGAACTTGCCTTCTGGGTCGGGCAGGTGCGTCAGCAGGTTCGACACGAGGTCAAAGTCAACCGCCGAAAAATTGATGTTCTGAGCTTTATGAATGGCAGCCCAGGCCTCAGCGTACTTCTCCTGATGATAATAGGCTTGCCCCAGCTGCTGCCAGGCGGCCACGTTGCCGGCATCCTGGGCGGTAGCTTTTTCTAGGAGTGCTGTGCCACTGGTGAGGTCCTTTTTCTTTTTGGTTTGCTCGTAGCGCAGCAAGTAGCTGGTGCCCAGGTCGCTGAGTAGCATTGAGTTGGTAGGCGCCAGCGCCATTCCCTTCTGGAGCAACTCAATGGCCTGATCGGGGGAAGGGTTGCGGTTAGCGGCTACAATGCCCAGGCCGCGGTAGGCATCGGCGTTAGAGGGGTCGAGGAGCCAAGCCAGGTTAAAGCGGTAGGCGGCCGTGTCGGCTTGGTTTTCGGCTAGGTACTCATAGCCTTTGTTGCTGAAAAAGCGGCTGGCTTCGGCTTTGGAGGCAAAGCTGCTTTCCAGACTAGCTAAGAAAGGCGCTCCAACCGCTTGCGTGGCCTGCTCCGGCGTAAGGCCGCCAAATAAAGGCTGAAGTCGGCGCGCAGCCACCGATACGTTGGTAGAAGCAGCGGCCGAGGTTTTGGATTTACGCTGCGCCTGCGCCGATACCGATACGCTAAGCAATACGGCCGTCGCGAGTAAATAAGAGAATTTCATAAGGAGCCAGAAGGAAAGTAGGTGCACAAGGGCTACTCTCAAAGATACAGCGGCCGCGGCAACCGCAGTTCCCTTTCTGCTAAGCGCTTTTCGCACTAGCCCTTTTAGGTAGCCAAACCGTTGAGTTTGTGTTTGCTCTCGGGCTGGTAGATTTTGCTTTGTGGCGGAGTCAGTTGTGCCACTAGGCCCGTAGTTGCCACAAACCGGTAACAACTTTCTAGTTTAAAAGAGGCGACCCTGCAGGGCTGGGCGCTCAAACTCAAGCAGCCACTGCTTACGCGAAAGTCCGCCGGCATACCCAGTTAGCTTGCCGCTGGCCCCGATAATGCGGTGGCAGGGCCAGATAAGGGCCAGCGGATTCTGGCCGTTCGCGGCACCTACTGCCCGTACGGCACCGGGGTTGCCCAGCTGCCGCGCCATATCCAGATAAGAAGCCGTGCGCCCATACCCCACCGCCGGCAGACTAGCCCACACCTGCCGCTGAAACGGAGTGCCCACCCGGACATCCACGGCCAGATCAAACTCCTGTAGCTCCCGGCCAAAATACGCCGCCAGCTGCTGATAAGCCTCCCGCAGGCAGCCCGCTACCTCTGCTGCCGGCGTAGCAGCCAGCTCCGGCTGAGCACCAGCTTCTGCTACAAACTGCACGGAGCTAAGGCCAGCATCGGAGCCATGCAACGCGAGTAGTCCAAGGGGAGAAGGCAGGTACGCAACCGTGTCAGAAATCATAATTTTGAGGAAAGCCAACAGTCAAAAATACACAACTTCTAGCGGGTAAATTATTGTCGAGCTTACGCGCAAAAGCAGGAATTCAAGGCAATAAGTGCACGAGGTAAACAAGTAGTCAGCTGGAAATACTTATATTGTGCAGGCAAAACGCGCCGGAAAAATGCAAGCCGGGTTCTGCGTTACTTTGTTCGCTAGTGTGTTGTAGGCTTTGCCTGATTCGTTGATTTAAAGCTTTCGTTGCTGTGCGATATTTACTTTTGTGTTCTGTAGTTGGGCTGGGAATGGCCGGTAATGTGCTAGCGGGCAGCGTAGGTAAGCTAGCGCCAGCTCCCTGCTTTGCCAAGTTGGATGGGGCTAGCATCGGCAGTGTTGCATATGGGCCACAGGTAGCCGTTCGTACTCCCGCACAAGGCCTCGGCACCGGACTTACGGCCTCTTACTTTACCAACGGCACCTTGGCTGGTGCCCCGGCTCTTTCGCGGGTGGATGCCGCCGTAGATTTCCGGTGGGGAAAAGGCGCTCCGGCTCCCGGTATCCCCGCCGATAACTTCTCGGTGCGCTGGGAAGGTCTGTTGGCAGGCCCCAGCACTGGCCGCTACCGGTTCTCGGTGGTAACGCCCGATGAGGTGCGCGTGTGGGTGAACGGCAAAAAAGTGGTGGATACCTGGGATGGCAAAAAAGCCAGCGCCACCGATGCCAGCGTAAACCTGGCCGCTGGCGAGAAAACCACCATCAAAATAGAGTACAGCGACACCGATGGCGACGCCACCGTGCAGCTGATGTGGGTAGCTCCCGGTCAGGGCCCTCAGGTTATCCCGATGGGTAGCCTGTATCCGGTAGGTTCGCCTACTACTCCTGATCCGGCCGGTGCTACCCCGGCCGTAGCCGCCAAACCCGCAACCCCCGCGCCGGCGCCAGCCAAGCCTGCTACTCCTGCTCCTGCTCCTGCGCCGGTGGTGGCCGCCAAACCCGTTAAGGCGGCTAAGCCCAGCAAAAAAACAGCGGATAAGCCCGCCGAGGCTACTGCTTCAGTGCCTGCACAGGCGCCAGCACCAGTAGCGGCCAAACCTGCTTCAGCCAAACCCGCCCCGGCCGCCGCGCAAGCTCCGGCTGCCACTGCCCTGACAGGCGGTATATTTACGCTTACTAACCGCGCCACCGGCAAGGCGCTGGAAGTAGATATGGGCCGGCCTGCTACCCGCGCTGAGCAATTGGCCATGGCAGGCAATGCTGCCGCGCCGCAATGGAAAATTGAGAGCGTGGCCGATGGCTACTACCGACTGATGGTGCAGGGCAGCAACAAAGTGCTGGAAGTACTGGGTAGCTCTACCTCCAACGGCGCCGACCTTAGCCTCTGGACGTACTACAGTGGCTACAACCAGCTCTGGCGCATTGAAGATGTAGGCGACGGCTACTACAAGCTCACGGCCAAACACAGCCGCAAAGCCCTCACCCAGAAAGATTCCATTGATGGTGGTTTCCAGCAGTGGCGCTACAATGGCAAAGAAAACCAGCACTGGAAACTAGCTGCCGTGGCGCCGGTTGCCGCTGCCCCGATGGCTGCCTTTACGAACCTGCGGGGTGTGGGCGCCAACAACATGAGCGTGTACCCCAACCCTTCTAACGGCGTGATACAGATGGCGTATGAGCTAAAGCAGGAACAGCCGCTGGGCTGGGTACTGTATAGCCAGCGCGGCGTGGCCGTGCGCGTTTCCGATTACCGCAAGCAGGCCGCCGGCCCGCACAACCAAACCCTCGACTTCACGGATCTGCCCGCCGGCGACTACTACCTGAACCTAACAGTAGGCGCAGAAAATACTCGCCAGCTGATTTCAATTCGGCGCCCCTCAGCTGATGTGCCGGAGGTTGGAGCTTCCAAGTAGGCTAGTAATCAAACTTGTACAAACTGCTGGCCCGGCCCGGACTTCCCTTGCAAAGGGAGGTTTGGGCCGGGCAAGCAGTTTTTGAGTTGGGCTAAGAAGGAGGGCTAGTAATCTGCTCAGCTTTCCAGCACTTTCATCTGTGCCCATAGCTGTTCAAACTCTGCGGCGTAACGCTTCACAATGGCCGGGTCAGGCGTGATTATCAGGTTTTCCAGGTTATACTCAGCGGCTGAGCGGGTCCAGTTGTAGCTGCCCGTGAGTACGGTCCGTTGGTCGGCAATGGCAAACTTGTGGTGCATATGGTTGTCGGTACAATCAGTGCGCACGGCTACGCCGGCTGCGTGCAGTTCGCGCACATCGGAGCCCCGGTCAAAGAGTTTGTCGTTGTCGGTGAGCAGGCGTAGGCGCACCCCGCGGCGGTGCGCCTGTAGCAATACTTCCGTCAGCCGGTCATCGGCCACCGTAAACACGCACACATCCAGCGTATGGCGGGCCTCACTGATAAACTCCCGGATTGCCGCTACGCAATCAGGCCCCGGACTAAAATACACTTGCGCCTGCTGACTGTGGGTAGCCGGGGTTGGGGCCGATTGCTCGGGTAGCAGGGCACTGGCTGCTTCCAGCCATTCTACCACGGCTTTGTCTTTGAACGTATTAAACCGCCCCTTCGCCAGCTCAAACAACTCGTGCCGAAGACGAGCCACGTCGCCGCCCTGGCCGGCAAACTCCACAAGCTGCTGCCGGAGCTGTTGGGCCTCAGTAGGAGAAAGATTTACATCGGCGAAGGCCTGCCGGAACTGAAATAGCAGCTCAGATGAGGCAGAAAGGGGACTGCTCATATACCTAATACGTGGAGGTGAGCAGCTCCACGGGTGCCGGCAGCACTTCCTGCGTAACCTGCTGGGCCTCCAGAAGTGCGTCGGCAGAAGGTATGTCCAGCACGCGGGTCAGGCCTGGATTTGGCTGTGAAGTGTCGGCGTCCCAGAGGCCGGCGCGGTGCCACGGCGTCAGGTGGTCCCAGTCGGGCCGGTCGATGATGGGGTACAGACAGATACCTAGTAAAGGCACGCCGGCCTGCAGCGTACGCACGGCCTCGTGGGCAATCATGCGTAGCCACAGCGGCCGGTCTTGGCCGGGGTGGCTGGTTTCGGTTAGTAATACTGGCCGGCCGTAGCGGCGGTAGGCTTTGTTGAGTAGGTGGCTAAGCGGGCGCCAGCGTGGGTCGTTGTGTTCATTCATCCACGGCAGGGTTTGATGCGGGTCCTGCTGCCACTGGTTGTCGTAGTAGTAATTGAACCCTAGCAAATCCAGATATTCCGGCCGGCCGCCCAGCTCCGGGCATAGTCGGCCCGCTAGCATGTCCACGCTCTGAAACTGGTTGGTATCAAACTCCCGAGCCCTCCGAACCTCAGCGGGCCGCGCTCCGTGCCTTGGCACAATGTTAATGAGCGGCTCTGTGGTCAGGATGCGGATACCGGGGTCGGCTTCTTGCAGGGCAGCTACCCCTTCAATGTAAGCGCGCATCAGGCCCCGCTTCACTTCCCAGCCCTGGCCCACGCAATAGGGTGAGGTTCCGCGCACATCGCCCCCTAGCCAGCTCATAAAGCTCACCTCATTAATGGGCGTCACGATGAGCACATCATCGGGGCGTTGGCTGCGGTAGAAATCCACGAAGGCGCGGCAAAGGTGCGCGAAGCGCCGGGCAAACATGGGGTGTAACGGCGTCAGGTCGTCGGGGTAGCCGAAGTGGCATAAGTCCCAGATTTGCTGTACGTTATTTCGAGCGCCTGCATCTAGTAGCACCTGCACCGTGCTCCAGTCGTACTGATAGGGCTGGCGCTCCACTTGGCTCCACCGAATTCCCTCGCGCACCGTGCTCATGCCGAACGATTGAATGGCCTGATAATCCTCGTCGAGCAGCTCTAGGTGCCCAGTTAGGGTCAGAAAATCAACTCGATTGCCAAATGCATTCAGCTGGTCGGTACACTCAAAACCAGCCATCCAGAACGACTGAAACGGATTGGTGTGGGTAGATAAAGTAGCCATACTTGCCTGGGGTTATGGATCAAAAAGGCGCTAGCCACGCTCCTCTATAAGCCTGGTTAGCGCTCTGTTTACCTTAAAACTGCCGCGTAGGTTGGATACGGTTCAGCACCGAGGTTAAATTTGGGGAGAAACCTGGTTGGTGGGCGACTTAGTACCCCGCTCTTTGCTAGTAAGAGCCTTAGCCTCCACAAAAATGCGCTTAAACTCCGGATGCTTGGCCCGGATGGCGTCCTGTAACTGGTCCACGGCCTGTTCTACCTCCACGGCCGAAAGGTGGTCGTGAAATTCGACATCCAGCGCCAACACCACATCCTGCGGGCCCATGTACATGGTCAGGGGGCGGCGCACCTGCTCCACACTCCGCTGACTTACGGCTATTGCCTCAAGCGAGAAAATCGTTTCGTCGTCTACTCCCTCGCCTACCAGCAAGCCTTTGGTTTTGTAAATCAGGAAGATGGCCACCGCTACCAGCAACACGCCAATGCAGAGGGAAGCTGCTCCATCGAGGTAAGGATTCTTGAGCAGGTGCCCGAAGTAAACTCCGGCCAGCGCAAGTACTAGCCCCAGCAGGGCCGCTAAGTCCTCCATCAGAATAGAAAATACGGAGGGGTCTTTGCTGCGGCCCAGTGTAGCCCAGAAGCCGGCCTCGCCGCGGCTTTTGTTGAACTCCCGGAATGCCAGAAAAAACGAAATGCCCTCAAACACCAACGACAGGCCTAGTACCCAGTAGTTCCAGGTGGGGTCGGTGATGGGGGCGGGGTGCTGAATGTGCTTGATGCCTTCGTAGAACGACATGCCGCCGCCCACCGAGAACACCAGAATGGCCACAATCAACGACCAGAAGTACAGTTCCTTGCTGCGACCAAACGGGTGACGGTCATCGGCCGGCTTCTCGGCCTGTTTTACTCCAAATAGGATAAGCATGCCATTGCCGCTGTCTACGAGGGAGTGAATGCCCTCCGAGAGCATAGCCGAGCTGCCAGTGAAGAAGGCAGCTACAAACTTGCTGATGGCAATGGCTATATTGGCTCCGATGGCCCCGTAAATAGCAATTTTAGAAGAGCTTCCCGCCATACAATAGATAGTTTGTGCACCCGTGGTACGGGCCCCGCCAAGGTGGGGTTGGAACGGCGGGCTGAACAATCTGCCGTTATCCGACTTTTACGCCCCTATGACGCCAACCTCTACTGAAACTACGGCTCCGTTGCGCCGGCGGCTTGGGCTCCTGCAGGCCACCGCCCTCAACATGATTGACATGGTGGGCATCGGGCCGTTCGTGACGCTGCCGCTGGTGATGGGCTTCATGGGACCGTACTTCTTGCTGGCTTGGCTGGTAGGGGCCGGCCTAAGCCTAGTAGATGGCCTTATCTGGAGTGAGCTAGGCGCGGCGTACCCCGAGGCAGGCGGCTCTTACCGCTTTCTGAAGCTAGCGTACGGTGAGCGGAAATGGGGCCGCCTGATGTCGTTTCTGTATGTGTGGCAGACCTTGGTGCAGGCCCCGCTAGTGGTAGCTTCCGGCGCCATCGGGTTTGCGCAGTACTTCGGTTACCTCGTGCCGCTCACAGAGTGGTGGCAGCCCAAGTTGGTTTCGGGGGTAGTGGTATTGCTCCTGATTGCGCTGCTGTACCGGAGGATTGAGGAGATTGGGCGCCTAGGAGTCATGCTCTGGGTAGGCGTGCTGGTCCTGATGGCGTGGCTGATTTTTGGCGGCATCACCCACTCCACACATGCTGTGGCGTGGCTGCCAACGGAGGGAGTATCGGCGCTGCCTGGCATCCTGATATCAGCCGCTATGGGCCAAGCCGCCGTCAAGACTATCTATAGCTACCTGGGCTACTACAACGTGTGCCACCTGGGCGGCGAGGTGAAAGAGCCGCACAAGCTGATTCCGCGCAGCATATTTCTGAGCATTTTGGGCATTGCGGCGTTGTACTTGCTGCTGAACTGGAGTGTGGGCACGGTTATCCCATGGCAGGAGGCTAGTCAGTCGGAGTTTATTGTGAGCACGTTTGTGGAGCGCCTCTATGGCGCGGTGGCGGCCAAAGCGGCTACCGCGCTGGTGTTGTGGGTGGCCTTTGCCTCCCTGTTTGCCGTGCTGCTAGGCTACTCGCGCATTCCGTACGCCGCCGCTGCCGATGGCGAGTTCCTACCCATTTTTGGTCGGCTGCATCCCACCAAGCAGTTTCCGCACGTGTCGCTCCTAATCTTGGGCGGCGTGGGCTTTGTGTTTAGTTTGCTGTTTCGGCTAGGAGAGGTGATTAGCGCTATTCTGGCTATGCGCATTCTCATTCAGTTTGTGGGGCAGGCAGTGGGCTTAGTACTACTTCGGCGTCGTCGGGGCACGGCGGGGCTTCCCTTCCGTATGCCGCTCTACCCGTTGCCCGTAGTGCTGGCCATTGCCGTGTGGCTGTTCATCCTGTATAGCACCGGCCCTACTCTTATTCTTTCGGCGCTAGGCGTAACGGCCGCCGGGGGAGTTGCCTTTCTGCTGTGGAGCCGCAGCCAAAGCCGCTGGCCGTTTGAGCGGTAGCTTAGGCTGGGCTAGTGACCTAGTCTAACCGTTTCTCGTAGCAGAAGAACCGCAGGCCGGGCCGGAAAGCCAGCGTGATTTCGCCGGCGTAGCGGTAGCCCAGCTTGGGAAAGAGCTTCTGGGTTGCTGCGTTTTCCGAGTTGGTATCAACCCGCAGTGCTTTCAGGCCGAAGGATTGAGCTAGGGTTTCGGCTTGGTGCAGCAAGGCCACTGCCAAACCGTGCCCATGCGCCGCCGGGTCTACGGCCAGCCGATGCGTAACAAGGGCCGGCTCCGAGGGGTCCCAATCGGCTTGGGCGTATTCGGGGTCCTGGTCGTTGTTGGTGAGGGCAGCCATGGCGGCTACGTTCCCTTCCATTTCGGCCACCCATAACTGGCCCTTCGCAATATCCTGAGCAAATATGGCTTCATTCGGATACTCATCGCTCCACTGCTGGTTGCCGCTAGCCTGCATTACAGGCACAACCCGGCGCACAATGGCCAGGATGGCGGGTATATCGGAGGTAGTAGCAAGGCGCAGAGAAGCAGGCATAGGATGAGAATATAGGGAGCGGCGCAACGAATATCGGCTACGAAAAGCACAAAAAAGCGGAACGGGCCTAAGCTCATTCCGCTTTTTGATTTCAAGACAACTGATTAGCCGCGGCGCAGCACTTCGGCAGCTTCCTTGGCGAAATAGGTCAGGATGGCATCGGCGCCGGCGCGCTTGATGCTGGTAAGCACTTCCATCATGGTTTTTTCGCCATCGAGCCAGCCATGTTGAGCGGCGGCTTTCACCATGGCGTATTCCCCCGATACGTTATAGGCCGTCACTGGCAGCTGGGTGTTGTCGCGCACTTCCCGAATCACATCTAGGTAGCTCAGGGCAGGTTTAATCATCACCATATCGGCGCCTTCCTGCTCATCGAGGGCTAGCTCGCGGAGGGCTTCACGGCGGTTGGCGGGGTTCATCTGGTAGCTTTTCTTGTCGCCTTTCTTGGGCGCCGAGTCCAGCGCATCGCGGAAGGGGCCGTAGAACGCCGACGCGTATTTGGCCGTGTAGCTCATGATGCTCACGTGCGAAAACGCGTTGCGGTCGAGCACGTCCCGAATCCAGGCCACGCGGCCATCCATCATGTCGCTGGGTCCGATGATATCGGCGCCGGCGCGGGCTTGTGCCAGGGCCATCTGGCCGAGCACCTCCAGCGTCGCATCGTTCAAAATCTCGCCCGACTCGGCATCTACTACCCCATCGTGGCCGTCAGAAGAGTACGGGTCCATGGCTACGTCAGTCATCAGCACCACATCCGGAAACTGGCGCTTGATGTCAGCTACGGTTTTAAGGTACAGGCCTTCTGGGTTCGCCGATTCGCGTGCCAAGCGGTCTTTGAGCGCATCATTGATGCTCGGGAATGGGGCGAAGCTGTTGATGCCCAGCTCCACGCAGCGCCCGATTTCGTCGATCAGGCGGTCGGCAGAGAAGCGGTGAATACCCGGCATGGACTTGACTTCCAGCATCTGGTTCTGACCTTCAATCAGAAACACGGGGTATATAAAATCGTGGGTAGTGAGGCGGGTTTCCTGCACCATGTCGCGGATAACCTGAGACTTGCGGTTGCGGCGCGGACGATGCGTAGGTAGAATAGGCATGAGTTGCTTTCAGTTAATGAGACGAGGTAGAACAGGACAGACAAAGGTAAGGTTGCGCCAATTGGCAACTACCACTGGTCCGCAGCGCCCTACATATTGAAGAACTCTTGGAAGATTTCCAGCCAGGCGTGCTTACCCCCGAGCCCGAGTATCACAAAATAATAGCCCAGAATCACTACCAAGGCGCCTACGCCCAAGCCCAGCCAGCCGCCAAGCAGCAACCCCGCTACCACCCCAGCCGCCACTAGGGTAAACCCAAGCACCAAGTGAAACGTGTCGCGGCCCGCCTGGGAAGCAGCAGGCTGCGCGGCTACTTCAGCGCGGGGCCGCAGGAATGGCCGGGGCGTGGCTACTGCCAGCCGGCGCCAGGGGTTTGAGGCCACGCGAGGCCTAGTACGTGTTGGTTTGCGCGGTGCAGAAACAGCTGGGGCCGTTAGGACCGGTGCAACAGAGGCTGCGGAAGCTACCGGGGTGCCAGCCAATGCAGCGACGCGCGGCGCACTAGGTACCGACGAAGCCGAATGTGCCGAAGGTGCCGTTGAGAAGCGAAAGGCTACCTGCTCGCTACGGCAGCTGGTGAGCAAAAGCAACACAAACGCCCACCCGTGGCGCCGGAAAATTAAGGTTTGCATGCCCCAAGGTAGAGACAAACCACTTTACCCGTAAACCCAACCTAGTAACTCTGGGCGCAACGCAAAGCGCGGCTGTACCACTTCCGGTACAGCCGCGCCAGCACGGTGTGTGAAAACCAGAAAAGAGCGAAGAGCCTACTGCTGTCGGAAGGTAGCGGCTTCAGCCGTGGTGAGCGTAACACGGGTAGCCTGCGGGCCCTGCGAGTCGTGCATCATAATGACGGTGGTGGCGGTATCGGAAGCTGAAGCGGAGAGCGTCTTTCCGAAGGAGGAAGGGCCCTGCAACACGTTTCGGCTAATTTGGCAGCTAGAAAAAGCGGCTCCGGCACCACACAACAACACGAAAACAAAACGAGCACGCATAACAGTCAGGGCTAAAGGAATAATACAACAAAGCTACAGCGCCGGAAAAACGGCCGCTGACTTCCTCGGCCAAGCGGGCACTGGGCCCCGCCAGTTAGGCCGTTTTATCGGCCGGTGGCTTTGGAACTCAACGGTTACGAGTGCACCACGGGCTAGTGAAGCCTCCCCCGATCCTTGTACCTTTGACCTAAACAGCTCCGTTTTACCTATCATGCATGAATAGCCGCCTGAAGTTTCTGGTTCACCCGCGCTTTGTCTTGATTCTCTATGTGGTCCTGACGATTATCGTCAGTTTCCAGCATTACCTCAAGGGGACTTATAACAACTACCTGATTTTTGTAAAGCCGTTCTTCAACCTGCTGGAAGGCAAAAATCTGTACCTCGAGTACCCCGAGTACTATTACGATACCTACAAATACAGCCCCACCTTCGCCTTATTCATGGGCCTGTTTGCTTATATGCCCAACTGGCTGGGCTTGCTTAGCTGGAATGCGCTGAACAACGCGGTGCTCTACACGGCTGGCCGGCGCCTTTTCCCCGATCAGCGGCGCCAGATCTGGTTTCTGCTGCTGGTAGTGGTGGATATGATGACTGCCCTGCACAACAGCCAGGCCAACTGCCTGCTCGTGGGCCTCATGCTCTGGACGTACATCAACCTGGAGAAAGGCAATAACCGCTGGGCCGCGCTGTGCGTGGCGCTGGCCGCGCTTATCAAGGTGTATGGCATCGGCATCGGGCTGATTTTCCTGTTCTACCCAGGCTTTATCCGCAACGGATTCTGGATTGCTGCCTGGATGCTGCTGCTCGCGTTTTCGCCGCTGCTGGTGGTGTCGTGGCCCGAGTTTCAGATGATTTACACCGGTTGGTACAATATTGTGCGTGAGTCAGCTACGGGTATTCAGCTTTCCCTGATGGGCGTGCTCGAAGCCTGGTTTGGCGTAGCACGCGAAGCCAAAGGCCTGGTACAAGGCATCGGCATGGCGCTGCTGCTGCTGCCACTGGTGTACTGGCGGCATTGGCAGGAAACGGATTACCGGCGGCTGTACGTGGCTTCTATTCTGATTTTTGTGGTGATTTTCAACCAGATGGCCGAGTCGCCGACGTTCATTATTGCCACCGCTGGCTTTATGTTCTGGTTTATCTGCTACCACCGCAGCCTGCGCTGGCACTGGGCGCTGTTTGCGTTTGTATTCGTCTTCACTACCCTCTCTGCGACCGACTTAGTGCCGCCTTCCATCCGCCACGCCTACTTCGATGTGTACAAGCTCAAAGCCGTACCCATGATTGTGGCCTGGCTGGTTATTCAGGGGCAGTTGCTGCGGTATCCGGCCTGGCGCCAGCGCCTGCAGGAAGCTGAGCAGAGTGTTGCCGCCGAGCAATCACTAGCCATTGCCTAACCCCAAACTGCTCACAAAAACCAACTCCCTGCACCAGTCCAGAAGCTTCGGCGTCCGGGCAGGTGCAGGGAGTTGGTGGTTAAGGTGAGCCTAGTAAGGAGGAGCTCGCAAGCAGTTGAACGGCGGAGCAGGGGTAGTGAAGAGTTGCTCTCTGCTACCCTACTAGCGGTTAAAACTCCCGAATTACGTCCTCGATGATGTCACAAGCCTCATGGAGCTGCTCTTCCGTGATAACCAGCGGCGGAGCAAACCGAATAATGTCGCCATGAGTAGGCTTGGCCAGCACGCCACGCTCCATTAGGGTCACGCACACGTCCCAGGCGGTGCGGCCATCGGCGTGCGGCTTAATTACTACGGCATTGAGCAGGCCTTTACCGCGCACCAGCTCCACCACCTCAGGGCGCTGCTGCTGCACCCGGCGCATCCGCTCCCGGAATACCTCGCCCAGGGCCCGGGCATTAGCCGTCAGCTTTTCATCAATGAGTACATCCAGCGCGGCGCGCAGTACTACCGAAGCCAGCGGGTTGCCCCCGAACGTGGAGCCGTGCTGGCCGGGCTGAATGGTAAGCATGATTTCGTTGCGCGAGAGTACCGCCGAAACGGGTAACACACCGCCGCTCAAGGCCTTGCCCAAAATCAGGATGTCGGCGTGTACGCCCTCGTAGCACACAGCCAGCAGCTCGCCGGTGCGGCCCAGGCCCGTCTGAATTTCATCGGCAATAAACAGCACATTGTGGGCTTTGCAGATGGCAGCTGCATGGGCCAAGTAGCCTTCTGAAGGCACCATCACGCCGGCTTCGCCCTGAATGGGCTCTACCAAAAAGCCGCATACGTGCGGGTTCTTCACGGCTTCCTCTAGGGCTGCCAGGTCATCGTAGGGTACTACCTGGTAGCCAGGGGTATAGGGGCCAAAGCCGCCGGTTGAATCGGGGTCGGTGCTGAAGGAGATGATGCCAGTGGTGCGGCCGTGGAAGTTGTGCTCCGCTACCACAATCACGGCTTGGTTTGGGGCAATGCCTTTCTCCTGATAACCCCACTTGCGCGCCAGTTTCAGGGCCGTTTCTACAGCTTCGGCACCCGAGTTCATGAGCAGGGCTTTGTCGTAGTTGAACAGCTCACAGATCTGTTTTTCAGCCGGACCGAGTTGGTCGTTAAAAAACGCGCGGGAAGTAAGCGTAAGCTTTTGGGCCTGCTCCGTAAGCGCCCCAATGATGCGGGGGTGGCAATGGCCTTGGTTTACAGCCGAATATGCCGATAGAAAATCATAGTAATGCTTGCCATCTACGTCCCACAGATGCACGCCTTCGCCCCGGCTCAGCACCACGGGCAGCGGGTGGTAGTTGTGGGCGCCGTAGTGGTCTTCCAGTGCCATCAGCTCCTGGCTGCGGCCGTGTATAGTAGTGGAGGTAGCAGAGTGGGTGGTTTCCATAGGGTGGGATGGTTGCAGTGGAAGATTCAGCAAGTCAAAAGTACGCAAAAAGGTTAGAGCCCGGTTAAGCCTGGCCGGAGCTGAGCTCCACCATGGCGTAGCTGGCTGCAAGTGGTGGGGTTGAAAAAAAATGCCTGGAAACCAGCTACATGCATACCGTAGCTCTGCTAGGCCAAAGCCCGCAGACCAAGTGCGCAGTGCGTCAGAGGTAAGGTAGTACAGACCGGGGCAGTAGGAGCTGTTGCGATTTAGGCCAGTAGGCACCCTAGTCCTCCAGCGTTGCCAAGCGTTCTTCTAAGTCCAGAAACTTACCGAGGTAGTTACCTTCTTCTGCGCCCTGGGGCCGGATTACGGTCCAATCCAGCACTACCGTTTCATCTAACTCAACTGGCGCTACGGCGCTGGTGCTGCGGCTATTGGCAGCAGCCAGGCGCACAATTCGGCCACTGATGAGGCCTTGCTGCCACGTGTCTACCAATATCAATACCGGCTCGGGGGTAGCGGCTTCGTTCAGCACCTTTGCTGTCAGATAGAGCCTAGTACCCGCCGGCAACCCCTGCTGAAAGCGCTGCCTAACTTGCGGCAACGTGCGGCGGGCTTCCTTCAGGGGCAAGGCTGGCACCGGCTCAGCCAGTCGGGCCAGCTGCCGCACCAACTGCAGAATGCCCGCATTATCGGTCGGCTGGGCCCAGGCGGTGCTCACCGGCAACCAAGCTACAAGAAAACAGAAGAGAAAGCGCATACGCGAGGAAGTAGCAGTGCCGTGCGAATAGCCCTGAATAGAGATATACAAATAAAGGGCGTCCCGGGTTTTCGTTGGCCGTAGCTCCGGCGCCAGGGTGTATCTTGCGGCTTCATCTACTGCTCGCTCTGTGGCCCAATCTGCTCCGCAACCGCTCCAGCCCGGTGACTACTACTTCACGCCGGAAGGGTATATGGTATTCACTGAGCAGTACCACTTGCGGCGGGGCAGTTGCTGCGGAAATGGTTGCCGCCATTGCCCTTGGCAGGCCGCCCGGAATAAAAAGAAGGCCCCTAGGGCCCCTGAAAATGGCTAACCTGCTATTTTTCAGGTGTTGGATTTGATTTGCTCGAACAAATACCGATATTTGCGTCCCTTTTTCTAGCATTGAAACCTTAAGCTCCTGATATCATGGCCCGAGTTTGTGATCTGACCGGCAAGCGTACCCGCGTAGGCAACAACGTTTCGCACGCCAACAACAAAACCAAGCGCAAGTTCTACCCGAACCTGCAGAAGAAGCGTTTCTACATTCCTGAGCAAGACGCCTGGGTTACGTTGAAAGTTGCCGCCAGCACTATCCGTACTATCAACAAGAACGGCATCATGTCGGTATTGAAGAAGGCGAAAGAGCAGGGCTTCATCGTTTACTAGTACTTCGTTTCTTTTCAGAAACAAAGTGAGTTTCAGCGCGAAGCTTCCGCGACGTGCAGGGTTTGGTAAGGTTCCGATACGGAGCTTTTCGGCGCTGCGCATTGTGGAAGCTTCGCGCTGTTTCTGTGTTGCCCGCCGCTGGCAGTAGGTTCCGTCCGGCTTTTTTCGCAAGTTGAGGCCTAGCTCTGCTTTCAGCGGCAACGTTGTGGGCGGGTTGCTGTCCTTGCCTGTGCTATGACCCCACTTCTGCTGAACTCTGCCCGACTGCTCCTGCTGGCCGGATTGCTGACTGCCACCCCCGATGCGCAGGCCCAGCGTGCGGCCGGTCCCGACCGGCCCGCCGACTTCTTGTCGCCCTCTTTCCATAAGCAGCGGCGCGAGCTGCTCCGGCAAGCGTTGCCGGCCCGCTCGGTGGCAGTATTGTTCGCGGCCCCCGTCCGGAACCGGGCCAATGATGTGGACTTTACCTATCATCAGAACCCCGACTTTTACTACCTCACCGGCTACGATGAACCGGAGGCAGTGCTGGTTCTGTTTAAAGAGCCACAGACTATTAAAGGCCAGGCTGGCGTAACGGAAGCACTGTTTGTGCAGCCCCGCGACGCACGCGCCGAGCAGTGGACCGGTCGCCGCTTGGGCACCGAAGGCACCAAGCAGCAGTTGCAGGTGCAGTTTGTGGCCGACAACAAGGAGTTTGCCGCGGCCGGAATTAAGTGGGCCGATTTTGCAGAGGTTGCCTACCTACCGCTCCCGGCCGATGTGCGCAACGATGCCCGCAACCCCGCGGACTTGTATGACCTGGTGGCCACGTTCCGGCAGCAAGCTACCTTGCCGCCCGACATGGACCCGGCCGTGGCGCAGGCCCACCAGATGATTCAGCAATACGGCCTGAGTGGCGCTGAGCGGCTGCGCACCTTCCTGCAGGAAACCGCCAAAACGAATGCCAGCGCGGCACAGGATACCTATATTCAAACTTATCTGGCAGCCAAAACTGATGCGGAGCGGCAAAAGGCCGTGGCCGGCAAGCCCACCAGTCGCTTCAATACTACTGCCCTCGATGACGCCCTAGACCAGTTGCGGGAAATAAAAACGCCCGAAGAGCTGGCGCTGCTCCGCCGGGCCGTGCGCATCAGTGCCATGGGGCAACAAGAGGTGATGAAAGCTACCCGCCCCGAAATGGGCGAGATGGAACTGCAGGGCCTGCACGAGTACGTGTACAAAAAATATGGCGCCGAGTTTGAGGGCTACCCTAGCATAGTAGGGGCTGGCAACAACGCCTGCATTCTGCACTACACCCAAAACGACAAGCCGCAGGTGAAAAACGACCTGCTGCTAATGGATTGCGGCGCTGAATACCACGGCTACACCGCCGACGTAACCCGCACCATTCCGCCCTCCGGCAAATTCACCCCAGCCCAACAGCAGATCTATGAGTTAGTATTGGCAGCTCAGGAAGCAGGTTTTGCGGCTTGCAAGCCCGGCAATGAGTTTCAGGCGCCCAACAAAGCCGCCCAAAAGGTGGTGGCTGATGGGCTGTTAAAGCTCGGTATCATAAAAAAGCCTGAGGAGGCGCGCATGTACTTTCCGCACGGTACTAGTCACTATTTAGGCCTTGATGTGCACGACCGGGGTAGCTACAAACCGCTGCAGGCGGGCACCGTCATCACGGTGGAGCCCGGAATTTATATCCCGGAAGGCAGTCCCTGCGACAAAAAGTGGTGGAACATTGGTGTGCGCATTGAGGATGATGTACTGATTACGGCCCAGGGCTACGAAAACCTCTCGCGGGAAGCCCCGCGCACCGTTGCCGAAATAGAAAGCATGATGGCCAAACCTAGCGCCCTCGACGATTTTAAGCTGCCTCAGTTGAAATAACACGGCTCAGATAACTGCGCTAGCCGCCGTTGCCGCACTGCACACAGCATCTCTCTGCTCTTTTGCTAGGTTACCAGAGTAACTAAAGCGCTGGGCGGAAAGATGCTGTGTTGTTATGTACGCAAAACGGGTTTTCGCTAACCGTAAAGAAGATGGCGTTCATTAAGATGTTGGAGATGAATGTTTATTATATTAGATTTAGTTAATAATCATTTGCACTAACGCTATCGGCCGGAGTAGCTGGTGGGGTGCTGGTACGTATGGGGCAGCTGCTCATAGTACCGAGAGGGGCTGGAAGTAGCAGACGCAGCCCGGAGCCTGACTGCTCGGAGATTTTCTATCCCCTCATCTCTGTTTTCCTGGTAACAATGCATGTTCTTCCTGCTTTCCAACCGCGCCACTGGGTGCGGGCTGGGCTGGCGGTGCTCCTACTGAGCAGCCTCTCGCTTAGTGCTTGCAACGATGATGACGACAACCAGCCCGACCCCACCACTACGTATGGGGATACGGTAACCATCGGGAATGGCTCAGCCCGGAGCTTTATCACTACCTCACCTGATGGCGCGCCTACTGAGGTAGGCATGCGCATAACCGAAGCCGGCCTGACCGGGCTGCCCACCACCGATACCAATCCGCCCGCCTGGTATATGCTGCCGCTGCCGGCTACCGCCGCCAAGATTCCTTTCAACCATGTTTCCTTCGACTGGAACCCCCACGGCCACGACCCCGCTCAGATATACGACTCGCCCCACTTCGACGTGCACTTCTATACCATGCCGATGAATGAGCGCATGCAAATTGCGCCTAACGACCCCAAAGGAGAAATTGCGCCCGAAAGCAAGTACATACCCACCGGGTATGTGGCCGGCCCGGGGGTAGTACCCATGATGGGCAAGCACTGGATAAACCCAGCGGGGCATGAGTTTCATGGCGAGCAGTTCACCCAAACCCTTATTTACGGCTCGTATAATGGCAACGTCACGTTCATTGAGCCGATGATAACGCTAGCCTATCTGCAAAGCAAAACCACCGAAACCTTCGACTTACCCCAGCCGCAAGCCGTAGCCCAAACCGGCCTCTACTATCCTACAAAATACACGATCGGCTACGATGCTGCGGCTAAGGAATACACCGTTAAGCTGCACAATATGGTATTGCGCTGAGTCCTGCTAGGCCTGCTATGTGGGCAAAGCATAAAGCCCAGTCCTGCACTGTCGGGGCTGGGTTTGGGCCTAGCCAAGGGCTAGTACGGAAGGTAGTACCGGGCGCTATGGATAATAATTGGCCGGTAAAGCACAGTTTTATTGGGAATGTCATTGACTGTTTGGCAATTCCAAAAAGGGTTGTACCTTTGCAGTCCTTAATACCAAAAAACCCCCGTCGAGATGGCTAAGAAAGGCAACCGGGTGCAGGTAATCCTTGAATGCACTGAGCATAAGAACTCGGGGCAGCCGGGCACCTCGCGCTACATCACCACCAAGAACCGTAAGAACACTCCTGAGCGCATTGAGCTGAAGAAGTTCAACTCCGTG
The DNA here is from genome assembly GCF_054780535.1 of Hymenobacter seoulensis. Classification (NCBI taxonomy): domain Bacteria; kingdom Pseudomonadati; phylum Bacteroidota; class Cytophagia; order Cytophagales; family Hymenobacteraceae; genus Hymenobacter; species Hymenobacter seoulensis. The sequence continues at coordinate 371,418 of NZ_BAAGWD010000002.1, forward strand.
CTCAAGAAGATGACCGTTCACAAGGAAATCAAGTAACTGAGCAATGGCTAAGAAAGTAGTAGCAACCCTGAAAACCGCTGGCGGCAAGGACTGGGCAAAAGTCATCCGTGCTGTGAAATCGGAGAAAACCGGCGCTTACACCTTCCGCGAAGAGATGGTGCCCGTTGACAAAGTGCAGGAGTACATTTCCTCCGGCGTTAAGTAAGTCGGCGCCTCTGTGGCATTCCTACCGAAGTGAAGAAGTCCCGCCTGCGTGGGACTTTTTTGCGTGTTGGGGGCTAGCGAGCTTTGGATCTTGGGGTCTGAGGTTTCAGGCGCCATCCATGCAGGCTCTTATTGCAAATACATAGCGGCTCTTCTCATCCAGTCCCCAAGACCCTAAGACTCTAAAACCCAGTATGGGACTTTTCGATTTTTTCAAGAAGGATAAGGAAAGCAAGGAGCAGCAGCAAGCCCTTGATGAGGGGTTGCAGAAAACCAAAACCAACTTCTTTGATCAGCTCAGCAAAGCAGTAGTCGGCAAAAGTACCGTCGATGAAGCCGTGCTCGACGACCTGGAAACACTGTTGGTGCACGCCGACGTGGGCATTGATACCACCGTGAAGGTGATTGACCGCATTGAGAAGCGTGTGGCCCGCGACAAATACGTGAGCACCTCGGAGCTGGACCGCATCTTGCGCGAGGAAATAATAGACCTGCTAGACCGCAACAGCGGCGCAACCGGCTCCCGCGCCATCCTCGACCGGCCTGATAATACCGGCCAGCCCTTCGTGATTATGGTAGTGGGTGTGAACGGGGTAGGCAAAACTACTACCATCGGAAAACTGGCGCACCGCTTCCACTCAGCCGGCAAAAAAGTAGTACTGGGCGCCGCCGATACGTTCCGAGCCGCGGCTGTAGACCAGCTCATCATCTGGGGACAGCGCGTGGGCGTACCGGTAATTTCGCACGGCATGAACACCGACCCCGCTTCCGTAGCCTACGATGCCGTGCAGAAGGGCGTAGAAATGGGCGCCGATGTCGTGATTATAGACACCGCCGGCCGCCTGCACAACAAGGTGAACCTGATGAACGAGCTGAGCAAGATCAAGCGCGTGATGCAGAAGGTAATTCCGGATGCGCCGCACGAAGTGTTGCTGGTTCTTGATGGCAGTACCGGCCAGAACGCCTTCCTGCAAGCCAAGGAGTTTACCAAAGCCACCGAAGTATCGGCCCTGGCCATCACCAAGCTCGACGGCACTGCAAAAGGCGGCGTGGTTATCGGTATCAGCGACCAGCTACAGGTGCCCGTGCGCTACATTGGCGTGGGTGAGAAAATGACTGACTTACAGCTTTTCGACCGCGCTACCTTCGTAAACTCGCTGTTTAAGAAGTAACTGCGCATCGCAAAAGACTAGCTTTCAAATCCTCCTGAACCTTAGGGTGCAGGAGGATTTGTGATTTTTGGGTACCTAGCAGACAACGCTTTTTGGCCCGCTGGCATCCTAAGAATATGCAAGCAACTACTACCCTGGCTGCGCCAGCACCGCCTGTGCCACTCAATGCGTTTCTGAGTCAGAAACTACGGTTTTGGTCGTTGGTAGCCATGGTGCTGCTGGTGTACGTGCACGCCTACAACCTGCACTCCCGTTACCTGCAGCCCTGGACGCCCGTTGATGAGCCCTTATCAGCGGGTACATGGCTGCAGTACTTCCTGGCTAATGGGGTGTTGCGCTTCCGCATCCCGATTCTGTTTGCCATTTCCGGTTACTTGTTTGCCCACCACGAGGGGAGCGCGCCCCATACGGTGCGGGTGAAGCGCCGGGTCCGGACGCTGCTGGTGCCGTATGTGTTGTGGTGCACTGTGGGCCTGGGCCTAACCTGGGCCATGGAGCAGTTTCCGGCCACGCGGCAGCTCGTGCTCGATGCCGCACTCAGCCCATTTGGCCCGCAAAACCCCCTAGTAAGCAACTACAGCCCCGGCGAGTTGCTACTGCGGTGGCTCCTGATTCCAGTGCCGTTTCAGCTGTGGTTTTTGCGCAGTTTGCTGGTATATAACCTGGCCTACCCCTGGATGCGTCGGGCCCTGGAACGGGCCCCGAAAGTGTATTTTGGAATTGCTGGGCTGATGTGGCTAATGGAGTTCGGAATACCTCCTTTTTTTGAGGGAACCGGCTTGGTGTTTTTTGCGCTGGGTGTGCTATTGCGCAAACGTGAGACGGATGTCCTGACTCCTCCGCGGTGGTTTAAGGCCGGCTTGCTGCTAGCCGTGTGGCTAGGGCTGTTGGCCATCAAAACCTGGATGGCCTTTCATTTCGAGCAGCCGCCCTTTATCCCGATGCTTTTGCTGCACAAATCGGCGGAGGCGTTGGGCGTGGTGCTCATGTGGTTTGGGGCCGATGGGCTGGTAAGCGTGGCTATGCGCCAACGGTGGTTTGTGTGGCTTACGGGCTTCTCATTTATGATTTACGGCCTGCACGTGCCGCTGGTAAACTACGCTACGGAAGCGGCTTTGCGCCTCTGGCCGGGCCAAAACCTGGCTGTATACCTCATGCTGCCCTTGCTGATTGTGCTGATAGCGGTAGTACTAGGTGCCCTGTTGCGGCGAACCGTGCCGGGCGTGTACAGTGCCCTGACGGGCGGGCGTGGGTTGTAGCGGGTTGGCGAGGTCGGAGGGGCTAGTATTTACCGAGCCCATCAGTTCAGCCTTTGGAACGTTCACCTTAGGAAAAGGCGTTGCCGAGTTCGTACCTTTGCGGTCCAAAATTCGCCGCGAGCCGTAGCGGGCAACTTTCTCACTCAGAAGAAATTGCCCGGCCGCCCGCCAACACACGCAGCATGAAAGTTAGAAGCCAGCAGGCCAATAAAGTGAACGTCATCACCCTCGGGTGTTCCAAAAACCTCGTCGACTCAGAAGTGCTGATGGGCCAGCTCCGTGCCAATCAGTTTGATGTAACGCACGAAGCCGACAAGAGCGACGCCAACATCGTTATCATCAATACCTGCGGTTTTATTGATAACGCCAAGCAGGAAAGCATCGACACTATTCTGCGCTACGCCGATGAAAAGATGGCGGGCAAGCTGGACAAGCTGTACGTAACCGGCTGCCTCTCTCAGCGTTACAAAGATGACCTGGAGCAGGAAATTCCGCAGGTAGATGCTTACTTCGGCACCTTGGAGCTACCGCAGCTGATGAAGACGCTGGAGGCCGACTACAAGCACGAGCTGATCGGCGAGCGGCTGCTCACTACCCCGTCGCACTACGCCTACTTCAAAATTGCGGAGGGCTGCAACCGCCCTTGCTCGTTCTGCGCCATTCCCCTGATGCGTGGCAAACACCAAGATCGTCCTATCGAGGACCTGGTAAAAGAAGCCACTCGCTTGGCTTCTATGGGCACTAAAGAACTGATTCTGATTGCGCAGGACTTGACCTACTATGGCCTGCAGCACTACGGCGAGCGGAAGCTGGCCGACCTGATGCGCCACCTCTCCGACGTGCCCGGCATCGACTGGATTCGGTTGCAATATGCCTACCCCTCGCAGTTCCCGATGGATGCCCTGGACGTGATGAACGAACGGGAAAACATCTGCAAGTACCTGGATATGCCCCTGCAGCATATTTCTGATAACATGTTGAAAACCATGCGCCGCGGCATCAGTAAGCGCCGCACGGTGGAGCTGGTAGATACCATTCGGCAGCGCGTGCCCAACATTGCCCTGCGTACCACGCTTATTGCCGGCCACCCCGGCGAAACCCAGCAGGATTTCGAAGACCTCTACAACTTTGTGGAGGAAACGCGCTTCGACCGTCTGGGCATCTTCACCTACTCGCACGAGGACAACACGCACTCCTTCACGCTGCCCGACGATGTGCCGGCCGAGGTAAAGCAGGACCGTGCCGACCAGATTATGGAGTTGCAGCAGGGCATTTCGATGGAGCTGAACGAGGAGAAAGTAGGCCAGACGTACAAAGTGCTCTTCGACCGCAAGGAAAGCGGCTACTTTGTGGGCCGTACCCAGTTCGACTCGCCCGAAGTAGACAATGAAGTGCTGGTGCCTGCCACCAAAGATACCTACGTCCGCCTCGGCGACTTTGCCCAGGTGCAGATTATCGAAGCTTCGGACTTTGACCTGTACGGCAAGCTAGTATAGCGGTAAAGCAAGGTGCATTAGTGATTGGCTGTCAGTGGAATGAATTTCCGCTGGCAGCCAATTTTGTTTGTGTGTACTAGGTGCCCGATGAGCTGAAACCCATTAACGCTGGGCTCAAAAACAGGAGCTAAGAAAATACCCAGTTACTTTGTAGTCGCTGGCCGGTTATAGCCGGATTATTCCCTTTCGTATGCCCGTCACGACCTTGCGCTACGCCGATACCGGCGCGTTTTCCCCTCTGCTTACCGATTACCTGGCCCGCCACGAAGCTCTAGCGCCCTTTTACCACCGCTTTCCAGAGCTGGATGCTTTTCAGGCGCAACTACAGGAGAAGCAGGCCAGCTATACCCCCGAAGCCCGGCAGCGGCTGGTAACTGCCTTACGCGAGCAATATGCCACGTTGCCCTCGGTGCACCCGGCGGTGCAAGCCAACCTGGCCCTGCTGGAAAAGGACACTACCTTCACTATTACCACTGGTCACCAGCTCAACCTGCTCACGGGCCCGCTGTACTTCATTTATAAGATTGTAACGGCAGTGAAGCTGAGCCGTCAGCTCAAAGAAAAGTATCCGCAGTACGATTTCGTGCCGGTGTACTGGATGGCCTCTGAAGACCACGACTTCGCCGAAATCAACCACTTCAACCTGTTTGGGAAGCAATACGAGTGGAACGCCGCCGAAACGGGCGGCCCAGTAGGCAGGCTGAAGCTGGACGGGTTTAAGGAGCAGCTACTCGACCAGCTGCCCGCCGATGTGCCCGCCTTGTTCCGCACCGCTTATCAGGAAACTGATACCCTAGCCGCTGCCACCCGCCGCCTCACCCATGACTTATTCGGGGAGCTAGGGCTAGTAAGCCTAGATGCCGATGCGCCTGCACTCAAGCAGGCCTTGGTGCCGGTGCTGGAAAAAGAAATTCAGGAGCAAGCCTCCAACCGTGCCGTGCAGGCTGCCAATGCCCAGCTGGAAGCCGCCGGCTACAAGCCCCAAGTGTATTCACGCCCGCTCAACCTGTTTTTCCTGACTGATGGGGGCAAACGGGAACGGCTGGAATACGATGCCGCCCAAGATTGCGTGCAGATTACAGTGCGCAACACTGGGCGCTGCCACAGTCAGCAGGAACTGCTGGAGCTGGCCCGCCAGCACCCCGAGCAGTTCAGCCCGAACGTAGTGCTGCGTCCGCTGTACCAGGAGTTGTTGTTGCCGAACCTCTGCTACATTGGGGGCGGGGCCGAAGTAGCCTACTGGTTTCAACTGAAAGGCGTATTCGAGGAAAATGGTGTTCCATTTCCCATTCTGTTGCCCCGTAATTCGGCCCAATACATTGGCAAGGCCAACGCTGGTAAGCTGCGCAAACTGGGCCTGACTTCCACCGATATTTTCCGGCCCCTGCCGGAGCTTAAGAAGCAGGTAGGCGCCACCTTAGGCCAAGAGGAGGTGAGCCTGAAAGAGCAACAGCAGCAGCTAGCTGCCGCCTTTCAGGCCGTATCCGACCTAGCCCAACGCCTCGATCCAACCCTCGTGAAAACGGTGGCGGCTGAGCAGCAAAAAGTAAGCGGTATTGTAACAGGCCTGGAAAAGCGCCTAAGCAAAGCCGCCGAAGCCAAGCACGAAACTGCCTACAGCCAGCTCACAGCCCTCAAAGATAAGCTCATGCCCGGCGGCCACCTCCAAGAGCGCACCGACAACGTTCTGAGCATTCTCATCAACAATCCGCAGTTTATTCAGCAGCTTGTGGAGGCCTTCGACCCATTGGCGCTGGAGTTCACGGTGCTGGAAGAGGAGTAAGCGCCCGCCGCGTTTCCTGAAAATATTGTCTTACTTCACAACGGCCCGCTTCTACCTGATGCGGGCCGTTTCTTTGCTCGCTCCTTATGCTCAAAGCCGACCTTCGTCGCCAAGCCCTAGCTCACCGGCGTGCCCTACCCGATGAGGAACTAGCGCGCCGCAGTACTGCGCTGTGGCAGCAGTTGCGGCAGGAGTTTGACCTAGCAAGCTGGCGGTGGCTGCACGTGTTTCTGCCCATTCCGCAGCACAAGGAGCCCGATACCTGGGCCCTGATTCGGCAGGTGTGGGCGGAGGTGCCCGGTTTGCAACTCGCCGTGCCCGTGGTGCAGCCCGATGGCCAAACGCTTCGGCACTATCACTTGACCGCCGCCACCCACCTAGTAACCAACCGCTGGGGCATACCCGAGCCGATGGACGCCACGGAGGTTGCACCCGCGCAGCTGGATGCCGTGCTGATTCCACTGCTGGCTTTTGATGAATCCGGCCACCGGGTAGGCTACGGTAAAGGCTTCTACGACCACTTCCTAGGTCAGTGCCGGCCAGAAACCGTGCGTATTGGCGTGAGCCTGGAGTCGCCGGTGCCGCGTATTACCGATGCCTGGGAAGGGGATGTGCGCCTGCATGCCTGCCTCACGCCGGAGCAGGTGTGGCGGTTTGAAAGCTGAAGCAGCCTAGTGAGAAAGAGTATATAGCGTAACAGCAATAACTCCAAGGAGCGGCCCGTTAGGTGGAAAAGAGTCACAAGATTCACCTCAACCACCACACTGTTATGGCCGACATTCAAGCATCTCCGGTTACGCGCGGCGGCAAGCCCCGTGCGAAGAAACATGCCTTCCGCCTTGATATGACGCCCATGGTAGACCTGGCGTTTCTGCTGCTGACTTTTTTCATGCTCACGACCACCTTCAACAAGCCTTCCGTGATGGATCTGCAGATGCCGGTGCAGGATGCTGCCAAGCAAAAAAGCCCCGTTTCTGATAAGAAAGCACTCACCTTGATTTTGGGCAAAGGAGGCCAGGTACACTACTTCTTCGGGCTGAATGAAGCGGGAAATGCTGCCAAAGCCGCTGCCACGAAGTTGTTCACTACTAACTTTAGCGCAAGCGGTTTGCGGCAGGTACTTCTGAAGCGCCAGCAGCAACAGCCAGCGCCCATCGTGCTGATCAAAACGGGCCCGGGCGCTACTTACCAGGATTTGGTGAATGCATTGGATGAGATGAACATCACGGACCAGAAAAAATATGCGCTAACTGAGTTAGACCTCGCCGATCGGCAGTTGCTCGCCAGTCGGAACTTGTAGTGTAAGCCGCTACCCGTAAATAAGCAGAAGGCCGAACCTGTACCCCAGGTTCGGCCTTCTGCTTATTTACGGGTAGTGTTTCCTACGTTGGGTTCACTATTGGCCTGACCCTGAGTGTCAGTGGCTTTTTTGCGGGCAGTGGATGGGCGGGTGTTCTGGCGCTGAGCCGCCAGCACATCGGCCAGAGTAGATAAATTAGCTTTCATGGAGTAGTAAAAGGAAGGATTACAACAACATGCAATAGGTAACTAGCAGAAGTAGAGGCGAGAATAGTACGCTAATATAAGGCCGCCCGCCAAATAACAGTCTGCGTTTTCGCCTGCCGGCACTACTTAGTGTCCGTCTCGACTTTCGTAATGCGGGCCTGGCCCCAGGGGGCAATACTTACCTGCACGCGTAGGCTTTGGCGGCGCTCTAGGTCGCGGCTGGCACCTTCTGGCACATAGTAACGCTCTAGCCCGTAGCGCAGGCGCAACCCACGGCGCCACACATCCTGCACTGAGCCACGCAGTACGGCTTGGTTGCCGACGGTAGTAGGCTTCTCGGGGTAAATGGCTAGCGCCTCATAGGTGCCATCGGGTTTTGGCTCTAGCAGCACGTAGGCGGGCTCATGGCGGCGCGGCATGGCCCCTCCTCGCCAAAGCCGGCCCGGCAGCTCGCTTATGTGGTAGCGCAGGGTCACGTAGTCGCCGTACAATAGGTCGCGTGGGTCGATGGGGCTCGTGCGCAGCACAATGGTGCGGCCCAGTGCTGCCGTTGCATAGCCAGCGGCCGCCACGCCCAGCACAAACAGCACTTGCGCCAGCACCAGCCATTGCAGCCACCGCCGCCGACGCGGCTCCGGCAGCTCAGGTAGCGGTTTCACCAGGGGAGGCGCTACTACCGGTTCAGGTGAGTTAGGGTAGGTAGAACTCATGGCTGAGGCGGAGCGGTGGAAGAAAACGTGCGGGCTGCCCGGCGCCTTAGCCACCAGCTCAGGCCCAAGAGTAGCAAGCCTCCCAGCAGGAAAAACAACGACTTATCCAGGAAACCCCAGGTCAGCTTAAAGTAGGCTACGGCTGTAGTGAGAATAAACAATACGGTGCCCAGCGTCACACGGTCTTGGTTTTGCTCTTGGTGAGCCCGCAGCAATACCGAGCCCGAATACGCGTACAGCACAACCAGCGTAGCTACTGCCAGCGGCAAGCCGCCCGTAAAATAGAAACCTGGCAGCAGTAGTAGCCAATCGGTGAGGCTGCCGAGGCGGCCGCGCTGCCGTTTGCCCAGCACCGAAATAGCTAGTACTGCACTTAACGCGGCCAGGTAGGGTAGTAAGGGTGCACGCAATTGCCCGGCATAGAAATCAGACTCACCAAACAAGGCCAGCCCCAGCGTAAACAGGAAAGCCGCCACCAATGGCGGCCCCTGCAACGCTCGCCCGGCCGGCCGATCCGGCTGCCAATCGCCAAAGCTGTACACGAGCATAGCCGGGATGAAAAACCACGTGATTTTGACGTGCAAGTGGTTGATGAGCAGCGCCGCCTGCCAGAGCAGACCCGTGGCGAGCACGCCCCCTAGCAACGAATCAGGCCGGCGCCACCAATAATAGCCCAGGCCCACCGCCGTACCTATGGCCGTGAGGTAACTGAAGGCGCCAAGCTGCCCGGTGTTGTACCCTTGCACAATGCCGCTGATAACGGCCGTCATCAGGAACAGGAGGCGACTGCGGTACAGCCAGGTAAGGCCCATGCCCGCTACGGCCCAAGCTAGCAGTCCCGTGAGGTCGTAGCCGATGAGTTGGTAGAGCTGGCTGGTGAGTACAATGCTAGCCCCGAACAGAATCAACCCCAAGGCAATCAGGCCCATTCCTAAATTAAGGTTGCCGCGCCGCCGGAAGTACTCGCCACCTGCGTAGGCCGCGCACAGCGCACCGAGCAGCAACGCTAGCCTCACTGCCTCGGGCAACCCCTGCCAGTTAGCCGCGACCACGCTCAGAGCACTTAGACCAACCAGCAGGCTCCCCAGCAGCGGCAATAAGCCAATAGCGGTGGCATCAGCAGGGTAGAGGGTCAGCAGTTGTTCTCGCTGTGCCTCGGTAATTATGCCCTGCTGCACCCATTCCCGTCCGTCGGTTTCTAAAAGCTTACGACTCATATTAGCCCCAACTTACGCAGGATGCAGAGAAAACAGTTGACTTCTCTGCTTATGCAGCCCGGTTGCCGGAAGTGGTACCTTGCAGCCGTCTATTATTAAACTTGATTCGAGTATGCTAGGCTTCTTCCAAAAAATACCGGTTCATGTAAAACTCTATCTAAACGAAATAGAAGTTACAGACTTGCGTACTAACCGCACCATCCGTCGAATTGCTAACCAGAAGTTCTCATCTTCGCGAATGTTGCTGGCAGACTTTCATACGGCCGAATCCTTGATCAAGAGTACTTTAGAAGAACTAGGCCTTCGCGACAAGATGCTAAAAGTGGCCGCGCAGCAGATGGTAGATTTAGGTGGTGGCATATCGGCCACTGAGCAACGGCAGCTCCGAGATACATGTGAGTTTGTCGGCTCTGCTTTTACTATCCTGCTCTTGCACACGAGGGAGGTACCTGCCGCTGAAGTGCTAGGCCTGCTGGAGTTGAAAAGGGAAGAACTGCCTACGGATGTAACATGGTAATGCCCAAGCCGATATTATTCTCTGCTTAGCGCTTCCAGGCCCGCGTCATTTCGCGCTTGCCGGGTGGGCCCGGAATCCGCTCTACTAGCCAGCCGGCGGCCTTAAGGCTACGCTTGAAGGAGCCTTTGGCGCAGTAGCTCACGAGCACACCGCCCGGAGCAGTGGCTTGGTACAGTTGCGCAAATACCTCATCGGTCCACATATCGGGCTGCTTTTCCGGCGCGAAGGCATCGAAGTAGATGACGTGGTACGTGTCGTCGGGCAGTGGAGTGGCTTGCAGCTCGCCGGAGTGCTTAAGCAGCAGAAAATTAGGCGTAAGAATCACGGGCCGATTCCAGGTGGCGGCGTGCAGCTGGTGCTGGTAATCAAGCAGATCAGGGTGAGAGAGGTGATAGTTCTCGGTGTTCATCTGGCTTATTACTGACCAGGGCAGCGGAAACTTCTCGATGGTGTCGTAGAAGATGGTTTGCTCCGTGGTCAGGCTGCGCTCCAGCGTGAGCAAAGCATTCAGGCCCGTCCCGAACCCTACTTCCAGCACCCATACTGATTCGGTAACTTCAGCCAGCAGCGGCTCCAGTCCGGCGGCTAGGTATACGTGCCGGGCTTCCTGCAATGCCCCGTGCGTGCTGTGATAGTGCTCATTAAGCTCGGGTACAAACAGGGTGCTGGAGCCGTCGGCGGTAGCGCGGACTTCGACGTGGGGCGTAGACATGGTGTTGGAAAAGAACAGAAGATAGGACAGGCGGCAGCAGTGCCTAGTCCGGCGCCACGCTTGGCTAATATACTGCGTTTCGGGTTTCAACGCTATAAGGCCCTAGTCGCTGTGCGGTTGGAGCTGCTGCTGGGGCTAGCAGTATGTAGTTTACCCGGCGAAAACCTGCGTACTTTATTTGTGTTCACTTAAGCTGCTACTATGGCCCGCGTAAAAGTCGCCCTTCCCGAAACCTACCTGCTGACAGTCGAAATTCCGGTGCGCATCACCGACCTCAACTACGGGGCCCACCTCGGCAACGATGCTCTGCTCAGCATCCTGCACGAGGCTCGCGTACAGTTTCTGCGCCACCTGGGCCACGCCGAGTTTGACCCCGCCACCGGCCTAGGCCACATTATGGCTGATGTAGCCATTGAATACAAGGGTGAAGGGTTTTATGGCGACGTGCTGCACATTCAGATGGCCGCCACCGACCTCAATAAGTATGGGTTCGACTTGGTGTATTGGGTAAAAAACCAGGACGGCAAGGAAATAGCTCGCGCCAAAACCGGCATGTTGGGCTTCAACTACAACACCCGCCAGCTACTACCCCTCACCGAGGACTATACCGCCCGCCTGAATGGAGCCGGGTAAGTGAGTAGATAAGAATGACTCTCATCCTGAGCGGAGCGAAGAACCTCATTACGCCGTCCGCAGTCGTAAAAACGATTGTCGCGCTAACGTGATAAGGTCCTTCGCTCCGCTCAGGATGACAGCCGGATGTGGCGGCCATGTGTTGTCCTATGCCTACTTCTCTTACCGGCACTTTTTTCAGTTTCAGCGGGTTGAGGGATGTTCTGAGAAAGAAGAGGTATGGCTTCGTCTTTCTGCCTTGTATCTTTGCCGTTATGATGATTGACCTGCCCGTAGTTTCTAAGCGCGATATCCGCAAACTCACCCCCGACGAGCTCAAGGCCTTTATGGTGGAGCACGGCGAGAAGCCTTTCCGTGCCAAGCAGGTACTGGAGTGGCTGTGGAAGAACACGGCGGGCACGTTTGAAGAGATGAACAACATCTCGTTGGCCACGCGCGAGCTGCTGGCGCGGCACTTCGTTATCAACGGCGTGCAGGTGCAGAACTCGCAGCTTTCCAACGATGGTACCATCAAATCGGCGTTCCGGCTCTACGATGGCAACATTGTAGAAGGCGTGCTTATCCCGCACGATACGCGCATGACGGCCTGCATCAGCTCGCAGGTGGGGTGCTCCCTTACGTGCAAATTCTGCGCTACCGGCTACATGGACCGCAAGCGCAACCTCGATGCCGCCGAAATCTATGACCAAGTAGTGCGCATCCGGGAGCAGTGCGAAGCCCAGTATGGCACGCCGCTCACCAACATCGTGTACATGGGCATGGGCGAGCCGCTGCTCAACTACGCCAACGTGGTAAAAAGCATTGAGCGCATTACCGCTCCTGATGGCCTGAACATGGCGCCGCGCCGCATCACGGTGAGCACTGCCGGCATTGCCAAGATGATCAAGAAGTTGGCCGACGACGGCGTAAAAGCTAACCTGGCCCTCTCGCTGCACGCCCCCAACGATACCAAGCGCAACGAAATCATGCCCATCAACGAAGCTAACTCGCTGGCCTCGTTGCAGGACGCGCTGAAGCATTACCACCAGGTAACCGGCCGCAAAGTAACCTACGAGTACATCGTGTTCGAGAGCTTCAACGACACGCTACAAGATGCCGAGGAGCTGTACCAGATTTCGAAGTGGATTCCCTGCAAAGTGAACCTGATTGAGTACAATCCCATCGAAAACGCCGACTACGTGAATACCGCTGACGACAAGCTGGTGGCTTTCCATAAGTACCTAGCCGACCGCGGTGTGCAAACTAACGTGCGCCGCTCGCGGGGCAAAGACATTGACGCCGCCTGCGGACAGCTGGCGGTGAAAGAGAAAACGGTAGTAGCCTAGGCCTATATCACAAGCAAAACAGCCCCGTCATTCTAATGATGGGGCTGTTTTCATTTATACTGTGCAGTAAGAAGCTAATCTGCTTGGTTAAGCAAATATAGGAGCGAGGTACATTGTTCCTGTATTTGTTGAGATACCAATTGGCTCAGTCTATCTACAGCTTGTGGGCTATTGCCAGCAGGACCATACACCTTCATGATTTGTGGTCCGTGCGTGTTTACAGAGGTCATAAACTCCCGACGGAAAAGCTCCATTCGCTCAGTCGGAGTTTTACCCTTGAAGCTGCCATTGTCTTTTAAAGCAGTAAGTCGAGAGCAAAGCTCACTTCCCCAAGACTTGATTAGCATTTGCTCTGCAGCAGTAGGCAATGAATTGCTGAACTGATTATACAAAGTAGCAGCAGGCTGGCAAGTTTTTACCAACTGTATAGCTACTGCCGTAGGTAGATTAGCTCGTAATTGTTCGTAGGCGCCGGCTATCTTAGAACGCGCTGCCACTTGCTTAATGCTGCTGACGCGTTTCTCTATAGTTGCAGATAATGTTTCTTCAAAAAGCTGTTGTGCTTGCGTGGCGTTCAGCGTAGAAAAAGGAGTGTTCTTCTGCCTGCTTAGGAGTTGCTCACAAGCTTCTGTACGGAGCTGCTTTACTAACTGACTTTGCCCCATAAGGGTGTCAGGAAGGACTTGTAACGCATAAGCATATCCATTAGACGAAAACAGGCAACAAAGAATCGCTAAAGCAATAAATAGTCTCACAGAGCAACAGATGAAATAAGCGGATAGTGGCTCCCAAGGTAGCTATAGGTTTCGACGTGCACACGTAATTAGCGCTGTGCCGTTTTGCCGAAGCGCAATGCTAGGTCTAGATACACGGGGTACAAGTAGCCAAAAGCACCTTCTTCACCGAATGGGGCTACATAAAATGAGCCTATGCCAAAGGTTGTGCGGGGCCAGTTCAGGCGAATACCGTACAAGCCGCCCACGCCGCCATCTCCAGACGTGATTAAGTAGTTCTCTGACATAAGAGAGAGTTTCTTGCTAACGCGGGTGGTACCGCTCAGCACCGCTACCGGCGACTTGCCGAAGCCCTGATTGCCATTGCCCTCACCTGTAAAGCCATATCCCAGCCCGAAGGTGAGGTTATTGTCGGCACTGCCATAGGTAGCCAGACCATAGGCAATTCCGGCTCCGTAGCTGGACGTATAGCCTGATATGTCGTCTTCGGCGGGAATACGAGCGTAAAGAAGGCCTGCTCCAAGGCTCCAATCTTTGCTGATGGGAGCGCTAAACTTAGGGGTAATAGCCACAATCTGGTTACCAATACCAAGCCCGGGAATAGCGGAGGCTAAAAGACCCATGGAGAAATTATCAGTAAAACCGTAGTTGGCTCCGAGCAAGAAAACGTCAATTGTTTGCACGTAGCCTTCCCCGGCCCGCAGGTTACGGGCTGTGGGTGAAAAAAACACGCGGGTACCATTGCCAACGTAGCCCCAGGTTGGGTGACGCATAGCATCAGCCATTTCTACTTGGGGTACGAGCTGCATGTTAGCAATCTGACTCCGGGCAATGATAACCGCACCCGGTTCATTGGTAGAAAATTCCAGTTCCAGCGGGCGAACTGCTACCAACCTGCCTGCAAAAGTAGTTCCAGAGCGCAGGGTTACGCGGTAAGTCTGCCCAATAGAGTCAGCCGCCGCTGATCGGCTGCCGGAGCTGAGCAGTTGCGCTTTTGCCTCAATGCGCTGACGCATTGCAAAATATTCAGCTAACGGAATAGGACGGACAATGGTACGCCCATCATTAAGGGTTGCCCGTAGTCTGATAGCACTGTCAGGAGCTAAAACCTGTTCAAAAGAGCCCTCAACGAATTCCTTGGGGGTATAATAGGGGAATAGCTCGTACAGCACTTTCTCTTGGCTGTCGATAATGGGGCCAACGACTGGGCTTATAACCAGTGGACGGGTAGTGGGTTGTTGGGCATACGCATGACCGCTAATCAGCGAAGCTAGCACCAGAAAAACTATTCGGCAGGAGGGTAGGAGTGGATGCATATACTAGGAAAGTGAAAGTGATTCAAACCTATCACTTCGCTGGAGTAGTACAACATATATTTCCTGCTATAAATTGAATTTATCAGACTTTTCCAGAGGAGAATATTCTACAGGTAAGGTGATCTTTATGGCATACAGAAGAATACAAAGCCGGTTTTATCCGGTTTAGTACCTAGTAAATTTCTGACTTTCTAATTTTTCCAGCGGCCTTGGGAGCGGGGGCGGCCGGTGCTGATTTCTTCTTTGGTTTCGCCCTCGGGTACTTCGCGGGTTTCAATGCGCACGGCGTGGGCCTTGGGCTGCACCTTTTGCCCGAAGGCATCGGCAAATTCCTGGGTAAACTCGGCCCCGAAGAAGATGATGAGCGACGAGTAGTTTACCCACACCAGCAGCACAATGGCCGAGCCGGCAGCTCCAAACGCTGAGCCTGGGTCGGCCTGGGCAATGTAGAAAGCAATCAGGAATTTGCCCAGCACGAACAGCAAGGCCGTGATAAAGGCGCCAATGCCCACGTCGCGCCACCGAATAACAGCATCGGGCAGGAAGCGGTAAATCAGGGCAAACAAGAGCGTGGTAACACCCAACGACAAGGCAAAGTCCACAATCCGGATTACTACCACCCCTATTTCTGGAAACCACCGCTGCAGCTGGTCCGTGAAGGCACTCAGCACGGCACTGATAACAAAGGAAACCAGCAGCAGTAGCGCTACGCTCAGGATAAGGCCAAACGACAGAAAGCGCTGCTTCAAAAACTGTCCGATACCGATGCCAACGGTGTTTACCTTCAGGTTCCAGATATCATTGATGCTTTCCTGGAGCGTGACGAAGAAAGTAGTAGCGGCAAATACGAGGGTGCCAATGCCAATGAGCGAGGCCACGCCGCCTTTCTGCTGCTTGTTAAACTCATTGATGCTGTCTTGCATAAACTTGGCCGAGTCGGCGCCTACTAGGCCCTTCATCTGGTCAAACACCTGCCCCGACACGGCGTCGGCGTCCCAGATGGTGCTAGCGGCCGTAATCACAATCAGCAGCAAGGGCGGCAGCGAGAAGATGGTATAATAGGAAAGCGCCGCCGCATGGCGAAACGAATTGTTTACCATAAACTCGCCGGCCGAAGTTTTTAGGATGTTAATAACATCGGAGAAGCGGTAGGTTGTGGCCATAGGGCAGAGGGTTCAGAAGAAGAAAGCTGCGATTAGTACGGACCAGATACAAAGGACGTTCGGTGGAGTCACGCAATTCCCGTTCATTTGCGTAGCAAGCTCGCCCGTCCGGAGGCACCGGCAGGGGCTGCTACTCACTGATTTTATTACTCTTATGCGCGTTCTGAGTTATGTTGTGCTTGCCGCCCTCGGGGGGCTAGTGGCCTGCCAGTCGAATTCCTCTGAGCAAGCGGCGGCCGCTTCTTCAGCCGCGGCTACTAGCCCCGGTAGTAGCACCTACCCCGCCGCCGAGGGCTTTGATGCCGCCGGCTCCGATGCCAAAGCCATAGCCCTGGCCGATACCGTAATGCAACAGATGGGCGGTTACCCGGCCTGGCAGCAAACCCGCCTGCTAGGCTGGGACTTTCTGGATGGCTCGTACCAGCTCTGGGACAAGCAAACCGGCGACTTCCGTTGGCAGAAAGACAGCACCGTGGCCATTTACAACCTCACCAGCAAGCAAGGGAAAGCCTACCGCAACGGCCGCGATATTTCGGCCACGCCCGATGGCGAGAAGTTGCTCAGCAACATGTACCCCATTTGGGTGAACAACTCGTGGTGGCTGCTCATGCCCTTCAAGCTGAAGGATTCCGGTGTAACCCTGACCTATAAAGGACCCGGCAAGTTTATGGACGGTACGCCCGCCGAGGTATTGAACATGACGTTTAAGAATGTGGGCGTCACGCCCGAGAATAAGTACGAAGTGCTGGTTAACCCCCAAACCAAGCTGGTAGAAGAGTGGGCTTTCTTCGCGAAAGCCACCGATGCCCAACCCGCCTTTCGCCGCCGCTGGGCCGGCTATCAGCAGTATGGCCCTATCAAGCTGGCCGCTGACCGTACCGATGGCAAAGATGGCCGCGGCCTAGGCCACATCAGTGCCCGAACCGATGTGCCCGCCGGCCTCATGCAAGACCCCAAGCCCGTAGCCAAACTGTAACCAAAGGCGCCGTGAAATGCACCGCCCGGCATCCTGTGTACAAGGCAGGGTGCCGGGCGGTGTACAGGTAAAGTCTATCTATTTCGCCAGCTCCCAGCGCAGCATCTCGATAGGAGCTTCTCGCAGGGCAGCGGCTAGCTCCGTATCATCAGCAAACTGCAGCTGATGCAGCGTCATGGCTTCTACGCTCACGCTGAACTGTTTTTCCCGAAACGGCCAAGGCTGCACATTCACCGGCCCGCTGGGTTCAGGCTGAACTACGTGGTAGCGGTTGCCATCAGGCCCGGCATAGATTTCCAGTGCCCGCCCCATTTCAGGCAGCTCGTGGCGGCATAAAATCAGGCTGAGCCGGTCGCACCAATGCAGCAGCGTATATGCCCGCTGGGCATCAAGCTTCTTGATGTGCAGCTCCCGCAGCCAACGCTTCTGGTTGGCCACTTGCTCATCTAGGAAGGTATCCAGTTCCTTTTTCTGGCCGCGCAGCCCTTCATATAGGGTGCTCAGGTGCATGCTCGTGAGTAGGCTGCGCCAGCGGCCTTGGTAGCGGGCAGCCTTCATCACGCCGGTCGCCTGCTCCAGGGAAAACTCCTTCATGGTGAAGTTGGCGGGCGCGCCGGCGGGCGTAATACCGTAGTGTCCGTCCCAGTTCTGTTGCTCATCGTCGTGCTGCGCGGCGGCGGCCAACAGGCCCACCCACTGGTCGCAGGGCAAAAACGCGGGCCACTGGTGCAGCAGCTGCGCTGCTAGCAAGGCATGCGCTTGCTGGTAGATAACCTGCCAGCCGTCCGGAACGTGGTTTACAATCATAATGGAGCAAAGTAGTCTGCACAGAAACGCAGCGGAGCTTTACTAGGTTGGCGAAGTTCACCACCCTAGTGAGTGCCGCATCCAATAAAAAAAGCCCCGCTGAAAAGGCGGGGCTTTGTGCTAGGCTACTTTTTCGGGTACTACGGCTTCTTTCATGTGCAGCAGCATGTCGTCGGTCATCTTGTTCAGGTCGTACTGCGGCTGCCAGCCCCAATCTTGGCGGGCCTTGGAGTCATCGATGCTGGCGGGCCAGGAGTCGGCAATTTGCTGGCGGGCGTCGGGCTTGTAGCTCACCTGGAACTCGGGGTAGTGGCGCTGAATGCTGGCCGTAATTTCGCGGGGGCTGAAGCTCATGGCGCCCAGGTTGTAGCTAGAGCGCACCTTAATGCTATCGGCGGGCGCGTGCATGAGGTCCAAGGTCGACTTTAGCGCGTCGGGCATGTACATCATGGGCAGGTAGGTGTCCTCAGAAAGGAAGCACTCGTAGTGCTGGCCCGCTACGGCTTTGTGGTAGATGTCCACGGCATAATCCGTAGTGCCGCCGCCGGGTAGGCTTTTGTAGCCAATCAGGCCGGGGTAGCGCAGGCTGCGCACATCCAGGCCGTGCTTGCGGAAATACCACTCGCACCACTGCTCCCCGGCCAGCTTGCTGATGCCGTACACCGTGTTGGGGTTCATGATGGTGAGCTGGGGCGTGTTTTCGCGCGGGGTATCGGGCCCGAATACGGCAATGGAACTGGGCCAGTATACTTGCTTCACCCCTAGGTCAACGGAGGCATCGAGCACATGAAACAGGCCATCCATGTTCAGCTGCCAGCCAAACTTGGGGTTCTTCTCAGCGGTAGCCGACAGTAGCGCCGCCAAGTGATATACCTGCTTAGGCTTGTACTGGCGGATAACATCTTCCAGTCGCTTCTTATCCAGCACATCCAGGAGCTCAAATGGGCCTGCTTCTGCTGCCTCAGCATGTTGTGGGGCTCGTACATCGGCGGCTACCACATTGGAGGCGCCATACATCTGGCGCAGCTCGTGGGTAAGTTCCAGGCCAAGCTGTCCGCCGGCGCCGATAACGAGAATGGTGTCGCCGGGGGTGGCGGCAGAAGTGCTGGATGTGGCCATTCGGGGGTGGTTGAAGGTATTGGGTGGATGGGGGCTACAAAGATAACGGGCCGAAACGGTTCTTCTTTGCTGCCCGAAAGAGGAAAGAACCCGAAAGCAACCCGCGGTGGCTGCTTTCGGTATCTGGTCTTTTGCTAGCCCCCTTTGTATGCGTAACCCCTTGTTTCTTCTCGCTCTGGTCTGTCTGGGGCTGACTTCCGCCGCCGCGGCCCAAGCTACTAGCCCTCCGCAGTACCGAAACCTGGTGATGGAAGGCGGCGGTATTCGGGGAATTGCCTACGGCGGGGCGCTGGCCGAGCTGGAAACGCAGGGCGTACTGGCGGGACTGCAACGCGTGGGCGGCACCTCGGCGGGGGCAATTCAGGCGGCGCTGCTAGCGGTGGGCTACTCGGCGCAGGAAATAACGGAGGTAGTAAACCACACGCCCATCCAGCGCCTGAACGACGGCCGCCTGCTATTTTTCGGGGGCAGTACCCGACTGCTCAAGCAATACGGCTGGTACCGCGGCGACGAGTTTTCGCGCTACCTGAGCGAACTGGTCGGGCGTAAAACCCAGCGCCCTCACCTCACCCTAGGTCAGCTGCACGAGCTAACCCAGCAGGAGCCCACCCGCTACCGCGACCTGTACACCACCGGCACTAACCTCACCACCCAGCGCACCCAGGTATTCAGCTACGAAACGCACCCCGATTTGCGTGTGGCCGATGCCGTGCGCATCAGCATGAGCATTCCGCTGTACTTCCGGGCCGTGCTGCTGGATACGCAAGGCCGCGTAGTGCGCCGCCCCACCCAGGGCCAGGAAGTAGAGGTGCTGGTTGATGGCGGCCTGCTGGCCAACTACCCCATCGATTTATTTGATCAGCCGCGCTACCTGCCCGTTGGTGCCGCCACGGTTGCTGAGGCCGCTACCCCCGGCCGGTTCATCAACCCCGAAACCCTAGGCCTGCGCCTCGACCGAACCGAGCAGCTGGCCTACGATGCCCAGCCCGGCGGCCGGCAGCAGCTGGCCCCCTACGCCATCCACGATTTCGGTTCCTACGTGGGTGCGCTCTACAACGTAGCCATCGAAAACCTGAACCCCACGCAGCCCGAAGACTGGGCGCGCACCATCAGTATTAGCACCTTGGGCTTCAACCCCAAAATCAAACGTATTTCCGACGCGCAGAAACAGCAGCTGATGGAAAGTGGCCGGGCCGGCGTGCAGGCATTTCTGGCGCGCTGAGTAAGGAGTGGGCACAGTCTGCCAAACGCTTACCTTTGCTTTTCTCTCCCATTGCCCCCAAGCCCCACTCTATATTTACCTCACCCATGTACACCACCCTTCAGCCCGACCTCGAACAGCAGCTTCAGGAAATCAAGGACGCGGGCCTTTACAAAAAGGAACGAGTGATTACCTCGCCCCAGGGCGCCGAAATTGAAACCCAGGAGGCTGGCGAGGTGCTGAACTTCTGCGCCAACAACTACCTCGGGTTGTCGTCGCACCCGGAGGTAGTGAAAGCGGCCAAAGATGCCATTGACACCCACGGCTACGGCATGTCGTCGGTGCGCTTTATCTGCGGCACGCAGGATATTCATAAGCAGCTGGAAGCCAAGCTAGCCGAGTTCCTGGGCACCGAAGATACCATCCTGTACGCGGCTGCTTTCGATGCCAACGGCGGTGTGTTCGAACCATTGTTTAATGAGCAGGACGCCATTATCAGTGATGCTCTGAATCACGCCTCCATTATTGATGGCGTGCGCCTCTGCAAAGCCCAGCGCTACCGCTACGCCCACAACGACATGGCCGACCTGGAGCAGCAGCTCCAGGACGCCGTAGCCAAAGGCACGCGCCACCGCATCATCGTCACCGACGGGTCCTTCTCCATGGACGGCACCATCGCGCAGCTTGACAAAATCTGCGACCTAGCCGATAAGTACGAGGCCTTGGTAATGATTGACGAGTGCCACTCCATGGGCTTCCTGGGCAAAACCGGCCGCGGCACCCACGAGTACCGCAACGCCATGGGCCGCGTGGATATCATTACGGGCACGCTGGGCAAAGCGCTTGGTGGCGCTATGGGCGGCTTCACCTCGGGCCGCAAGGAAATTATTGATATGCTGCGTCAGCGCAGCCGTCCGTATCTGTTCAGCAACACCCTGGCTCCGGCCATTGTAGGGGCTAGCCTGCGGGTATTGGAGCTGCTCACGGAAAGCACCGAGCTCCGCGACCGACTAGAGGAAAACACCAAATACTTCCGCACCAAGATGACGGAAGCCGGCTTCGACATCAAGCCCGGCGAGCACCCCATTGTGCCCGTCATGCTCTATGATGCCAAGCTCAGCCAGGATTTCGCCGCCAAAATGCTTGAGAAAGGCATTTACGTAGTCGGTTTCTACTTCCCCGTAGTGCCCAAAGGTCAGGCCCGCATTCGGGTGCAGCTGAGCGCCGCCCACACCCGCGAGCATCTGGACAAAGCTATCAACGCCTTCATTGAGGTAGGCCGCGAGCTAGGCACCATCAAAGCGCCATCGGCCCAGCAGCCCGAAGCCGGCCAGATCGTAACCAACACGCCGTAATCTTTTCTTGATTGTAGACTAGCCAGCCTATCATCTTGAGCAGCGCGAAGAATCTTATCACGTCAGCACGAACCGCATGAACGGCTGGTTCTCTCGTGGTAAGGTTCTTCGCGCTGCTCAGGATGACAGGCTGGTTTGTAAGTAAGTAGCAGGGATGAGTAAACACTAGGCCAGATTACTGCCCAAACCGCGCGTCTACGCCGCTACTTCTGCCGCCGTAGAGCCGGCCGATGCTGTAGGTTTTGGAAGAGCATCGAACAGGAACTCGTTGAGGCGGGCGCGCAGGTCGGCGGGGGCGAGGTTGCGGAATACTTCGCCGCCGCGTACCAAGGAAATCTGCCCGGTTTCTTCGCTCACCACTAATACAATAGCATCTGTTACTTCTGTCAGGCCGATGGCGGCACGGTGGCGCAGGCCCATGGAAGCCGGTACATCGGGGTTCTCACTCACGGGCAAAATGCAGCGCGCCGCCCGAATGCGGCCGTTGGTAATAATCACGGCGCCGTCGTGCAGGGGGCTGGTTTTGTTGAAGATGCTCATGAGCAGGCGCTTGCTTACCTCGGCATCAATCAGGTCGCCGGAGTCAGCAAAAAACTTTAGGTCCGAGACCATGCTGAAAGCAATGAGGGCCCCGGTTTGCTTACCCGATAGGCTTTTGGCCGCCTCAATAAATGGCGTGATGTTCATGCGCTCCTGAGGCTGCTCGCGCCGCCACGGAAACACCCGCATGCGGCTCCCGAAGGAGGTAGCCTTGCCCACATTCAGCAAAAACCGCCTGATTTCCTGCTGAAACAGAATGATGCCCGCTAGCACGCCCACGCTCATAAACTGCCCCAGAATGCTGGTGAGCAGCTCCATGCCCACGGCCTTCACCACCAGGTACACCAGGTAGAGCGACATAAACCCCAAAAACACCTTCAGCGCTACGCTGCCCGTTAGCAGCTTATACAGCTGATAAAAAAGGGCCGTGACCAGTAGCACGTCCACGACGTCTATCCAGCCAATGCGCAGGAAGCCGATGGTGAAGGAGCCAATCACGAGGAAGGGGGTGGGGGAAAGGTGTTGGAAACGAGTTGAATAGTCTGCACAGCCTCGGCTACATCGTGTACGCGCAGGAGCTTGGCCCCGTTGAGCACGGCCATGGTATTGACGGTGATAGTACCCGCTAAGGCTGCATCAGGCGTGAGGCCTAGTGGCTTGTAGACCATGCTTTTCCGCGAGAGCCCCGCCAAAATGGGGAGCCCTAGCACGTGTAGCTCCCGCAACCGTTGCAGCAACTCGTGGCTTTGGGCTGGGGTTTTGGCAAATCCAAAGCCTGGGTCCAGCACTACATCTACCACGCCGTGGCGGCGCAGTTCAGTTAGTTTGTCGCGGAAGTAGCGCACCAGCTCCAGCACCAGGTCGTCTTCGTAGTGCGTGAGCTGGGTCATGGTTTGCGGCGTGCCACGCATGTGCATCAGGATGTACGGCACCCCTAGGCGGCCCACGGTAGGCAGCAGGTCTTCATCCAGGCTGCCGCCGCTGATGTCATTCAGAATATCGGCGCCGGCGGCCACGGCTTCGGCCGCTATTTCGGCCCGAAAGGTATCCACGGAAATAAAGGCTTCCGGGAAAGCACGCCGCACCGCCTCCACGGCCGGTAGCAGCCGCCGCTTTTCTTCCTCCACTGCTATATGCTCGGCCCCGGGGCGCGAAGAGTAGCCTCCTAAATCCAGCACGGCGGCGCCGGCTTGCAGCATGTGCTCGGCGCGGCGCAGCAGCTCCTGTTCGCTGCTAATTCGGTTGCCTTCAAAAAACGAGTCGGGCGTCAGGTTCAGGATGCCCATCACTTGTGGCCGGCGCAAATCCAGCACGCGTCCGCCCCTGCAACGCAGGGTTTGCCTCGGGGAAAAGCATGTATCTTGCAGGGCCTGGAGCATGATTTTGGGCGGAAAAAGGCGTGTATGCTACGCGTGGTCGAAGCATGAAGCCAGAAGGTAGTCTGAGTACATGCCTGTGCCTGCCTACGCGCCGCTTCGGCTGTGTGTAGCACAAGGGCTCGGAGCGAATTGCAACAAAATAGCCTCAAAAACTTGGAGAATCAAACCCAGCACGAATACGACCGGGTCATTGCACGGTGCCGCCAGCTGTTTCTGGCCAAAACCCACGACTATGGGACCGCTTGGCGCATCCTGCGCCTGCCTTCCGTGACCGACCAACTATATATCAAAGCCCAGCGTATCCGCAGCATTCAGGAAAAGGGCGTGCAGCTGGTAGCCGATGGGGTAGAGGAGGAGTTTGTGGCCATCATCAACTACTGCATCATTGCCCTGATGCAGCTGGGGTTGCCCACTGATGCACCGTTGGAGCTAGATGCCGAGGTAGTAGCTGCCGCCTACGATGAGCAGGTGGCTGAAAACCGCCGCCTGTTGTTCGCCAAAAACCACGACTATGGCGAGGCGTGGCGCCAGATGCGCATTGAAAGCATCACCGACATCATCCTGATGAAGCTACACCGCACCAAGCAAATTGAGGACCTGGGTGGCCTTACTAGGGTGTCGGAGGGCGTGGAAGCCAACTACCGCGACATGCTTAACTACGCCGTGTTCGTGCTGATTAAGATGGACTTTGGCACTCCCAAAGACTAACTCAGCAACAGTTGGGGCCTGCTGGTAGGTGCTGTATCTTGCAGCGGCCGCAGCCGATAGGCTCCTTTCGTAGTCTGTTTGTTGTGTTGAACGTACACGCGTCTGGCTGCTCCTGCTGCGCCTAGCGTGGCCTTCTGCTCAAACCTTCTGGCTTATAAGTCTTTCAGGCTGTATATGAAACAATTTACCCGTATTTGCTGGCTACTGCTGGGCGTCGTTTTTATCTTTTCGGGCTTGGTAAAGCTCAATGACCCCGTCGGGACGGCGTTGAAGCTGGAAGAATACTTTGAAGTGTTTTCGACCGATTTCGGATCGTTCTTCCGCGTGTTTATCCCGCATTCCCGCACGCTCAGCATTGTACTCAGCTCCCTGGAAGTGATTCTGGGCGTGGCCGTGCTGCTGCGCTGGATGTTGCGCCAAACCCTGTGGGTGCTGCTGGCGCTGCTCGTGTTCTTCGGGTTCCTTACATTCTACTCGGCCGCGTTCAACAAAGTAACTGACTGCGGCTGCTTCGGCGACTTTATTAAGCTTACCCCCTGGACTTCGTTTATCAAGGACTTATTCCTGCTAGGGCTGTGGGCCGTGGTGTTCTTCAACCTCCGTCATTTGCGCCGGGTGTTTGCCAAAGGCACTTTGGGCGTGATGTACATTACGTTGGCCTCGGCCATAGCCATTGGCATTGGGGTGCGTGCCCTGGGCCACTTGCCGTACTTCGACTTCCTGCCTTACAAAGTAGGAAATGACATTGGCAAACTGATGAAGCCCCAGGAGCAGGCTCGGTACCAGTACGTGATGGAGCGCAACGGCGAAACCAAAATCTTCACGGAATACCCCACCGACTCGACCTGGAAATACAAGAGCATGGAGGTGATGAATCCGCTCACGAGCAAGCCCGTCATTACCGATTTCTCCGTGTTTGATGCCGAGGGCAAAGACCACACCCAGGAAATACTCACGGGTAGCAAACTGCTCCTGATTGTGCAGAACAGCCACGACGCCGACCGCGACCGGTTTACCGAGATAAGCCAACTAATGGAAGATGCGGCCAAGTCGCGTAAGCAGATTAAGTCGTTGATTATCACTAGCAGCAGCCCTCAGGAGTTCGATGCGTTTCGCCACGATGTAAACTTGG
This sequence comes from Hymenobacter seoulensis, assembly GCF_054780535.1. Lineage (NCBI taxonomy): Bacteria > Pseudomonadati > Bacteroidota > Cytophagia > Cytophagales > Hymenobacteraceae > Hymenobacter > Hymenobacter seoulensis. The sequence continues at coordinate 396,382 of NZ_BAAGWD010000002.1, forward strand.
CGGGCACTTACTACTTCGCCGATGCAACTGTGCTTAAATCGATGATTCGCTCCAATCCGGGCTTTATTCTGTTGCAGGATGGCGTAGTGAAGGGCAAATATCATTACCACGATATTCCTGATATCAGCAAGCTGGAAACGGAATTGTAATCAGGACCTAGGGGTGAGTGCGGGCTGTACACTCGAACTTGTAACCGGCACCTCACTCCTGGCAACTGGCAACTGAAAATAATGCTAGGGTTCATTTTAAGCCGATTGTGGCAGGGCGTGCTGGTACTAGTAGGCGTGGCGCTCACCGTGTTCTTCCTGTTTCAGGTGCTGCCCGGCGACCCCGTAGCCTTGCTGGCCGGCCAGCGCAGCGATGCGGCCACGCGTGCCGCCATTGCCGCCGACCTGGGCCTCGACCGCCCATTGCCGGGCCAACTGCTGGGCTACCTGAACGACGTATCGCCGCTGGGCGTGCACCCGCGCGATTCGGCAGGCGTGGCCAAATACGGCGGTGTGCAGGTACTACCCCTCGGCAGCGAGCAAGCCCTGGTGCTGAAAACGCCGTATCTGCGGCGGTCTTTTCAAAGCAACAAAGAGGTGCTCAGTATTCTGCTCGACCACTTTACTGGCACACTCTGGCTCGCGTTGGCGGCGATGCTGCTAGCGGCCGTGGTTGGCATTTCACTAGGGGTAGTGGCGGCCTTAAAGCCTCATTCCTGGCTGGATAGGGCGCTGGTCTCTACCTCCGTGCTGGGTATTTCAGTGCCTTCGTTTGTGGCCGCTATTCTCATTGCCATGACGTTCGGCTTCTACTGGAGCCACTGGACGGGCCTCAACCTAACGGGCCAGCTCTACGAAACGGACCCTTTCACGGGGCGCCACTTGGTACTCAAAAACCTGGTATTACCGGCCTTTGCCTTGGGTATCCGGCCGCTGGCAGTTATTGTGCAGCTTACCCGCTCCTCCATGCTGGATGTGATGAGCCAAGACTACATCCGGACGGCGCGGGCCAAGGGCCTGTCGGGCTACCGGACGGTAGTGGGCCACGCGCTCAAAAACGCCCTGAACCCGGTTATCACGGCCGTTTCGGGGTGGCTGGCCTCGCTCATGGCCGGCGCCTTTTTCATTGAGTACATTTTCAACTGGAAGGGCCTAGGCACCGTAACCCTCAAGGCCGTAGAAAATCTTGATTTCCCGGTAGTAATGGGCGCCACCATCTTTATTGCCGCCATGTTTGTGGTGGTGAATATTGTGGTAGATGTGCTGTACGCCGTGCTGGATCCGCGGGTGAAACTATGCTAGGCCGGCTGTAGTCCGCCACGTACTAGGCCTCGGCCGGCGAGCAACCCCACCACTTTCTCCTTCTATGACACCTAGTACCTCAGCTACCGGCACGGCTCCTGTTGCCCTTCAGCGGCTTTACCTTATCGGGATGCCGGGGGCGGGCAAAACCACGCTGGGGCGCGCCTTGGCTACTGCCTTTCAGCTGCCCTTTCTGGATCTGGATCAGGAAATTGTTCGGCGGGAGCGGCGGAGTGTATCGGAGATATTCGCCCAGCACGGGGAAGCATACTTCCGCCAGCTAGAGGCCAATGTACTGCGCGATGTAGTGGCAACGCATGAGCGGCTCGTGCTGGCCACCGGCGGCGGCACTCCCTGCTTTCATCATAACCTAGAGGTGTTGCTTGAAACCGGCCTGACGCTGTACTTGGCGGTGCCCGTACCGGAGTTGGTTAGGCGCCTGAAGGTAGCGGCCACCAATAGGCCTTTGCTGGCTGCTAGCGTAGATGCCGCCGGCCTAGAAGCACGCTTGCACGAAACCTTAGCCGCCCGTCAGCAGTTTTACGACCGAGCTCCGCTGTGCTGTGCCGCTCCTACCTGTTCTCTGGAAGCGGTACAACAATTGCTGACTCGTTATTATACTACGGCGTAAGCTGCTTGGGGCAGCGGACAAATTGCGCCACTGTGTGTATTTTTGCGCATTCATCATTCCTGTAGTGGCATGAACACCTCTCCTGAAGTCCTGGAACCCGATGTTAAAGTAACTCCGGTTAAAACTCCTGACGCCATCAAGCCGAAACACAAAGGCTCGGCCCGTTTATTTGAAAACCCCGTTCTCGAGCGGCTTACGCACACACATATTGCCGGGCCGCTCAGTATTTTCTTTGCCGTAGCAGGCGTAAGCCTGTATTATAGCCTGAGCAAGGGGCTGCTCACGGGCCTTTCTGCGTTTGGCTTGTTTTTAGGCGGGTGGCTGCTGTTTACGCTGGCTGAGTATCTGATGCACCGCTTTGTGTATCACATAAGCACCGATACCCCGCGCAAGGCCAAATTTCAGTACACCATGCACGGTGTGCACCACGAGTTTCCAAAAGATAAAACCCGCTTGGCCATGCCGCCCATCCTGACGGTGTTTGTGGCCTCGCTGCTGTTTTTCATCTTCCGCTTCACATTCGGCAATGCTGGCTTTGGCATTCTGGCCGGCTTTGTGTTCGGTTATGCGCTATACCTGTTTGTGCACTATGCCATCCACGTGTACTCGCCTCCCAAAAACTTCCTTAAGTTCTGGTGGCATCATCATGCCCAGCACCACTACCGCCAAGATGAAATTGCCTTTGGCGTAAGCACCACTCTCTGGGACCACATCGTCGGGACGATGCCCAAGAAAGGCAAGTAAGCGTCAGAATATAGTTGATATAAAAAAAGGCCGCTGTACCAGCGGCCTTTTTTATTTGGGTTAAGGAAAGTCAAAATGCTAATGCCGCGGGCATTCTTGCCGGCTTCTACAGCATTTTTAACCTAGTACACTAGCCCTGTCATCTTCACAAACCCAAGGTGTTGTCCTGCCAATGTTCACTAGGTATCCCACAAACATAAAGCCTCTCTTTTTCAAGAAAGGCTTTTAGGAGTATGCGTTCGGGGAGGCTAGCGCCGGCGGAAGCGGTTAACAATAAACCACAGGAGCAGCACTACCAGAAACACGCCGATAAGTGCCGTCCAGGCGCCGGCTTTAAAAATGGTGCCGATGGCGTCGCAGCTGCTAAGCGAGAAGGTTAGTAAAACAAGTAAAGCAGCAAGGAAGGAAAAGCGAGAAGTATTCATGGCGCAAGGGGAGAGGTGAACAGAGGGCCGCAACGTTGAGGCCCTCTGTTGGCATGTACTCCTTCGCTTCCCAAAAGGTTAATATTCAGCTACCGTAATAAAGCAGAAATGCTAAGTGTTAACTGCTGCGTGGCGTTCTGGAATAGCCTACCCGGTTAAGCTGCTACAGCATGCTAGTGCGGGCAACGTGCATGGCAAGCTAGGCCCGGAAACCATCGGCTGTCACAGCCTGCTCAGCGCTTACCCAGGTAGGGCAGTGATTGTGCTAAAGGCCACTGCCTCAGCAGCGGACAGCAAACTTAAATAAGGTCAGAACGAATCCAGCCGGGGCAGTTGCTTACGCGTTATCTTTCAACGGACCGCTTCATCAGGATATCGGTTTGTGCCTCCTCCCCGAGCTGGAATATATGCTTGTCAAACGTAACGAAGCCGTTCTTCTCATAAAACCGGATAGCTCGCGGATTTTCTTCCCATACCCCCAGCCACACGTATTCTACCTGCGCTTGCGCTGCCAGTTGCATGGCGTGCTCATACAGCACCTGTCCAACCTTTTTCCCGTGATAGGCCTGAAGCACATAAATGCGTTCAATTTCCAGCGCGTTGGCACCCTGCTGCTCTGTTTGCGCCGGCCCCGTATTGACTTTCAGGTAGCCGATGACCGTGCTGTCTGATTCGGCGAAGTAAAAGGCTGAGTGAGAATTCTGTAATTCGGCCATCAGATTTTCGTCGGAAAACCCATCTGCCAGATAGGCGCGCATACTTTCCTCGGAGTTGCTGGCGGCAAACGTTTCAGAAAACGTTTGCCGGCCGATGTGTTGCAGTACGGCTACGTCGGTCAGGTCAGCTTTTCGAAGCGTGATGTTGTCCATGTTCAAGTGAAATAGTAGGGTGGAGAAGTAATGTTGAAGAATCACCTACCGATGTTGCCCCATTGCCCATGACCTTAGCCGCCATTTTGCGTACCACGTATCCGCTGCCAGATGCCTCGTTAGACAGTGTTCTGGCCTTGGCTGAGTATGTAGAGTTACCAAAAGGGACTCATTTATTCCGGGATGACCAGCTTGCGCAGCACATTTATATCGTACAGCAGGGGCTAGCGCGCGCCTATGCCCAACGGGCAGACCGAGAGGTGACTTTTTGGTTTTCCAGCGAAGGAGCAGTCTTGGCATCGATACGCGGGTATACTGAGCAGGCGGTGAGCTACGAGACCATCGAGTTGTTGGAGGACAGCAGTTTGTTTCGCTTGAACATGCATAAGCTCCAGCAACTGTATCGGACGGACGTGCACCTGGCCAATTGGGGACGGGTGATGGTGGAGCGCGTTTGGCTACAGACCGAGCAGCAGCTTATCGACCGGCAATTTCGCACGGCTACCGAACGCTACGAGGACTTGTTAAACCAGCATCCGCAATTGCTGCAGCGCGTGGCGCTGGGCCATATCGCATCGTACCTGGGTATTACTCAGGTCACACTAAGCCGTGTGCGCGCCAAGCTCAAGCACATAAAGCAGGCCTAGTGCGAAACCACTTTCAAGCCGAGCACAGACCCAATCAGCGTGGTGAGGAAGAACAGGCGCGGCCCCGTCATAGGGTCGCCAAACGCAAGCACACCCAGCACGGCCGTACCCACGGCTCCAATGCCCGTCCAGACTGCGTATGCGGTACCTAAGGGTATCTGCGCTAAACTGAGAGTGAGTAGATAAAAACTTAAGGCCGCACAGCCTGCAAATGCAGCGTACCATCCAGCAGCCTCGGAACCAACAGCCAGTTTGGCCTTGCCCAAGCAGAACGCAAACGCTACCTCAGCCAATCCGGCCAATCCTATATAAACCCAATGCATGGCAAAAGTGAAACGTGTGGGGGCAAAGGTCCGCGACAGGCCACTCGTTTCTTTTTACCAATGTTAAAATCGCTACAAGCAGGTTTACTAGTGAGGCTTGCTTATACTTTCACTAGGTATTGCTGCTCCCGGTCATTACCCTAAGGTTTATTGCACAAACTCCAGCAAAGAAATCGGGTTTGCAAGGAGCCAAGTTCAATGGTGGTTCCGTGAGCTGTAGTAGCTATAAAGAGAAAACCCGGTAACAGACTGATTTAAAGTCTACTACCGGGCTTCGTGGCGCTCCCTCCTGGGCTCGAACCAGGGACCCTCTGATTAACAGTCAGATGCTCTAACCGGCTGAGCTAAGGAAGCGGTTATGGCGGCGTTTTTTGCCGTTGCTGGTGCAATATTAGAGCAAAGTTTTCGAACGTCCAAACATGCTTTTCGAAAAAATTTAAGAAAATCACTTAGTTCGTGATTGTCAGAATATTGCCAGAGAGGGCCGTCGCATATTGGCGGAGCGGGCGCGTGGCTGGCCCCGACTGTGGCTGCCCATGGAAGCTAAACTGCGACTGGCAGCACGGGTCATACAAGCGCAAAAACGGATCAATTTTTACCCGGGCACAAGTATCAAGCGGTTGGTAGGGGCAGTTGCGTTCAAACGCGAGGTAGGTGCTGGCCGTTTGACGCACCACAATTATGCCGCGTACGCCGCCGGAGATATAAATGGCACCGTTATCAAACCGTAGGTTACTGCTCTGCTGGTTCGTAAGGTTCACTACCTCGTTCACGGCAGCCAACGGAATTTGCGGCTGCACATCCCCCGAGGAGGAGTTGCAGCCTACAAGCACGCTAGCGGCCAGAAAGGCACTTGGTGCCAGCCAAGCGCTCCAAAGAGAGGAAAAACGCATCGTGTAAGTCAAGACAGAGTAAGCTAAACAACTAGAACGTAGTACCGCGCCCCTAGGGTATAAGTTGCCAGCATATGGGTTGGCATCGATGCACTCATACCCTAGCTGCCTAGGTCGTGAAAAGTTAAAAGCTCCCAAGTGCCATCGGCAAATGGGAGCTTTAAGCTGTAAGCAGGACTAGTAGCCGTGCTTATTGGGCACTTTCAAACTGGCGCAGGAAGCGTGCATCGTTTTCCGTAAACAGCCGCAGGTCTTTGATCTGGTACTTGAGCATGGTGATGCGCTCAATACCCATGCCCCACGCGTAGCCACTGTAGCGCTCTGGGTCGATGCCGGACTGCTCTAGCACAGCGGGGTCAACCATGCCGCAGCCACCAATTTCAACCCAGCCAGTGTGCTTACAAATGTTGCAGCCTTTGCCCTTGCAAATCAGGCAGGTGATATCAATTTCGGCGCTGGGCTCCGTGAATGGGAAGAAGGAGGGCCGGAACCGAACCTGCATATCCTGGCCAAATAGCTCTTGCACGAAGTAGTACACGGTTTGCTTCAGGTCAGCGAAGCTCACGTTTTCATCCACGAACAGCGCTTCTACCTGATGGAACATCATGTGGGCGCGGGCGGAAATGGCTTCGTTGCGGTACACGCGGCCGGGCATAATGCTCCGGATGGGTGGCTTCTGCGTTTGCATCACACGCACCTGCACGGGGCTGGTATGTGTGCGCAATACCCATTCCTGCTCGCCAGGGGTACGGCGCACGAAGAACGTGTCCTGCATGTCGCGGGCCGGATGGTTTTCCGGGAAGTTGAGGGCAGTGAAGTTGTGCCAGTCGTCTTCTATTTCGGGGCCTTCCTCCACATTAAAGCCGATACGAGCCAGAATGCGTACAATTTCCTCGCGCACCAGGCTTAAAGGGTGACGCGTACCTAGCGCATTCGGAACGGTAGGGAGGGTATAATCGAAGGTAGGGTCAGCGGGAGTGGTAGCGGTAGCGGCTTCCAGCTCTTGCTGGCGCTGCTCAAAGCGGGCCAAGGCTAGCTGCTTAAGCTGGTTCAACTCCTGCCCTACGGCCCGGCGGTCCTCCTGCGGCACGGTTTTCAGCTGATCGAATAAGTCGGCTAGCTGGCCTTTGCGGCCGGTATAGGCTACTCGGAATTGGTCGAGCTGTTCCGCCGTCGTCAGCTCGTGCGCTTCAATTTCGGCTCGCAGCCGCGCGATGTTGTCCTGCATCATAGCGCAAAGGTAAGTTGAATGCGGGTAGCTGAATACGTATTGCCTGGCTAGGATTTTTTATTACTGATTATCAATAGGTTGCGATTGAGATTATTGCTTCTGTAGCCTGTAAAATGCCGCATATGCAGGTGGGTGCAAAAACTGGTACGGTTGCTGCAAATAGTTGGGAGTAAGCGCGGCAACTGGAGCTGAACGTGGGGCGCCACCCGTTAGTCCGCCGGCTGCAAGCTCGGCCAATGCGCCGGCCTAGTATTCACTTTCTGATCTGCCTTTCCGATGAAAAGTTTTCTGCTCTCCGCTGCTGTGGCAGTGGCCTTCCTAAGTGCGTCTGGTGCCCAGGCACAAAGCAAAGCGGCGCCCCGCAAAAATGTAAATACCAGTGTAGCGCCTGCTACCCGCCCTGCCGAGCCCGAGTGGCCCGCGCTGGAAACCTGGAATGAGCCCGCAGCGGCTACCCCGGCTGCCACCAGCAACGGCTGGGAAACCGCCGCTACCGATGCTACTGCCACCGACCCCATGATGCAGTCTTCCGGGGTAATGATTGCGCCTGGCATGAGCTCTTCGCCCTATCGGGGGACCAGCACCGATTATAATGGCCGTCCGGTAGCCAAAGCCAAGTCTAAGCGCCCCCGCTCCGTGGTAGTTGCTCAGGAAGACCCCATGATGAAGTCCTCGGGTGTGATGATAGCTCCGGGCATGAACACGGCTCCGTACCGCGGTGTAAGTACTGATTATAACGGCCGCCCCTTGGCAAAGTCAAAGCCAGCTGACGCTAACGATGTTGCTGCAACTACAGCACAAACTTCGGCCGAAGAGCCTATGACCTCGGGTTGGTAATCAGGAAATATTTTGGCCTTTGGCTCCCCAGTGAGCCTAGCAGCCCGGACGCGGTATAGCCGTATCCGGGCTGTTGTCGTATGCAAGGAAATATGTGGTAAATGGTTGAACCTCAAACTGCTTGTTTTCATGAAAATCCGACTGCTACCCTTCGCCCTCGTGGGGATTACCTGTTTGATCATCGAAGCGCCATTGCAAGCCCAGACCAAGCCGGCGGCTCGTACCAAAGCAGCGTATAACCGCACGTCCACTTCCCGTAACAAGGCACGGGCCGGGGCCTACTCGCGCTACGACCGCTCCGGCCGTCGCGACGAAGAAAATCTGAAGCTGGCGCCGGGTTTGCGGCTAAACATGCCAAGCCCGCCCACTACTGATTACATGGGTCGGCCCCTGAAGAAAAAGCCCGCCAAGCCCGCCACCGGTTCCTCCACCATTTCCTCTGACGGCGGCAAAGCAACTAGTCGGCCCTAGCCCCTCTGAAGCTTCAAAGTGGCCGGCTACCGTTGAGTTTGTATGATAATTTGATGGAGTTGAATTTCTCAAATTCAACGGAATAATGGAACTTACTGCCTAGGGTCGCGTTAGGGCAAAAAGTGAGGCGGGGGTTTGGTGCCCGCACCGGGTGCCGTACCTTCGCGGTAAGAATTGCTTTATCTTTACACTTATGACTCGTCAACTCTTCCCATACCTGCTGATTGGTAGTGTGCTGCTGGCCGCGCCTGCCTTCGCCCAAAAGAAATCTTCTGGCGGTTGGGATACCTCTTCTGATGGTTGGGGCACGCCCGCTAAAAAGTCGGCCGCTCCGGCTAGCAAGCCGGCTGCAACTAAAGCTAAAACGGCTGCTCCAGCAACAACGACTCCCGCAACTGCTCCGGCTGCTACTGCTACCGCGGTTCCGGCTACTGCTGCTCCCGCTTCGGCAGGAGGTGAATGGGGCGGTGCCGGCGCCAGTGCGGCTGCTGCTACTGCGGCTGCTCCTGAAGCACAGCCCATTGGCTTTACCTTGGCTCCGGGCTTCACGGCTGCTCCTTCGCGCCGCGTAACGACTGACTATCGGGGCCGCCCCCTGAAGCCGTATGTACGGCGCTCAGTGCGCTCGGCTGATCCGGTTGCGCCAGCTCCAGCTCCAGCACCGCTTGTAACGGAGCCAGTAGTAGAGCCAGCACCAGTTGCGGCTGAGCCCGCTCCGGCCACAAAGCCAGCCAGTGCTTCGGCCGCAACTAAAAGCGGTGGCGCTACTACCACTACTACCAAGAAAACAACTACTACCACTCCTGTTAAGAAAGCAGCTGCTCCCAAGAAGAAAGCCGATGATGGCTGGGGCAGCGGCGGCAGCGGCTGGTAAGTGATTCTAAATAGCACACATAAAAAAGACCCGCGCGATATTTCGTGCGGGTCTTTTTTATGTGTGCGGTAGTTAGGTGCCCTAGCTCTCTGAAGCAGCCAAAGCAGGTTCCGTGAGGCTAGGCTCTGAGGTGGGTTGCGCCCGGTAATATAAGGTGCTGCAGTTGTCTGGGCGCAGTACTTCCTGGGCTGCTGCCAGTACCTTAGCCGGTGTTACGGCCTGCACCTTGGCACTTTCCTGGTTTACTAGGTCGGCATCGCCAAGAAGCTTGCTGAATGCCAAGTTCATAGCCCGGTTCAGGAGCTCAATTTCGCTGAATACAATGCTAGCTTCAGCCTGGTTCTTTACTTTCTCCAGCTCTTCCACGGGCACTTCGGTCGCTCTGATTTCGGCCAGCACAGCTTCAACGGCAGCGTCAGCTTCTTCTAGCGTTACGCCACCGTTCAGCTTTCCACTGATAACTAACAGGCCAGGCTCAAATGAGCCCATGACGGAAGCGGAAATAGAGTTAAACAACGGCCGCTCTTTCACCAATTGCTGATACAGGCGGCTTGATTTTCCACGCCCCACTACGTCGCTGAGCAGATCGGCATCGTAATAGCCCGCTTCGGAACGGCCAGGCATGTGGTACACCTTATACAGCGCCGACAGCGGCACATCGGCCACAATTTCCAGGAAGCGCGCTTCCGTCTGGCGCGGCTCGGCGGTTAAGTTACGCTCGTAGCGGGTACCGCCCGGAATAGGGCCAAACCACTTCTCAGCCAGGCGACGAGCCTCAGCTACGGTTACGTCGCCGGCCACAACCAAAATGGCGTTGCTGGGCGAGTAGTGCTTGGCAAAGAAGTCGCGCACCTGCTGCATGGTAGCGTCCTCGATATGGCTTACTTCTTTGCCAATGGTTGCCCACTGGTAGGGGTGGTGCTGGTAAGCAAGCGGACGCAGCCGCAGCCATACGTCGCCGTAAGGCTGGTTGAGGTAGTTCTGCTTGAATTCCTCTACCACTACCTTGCGCTGCACCTCCAACCCATTCTCCGAGAAAGCCAGGTTCAGCATCCTATCCGACTCCAGCCAAAAGCCGGTTTCGAGGTTGGCGGCAGGTAGCGTGAGGTAATAGTTGGTGATATCGGGGGAGGTGAAGGCATTGTTTTCGCCACCCACCATTTGCAGGGGCTCGTCGTAGCTCGGAATGTTCACGGAGCCCGAAAACATCAGGTGCTCAAACAAGTGTGCAAAACCCGTGTGCTCGGGGTCTTCATCGCGGGAGCCTACGTTGTAGAGCACGTTCAGCACCGCCATGGGGGTAGTGTGGTCTTCGTGCACAATGCAGCGCAAGCCGTTATCTAGGGTAAACTCTTCAAAATGAATCATGCAGAGAGAAAGGTCGGGTAGGAAAAAGCAGCCGAACAAGTCGGCAAAGTACTGAACCAGCCGGCCGAAACAGAAGTTTCGGGCGGCGGGGTAAGGTAAATATGGCGGAAGCTGTATGGCAATACGCAGAAGCTAGGTTTAAAGTGTAGCCTGCACGCCCAGCAGTATAGTGCGGGCGGTAGGGTAGGCCCCGGCGTCGAGGCCGGCCCGGAAGGGGTCGGCGCCCCCGGAACTGACGTTAGGATCGTAGCCCTGGTAGCCGGAAATCACCAGCAAGTTGTGCCCCGCTGCCCACAAGCTAACAGTACGCGCCTCCTTTTCCCATACGGTGTAGCGCACGGTAAAGGCGGTGAGGCGCACGTGGTTGCCAGATTGAATGGAAAAATCACTGTTTTCGATGGCTACCTCTCCGGCCCTAGGCAGGTCGGAAGTCAGGTTGTCAGGGGTCCAGTGGTTGAGCGTTTCGCGGGTGCTGTTAGTAAAGGCGTTCGGCATACCTAAAAAGCGTAAATACGGGGTATCTACTTTATAGCCAAACATACCATCAGCCTGAGCCTGCAAGCTGAAGCGTCCTAGGTCGAGGGTTTGGGTAAACGAAAGCAGCTGCCGGGGCAGGCCACTACCCGCCACTTGAAAATCGATGGAGCCGTTGCCGTCTACGTCCTGGTACCTGGGGCGGCCGTTGGTGCTAGCTCCCGCATAATGAAGCGTGTAAAAAGTAGATAGCGGCTCCCCGTCACGGGCCCACTGCTTGCCCCCGGCCAGAATGGCGCTTACCTCGCCGGCCACGTACCGGTTGCGGTTGAAGGCAATGCCTAGGGTAGAGGTGGCCTGCACGCGGCCTGTATGCCACTGAGTAGCGGCCGTCAGTTCCCAGCCTTGGTTGCGGAGCTGGGCGTAGGAGCGCTGCTGGGATGGCTGCTGCGGATTGAATATATTAGCTACTAGGCCGCTAACCTCAGTAGACCGATCATAGGTGGCAGAAGTAAGCAGCACCTGATCCTGCCACAGGCCCACCGTAAGGCCGGCTTCCCGCTGCCGGGTGTACTCGTCCAACGGAACAACCCGACTACCATACCCGTTAGCGGTGCTTAAGGCAAAGGCTAGGGTATTATCGGCCGCAAAGTTACCGGCATTGGTGGTAGCGCCCCACCCAATCCACGCATCAAGGGTGCTGACCAACGATAAGGTCGGCAGCCACGACTCCTTCCGGGCGTGCCACTTCAGCTGAGCACCCGGGATGTACTGCACCAGCGTGTGTAGCATAGCATAGCTTTTGGCGTAGTCGCGGCGCAGGCTGGCCTGCACCTCATACCGCTCCCGGAAGCTATACGAACCAGTGAGCTGGGAGGAGGTGAGGCTATTGGGCAAATGGGTAGTGTAGGAAGCTGACTCCTGAGGGCCACCGTAGGTGGTGCGCTGCTGATCTTGCTCTTGGTTCTGGTACTGGCCCAATAACGCTAGCTGCAGCTGGTGCTGGCCGGCCCACGTGCGCTTAAACCTCAGGGCAGGAAGTACGCTCCATTGCCGATATGCGGCTTGCTGCTTCAGCGTCAGTTCGCTCGCCGTGCCCGCCTGGGGTGCCTGATAAGCGCTTGTTCGTTGCTGGATGTACTCTTGGGCACCTTGCAGCTCTAGGGTAAGGTAAGGAAGCACGGCATAGCGCAGCTGCAGTTGCCCGAGCAAGTAGCGCTGGCGCGGCGTCTGGTAGCTGAGCAAGGCGTGGCGCAGTGGGTTCTCAGTTCGGTAGTCGGTTGTGGCCAGCTCCCCGTTTGGGGTGCGGGCGAGCTGCGTGGGCAGGGCTAGTAGTGCGTCGGCAATTAGGCCATCAGGGGGCAGGCGAGCCAATTGCTCACTTGCCGTTACGGTGCCCCGCAAAGTCAGCTTGGGCGTAAAAGTGTGCGTTGCGGCAGCGCGTAGGTTGAGCGTGCGCAGCCGGGAGTTCAGCACAATGCCCTGCTGCTGCCCATACGCGACACTGGTATAATACGTAGTGCGGGCGCTACCCCCGCGCAGGGCAACCTGCTGCTGCTGCTGAATAGAGGCCGTGCGCAACACTTCCCGCTGCCAATCGGTGCCGCGTCCGAAGGCGGCAATCTGGGCGGGCGTATAGCGCGGTGGCTGCCCGTAAGAAGCCATTTCCTCGTTGGCCAGGCCCGCGTATTCCTCAGCATTAAGTAAGCCGTACCGAAACCGGGCCTGCTGCACGCCGGCATATCCGGTGTACGACACACGGGGCTTACCGGCCTGCCCGGTGCGGGTTGTAATCCGAATCACCCCGTTCTGGCCCTGAGCGCCGTACTCGGCCGTTTCGTAGGCGCCTTTTACTACCTCTACCGTGGCAATATCCTGCCCCAGCAGGCTGAGACCAGGGTTCAGCTCATAGGAACTAACCAGAATATTCTGGCTGGCGTCCCGCAGCACGTTATGATGCTGCCACACCGGTACGCCATCCACCACGTACAGCGGCTGCACATTGCGCCCCATACTAGCCACACCCCGGATACGAACCGCCACCTGCGTCCCCGGCGCCCCCGAATACAGTGTGGCCTGTACACCTGCTACTTGGCGGAGTTGCTCTTGCAGAGAAGGGTAGGGAAGCAGCTCTGTACGCTGTACGGGTACCCCGACCGTACTACATAATAAGCGTCCGCTTAGCAGAGAAACAATATCAGAGTTAATGGGCTGTAAACTGTCTACAGATGGCATTTCAACCCCCACGCGGCGCGCGGCTAGCGTATCGGGCTGTTGAGCTAGGGCGGGGATAGAAAGCGGCAGGAATAAAGCGAGGGGTAGGAGTTGGGGCATAAAGGATAGCTAGGGAGGAAATCAGTCCCGAAGATAGAGGCAGGCGGGTGGGTTAATCCATAAAATGAGGCTAGTAATTTTCCTTTCCGCCAAACCCGTACTTTTGGCCCCACCCACTACCCATCTCGCTTTCCACTATGCACTTCGACCGCAAGGACTACTCCAACGAAACGCTTCTGCATCTGTATCACGGCCTGTTAAAGCCCCGCCTGATTGAGGAGAAAATGCTCATTCTGCTGCGCCAAGGCAAAGTAAGCAAGTGGTTTTCGGGTATTGGGCAAGAAGCCATTTCGGTGGGCAGCACCTTGGCCCTGGAGCCCGACGAGTACATTTTGCCCCTGCACCGCAACCTGGGCGTTTTCACGGGCCGCAATATTCCCCTGGACCGCCTCTTTGCGCAGTGGCAGGGCAAAACCACTGGGTTCACGAAGGGCCGCGACCGGTCGTTCCACTTTGGCACCAACGAGCACCACATTGTGGGCATGATTTCGCACCTCGGGCCCCAGTTGGCCGTTGCTGGTGGCATTGCCCTCGCGGATAAGCTCGACGACAAGCCGAAAGTAACCATCACGTACAGCGGCGACGGGGGCGCTTCTGAAGGTGACTTCCACGAGGCCCTTAATGTGGCTGCGGTGTGGGAGCTGCCCGTCATCTTCATCATCGAAAACAACGGCTACGGCCTCAGCACGCCCAGCAACGAGCAGTTCCGGTTCCGCTACTTTGTAGATAAGGGCCCGGCCTATGGCATGGAAGCCGTGCAGGTAGATGGCAACAACGTGCTGGAAGTGTATGACACCGTGCGCCGCCTAGCCGAAGATTTGCGCCAGAACCCACGCCCCGTACTGCTGGAGGCCCTCACGTTCCGGATGCGCGGCCACGAGGAGGCTAGCGGCACCAAGTACGTGCCCCAGGAGCTGTTTGAAGAGTGGGCCAAGAAGGACCCCGTTGAAAACTACGAGAAGTGGCTGCTGCAGGAAGGCATTCTGGATGAAGAGGCCCGCATGCGCTACCGCGAAACCATCAAGCGGGAAATCGAGGAAGGCCTGCGCATTGCCGACGCTACCCCCATGCCCACGGCCGATGCCCGGCAGGAACTGGCCGACATGTACCAGCCCTTCGAGGCGCCCAACCAGGCCCCGGCCTCTGATGCTACTACCACCGACCGGCGCTACGTGGATGCCATTTCCGATGGCCTGCGCCAAAGCATGGAGCGCTACCCTGAGCTAGTACTTATGGGCCAGGATATTGCCGATTACGGCGGGGTGTTCAAGATTACGGATGGCTTCGTAAAGCAATTCGGAAAGGGACGGGTGCGCAACACGCCCCTCTGCGAGTCGGCGATAGTAGGCGCTAGCCTGGGCCTGAGCATCAAAGGCAAAAAAGCCATGGTAGAAATGCAGTTCGCTGATTTCGTGACTTGCGGCTTCAACCAGATTGTGAACAACTTAGCCAAAAGCCATTACCGCTGGGGCCAAAATGCCGATGTGGTGGTGCGCATGCCCACCGGCGCGGGTACTGCCGCCGGGCCGTTCCACTCCCAAAGCAACGAAGCTTGGTTTACCCACACGCCCGGCCTGAAAGTAGTATTCCCGAGCAACCCCATTGATGCCAAAGGCCTGCTCTGCGCCGCCATCGAGGACCCCAACCCGGTGATGTTCTTTGAGCACAAGCTGCTATACCGCAGCATCTCAGCGCCGGTGCCCGATGCCTACTATACCACGCCCATTGGCAAAGCAGCCTTGGTGCGCCAAGGCAATGAGATGAGCATTATTACTTATGGCGCCGGCGTGCATTGGGCCACCGCCCTGGCCGATGAAATCGGTCTTTCCGCGGATATCCTCGACCTGCGCACCTTGCTGCCCTGGGATGAGGAAGCCGTACGCCAAACAGTGGAGAAAAATGGCCGCGTTATCATCCTGCACGAAGACACGCTGCTAGGTGGCTTGGGCGGTGAACTTGCCGCCTGGATTGCGGAGCATTGCTTCCAGCACCTCGATGCGCCCGTGCACCGCGTGGCTTCTCTGGATACGGCCGTGCCCTTTGCGCCTCCGCTGGAAAAGGTATTCCTACCCCAGCAGCGCCTGCGCGAAACCGTAGCAAAACTGCGCAATTACTAGCCTCGCCTGAGCAAGTGAGGTAGGAGCTGCCGAATTCCGTATTTTGCAGCTTCTGTCTCTTTGGCAAAAGCTGATTATTCTGAAAATGAAGGTTTTTACTGCAGCCAGCCGGCGCTTTTCTTTGCTTGTACTGGCGGCTCTACTCTTGCTTACGGCTCCGGCCTGCCACAGCTACCGTATTCCTAACCCGAAGGGCCCACCGCAGCCTAAGGTAAAGAAGGCCCGGAACCCCGATAACCAAGCCGCTGACGGCCGGGCCCTGGAGGTGGAAAAGGAAGCCGTAAAAACCGAGAAAAATAGCTACGACAAGCAAGGGCTTCTGAAAAAGCCCAAATACGAGCGCCGCAAGCTGAAGCGGAAGGTAGGACAACGCAAATTCCTGGGAATTGTCCTGCCTTTTTAGCGGTAATTTAAGCTGCGAACACCCGGTAACACGTACACTGTCTGGTTAGTACGCTACTTCTACAACTGTCATTCACTACGCATACTTCTCCCCTCCGATGCGCTACTTTATTCTTGGTACGTTCGTGCTGGCTGCCTTTGTAAGCACCGAAGCCCATGCTCAGCTAGAGTCTACTAGTCCGGCTCAGCAACGCGCCGCCAAGCGCCGGGCTCTGCGCGAATCAGCGCAGTACAAGGCCGAGTACAAAGAGTCGCATCTGAATGTGACGAAGCAGGAGCTTACGCCGCTGGCCGGTGGCCGGCAGGCCGCCGTGAAACCTACGGCTGAGCGAGCTAGTTATAAGTTTGACCGCACCGGTCTTCCGCGTGTGAGCGAACCATCGCGCATTAGTTTTCGTCTTCGGAAGAAGAAAGACGTTAGTCTCGAAAAGTAATTCACTTGACCTTCCCCTATGACTCCTTGGCAACCATTAACCCAATCAGAGCAGCTTACTGACATCGTACGCGAATCGTTCGAGCAGCCAGTGCTTATTTTCAAGCACAGCACTACCTGCTCCATCAGTGCCGCCGCGAAAAGCAAAATCGAGCGCCAGTGGGACGATGCCAGCCTGAGCGGCACCAAGGTCTACTACCTCGATTTGCTGCGCTTCCGGCCGATTTCTAATGAAATTGCTGAGAAGTTTGGCATCCGGCATGAGTCGCCTCAGCTGTTGCTTATCCAGAATGGCGAGTGCAACTACGACGCTTCGCACATGAGCATCCGGCTGAATGAAATTAAAGAAGTAATTGGCTAAAACAGGTTCAGGCGCTAAGCGGGGGTAGTAGCATTTACTACCCCCGCTTAGCGCCTGAACCTGTTTTAACGGTCTTTCTACTCGTACAGGAACTGAACCTGCTGTTTTATTTCGGGGTTCAGGCTTAAGGCTACCGGGCAGGTGCGGGCCGCGTTTTCCAGAATGCTCCGCTCCTTTTCTGTTAAGGTAGCCGGCAGCCGAAACGTAACGTCAATCTGGCCGATGCGCCGGGGCTCAGCCACCATATGCTTGGTAGTGTCCCAGCTTACGCCGGTCAGGTCAAGGCCTTGGCGCTCTGCCACAATGCCCATAATGGTCATCATGCAGGACCCAAGCGATGCACTTACCAGGTCAGTGGGGGAAAACGCTTCGCCCCGACCATGGTTATCTACGGGAGCATCAGTAAGGATAGTATTGCCGGACGCTACATGGGTAGCTTCGGTGCGCAGATGGCCGGCGTAGCGGGCGGTGGCTGTGCTCATTGAAAAGTTAAATTAGGCAGTTGTATGCGGGTAAATTTACGTACTTTCGATAGGGTTAGCCGTGATTCGCGACCTAGTCCTGACTTTTCTTTTCGCCCTTTCCATTCCCGTCCTGTGCGTACCTCACGTGTCATTGGCAACGGCCTGCTGCTGGCTTTTCTGGGCGCTGCTCCGGCGGCGTGGGCCCAGCAAACTCAGGCTACTTCATCCAGCAACGAGGAGCCCTCTTACCGGAAGGAGCTAACCTACGGGGTGAACTTTAATACCAGAGGTGGTCTGATTGGGGGCGCTTCGGTGCGCTCCACTAGGGTTCTGAATCAGGACTGGGCCCGGTTTTGGGGCATTGAGGTCGTAGAGATTAAACACCCGAAAGAACAGAAGTTCGGCACCCGCTTTGGTGGGTCTTTCGTGTATGGCAAAAGCAATTATTTGTTTGCCGTTCGCCCTTCGGTGGGCTTGCAGCGCGTAATTTTCCGCAAAGCGCCGGAGTCAGGGGTGCAGGTAAATGCCATACTGGGCGCGGGCCCTACCATTGGCCTGCTAATGCCCTACTATATCAGCTACGAGTATGGCAGCGGCCAACCCGGACCAGGTGGCTCTCCCAGTGATGTGCGCAATGAGCAGTACGACCCCGCGGTGCATCGGGCCCAGGACTTAATTCTAGACCGGGCTCCGCTTTTTTCGGGCGCTAGCGAGACCAAACCCATCCTGGGAGCACATTTGCGCGGAGCTCTGGGCTTTGAGTACGGCCGCTACCGCGACGCCGTAGCGGGAGTGGAAGTGGGCTTCGTGCTCGAGGCATATGCCAAAGACCCGGTTATCATCAGGGTGGACCAGATACCCGACAAAGATTTGAACGACCAGTTTATGCCCTCAGTGTACCTGACGCTATACCTGGGTAGTCGTAATTAAATAATACAAAAAACGGCCCCTGCAGCAACGCTGCAGGGGCCGTGCGCTTTTGGTGCGTGTGCTACGAAACCACTAGGGGGTCGGAATTGTCTTAGAAGCTGACTACCCGCAACCTATTCCCCCTTACCTTTGCAACATGGACGAACTGTTGCTGACCCTGCCCATCATTCAGCCTGTGGCGGCTGCCCCAGCGGCACCTGCCAAAGCGCGTAAGCCCGACTGGCTGCGCGTGAAGCTGCCCGTGGGCCCTGCCTACGCCAACGTCCGCCGCTTGGTGGATGAACATAAACTGCATACTATCTGCGAAAGCGGAAATTGCCCGAATATGGGTGAGTGCTGGGGTGCCGGCACCGCTACCTTCATGATCCTGGGGAACGTGTGCACCCGTTCCTGCTCGTTTTGTGCCGTGGCTACTGGCCGCCCCACCGAGTATGACCTAGATGAGCCCCGCCGGGTGGCTGAAGCCATTCAGCTGATGGGCGTCAAGCACGCCGTGCTTACCTCCGTAAACCGCGACGAGTTGAAAGACCGGGGCGCTAGCGTGTGGTACGAAACCGTGGTGCAAACCAAGCAGCTTAGCCCTACTACCACCATCGAAACCCTGATTCCGGACGTGAAAGCAAACTGGGACGCCTTGGCAACCATGATTGCTGGTGGCCAAGAAGTGGTTTCGCACAACATGGAAACGGTGGGTAGCCTCTACCGCCTCGTGCGCCCGCAAGCCAAATACGACCGAAGCCTGGAGCAAATCCGCCGCACCAAGGAAGCCGGCAAACGCACGAAGTCGGGCATTATGCTGGGCCTTGGCGAAAAGCAGGACGAAATGTACAAGGCCATGGACGACTTAGTCGAGAATGGCCTCGATATCCTGACGCTAGGCCAGTACTTGCAGCCAACCAAGCGCCACGTAGAGGTTGCGGAATTCATTCACCCCGATCTGTTTGCGCATTACAAGGAAGAAGGACTGAAGCGCGGCCTGAAGTACGTGGAAAGCGGCCCCTTGGTCCGCTCCAGCTACCACGCAGAACGCCACGTGAACGTGCCCATTTAGCAGGCTCTACATTCGATAGTAAAGTCACTAACAACAAGGCCTAGCCCTCATACCGGGGCTAGGCCTTGTTGTTAGTTAAAGCCAAAAAAGCCCGCTCCAGGGAGCAGGCTTTTAGGTTTGGCTACCAAAAGGACCTAGCGACGCGCCTGCTGATCCTGAGGCGGGAAGGTGCCCAAGATGCTTGTCACGATGCGCTGCACTTCCTGTTCGGAAATCGTCTGCTGATCTACCTGTGCCTGGCCTTGGCCGCGCCAGGCCAGCTCTTTGCGGTTAGCATCCACGAAATCGAGGATAACGGTACCGGCTTTGTAATCAGTAATGGGCTGCTGGCCAAAGCCTCCCCGGCCATACCAGCCGCCATAGTACCCATAAGGGTAGCCGTACGGGCCATAGTAGCCGGTGTTGCTGCGCTGCTTGTCTTCCACGCGGGCGCTGTAAGCCACGTACACGTCGGGATTTTTTTCTACCCGCGACAGGCCTTTCTGGGCGAGCTGCTGCTCTACGGCCGAGCGGATGCGCTTATCCAGAAACGACTCGTAGCCTTTGGCCGGGCCGCCTTCTGTATCAGTGGGCTGCTGCGGATACCAAGCCCAGGTTTTGTAAGCGCGGAAGTTTACGGAATGATCGAAGTCGGAGGTAACCCCCACGCGCGACGTGCTGGCACAGCCACTAGCACCCAGCAAAAGCGTAAGCCCGAGCACCGACAGCGTCAGGGGGCGGGCCAGAAATTTGGGAATGCGGTTCATATATGAGAAAGTAGCAGTAAAAATGAAAGCCGAGATGGAGTAGGCATGGCCCGTTTCCACTTCTGGTCTGCTCTCTAAACAGTTGCAGCAGGGTGGGCGTTCCCGGTAAAATGCTCTGCTAGCATAATATTTCCCTAAAGAATATATCTGGGAAAATTCCTTTTCGTCTTAAAATGTCTCTATCTTTTGCAGCGCTAATTCCTTCTCGCATTGCTACATGAAAAAACTTTTACTTTGCCTCAGCAGCCTTACGTTACTAGCTTCCTGCAGTGCGTCCAAAGATGAAGCCCGCAGTAACCGGACTAACACTACTCCGGTGGCCCATAACACCGTGGTGGAGTGTGTGCTTTACGATGGGATGACCAAACAATCACAACAGCTTACCACCGTTACCTCAGGCAATGAGGTGCAGGTATTAGATACGGTAGATGCGTATTTCGTGAAAGTGCGGGTAACTGCCGATGGCAAGACCCATAACGGCTACATGTATCGTAACTGCTTCGGTAAGTAAGCTGAAGCTTGCTTATCCTCGAGTGGTTTACTAGCTCTCATTCTTGCTTAAACACAAAAAAGCCCTGGCTGCTCGCAGCCAGGGCTTTTTTATGGTTGGTCCCTTCTGATACCCTAGTACGAAGGACCTTTGTCGGTTTCTACCAACTTCTCTTCGGCGTCCGCATATTGCTCGAGCGGGGTGCAGGAGCAAATCAGGTTACGGTCACCGTACGCAGAGTCGATTCGGGATACGGCGGGCCAGAACTTGTACGCGCGGGCCCACTCGGTTGGGTACACGGCTTCCTCGCGGGTGTAGGGGCGGGTCCACTCGTGCGTGAGCACGGTAGCAGCTGTGTGGGGCGCGTGCTTTAGCACGTTCTCCTTGGCATCGGCCCGGCCTTCTTCCACGGCCGCAATTTCCTTCCGGATGCTGATCATGGCCTCAATAAAGCGGTCCAACTCTTCCTTGCTCTCCGACTCCGTCGGCTCCACCATCAGCGTGCCCGCTACCGGGAACGATACCGTAGGTGCGTGGAAGCCGTAGTCCATCAGGCGCTTGGCAATGTCTTCTACCTCAATGCCAGCCTTTTTAAACTGCCGGCAGTCCAGAATCATTTCGTGGGCACAGCGGCCGTTAGCGCCCGTGTATAGCACCGGGTAGTGCTCCTCCAAACGGGCCTTGATGTAGTTGGCGTTTAGGATAGCTATGCGGGTCGCCTCTGTCAGTCCTTCGCCGCCCATCATGTTGATGTAGGCATAAGAAATGGGCAGAATGCTGGCGGAGCCCCACGGAGCCGAGGTAACAGCACCGGCGGTGCGGCCATCGGCATCTACCAGCACGTGGCCGGAGAGGTAAGGAGCCAGGTCAGCTACTACCCCAATAGGGCCTACGCCAGGTCCGCCGCCGCCATGCGGAATGCAGAACGTTTTGTGCAGGTTCAGGTGACATACATCGGCCCCAATGGTAGCCGGCGAGGTGAGGCCTACCTGCGCGTTCATGTTCGCGCCATCCATGTACACGCGGCCACCGTGCTCGTGAATCGTCTGACAGATGTCGATGATAGTTTCCTCGTACACGCCGTGCGTGCTGGGGTAGGTTACCATCAGGCAGCTCAGCTTATCGGCATACTGCGCGGCTTTGGCTTTGAGGTCGGCTACGTCAATGTTGCCTTCCTCGGTGCTTTTCACCACGACTACCTGCATACCGGCCATAACAGCAGAAGCGGGGTTGGTGCCGTGGGCCGAGGCCGGAATAAGGGCCACGTTGCGGTGCTGGTCGCCGCGGGCATCGTGGTAACCTTTGATAGCTAGCAGGCCCGCATACTCGCCCTGAGCACCAGAGTTGGGCTGCAGGCTTACGGCATCAAAGCCGGTTACTTCACACAACCATTTCTCCAGGTCCTGGAAGATTTGGGTGTAGCCAGCGGCCTGCTCGCGCGGAGCGAAGGGGTGCAGGCCTCCAATTTCAGGCCACGTTACCGGAATCATCTCGGCGGTAGCGTTCAGCTTCATGGTGCACGAGCCCAACGAAATCATGGAGTGAGCCAAGCTCAGGTCCTTGTTTTCGAGCTGCTTCATGTAGCGCAGCATCTCGTGCTCCGAGTGGTGCGAGTTGAAGATGGGGTGCGTGAGGTACTCGCTGGTCCGGATCAGGCTTGCGGGCCAGTTCACGGATACTTCAGCGGGCAGCGCTACTACCTTGGCTTCTTTGCCCAGCACTTTGCTGAACACCGCCACGATGTCCTGCACATCCTCGATTTCGGTGTTCTGGTTTAGCGAGATGCCTACCTGGTTTTCGCCGAAATAGCGGAAGTTGATACCCGCAGCCTCCGCTTCCTGCCGGATGGCATTTTGCAACTCAGCGCTTTCCAGCTGAATAGCCAGCGTATCGAAATAGAACTCGTTGGTTTGCTCTAGGCCCAGGCTCGTGAGGGTTCCGGCCAATGTTTGAGCTAGGGCGTGCACGTTGGATGCAAACTGGCGGATGCGCTGCGGTCCGTGGTACACGGCATACATGCCCGCCAACACCGACAGCAACACCTGCGCCGTGCAGATATTGGAAGTGGCTTTCTCGCGGCGGATGTGCTGCTCGCGGGTTTGCAGGGCCATGCGGTAAGCCTTGTTGCCAGCCGCGTCAATGCTCTGGCCGATGATACGGCCCGGAATCACGCGCTTGAAGGCGTCTTTGGTAGCCAGGAAGCCCGCGTGCGGTCCGCCGTAGCCCATCGGTACGCCAAAGCGCTGGGAGTTACCTACCACGGCATCGGCTCCCATTTCGCCGGGAGGCGTGAGCAGGGTTAGAGACAGCAAATCAGCCGCCACGGTCACGAACAGGTTGTTGTCGTGGGCTTTCGAAATGAAGTCGGTGTAGTCGTACACGGCGCCGTCGGCGGCAGGGTATTGCAGAATAGCGCCGAATAGGGTCTCATCTGCTAGATCTACCGTGCGGTGGTCGCCTACTACCAGCTCAATGCCGAGAGGCGTGGCGCGGGTGCGCAGTACGTCAATGGTTTGGGGTAGTACTTGCTCCGACACGAAGTAGCGAGTAGCGTTCTTCTTCTTGGAGAGCGAGTGGAACATGTGCAGCGTTTCGGCGGCGGCAGTTCCTTCATCAAGTAGGCTGGCGTTGGCAATCTCAAGGCCCGTGAGGTCAATTATCATGGTCTGATAATTAATCAACGCTTCGAGGCGGCCCTGGGCAATTTCGGCCTGGTAGGGCGTATAGGCAGTGTACCAGCCTGGGTTTTCCAGAATGTTGCGCTGGATTACGGCGGGCAGCTGGGTATCATGATAGCCCAGGCCGATGTAGTTTTTGAATAGCTTATTCTGGCCGGCAATCTTCTTGAATTTCGCCAAAAAAGCCCGCTCCGTGAGGGCTGCGGGCAGGTTCAGCGGCTTCTTCAGGCGAATAGCGGCCGGCACAGTTTCGTCGATGAGCTGGTCAATCGACTCCACACCAATGGTGCGCAGCATCTCGGCCACAGCAGCATCGTCGGGCCCATTGTGGCGGTCCACGAACACATCGGCGGGCTTGGTTTTCAGCAACATAAAAGAAGGGGTGAGGGTGGCAACGGATTAGGCCCTAGGCGGAGCCCTTACAAAGGTAGCGTGAAATGGCTTCACGCTTAAGCCCCAAAACCGGCAAAAGTTTTGGCTTGTTCCAACTTGCGCTACCGATATGGGTAGCAGGGCTTTCCAGCTTAAATATTTTGCCCAGATTTGGGGCAGATTCCCACCCACCACTACCGCATATGCCACCCATCACAATTGGCCTGATCCGCGAAGGAAAAACCCCACCCGACAAGCGCGTACCGCTCACACCCAAAAAGTGCACCGAAGCCGAAGCGCGTTTCCCGGGCTTAAAGATTGTGGTACAGGAAAGTTCGATCCGCTGCTTTTCTGACCAGGAATACCGCGGCCTGGGTATTGAGGTGCGGCCTGAGGTAGCCGATTGCGACATCCTGATGGGCGTGAAGGAAGTGCCCGTCGCGCAGCTCATACCCAATAAAACCTACTTGTTTTTCTCGCACACCGTGAAAAAGCAGCCGGCTAACCGGGAGCTGCTGCGCCAGGTGCTGGCCAAGAATATCACGCTCATCGACTACGAACTGCTCACGGACCGCGACGGCGGGGAGCGGATTGTAGCGTTCGGGCGCTGGGCCGGCATAGTAGGCGCCTACAATGGCCTGCTGACCTACGGGCGCAAACATGGCCTGTATGAACTCAAGCCGGCCTACCAGTGCCTGGATATGGAAGACATGCAGGAAGAGTTTTTCAAGGTGAAGCGGTTGCCGCCCATTAAGATGGTAGTAACCGGTTCCGGAAGGGTAGCCCAGGGCGCCGTGGAAGTGCTCGACCGTATGGGCATCCGGCGGGTGAGCGTGTACGATTATCTGTACCACGACTTCAACGAGCCGGTGTACACCCAGCTGCGCAGCTCCGACTACAACCGCCGTCGCGACGGGCGCGTGTGGGACACCACTGATTTTCACCGCAACCCACAGGAGTACGAATCAACGTTCCAGAACTTTCTGCCGGTTACGAACTTGCTGATTGCCTGTGCGTACTGGCATCCGGCCGCGCCTAAGCTGTTCACGGAAGAAGACACCTGCCGGGCGCACTTCCGCATTGATACCATTGCCGATGTGACCTGCGACGTGGATGGCTCCATCCCGACGACTAAGCGCAGTAGCAGCATCCAGGAGCCCGCTTTTGACTATAACTGCCAGACCGGACAGCTGGAACCGGCCTATTCGCGGCCCGGCAACATCACGGTGATGGCCGTGGATAACCTGCCCTGCGAGCTGCCCCGCAACGCCAGCCGCGACTTTGGCCGCCAGCTCATCGATAACGTATTACCCCACCTCATGCACGAAGGTGGCCCCGATGATATAATTGAGCGCGCTACCATAGCCCGCAACGGCCAACTCACGCCTCGCTACCAGTATCTGGCTGATTACGTTGCGTAACGGCTAGCTACTTTACTAGGTGCCGTTTTCTCCAAAACCGACAAGGCCGTTCCTGAAAACAGGAACGGCCTTGTCGGTGGGAAGAGGCTAGTGGTTTTACTAGGTGGTTTCTAGTCGTAAACCTTCTGGATACAAAGCAACTCAGATGCGCAGCACGGGATAGCGCGCCTGTACCAGCATATATACGCCGTAAGCCATCAGGCCCAGGGCTACAATGCCCAGCACAGCGGGACCCATGGTAGCTAGCAAATCGAAGGCGTCGTCAGTGGTGCCAACCTGACGGGCACTCGACTGGCGACCGGCTTGTACAAAGAAGTAGCCAATAATGGCCATCACAATGCCGCGGGCCGTGTAGCCTACCTGGCCGGTGCGGTACACAATGTTTTGCTGGTTGGCGGGCAGGTCGCTGGCGTTTACGTGCTTCTGGAATTTGCCCGAGTACGCCCGGTAAATCTGGTAGATGCCGCTGCCAATAATAATCAGGCCCACGAGGATGATAATCCACTCGCCGCCGGGCCAGCCCAGCACTTTAGCCGTGAGGGTTTGCTGACCGTTTGAGCTGCTGTTGGCCGAGCCGTTCATGGCCAGCTGCGCCGCGTACCAAGCCAGGCTGGCATACAGCAAGCCGCTGCCAATGTAGCCTAGGCGGCGCCCAATGCCTTTAGCGCCCGAGCCTTTGCTTTCGGTGTCCATGAAGGCCTGCGTGAAGCGCCAGATGATGTAGCCAAGCAAACCGAACGCAATCAGGCCTAGTAAAACCGAGCCGCCGGGCAGCTCCTGCAGCGTTTGCACGGCCTGCTTCTTGTCGGCTGTTTGGCCACCTTGCTGGCCCGTAGCCGCTAGTAGTGCCAAAATACCAACCAGCAAATACACAACGCCCTTTGCCGCAAAGCCAAAGCGGGCCAGCGCCCTGATACCCGACGAGGGGGAGGAAGGAACGGCCGATAAAACGGTGTTAGAAACAGACATGATGCACAGGGTTAAGTAAGGAACTACTCCCCATACGATGAATGCCTTATGCAGGGTTGAGTTGGCGGGAAGGAGAGCGCGCCAACAGGCCGGGCGGTTGGTATACGCAGGCACCCGCCCGCAGCAGCGCAGCATTCTGCGGCAAATTGAGCGTTACCAACGGCTTACCCAGTGCCGGCTCACTTTGCAGCAGCCGCTCTAAGTTGCCGCCTGGGCTCACATAAGGAATAAAAAACCGGTCGGCCAGGTCCGCAATAAGCAGGTTGCGGATTTCGGCAGTTTCTGGTGTGATGCTGTGCACCTCCGGCTCAAAAGGTGACAGAAACAACAGCCGCCCCAGCCGGATGTCGCGCTCATATTCCATCAGCAACGATGGCTGCATACCCCGTGCCAGGGCATACACAATGGGCTGCTGAAAATCACGGCGCAGAAACCGGAAAACAGACTGCTCTAGCCGCGAATGAAACCCAGAAAGCACACAATAGCCCAGCTGCCGCTGTTCCATAGCCCACAAGTACGTGATGCGCTCAATGCTGGGCGGGTACTCACGGGAACAGAAAAAAGCAGTTTTAGGCAGCCGTAGTAAGGCTGTATTCCCCACCGCACGCAATTCCTCAACCGGGGTTTTCATACATGTTGCTGATGACTAAAGTTATAAAAAATATTGAATGGTGTATATATTACTAGCCACTAGCTTGTTATAAACGCAACAAAGCCCGACACTAATTAGTGTCGGGCTTTGCTTAATTTGTACAGCTACTTAAAACGTGCGCTGAAACCAGTGCTTAATGTCATCAATTGTTTCGCCAGTTTTATGCTGCAAACGGCCAAACCATTCATCCTGCGTGCCTTCCTGATAGTCCAGGTCGTCGTCGGTGAGGTTGCCCCACTTCTGTTTAGCCTTTCCTTTTACTTCATTCCAGTTGCCGCGGGCCCGCAGTTCGGTAGCATCATCGATGCCGTTATTATTAGCGTCCATAAGGGTGTCAGATTAGAGTGGAAATGGTAGGCTGTGTACGGCTGTGCTTAAAGAGGAGTTGCGTGGCCCACTTGCCCACCGCTTACCATACCCGGTTTGCGCCTATAGTATACCTAGTAAATAAGGCCAAGATGCTGTAATATAAGGTGTTAATAAGTAAAATGTATTGTTGAAGAATAGAAAAAACTATGGCCCACATTCAGTATCATTGACACATATTTTCAGCTACTTATCAGAATGGATGATTTAAGAACTACGCTAGCTACTTTTTCACCCGATGACCGGAAAGAATTCCGGCAGTTTATTCAGCGCCAGCGCCGTAAGCAGAAAGGGCGGATGGACTTGAATCTCTGCGACTTGCTGCTACAGCCGAAGGAATACAACACCGAGGAATTATTACGGAAGCTTTATCCGGAAGAGGCCAATGCCGTGGCGTATTATGCCCTGCGCAAGCGCCTTATGCGCCACCTCACCGATTACTTGTTGCTGCGCCAACGCCAGCAAGACCCCACGGCCGCTTCCTCAGTACGGGGGCTGCTCACGCTGGCGCAGTATCTGTTTGATGCCGGTGTGCCGCGGCTGGCCTGGAGCACGTTGCGCAAAGCTGAAAAGCTGGCGTGCCAGAACGAACAGTATGAACTACTTAATACGGTATACAACCTCCAGATTGCACAAGCCAACAGCAAGTATGGTGATGACTTGGCCGACATCATCCGGCGCCGGAACCTGAATAAGAAGTATGCCGATGAGGAAGAGCGGGCCAACATTGCCGACAGCCTAATTCGGCAGCGCCTGCGCGAAGCCCGCGTAAAAGGTCGGGCCGGCGAATCGTTTGATGTGATTCTGCAGGATGTGCTGCGCGAGTATGACTTGCAGGAAGCCTTTGCCCGGCGCCCGGCTCTGCTTCACCGCCTCATGTCCATTGCCCGGGCCGCCATGCTCGTGCGCCGCGACTACCTCTCGTTCACGCCCTTTGTGATGCGCTGCTACCACCTCATGGAGAAGCGCCACGGCTTCCTGCCGGCCCACCGTGAGGCCCAAACGGGGCTGCTGTACATGATTGCGCATGCCCTGTACCGCACTCGGCGCTTCCGCGAGTCGGTGGAGTACTTGGAGCGGCTCCGGGCAGTGCTGGATGCCGGCCCACGGTTGCACGCCGCCACGCTGCTACCGCGCTATACGTTTCTGCTGGCCGCCAACTACGCCTTTTTGCGCCGTAACCCGGAAAGCATTCGGCTGCTGGAAGACATTCTGCGCACGCCCCTGTCTCCGCGCGACCAACTCACGGCCCGGCTGGGCCTAGGCTTCCACTACTTCGCCGAAGGGCAGTTCCAAAAAACCAACCAAACCCTCATGGCTATTGGCCGCTCCGACCACTGGTGCGAGCAAGAAATGGGGGTAGAGTGGGTGCTGAACCGGAATATGGGCGAGATGCTCACGCAGCTAGAGCTCGGCAACCCCGACTTAGCCTTCAACCGCCTGCGGGCCATTGAGCGGCTGATTAAGGAACGCTTCGGGGCTGATGGGGGTGGATACTCGGCGGTGCTGTACTACCTGCAACTCGTCCGCGACATCACCGAGAACCCAACCATTGTAGGCACTACCGCTTTTGCTGCTAGGGCTGCCCGCATCCCGGCCTTTGTGCCCTTAGAGAAGGAAGATTTGCAGGCACTGAGCTTCTACAGTTGGCTTCAGGCGCGCATTAAGGGCCGCCCCTACTACGAGGTGCTGCTGGAACTGGCCGGTGCTACGGAACCCATTTTAGTTGCTTAAACACTAGCCCCTGCTTGGCCCTAAAGTGCCCAAGAAGACCACAAAAAAGCCCGCGCTAGCAGTAGCGCGGGCTTTTTTATATGCAGGCAGTATGTCCTTAGTTATTCTGAGCAGCGTTGATTTCTGCTTTGGCGTCGCCGGTTGCTTCCTTGGTTTCGGCTTTCACCTCGTTGGCGGCTTCTTTGGTTTCGGCGGCCGTTTTATCAGCAGCATTTTCTACGGTCTGGCCCGCGTTGTCAACGGCATTTTCGGTGGTATTAGCGGCGTTGGTAGCCTCGGCAGCGGCAGCATCACCTGCATTTTCGGCAGCAGCCTCCGTATTATCGGCGGCAGCCTCTGCATTCTGCTTGCCTTCTTGAGTGCAGGAAGTAGCAGCAAATGAAATAGCAACGACAGCAAGCAGGGTTTTGAACAGCGTTTTCATGGAGCAGATATACGTATGAAGGATTGAGAGAAGCACAACAGCTGGCGTTGTACCTAGCTTAATATCAACTGCCTCGGAAAGTAACCCACTAGCCCGTAGCAAGAGCCGAAGCTTGCCTACCAGGCCTTGGCTAACTCTCAGCTGCTACCTTCGTAGTAGGGCCAAACCGTAGCGTTAGTGGCCGGTTTTTACTGCTTTCAGATGATGGTTCGGGTTTGCCTTTTTTTGGTTTTGCTGCTGAGTGCGGCGGTTAAGGTGCAAGCGCAGGCCAACGATGGGTTTCAGCGCCGTGACGGTAGCATGTTTACGGTGCGCAACGGGGAGGCGCGCCTCCTTACCCGCGACGTACGCCTGCCTAATGGGCGCCTCATCACCCGCGACGGATTTGTGGTAAGCCGTGACGGCCAGCGCACCGAGCTTAAGGATGGACAAGGCTGCTCGTTGCTCGGCGAACCCGTGGCTGTCAGCAAACAGGACGATGGCCGCTTGCTACTAGGTGCCCGTTCTTCTGTAACTCCCGCAAGTGCTGCTCAGAATGCGTGGGGGCAGCGGTGGAAGGGACGCGGCAAAGGCAAGGGGCACGGAAAAAACAAGTGGAAGCGCAAGCACGACGATTAAGCGGCAATTGCTCCGCCTAGTGTGTTCACGCGGCTAGGCTGCTTTGTAAGCCCAACCCCTTACTCAGTAATTTCCTGCCCATCACGGCCGATGTAAAAGCGGCGGCCTTGCTGCACTACCTGAGCACGGCCTTGCGCATCAAAGTCGGTGGCGCTGGTATAGCGGCTGAAAGGAGCAATTCCTTCGGTGGTATCGGCTAGGTACTCGGGGCGGATAAAGGTGAAATACCCATCGGTTTTCACCCGGGCCAGTTCCTGATCGAAGGAGTAGGCTTCCTGAAATACAACGGGTGCAGCGGCGGACTCCTCGGGGCCCGTGATGTAGTGCCAGCCCCGGTAGTCGAGTACTGCCGCGTAGCCCTCGGCAAAGTCGCGGGCAGCATAATAGAAGGCCCCAAATTCTTCGCCTTTTTCATCCAGAAAGGTATACAGCCGACCTACGCGGGCCCTGGCATAGGGGCCACTGAACGGAAATAGGGCATCGTAGGCAGGCGCGATAACTTCTTCGCCTTCATCATCCAGAAACCCGAAAACTCCATCCCGCTCCGCCACGGCGCGGTGCTCCCGAAACTCCCCGATGCTGGTGTAACGGGCCTCGGCTAGGGTATCGCCATCAGAGGCGAGCAGGCCGTACTGGCCGTTTTGCTGAAAAGCAAGGGGCACGTCATGGCTACCGCATCTGCTAACCCCAACCACGGCTAAAACGGCTACTACCCCGGCCCCAGCTAAGTAAGTAGCATTGCGCGGCTGGCTCCGGATTCGGCTCGCGAATGACCCTAGGCGGGCACCCGCATGCCGCAAGGCTGGGCGCAACCGTTCTAGGCCCGCCAGCAACTGTTGGCGGGCCTCTGCCGGCCGGCCAAACTGCACCTGTTTTGCAGATGCCGGTGCGGATGTTTTTTCAGTGGCTGGTGTGCTGGCTGGCGAAGTACCGCTGGTAGCCGACGGGGTAGTAACGGCCGGCGGAATGGCGGTGCTGCCCAGCGCAGGTATGGGTGGGGCGGAGGAAAGGCGCTGAATCAGGTTTTCCAGCTGCTGAATTTTGCTGCCTAGCTCCTGGTTCCGGTTGGCCAGCTCCGCGCGGTACGCCTGAATGGAGTTTTCCAGCGCCATCTTCTCCTGTTTTTCGGCCGCGAGCTGGGCTTGCAGATGGGGCGCATCGGGCGCTACCGGAGCCGCGGCGAGTTGCTGCTGCAGGTTGGCTATGCGCTGCTCTCGCTCCGTTTCGCGCGCCTGCATGGCCCGGAGTTGCTGGCTGATATCGGCCTGCAAGCTGGTGCGCAAGTGCTCTAACTCCTGCTTTTCCTGACTGCGGGCTTCCAGATCTACTTCGTAACCGCTGGTGCGCCTGTCAACCTCATCTATATCTTCGGCACCCAACCACCGCCATAGCTTGCCAGCCTTTTGCCGCAAGGCTGCCCCGGCATCCGGGTTCGTTCGGGTAGTTTCCTCTGAGGCAGAGGGTAGGGGCGGCAAGTCGGCTAACGGCAGGTTTAGGCTGTGAGCCAAGTGGTGGTAGTCGGCCGCCGTAAGGTCGATTTCAGGGGTAGCAAGCTGAGTGAGCCGGCGCGTGAAGCGGGTTGGGTCAGGGAGTAAATGAAAGGTAGCGGCAGCTGGCACCGCGGCCATCTGGGCCTCCACGGAGGAGCTGAACCGTACCGGCGCGCTAAACAGCGTCAGGCCAGTAATAAACTGCAGGTTAGCAGCTTCGGGTGGCAGATGAGGCGCCAGCCAGGCGGCCAGAGCCGTGCGCTGCTGTTCAAAGCGGGCGTAGGGGTTAAGGGCGTTGTCGGGCAGCTCCAGTGGGGCGCCATCCAGCAGCCAGGTGCCGGTGCGCAACTCCGGAATGTGCAGCTCGCCGCCGCCGGGCAGCAGTTGTAGCAGCGTGATGCTGCGCGGCCGCAGTACCACCGCATCTACTGGTTGAATTGCCGGGCCGGTTGAGGGCGAAATATTGCCTAGCAGCAGCGTGTCCGGCGCCCCGGTTTCGGCCCGTAGCGCAGCCGTTACGGCTTCAAATTGCTGCTGACGGGTACGTGAGGAAAAAGGAGCAGCTAAGTAGGTATGCAACATAAACACGCGGCAGGGCCGCAACTTTTCGGCCAGAAGTAAGCGCCGGGGTTGTATGAGGGTTATCGGCCGGAGGTAGGCCAACTTTTCCGCGCCGGGGCAAGTATAGCCTGATACCTCTCCTGCTCATTTCTTGTTTTTACACTCATGGATTCCACTGCTTCCACCCCCCAGACCCCGGCTATCCCCACTGTGCAGCTCGACGTAACCGACCAGCAGAACACAGCATTGCTCGAAGATACCCTGAACTTGCTGAACGGCGGTGCTCCCGAGAAAATCGGCGACCAAGGCCTGACGGAAATTGACCGTTGGGTTGAAGTGCTGCGGGCCTCGGAGCGGCCTGGCCTAGCCAAAATTATTCAGGAGCTGACCACGCTACGCGAGCAGCTTTCCGCCTCCGATACCCAGCCCCACGACATGGCCGAAACGCTAGCTACACTTGGCGCCGAAACCTCCAAAGTGGCCGACGAAACCTCCGATGGCTACAGCGCCCCGTTGGCACAATTAGGCAAACTGCTCATTAAGCTGGGCTCCACTCTCTCTCGCAAAGACTAAGCTGGCTGCTAGGTCCGGCTTACGCACAAAGCCCCGGCTGCAAGCAGTCGGGGCTTTCTAATGGGGTAGCAACTCGTCGGATGCCAGGGGTGTAATTCAGCTTGCTGTTGGGTAGTGGAGTGCCGCTGTAGCACAGGTTCGGACGCTTTCTGCACCTAGTGGCCGCAGATGTAGCCGTTGCCCGTACTTTTGCGCTTTCATTTCTGTCAGCTATGTCCGAGTTTCAGCCCCTAGACAACCTAGCGTTGTATGATCCTTTTGAAGGCATGCGCTTTAGTATGCGCCACTGCTTTCTGTGCGGTACGCCCACTACCCCGCTCCAGGATACCATACCGGTATTTGCCGAGTGGCTGATGACGCGCTACCAGCTGCACGAACGGCAGATTAAACTGCTGGACCTGAGCATTGTAGCCTATCAAGACCTCCGGATTGCCTGCTGCCCAACCTGCCGAACGCAACACGTAGAGCCGCTGGAGGCACGCTTGGAAGCAGCAGCTGCGCAAGGCATAGCAGTCTTTCGGGAGCTGGATGAGCAGACCCTGTTTTTGTGGCTGGGTAAGATGTTTTACGGCATCCTGATGACGGAGCTGCTAAACGAGCTGGACCCACTAGCTAAGCCCCAGTATCCGCTGGCCGAAAATGCTCAGTTTCTGCGGCGTTTTCAAGCCTTTTTCCAGCCGTTGCAAGCGTTGCGCGTACCCATGGAGTACGATGAGTTTACGCCCGGTTCCGTATTCATTCTGGAAACCGACCCGCAGGAAGACCCGCTGCCTTTCTGGTACGATGACGACCTGAGTACACTCGCATTCAGCATTAAGCTCGATGAAACCGTGCTGGTAGCCTGCCTGGTAGATAATGGTATCATTCAGCAGGCTATGCG
Organism: Hymenobacter seoulensis; assembly: GCF_054780535.1. NCBI lineage: Bacteria > Pseudomonadati > Bacteroidota > Cytophagia > Cytophagales > Hymenobacteraceae > Hymenobacter > Hymenobacter seoulensis. The sequence goes on from NZ_BAAGWD010000002.1 coordinate 429,524, forward strand.
CCGCGTGTATCACGATGCCACCCGGCCATTACACCCGGTGCAAGTGGCTGAGTTTAAGGCCCGCGTGTACTATGCGGCGTATCTGCTGAACGTAATTCCCGACTATTACCCCCGGGCAGTGCAGCCAGGAGATACGGAGGTGGTGATGGATACGCTCATCGACGACGTAACCAACTCCATCTTTAATCCGTGGGAAAACAGCGCGTATGCCCAGTCGTTGCTGGAAATGTGGAAACAATGGCAGATTCCATTGGAAGAAATCATGTGTAATCCTGAGGAGCCGCTGTCGTTTTTGTATGATGCTGACGGGCAGCCACAGGTACTAGCTTATTATCCGCCGCAAGGATAGCGGTCAGATAGAGAGGAGGTTACGCTAAGTTTAACTGGCTTGCCAAGTAGGCTCCGGCCCGAGCTTGCTAAGCCGGATATTAGGCCAACGGCCTTCTAAGCCTTTTTTGCATTCACGCTCGTTCACCAGCACGTCCACGCAGTGGCGGTGGCGGCGGTTCATGGTGTCGTGAATAATATAGACGCCGTCGAGGTCGTCGGAAATACCGTGTACGCGCACTTTTTCGCCGTACTTGAATGGTCCGCCCCACTTGTCAAGTAGGTCGCGGGAAACGGCAAGCCAGCGGGTTTTGCTGGAATGGCGCTTTGGAATGATGGAGCCGTCGGCGGTTTCCATCGGGTTGTCATCCGTCTGACCCACTTCGGGCCAGTAAGTAGTTGCCGTCACGCGGTACGACAAAGTCAGGGGCGCCTTTTTTAGGGGCATCACCGGTATGGCTACGCCAACCGGACGGGGGCTTAGGCTCGCCACGGTAGAGGGCAGGGCCAGAGCAGAAGCAGAAAGGGTACGGGGAGGGAAGAGGAACGTCAGTAGGAATAGCGCAATGGACATGGCTTAGGGGTTCGTGAACTCTCGCAATCTGGTCCGGAGAGGATGGACAGCCGGCCCGACTCGGCTATGGGAAGAGCGCCATCTGCATTAGCACAGAAAAAACGCCCCAGTAAGTATAGTAAGCGGCGTTTAGGCCGAAAACAGACAGGTTTAAGGGTAAAAGTGGAGCTAAATATAGATAATTATTATAATTAGTTGTACTTACAAAATGATGTGTTTTTGAAGGGGTCAAAGGTACACACTTTTTTTTAAATGGATTTTTGACCTATGCTAATGAAATTAGTATTTAGGCATAGCTAAAACCTGATATAGTCCGGCCCCTTACGCGGGCTGCTGGCAGAAGGTTGTACTAGGTATAGGAACCTCCCGGGAGAGAGTTCGTATGGAACTAACAAGCTCAGCCTTCTTACTTGAGCGGCCTCACAGTTTCTCTTTCCTACTTCTCTATTCATGCTATATTCTGCTGTTTCAGGCTACCAAGCCACCGGACGTGGGCTGGGGTTGCTAGCCATTTCGTTGCTAGCCGCGTGCTCTTCACCTGCTCCTTCCACTGATGGGGCCACTTCCACTGCCACCGACTCTACAGCTACTACCCCAGTGGCACCTGCCAACTCACCTTTACAGGTGGTAGCTCAGTTCCGGGAGCCGCAAATGGTGGGAGTAGCCGTGCTGCCTGATGGTCGCGTGTTTGCGGATTTTCCGCGCTGGGACAATAACCCAGTAGCGCCAGTAGCAGAAGTTGGGGCCGACGGTTCGGTTAAGCCTTACCCTGATGCCAACTGGTGCGCCTGGAACGAAACGGTTAAGAACGAGCCCCAGAAACACTGGATCTGCCCCCAAAGTGTACATGCCGACAAAACCGGCATGCTGTGGGTGCTTGACCCCGCCTCTCCGGGTATTAAAGGCACAGTACCCGGTGGGCCCAAGCTGGTCAAGATTGACCCCAAGACCAACCAGGTTGTGCAGAACATCAGCATCCCCGAAAACGTTGCCTCCCGCAAATCTTACCTCAACGATGTGCGCATCGATACCCAGAATAACTATGCCTACATCACAGAATCGGGGGTAGGAAGCTTAGTGGTGGTCGATTTAAAATCTGGCAAGTCGCGGAAGCTGTTGGCTACGCACCCATCCATGATGGGCGATACGACCCTCAACATCAAGGCCGATGGCAAGGAACTGATTGATGCCAGCGGAAAGCGGGCCCGCTTTAATGCGGATGGCATTGCCCTGAGCCAGGACATGCAGTACCTCTACTGGAAACCCCTAACGAGCTACACGCTATTCCGAATTAAAACGGAAGCCCTGCGTAACCCGGCTTTATCAGATGCCCAGCTGGCTCAACAGATTGAAGACCTAGGCAAAGTGCCTGCCTCCGATGGAATGGAAATCGATGCAAAAAACAATTTGTACCTGACGGCATTCGAAGACCACTCCATCAAGCGCCGCACTCCCGATGGCAAGATAGAAACCGTGGTGCAGGACCCCCGCCTTGAATGGCCCGATACGTTTGCGTTTTCCGGCGATGGTAAAACTCTTTATGTTACCACCTCAGCCATTCACAAAACCCCTACTTGGAACAAAGGGGTAGGCAAGCAAGACCAGCCCTACTACATTTTCAAGATGGCTACCCCTCAGTAGAAGGTAACTATTCAGGAAGGCCGCTTCTGGTAGCAGAGGCGGCTTTTCTTTTTATTTGATAGATTGAAAGTTGTTAGATCTAACGCTACACCTCAAGAAATTATATGGTTGATTTATAAGTTTATTTGAACATGCGAATATCAGTTTCTGCTTTCTAATTCTGCTATTTACCTTTACCCCCGAACCATCAGCTCCCACCGCATGGATGCTTACTCCTACATCGCCAATGCCCACGGCGAATATATTGATCAACTGTACCAGTCCTACAAAGCCGATGCGCAATCGGTTGACGTAAGCTGGCAGAAATTCTTTGAGGGCTTCGACTTTGCTCAGCAGTACTCCGAAAACGGTGGTGCGCAGGCTGATGGCGAAGGCGTGCTTACTACCTCGGCTAGCACCAACAACGCCGGAAGCATTCGGGCTGTTGACGCAGTTTCGGCCGATAAGGAAACGCAGGTACGTAACCTGATTCATGCCTACCGCAGCCGTGGTCACTTAGTAGCCCGCACTAACCCGGTGCGGGAGCGCAAAGACCGCAAGGCCCGTCTTAGCTTGTCTGATTTCGGCCTGAGTGAGGCTGACCTCGATACTACTTTTAAAAACGGCGAAGTAATTGGGCTGGGCACCAACGCCAAGCTCCGCGACATTGTGGCCGCGCTGGATAAAATATACACCCGCAGCATTGGCTTCGAGTATATGTACATCCGCGACCCACAGGTACTCGACTGGTTCCGCGAGAAAGTTGAAAAGGACTCGCTGAGCTTTAACCCTGGCGTGGAATACAAGAAACGCATCCTGAGCAAGCTCAACGAAGCCGTTGTATTCGAGAATTTCCTGCACACCAAATTCCTCGGCCAAAAGCGCTTCTCGCTGGAAGGGGGTGAAACCACTATTCCTGCCCTCGACGCCATCATTCGGAAAGGTGCCGAGTTGGGCGTAGAGGAAGTGATGATTGGTATGGCCCACCGCGGCCGCCTGAACGTGCTAGCCAACATCATGGGCAAAACCTACGAGCAGATCTTCTCGGAATTCGAGGGCACTGCCGTACCGGACCTGACCATGGGCGACGGCGACGTGAAGTACCACATGGGCTACAGCAGCCAGGTAGATGCCGGCAGCCGCAGTGTAAACCTGAAACTGGCCCCCAACCCTAGCCACCTGGAAGCGGTGAACCCGGTAGTAGAGGGCTTTGTGCGCGCCAAGCTCGACCATGGCTACAACAATGACTACAATAAGGTGTTGCCCATCCTGATTCATGGCGATGCTGCCGTAGCGGGTCAGGGCATTGGCTACGAGGTAACGCAGATGTCGCAGCTGGAAGGCTACAAGACGGGCGGAACCATTCATTTCGTAATCAACAACCAGGTAGGCTTCACGACGGACTTTGAAGACGCCCGCTCGTCTATCTACAGCACTGACCTAGCGAAGATTATCGACGCGCCGGTGCTGCACGTAAACGGTGACGACCCCGAAGCCGTTGTATTTGCCGTGCAACTCGCCACTGAGTACCGTCAGCAGTTCCAGGCCGATATCTTTATTGATATGGTGTGCTACCGCCGCCACGGTCACAACGAGTCGGATGAGCCGAAGTTCACGCAGCCTACGCTCTACAACCTCATCAGCAAACACCAGAACCCCCGCGAAGTATACAACGCCATGCTGGTGCAGCGCGGCGATGTAGACGCGCAACTGGCGGCTCAGATGGACAAGGAATTCCGCGACACCTTGCAGGCCCGGCTGGACCTAGTAAAGCAGAAGCCGCTTCCTTATAACTACCAAGCCCTCGAAAACGAGTGGCGCAGCCTGCGCCGCAGCAAGCCCGAGGACTTTGAGCAGTCGCCGGAAACAGGTATCAGCGAGGAGCTGGTGCAGAAAGTTGGCAAAGCCCTCACGACGCTACCCGAAGGCTTCCGCCCCCTGAAGCAGATTGAAAAGCTGATGGAGGAACGCAAGAAGATGTTCTTCGAGTCGCGGACTCTGAACTGGGCGGCGGGCGAGCTGCTCGCCTATGGCTCGTTGCTGGCTGAAAACCACATTGTGCGCCTAAGCGGCCAGGATGTGCAGCGCGGCACGTTCTCACACCGCCACGCCGTGTTGCACGACGCCGAAACGTCGGCACCGTACAACTCGCTGAATTACATTGGCGAAGGCCAGGAACAGTTGCGCATCTATAACTCGCTGCTAAGTGAGTACGGCGTCCTAGGCTTCGAATTCGGCTATGCCATGGCCAACCCCACGGCGCTGGTTATCTGGGAAGGACAGTTCGGCGACTTTGCCAACGGCGCCCAGACCATGATTGACCAGTTCATTGTGTCGTCGGAGAGCAAGTGGCAGCGCATGAACGGCCTCGTGATGCTGTTGCCTCACGGTTACGAAGGCCAGGGCCCCGAGCATTCCAATGCCCGCCCCGAGCGGTTCCTGCAGCTAGCCGCTGAGAACAACATCATCGTGGCCAACATGACCACGCCGGCCAACTTCTTTCACGCCCTGCGCCGCCAGTTGACCTGGGAATTCCGTAAGCCGTTGGTGGTGATGTCGCCCAAATCGATGCTGCGCCACCCGCTGTGCGTATCGCCGGTGGAGGAATTCACCTCCGGTACCTTCCGCGAAGTACTCGGCGACGTATACGCCGAAGACAAAAAGGTGAAGCGCGTGCTCTTGTGCTCGGGCAAAGTGTACTTCGATTTGCTGGAAGAGCAGCAGAAGTCGGGCCGCAGGGACGTGGCGATCGTGCGTCTGGAGCAGCTGCACCCCTTCCCCAAGAAGCAACTGGATGTGGAACTGGCCAAGTATCCAAAGGCAAAAGTGTACTGGGTACAAGAGGAGCCCGAGAACATGGGCTACTGGAACTACCTGCTGCGCTTTATGCGCCGCGAGCTAGAAGATGTGATTTCGCGCAAGCCTTCGGCGTCGCCGGCTACTGGCTACAACAAGGTGCACGTGAAAGAGCAGAAAGACTTGGTAGCCCGCGCCTTCGATAAGCCCATGGAGGCTGTGGCCGACAACAACATTGAAGCCACTGCCGAAATTGCTAAGAAGCAGGACTAAGCACAGCGCCCGACTGCTTCCGTACCGTAAGGATACTAGGCACTCGGGTGCTGCAAAGTCTCTCCCAATAAGTCGTTCAGGAGTGTAAGCTGCTTAGCTTGCGCTACAACCCCACCGAAACCCTTCAATTCTCCCACCTATGGGTCTGGAAATTAAAATCCCCGCCGTTGGCGAGTCTATCACCGAAGTTACCATTGCCAAATGGCTGAAAGCCGACGGCGACACCGTAAAGCGCGACGAAATCATTGCCGAGCTGGAGTCGGATAAGGCCACGTTTGAGCTGCCCGCCGAAGCCGATGGCGTGCTGAAAATCCGGGTAGCCGAGGGCGAAACTATTGGCATCGGGACTACCATTGCTGACATCAGCGGTGATGGCGTAGCTAGTGCACCAGCGGCTTCGGCCCCTGCGGCAGCTCCGGCTGCTAGCACTTCGGCAGCCACCAGCGCTGATCCAGTAACCCAGGGCGAGCAAAACCCACAAGCCAGCAACCAGAGCGGCTACGGTGGGTCGCAGGCCGGCTCGGTTGATACGCCAACGGCTACCGCTCCGGCAGCTGCTCCAGCTGGCAATGGTGGCGGTGGTGCCACGGTGGAGATGAAGATTCCGGCAGTAGGGGAGTCCATTACGGAAGTAACCGTAGCCAAGTGGCTGAAAGAAGACGGCGCCCAAGTACAGCGCGACGAAATTATTGCCGAGCTAGAGTCGGATAAGGCCACGTTTGAACTGCCTGCTGAAGGTAGCGGCACGCTGCGCCATGCTGCCAAGGAAGGCGAAACCATTGGTATTGGGGCAACCATTGCCCGCATTGAGGGAGGTAGCGGCGCTGCGGCTCCTGCTTCAGCTCCGGCCACTGCTCCGGCTGCTAGCCAGGCTGCTTCAGCGGCGGCAGCTCCCGTATCTTCCAGCGCTACAAGCTACGCTACCGGCACGCCTTCGCCCGCGGCTGGTAAGATTCTCGGTGAGAAAGGCATTAACCCCGCCGATGTACAAGGCTCGGGCCGGGATGGTCGCATCACCAAGGAAGATGCCCAGAACGCTCAAGCTCGTCCGGCTGCTCCAGCTCCGGCCGCTACCCCTGCTGCTCCTGCTAAAGCCCCCGCGGCAGTTCAGGCGGCTCCGGCAGCTAGTGGCAACCGCAACGTACGCCGTGAGCGGATGAGCAACCTGCGCAAAACCGTAGCCCGTCGTTTGGTATCGGTGAAGAACGAGACGGCCATGCTCACTACCTTCAACGAGGTGAACATGCAGCCCATCATGGACCTGCGCAACAAGTTCAAAGACAAGTTCAAGGAGAAGCACAGCGTGGGTCTTGGCTTCATGTCGTTCTTCACGAAGGCCGTGTGCGTGGCCCTGAAAGAATGGCCCGCCGTGAATGCCCAGATTGATGGCACCGACATCCTGTACAACGACTTCTGCGACATCAGCATTGCGGTATCAGCCCCAAAAGGCCTGGTAGTGCCCGTAATCCGGAACGCCGAAGAGCTGTCGTTTGATGGAATCGAGAAGGAAATCGTGCGCCTCGCTACTCTGGCCCGCGACAATAAGCTCACTATTGAGCAAATGACCGGCGGTACGTTCACCATTACCAACGGTGGTGTGTTCGGCTCTATGATGAGCACCCCGATTATCAACGCACCGCAGTCGGCTATCTTGGGGATGCACAATATCGTGCAGCGCCCGATTGCCGAGAACGGGCAGGTAGTGATTCGCCCCATGATGTACCTGGCCCTCAGCTACGACCACCGCATCATCGACGGCCGCGAGTCGGTGTCGTTCCTGGTGCGCGTGAAAGAGCTCCTCGAAGACCCAACGCGTCTGCTTCTAGGTGTGTAACCAACTGTGAGTCTAGAATATAAAAAGCCGCGTCTCTGCTCTGAGACGTGGCTTTTTCTTTAAAACTGGGTACATCAGCTTGTACAGCTTCAAGCACAAAAAAGCCCCATGGAATAAACCATGGGGCTTTTTTCGGGTGGGTGGATGGGGTGAGGAAGGGGCGGGTATTAGGGGTGGGAATTTAAAAACGAGAGGTTAGGCACCCCGCGACACAGAGGCCATACTAGCCACTTTGGTCTTGGCTTCTTCGGCCTTGGTGCCAGCAAATTTTTCGTCAACGGTGCGTTTTAGCAACGAAACCCAGCGCTGAAACAGGGGGCCTTGCGCGGGCATGGCCGAATGCAACGGTACCATCTCGCCCTCTTTGTAGCGGGTGGTACCTAGCAGGGCCGTGCTCCAGTAGTCGTAAAGCGAGGTGAGGTGGCGGGGCCAGTGTACGCGCGCTACGGCGCTACACAGCGGAGCCAGCAGCTCATCTTCGTTTGCTTTGCTGAACGCGGTATCCACCAGCGTCTTGATGTCACCTTCGGTGCGCAGATCAGGAAGAGTCGGAGTTATAGCCATACTGAAGAGGGGTAGGACGAGTGGATACGTAGCGAATTTACGCAGGTTGCAGAATATTCGCCAGTTATAAAGAAATATTTTCCAGCATTCTTTTGAGGTCTTCCTAATCGTGGCCCAATAGTATCTAAAATAATTTATAAATCTCTCTTTATAAAAAACTTACAGAATGTGCAGCGGGTCGCGGGCTTGCCTGATTCGGTACTCAAAAACGGTGGCAATATTGCCCGCCTTATGAATGGCTTCATCGGCAACGGGGCCACTGAAATGCGCATCTACATTCTCCACGAACAGGGTCAGCCAGCGCCGGAAATGCTGGCTATCTACGGGCAAAGCCAGATGTTTGGGAAACGGACGGCCCCGGTAGCGGCCTGTGCCAAGCAGCAGTCCACTCCAGAAATCGTACATGGTAGCCAGGTGGCGCGGCCAGTGGCCCTGCACCACTGCCTCGAAAATGGGGCCTAGCAACTCGTCTTGCTGCACCCGGCTGTAAAAGGAATCTACCAAAAGGCGGATGTCGGCCTCCGTGGAAATATCGGGCAGAGAAATAGCAGAATCAGCCATAGCCAAAGAAGAAATACGGTGAAGGAGAAGCGGCAGCAAAAATACTGGGTAAGGAGGTTCAGGCCTTTTGGCTACCTAGTACATAGCAGGCGTATTACCAACCAGTAGTAGGTTTGGCCGCTTATGCACCCTAGTAGATAACAGAGTTACGCTCAGAAACATGCCCCAAACAAAACGCTCCGACTTACGTGAGCCGGAGCGTTTTGCTTTTCTACTTTATACGCGTCAGGCGGAGTTGGTCGAGCATGGCCTGGTTCACCTCCCCGTTCATATTTTCATTAGTTGGGTCAAATGTGAGGGATAGGGTAGCGGTGCCCTTTTGCAGCGTGACCAGCACGGGGTTGGAGTAGCCCCAATCCGACCACTCCTCTACGCCGCGCTGGGGCAGTACCGCGGTGCCTATGGGCGTGTTGTTGTAGCGCAACGTCCGGAAGGCGCACTTGTTACTGGTATTGATAGGGCCATTGCCGTTGGCGTAGCGGAAATCAACCGCATACAAGCCGGTAGCGGGCACCGGCACGCGCACCGTGAGGGTGCGGTTCTGCGTCGTGCTGATTTCCACAAAGCCCTTGCCCAGGTAGCCTTTGTACGGCTTGGTTGATTTGGCTGTGGCCGTTTCCAGCTCTACTACCGTGCGCAGCTTATCAGCCCCTACGGCCAGCGGCTCACTAGCAAAACTCTCGAAGCCGGCGGCATCTACGGCTACCACTTGGTACTCGGTATACATGCCAGGGCGAGCGGTAACGGCAACGCTGGTTTCGGTGGTGCGGGCCGCAAACTGGCCGTTGCGTAGCACCTGGTAGGCTGTGGCTCCTTCCACGGGCGCCCAGGTGAGCTGGCCGTTGGCATAACGCACGGCGGGCGTGGGCAGGGCCACGTGATGGTCTACTTTGTTTTGGGTAGAGGCGGCGGGGGCTTCGTTGGCCAGCTCGATTTGGATGGTATGCGAGCCGCTGAGGGTTGCGGGTATGGTCGCATCGGGCAGGGGCTGGCCGTCCATCGTGATGCTGCGAATGGTGCGCCCGAAGCCCGTCATTTCCACATGCAGCACGGCATTGCGGTACTTGAAACCGGTGAGCTTGCGTGTGCCCTGCAAAGCCTGCGGCACGAAGGGACGGAACGTGAGTTGGTCGGCCTGGAAGTCCATGCCAAACAAGCCTTTGTACACTAGCCCCAACGAGCCGGAAAGGCTCCAAAGCATCACGCTGCTGTTTACCTGGGTACCCGCAAAGTCGCCGTTGCTAGCCACAAAGTTCTCCTTGTTGGTCAGAAACAGCGCGGCGGGCCGAGCCACGGCCATCAGGCTTTCTAGGAAGGCGGTTTCGTTGCCCACTTTGGCGGCGGCTAAGCCCCAGTAGCTCTGCACGAAGGGCCACACAGCGTTATTGTGGTACGGCGGGATGCCCGAAATCTGGGGATAAATGCACGGAACACCGAAGGGCATCACGGGGGTGCTGGTTACTACCCGGCTGGCCCGCGGCGCATCGGCTACCTCAAACAGCACAGCCAACGCCTCGCCCAAGGCTTCGGCTTTCGGCGACAGGCTCAGGGCATTGCGCCCGTACAGGAACTGGCCATAATAGCCTTTCTCTTCCTGCCAGAGATGCTCATTGATGCCTGCTTTGATGCGGGCGGCGGCAGTCCGATGCTGAGCGGCTACGGCAGATTCTCCTAGCTTATCGGCCATCAGGGCCAGCACGTGGTTGGCCTGAAAGTGCGCCGCATTGGTGCCCAGGTTCTCGCTCTGGAAGATATCCACAGGCTGCATCCACTTCGGATAAGTTTGCTCGCGCCAGTCCAGAAACGACGACTCGCCGCGTACTAGGCCTGGTGTGGCGTCATAGGCGTTTTGCTGGTCGTCGTCAACGGTCTTTTTGATGATGGGGTACACCTTACGCAGCCACGCCTCATCGCCGGTAGCTTTGTAAATTTCCCAGGCGGCCGTGGCCCAGATAACACGGTCGGTAGAGACGGGGTAGGCGCCGCCCGTGCCCGTGTCCTGAATGATGCGGCCATCGGGTGTAACCTTGCGCAACAAACTGGTTTTGGCTACCTCGGGCTGCAGCAGCGCCTGCGACAGAATAATGCTGTAGCTAATGTCGCGCGTCCAGACGCCGGCCCACTCCTGGCCCGTGCGGAAGGTGCCATCGGGCTCCACGGCGCGCTTAGCCTCTTCCAGCGCCAGATTGTACAGGGCGTCCAGCAGCGGGTAGTCTGACGTCATCTGCGGGAAACCCGACACATCGAGGCTCTGCTTCCAGCTGCCAGCAGTGGTTTTAGCATCGGAGTGCGAGTTCAGCACCAGCGTTGCCTCATAGATGCCGTTGCCGTCCGGGTCCTTCAGCTCGAGCTGGGGCTTATTGATCAGATTATCAAAGTCCCAGCTCAGCGGCGCGGTGTTGCCGGCCACAAACACATGTTTAAAGTCATCCTTGTACAGCTTCTGCCCATTATAGAGCTGGTAGAAGCCCTGCTGCTGGAAAGCCGCCAACACCGGCCGCATATCCAACCGAATTTTTAGCGGCGTATTAGGCGCCAGGTAGGTGTTGGCCGGAACCGGCGTTTTGTCTACATACTGCTGACCGAAGACAATAACCGGCGTTTCCAGGGCTCCGCCATTGGCTTGGGGTACGGCCATAAATACGTGGTCTTGGCCAGGCTGCATTTCGTTGTCTTTGCCGTTGAGGCTGAACTTAAAGCTTACCTGCGGGCTCTGAGACTCGTTGGCTGGGCTGTGGTAGTTGGAGGTCAGCTCGGTGCGCGAGAGGGCACGGGCCACGTTCCGGCCCTGCACCAACGAGTCGCGGAATACGGTGTAGGCCGCCGACTGCCACACGGGCGTAGCCGCGAGGTTTGGCGCGGCTGCAGGGGTAGTAGAGGTAGAGGCTTTTTGCATCTGGCAGGAACCAAGCAGGCCGAGCGTGAGCAGACTGGCCGAAAGAAAGGAGTTGCGCATAAGGGAAAGGTGCCGAACCCGACGAGGGCTCTCCGGAAAGATAACGATGCTACAGGGTTCTGGCGGCCCTAGTATAGTTCGGGCGGTTTGGGCCGGCGCGGGGGCTAGTAAACCGACCGGTGCTGTGTGGCTACGCGCCGTCAGGAGTTTCGGTGGTAGACTTTTTGCGGCCGCCCAGCACCACCAGCGCCACGGCCGTTACAATCAGGGCCGCGCCGCCCAGCATGCCCGCGTTCAAACTCTCGCCGGCAAAAGCCCAGCCCAGCAGCACTGCCACCACTGGGTTCACGAAGGCATACGTACCCGCCAGCGCCGGCTCCACGGCTCGCAGCAGCCAGATGTACGCCGTGAAGGCCACAATGCTCCCGAACGTAACCAGGTACACATAGGCTATCCACGATTTCGTGGTGACTTGGGCCAGCTCGAATCCCTCAGACTCACCTTTCAACAGGCCCACCACCAACATCACAAGGCCGCCGCACAGCATCTGCATGCCACCAGAAAGGAACGGCGACGGGGCCGGCTGATGGCGCTTAGAGTACAACGAGCCTACCGCCCATACCATAGCCGCCGTCAGAACCATTCCTACGCCTAGCCCCTCGTGTCCGGGCAACGCCACGTGGCTGGCGCCCGGCGTGCGGGCCAGCAGGTACACGCCCACTAGCCCCGAAACCAGGCCCAAGGTTACCCACAGCGTGGGGCGCTGCGCCACCCCGCTCCACCAGCCCAGTATGGCCAGAAACATAGGCACCGTGGCCACCAGCAGCGCTGCCAGTCCCGTCGGGATGTACTGCTCGCCCAGGGTTACGCCGCCGTTGCCGAACCCCAGCAAACAGGTGCCAATAACGAGTGCCGTGCCCCAGCCCCGCCAGGTGGGGGCCGGCTCGCCGCGCAGCCGCATCACGCCATACAGCAGCGCGCCGGCTAAGGCATAGCGGGTGCCGGCCATCAGCAGGGGCGGAATAGAATCAATAGCGAAGCGGATGCCCAGGTACGTGGAGCCCCAGATAATATATACCGCCGCAAAGGCGAGCAATAAGGAAACGCGGGTAGGGGAGGAAGCCGGAGTTGACATGAATGGAAGCGCAAATGAGGCCACAAACCTACGCCGCTTGGGCAAGTAATCTGGCCTTTCTTCCCGGAATGTGAGTAGGTGCCGCTCAAACAGTGCTCTGTACCTGAGCCGTAAACGCTGCTGCTGAGCAGGGTTGAGCCAGATTACTAGCCTAGTGCGCTCTGCATAGCGGTGGGGCCCGCTCACGCAGTAGCAAAAGCCCTAGCCCTGCGCGCATCGACAAGCAGCGCTTTGGTGGTAATTCCGTTCTTTGCTTTGTACTCTATTCTCCTCTCCGTGCGTCCATCTGTTTCATTTCTTCTGGCCGGCCTGCTAAGCTGCTCGCTTGGGGCCTCGGCCCAGTTGCTGCAACCCAAGCCCGCCTTCACCCGCGCCGACTCACTGCGCGGCGCCCTCACCCCGTTGCGCACCTGCTACGACGTCAACTACTATCACCTCGATGTAAAGCTGGACATAGCCAAAAAAGCCATCAGCGGCTCCAACGAGTTTCGGTTTACGGCCACGCAGGATTTCACGAAGCTGCAGTTTGATTTGTTTGCCAACCTGAAGGTAGACAAGGTAGAGTACCTAGGGAAACCGGTGCCTTTCACGCGGGAGGCCAACGCCGTGTTTGTAACGTTTCCGGAGGCCATCCGGAAAGGCAGCCGGTCGGCGTTTACGGTGTTTTACTCGGGTCAGCCCACCGAGGCCAAGAACGCACCTTGGGACGGCGGCCTGGTGTTCACGCAAGATGGCAAGGGCAAACCCTGGGTAGCCACGGCTTGCCAGGGCGTGGGGGCTAGCATCTGGTGGCCCACCAAAGACCATCAGTCCGATGAGCCCGACTCTATGCTCATCAGCGTGACGGTGCCTAAAGGCCTGAAGGATGTCTCGAACGGGCGCTTGCGCAACACCACCAAGCTCAAAGGCGGCGCCACCCGCTTCGATTGGTTTGTGAGCAACCCCATCAACAACTACGACGTGGCCCTGAATGTGGGCGACTACACGCATTTCTCCGATGAATACGCCGGTGAAAAAGGCAAGTTGAACCTCGACTATTGGGTGCTGCCCGAAAACCTAGCCAAAGCCAAAACGCAGTTTGCGGCCAACGTGAAGCCTATGCTGAAAAGCATGGAATCGTGGTTTGGACCGTACCCGTTCTATGAAGATGGCTACAAGCTGGTGGAAACGCCGCATCTGGGCATGGAGCACCAAAGTGCCGTGGCCTACGGCAACAAGTACCTAAACGGCTACCTCGGCAAAGACCGCTCGGCCACGGGCTGGGGCCTAAAGTGGGACTTCATCATTATTCACGAAAGCGGCCACGAGTGGTTCGGCAACAACATTACCAGCAAGGATATTGCCGATATGTGGATCCACGAAAGCTTCACGTGCTACTCCGAGGCCTTGTTCGTGGAAAGCCAGTTCGGCAAACAGGCGGGGCAGCAGTACATCCATGGCCAGCGCCGCAACATCCAGAACGATGGCCCCATCATCGGCCCCTACGAGGTAAACCGCGAGGGCTCCTCCGACATGTATGACAAGGGCAGCAATATGCTCAACCTCATCCGCACAGCCTACGTGCCCGACGATGCCAAGTGGCGCGAGCTGCTGCGCGGCCTCTCGCGCACCTTCTACCACCAAACCGTGACCACTGAGCAAATACTAGGGTACTTCAACCAGCAAACCGGCCAGAACCTCGCGCCCATCTTCGACCAATACCTGCGCCATGCTGGCCTGCCTACCCTGGAGGTACGCTTCACGGAAACCGGTGCCCAGGCCCGCTGGATTGCCGAGGTGCACGAGTTTAACCTGCCCATTCGGGTGCGCACCAAAGGCGGCGAGTACCGCACCCTGCCGCTTACTACCTCCCTCCAGCCCCTCAACCTGCCTGGCCTTACCAAAGAGAACCTGGAAATCGATACGGAGAACTACTACATCGGGGTGTTGGTGGAATAGGGGCACCCTCCGTACGTTTACACCCTGTCTCACCCTCTCCCCTCCCATGATTCGCTTACTAGTCCTGCTTATGCTGGGTCTTTCGGCCCAAGTTGTCCACGCCGGCTCCGGCTTCGCCGACCTCAAAGCCGGCCCGCACACCGTTGGCTTCCGTGTGGTGCAGCAATACGATTACGCGCGGGCCTATAAGGGCCGTACCGATGCCGTAACCGGAAAACCAACCACCGGCGAGCTGGCGCGCCCCATGCAAACGCTGGTGTGGTATCCGGCCCAGAAAGGAGGCGCACCCATCCGATACGCCGATTACCTGCGCACGGAGGCCACTGACGATAACTTCAGCCGAACCGATGCGGAAGCTGCAGCCTTCCTGGCTGACAAGCTGCAGTGGGCCGCCGCCCAGGTAGGCCCGAAGCAAGCACAACAGCTCTTCGATCAGCGCATGTGGGCCGTGCAGAATGCCCCGGCGGCGTCTGGCAAGTTTCCGGTGGTGATTTATGCTGCTGGCGGCGGTGGCACGGCCCACGAAGCCGCCGATCTGTGCGAATACCTCGCCAGCCACGGCTACGTAGTGCTGGCCAGCCGCAGCCTGGGCACGCGCACCAAGGACATGAACTACGACGCAGAAGGGCTTGATACGCAGGCGCGTGATATCCAGTTCCTGCTGTCATACGCCCACACCCTGCCCCAGGCCGACATGGCCCATGTGGCCGCGGCCGGCTGGAGCTGGGGGGGCCTGGCTAATGCGCTGGCGGCCACGCAAGACTCGCGCATTGCCGCAATAGTCAGCTTTGATGGCACCAAAGCCCAAGAGGACGCTAAGCCCGTGTCCCGCGTGCGCCTGACCGTACCGTGGCTCTACGTGCAGCGCCGCTCCGAATCGGTGCGCGAACTCAGCGCCAAAGGGATGGGAACCACGGAAATTCTGCTGAACGAAGCAAAGTACGCGGACCTCTACCACGTGGTCATGAACCCGATGGAGCACATAGACTTTTCCACCATCGGTCTGCGTGTAGCTGGGCCGGAGCACTTCACCGAGTATTCCCGCGCTGAGGTAGAAGCTGCCTACCACTGGACCTGCCGCTACACTCTGGAGTTCCTCAACGCCAACCTGAAAGGCGCCGCAACCGGCCGTCAGTTTCTGAGCCGCACGCCTACGCAGAACGGTGTGCCAGCCCATATGGCCCGCCTCTACCATCTGCCCGCCCGCCCCGGCCCCATGCCCACGCAGGCTGGCTTCGCGGCTGCCCTGGCCCAGGAAGGCTTCGGTAAAGCCCCGGAAGTTTACCGCCGGATGCAGCAACAGGAGCCCACGTTTGCGTTGTCGGAAGGCACGCTGAACACCTGGGGCTACCAGCTTCTGCGCGAGGCGCGCAACCCATCTGCTGCCCGGGCCATCTTCGCCCTGGGCACGGAGCTTTATCCCAACGACGCCAACCTCTTCGATAGCCTCGCTGAAGCCGACGAAAACGATCATGATACACCCGCGGCCATCCGGCACTACCGCCGCTCCCTGGAGCTTAACCCCGGCAATACCAACGCCCAGAAGCGGCTAAAGGCCCTAGGTGCTGCTAACTAACGCCCTGCCGCCAACGCGTTGAAGCTACAGAACGTCACGCTGATAAATAGAACGTCATGCTTCGACTGCGCTCAGCATGACGTTCTATTTACTAGCCCAACCTCAGCCAATCGAGAGGCTTGTCTAAGACGACCTTCGGTTCGGCAAGCGCAGCAGAACGGTCTGCTGTAAACACTAGGTCGGTTAATTACTGCAACCGTCGCCAAGCGAAATGCTTCAGCCCCGAGCGTGAGGCGCCCCAAGCGCAACAGGGCGTTCTTTTACGTTGCTGCTTGTTCGCCTCACAATTTCACGCTTCACAACTTCGCCGTCCGTACCTTCGTGCCCGTTGATTTCCACCGAATTCACTCGCTGAATATGAACCAATACGACGTTACCGTCATCGGCTCCGGGCCGGGCGGTTATGTGGCGGCTATCCGCTGCGCCCAGCTAGGCCTCAAAACTGCCCTGATTGAGAAGTACGACACCCTGGGCGGCACCTGCCTCAACGTGGGCTGTATCCCCAGCAAAGCTCTCCTCGACTCGACGGAGCACTTCCATAATGCCGGCCACACCTTCAAGGAGCATGGCATTGAGCTGAGCGACTTGCAGATCAACATGAACCAGCTCATCGACCGTAAAAACGGGGTGGTGAAGGCCAATACCGACGGCATCCAGTTCCTGATGAAGAAGAACAAAATCGACGTCATCAAGGGCGTGGGTTCGTTCGTAGATAAGAATCACATCAAAGTTCAGCCCACCGCGGGCGGCGAAGAGCAGCAGATCGAGACGAAAAACGTCATCATTGCTACTGGCTCTAAGCCCACGGTACTGCCCTTCATCAAGCAGGACAAGCAGCGCATCATCACGAGCACTGAGGCCCTGAACATCCGGGAGGTGCCGAAGCACATGATCGTGATTGGTGGCGGCGTAATCGGGCTGGAAATGGCTTCGGTGTACGCTCGCCTCGGCGCGAAAGTATCGGTGGTGGAGTTCATGGACTCCCTCATCCCGACCATGGACCGCGCCCTTGGCAAAGAGCTGAAGCGCATCCTGGGCAAAATCGGCATCGAGTTCTTCATGAGCCATAAGGTAACCGGCGCTACCCGCGAGGGCGATGCCGTGACCGTAACCGCTACCAACCCGAAAGGCGAGGAAGTGAAGTTTGAAGGCGACTACTGCCTAGTAGCCGTGGGCCGCTCCCCTTACACCGCGGGCCTGAACCTGGAAGCTGCCGGCGTAGAAATGGAAGAGCGCGGCCGCATTAAGGTAGATGAGCACCTGCAAACCAACGTGCCCGGCATCTACGCCATCGGCGACGTGATTCGGGGCGCTATGCTGGCCCACAAGGCCGAGGAAGAAGGTGTGTATGTAGCCGAAACCATTGTAGGCCAGAAGGCGCACATCAACTACCTGCTCATTCCGGGGGTAGTGTACACCTGGCCGGAAGTGGCCGGCGTGGGCTACACCGAAGAGCAGCTAAAGGAGCAGGGCAAGGCGTACAAAACCGGCAACTTCCCCTTCCGCGCCTCGGGCCGCGCCCGCGCCTCCATGGACCTCGACGGCTTCGTGAAAGTGCTGGCCGACAAGGAAACAGATGAAATCCTGGGTGTGCACATGATCGGCCCCCGCATCGCCGACCTCATTGCCGAAGCCGTAACGGCCATGGAGTTCCGCGCCTCCGCTGAGGACGTAGCCCGCATGAGCCACGCCCACCCCACCTACGCCGAAGCCATGAAGGAAGCCTGCCTAGCCGCTACAGAGAACCGCGCCATTCATATGTAATATCGCACTTGCGGTGGATTACTGTAAAAGGGCTGAAGCTAAAATAGCTTCAGCCTTTTACAGTAATCCTTAAATAGTAAAATAATAGAGGTTATGGATGTGTTTAATATAATTATTAATGACCTTTTAGGTTTTTTTAATTGGCAATCAATCTTTACTTCGGCTATAGTAACGTCAGTAATTGCTGCCCTGTATAAAAGCAATGTTGATAGAAAATTAGTGGAACTTAAAGAAAAACTTAGTGCTCAAAATAAAAAAATAGAAATAGAGTTTAGTTCTATAAAAAATAAAGAAAAGTATGATTATGAAAAAATAGTTGATTCTGTAAAGTTAATTTGGACTCACTTAACAGTTATAGAGGATTATTTCATTCTTGATTTTGGAAAAGAATTTTTTGCTAATATGTCTAACAATGATAGTTCATATTCTAAGGTCAGGCAGGAGGTTCATAAAATTAGAACAGAAATGCTATTTCTTCCTGACTCTATACACAATCCAATCGAAAATTTATTAATGAAAATATTTAATGATTATATTCAAAATTTTCATAATAGCGTTGCTCTATATATTCAGGACCATCCTGAATTGCAAGGTAAAGAAATAAGTGATGTGAATAATGCTCAAGCCATGCAAGATATTAATGGGTATTTAAGCAAAATGCAAACAGATTTTTGGTTAGATAGAGATAAATTACGAAAAATAATAAGAGATAAATTATTTAAAGAAATTGATAATAATCATAATTGAGTAAATTTGTATACTAGTGTTTTTATTTGTATAAATAACATGGCATAATGAAATTATGACACATTATAATTTTATTGATTCTGCGATGAAGGGATTAATTAATATAAATAACTTTAGGCTATTTGATAATTTCGTGATTTTGTGTGACTATATCCATGTATGCAGTAGGTATAGTTGTAATTTTTAAATGCTATGTTATTTTAAAAATATATTTTTAACGTTTATTTCATTTATAAAATCCGCTGAATAGCATATTTGATATAATTATAACTCTTGGTCATTGATTCGATAAGAATTTATTCCCTTGCTAATTTAGCAGGTGTAAGGTCGTGAAATATAAATTGTGTCTATTTATTAAGGGTGATCTTTGTATTTAACGGAGTTATATGTGTTCCCTCAACAGGCAGTGAAGCTTGTAACCCCTCTGGATCTTCAACTGACAAGCACACACCGCTAGTTAGTAATTCATTTCTTCTAGATATAAAAAGGATCTATTTCACGTCTTCTGGACCAACTTAAATCCATCCTTCGTCACTTGGTACTGTTGGCCTTGGATGGTGATGGTTTCGCCTTCTAGCAGCTTGCTCAGGTTCTCAATGTCGCCCTCGATGGTGTGCAGGGTGAAGCCGTGCTTGCGGGCCAGGGCGAGGTAGCGCGGGTTGATGTAGTCGCGGACCCCACACAGGATAATGCGGACGTGGGCCGTGGTATTTTTGAGGAGCTTGGCGTCGCGGGGGAAGGTGTAGTTGTCTGCAATCAAGATGAGGTCCGTGGGGGCGGAGTCGGGGCCGGTGAGCTGCTGGGCGTAGAGCAGGGCTTCGGCGTCGTTTTCGGGCGCGTCGCCGCCCCCGCCGGCCTTCATGGTTTCGATGAGCTTGTTCTTGATGGCCTCGTAGCTGCTGGTGGTTACGTGGAAGAGGCCGCCGGTTTTGCCCACGCGCTTGTCTTTGTCGGGCTGGTCGTTGCCATCGTTGAAGAACACGAAGGTTTTCTCGTCTTCGAGGGCGCTAAGTTGCAGCCAGGCCAGCAGGTCGTAGGTGTAGGGGAACATGCTGCCGGTGGCGTCGGTCACTACCACTTCCTTGCTCCACTCGGGGTGGCGCTGCATCACGCGGGTTACTACGTTGGCATCGGGCGGCAGGGGCATCTCTACGGCGCTGGTATCTGAAGCAGCCAGCAGCTCGCCGGCTTTCGTGATGCGCGCCTCGCAATAGTCGTTTTTGTGCTGCTTGTTCTTGTGTTTCAGGAACACACGGTAGAGCCGGGCTGCCGAATCGGGGAGGGCGAAGTTGGTGAAGCCCATGTCGGCTTCGCCCAGCAGCTGCAAGGGTCCGATGGGGAGGCGAATTACTCCCTTGGCGCTAAACGGAAACATCTTGCCCGCCACTGGGAAACCAGAGTGGAACGCCACGCTTTTCCGGATGGCTTCTTCCAGCTCCGTGGTGCACAGGGGCCTAGCGGTAGGCAGCACCTTCACGGTCTGGATGTTGCCATCGGCGGCTACCGTTAGCTCAAACTTTACTAGTTGGGCGTCGTGCTGAGGGCAGTGATAGAGGCGGCGCAGGCTTCGGGCCATCTGGCGGTTGCTGAAGCGGCTGGCGGGCAGGTTGCAGGCCACCTTTTTGCCGGGGGCCTTCCTGGCGGCTTTGGGGCGCTTCTTTTCAAGGATGCGCAGCTTGCGCGTGAGGCTGTCGAGGTCGGCGCGGCTGGTGGCGGCGGTGGCGTGCCGGGCCACATACACCACAAACCCATGGAAAAACGGCTGGCACTCGGTGGGGCTGTTGCAGCCAGTTTGCTCCACCAGCGTCCAGGTTACGGACTCATCTTGCAGCAACCCCGGTAGGCCACTCGCTAGGTTGCGGATGCGGCTAAGGTTGAGCTGGCGCTGATTGAACGCGGGATTCAGTCGGAAGGCCGTGTACACCAGGTCAACCCGCACAATGTGGCGCTCCTGCAGGTGCAGGGCCTTCAAGTCGGCGCCCGAGAAGGTGGAGGGTAGTTGCAGGGCCTCTAGGTCCGGCAACGGTTGGTACCGCGCGGTGCGGTAGGCGTTAAGCTGGTCGTAGAAGGTGGTAAGCTCTGCTTCGGGCAGCGGAGTTTGGGCGTGAGCGGTACGGGTGGTCAGCAGCAGAATAAGTCCACAGAGAAAAGCCCGGAAGGATACAGGGGACATTGAATAAGATAGCAAAGGCACAAGGGAGTGCAAAGTAGTGGTTTGCCGGGAGGAGGCCTAGCGTGGGTAGCGTTGAACAAGCACTAGTTCGTCTTCTGCTACTGAGCAGGGGGCTAGGCGTGGCGGATAGGGATAGAACGAGTTGTAAAGCCGGATACTGAAGGATGTGCAGTGCGTGTCAATCACCCTAACCCTTGCTCAGCTGAGGAGAGGAACTAGCTTGTAAGAGTTGCTTTGCAGATAGTCTGTAGCATAATCTGCCCTGTGCCAGGCGGGCTAGGCATGTTTCGCCAGGGGCCCCAGGCGTATTCTAACTGGCAGGGCTATACCGAGGGCACGTTTGATAGCATTAGCCGCCTCACAGTTGCTATAAATGCCTTTCTCCACTACCCCATGCTACTCCTCTGGGGCAAGCAAACCGGCAGCAGCTGAAAGAGGACAGCTACCGGCGCTTTCAGGCGTTGGAGGTAGCTGCTAGGCCTCACTTACGGGGTAAGCCGGGGCAGTGCACTAATTAGCTCGGGCAAAAAGGACGCTAGGGTAGGGTAGCGGGTGCGGTTGGCTTCGTAGAGCTGTAACTGCTGCTCGAAAAACGGCAAATACATCCAGTCTCGGTATTCAGTACGGAGGTGGGTACTGACTTCGGGCCGGCCCAAGGCTAGTGCCAGGCGTACTTCGCCTGCCCGTACTAGGTGCTCGTTAAAGGAAGTTTCCCAGTCGCTGTACTGCCCCATGCCAGGAATGGGCCGGAACAACGCCTTATGAGCCTCAATGGCACGGGCCAGGTCAGGCTGGGCCGTGAGGGGGTTGATGAAGGTGTGGCCAAACTCGTGCACCGACAGGTTGCGCACCGCTTCGGCATTATCGAAGCCAGCGGCACGGGTGCGCCCCCGCTGGAGCACCTGCTCCTGAAAGGGAGCAGCAATTTGGTAGGATACCGGCCCGGCGGCGGTGGGCACCTGCCAGGCCATGCCCCATTGGGCTTTAAAAAACGGGTTGATGATGATGTGGTAGCCGGCATTGCGCGCGCCGTAGTACCGCTCCATGGTGGGGATAAAGTTGGCAGCGGGCAGGTTGCGGCGTACTTCCGCCAAGGCCAGGTTATAGGTGCTCCGGTGGGTGCGCTGGAACCGGGCAAACTGGGCCTCGCGGTAAAACTTGCCAAGCACCTGCATGTACTCATCGGCCAGTCGGGCGGCCGAGTCGGGGTGCGGATGAATGGCTTCGAGCAAAGGAGGCGAAACGGCCGTGTGGCGTACCGGCTTCGGAAAGCCCGAATAGAAGAGCGGCAGCAGATAGACGCCGGTGCCTAGCTTATCGGTGAGCTGGCGGGTGCGCACTACGGCCATATGCTGGCGGAACGGCGCGAAGTACATATAGCTAACCCGCATTAGGCGCGTGGTGCGGAACAGCTGTGGGTTGGCCGCCGAATCTGGCAGGAACTCCGGCGAAATCTGCACCATCAGCGCGTTAACCAGCTCCACGCCCAGGTTGGTTTCTACCTGAATGGGCTGGGTTTGCCCATATAGCCGCATCGGCAAACTTACCCCAAACACCACCCACAGTAAACCGATACGCACTAGCAAGGCCATAAAAATCAAGATAATGAAACTCCGGCAAGCTCAACCGGAGTCTCTAAAGTAGTGTTCAGGCCGTGTTATTTCAACTCGCGTACAGCGGTGCATGTATGGGGGCTGGTAGTAGTCTTCCCCTACGAGACCAGCTAACAGCTGTGCTACATCATTCCAGCACGCCCGTCTGCTACCCCCTGCGTAAGCCCAAACCCCTGCGTCAGGGTGCATGCCGATGCACGTAGCCCTGGTTACCAAGTACCTGCCGGAAGTGCGCCGTAGGATATCTTTTTGTAACTAGCCCTACCTTGCACTAGCCTCTACCTCAGCTCAAATCCTATGTCGCGCACTGCTGCCTATGCGCAAACCCAGCCCGCCAGCCGCGCCGAGTGGCGGCAGTGGCTGACTACGCACCACACCAGCAGCCCTGGGGTGTGGCTGGTGTATTTCAAAAAAGCCAGCGGCCAACCCAGCGTAACCTATGCCGAGGCAGTGGAAGAAGCGCTCTGCTTTGGTTGGATTGACTCGCACCCGCGGAAGCTCGACGCCGACCGGACGCAGCTGCTCTTCACGCCCCGCAAACCCAAAAGCGGCTGGAGCAAAGTGAACAAAGAGCGGCTGGAGCGCTTGGCGCAAGCCGCCCAGCTGATGCCTGCCGGGCTGGCTGCCATTGCAAAGGCCAAGCAAAATGGCGCCTGGGAAAGCCTCGATGCTGCCGAAGCCGGCACCGTACCCACCGACTTGGCGGCGGCCCTTGCTGCTGATACCACGGCTGCCCGGTACTTTGCGGCATTCTCGCCTTCGGCGCGCAAAATGATTCTGACCTGGGTGCTAGGGGCCAAACAGCCCGAAACCCGGGCCCGACGCATAAGCGAAACCGTGCGGCTTGCGGCCCTGAATAAGCGCGCCAACTTCGACCGGGAGTAGCAAGCCAAGCCTGGCAGTACTAGCATGGAGCCGCTGTGCTGTTGCCTTGGCTCAACGTTTGGCCAGGGCATAGGTGCTGGTTACTTCTTGAGCACGTCTTTCAACTCTTTCAGGCGAAAGGCACTGTCAGAGGAGAGAAATTCGCGCATCATGGCGGCGTGGCCTGAGCCAACCAGCACCATGACTTTATCGTCGGTGGGGGCCACGGTTTTCTGCACGATGGAGTACATATAGAGGTTGCGGCGGTACCACTCCGAAACCAGGAAAGCCCCGTTGAAATTGGTAGTGGTGCCGGCTCTGTTAATCTTATCGAGGTAGAAGCCCTTGTTGAAATCGAGGTTGGCTTTGGTGTTTTCGTCGAGCAGAAGCTGGGTCAGGGAATAGGTAGCCAGCTTCTTGTTCATGTTATCCTCGTAGGTTTTTATGTGAGCCTGCACTTGTTGCATCAGGGCGTTTTGGTGGGCGCTTTGCATGGCCAGCATCACGCTGTCGTAGGGGAACTGGGTTTTCTTGTAATCGAGGGCGTACACGCTGGCCAGACCAGCTTTCTTGGCCGCTCGGAACGCCAGCTGAATGATTTCGTTGCGGGCATAGAAGCCATTGGCGTGCTTCGGAAAGTTGGCTTTCACGTAGCCAGTATAGTCGGGGCCCAGGTAGGCTTTGTACAGCTCGTTCTAGCCCTTTTGGGCGTCGGCGGGCCACTCCACAAACACCTTGTCGGGCTGAAAGGCGGCTATGCGGCCGCTGATGGTTTCCAGCTCCGTTTGCACCTTCGGCGAAAGTACATCCAGCGTATTAATTTTGGATATATCGAGGCCCGGATTATCAAAGTGAAAAGTCCCGATAAGCAGCAAATCGGCCGGTTTGGTTTGGGCGAAGCCGGTTGCGGCAAACACCATAGCGAGCAGCAGAGGTATAACGGATTTCATAAGCCGAATAACAGGAGATAGAAGGTCTGGCAGAAAGGTACACCGGCGGGTGCGGATTTCTGCGGGGCCGGCTACGTTGGCGCGAACCGGAGCGTAGTCATGCAGTTGAGCCAGCGAAACGGGCTTTGCTGAAGCGCTACAGTAGCCTGACTATTATGTTCTTACGGAAACCTTCGGGTTCTACTCTGCGAATACCCTAGTAGGCAAGCAAGCTGAAGTTCAGGTACCACAGGTGGGCGTCGGGCTTCCGCCGCCCTTACTCTATACTTCTATGGGCAAGCACAAAAAGAAAAAGCACGCAAAACAGGTGGCAGCTGCCGTACCGGACGATGTGCTGGATGCGGCGGTGCTCTCGATCAAGAAGTTTCGGAAGGTGACCAATGAAATTGCCAAGCTAAGCACGGGGCAGAAGCTGGTAGGTGGCTTGGTGCTGGCAGCGGCCGGCCTTATCTACCTAGATCAGCGCAAAGGGAAGCCAGACGCTACCCCCCACCACGCACCCAAAGCCGATTGGGCCAGGCTTCCGGAAGCCAACACTACCTTCGCTACGGAGGAGGTTGCTGCCGCTGCCCCCCGGCCTACTACCTCCCCGAAAAGCCGCAAGAGTACCAAAACCGGCAAGGGGCACAGCAGTGCCACGAAAAAAACAGCTGACGACATCGATGACTTTGGCTAACCAATACCACGCAGTTGCGATTACTAGGCCACTCTAAGCCGCAAACCTCCCTTGGGGGGCGGGCTCTTTCTGGCTCAAACGGATTTCTCTTCTAACATAGAATGCATCATGAAAAAGAATAAAAACAAAAACAAGAAAGCCGCCAAGACAAGCTTGTTTGGAGGGGCCGCCAAGTCGCTTAAAAAGCTGGGCAAAGGCACCGGCCTCAACCGCCTGACCACCACGCAAAAGGTGCTGGGCGGCGCCGCCTTACTGGCGGCTGGCCTCAGCTACTTGGGTAAGCGCCGCATCAGCACGCCCGCTACACCACCGGCCACTGATGCCACTGCTGCCGAACAAAACCTCAGCTCATTGGATGGTGGCTCCATTTAGCACAAAGCGCCTTCCGGTATTTAGTATTACTTTCTAACCAGATCAAAAACGCAACAGCGCCTAGCAGCGCACTTGAATAGCAGCGGAGGCGGAAGCATCCATGGTTTCGGCCTTCGCTGATTTGCCGACCTAGTGGAGTGAAGAAAAAGGTTCTGAGCTGCTTTCTGAGGCTTGGAGCCTTTTTTATCGGTAAGCAATGAAGCATCATCTGACAAGAGGTATTGCCACAAGCTGTGCCCTGGTATGGCCGGTGCTGGCGCTGGCCGGCCAGCGCGAAGACAAGTACGCGTTTCTAGCAGCGGGTGGCGCCGGTGGCATCCTGATTGGGCTGGGGCTGTATACCCTGGGCATGATTTTGTCGGCGGCCTACATCAGAAGCCGCCGCCACATCATAGCTCTGTTTGTCCTGTACACGCTGGTGTTCATCTACTTGGAAGGCTGGTCGTTTCGGCTCTTGATTCTCTCCCTAGGATTCCTGCAAACTCCAACCGCCGCGCCGGGCACGCTGGTACTCACCATGCCGGTAAAGTTGACGCTGGCAGTAGTGGCCGTTGGGGCTATTATGGTGTTTCAGGTGGCGCTCCGGATGTGGCAAAAACGACACGGGCAGTAACCGGTTGGGCCGCGGGCACAGGCTAGAGTCAGCTACCCGGTTTCGGGCCTCCGGTAACAGAAAGCGCCCGGCGCTGTTGAGTAGAGCCCGCCCGGTTTTGCCTGCCCGGCGCTACTTGGGCAGGCTAGGTAGTGGGTTGCGCTTCGCGTAGCTTGCTGCCGCCAAGGCATTGCACGTACCCAGTATGCTTTCTGAACCTACTTACCTGGCTGCCCGCGTGGTGGCCCCCATGATTGAAGCTCACTTTGCTAGGCACCGCGCCGGCGCTAACCCTACGGATGTAGCCCAGCTGGCGCCCCCGCCGCCTGCGCAGTGGGTTGAGGCCATTATTGATGTAGCCTTCTGGGCCAGCCTGCGGCGCGAAGAAGGCCACCCACCCAAAATTTCGTTGGCCCTGTTACAGCCCGCGCAGGCCGGTCAGCCGGTAGTGTTCGGGCAACGCCGCCTCACGCCGTATAACCTGCTGAAGCTAGCTCCGGCCGTAGAGCAGCCCGGTATTCATTTGGGCGTGTGGTACGATGCCGAAGGGCTGTATGTCTGGGGCACGGCCACCGAAATCCCGCCCCTGAGCTTTGTGCTGGAAGTAGTGGAGCCGGGCCTGCTGGTGGTAAAGCACCGCCGCACCGATGGCTTCGGTAAGTTTGTGAACGTGGCCATCCTGCGCGGCGACCAGCTCCAGCTCGTAGACGCCGAAAACATTGCCGTAGATGATTGCCCGGCCCTGCAAAAGTTTCTGCCCGGCCACGATCAGAACACAAGCGCCAATGAAACCGACAACGTGCTGGTGGAGCTGGCGGCGGTTATGCGGGCCCACGGCCGGGGCGGGCTGGTGCTGGTAGTACCCTCGGCTTCTACGCTGTGGCAAGAGTCCATTGTGCAGCCCATGACGTATCCGGTAACGCCGGCGTACATGGGCATTGCGGAGGTGCAGCAAGGCCAATCAAAGCGGAAGTGGCTGGAGGAAATTCAGCGCAACATTGGCATTGTGGGTGGCTTCACGGCCGTCGATGGGGCCACCATTATCACCCGCGACTACCACCTGCTGGCCTTCGGAGCCAAAGTAGCGCGCGCCAAGTGGAGCCAGCCCGTCGACAAAATGGTGCTCACAGAACCTGTTATTGACAGCCCGGCGCGCTACCTACACCCAGCCCAGAACGGCGGCACCCGCCACTTGGCCGCCGCCCAGTTTGTGTTTGATCAGCGCGATTCCCTGGCTCTGGTAGCTTCTCAGGATGGCTTTTTCACCGTCTTTGCCTGGTCGGTGGCACTGCAAATGGTACATGCCCACCGCATTGATGTGCTGCTGCTCTAACGCTTCTGAGAGTGCTAGTAACGCAGAGCGGCTGCAACTCCTGGGGAGCTGCAGCCGCTTGAAGGCCTAGTGCCTCTGGTACTTTATACTGGGGTGTCCAGCTTTACTCCGAAAGCACTAGGGCCTTTAGGACCCATTTCTACTTCGAAGCTTACTTTATCGTTTTCTTTAATCTGATTCACTAGCCCATTAGCATGAACAAAGATGCTTTCCTGAGTTACTGAGTCCTTGATAAAGCCGTACCCTTTCGAGTCGTTGAAGAACGTAACCACGCCTTTCCGGATGGGGTCAGTTGGCTCCATGTCTTCCTGCTTCAGCGCGCCAATCCGGATATCTTCCGTCTTGATTTCTTTCTTCTTCTTCGGATCCGGCGGAGAAGCGGAAATGTTGCCGTTCTCATCTACGTACGCCAGCATATCGTCGAGGCTCTGCCCTTTCTTGGCATTGGCCTGACGCTCTTCTTTCTTCTCTTCTTTATCCTGACGTTTCTTTAGGCGCTTTTTTTCGTTTTCCCTCTTGCCGAAGGTGGCTTGTGATCTACCCATGTGTTGTATTAGTCAGTTATGTCGCTCCGAAAAGCGAGGTCGGCGATGTTAAGACAGGTGGTTAATTTTAGACGAAATCGGATAGGCTAAGGTTCATAATTACAATAGAATATATAGTAATATCAGTAAAGCTGGTATCAGGCAGATTTGCACGAATAACTACCCGTTGCTACCAGGGTAGCCCAACCAGCAAACAGGGTGGGAGCCGGGCCGGGCAAAGTTGCCGGCGGGGGTCTGCGGCATAATAGTAGCGTAAAGTTACTTCTTATTCTCACAGCAATAGCACAGAGTATATGCACTAGGTGCTATACCTGCTCAAATACCTGCCGGGCAGCCGCAAAATCAGAAAACTGCGCTCCGCAAAAAGCCAAACATATGCTGGCCGGCTCGCTGTAGCCACCACCGCTGGTGTAGGCACAAAAGGCCCACCCAACTTGAGTGGACCTTTTGTGCCTACACCGGGTCTAGGGTTTATTTTGAAAGGCTGATTCGGCTGGTTTTGGTTTTGCCGTTAGTAGTTACGCGGTAGTAGTAGGTACCGGAGGGCAACGAGGCACCTTTAAACACCACCGACTTGCTTTCGCCGGCCTGCACCATGCCATCGAACAGGGAGGCTACCTGCACGCCCATGGAGTTGTACACACTCACGGAAACACGCCCGCTTTTGGGAGCCGAGAAGTTAATAGTAGCATCAGAGCCCGTGGGGTTAGGATAGGCCTCTGACTCGATGCTGCGCTGCTCCGGTGCCCCAAATAGCTGCGAGCTTTTAGTGGTAGGAGCCGCATCTGCCGTATTGTAGTTCTCGCAATCCGTGGCAGCAGACACGCACCCATCTACCGTCGTGACAATGATGCTGAATCCAGATCCGGCAGCTAAGCCTCCGAAATCTAGGTTGCCCCCAGTTCCCGTTTTTTCAGTGGATACAGAGCCATTTGTGAGCGTGTAGGTAGCATCAAGAATTGATCCAACCACGCGCACTGTAGCGGTAGCAGATCCGCACAAGCTAGGCTCTATTACTTGCACCGCAGGGCGGCCGGGCTTGGTTTTTTCTCCCACTGCTATGCTAGCGTAGCTTTCGCAGGTTTCGGCGCTTACTGCTTTCACGTAGTACGTAAACCCTACAGGAGCCTTTGTTGCATCCGGCACCAAAGTAGTACGGGCAGCATTGGTATAGAAGTAAAGCGTACCGGTATACTCAGTAACCCCCTCGTTCAGATCAACCGTAAAGCCTGCGCATGCCGAGAGTGGCTTGGTAGTAAGTTTTGGCAAAGCATTCTTAGTGACCACAATCGTGGCATAGCTTTCACAGGCATCAGCACTTACCGCTTTCACGTAGTATGTAGCGCCCAAAGCCGCTTGTGTCGGATCCGTCACCAGGGTTGTGCGGGCAGCATCAGTATAGAAAGAAAGCGTACCCGTGTAGGAGGTAACTCCAGAGTTCAGATTTACCGTGGAGCCTTCACACGCTGCCAAAGGTTTGGTGGTCAGGGTAGGCAGTGGATTGATGGTAAGACTCCGACTGGCCGTAGCAGAAGCGCAAGCTGCATTGGAACTGGTAGTAGTAAGCGTGACGGTTACTGGGCCGTTTCCGGTTACGCTTACGGTGGCAGTAGCAGTGCCGTTAACGTTATACTGTTGGTTGGAGAGCTCGCCGCCTGCTGATACACTCCACAGCGGGGTGCCGTTAGAATAGGTACCGCTTACGGCGAAGGTAGTAGGCCCGGAAGACGCTTTACAGGCTGGGCTTACCTCCGCTACAGTAGCTGTTGCGGCAGGCGTTAAGGAGAATTTCAGGATATCAAAATCCTTCAGCTCAGAAGTGTACGAAGGAGAAGAGCGGGTTTTGACGGTGATAGTGGCCGCTGGGGTGCACTGGTTTAGAGTGGAAAGCCCTTCAATGTCCGTGATGTTAATGCCTCCTTCTACCATTTGTAGCGCCCCTGTTACATTGGTGTAGGCACCATCACCGGTAAATGATTTGTTGGGCGCTACCGGCCCCACATTCGTTGTATTGGTTGTGATGAACGCCCCCAACGTAGAAACAGGCTTTTCTGCCGACCAAGTGCCATTGGCCAACCACGTCCGAACCCCAATGATGGGCCGGTTACCCCCGCCCGTGTAGTTTACTACCAGTAAAAAGTCATTTACCGTGCGTCCGTTTACCAGGCCCTGGCCTACCAAGTTTGAGCCTATTACTTTGGCCCCTGCTTGGTTATACTCAAAATCCAGGTAGCTGGCGCCGTTTACTGACCGGGTTTCTGCCGCGAAGAACAACCACAACTTCCCGCCTACCTCCCGCGAATGCAGGAAGGTATTAGTGATGTCGTTTTTCTGTGGACCGCCGCTACCAGTGCCTATTGTGTATGGCGATTGATTACTGCCAATGGCATCACCGTTTTTGTTAGAACTCCCAGCAAACACAGACTGCTCGGCAATAGGAGAGAGGTTGCCCCAGTTTCCATCAACCTGCCAAAGGCTGCGCCCATTAGCCGTTACGCCGGGTATGGATATCCCGCCTGATTGAAGCAAAACTGCATTTCCAGTTGTCCCTTTCGACCAGTCGTCGCCCAGTGTTGTGATGGAAGGAGAGTAGTTGGCATTGCTCCAGAACCCAGGGATAAAACCGGATTTGAAATCTGCATCAACTTCAAACCCGGCTTGGGTGCCGCCTTTACCCGGGTCCTGGGCTATGGCAGGGCTCATGGCAAGCCCCAAACCTACAAGCAGAGCGCCAAAAAAGCGTCCAAGTCGGGCGGAACGTGTAGTTTGTAAGGTGTTGCTAGAGTAGCCTGTTGAAGCACTCCGGCGTGGTGTGAGAAAAGTAGAGGGCATGATTGCTTTGTTCAGATGTGTGCTGAAAAAGTATCGTAGCGGTGAGGCTGCTAGGCAGCATACCAAGGTGCAGCGCACGTAGGCCCTTGGTGCGAGAGGAGAGTAGGTGGTACTAGGGCACAGGTTGCCCTGAACCGGTTTAGGGCGGAGTTGATGTTGGTCAGATGGAATGAATGGTCGGGCTCATGTGCACGGTTACCGGACTAGCGTTGGCCAGTAGCAGCAAGCAAAATTCTCCGATTACCTGAGGCAGGCGGTTGCCCAGTTAGCTGGGCGGCAAAAACGTAGTGTCTGCTTCTTCCTTGCACATGCCATTACCACATAAAATGTACACACTGGCGTCATCTGACAGGCGGCTTTGGCTTCAGGCCACTTTGGAGGCTAGCCAACGGGCCATATACCGGTATAGGGCCTGCTGCTTTTCAATGGGCCGGCGCCTAGGTGCCTGCCTTTCGATAGTTAAATGTAGATATATAAAAATACAGATAAAATAATTTCAATAATAACTTAAACAATTCTAATGAAAGGTTGTGTTGTATGAAGTTATGTAATATTATTGATATTGCTCTTAGTACGCGGAGCTCTTACCACACATACTATTACCATGGTTCTCAGCTTTTATGTGCAGTCTGAGTGGTTTAAAAGACGCAAATCACTATAAGTCGGAAAGCATGAGCATAAATTATAAATCGGAGTACTGTAGGATTATTATAATATATGACTAGGCCACATGAAGGTGGAGAGTCAGTTGAGCATAGGGTTTTAGTAGACGAGCTTGCCTTTAGTGCAGGTAGAAAGTTTTTTGGAATTACTGTTGACTCAAAACGGGAAAGGTATACTGGCTTATAGCGGGGCTAACGTGTCCGTCTATGCCTTGTCTGTAATGTTGATAGGTAGTAAAAACTGTATTCCGGTGCTGTGTTGGGCAATAGGTCGTCTACTTCGCGCACCTCGCCAGCTTGCAAATCTCCCAGCCAGATAGAGCCCACGCGTACGCGTACTAGTCGCAAAGTGGGAAAACCAGCGGCGGCCGTCATCTTCCGGACCTGCCGGTATTTGCCTTCCGTGACGGTAATGGATACCCAGCTGGTAGGGCCATGGCGGTCATCGCGAATTTTGCGGGTCCTAGGGGGCAAGTCGGGCGCAACCTCTAAGCGGCGTACGCGGCAGGGCAGCGTCTGGTACCGCTCATTATGTACCCCAATTTCAACTCCTAGGCTAAGCTGCGCCACGGCTTCCTCGGTAATGAGGCCGTCTACCTGTGCATAATATTCCTTCTCTACGGTTTTGCGGCGCACCTGCTCACTTATCCGGCCATCGGTGGTTAGCAGCAACAGTCCTTCGCTGTGCTCATCAAGCCTCCCAATTGCCATGGTGCCTTCCGGAAAGTTGTGCAGCTCGCCCAAAAACCGCTTTTTACGTTTTTCTAGGGGGGCTTCACTGGTAAACTGGCTGAGGTAGCCGAAAGGCTTATGCAGCATGAAGTGGCTGTGGGCCATGGCAGGTTAAAACTAACAGAAGGTAATGCAGTGGAAATTAACGGCTGCAAAGCTACATAATGTGTGGGCGTCGAGGGGCGGTAACAGGTTCCCAGCCCCAGTAAATGAAATAGTAGCACCATCGTGAAGTGACAACGCAAATACAATGGGTTGTGCACTCTTGAGGGGGTAGCGAATCCTGCCTGGAATAATGGCGGATTTGCAGCGCGATGCCGAACTCGCGAATAGCCTAATTGTGTACAGGTAAAGTTATGTAGGTCAAGACTATATACAATAAATTGCTGCGTTAAATACGTATTTTTAACTACTTAGCGCCCATTTAGCATAAGGGCAAATCCGGGTAGCTTAGCACAGCCGTAGCTCAGGTTAGTAATATTTTTTCTAACATAAATTCTACAGGTATGTCTGAGCTTTTAGACGAGAAATCCGCTGTTGAAAAGGCAGGGGAAGGACTGCGTATGCCGCTGCAGCGTCGGTCGTTTTTGCGCTTTACGGGGGCCGGTGTGGTGCTCACCGGGTTGGTGCTGGCGGGTTGCAGCGATAGTACCCTAGATGATGAACTGGCGGCGGCAGCTAGCAGCGACAGCAAAGACGACAATAACCGCGTGGTGAACGTGGGAAGTGGGGACTTCGGCGTGCTCAATTTTGCCTATGCCCTAGAGCAGTTAGAGGCTGCGTTCTACGCCCAGGTATTGTTGGGACGTTATTACGCCGGTGCCTCAGCCGCCGAGCGGTCGGCATTTAAGGATATCGAGGCGCATGAGCGTATCCACCGCAACTTCTTGCAGGCGGGAATTGCGGCCAACGGTGGCACGCCAATCAAAGATCTGGAGCCTGATTTCTCCTCCATCGATTTTGGGAGCCGCACGAGCGTGCTGGGGGCAGCCAAGGCGTTCGAAGACCTAGGGGTAGCGGCCTATAATGGGGCCGGGCCGCTTATTAGCAACCCGGTGTTTCTGGGGCTGGCGGGCAAAATTGTGTCCGTAGAAGCGCGCCACGCCGCCCTGATTCGGGACCTGATCCAGTACGGCTCGTTTGTGGGGCCCGATGTAGTAGACGCCAGCACTGGCCTAGAAAAGTCGATGCGCCCGGCACAGGTAGCCGCCATGGCCAATAAGTACCTCAAGCCCGGCTCTAAAATCAACGTCAGCAAGCTGCCCCGCTCGTAAGCGCCGCTGGCTATTCCTTCTGTATCGTCAAGACTCCTACCCATGAATATTCTCAACCTGATTGCTGAAATTGAACGCGTAGACCCCGAGGTTTACGAGCGGCTCGACCAACGCCGCCACATGTTTCGTCATTTTGCGGGCTTCGGTAAAAAGCTGGCAGTGGCGGCCGTACCCTTGGCGCTAGGGTCGTTGTTTCAGAAAGCCTACGCGCAATCTGGTAGCCTGAATGAGCAGATTAAGTATGTGCTGAACTTTGCCCTAGGCCTTGAATACCTGGAGTACTATTACTACCAAATGGGCCTAGATGCCTCCGGGTTGCTAAGCAGGCAACAGCGCACTTCTGTTATGACCATCCGCACCGACGAGCGCCACCACGTGGATTTCCTGAAGGCCGTGCTGGGTACCGCCGCCATTCCCGATCCGGGGGCCAGTGCCTTTGATTTTACGGGCAGCAAAGGCGGCAAGAGAGCCCCGCTGTTTGCGGACGTGTTTACGAATGCCAGCACCTTCCTGGCTGTAGCGCAGGCACTGGAAGATACCGGGGTACGGGCTTATAAAGGCGGCGCGCCGCTGCTGATTAGCAACAACACCATCTTGGAAGCGGCGCTTAACATTCACTCGGTGGAGGCACGCCATGCGGCGCACATTCGCACCATACGCCGTGGCGGACCACAGGCGGTGCCGGGCTCGCTCAACACCAACCCCAAAAGTTGGATTTCCGGTAACGACAATGGCGGGCCCGCACCGAGTGCTACGGCTCCCGTGTATGGCGCTGGTAACCCGGCTGGTGCGTATCCGGGCGAAGAAAATGTAAGCCAAGCCGGCGTGAACCTAGTAGCTGCATTCGGGGTAACCACGGGCGAAGCCTCAGAGGCCTTCGATGAGCCGCTGGACCCCAATACTGTTCTCACTATTGCCTCTAACTTTATAAAGTAGCCATGAAGCGTACTGCACTTGCAGGGAGGTAGCAGCGCGTTGGGGTGGCTTTTGGACTGCTCCAACGTGTTTCAACGTGCCCGGAAACACTAGTTGTGTTTCTTGCCTCAACCTGCTGCCTAGTCGCGCCGCCTAAGCTTATATAAAGCACTGAGTGGTATCGGCAACACAAGCGCCTAGGCAGTTGGGGGCCTCTAACTGCCTAGGCGCTTGTGTTGGGTGTAGTGCCCGGAGTTCAGGTAGTTTTATATAAGTACCACCCATTGCCAAGCGGCTTAAGCATGATGACGTGGTCGGGCGTCATGGCGGGAACGGCTGCGATATTGGGTTGGTAGAGCAGGCCCACGGCGTTATCAACCATGCCGCCAATAACAAACTCCAGGCAGCTGGTGCACCCCAGGTTGCGCTGGGTCACGCGGCTGATATAGAGCGGGCGCAGTACGGCCTGCAGTTCAGTATCTTTACTTAGGTCTGGTTCCGGGCTGGCAGCTTTGCCAGAGAAGTAGCCGCGGGTTTTGATAAGCTGCACGGCCCGCTCAAAGCTTGATTTGTTGCGTTCAAAATGCCGGATAATATCTGCATCGGGGCCAATCCAGAGCTGAATGTTGCCGAGCATAAACTGGTGGTCGGCGTCGGGGTGCTTCTGGTTATAGCGGGCTACTTCAGCGGGCGGCATATCGGATAAGAGCTGCAGCATAGGCGCGC
This sequence comes from Hymenobacter seoulensis, assembly GCF_054780535.1. Lineage (NCBI taxonomy): Bacteria > Pseudomonadati > Bacteroidota > Cytophagia > Cytophagales > Hymenobacteraceae > Hymenobacter > Hymenobacter seoulensis. Next base: position 464,388 of record NZ_BAAGWD010000002.1, read on the forward strand.
CAAACTGCGTCATGGCCAAGCTGCGCACGGCTTCCAGCTTCCAGGTGGTAGGGCTGGTGGTTGAATCGCGCCGAAAGTGCAGGTATACATCATTGCGGCTAACGGAGTCGCGCAGCTCTACGCTTACTACAGCCGTGCGCTGGTTTTGCTGCAGCAGCTGGCAGTTGCGCTGCAAGGTGGCCGGAATCTGCTGGCCCAGGCTTTGGCGCTTGGCCTGGCCGGCTGCCTCACAGCAGAGGTACTCGCGCATATTGGCCCAGCCGCCGGGCGCCACAAACTGCTCCGCAATCTGGAGGGGCTCCAGGGGTGGCGCGGCGGCCCAACCCAGTAAGGGCAGCCACCAAACAAGGACTACAAGCAAATACTTCATTACCCAAGCAAGGCTAGCCGCTGCACCCACCCGGATGCGGTACGTAACCTCTAAGATAACCAGAAAGCCAGGTGAGAAGGTTGCGGCACCCCAAAGATTGTCAGTGGAAAGCACGTAGCACTTATCAGGCTGCTGCTTGGGTAGTGGGGTTGGGGGTGCAGGCGACCCCTAGTCAGGAGTGAAGCCTTTTGAAAAACAAGGCTTTACTTCTTGAAATAGGCTAGTAGCTCGGCTTTGTAGGAGTTGCCGATGGGAATAAGAGTACCATCAAGCAGCTGCACCGTATCGGGCTGGAGGAGCTTGATGTGCGTGGCCGCTACAATAAAGGAGCGGTGCACGCGCAAGTAGCTGGGGCCTAGTATTTCTACCATTTCTTTCATGGTTTGGTGCAGCAGGTAGGTTTTGCTGGCCGTCATCAACTTCACATAATCCTTGCAGCCTTCCACATATATAATGTCGCGGTGCGGGACTTTAAGCAGCCCTTGGCGTTCCTTCACCAACAGGTATTTCTCCGTGATTTCGTCGGTGGGGGGCGCGGGTTGCAGCGCGGGCAAGCGGGCAATGGCTTTCATAAACCGCTCGTAGGAAAACGGCTTAAGCAGGTAGTCTAGCACATCCAGCTCGTAGCCCTCGTAGGCGTACTCGCGGTAAGCCGTCGTCAGGACGGTTTTGGGCGGATTGCGCAGGTTTTTTAGGAAGTCGAGGCCGGACATTAAGGGCATTTCGATGTCCAGGAAAAGCAAATCGACGGGTTGCTGCGCGAGGTGCTCGTAGGCTTCCATGGCGTTGCGGCACTTTCCCGTGAGCGTAAGGCCCGGCGTCTGGCCAATAAACTGGGTGAGCACTTGGTGGGCCAGCGGCTCATCATCCACAATCAGGCACCGGACGGGCGCGGAGGTAGTCGTCATATACAAGGAAGGATAGAAGGGAGACGCTATAAGGTAGTAGCTGGGGTGTACTAGGTAGCACGCGACATTAAACCTGCAGCGTCAGCTCGGCCCGGTAGAGGCCCTCGTGCTCGGTGAGGTGCAGTTCATGGGTGCCGGGGTAATAGAGGTGGAGACGCTGCCGAATATTCACGAGGCCGATGCCCCCGCTACGTTTTATAGAAGCAGCCGGCGCTTCGGGCAGCATGTCGTTTTCAATCAGGAAGTGCAGGCGGCCGGGCTGGCTGCTCAGGGTAGCACGCACGCTGGCCTTGTCGGAGTAGTGGTGGCGGCCGTGCTTAAAGCTGTTCTCTACGAGTGGCAAGAGCAGCAGCGGTGGCACCTTCAGGCCCGCAGGCAGGCTAATGGCCGTCAGCTGAATATGAGCGCCGGGGTATTTGCGCTGTTCCATCTCGAAGTAGTTTTCCAGAAACGCTACCTCCTCGGGCAAGGCAATGTACTCTTTGCCACTATCATAGAGCACGTAGCGCATCAGCTCCGAGAGCAGCAAAATAAAGCGCGGCGTTTCGGGCGAGCCCGCCAGGCTCAGGCCATAAATACTGTTGAGTGTGTTGAACAAGAAGTGCGGTTGTAGCTGGCTTTTAAGCTGCTCCAGTTGGAGGGCCAAGTGGTCTTTCTCGAGGTGGCGCCGACGGTACTCATTTTCAAAGGCCAGCCGCACAAAAGCCACGCAACTGAAGGCCAGCAAGTCAGTGAACAGCAGGCTGATGTAGGTATTGCGCAGGGCAAATACCTGGGCCGCCGCCTCCTGAAAGCCACGCTGGTAAAAGTCTTGCAGCAATGGCGGGCTGGCCACCCACTGAAACAGCCAGTTGGCCACGGCCGCGTTCAGCTTAATGCCCCACCACAAATACACAACCGACGCCAGCCCTAGCAGCGCGTAGCGCCGGCGGCGTAGCAGCACAGGCACTAGCCAACGGTAGTACGGGATGATATAGAGGGTAGCGGCCAGCGCAAAAACGATAAGCTGCGGATACGGAAAATTGGCGCGGCCGGTGGGTTGCGGCAGCACGGTACCCATTACCACCGCGTATTTGTACATGCCCACATACAAACCCCAAATCAGGATTTCGAACAGGAGAGGAAAACGGCTGGGCCGGTCGGCAGCGTCGTGTTGCATGAGGGCAAGTTGGCTGATTTTCCGGCGGCGTGGTGCTGGCTAGCCCCGCTATTTCGACCAAGCCGGGTGTTTTTTCGACTAAAAATGGGAGCCCTAGGTTTGGTCGGATGGTAGGCAGGCTTGGTCTAAAAAAGCTTCATTACGGCTTTTGGAGGGCATTCCTTTGTGTCGTTGCTAGTCGCTGAACGGCTGGCACATCTCTGACACTCACTACCCTTCCGCCATATGAAAACCCTGTTCCGCTCCCTGCTTGCTACGGCCCTGATGACCACCGCTACGCTAGCCGCCCAAGCGCAGCCCAGTGCCCTCACCGCTTCCCCTGCTGCCGATACGGCCCGCATCACCCTCGACGCCAGCATCATCAACCCCGTGAGCACCCAGAGCTTCGAGGCCTTCCGGACGGCTGTGCAACCACTGGTAAAGCAAATGGCCGGCAAGCAGGTAGTGGCCATGGGCGAGGGTACCCACGGCACCTCGGAGTTCTACAAGCTGCGGTTCTGGCTTACCCGCATCCTGATGGAAGAATATGGCTTCGACCGCCTGGGCCTGGAAAATACCTACGGTGACACCTACCTGCTCAACCAAGCCATGCAGCAACCCAAAGTCGACCTGAAGCCCCTGATGCAGAAGCACATGCTGAGCATGTGGCAAAACCAGGAAATGGCCGAGCTGCTCACCTGGATGCAGGGCCACAACCGCACCCATCGGCGCAATAAGGTGGAGCTAACGGGTATTGATGCCATGTTCAGCAACGCCGACGCCCAGCTGCTTCAGCAGGGGCTGGCCAAAACCAAGCGCCCCGAACTACAAACCCTCACCGCGCAACTAGTCAAGAATTCTGCCTACATGGATAACATGTGGTACCACGCCGAGGACACGAGCTACCACCTTAACCGCAAAGAGTGGCTGGCCAACGGCATGGCCGGCTACGAGGCCGCCGACCAGCTGGAAAAAGCCCTTCCGGGCCTCCGGCTGCCTCGCAAACAGCGCGAAGTCCTGGCCGGCGCCGCCAAAAACGCCCGCATGCGCTTTGATCTGTTTTATCAAGCTAAAGTATATAAGCGCAACTCCTCCCGCGACAGTGTATTTGCCGAAATGACCAAGTTCTTGGTGGGGAACAAGCAGCATAAAGTGATTATCTGGGCGCACAATGCCCACGTGGCCCGCACGGTGGCTGCCCCTGGCGACAACAACGGCGGTGGTACCGGCAGCTTCCTAGACCGCATGTTTCCCGGGCAGTATTTCGTGCTGGCTACCGGTACCACTTCCGGCACTTTCTCGGCTACCACGCAGCGCTTTATTTCTCCTGCCAGCGTGATGACCAGCTACCCCCTCGAAATGGCTAAAGCCGGCTCCTGGGAAGCCTCGTTAGGACAAGTAAGCAGCCCGGTCTATTATTTCAACACCAACCAGTTGGGGGTCAAGGACCTCAAGCGCCCGCACCGGTTGGTGGGCCAAACGGCTGGCAGTGAGAATTTCTACAACGACACCCAGCTCAGCACCGCCTACGACGCTATGCTGTTCGTGCGCCAAAGCACGGCCGCTACCCCTCTGCGGTAAGCCAACCCTTTATTCAGGTGTTACATTCCTGTGGCGTATCCGTTCGTGTTCTATAAAAAAGCGGCAGCAGCTCCCAGAGCTGCTGCCGCTTGTGCGTGGTAGCGGGGCCAGTGCGGGCTTGTTATTAATCTGCTATATGCTCGTCGCGCATGATTTCCATGGCATCAACTATGCTGAAGCCAGCCTCATCAAAGGCTAAAAACTTGCCATTGCCGATACCACGCAAGCCCATTTCCTCGTGGTGTCCGAATCGAGTTACTTTTTTGGCTTTATTCCACCAGAAGAAGCGGGCTGGTTCCTCATAGGAGGAATGAAAGATGATATTACCGCGGCTGGTAGTTACGGCGTGGGCGCCGGCAACATCAGCTGGAGTGGTATGATGAATCACGCGGAAATCGGTAAGGCGTACTTCTATCAAATGGAAGTCAGTGTACGCATAGGCCATAATGGTGTCCTTGCCTTGTTTTGTCATGCAGTAGCAGTCCAGAATAAAGTAGGGCTGACTAGAATTGTACCCAAAAACCTGCTGGCCCGAAAAGTCAAATACCGCTAAACCGTCCCTACTAGGCGTTTTACTTCCAATACCTTCATCGAAGTACGAAATAACAATCTGGCCCTGCTGAATCAGGACATCCGCAATGGCGTCTCCGGCATTAAAGGTCAGAAGCTTGCGTCCCGCACGGTCGAAGATGTGGGCATTGTCGGTGGTTCGCAACCGGCCCTCAACAATCAGAAAGAGCTCGGCATTCAGCTCCCGGATACGCGGGTGCCGGAACTGCTCGTGTAGCTGAATCCGCTCGTCGTTGATCTGAACTTCGGACGTACTGAGCAAGGCAATGTAATTGCCATATTCATCGGCATCTAGGCTTATAATCTGCGCTTTGCCACAGTTGAGGGGGTAGTGAGTAGTCAAGATAGGAAACCAGAAAAAGGCGGAAAGTGCTAGCCTGATTTAAGCTAGCACTTTCCGCTTGTATAGTACCTAGTAAACGTACTGGCTTATCTCGTCACGCGGGGCTTGCCTTTGTAATGAATGTCGCTGGCGCCGGAGGTTCTAGATGAGAGCTCCTCCGTAACGGCCACATAGGCATCGGAAGAACCGCTGGCCTGCACGCTGGCGGTGCGACTTTGCAGGTTGTAGGCTTGGTAGTCGCTGCTGCCGCTGAGCTGCACCTGCTGGCGCTCCACCTCCCCGGTCAGGCGCAGGTCGCTGGCGCCTGAGGCGGTGGCGCTGAGGGTTTTGGCCTTGATAACCAAAGTTACATCGGAGGCGCCGCTGGCTCTGATGGTAAACTCGTCGGCGGTGAAGGGGGTGGTGCTTTTCACGTCCGAAGCGCCGCTGGCTTCTACTCCTTTCAGGGTGGGGCACGTGATGTACACCGTTACTTTCTTGTTATTGAGCAGCTGGCTTAGCGTGTTCGTATTGGACCGGTAGAGTTGCAGCGTACCGTCTTTTACTTCTGTTTTGATGTACTCCAGCACGTCTGGATCAGCATCAACCTTCACGGAAGTAGTAGCGCCCTGCGTGAGCACTACATCAATGGCGCCGCTGGTTCTGACTGTTTGAAACGAGCCAACCGAGCGGGTTTGCTGCGCGAGGCTGGCGCCGAGGGTAGCCATGCTAAGCACGGCCGTAGCGGCTAACGATTTGAGTAGGGCAGACTTCATGGAGCAGTTGAGTTACAAATGAAAGGAAGGCTAGTACTCATCAGATGAAGCCACTAGCCCATCGGTTGCCTGAGCTTCTGCTTTTTATCAACCGCTTCCTCCGCCCGCGGCTTTCATTCAGTCTAGGAGCCCGCTATTCTGCCTGTTTGGCGTTGGTACTGCGCGTGGCTTTAGAAAGGTGGGCACAACCTCGCCGTAACCTGCGCCGTAACAGCGGCCAGTATAGCCTGCGGGCTATGCTCTTCTCCCACCTATTGCTGTTTCTGATGAATAAGACCTTGCTTTTCCTTTCCTGCGCCGCCAGCCTCGCCGTGGTTTCCTGTAATCAGGATAAACAAGCGGCCGTGGATGCTGCTACTACTCCTTCTGCCGATACGGCCGTAGTAGTCCGCGACGGCACCATGGACACGGATGCGGATGCCACTGCTACGGCTGATACCGCTGCGTACCGCACCGAAGCCGACCGCCTAGCCGACCGCATTGCGCAAGACCTGCGCCTGACCGATACCGTAGTGGTAACCCGCGTTGAGAAAACCTACTACACGCGTGGCCGTCAGCTCCGCGACGTGGAAACGCGCTACGCCACCGATACCACCGGCCGTTATGCCGCCCAGCGCGCCATCAACGACAACACCGACCGCGAAGTCCGGACCTATATCACGGACCCAAACCAGTACCGCACGTACGAAACCAACCGCAACAGCTACTACTCAGGCACGCCGTACAGCAACGCCACCATCACAACCACGACGACGGAACGGGAAGCAGCTCCAGCGCGTCGGCAGGGCCCCTCAGTGGTGAAGTATGATAAGAAAGCCAACGGCGAAACGAAGATTGTGTACTCGAATGGCAAAACCGTGAAAGTAGACAAAGACGGCGACCGGAAAGTAGAGTACCCCAGCGGCACCAAAGTAAAGCGTGACGCCGACGACGGTACCACCAAAATTAAACGCTAGCCCTGCGCTGAGCCTTAAGCAAAAGCCCGTGTACTGGTCAGTACACGGGCTTTTGCTTGGGGTTTGGTGAGTTGACAGGCCTAGTGCGTGACGCCATAGTGCCGCAGCTCCTCATCGATGCGGCGGTTCCAGCGCTCCTGCGCCACCGTATTCAGGCCGCCCTGGGTTTCGGTGTCATACTGTTCCTGAATGTGGTTCATTTCCGTGAACGACTTCAGGTACTGCAGTTGCAGAATGCTGTTGTAGTCTTCCACCGTGAGGCTATCGGGCGAGGCCTTGCGGCGAAACCGTTCGGCCACCAGCCGCACCAAGTCAAAATGCCGCTGTTCGTGGTTCAGGTGGTAGTCGGTGCGCTGGCCGGCATCTACCCACGAAGAGCTCCGCACCACAAACACCTTCAGTATCAGGTCTAACTCTATCACTCCATTCACCACCCGTGGCTGGCCTTGGTAAGCAAAGCTCGGGAATACTGAAGCGGCAAAACGCCCGCGCGGCCGCGGCTGCCCCGTAAAATCAGACCATACCAGCGGCCGGGCGGGGTCGTAAAACACGGTGTCTGGTTCCGTTCGTGTGGTTTCGTACCGAAATACCGGATGCACCGCTGTGGCCAGTCGAACATCGTGCGTGGCGGCGCGCGTAAGCCACGTATTGAAGTAGGTAAAGCTCGTCACCAAGGCCTGGCGCAGTACGGGCTCCACCACCGTGCGGTCGGCGAGGGGCCGCAGGTAGCGGGCGCCGCCACGGTACTCGGTCAGGGTTATGGTGCGGCCCTCGGGATTTGTCCAGTCGAAGGCTAAATGCAGCGTAACCTGGCCCGCCGCCTGCCCGCCACCTCCCGGCGTTTCCTGAACCCGGCACTCCAGCACACGCAACACCACGTTATACCGAGCCGCTTGGGCCGGCAGCATGCGCGTTGCAAACTGGCGCAATGCGGTGGCAGTGCCTCCCTGCAGCTCCACCGGACGGGGCTTGCTGCCAACCACAGAGGGGGCGGGCAGCAGCCACGCTACGGCCGGGTGGCCCGGGCGCTCATCGCGCACCGCTTTTACAGTAAATAAGGCGGTTTTGAAAGCAGAAGGAGCCGGTTGCAGCACCAGCGGTTTTTCGGGGGAAGCTTGCCGGGCCGCGGTCAGCAGCACCAGGAGCAGTACTAGCCCAGTTATTCCCCCAAACCCCTTCCAACGCAACAACACAGTCATATCAGTATAGCAGACATTCATCTGCCAGACACAAGCCATGCGGCGCTTGTTCCCTAGGTCCTGAAGGGGGCCGAAGTGCTGAAACCCAGGGGCCGGTTACCGCACCAGGATTCCAGCACTTCAGCCGCAGTTCGGGCCTAGTTACTTGCCCATGCGCTGACGACGATATTCAGTAGGGCTTTGGCCGGTGTATTTGCGGAAGGTTTTGTTGAAGTGTGAGAGGTTGTTGAACCCACACGAGTAGCACACTTCCGTTACGGCCAGGTCGTCATCGAGCAGGAGGCGGCAGGCTTGGCCCACGCGGTATTCCTGCAGGAAATCGGTGAGCGTGTGGCGCGTCATCTTCTTGAAGTAGCGGCAGAACGCGGGCACTGAGAGGTGGGCTACATCGGCCACTTCCTGCACCGAGAGGGTAGTGCGCTGGTAGTTCTGCTCCACAAACTGATACACCCGGCTTAGGCGCTGCTGCTCTTTGCCGCTTAGCCCTTGCCCGCCGTTGCCGGCATGCAGCGGGATACAATCTTCGGCGGGAGCCTGGGCCAAATCTTGCAGCACCTGCAGCAGCAGCAGCAGGCGCATAAAGGGCGGCGCGTTCAGCAACTGGCGCAGGGCCGGCCCCACGGTAGCGCGCGTATTGCCGCCAAACGAAAGACCCTCGTGGGAGCGAGCCAGCAGCTGCCGGATAGAAGCCATTTCCGACTTCTCCCAGAAATCAGGACCTAGAAAATCGCCGCGCAGCTGCACCACAATTTCCTCGAAGGGCGTACCCGCCGGGTGGCCGTAACTAAACGTCAGGTGCGGCAGGTCGGGCCCTATAAGAGCCAGCTCACCTTCCTCAAACCGGGAGATGTGCTGCCCAATATGGCGTCGGCCGTGGCCTTTCGGAATGTAAACCAGCTCGTACTCCGGATGATAGTGCCAAAGCAACTCTGCCTTGCCTACCTCAGTATAATGGAGCAAAGTAAATGAGCTGTCGACGGTGGGGTGGATGGGCTCAAATTGTAGCTTCACAGTTCAATAATGCCAGAATGGCTAGGTGGGAACGTGAAGTTAACAGTTTTGGTCAATATGACACCGTAATTGGCGAACAAGGCAGTAGCCGCCTAGGCTATTTTAATCCGAAATTGCAATATCAAATCGAGCTACCCGAATGAAGACATTCCATACCTGCCTATTAACGCTGGCCATGTTGCTGCTTTTGGTAGTAGGTTCTCGTTTTGCGCAGGCCGCGCAACCGGTAGCTGCCTCGCCTGAATCAGTAAAACTACGCACTGAGCGCCTAACGGGCTACCTCACGCAAGCTTTGCAGCTTAACCGCCAGCAGCAGCGCGCCGTAGCAAAAAGCACCCGGAAATATCTGCAGCAGCTTAGCACGTTGCCGGCCTCAGCCAACCGGGCGGCCATGGTGGCCACCAACTCCGACGAGCGGCTCCTGCCGGTCTCCTCGGTGGTAGCAATTGAAAAGGAATATTCGCTGGCCCTGGGGCGCATCCTGACGCCCGGCCAGTATAACGCATATAGCTGGCTGCATATGCACCAGCCAGAAGAAGGCAGCCGCTAGGCTGTTTTTAGTACAGACATCCAGCGGCTTTGGGTGGGAATTTTAGCCGCTGGCCGTTTCCCGGGCTGCCTTTGGTGTCCGGTAAACGCAAAAGAGGTTGAGGCTGTGGGAGCTTCAGCCTCTTTTTTTTGTTTCTGTACGTATGAAAGGGCCGCTTGGCCCGTTGCCATAGCTCGGCTTCCGACCTTTTTCCCCTATACTTAGGGTTCCAATTGTCCTCTATGCGCCTTTATTTGCTTGCTTGCTTGCTGTTGTTCTCCTTCGGGGCCAAGGCACAGCAGCCTGATACTTCCCGCTCAGCCCGCCAGATTACCCTTTCCAACGTCGACGTAGCTCCCGCGGCCGTTGATATTTCTGGGTGGCTGCTGCTGGACAAGGATATTCAGACGGAGCTCGAAGGGGCCGTGCAGAACATCTATAACTTCAAGCACGACCGTGCCGAGCGACAATTCCGTAGCCTGCGCCGCCGCTACCCGCAGCACCCCATGCCGTACTTCCTGCTAGGTCTTACTACCTGGTGGAAACTGATGCCTTCTAACATTACCGAGGAGCGCTACGACAAAACGTTTCTGGCCTACATGGACACGGCCATTACCAAGGGCGAGGCCCTCTACGCCCGCGACAATAAGAATTACGAAGCCTGCTTTTTCCTGTCGGCGGCCTACGGATTTTCGGCGCGCCTGCACTCCGAGCGGCACAACTGGCGTAAGGCTACCTTCTCCAGCAAAAATTCCCTGGCCTACCTCGAAAAAAGTAAGGAAGCCAACGGCCTCAGCCCCGAGTTCCTATTCGGCCAAGCCCTGATTAACTACTACGCGCCCTGGATTTCCGATAACTACCCCTTGCTGCGGCCGGTGCTGCTGTTCTTCCCGAAAGGCAACAAAAACCTAGGGCTAGCTCAGCTACGCAGTGTTTCGGCGAACGGGTTTTACACCGCTCCGGAGGCCAAGGTGTTCTTGATGAAAATCCTGCAAAACCAGGAGAATAAGCCCGAGGAAGCGTTGCCACTAGCCCGCGTTATGGCCACAACCTACCCCGATAACGGCTACTTCCAGCGCTTTTATGCCCTAATGAGCTACCAGATTGGCGACCTGAACGAGTGCGAGCGGGTAAGCCGGGACATTCTGGACAAGCTGAACCGGGGCCTGCCGGGCTACGAGGCCATTAGCGGGCGCTACGCCACGTTCTTCCTCGGAAGCCTGATGCAAAACCAGTACAAAGACCTGAAAAGGGCCAAAGAGTACTACCAGCGCTGCGTGGTGTTTGCCGAAAGCACCAACGACACCAAGCAAGGCTTTTACCTCTATGCCCTGCTGAACATTGCCCGCATAGCCGACAAGGAAAAGGACATTGCTACCGCCGTGCGTAACTACAAAGAGGTGCAGAAAAAAGCCGAGCGCAAATCAGAAGCCCACAACGAGGCCACTGCGTACCTCAAGAAGCAGAAGCAGCGCAAGTAACGGTTCAGCCGCTCAGCAGGGCTAGGGTTATTCGTTGAGGGCCGTTTGGGGCTGGCGCCGACTTTCTTGGCGTAGTAGTGTGTGGGTGTGCACCAGCAGCTCGGGGTTGCCCCACTGGCCGTGACCTGGTATAACGATTCGGGCTTTGGGGTAGCGGGTGGCTAGGGTGCGCAACGCAAGGGGCCATTGTTTCAGGTTCGCATCCTCGAGCGGGCCCAAATTAGTAGCTGCTTGCTCCCGGACAAGCTCACCGCCAAACAAGAGCTTTTGCTTGGGCAGCCAGGCCACCATATTATCAGCGGAGTGCCCGGCCCCGGGGAAAAACAGCTCCACGCGGGTGCGGCCCGCTCGAATGAGCGTATAGCGCTTAAGTGCCGGGGTGGGCGCTGCCTGCTGCGGATGCTTGGCTAGGTAGCGCTGCGCCGTAAGCGGGGTGCTATATACTTTAATTCGGTGCGCTTGCAGCACCGCTAGGCCACCCGTTCGGTCATCGTGGGCGTGAGTGATGACGGCCAGCCGAACCCGCTCATGTAGGCTGTCAGTTACCCAGCGCAGTAGCTGTTCCGTTTGTTCCGGGTCCCAGGCGGTATCAATCAGCACTACGCCCTGCGCGGTGCGTACCACTAGGCCATTGGAAGCAGTAAGGCCCGCCTTACCGGGATACCGCCCGTACGAGGTGTGTACAAACACATTAGGAGCCACGGGGCGCACCCGAATACGGGAAGGTGTTTCCAGAGCCGGCGGGGCGGTGGCTTGCGTGGAAGAAGGCAGTGAGAAACTCAGCGTGAGCGTGCAGGCAACAGGGGCGAAAAAGCGGGTAAGCGAGAAAGGTAACGGCACAGAAAGCGTAAAAAATTGGAAAGCCAAGATTTGCTAACGCCGCTCTGTACAATAAAAGTGCCTTATCTGTAGCAACTACCTAGGTGTGCGCCCCAGGATCTGCTGCACATGCTGCTCCAGGTGCATCACGTAATCCTCTATCAGCCAGCCCAGCGTAACGCTATAGCCGTTATCGAACTCGCAGGGATGGTGCAGGGCTGCTGCGGGTAATTGTAGAATGATGCGGATCAGCTGCCGGTTATAGCAGGTCCAGAGGCTCAGCAAATCGGTGGCCGGCGTGTGCTGGTAATTGGCCAGGCGCACCCATTCATCCTGGTCGTACGGGATGATGACCAGCGGCTCGGGCCGGGTGCTAGCCAGAATAAAGCGCCGGTGGTTGTTGGCTGCCGAATCTATTAAGTGCCCTAGAATCTGTTTGCGCGACCATTTGCCGGGGGCGTGCTGCATTTCCAGCTCCACTTCTGAAAAAGCTGGCAGGCGCGCATTGAGTAGTTCCAGCAGCTCCTGAAGACGATGACAGACCTGTTGCATAACAAACGGATATAAAATAGGCTAGCCGGGCGGTTTGTTGCGGCGAGCACCCTAGTCAAACATTTCCACAAAGATGTGGGTATGTCGTTGGAACTCTGGCGGGCTCCGCGTAATTAATCTGCGTTTCTTTATCAGCCGCTACTTCCCTTTGCCATGTCTACACCAACCGTTTTACCATCGTCGGGCGCCACTGCAGTAGCCCAGGAGCCTTCCTCAGTTGCCAAGCTGTTTGCTAGCCAGCTAGCCCGCTCCGAAGCCTTGCGCCGCGAGCCGGTAGAAAGCCGGGCCCGCCGTTTGCGCGCCTTGGCTGCTTGGGTAACTGAAAACCGCGCCGCCATTGAGCAGGCCCTGTTCGCCGATTTCCGGAAGCCGGTTGCGGAAACCGACGTAACCGAAATCTGGCCCACGCAAACCGAGATAAAGCACACATTGCGCCATCTGAAGCAGTGGACCCAGCCCCGCCGGGTGGGTACGCCCATGTCGCTGGTAGGTACGCGCGGCTGGGTGCAGCATGAGCCCAAAGGGGTGTGCCTGATTATCGCGCCTTGGAATTATCCGTTTTATTTGGCTCTTGATCCGCTGGTATCGGCGCTGGCGGCCGGCAACTGCTGCATTATCAAGCCCTCGGAAATGACACCCACGGTAGCGGCCCTGCTCAGCCGCATGTGCCGTGAGCTGTTTGACCCCGCCGAGGTAACGGTGGTAGAAGGCGACAAAGACGTGGCCACAGCGCTGCTGGCACTGCCCTTCCACCATATTTTCTTCACGGGCAGCCCGCAGGTGGGCAAAGTGGTAATGCGCGCTGCCGCCGAGCACCTGACCAGCGTGACTTTGGAGCTGGGCGGCAAAAGCCCGGCCGTGATTGATGAAACCGCCAACCTGCGCGATGCCGCCGAGAAAATTGTGTGGGGCAAGGGCATTAATGCTGGCCAAACCTGCGTGGCCCCCGACTATTTGCTGGTGCACGAAGCCATCCGCGACGAGCTGGTAGCCGAAATAAAAGGCGTAGTGCAGCGCTTCTATAACCCTGAAGGCGAGGGCGTAGCTGCATCCTCTTCCTTTGCCCGCATCGTCAACGACCACCATTTCGGCCGGGTAGCATCGATGCTGGAAGAAGCCCGGGCGGCTGGCGCAACGGTGGCGTTGGGCGGCCAGACGGATGCCGCGCACCGCTTCATAGAGCCCACGGTGCTGCTGAACGTACCCGCCGATAGCCGCCTGATGCAGGAAGAAATATTCGGGCCGTTGCTGCCCGTGCGTACGTTCCGCAACCTAGCGGAAGCAGTGGATGAGGTGAATTCCCGACCTAGGCCGCTGGCTTTGTACGTATTCAGCCAAAGCGCCGAAAACCAGCGCTACCTGCTCCAGAACATGCCGGCCGGTGGCGCCTGCGTCAACGAAACTATTCTGCACTTGGCCCACCCAGAGCTGCCCTTTGGCGGGTTTGGCAACAGCGGCCTGGGCCGGGCGCACGGCTATGCGGGTTTTCAGGCCTTCAGCAACGAGAAATCAGTACTAAAGCAGCGCGTGGGCCATACCGGCCTCAAACCCATTTATCCGCCGTATTCGCCGCAGGTAAAGAAGCTCATCAACTGGCTGGTGAAGTGGCTGTAAGCTAGGAGCTAGCAGGAGGAATGAGGAAGGGTACTAGGTTCAGCATATCGTCAAACCGATGCTATGCTGCAGTAACCGGTTTGTGCCCGTAAAACTTGTATGCAAGCCGAGTAGTTCTGCCAAAAAATGCCGAACTTTTAGGGCGCCGGTGTTTCCCACGTAGCCGGCGGTTTCACTTCCTGCCCGGTTATGCTCTTCTCTGCTGCTCAACACGCCACCCTGCGCGCCCTTGCCGATACCTTTATCCCGTCACTAGCCCCGCCCGAGGCTTCAACCGATACCGCGTATTGGAATCGGGCTGGCTCCGAAGGGGTAGATCTAGAGAAGATTGGGCTAGTGCTGGAAGCGCAGCCGGCCGCCGCCCGCCAAGAGTTTCTGCAGTTGCTCAAGCTGTTGGATGCTCCTATGTTGGGTCTCACGTGGTTTGGGCCGCTTCGGCCGTTTGCGCGCCTAGCCCCTGAGCAGCGCGAAAAGCTGCTGCAAAGCTGGGCCGCCAGCAACGTGCCCCAGCTGCGGAAAGGCTTTCATGCCCTGCGCAAGCTGTTTGTGTTTCTGTACTATGGCGGCTCCACGCCCGACCAGGGCAACTTTGTGTGGGAGCATATCGGCTACCCTGGTCCGCAGGTGGTCGATGAGTCGGTGGTAACGGAAAAGCCCATCCGGCTGCTGACTCCGGCTCAGGACGTGCATTACGACTGCGACGTGCTGGTAATTGGCAGCGGCGCCGGTGGGGGAGTGGTGGCAGGTGAGTTGGCGGCCGCCGGGCAGCAGGTGCTAGTGCTGGAAAAAGGCCCTTACTTCCATGGCCCCGACTTCTGCCAGCGCGAAGTAGAGATGCTGGGCGCGCTATATGATGGCCGTGGGGCGCTTTCAACCCAAGATGGTGGCATTGCGCTGCTAGCCGGCTCCTGCCTGGGCGGCGGCACCACCGTAAACTGGGCTGGGGCTTTCCAGACACCTGACTATGTGCTGCAAGAGTGGGCCCGCGAGCATGAAGTGCCTCATTTTACCTCAATGGAGTTTAAGCGCAGCCTAGCGGCGGTTAGTGAGGTACTAGGGGTCAATACCGACTATACCCGCCACAACGGCCAGAACCAAGCTCTCTGGGACGGCTCCCGAAAACTAGGGCAGGACGTAAAGCTGATTCCGCGCAACGAAAAAGGGCTCACCGACTCGGAGCAGCACTACTGCGGCCTCGGCTACAGCGGCTTCGGCGACCGGCACGGCATCAAGCAGGGTACCCTTAATACGTACCTGCAAACCGCCTTCGACCACGGCGCCCGCATGCTGTGCAACACCCACGTGAGCCGGGTAACCATGGCCCAAGGCCGGGCTACCGGCGCCGAAGCAGTCTACACCGCCCCCGATGGCCGCCCGATACGGGTAACGGTGCGGGCCCGGCGGGTAGTAGTAGCCGGTGGCTCTATCCAGACGCCGGCATTGCTGCTCCGGAGCGGTTTGCGCCACCCGCATATTGGGCAACACCTGCATTTGCACCCCACTGTAGCGGTTTCAGGGCTGTATGCGCAGGCCATTAATCCGTGGCACGGGCCCATGATGTCGGTGGTGAATGATGCCTTTACCCGCATGGAAGGCTCTAACTTTGGGGTGAAGCTGGAAACGCCGCCGGCTCACCCGGGCCTGATGTCCATGGTACTGCCCTGGCGCTCCGGCCGTCAGCACAAAGAGCTGATGCAGCAGGCCGCGCACCTAGGCTCCTTTATTGTGCTCACCCGCGACCGGGACGGCGGCCGCGTAACCATCGACCCCCACGGTGCTCCCCTTATTGATTATACCCTGAGTGCTTTCGACCGCAACCACCTGCTGCAAGGCGTGCGGGCGGCTGCCGAAATTCATGTGGCAGCCGGCGCCCACACGGTGCTGCTACCCCATGGTACGCTGCCAACCCTAAAAGCCCAGGACGGCAAGCTGCTGAACCCGGAAGTGTTAGACGGGCTGCCGCACCTCGGCTGGAAGCCAAACCAGTTCGGACTCTACAGCGCCCATCAAATGAGCACCTGCCGCATGGGTGGCACCGCCGCCACGCACCCTACTAGCCCTTCCGGAGAGCTCTATGAAGTAAAAAACCTGTTTGTAGCCGATGCGTCGGCGTTTCCGGCGTGTAGCGGCGTAAACCCTATGCTCACTATTATGGCCTTGGCGCATTATATGGCGCAGGAGCTAAAAGCCAGTCTGCCAGCGGAAGCAGCGGCGGGCCGAGTAGCTGTAGCCGGATAATTCGCGGGGAAACATAGCCGTTGGTGCATTTTTCGCGTAGGTGAACCACACCCCTATTTTTCCCTTCTATGTACGCTCCCCGCTTTACCCTTTCCCTGCTGTTGGCGGCTAGCTTGCTGGCGGGTTGTGCCCGCCGCGACAAGGCTAAAAACTCTACCGCCAAAGCCGAGCCGGTTGCTGCTCCGGCTCCCGTAGTAGCGCCCACCGCCGCCCGCGACCTAACCGATGTGCTCACGGAAGAGCTCAACCTAGAAAACGACCAGCGGCGCAAAGTGCGCGCCGTGTTTACTAGCACCGTAGAGCAGGCCAACGCCGCCCAGCAACGCTTGGGCGCCAACCGTCCGGCCTTGCTAGCCGAATTGAAGCGCATCAACTTGGCCTCTGACCAGGAACTGCAAACCATTCTTACACCGGCCCAGTACAAGCAGCTCAAAGCCAAACAGCGCCAGGTGCAAGCCCAGATGCAGGCCCGCAAAGCCCAGTAGCCTGACCAAAGTTGCTAGGTGCTTTCGGCGCTTCAACCTCTTAAACGTCAGTCGAAGCCAGCGAAAAGCCGCAAGTCTGCCCAGCGCAGGGTTGCGGCTTTTTGCTGACCTAGTGTCAGTGGCTCAACCTTATGCGAGGTGGGTGCGTTTGTCAGAAGCTTCCTGACCTCTAATTCCCCTCACTGTGCGCCGCCAACCCTACACCCTCCGATTTAATCCTAAAAACAGCTTAAACGCGGCTGGCAAGCACGTCCGCGACGGGCTATCCACGGTGCTGCGTACCGGCGACAACCTGTGGGTGAGCTGCGACGAGCGCACGACCATTGAGCGCCTGCGCCTTACAGGTCCGCATGAGTTTGCCCAGCACTGCTCCTATAAGGTGACCGACTTTCTGGATTTGCCGTCGGAGAGCACCGAGGAAATTGATATTGAAGGCATGGGGGAGGGCGAGCATTACCTCTGGCTGGTAGGCTCACATAGCCTCAAGCGCAAAAAGCCCGACGCCGATAGCAAAGACGTAGACAAGGAAATTGCCCGGCTAGCAGAAGTGAAGGAAGAGCCTAACCGCTACTTGCTGGCCCGCATTCCGCTGCTGCTTAACCCCAAAACCGGCGACTACGAGCTGCATAAAACGGCCCCGCACCCCACTGATCCTACGCGTACGCTGCATGCGGCCCAGCTCCGCGGTACCGATGACTCTAACGACCTGCTCGATATTCTGGCCGATGATCCGCATCTAAAGCCGTTTCTGTCGATTCCGGGCAAAGACAACGGGTTTGATATTGAGGGCTTGGCCGCCGCGCCCGATGGCCGCTTGTTTGTAGGGTTGCGCGGCCCGGTTCTCCGCGGTTGGGCCATGGTGCTGGAACTGCTTCCCCGCGAAGATAAGCACGGCCGCTTGCGCTTAGATAAGCTGGATGGCGCCACGGAGGTGTACTACAAAAAGCACTTCCTGGCCCTGGGTGGCATGGGCGTACGGGAGTTGCGCCAGCGGGGCTCCGACTTGCTGCTCTTGGCTGGCCCTACCATGGACCTCGACGGTACCATTGCCGTATACTGCTGGCCCGACGCCCTGCGCCTGCCCCAGGACAGCCTCATCGGGCCCGATAAGCTGCAGCGCCTCTTTGATGTGCCCCACGGTAGCGGCCCCACCTCCGGCCAAGACAAAGCCGAAGGCATGGCCCTACTAGATGAGCACCATGTGCTGCTGGTATTTGATAGCCCAACCGATGCCCGCAAAGCCGCGCCGCACGAGGTAACTGCCGACAGCGTCCGCCTTCCGGGCTAGGGTGCTGCGGTGGCTAAACCGCCGGGCCGTAACATTAGGGCCGGCCGGTGGTTTGGGTTCTTCTCCTTACTATTTCCCTTTGTTATGGCTTCTTCTTTGGTTCAGGTTCCCGAAACCACGCACCGCATCCGGTTTCAGGACTGTGATATGCTCGGGCACCTCAACAATGCCCGCTACCTCGATTATTTCCTGAATGCCCGCGAAGAGCACACCATTCAGCACTACGACCTGAACCTGGGCAAGCTGGCCCGCAACTCTAACTCAGGCTGGGTGATTACCAAGCACCATATTGCCTATTTGCGCCCTGCCAACCACGCCGAGGTAGTTCGTATCCGCACCCAGCTTATCCACTTCGATAACTCGAACCTGGTAGTGGAAATGCAAATGCTCAGCGAAGACGGACAGCGGCTGAAAGCAGTGCTATGGTCAGAAATGGCCTTTGTGAAAGTGCCCGGCGGCACCCGCACCGAGCACCCCGATGAGCTGATGGATATGCTGGAAGAGCTGGACGTAGACGACATCAGCTACGACCCCGACGGCTTTGATGAGCGGGTCCGCCACCTGCGCAAACAGCTCAAGCGCGAACGAAACGAGCAGGACTAGTCCTGCTAAGTGCGCAAACCGGCTGGTACTTGGCCTGCTGACTATCTAAATCGGTTTACCTACCCCAACTGCCTAGGGCACTAGGGCCAACAAGGCGGCCGCGTGCGCGTGGTATACGAGGTAGAACCCCACGTCGAACAGGAGTAAAAAGCCGCCTTGCAGCCACAACGAGCGGCCGAAGCCCGCCAGGCGCTCAGGCCTTTTGGCATCTTCCGTGTCGGCGCGGGCCTGAAGCCAGCTGCCTACGCAGAGGTAGGCCACATCCAGCCCAGCATTGAAAAGCAAAATCTTCTCGAAGGTAAACTGGGCTGCTAGGCTCTCCGCGAGGGTAAGGCCTGCCACCTGCTGCGGATGCGCCTGCAAAATACCCCATACCGCCAGCAGCGCGTTTACCATATTCCAGCCCACATTCATGAGGTGGAAATGGTGAGCTTGCGTGCGGGTATCGGTGCGGGCTACGTAGTAGCCGCTAATCACGAGGTTGAGCAGCGCCCATGTGCCGAGCACGGCCATGCCGCGCTCGGCCAGTAGCTCCCGGGCGTGGTTCAGGACGGGCAGAGCTGTGGCCGTAGCAATACCAGAATCAAGTAGCATAAGACAACATACAGTAGTAGAAACCCAGCTAGCAGACACAAAAAAAGGAAGCCTCCTAGGAGGCTTCCTTTTTTGAACCGTAGCTTGAGGAATTAGTTGGAAATACCAATGCCCACATATACCTGAAACGCACCATTCTTGATGTTAGTCAGGGTTTTGTTGCCGGTGGTAGCCAAGTTTTGATCCTGAATGATATCGGCAAAGCCAGCGGTGTAGCGGCCGCCTACGCGAGCTGGTCCTACGCGGGCTTCTACCCCAGCCGCCAGGCCATAGTCGAGGCTGTTGTAGCTATAGCCGTAGAGGTTATTATCGTCGGCAATTTTCCGCTCCCGGTCGCCCTCCTTTACTTTGGTGAGCAGCGAAACCTGAGGGCCTACGTGCACACTCACGTTATCAAGGAAGTTGTACACCAGCAGCACTGGCAGTTGCACGTAGTCGAGGCGAGTAGTGTAGGTATTCTGGGTAGGGTTAGCGGGGCTGCTGCTCTCAAAACCCTGGCGGCTATACAGCAGCTCAGGCTGAATCGAGAAGGCATCGTTGAAGCCAAACTGCGAGTAGATACCGGCGTGGAAGGTGTTAAAGGTGCCTTCGTTGCCGTAGTTTTTCTTGTCGTCGCCGCGGAAATGAGCCGCCGTGAAGCCGCCTTTAATCCCGAATCCGTTGTTGCGCGAGTCGCTGCCCGTGCTGGCCGCGTAGTCAGTGGAGGAGCGCAGGCCGCTTACACGGGGAGCTTCAGTAGGAGTTTGGGCAAAGGCAGTGGCACTCAGCGCGCAGCCAGCCAGCAGGAGGGTAACTTGTTTCATAAGGGAGCGGAAGAGGTAGGTCAGAAGAAAGAGCTGGTTGCATTTAAGCTTGAACAGCATCAGTAAGCCGCTATACTTACGGCGGCCCAGAAGGTTACAGCAGGACCGCAGGTAAAGCAGGAATTTTATACGCGCTGGGCTGTACATCTTACCGGCTAAGTTTTATCTTTGGCCCTTTACGGCCGCCGCCAGATGGTTTTGTCCGGGGTGTTAGCTCAGTTGGTTCAGAGCACTACCTCGACAAGGTAGGGGTCACTGGTTCGAGCCCAGTACGCCTCACTTACAAAACCGCCCGAATCCGAAGATAACCGCTTGTAAAGGCGGTTATTTTTGTGAGGTGCCAGCTGGTTCCTGAGCTGTTTTGGCGCCGGCTGCGTAGGTTCGTACGCTATGCTTTCAATTGCCTGGGCGCCCTTGTACGCCCACCCGCTGCCCGCCAACCATCGCTTCCCGATGCTTAAGTATGAGCTGTTGCCCGAGCAACTGCTTCGCGAAGGCATTGTACCGGAAAGTGCCTTTTTCCAACCGGTACCGCCACCCGAGGTGGACATCGTCCGGGTGCACGCTCCTGAGTATTATCAGCGCCTTTGCGCCGGCCAGCTCACCCGCCACGAGGAGCGTGCCACGGGGTTTCCGTGGAGTGAGGAGCTAGTACTGCGCGAAACCACCATATTGGGCGGCACCTTGGAGTGCGCCCTAAAGGCCCTTCAGCACGGAGTAGCGCTCAACATTGCTGGCGGTACGCACCATGCCTTCCGGAGACGGGGCGAAGGGTTTTGCCTGCTCAATGACCAAGCCGCCGCGGCGGCTTACCTGCTGGCCCAGCCGGAGCTAGGGGTGCAGCGGGTACTCATCGTAGATCTGGATGTGCACCAGGGCAATGGCACTGCCAGTATTTTCGGGGCCGATCCTCGCGTATTCACCTTCAGTATGCACGGCGCCCGCAACTATCCCCACCGCAAAGAGCAATCGGACCTCGACCTGCCCCTGCCCGACGGCACCGACGACACTACGTACCTAGCTCTGCTCCGCGACACGCTGCCGCGCCTGCTGGAAGAGCACCAGCCCGATTTTATGTTTTACCTCAGCGGCGTTGATGTGCTGGCCACCGATAAGCTGGGCCACCTCGGGCTCACGCGGGAAGGCTGCCGCCAGCGCGACCTGTTTGTGCTTGAAACCTGCCACCGCCACCGCCTGCCCGTGGTAGTGTGCATGGGCGGCGGCTACTCCCCGCGCATCGCGGATATCGTAGATGCCCACGTCAACACCTTCCGCATCGCCGCCGATTTGTGGAGCTAGTGAACGGTTTGCGCTGTCTCAGTACCTAGGGGTGTTAAGGCGTCCAACCCACTACTGCCCTCTAACACTACCTGCCACCGAAAGGCCCAGCGCCAGCGCAGCATGTAGTGCGGCACACCGGCAGTAGCTAACAGATCTTGCCAGTCGGAGCGGGTGAAGGCGCGGGCTACGGAAAGGGGCGCATCATGCTGCACTAGGCGCGAGCCACCTAGCAAGCGCGTGAGCCACCGGATGCTGTAGTAGGCCAGCGGGTGTCGGTGCAGGTCGTTGATGATGACGGCCACGTGCGCCTGCTGGCTCCAGTGGTGCAACATCCTAGTTAACTGCTCATCCGGGAAATGGTGGCAGAACAGGCTGGCGGTCAGGATGTCAAACGGCTGCTGCTGAAATGCCGGCGAGAAAATATCTGCTTGCTGAAAGCTGATTTCAGGATACTCACTGCTACGGCTGGCAGCATACTCCAGCATAAACGGGTTGGCATCAATACCGATAAGCTCCACGGCTACCCCCCGGCGGCGGGCCCAGCGGGCAATCTGGCGCAAGGTGTCACCGCCGCCGCTCCCTAAGTCAGCAAGCCGAAGCGGGCGGATTGTTGGGAATCGGGGGCGCAGCTGCTCCAGCGCATGCAATATGGGCGCATAGCCTCCCAGCCAGGTATTGATGGTTTCCAGCTCATCGAGGTTCTGGCGCAGCTCTTCCGAAGCCAGCGTCAGGTCATCCATCAGCTCTTCCTCCGTAGCTCGTACGCGAAAATCAGGCATGGGTAAGGGTGCACGGCATCAATGAGCGCCTATTGGGGCAAACGCACTGCGCTAACATCAGAATTACAGAGCCTCCGTGAAGTTTGCCGCATCTTGCGGTTGCCGCGTGGTGCGCTCCAATGCATTTTTCTGCGGAATGGCTTTCTGTTTTTTGCCATCCCAGAGCACCGTGAGCAGCATAGCTTCTAGGGTAAGGCCGGGGCCAAAGGCAAAGCTCAGCACGGGGGCACTGGCATCAGCAGCAGACAGAGAAGCCAGCAGGTCGCGCAGCACAAACAGCACTGTGGCCGATGACATGTTGCCGTATTCGCGCAGTACTTGGTACGCAAAGCGGTTATCGTGGGCGGTGAGCCCTAGGGCCTGCTCAATGGCTTCCAGAATTTTGCGCCCGCCCGGGTGAATGGCAAAGGCTTGAATGTCTTCGAGCGCCACGGGCAGTTCGGCCAGCAAATCCTGGGTGAGCCGCCCAATGCCCTGCTGAATCATGCGCGGTACATACGAGGAGAGCGTCATCTCAAACCCAAAGTTGTTGATGTGCCAGGCCATGTCTGCCTGTCCGTCGGGCTCCAGGCCGCAGTGGAAAGCCGTTAACTCCAGGCAGGCACCGGTAGGGCGGGGGTGCCCCTGCACCAGCACAGCAGCTGCGCCATCGCCAAACAGGGCATTGGAAACCAAGTGGTCATCGGCTTGGCTTTTCTGGAAATGCAAGGTACACAGCTCGGTGCACACAATTAGCACCCGCGCCTCGGCATCGGCCCGACAAAACGCAGAGGCTAGCTTAAGAGCGTTTACGGCTGCGTAGCAGCCCATAAAGTTTACGCACGTGCGCTGCACATGGCCCGGCAGCCCGAGAGCAGCTACCAGCTCAATATCCAGCCCAGGAGCGTACATGCCCGTGCAGCTCACGGTAATCAGGTGCGTGACGGAGCCAATTTTTACGTCGGGTAGTTGCTGCAAGCAGTCGTGCACGGCCTGCACCGAAAGGGGCAGGGCGTGGCGGCGGTACTCGGCCATGCGCTGGCCCACTGACGGGAACGGTTCCAGGCCCGGCGTATTCGGGAAAAACTCGAATTCGCCATTGGCGCGGGCATAATCCGGAAGCACCGTAAAGCGCTGCCCAATGCCCGACACGCGGTAGAGGGCGCGGAGCTTGCGCGTGCCGGCCTCATCCAGCTCTAAGGCACTGGCCATGAAGTCGGCAATCTGAAGCTGCGGAATACGGTGGGGCGGGTTGGCTGTGCCAATGGCACACAGATAACTACTCATCAGCGCAGTTTACGCATAAAAGCAAGGTAGAAGGTTGTAATATTTCGTTGTTTGCTTGATTGTATTCGATTTAACAACCGGCGGGTTGGTTTCCGGTTCAGAGCCCAACGGAGGCTAGTAGGCCAAGTAGCTCGGGCGCAAAAAGTTAGAAAACGGCCCCATGCGTTTGGCGCATAAGGGCCTGCACTCCGCCCGGCCACAGCCGCAGGCCGTTCACCACGGCTTCGCTGAGCACCGGTTGTCCAAACAGGCGCTGTACTGCCCGCCCTACCCGCAGCCGGGCTCCAAAGTGCTGGTGCCAGTCGTGGTGGTAGGCGGTTTCGAGCGCGGGGCGGGCTAGTCGGTTGCGCAGAAAGGCATCAATGCGCTGTGAAGCCAAGTGGGCGCCGTGCATGGCCATGGCCATGCCGTTGCCGCACAAGGGCGTAATCAGGCCGGCTGCATCGCCGCACAGTAGCACGTGGTCTTCCACGCAGGTTTTGGGCGCGAAGGATATTTCGTTGATCACCTCGGGCTGTGGATACAGCACTTCGGCGTGCTCCAAAATGTGGTGCAGGTGCGGGTTACGGGCCAGCACGTGCTCCTCTAGCTGCGGAATGGTGCCGTGGGCCTTCAGGTTGCGGCGCGTAGTGAGGTAGCAAAAGCAGTACTTGTCGTCTTCAATGGCCGAAATACCCGCGTACCCATCAGAGAAGTTGTGCAGCGCAATCAGGTGGCGCGGCATGCTGGGGTAGCGCAAGTGATATTTCACGCCCAGGTAAGGCGAGCGTTGGGTGAAAAAAGCTCGCTGCAACTGGCGGTCGAGGGAGCTGCGCTTGCCATACGCCCCTAGTACTACCCGCGCCGTAAGCTGGCGGCCATCGGCCAGCGTTACGTGGTGCTGATCAGCGGCCGCGTCAAACGCGACGGCGGTGGCGGTGGTCTGCTGCAGCACGGTAACACCCGCCGCTACGGCGGCCTCCAGCAGAAAGGCATCGAGCAGGTAGCGACTGACGCCAAAGCCGCCCAGATCCAAAGGGGCCGACAGCACGCGGCCGGCCGGCGAGCTAATGTGCAGCTCCGAAATAGCGGCTGGCGCCAACGGAGCCGGATCAACCCCGAGGCGGCGCAGGTAGGGGAGGGCCTCGTTGGAAATATACTCGCCGCACACCCGATGAAATGGGTACTGCCGCCGCTCCAGCAGCGTCACGCTGTGGCCGCGCTGGCGTAGGTCTAGGGCCGCGCATAATCCACCCAGTCCGCCTCCAATAATGACAACGTCCAACTTATTTCATCGGATAAAAGCGTGAGAAAGAAGATAAAAGCAAGTCTTTTATCGAAGATGAGTTATATTCTGGCAACCTAAATAAAAAGCCTTGTTACTTTTGTTAACCTAAACCAATCCGCGTCGTTATTGTCTATTCTGTAACGACCTTCATGCTACTCCCCCACCGCTTTGTATGATGAAACTCCTACGCGTGTTGTTTTTGTGTGTTCCACTTGCTTTGGGACTGAGCGGCACTGTGCTGCCAGCCGAAGCGCAGCCCGGCAGTAAGCCTGCCGCCCCCACTCGCTTGACTACCAGCGAAGACAAAGCTTTGCTGGTGTATCCTAACCCGAGCACCGGTATTGTGCACATTGCCATCAATGGGTTTGAAGGCCGCAAGCTGGAGCTGCGCGTGCTCAACGTCATCGGGACGGTGATGTACCGCGAAACCCTGACCGAACTCAACGACCGGTACACCCGCACCCTCGATCTGAGCAAGTTTGCCAACGGCCTGTACTACGTGAAGCTGGAAGCCGACAATGCCAGCGAAATGCGCAAGCTGGTCATTCGCTAGGGCAACGCCTAGGCTCAACCTGATTTCCCTGATTTAAAAGAGCAGTGCTGTGGCTGCTCTTTTTTTGTGAGGCTACAGCCCCAATTACCCATAAAAAAGCACCTCTACCTACGGTAGAGGTGCTTTACTATGAGAAGGCAGTATGCCCGAAAACTAGCGGCGGTTTTGAGCGCGCACCGGAATCGGCTTTAGCATTGCTTTCAGGTTGTTTACCGTGTCGAAACCGAGCAGGGCAGTAGCCAGCGCAATTCCGAGGAAAATCAGCAGCGTCATACAAAATAGGATTAAGAGAAAAGAAAACCTCGCACCCAGGAAAAGCCATGAAGCTCGGGCTGCCTGCGAAGTTGATACAAGTATAACCCCTAAGTGGGGTAGGTAGTTGCAGTATAATTATGTCCTTTTCAATAGTTTGTCTACTACATGTGCTGCATCGGCCGCAGCGCCACCCATAAGCGCCGAGCGGCGGCTGTGCAACCAAGGTAACCCCAGAAACGCTAGCCCCGGAACCGGGCTCAACCCCCGCTGGTGCCGAGGGTGCCCATCGGGGGTGAGGGCGCCGGGCACGTGCAGCCAGCCGTAGTCGGGCGCAAAGCCGGTTGCCCACACCACGGCCCCTAGGGGCGGTGTAGTTGCCTGCCGCCCTTTGATTTCAGCTTGGGAAGTAGCCGCCACGGCCCGGCCAATAAACTGAACGCTAGGCAGGCGCCGCAGCTTGTGCAAATCGGCGCTTACCACGGGCTCGGGCTGGCTGCGCATGTAGCGTCCCAGCCAAGTGTCGTGGCCGGCTTCCAGTATGCGGGTGGTCAGGAGCAGCGCCCACATGGCCGTGTTGTTAGGCATGGCCGGCGTTTTCTCATCGTAGGCCGCAAAAACCTGCCGGCCTGTAGCGGCTACATCAGCGGCAATCTGCAGGGCTGAGTTGCCGCTGCCTACCACGGCTACCGGCCCCGCAGCCGGCAACTGGCCGGGCCGCTGGTACTCGCTACTGTGCAGCTGCAGCACGCCGACGGGCAACTGGTAACTGAACTCCGGAATGCGCGGCGCCGAGTACGGGCCGGTACACACCACAACATGGCGGCAGCTAAACTGCTGGCCTACCTCCGTCAGTACGAGGTAGCCATCGGCAGCAGGCTGCACCCTGATAACGCGCTGCCCGGTGAGTACGGGCAGCTGAAAATGAGCGGCATAGTCGTGCAGGTAAGCCGCCGCTTCCGCTTTGGTTGGGTAGCGGCGCGGGTTGCCTGGCCACGGCAAACCAGGCAGGTTACTAGCCCAAGCCGGCGAGAAAAGCCGCAACGAGTCATAGCGGGAGGCCCATACGTGGCCAACGGTGGGGCGCTCATCCAGCACCACAAACCGCACACCCTGCTGCTGCAGGTAGTAGCCCGCCGCCAGCCCGGCCTGCCCGGCTCCTATAACCACAGTATCGAGTATTTCGGGAGAGGCTACCTGGGGTTCAGTATTCATGCTGCATACTATAACCGCGGTGCGGCTTTTCGGTTGTGCTTCCAGCGGAGGCTAGTCCGGAAATTCCTCCCACAGCTGCCGAATGGCCAGGTCCACAGTCTGCCGAACCACCTGCACCTGCTGCTCCAACTGGTTCCAGTCGGCGGTTTCGGGGGTATAGGCAGCGTTTTCGATGGCGCGAAGTACGTCGCGCAGGGCCTCAATGTGCAGGCCATCCACGGAGCTTTTCAAATGGTGGGCCGCCGCGCCCAGCTGGGCCAGATTGCGCGTCTGCAGGTGCTGCTCTAGCTCGGCCAGTGTGGGCGGAGTAGTGCTGATAAACAGGTGCGCCAGCCGCCGGATAAAGGCTTCGTCGTTGTTGGAGAATTTGCGCAAACTGCTCAAATCGTACACGGCGGTGCCCGCCGGCTCCGGGGAGGTTTCTGGCTGGTTAATGGGTAGTGATTTTGGTGGTTCTGGAGAAAGGGTTTGCGTAGTTGCTGGGGGTAGCAACTCCTGCAAGAGGTGGAAAAGGGTTTCTTGGCGGAACGGCTTAGACAGGTAGGCGTTGAGGCCGGCGGCCTGGTAACGCTCCGCTTCTCCCTGCATGGCGTGAGCCGTGAGAGCCACTACCGGCGTGGCGGCCCGCGCCGACTCTGGGTGCTCGCGGAGCAGGCGCGTGGCGGCTACCCCATCCATGCCGGGCATCTGAATGTCCATCAGTACCACATCATAGGCATGTTGCTGAAACAGCGCCACAGCTTCCGGGCCCGACGACGCGGTATCCACTACCATGCCCCAGCCGCGCAACATGGCCTGCATTAGAAACTGATTGACGCGATTATCTTCCGTGAGCAGCACCCGGCGCCTACTGAGTGCCTGGTAATTGGGGGCTGCCGGTTCTGGGGCCGGCGCCGGTGCCGAGGCCGGGCCAAATTGCAGCGTGAAGCGGAAGGTGCTGCCTTGGTGCAGGCGGCTTTCAGCGCTCAGCTCCCCGCCGAGCAGCTCTACTAGGCCCCGCGAAATGCTAAGCCCCAGGCCCGAGCCGCCGTACTCGCGGGCGGTGCTGGCCGAAGCCTGCGTGAAGGGCTCAAACAGCTGCTGCAACTGCCCATCGGAAATGCCAATGCCCGTATCCTCCACCGAAAACTGGTAGCGCGGTGCTTCTGAGGCTAGGCTTACCCGGCGGCAGGTGAGCAGCACTTCGCCGGTTTGCGTGAACTTGATGGCGTTGCTGAGCAGGTTCAGCAGCACCTGCCGCAGCCGGTATGGGTCGCCGAGCACCCAGATAGAGCCACCGTCTGAGGGAAGCTCCAGCCGCAGCCGGATGCCTTTTTCATCGGCTTTGGCTTGCAGAGCTTGGCCGCTGGCTTTCACCACTTCCTGCAGCTCAAATGGTACTGCCTCCACCCGCACGCGCCCGGCCCCAAGCTGGGCCATATCCAGAATATCGTTGATGACCACCAGCAGGTTTTCGGCCGAGTAGCGGATATGATGCAGGTATTGGTGCTGCTGCTCCGTCAGGGAAGTTTTGGCCAACAGCTCCGCCAGTCCCATAATGCCGTTCATCGGCGTCCGGATTTCGTGGCTCATGTTGGTCAGGAAGGTCTGGCGGGCCTGGGCGTTTTGCTCAGCTACCTCCTTGGCGCGCTGCAAGGCCAGCTCCGTCTGTTTCAGGGCGGTTATGTCGTTATCAACCCCTAGTACCTGCACGGTGCCGTCGGCCAGTACAAACGGGCGCTTCAGGATCTGGAACCAGCGCTGGTTGCCCCGGGCATCTGTAAAGGTATCTTCCAGGTCCATGTCCTGTTGGGTGCTCAGGATCTGGTCGTCAAGGGCACGGTGGCGAATAAGGTCCGGAAAGCGTTGCTGCAGCTCCGTGGCCGAGGTTTGTAGCAGGGCTTCGTTGGTGAGGCAGTACAGCGCAGCCGTGGCCTGGTTGGCCAGCACGTAATTGCCTCGGGCATCCTTGAGGTAAATCAAGTTGGGCACGGTATCAATCACCTGGCGAAACAGGCGGTTTTGCTCGGCCAGGCGGCGGGTGGCCGAGCGGCGCTGCTCATCAGCGGTTTTCCAGCGCGTGATATCCTCGCCGGAGCCTACCACCTGGGTTACGCGGCCCTGCGCATCGCGGGCAAAGGGGGTATTGCTGCTGCGCAGCCAGCGCAACGTGCCGTCGCGGTGGTAAAGGCTGTACTCCAGATGTAGAATCTGGCCATCGGCTAGGGTGGCTACTTCCTCAAAGTGCTTGCGCAGCCGCACAGCTTCAGGAGCGGGCATTATCTTCTCCAGCATTCGGTCGCCCATTTCCTGCAACTCCTGGTCGGTGTAGCCCAGCACTGTTTCAATAAACTGATTGCAGTACACATTCGCTTCCTTTTCTATATCATAGATATAAATCAGGTTGGGCGTGGTTTCCGTGATGCGCTCCACAAACAGGCGACTCTGGCGCAGCTCTTCCTCCGTGAGGCGCCGCTCCGTCACATCAGCCGCCGATACCACCATCTGCCACACCCGGCCGTTGGGCTGGCGGGTAAAGCAGGTACTCTTCAGGCTTAGCCACCGCCACGAGCCATCCCGATGCTTTACCCGGTACTCGGAGCTCATCACTTCGCCATCCTGCATCACCAGCCGCTGCGGGCTTTTGGTAAGCGCCAGCAGGCGGTCATCGGGGTGGAGCAGGCGCTGGCCCAGCTCCGAGCCCATGGCCAGCACTTCCTCGGGAGCATAGCCCAGCAGCACCTCGCTTTGCCGGTTGCAGTACTGAATAGTGTTGGTGAGCAGGTCGTAGATAAACACGATGGTAGGTACCGTGTCGTTGATGCGGGCCGTGAATAGCTGGCTGCGCATAAGTTCGGCCTCGGCGCGGCGGCGGGCCGTGATATTGGTCAGGTACAGATTGGCGCCTTCTTCCTCTGAGAGCGGGGCAATGGTCCAGAGGTAGAACTCACCGGCCAGCTGCTTGTCCACGGTTCGGGGCTCGCCGGTGGCTAGGGCCCGGGCAATTTCCCGCTGTATGAGCTGCCGGCAGTCGGCTTCGGTGGGCTGATACAAGGCTTCCAGTACCGGCGCTGCGGCCGGGTTGGCATATTGGGCCTCTGCGGCGCGGTTAAACCGGATAATGGGCTGGGGGCTTTGCTCCGCGAGGCGCGAAAGCTCCTGCACGCGCTCCTGCGCCTGCTGGCGCTCCGTTACATCCTCATAGCTCCAGATGTGCAGGCGCGTCGTGCCCTGCTGTACCACCGGCAGGTAATCCTGCTGCAGAATCATGCCGTTGCGCAGCCGCAGCAGCATGCCGCTCACGCGCTCCTGCTCGGCAATCAGGCGGGCATTCTGCTGTTCAGCGGCAGTGTGCTGATGCAGCTTCGTGCGGCTTTCCTGCAACAGCAGTTCGGAGCGCTGACCCAGGTAGTACGCCGGCGGGTTTGCTAGGCCAAATAAGTCGCACAACCGCTGATTCAGCAGCGTTACCACATGGTCCTGGTCTTCGGCCAGGATGGCGGTGGTCATGGTATCGAGCAGGGCGGCGGCTTGCGCTGAGGCAGCTTGGGTTCGGCTTTTCAGCTCGGCCAGCTCCTGCTGCGCTTGCTGCCAAGCCATGCGCGTGTGCCGAAGCTGGCGCTCCAGATGACGGGTGCTGATAGAACTCATAGTATGGTCCGGTGCCAGGTCAGCGGATGCGGACCTCGTTGTTCTGTACCATACGGTAAATGGTAGACTTACCGATTTGTAGCTTGGCCGCTACCTGCAGAATATTTCCCTCGTGCATATCCAAGTAGCGCTGCACAATGGCCGCCGTTTGGAGGCGCAACGATTCATTAGCCAGCTCACCTCCCGCCTCGGGCGCCGCTGCCTGAGGATGGCGCAGAGGCAGGTCGTGGGGCTGTATTTCGTCGTTTTCAGCTAGTACGGCGGCTAGCTCCATCACGGCTTTCAACTCCCGCACATTGCCCGGGAAGGCGTAGTGCAGCAGCTTGTGCTCAGCCGCCGCCGAAAGCCGGCAGGCCGCCATGTTGTTTTGGGTACAGAAGTCCTGCAGAAACGTGTTGGCCAGCAGCAGAATATCCTGGCCCCGCTCGCGCAACGGCGGCAGCTGAATTGGGAGGCCCAATAGCCGGTAGTACAAATCCTCGCGGAAACGGCCCTCTTGCACTTCCTGGGCTAGGTCGCGGTGAGTAGCTACCATCAGGCGGGCATCAAACGGAATGCGGGTGTTGCTGCCCACACGCGTTACTTCCCGCTCCTGCAGCACGCGCAGCAGCTTGGCCTGCAGGCTGATATCGAGCTCAGCTACCTCATCCAGAAACAGGGTGCCCCGGTGCGCCTCCTCAAAGCGGCCGATGCGGCGGGCAATAGCGCCCGTAAAGGCGCCTTTCTCGTGCCCAAACAGCTCACTTTCTATCAGCTCGCGCGGAACTGCGGCCACGTTCACGGCCACAAATGCTCCGTTGCGCCGCTCTGAGCGGAAGTGAATAGCCTTGGCTACTAGCTCTTTGCCAGTTCCGGTTTCGCCGCTGATGGAAACGGTGATGTTGGTGCGGGCCGCCTTTTCAATGAGGGTAAAGAGCTGCTTGATTTGCGGACTCTCGCCCAGGATGGCGCGCTTAGGGTCGTATTTCTGCCCGATTTGCTCGCGCAGGCGCGTGTTTTCCTGCCGCAGCTCTATCTGCTTGCGGATGTTGCCCACGGTGTTCCAGAGGCGGTCGGCGGTTTCCTCGTCTTTTACTAGGTAGTCATAGGCGCCTTGGCGCAGCAAGCCGATAGCTGTGCGCACATCTTCCTGACCCGAAATGACAATGACGGCTACCTCCGGCAGGCGCTCCTTAATCTGGCGGAGCACCTGGTCGCCCTGGCCATCGGGCAAGGAATAATCCAGCGTGATGATATCGGGTTTGTCGGAAAGGTTATCAAGGCAGGCCTGCGCGGTTGTAAAGCGGCGGATGGTGTAATCGGGGTTCTGGGCCAGCTTGTATTCCAGAAGCTCACCATACCACGCATTATCCTCGACAATAAAAATGCAAACAGGTAATAAAACGCTCATGGAAAAGTAGAAGAGGGATGCAGCAAGAATGATTCGTTCCAATCATAATTCCGGATACGGAGATACGGTTCATTGGAATATTCAATTCTTGGAAAGTAAGTTTTCAGAGGCCGTGAGGCAGAGGAATAGGGCGATACTGCGAGTATAAGCGGGAAATCCGGCTATACCAAACTTTCTCGTTTTAGGATTGGGAATCTCGGAATGGAACAATATATAGTTCTTATGATACTAATAAGTTACTGATACTCAATAGTAAGTATTTATGGCAGCACAATGGCGACGGAATTGATAAGGTTGAGTTAGCTCATAACTATTTATGAGTGACAGCTAACTACCTGCGCTATGAGCCTCTTTTACAGATTTTTACCCTCTTGCATATTTGCATTTGCCGTGCTGCTCAGTTTGGGCCTGCAAACCGGTTGGGCCGCCAGTGCGCCCATCTACTCCAACACCGGCCCCAACGGAAGCCGTACCATCCGGACCTGCACCACTACCGAAGTGCCCATCACGGGCATTGAAATAACCACCTGCTTTGGGCGCATCGACAGCTTGGAGCGCGTAAGCGACACCAACTTCAACTCGGGCGCAATAATGAATGTGCCCACTTCGCTGGTAAGCAGTTCGTTGCGTTTGCGCGTCGATTTAGCGTCAATGGCGCCGGCCAACTACCGGGCAGGCTTCGCGGTAGAGCGCATTGGTGGGGTGCTAAATTCGCTGCCCCTGAGCACTGCCAACGTGCTGATAGTGCGCACCTACCTGAAAAACGGCACTACCTCGGTGCTTCAGGAAGAAAAAGCCGTAGATGCCACGCTAGTCAAGGAATTACTAGGTAGTCAGAGTGGCAAAACCCGGATTGAGTTTCTGGCCACCAAACCCTTCGACCAACTGGAGCTGGAAGCGGCATCATTGCTAAGCCTAAACTACAACCTAAAGGTTTACTACGGCTATGCCATTGATGCCAATGTAGTGGAAACGGCCCTGGGCTACGTATCGAGGTTTGCGGCGCCCACGGCCAGCAGCTACAGCACCAGCGTTAGCACCGATGGCCTGACGGTGTGCGTAAATTCAAACGTGAGCAACCCGCTCAACGCCGTTGACCAGAGCCTAACCAATTACGCCACCCTAGGCTCTCTGTTGGATGTAAGCTGCCCCACCACGTTTCAGACGCAGCTGGAAGGTGCGGCCCCGGCCGGCTACCACGCCGGGTTTGTGCTCGGCAGCAACACCGTGCTCGATGCCCGGGTGCTGGACGAGTTGAAGGTAACTACCTACCTAGGCGGTGTGGCGCAAGAGTCTGGCTCTGGTGCCGCCCTGCTCGACCTGAACGTGCTGCCCAACCAGCAGTACAACGTGAACTTTGCTACCACCAAGCCCTTTGATAGAGTTGAAATTCAGCGCACCAGCCTGGCGAGTGTAACTGACGACCTGCGCCTGTATTACGGATTTGGAGTAGAACCGCGCGTATTTGAAGATCAGGCACCGCTGCTTTCGGAGTTTGTTGATCCGGCCGGTAACTTTCAGGTCAACAACAGCCTGGCTTGTATTGGCTGCTCCGTCACGAACCCCGGTAATGCCGCCGACCAGGACGTGACCACCAACTACGCCACCATCAAAACGGCGCTAGCGTTGGGCGGCACCACCCGCCTGAAGCTTCGCCTCGATGGGGCCGGCCGGGCCGGCAATGTGGCAGGCGCCGTGCTAGGCCTTGCTTCCGGCTTACTTGATGTGAATCTGCTCTCTAACATCAAAATCAACACCTACTCGGGCGGAACCGGTACGGGTTCTACTGGTACCGATGGCAGCGTGCTGGTAGAAAGTGCTTCTGGTAGCTCATTTCTGAAGCTGGAGCTGCTCGCCGATGGCCGTCAGGAGGTTTCCTTCCTAACCACCCGCGACTTCGACTGGGTTGAAATTGAAATTGACAACGGCGTAGCTCTGCTCAACAATACGCAGGTGTACTACGGCTTTGCTGAAGACCGGCCCGTAGGCTTCCCAACCACCATTAATCGGCCTGCTCCGCTGCCAGTTCAGCTGGTTGCCTTCACGGCCCGAACTAGCGGTACGAGTGTGGTGCTACACTGGCAGACCGCATCGGAGCTCAACAGCAGCCACTTCCTGGTGGAGCGCGCCATCGGTACCAAGTCTGAGTTCAAGGCAATAGGGCGCCTAGTAGCGGCTGGCAACTCCACCGGGGCCCGGCACTACACCCTGCGCGACGCGGATGCCTCCGCTGTACGCTCGGCAGTACTGTACTACCGGTTGCGGCAGGTGGACCTGGACGGAAAAGAAACTTTCTCGGAGGTAGCCGTGGTGCAGCCTGCTCCGCAGGGCCCGGCCCTAACGGTATTCCCGAGCCCTGCTTCCGCCACCGAGGTAGTCCGAGCCGAATGGCAGGGCCTGCCCGCCGGAGCTTATCAGTTGATGCTTTACAACATGCAGGGGCGCTTGGTAAGCCAGCAAACAGTTAGCGGCAGTGACGCCGCACTAGCTACCTCGGCGCTGCCAACTGGCTTGTACCAGGTAGTGCTCGTGAATAATGCGGGGCAGCAAGTGGCGGCGCAGCGCCTGCTGGTGCAAGGCCGCTAGGTAGTAGTTACCCTTTATCCACCTATCCTTATCTCACTTATTTTTCTTGAATTGGAAGCCCCGTTGTTGCAGGCAGCGGGGCTTTCCTGCGTTCAGGACATGCTGGTTTGTTGCGCCGACAATTGTGTAAAATCTTGTTGATTGTACTTATGCCCGAAATGATAATAGTATGTTAACCTCCGCTTAGGCGCTAAGCTCCACCTTTGCCTACGCAATGCTCTCATTCTTCCACAACCAAAAACCTTTCTCAATGCTGCGTACTCCTATTCGCTTGCTGAGCCTCGCTCTGCTGGCCAGCTTAGCCGTGTCCTGCGCCAAGGACGAAGTAGTGCCCACCGCCGGTCCGGCTCCCGTTGTGCTGCAGGCCGATGCCACAGCCACCCGCGACAATAACCTGGCGCTGGGCAACCCCAGCGGTGCCGTAGCCGATCCGTATTACTACTGGAATTACCTTGTTACCAAGTCGCAGTTCTCCATGTCGTATCACCGCGACCGGGGCACGCCGAACTGGGTAAGCTGGCACCTGAGCAGCGCATGGTTGGGCAGCACGCCCCGCCAAGATAATTTTGCGCCCGATAACACCCTGCCTTCTGGCTGGTACCGCGTTTCCAGCACCAGCTACACTGGCTCGGGCTTCGACAGAGGCCACAACTGCCCCTCCGCCGACCGGACGGCCTCTATTGCCGATAACTCGGCCACGTTCCTGATGAGCAACATGATTCCGCAGGCTCCCAACAACAACCAGCGGACCTGGGCTAACCTGGAAAACTATTGCCGCACGTTGGTTAGTGCTGGTAATGAGCTATACATCATCATGGGCAGCTACGGCAAAGGCGGAACGGGCTCGGCGGGGTACGCAACCACCCTCGATGCCGGCCGCGTTACCGTACCGGCTCGTGTGTGGAAAGTGATTGTGGTGCTGCCAAACGGCACCGGCGACGCAGCCCGCGTCACGACCAGTACGCGGGTTATTGCCATTGACACGCCCAACGATAACGCCCTCAATACTTCCTGGAGCGCTTACCGCACTACCGTCGATGCCATTGAATCGGCAACGGGCTACAACCTGCTTTCAGCCGTATCCTCGGCGGTGCAAACTACCGTTGAGGCCCGCGTAGATAACGGCCCCACCAGCTAATTCACTAGGTCCTCCGTAAGAGCAAACCCTGGCTACGTGTAGTCGGGGTTTACTTTTGCCTCACTCTAAGCTTGTTAAGCTACGTGTAGGTGGCAACTTCTTTTAATCTAGCAGAAGCGGCTGTTCATCTTTAAATTTATGTTATTAGTCTAAGGTGGCGCCTTTCCTTGAGGGCGTCGTTGTAAGTTTGTACTGAGTGAAGTGAGGGTGAATAGAGGAGTGATTTGAATGAAAAGCCGCGCTGCAACGCGGCTTTTCTCTTTTCCGGCCAGTGTAGGTGCAGGATGAAATAGGAGCCGTCTGTAGTGTCGCGTTGACCAGGATATTACTGCTTAGTAAACAAGTGATTATAATGTAGCGGTTTGCGCTCTGGCACTGCCTAGTGAGTTGCTAGTCAAGTGCCGACTACTCGACTGCTCAGGCAGAGAAATACTAGGGTCAATTTGGGTGGCAAGTGCCTCTTACATCAGCAAAGCCTCTGCTCGAAACACAACGTTTCGAGCAGAGGCTTTGCTGATGTAAGAGGCTAGTAGAAAGGCCTAGTTTTCGCCGCCGGCCACACCCACCTGTCCTTCGGCTGGGGTGCTGTTCATATATGAACGAAACGACATGGCGGCTTCACTGGCCAGAGAAGTGGCCTGAGCCGTAATACGCCGGTCGTTGCGGGTTTTGTCGTTGCTCTTTTCTTCCTGAAGCTGGGCCCGGTACTGATCAAAGGGTACAGTCTGGGAGGGCTGCTTGGTATCCGGAATAACCCGGAACGAGCCGATGCTGTATTCGTAGCCAGTTCCGGTAGCTCGGAAGGAGAAATCGAATAGCACCGGCAACTCCTGCTCCTTGCCTTTGGTGTCTACTTGCTTCACTTTACCCGTGCCCGTTACCCGAACAGTTCCGGCGCTTTCATCCACCTTCATCCCCGACTTCGGGCCGTAAGAAAAACGGTTCTGTGCCCAGTCTAGTGCACGGCGGTAAAGAGTAATGTTATCTAGGTTTTCGGCGGGTACCCGTTCGCTGTATCCAACAGGGGCCGGTGCATCGGTCTGGGCTTGCACCTCCGGTGTCAGCGTCATCATCCCGAGTACAAGTAAGCTAAGTAGTACTTTTTTCATAGCAAAGAGAGAAGAAGTTTAGAAAAACATGCAAAAAGCCCCTGTAGAACAAAGATAACAGTTACTTGCGGCTTATTATAAAGGAACTAGTATTATAAATATGTTAAGACACTGGTTGGCGCAGGTAGCTCATAATTTGGTATAGATTACCCGAAATAGACTACGAAAAGATGATTTTTACTGGTCCGTGGCGGCTAGTATACACTATAATAGTGGCTGGAAGTTCACTGTTTGTATATTTCTAATATTGAGACATCGATTCTCAGAATGATATATGCGGCAAGAACGACTTGCTCTAGCACGTGTGTAATAAGCTTTGATGAATACTAGGATACATAATACTGTTGAAACAACCTGAATAGCAGACAGATAATAAAAGTGTTTTCTAGGTGTGTGCTAAGTTTAAACCGATATTGGGTAATTTTCAGATAACAAATAATTAACATAAATGTCCTTGCTAGTGAAAATAAGAGTAGTACTTTTGCACCGTGCTTCAGCTAAATCAACCCAATCTGATGAAGCGCGGGACCGAGCGAAACGCCGTCCTGCGAGATGACCGAAAGGTTGTTTCTCCCGTTGACTCTTTCGGTTTTATTGGTTTTGCCGCTTTCACCGTTTCGGTTTTCGAAGCGGTTTTTTTATGCCCTGTCGGCTCGGCAAGCCTTGCGAAAACCAGCACTTCCACCCGCTTTTCTCACCCCCTACTGGTAGCCACCTCATGAACGACAATACCACCCTCGCCCAGCAGATGGTAGTCGCCGCTCCCGCCGCCACCCGCAACGTGAACCTGCCCTCGGGTGCCGGCGTAGGCACGGCCCATGTAGCCCCGTTCATCTCCAGTCAGAAAGACATCCGCGACTGCGTAATCTAGTCTGGCTCCTTCGCAAGCGCCCGGTTCTATAGCCGGGCGCTTTGCTTTGGTAAGGATAGTGATCTGACGCTAGATCATAAAAACTAGCAAACCCGACGACAATCCCGTTTCCCACCTGAAGGCGGCAGCGGGGCGGGGTGGATCAAGGAAGCGGGGTGATAGAAATCAGGGGGGATTCTGACGCAAGTCGGTCCGCGAATTGGCCACCCCGTTTTTTCGGGCGCAAAAGGAATAAATGTTAACTACTTTAGGCCCAGGCTAAGGGTAGTGTTTTCGTCTGATTTAGTGGTAGCCTGCTCCGGCTTGGGAGTGCGGCGGCCAGCGAAATCATAGCTTTTTAAACTATATGCAACTCGGCAAACTCACGCTCCAGAACCCCGTGTGCCTCGCGGCCGCCCCCTGGCAGCTGGATGGAACAGGCTACGAGCGACTGGGGGCGATTTTCACCCGCACCGTGACCATGGAGCCAAAGCCCGGGCTCTACGAAGAAGGCATTTGGCAGGTCGCTGACCAAACCTTGCTGAACGCCACCAATATGCGCACTGAAAGCGCTGAAATTCTGGTGCAGGAGTACTTGCCCAACCTGCGGCGGTACGGCGTGCCAGTGTTCGTGAGCATCACGGCGCCCGGCATTCCGGGCTTTCGCAAAATTGCGCGCTTCCTGGCCCGCGAAGCTGGCGACCTAATTGCCGGCGTAGAGGTGTACATCGCCCAGCCAGATACTGGCAAAGGCGAAGAACTAAACGCCAAATTCGTACGCGAAGCTACCCAAGCCGTGCGCAACGAGCTAGGCCCTGAGGCCGCCGTAATCGTGAAGCTGCCACCGTGGCCAGAGCACATTCGTGGCTTGGCGCTCGGGGCGCAAGCTGGCGGCGCCGATGCGTTGGCGGCTACCAATCTACTGAAAGCTTTGCACCTGCCCGATGATGCTACGGCCGCACCAGTGGCAGGTGGCCTGTCGGGTGAGGCCTTGCGGCCAGTGGCCTTGCGCTGCGTATGGGAGCTCGCTCACGATGAGCGTATTACGTTGCCCATTTTCGGGACGGGCGGCGTGTTTACGGCCGCTCATGTCAGTGATTATCTGCGCTGTGGTGCCGTTGCTGTGCAGGTAGCCAGCGGCGAATGGCTGGAACCTGGCTTGGCCGCCCGGCTGGCAGCTGAGTGCGGGCACTTGGTGCCAGAGCCTTCGCAGGCCCGGCCTTAGTAGTGAGTTGCCCGCTAATTAGTTAGAACCCAGTTTCTCCCACCGCGAGCCGCCCGGTTCGCGCCACTTCCCACCTCATGGAAAAGCTACTTCACCGCGTACAGGCGGCCAATTCCCTGCTCTGTGTAGGCCTCGACCCTGTAGGCGATGATGCGCAGGTTGCGCGTCGCCTAGCCCAGGTCATTGACCAAACCAGCGAGTACGCTGCTGCTTTCAAGCCCAACCTAGCCTTTTTCCTCAGCCGGGAAGATGGCGTGAAGCTGCTTCGCGAAACCGTGCAGCGCATTCCCGAAAGCATCCCGGTTATTCTGGACGGCAAGTTCGGCGACATTGCCAACACTGCCGACCACTATGCCCGCTTTGCCTACGACATCGTTGGGGCCGACGGCGTAACCGTGAACCCGTATATGGGCGACGACGCTATTGTTCCCTTTGCCCTGCCCGGCAAGCTAGTGTTCGTGCTGGCTAAAACCAGCAATAAGCCCACTCATTCCCTGCAGGATGTAGCCCTCACCCGCGGCGGCTCCCTGTCAGATTGCGCCGCTACCATAGCCCGCAAGCTCGATGAGCAGCATGGCGGGGGTATAGGCCTAGTGGTAGGTGCTACCAACGCCGAAGCCGTTGCCCGTATGCGTCGCCTCTCGCCCGAGCAGTGGTTCTTGGTGCCCGGCGTAGGTGCCCAAGGCGGCGACTTGCAAGCCACGTTGAAAGCCGGCCTGCGCGCTGATGGCTCCGGTCTTCTTATTAATACGTCGCGCGCGTTGTGGCAAGCAGATGATGCCGGTGCCGCAGCTCGGGAGCTGGTAGCACAGATCAACCAGTTTCGCCCGGTAGTGGCCTAGGCCGAACGTATCTATAAAGTGTCAATGTCCACCAACCGTGAGTCTGTACAAGGAACGTTTGAGGTTATTGACAGCTTCGCTATTCCACGACGTAAGGAGTTCTATCTAATAGGGCTGATTACGACTGGTTTGATACAGGAAGGATGGTATGCTCATATTTCCTTGAATGGGTTTACAACGTTAACCATCAGAATAGAGCGGATAGAATACGTCCTGATGAAGGCACGAGAAGAGTATACGATGTTAGTTGTTAAGGCCGAAGAAGATAGTATGGATGTGCTGCTGGGCCTTAATATTGGGTTAGAATCAGTAATCATTTCAACAGAAGGCTCCGAATAAAACATACATGTCCTCCACCCCAACCACCTTCACCTCCGAAACGCTAGAGCAGCAACTACTGCAAGAAGACGCGCTGCTGCGTGGTCACTTCCGTCTTTCTTCCGGCTTGCATTCTGATACCTACGTGCAGTGTGCCAGGTTCTTGCGCCGGCCCGACCTAGCAGCACCCGCCGCGGCAGAGCTAGCCCGGCAGATTCAGGCAGCCGGTTTGCAGCCTGATGTGGTGGTAGGGCCAGCTATGGGTGGCGTGGTGATTGGGTATGAGCTGGCTCGCCAGCTAGGCGTGCCCGGCATCTTTACGGAGCGGGATGATACCGGGCAGATGACCTTGCGGCGGGGCTTCACCATTGAGCCGGGTCAAAAGATTGTTATTGCCGAAGACGTCGTGACTACCGGCAAGAGCACCAACGAAGTAGCGCGGCTGTTAGAGGGGCTGGGCGCAAAAGTTTTGGCCGTGGCAAGTTTAATTGACCGCACGGGTGGGCAAGCCTCACTTTCTTTTCCGAACTTTGCCCTGCTGCCGGTAACGGCGGCCACCTACGCACCCGATGATTGCCCGCTTTGCCGGGCAGGTATTCCGGTGGTGAAACCCGGCAGTCGGCCGGAAAAAGCGTTTTCTTAAACCTACTTCGCTGCAACCGGTAGCTAAGCAAGGCATTTTCGGCGTACCCTGCGCGGGTATGCTTCCTCACGTGGGCACCTTCGCCTAAGCGTGGGAAACCCGAAAAATAGATAACCACCCTCCTTTTGGACTCTACCCAAAGAACCATACAGCTTCTGCTCAAGCCCGGCCAACACGATGGCGAGGGCCAACGTGTAGCCGAAGCTGCCCAACGCCACCTAGGCCTCTCTACCGGCCGGGTGCAAAGCACCGCCCTCTACACGGTGCGCTACCCCGTGAGCGACGAGCAACTGCGCGACTTCGCCACCCACTGCCTTCAGGACCCAGTGCTGCACGACGTGGCCCTCGACGAGTTCCGCCACGGCTCCGAATACAAAAGCTACATTCTAGTAGCCAAGTTGCCCGGCGTGACGGATGACGAAGGCATATCGGCCCAGAACGCCCTAGGCGACTTCCTGAACCAGCCGCTGGACACCCATACCCAGCACATCTTCAGCAAACGGCTCTACTTCCTGGAGCACGAGCTGCCCGAGAGTAGTCTGCGCCGCCTGGCCGAAGATCTGCTCGGCAATAAAATGATCAACCGCTTCGAGGTCGGCCCCATAGCCCAGATTCGCGACTATACGCCGCGGCCGGGCGGTGGGGCCGAATCTATTACGGACACGGTGCGCCTCGTAGGCCTGTCGGATGAGGAGCTGGTTAAGCTGTCGAAAGACAACCTCTACGCCCTGAACCTGGAGGAAATGCGCGTCGTGCTCGACCATTACACCAGCATTGCCGCTAGGCGCCAAGCCGCCGGCCTGCCCCAGGACCCTACGGACTGCGAGCTGGAAATCATTGCTCAGACCTGGTCGGAGCACTGCAAGCACAAGGAGTTCAGCGCCGTTATTAAGTACCGGGATGCGGACACCGGCGAGGAGTTTGAGGTAGACTCTCTATTCAAGACCTACATCAAAGACGCTACCTCCGAGGTTGACCGTCAGCTCCGCGCCAACGGCAACGACTGGCTGATTAAAGTGTTCAGCGACAACGCCGGCGCCGTACGCATCAACCCGGAGTCGTTGTTCGTGTGGAAGGTCGAAACCCACAACTCTCCCTCGGCCATTGACCCCTACGGCGGAGCCATTACCGGCATTTTAGGCAACAACCGCGACCCGTTGGCAACTGGCATCGGGGGCGCGCGGCTGCTGTTCAATACCAACGTGCTCTGCTTCGGCAACCCCGATTTTTCGGGCACGCTGCTGAGCAACCAATTGCACCCGCGCCGCATTTTTGAAGGCGTGCGCAAGGGTATTGAAGATGGCGGCAACAAGTCGGGCGTACCGACGGTGAATGGCGCTATTGTGTTCGATGACCGGTATGCTGGCAAGCCGCTGGTGTACTGCGGTACCGGAGCCGTAATGCCCATGCAACTGGCTGGGCTTGATTCGTGGGAGAAGAACATTGACGCCCAGGACCGCATCATCATGGCTGGTGGCCGGGTGGGCAAAGACGGTATCCACGGCGCAACCTTCTCCTCTATTGAGCTAGACGAAACTTCGCCCGCTACGGCTGTGCAAATCGGCTCGCCGATTACCCAGAAGCTAGCCATGGATTTCCTGATCCTGGCAACCCGCCGCGGCCTCATCAAGTGCAGCACCGACAATGGTGCGGGCGGCTTGTCTTCCTCCATTGGCGAACTAGCTACTATCAGCGGCGGTGCCGTGGTGGAGCTGGAAAAAGTGCCCCTGAAGTACCCTGGCCTACGGCCGTGGGAAATCTTCGTGTCGGAGTCGCAGGAGCGGTTTTCGCTGGCTGTGGAGCCCGCGAAGATGGCCGAGTTGATGGCTCTAGGCCAGGAGATGGAAGTGGAGCTGACCGATATCGGCTACTTCACCGCAGATGGCAGCCTTGATGTGCGCTTTGACGGCGAGTCGGTGGCGCGCATCGACATGGAGTTCCTGCACAACGGCGTGCCGCGTAAAGTGCTGGAAGCCGAGTGGACCAAGCCTACCACCCAGGAGCCCGCGCTACCCGCTAACCTCGACTATACCGACGTGCTGAGCCGCCTGCTGGGCAGCCTCAACATTTGCTCCCGCGAATCGGTGATTCGGCAGTACGACCATGAGGTGAAGGGCCGCACCATTATCAAGCCGCTGATGGGCGCTACCGGCCAAGCCCCGCAGGATGCCGCCGTGGTGCGTTTCAACTTTGAGAGCTGGGAAGGCGTGGCTGTAAGCAACGGTATCCTACCCCGCTTCGGAGATATCGATGCCTACGATATGTCGGCCGGCGCGTTTGATGAGGCCGTGCGCCAGATTGTAGCGGTAGGAGGGAAGCTGCCCAACCTGAGCTACGGCGACGGCAACTTCTGGTCGGTGAACGACAACTTCTGCGTACCCGACTCAGTGTATGACCCTGCCACCAACCCCGACGGTAAGCACAAGCTGGCCAAGCTGGTGCGCATGTGCCAGGCCCTGCGCGACGCCACGGCGGCCTACTGCATCCCGCTCACCTCGGGCAAGGACTCGATGAAGAACGACTTCAAGGCCGATGGCGTGAAGATTTCCGTTCCGCCCACAGTCCTGTATTCCATGACCGCCAAAATCGAGGACGTGCGCCGCACCATCACCTCCGACTTCAAGCAAGCCGATGACGTGGTGTACCTGCTGGGCGAAACCTACGACGAGCTAGGCGGCTCGGAGTTCTACCAACTCTTTGGTGAGCTAGGAGCCAATGTGCCTAAAGTTCGGTTCGAGGAAGCCAAAGCCCTCTACACCCTGATGGGCCAAGCCAACGACAACGGCCTTATCCAATCCTGCCACGACCTATCGGATGGTGGCCTTGCGGTTGCCTTGGCGGAAGCCACGTTTGGTCACGGTTTCGGTGCTGATGTGGAACTGCCCGCTACTGGCTTAGGCCTATCGGCGCAGCTGTTCTCGGAGTCGCACTCCCGCTTCGTGGCCACGGTGGCGCCAGAAGATGTGGTGGCTTTTGAGCAGCACTTCGGCGCCCGCGCTACCCGCCTCGGCGTGGTGACGC
Source organism: Hymenobacter seoulensis (assembly GCF_054780535.1). Classification (NCBI taxonomy): domain Bacteria; kingdom Pseudomonadati; phylum Bacteroidota; class Cytophagia; order Cytophagales; family Hymenobacteraceae; genus Hymenobacter; species Hymenobacter seoulensis. Next base: position 507,590 of record NZ_BAAGWD010000002.1, read on the forward strand.
AGAACAGCCAGCTCACGGTACGCCACGGCGGGAAAACCGTTATTTCGGCCAGCACGGCGGCCCTGCGCCACGAGTGGACGAATGGCCCAGTAAACAGAATTATCGGCTTCGGCCAGCACGAAGCGGCTCAGATATCATGAACGAGAAACCATTATTTCCGGATCTGAATTCGCCGCCCATGCCGCAGCGCGACGAAACGGGGCCAGCGCAAACCAACGCCGACGGTTCCGTGACGGTGCTCGGCTATAAGAGCATTGACGGCGGCCACGAAAGCACCGAGCCCCTAGGCCACTCAGCCGAAGGAACTGCCTCCAAGCGGCCGGTACGTGCCCTTATCCTGACGGGCTTCGGCATCAACTGCGAAGAGGAGTTTGCTGCCGCCTACAAGCTAGCCGGTGCTGAGCCAACCATCGTGCACCTCAACCAAGTGTTGCACGGCCACGTCAGCATTCACGACTACGATATCCTGAACTTCCCCGGCGGCTTCAGCTTCGGCGACGACCTAGGCTCGGGTGTGGTACTGGCCAACAAGCTGCGCTACCGCAAAAACGCCGAAGGCCGCACCCTGCTCGATGACATCAAGGAGTTCATTGCCAACGGCAAGTTCGTGATGGGCATCTGCAACGGCTTCCAGGTGCTGGTGAAGCTAGGCCTATTGCCTAACCTGAGCGGCAACGTGACGCCGGAAGTGACCTTGACGCACAACGCCTCGGGTCGCTACGAAGACCGGTGGGTGCGCCTGAAAGTCAATCCCAAGTCGAACTCCCCCTTTCTGAAAGGCATTGACTCCATGGAAGTGCCGGTGCGACACGGCGAAGGTCGCTTGATCATTAAGGGCGAAGAAACCTTGGCTGAAATAGAGGCGCGCGCGCTGAACTGCCTGGCCTACACTGATTTCGACGGCTCGCCGACGGACGTGTACCCGCACAACCCCAATGGCGCCGACCTAAACTGCGCCGGCCTGACCGATACCACCGGCCAAGTATTCGGGCTGATGCCGCACCCTGAGGCGTTCCTGTCGCTCTACAACCACCCCGACTGGGCCCGTCGCAAGCGCCAGAACCCGAATCTGAGTGAGGAAGGCGACGGCCTGCGCCTGTTCCGCAACATTGTGGAGCACGTGCAAAGCCAGCGCCAAATCGTTACCACACCCCAGGAAGCCAGCCAGTTTTCCTCCTAGACACCTCCGCATTCCGCTGACCTAGTGCCGGCTGCTAACCCGTTGTATGAACACCCTCAACCACTTCGATACCCCCCAGCTCGAACTCCTGCACCGCGGCAAAGTTCGTGACTCGTACCGTGCCCCTTCCGGCGAGCGTCTCATCGTGGTAACCGACCGCCTCTCGGCGTTTGACTCAGTGCTGGAAACGCCCGTGGCTCACAAAGGTGCGGTGTTGAATGGGCTGGCCGCTTTCTGGTTCGACAAGACCAAGCATATCATCCCGAACCACGTGATTTCGTTGCTCGACCCAAACGTGACACTGGCCAAGGAGGCTGAGCCGATTCGGGTGGAGATGGTGGTGCGGAACTACCTCACGGGCTCTATGTGGCGCGGCTACCAGCAGGGTCAGCGTACGTTCTCGGGCGTAACCGTGCCGGACGGCCTGACCAAGCACCAGCAGTTCCCCGAGCCCATCGTGACGCCAACCACTAAAGAGGAGTCGGACCGCGAGATTACGCCAGAGAACCTGGTGTCGGAAGGCTGGGTGACGGCGGAGCTGTACGAGAAGATGCGGGTGAAGTCGTTGGAGCTGTTCAACTTTGCTTCGAAATGGATGGCCGAGCGCGGCATTATCCTGGTAGACACCAAGTACGAGTTTGGATTGCTGGATGGGGAGCTGATTCTGATTGACGAAATCCACACGCCCGACTCGTCGCGGTTCTGGAGCGCCGAGGACTACGCCAAGAACCCTGAGACGGCCGAGCAGATGGACAAGGAGTACGTGCGCCAGTGGCTGATTGCCAACAAGCAGGACGGCCAGTATCCCCGCGCCCTCACCCCCGAAGTATCCGCCGAAGCCACCCGCCGCTACCTCGATATCTACGAGCGCATCACGGGCGCCCCGCTGCCCATCGGCAACGAAACCACTCCCGGCGGTGACGTACAGGCCCGCCTCATAGGCAACCTCGTGCGTGCTGGTATCATGAAAGATGCCTAAAACTCATAGGCGAATATGCCCTCAGCTACCCCAATCCCAAGGTAGTGCGCACCGCTAACACTGAGCTACGGACGCTGTATTACTAAGCCAATGAACGTTGCGAAACACAAACAACTAGTGCAAGAGTACATTGAAGCGTACAACCACTTCGATGTAGACGGGATGGTGCGCCATCTGCATGAGGATGTAGTATTTCGCAACATTTCCAGCGGTGAAGTCAACCTGACGACTACCGGTAAGGAAAGCTTCCGCCAGCAGGCCGAGCAAGCCAAACAGTACTTCACGCAACGGGAGCAGCGCATCACGGATTGGCAAGTAGCCGACAACCTCGTGGAAGTCCTTCTGGACTATACTGCCGTTGTTGCTCTTGATTTTCCTAATGGCCTAAAAGCCGGCGACACACTGCAACTGCAAGGCAAATCCGTTTTTCGGTTTGCAAATGGGCTGATATCTTCCATCGACGACATCAGCTAAGCCTACGCTAATCTCCAATGACCACCACTGCCACCATAGTGCTCGAAGTTTCCTCGCCCCAGGCGATGGAAGCCCAGCCGTTGCTCGACGCCTTGTCGGAGCAATTGGGCACGCGCTTTGGCAGCGACGGGCGGGCTTCGTTTACGGAGTGGCGGCAGGATGACTCTCGCTACATCTTCCTGCTAGCCCGGCAGGATGGCGAAGCCGTAGGCTGTGGCGCGGTGCGGCCTATTGCTGATGGTATTGGCGAGGTGAAGCGCATGTTTACCAAGTATACCCGGCAGGGAATAGGGGAAGCAGTGCTGCAACAACTAGAAGCAGAAGCTCAACTGGCGGGCTACACGGAGCTATGGCTCGAAACGCGGGTAGCTAATACCGAAGCCTGCCGATTTTACATCAAAAACCATTATCAGCGCCGCGCCAACTACGGGCAATACATCGGCCATGACCATTCTGCCTGCTTCGGCAAATATCTGATACCTACTGACGCAGCCGAGTTACTCTCTCATGACTAGTTCTCCGAATAAAACCATAGTACTCCTCGGCGGCGGGGCCCGTGAACACGCCATGGCGTGGAAGCTGACCCGCGACGGTGCCACCGTGCACGTACTGCCCGGCAACGCCGGCATTCCGAACAGCCACCCCGAAATCAGCGCCACTGACTTTTCAGCCATCCAGAGCTTCTGCGAAGCTAATGGCGTGAAGCTGATTGTAGTTGGGCCAGAGGCGCCGCTAGCAGCTGGCGTAGTGGATTATTTCGCTGGCTCCGATATCCGGGTGTTTGGTCCAGGCCGCGCCGGGGCGATGCTAGAAAGCTCCAAGGTATGGTCGAAGGACTTTATGCGGCGTCACGGGGTAGCAACGGCCCTGTCGTGGAAGTACCGAAGTGATAAGCTGGACGAGGCTCGCGCCAAAGCCACGGAGCTGGATGGGCAGGTAGTAGTGAAGTTTGATGGCCTAGCGGCTGGCAAAGGTGTGTACGTCTGCTCCTCTATAGAGGAAGCCCAGGCTGCTCTGGACGACTTGCAGCAGCAACACACGGGCTGGTTCAGCTTCCTGCTGGAAGAAAAACTGACTGGCCCCGAAATCAGCATCATCGGCGTGACGGATGGCAACCGCGTGCGGCTGCTGGCGCCGTCCCAGGACCACAAGCAACTGTTGGCCGGCGACAAAGGCCCCAACACGGGCGGCATGGGCGCTTACTGCCCTGTTCCCTTCTGCGACGATAATATCCTGGCTGCTATCCGCACCAGCATTGTAGATCCTACCTTACTAGGCCTACAAAACGAGCAGTTCGACTTTAAAGGCTTCCTGTACTTCGGTATCATGCTCACGCCCCAGGGCCCGAAGCTGCTGGAATACAATGTACGCCTCGGCGACCCCGAAGCCGAAGTATTGCTGCCGGCATTGGAAAGTAGCCTTCTGGAACTCATTGAAGCGACGCTGGATGGCCGGCTGCAGCAAACGGTGGTGCGGCAACGCCGCGGGTATTATGTAGGCGTGGTCTTGGCTTCAGGTGGTTATCCGGCAGCCGATTTCCCGACCGGCTTCCCGATTACTGGCCTAGACCAGTTACATCCCAGCATCTTAGCCTTCCACGGCGCTACTCGCCGCCAAGACGACGGCCAACTGGTGACCAACGGTGGCCGGGTAATGGTGCTCGTAGGCCACGGTGATGAGCTGGAAGATGCTGTAAATCATGTGTATCGGGAGGTAGAAAGAGTTAAATTCAAGGATGTATACATCCGTACCGATATCGGCCAGCGGCCGGAACCTAGCCTTGCAGGAAACTGGTAAACATAGCACCCGTAAGCAGCGCCTGGCCATCTTATTGTCGGGGCGGGGCTCCAACATGGTGGCCCTGGTACACGCTGTGCAGTTCGGCGTGTTGCATGAGCTAGCCGAAGTAGCCGTAGTCTTCAGCAACAAGCCCGATGCACCTGGCCTAGAAACGGCTGCCACGCTGGGGTGCCCCACTGCCAGCCTCAGCAGCGAGGGCCGCAAGCGCGCCGAGTACGATGCGGAGGTAGTGGAGGTGCTGAACCGCTACCAGCCCGACTACGTGGTACTGGCCGGCTACATGCGCATACTGTCGCCCACGTTTGTGCGGGCGTTTCCGGGGCGCATCATCAACATTCATCCGGCCGATACGCACCAGCACCAGGGCCTGCACGCCTACGAGTGGGCCTTTGAAAATCAGCTGCTTGAAACCAAAATCACGGTACATGTGGTTGATGAGGGCCTGGACACTGGGCCTATCCTGGCGCAGCATTCTGTGGACTTGCGCGGGGCTGATACCCTAGCGGAAGTAGAGCGCCGTGGCTTAGCCGTTGAGCATTTTTTGTACGCCGATACGCTGGCCCGGTTCATTCGGGGCGAGCTACCACACCACAATCCTGAAACAGTGGCTGCGGCCGCTGTTTCAACCTCCACCCCCGATCCTCTGCTGCCTGTTTCCGCTGGTTCTTCTCCGCAAGGAGATGAGGCTGTGGGCTAGGCCACTTACTCGCCTCAACCCGCTGGTGCTGCCAAGCTGCGGCGGGGTTACTTCACCACCCCTGTAGTGGGTTTCACGCTCACTACTGCCTTCTCGATATTTCCCATGTGCGGAATTGTAGGTTTTTACGGCCCCGATGACGTCGCCCACGACATCGTATTTGGTCTGACGGCGCTCCAGCACCGCGGCCAGGACGCGGCCGGTATAGCCACCTTCGATGATAACTTTCACCTCTGCAAAGGCAACGGCCTGATTTCCGATGTGTTCCGGAAAAAGCAGCTCAAGAAGCTGAAGGGTAACATCGGTATCGGCCATGCCCGCTACACTACGCAGGGCTCCAACGATGCGGAGCTGGCGCAGCCGTTCACTACCAGCTACCCCTTCGGGCTCTCTATGGTGCACAACGGCAACGTCATCAACTTCCGCTCAGCTGCCAAGCGCTTACATGAGAAGTACCACGTGCTGCCCAAAACCAGCAACGATCTGGAGCTCATCATGTACACCTTCGCCTCGGAGCTGCGCCTGAAGAACCTCGATGCTCTTTCAGTAGTCGACATCTTTGATGCGGTAGAAACAACGCAGGAACTGGTGAAAGGAGCTTACGCTACCATCACCGTTATTGCCGGCCACGGCCTGCTGGCCTTCAACGACCCGCTGGGAATTCGGCCCTTGGTACTAGGCCGCCGCGATACGGAAAAGGGTCCCATCTACGCGTTTGCCTCGGAAAGCACCTGCTTTGATTATCTGGGTTTTGAGTTCATCAAGAACGTAGGCCCTGGCCAGGCAGTGTTTATCGACAAAGACTTCAAGGTACACTACAAGAATCCGTACAACCTCCCGAAGGCCTTCTGTGTGTTCGAGCACATCTACTTCGCCCGCGAAGACTCTACTATCCATGGCCGCTTGGTGGCTCGGGAGAGAGTGCGGTTGGGTAAGATGCTGGCCCGGAAAGTTATCGAGTCGGGCATTCAGCCGGATATGGTGATTGACGTGCCCTCTTCGGGCTACTTCTCGGCTTCTGGCCTAGCCGAGGCCATTGGCGTGCCCTACCGTCGCGCCATGGTGAAGAACAACCACATGGGCCGCTCCTTCATTGTGAGCAGCCAGGCCGGCCGCGAGGATATCGTGAAGAAGAAGCTCAATCCCATCCGGGAGTTTGTGGAAGGCAAGAAGATTGCGGTGGTCGATGACAGCATCGTGCGGGGCACCACTTCACGGCGCATTGTGCGCATTCTGCGTGAGGCTGGCGCTGCCGAGGTGTACTTCATTAGCAGTGCGCCGCCCATCATTGCCCCCTGCATCTATGGCATTGATATGGCCATGAGCACGGAGCTGATTGCCGCTAACTACACCGAGGACGAAATCTGTCAGTATATCGGGGCCGATAAGGTAATCTATCAGTCGATTGAAGACCTGCAGGAACTGTTCTCGGAAGATAAAGGCCACGGCGGCAGTTGCTTCGCGTGCTTCACCGGCAAGTACCCTACCGGCGACGTAACCAAATACCTGCGTCACATTCAGGAGGAGCGCCAGAGCCACCGCCACGACAAGAAAAATGACGCTAACGCGTTGCCTTCCGTGAGTGCCAAAGCTCCCGAGCCAACCGAACATTAATTCAAGATGATGACAGCATTAGGACTAAGCTAAAAACTAGTTCCTCGCCTCAATGAGGAGAGGTTAGGGGTAGTTGACCTATCGTCAGGCACCCATTAGTCTCTAGGTCTAAAACTCGTTCTGCTGTCTATCAACCACCCCTAGCCCCTCCTCATCTGAAGAGGGGAACTAGCCTTCTAGTTTGCTTAACCCTAGCGTTTCATATGTCCTCTGACCTCAAAGCTACTGCCGGCTACTCCATCGAGGAAGGCAATGCCGCCTCCAAAAATGCTTACCACTGGGCCCAGAAAACCTTCTCTACCCGTGCGGGTAAGCCTGGCGAGCCGGCGCAGGACCTGGCGGGCGGCTTCTCCAACGAAATCCGCTTTGGCGCGGAGCGGCTGGGCATTGGCTCCGATGGTATCGGTACCAAGATTGAGGTGGCAGAGCGTACGGACCGTTACGATACGTTAGGATATGACCTAATTGCCATGGTAGCCGACGATCTAGTTGTGGCGGGTTTCATCCCTACCAATCTGTCGAATATCATCGACGTGAACACCCTCAACTACGAGGTGGTAGATGAGCTGATGCACGGCCTGCATGATGCGGCGCAGTTCAGTCAGATAGCCGTAACAGGTGGCGAAATTGCTGAGCTAGGTAACCGCATCGGTGGCTACCCCGGTGCCCGCATGAACTTCAACTGGTGCTCCACGGCCGTGGGCGTGTTGCACCCGAGTCTTGAGCGCCCCCTAAGTGGTGCCAACGTGCACGCCGGACAGGCAGTGGTAGCGCTCCGGTCCCCATCGTTCCGCTCCAACGGCTACTCCCTGGCCCGTCGCGCCCTCACCAAAGCCTTCGGTGAAGCCTGGCACACGGCTCCGTACACCGGGCCTGATGCCGCCGAAATGGGCCAGACCTGGGGCGAGGTGATGCTTGCGCCTTCGCTCATTTTCGCGCCCGGTGTGACGGCGGTGCTGGATGCTGGCCTGCTGTTGCATGCAGCAGCGCACATTACCGGCGGCGGTATTGCCGATAACTTCAAGCGCGTACTCAAAAACGGCGTGGGCGCCGAACTGACCAACTTGTTCGAGCCTCTGCCTGCTATGCAGCAGCTGGCTGAACTGGCCGGTATTACACCCACCGAAGCCTACCTCTATTGGAACATGGGCAACGGCATGCTTCTCGTTACAGACGAAGCCCAGGCCGAAGCCGTGGCCGAAATCCTTCGCAGCTACGGCTACCAAGCCCAAGTAGCCGGCCGCATCACGCAGGAAACTGATGTAGTACTGCGCGTAGGTGCGGGCGAGTTGCGCTACGAGGCATAATTCGTAACCAATCACCCTTATAAAACATGAAGCGGTAGGTACTGTACCCACCGCTTCATGTTTTATAAGGGTTTGAAAGTCATAACTATTTCTACCGTGAAGTCCTCCGGGGTATCGTAACGCTCTCTGATTTTAAGAGTTGAAGCATCTAACGCAAGGACCTCGTATGTGTGCAGGTTTCTATCGATAGTAATCGACAACGTTTTTGCATCTGGAGTTAGCGTCCAGCTGCCTGATCTTGATTGCGGAGTAGATGAGCTGAATTTGGTGCCACCTTCATCCACAATAAAGCTTTGGTTGGAAATAAATTGCCAAGAGTCATCCTTAGTCCAGTCAGAGATGCTGTTATACCCTTCCTCAGGTACTTGATCAGGAGAAAATTCAGCTACTGTTGAGACCTTCAGCCTTGTTGTGTAAGAGGTCAGTTGCCATTTAGTAGCTAGCAGAAATTCGTTTTTGGTAGCAACATGTTTCGGCGTTATGCTATCTTTTTTGGTGCAAAAAGTAGTAAAGAGAAGCAGACCCAATGAAAGGACAATAGGTAGCAGTTTCATGAATAAAGAGAATAGTAGGTGAAAAAGTGTATAGCAAATAGGGATACAATCAACCAGTGAAGACTGTCGATGACAGGCGCTATCTGCTTCTACACGCATGACCAGGCCGCAAAAGCATAGGTTGCTTCTACTACCAACTTCTTTTAAAACAAGTTATAACGGTGGGCATTGAAGGCGATGCTGAACTTATAAGGAATCGGTTTACGGTAACCTGGACTCCACGAGCAGATATAAAAACAAAAGCCGAACTGTTCATACAGCTCGGCTTTTGTTTTTATAGAGGTATTGTAAACTAGGCCGGTTCGATATCAAACCCGGCTTGGGCCACAGATTTCATGATCAGCTCGGGAATGGGGTTCTCGCCTTCTACAGTGAGAATCTTCTCGGAGCTGTTTGTGTCTACGCTCCATTTGCTCACGCTGGCTTCGGCGTCGAGGAAAGGGGTTACGGCGCGCACGCAGTTAGCGCAGTTGATGCTGGTTTTGAATTTCAGGGTTGACATAAGAGTAACAGTTAGAGCTGCAGTGGCCTAGAGAAGCGGTCCGCGGCGGGTGAGTTGCTAGTACAACGAATACAACGCAAAATTAGCTGCCGCAATAGGCCTAGCCCGTACAGGCTTTGGCTAGAGTAGTGCAGAGTTTTGCCGTATTTAGTCGCCCAACTCGCAGTACACCGAAAATGGATAAGAACGAATTCTGGCAGTTAATAGACGCCGCCAAAAAAGCTTCAAATGGCGACCAGACTCTTCAGGAGCAGGCATTGATCAACAGCTTGGCAACGTATGTGCCGGAGCAGATTATCGATTTTGAGTGTATTTTGAGTGAGTGTCTGATGGAGGCCGATGACTTCGGCATTATGGCCGCTCAAAAGATACTTGATGGTTACGTTTCAGATGATACCTACCTGTACTTCCGGTGTTGGCTCATAGGTCAAGGAGAAAGCGTTTTCAGGGCGGCGCTTGAAAAACCCGATACGCTGGCAACGGTGCTAGACGCCGGGTATCAGGATTTTGAAGAACTGCTATACGTAGCAACTACTGCCTTTCAAAAACGCACTGGCAAAGAAGAGGAAGACGATACCTTTCCCAGGGAAATAGCGTCGGCCCGAGGATTAGATTATGATTTTGGCTCTGTTACCAAAGGCGAAGACTGGACCGAAAGTCAGTTGCCGAAGATGCTGCCTAAGCTTTGGAAGAAATTTGGTGCCTTATGATTAATGGTAACTATGCATTGTAGAATATAGCGCAGTTAACTATAAGTAATCTATAGATTCGTCTTTGTAACCTACTCAGGGTAGAGTAAATTATTCCACAATTACTCGCCAGTCGATAGCTTCAAGTTCCTTCAAGGAAAGCGAAATCGTAGTGTAACGATGTGTTTGATTGAGGCTATCCATGCTGTGGTATCGACGCACAGAGTCCGTTGCATAGATGAAAAGATTGAGTTGCTTGTTTTTGCTGCGGTTTACTTCTCTGACCCATTCATCCATGCTACCAGGTATGGTTTGCTCAGCCTCAGTTCTTGGTGTAATGCTACGGCTCAGACATACTTCTGACCTATTAAGGCTTGGATAGTCAGGAATGGTATCGTGCGCCATCTCTACGCAAATAGCGGTCTTAGTTTTGTTTACTAGCACCAAGCGAGAGTCGTAATAATCACAACTCATTAGTAGAAGGGCTAGTGAACATAGTGGGTGGAGGCGCATTGGAGGACAAGTAAGCCTAATCGTACATAAACGCTTAGTACCTTATTCATAAGTAAGCTGTACAAAGGTTACGCCAGCCGTAGTGGGCGTTTCTCCAGAATCAGGTTGGTGCGGAAGGTGTTCAGGCTTTCCTCGAGGCCTACGGGGTAGGTGTGGGGGTTGAGGAAGCGGCGGATGCTGGGGTCGAGGCTGAGGACTTCGCGGTGGGCACGCTGGCGGCTTTCTTCCAGGGTGGGCAACGCATGCACCAGCTTGCCGCGGCGGAAGATGGGCTCCAGTAGCTCACGGTACGCCGCATCGGGGCGCACGGGGCGGCGGCGGGTATAGTCGCTGGGGTCAATGATGGTCAGGTGGTCGGGGAGGGGCTCGGCGGTGTTGTAGAGCATGTCGGCGCGGGGCTGGCCTTTCTCGGTTTCGTAGCGGCGCACCTGCAGGATACCGGGGATGCTGGTTTTGGCCAGCTGCTCCGAGAGCTTAATGGTGAAATCCCAGCCCGAATCGTCGGGTTTGCGCAGGGCAGCCATCTTGTACACTCCCCCAAGGGCGGGCTGGTCGTAGGCTGTAACTAGCTGCGTGCCGATGCCCCAGGTATCTATTTTGGCGCCTTGCTGCTTGAGGCTGGTAATAAGGTTTTCCTCTAGGTCGTTGCTGGCCACGATGCGCACGTTCTCAAAACCGGCTTCATTGAGCAACGCGCGGGCTTCACGGCTAAGGTAGGCTAGGTCGCCGGAGTCGAGGCGGATGCCGCCTAGCTCGTGGCCGTTGGCTCGCATCTGGCGGGCTACTCGGATGGCGTGGCGCACGCCTTCCAGCGTGTCATAGGTGTCAACCAGGAATACTGAGTCATCGGGGAAAGCCTTGGCGTAGGCGGTAAAGGCCGTTTCCTCGTCCTCGAAAGCCATTACCCAGCTGTGAGCATGCGTGCCCTTCACCGGAATGTTGAAGCGTTGCCCGGCCAGCACGTTGGAGGTAGCATCAACCCCGCCCAAATACGCGGCCCGACTAGCTGATAAGCCCCCATCAAACCCCTGAGCACGGCGCAAGCCGAATTCCAGCACCGTATCAGACCCGGCAGCTTCGCGAATGCGGGAGGCTTTGGTAGCTACTAGGGTCTGGAAGTTGACGAGCGTCAGCAACGCCGTTTCCACCAATTGCGCCTGTAGCAGCGGGCCTTGCACCCGAATCAGGGGCTCGTTGGCAAACACTACGGTGCCTTCCGCAATGGCATCCACATCGCACGTAAACTTCAGGTCGCGGAGATAATCGAGAAACTCTTGGGGGAACATTTTCTCGCCCTTCGCGCTCTTCAGGCTACCGAGGTAGGCCAGGTCGTCGTCTGAAAAGCGCAGGTTTTCGAGCCAGTCGGCGGCGTAGGCCAGTCCTGCGCACACGGCGTAGCCGCCATCAAACGGCGGGCGGCGAAAGTAGAGGTGAAACACGGCCTCTCGGTCCTGCATGCCCTGCTGCCAGTAGCCGTAGGCCATGGTAACCTGGTAGAGGTCGGTGAGGAGACTGAGTGAAGGAGCGTAGAGGCCGGAAAGCGGAGCAGGGTTCATACACAAGGAGCGTGATACAAGACGCTCGAAGGTACGGCAAGACGGCCGATGGCGGACAACTTACCGCTGTCCCCCATCGAGTATGAGAGGCTTACCGTCTCTGCTTTTGCTCTGTTTAGGCTACTGGCGGTTTACGCCTGAAGGAGGGGTAGCAGCGCTGGCGCGTGCTAGGGTTGGTTTCCTGCCGAAGTAGGCGAGCCATGTGGGGCGTGCCTATTCGGGCTGGGCCACTAGTGAAGAAGGTAACTGATGATGCCGGACCACACTGTGTTGGGTGCGGCAGTACTGTTCCGCATCGAGGAGGGTGGGCACCACCGGCGGGCAAAGGGCGGTAGGCAGTTTGGCCATTAGCTGGCGGGCAGAGTCGCCGAGGTGGCAGAGCACCAGCTGCACCTGCTGCTTGCGCAGCCGACGGTAGTAGCGGGCCAGTAGCCGAAGCGTGGCAAACGACAGATTTCGGGTGTGGCTGCAGTCAACCCAAATGTTGGGTTTGCCACTCCGGCTAGCTCGGCGCAGGGCATACGAAAGCTGATCTTTGGTTGCCGGCTCGTTGTCGTCGGCCAGAATAAGCAGATAGCTCTCGGGGAGGATTTCGCGATACACTTCCATAAGGCGGGTGGGAAAGGGTGGGGCAAGGGGTGCGGGCAAAGCAGTGGCCAGCCGCACGTAACGGAGGGAGCGGAGACAAGAGATATACGCTTGTAAAATAAAAAAGGTGCGCAGGTAAGTTGTTGATTTATAGAGAGGTATTTGCTAAGGTGGCTAGGTCGCTACAGGCTCTGAACCGGTTCTTCAAGGATAGCATGCAGCTGTTAGGTGAAGCCTGCGGCCACCCGAATACCGTGCTTCCTGTTGCCCGAACTGGCCAGCCGTCCTGCTCAGGTGCCTGGGACTGGGCAGGAACAGCAGAAGACATAGTTTCTAGACCTCATTGGTTGGGGCATAAAGTCAGCCTAGGCAAAAACCAAGTAGGAACGGCCGGAAACTCCAGTCATCTACGGTCATATTCCGTAGTATTGTCAGGCCGCGCTGTTGCGGCGTTTCACTGCTGAGCTTTCGTAAAAGCATATGATTCGTGTATTGCTAGCCGACGATCATGCCATTCTGCGGGATGGTATTCGTGCTATTCTTTCCCGGGAGCCCGACATGGAGGTAGTAGGCGAGGCGGGCAACGGACAGCAGTTGCTGGATATGCTGGCCACTACTCCTACGGATGTGGTACTGATGGATATCAATATGCCGGTGCTGGATGGCTTCGCGACCATGCCATTGATAAAAGCACAGTTTCCGGAGGTGCGGGTATTGGTCTTGTCGATGCTCGACCACGAAAAATACCTGTATCGCATGTTTCAATTGGGCGTGCTGGGCTACGTGCTCAAGAACGCCGACAGCTCGGAAATCACCTACGGCATCCGGACGGTGGCTTCGGGCCGTCAGTTTCTGTGCACCGAAATAGGTTTGGGTTTGCTGTACCGGACGGAACACCGCGCCGATGTGCTCCCGGAAACCAGTTCAATTCAGAATCTTAAAAGCCAACGTTTGCCCGGAACGGTTGAGCTTTCGATGCGGGAGATGGAAGTGCTGAAGCTAATTGCCGAAGGCCTCACGAACGCTGAAATTGCCGATCAGCTGTTTGCCAGCAAGCGTACCATTGAAACGCACCGCCAGAACATCATCGAGAAAACCAACGCCAAAAACACGGCCGCTCTTATCCGCTACGCCATGAGCCACGGCCTGATTGACTAACGAAAAAACCTGGGTGCCAGTGAAACAGGGGTTGCGTGTTTGGCCGGCCCTAGGCCCGCCGCCGCATCAAACCCTTGTTTCACCCGCACCCAGGTTTGCCTCTGGAGTAGCCGCGACGGGAATCGAACCCATATCAAGCGTTTAGGAAACGCCTATTCTATCCGTTGAACTACGCAGCCGGGGTAGTACGCTAGTACAAAGCTACGCCGAAAGCGCGGGCTGCCCAAACCCCGTGCGGCCAGCAAGGCGTATAGGCCGCAGGGCGCTAGGCCATTTCGTAGCACAAACCCTCACCCTCTTCTTCTCTTAGCATGGGCTTACTGGATGACTTGCGCGCTGACCGGCGCACAGCCGGCGGAAGGGCCTTGCAGGAGGCCGATAAGCAAGTGCCGGCCCTGTTACTCATTCCCGATATCAGCGGCTTCACGCGCTTTATTGAGGAGTCAGGCAGTCCGCAGGCGCCGTTTCTGGTGGCCGATTTGCTGGAAATCCTGATTGAGGCCAATATGCTGGATTTGCAGGTAAACGAGATTCAGGGCGATGCCGTGCTGTTTTACCGCCTGGGGCCGCCGCCGCCCATTGCCGACCTCGTGCGCCAGTGCCGCCGCATTTACCTCGACTTTCAGAACTACCTGCGCCTGGTGGAGCGCGATACGGGCTCGGAGCTGGCCGAAGCATTGCAGGAGCTGGCCCTCACCCTCAAAATAGTGGTGCACTACGGCCGGGTAAGCGTGGCGCGCATTCGGGAGCACACCAAGCTCATGGGTCGCGACGTAATTGTGGTGCATCGGCTGCTCAAAAACAACATTACCGGCTCAGAATACCTACTGCTTTCCGAAGGCTATACGGCTACTCAGCACCCTGCTGCCCTAACCCGCGCCTTCTCCTGGACGCGTCTGCAGCCCGGCGCCACCTACTACGAATACCTAGGCGAAGTGCCTTATCACTATGCTCACCTTTCGCCGCTGCGGCTGCTGGTGAGCACCCCGGAAGTAGCCGACGATACCACGCAGAGTTGCGCCCTGAAAGTGCGACGGGCGGTGCGCGTATCGGCGGCGTACGCGCTGCGGGTCATCAGCAACTTTCGGCTCCGCCCCCTCTGGATGGAAGGCGTTTCGGCCGTGCACTACGATGTAACCAAGGCCGGGCGCTTGGGCACTAGCTACAAAGCAGATGTATACCGGGGCCAGATTGACTTTCAGGCGGTGCAATACGTGGAAGAAGACGGCCGCTTGGAATACGTGGAAAAGATTTCCCATTTCCGCCTTTTCCCGAATACGCTGCTGTTCTACTGCCTCGAGGTAGTGGACACCAGTACGTGCTTTATTACCATTGAACTCCGTTACGGCCACATTGCTAGCTCTAATCGGTTGGTGCGATTCGGCCAACTGCGCCGCCTCCACCGCTTTCTGGGCAGCTCCCTTCACCAATTCGCGGCGCTGGTTGAAAAACAGGCGCCAAGTGCCTCATAACCTTCCTGGCTACTAGGCCTCCAAAACGCTTAAAGCGGTTGACCCTAAAACGGGACCTAGCATAGTGCTAGGTCCCGTTTTGGGGTCAACCGCTTTAAGAACGTAAATAGGCTGAGTTACACCTTGTAAAGCAAGGCAATACCAAACGAAAGCGCCGTCAGGATCAGGCCCACCATGAAAATGGTGTAGCTCAGGCGCAGCAAGCGGTACTTTTTGGTCAGCACGTCGCCGAGGTAGTAAATGTCCGTCACCATGTTGGTATACAGCGCTTCCTTCTGGCCCATAATCTCCGTCATGCCATGCTGGAAGTCATCGAGGCTGAGCTTGCTGAAGTTGCCAAAGAACAGCAGGTTTACGCGGCGGTTAGTAGCAATTTGGGGGCTGCGCTTCAGCCATTTAAAGCTCGTTACATCGGGCTGTGCACACAGGATGGCCGTGATAACCGACCCCAGGGCTGTGGCCAGCAGAATGCCCATGGGCACCGTAATAACTGGGTTTCGGATGAGGCCCACGTTACTCAGAGCCGCTGACTTGCTGCCCAGCTTAGCGCCGAAATATGTGATGATCAGGGACATGAGCACCGCATTGAGGCTGATCATCATATTGGCCTTTTTATCGGCCATGTCCGAAAGCTTCATGTGGTTGCTGTACATCGTCCGGAACATGGTTTCGATGCCGCGCTTGGGTTCCGCGAAGGTGCCCTGCTCTTCTTCCTCTTTCTTCTTTTTCTTTTTCTCGGACTTCTTTAGCAGTTTTCGCTGCTCCTTTATATTGTCCTTGAACTGCTCCTGGTAGCGCTCCTTGGCCACCTTGGTGTAGTACTTGCCGCCAATCAGGAAGGCTAGCTGGTTATCGGCCCACTCGGGGTTCGAGTAGGTTTTGCCAAAGGTGGCTTCCCACTCAGCCCGCAGCAGCTCGGCATTCGAGAAGAAATCGTCGCGGCCCATGCCGCTCATGTCGGCGTCCACTAGCAACTGCTCCAGCTCTGTTTCGCGGGTCGCGTCGCGGTGAGTGGCCCGGATCAGGTTCTGCACCAGTTCAGTGCGCTCGGGGGGGTAGCCTTGTTGGGTAAGCCACTCGCCGGCCATTTCAGCGCTCCGGAACTCGTGGCCATCATATACTTCTGTGTAGCCTACATCATGAAACCAGGCGGCCAGCACTAATGCTTCCTGGTCGGCCTCGCTGAGGCCAGCCGCTTCGCCAAGGGCACGCGCTTCCTTCACCACTACGGCGGTGTGCTTCGGGGAGTGATACACGAGCTGGGCCGGAAGCTTTTCTTCCAGCAGCGCCATCACATAAGCCTTTGCGTTCTTGACAATTTCGGCCTTAGCCGGTTTCTGAGTAAGAATGGGTTCCATCAGGAGATGTGGAAAACAAAAAACGACAGCTAGGCTGTTCGGCTTACAACGCGAATTGCGGCCACAGGTTTTCGGCAGTCGCAACCCAACCGTAGCCAGTTGAATTGCGTAGGGCAGCGCACAGCGCTATACTCCGGTTGTAAGGGGTAGCCGTTGCAGGTAAGTTTACGTATTTCCTGAACACTCTCCCCCCTTAACAAGTGCCGTTTCAGGGATTCCCTGTTTTTTGCTACCTTCTTTTATGAGCAGACATTTCCTGTCCTGTTGCTTACTGCTGGCTTTGGCTGGTGCTGTTGTGCCCGTGGCGCAGGCCCAGCAGAAAGAGCAAGCCTCTCACCCTACGCGGCCTAACTACCGCAAGGCCGGCCTGAACTGGGAGTCCAAGACGCCGCCTGATAGCTCCCGCATTCGCTATAGTGTATTTCTGATTGGCGATGTGGGCAAACCCGCCCCGGAGGCGGAAGGTGGCGAGCCTTCCCTGAACTACCTGCGCAAACAGATTCTGGCCGCCGGCTCCAAAAGCACGACGGTGTACCTGGGTGACAATATCTACGAGTACGGCATGCCCGAGGAAGGCGCCTACGACCGCAAAGCCTCAGAGCAGCGCATCGTTGACCAACTGAAGGTACTGCGCGACTACCAGGGCGAGAAATACATGATTCCCGGCAACCACGACTGGAAGCAGGGCCTGCAGGGCTCGGTGGAACAGGTGAACCGGGAGCAGTTTTTTGTAGAAAATTACCTGCAGAGCGACTCCGCCGCTTTCCCCTACACCGGCGACTTTTTCCTGCCCCGTGATGCCTGCCCCGGTCCGGTTGAGATTCGCCTCCAGGATGACCTAGTACTTATTGCCATCAACTCCCAATGGTTTCTGCAAACCAACGGCGAGCGGCCGTATGGCGCCAACAGCGGCTGCGGTATTGCCAACGAGACGGACTTCTTTGTGCAGGTAGAGGATATCATCCAGCGCAATGAAGGCAAGAACATTATGGTGGTTGCCCACCACCCCTTGTTCTCCGATGGTATTCACGGGGGCTACTTCACGCTCGGTGACCATTTCTTCCCGCTTTCCATTGTGTACAAATACGCCTTTGTGCCGCTGCCGGTCATTGGCTCAATCTACCCCTTTGCGCGCAAATACGGCGGAGTAACCCAGGACTTGCCCCACCCGCTGTACCAAGCCTATAAGAAGGGCCTGATGGAGGTGTTTAACAAATACCCCAACATCATTTACGCGGCCGGGCACGAGCACAACCTGCAGTTTTTCAAAGAGGGTAACCTCAACCACATTGTCAGTGGCTCGGGCTGCAAAACCCAGCACGTAAAGCCTGGCAGTGGCGGCGACGCTTGGTTCTCGGACAAGGAAAAAGGGTTTGCCCGCGTCAACTACTATGACAACGGGGAAGTATGGACGGAATTCTACGTGCCCGAGGGCAAAGGCCAAACTGGCCGCCTCGTGTTCCGGCTGCCGCTGTATGCCCAGCAGGCCAGCGCCGAGGAAGTAGTGGTGCAGCCTACCGGTAACCGCCCCAACTTTGCCGATAGCACCGTAACCACGCCTGTAAACACTAGGTATGCCAACCGGAGCAAGTTCCATAAATTCCTGTTTGGTGAGCATTACCGCCACGAGTGGGCTACTCCCGTTACCTTTCCGGTACTAGACCTAGCTACTGAAAAAGGCGGCCTGACGCCATACAAAATTGGTGGTGGCAAGCAAACGGCCTCGCTGAAAGTGCGCAACGAGGAAGGCCGCAACTTTACCGTTCGGAGCCTGAACAAAGACCCCTCGGCGGTACTGCCGGAAGCCTTGCGCGAAGGCGCGGCCGCCGACATTCTACAAGACCAGATTTCGGCGCAGCACCCCTTTGCCTCTATTGCACTGCCACCTCTGGCTGATGCTGCTGGCATTCTGCACACTAACCCCGAGCTGCGCTATATTCCGCAGGACCCGCTGCTGGGTCAGTACCTCGAGCGCTTCGGCAATACGCCCGGCGCCATTGAGGAAGACGCCAAGGACGACCAAAGCGACGTGGCCTCCCTGGGCAACGCCAAGAACTTAGTAGGCACCGACAAGGTGTTTGAGCGCATCACCGACGACAACGATAACCGCGTCAACGAGAAAGCCTTTGCCCGCTCCCGCCTCTTCGATATGTGGATTGGCGACTGGGACCGGCACGAAGACCAATGGCGCTGGGCCGAGAAAAAGGATAAAGACGGTGACCGCAAATTCACGGCCGTACCCGAAGACCGCGACATTGCCTTCTTTAAAGGCGATGGTATCTTCCCATATCTGGCCTCGCGTAAGTGGGCTATCCGCAACTTCCAGAACTTCGGGCCCGATTACGCCGACTGGAAAGGCTTGAACCTGACGGCCCTCAGCAACGACCGGGTTTACCTGGCTTCTGTCACGAAGGAAGACTGGGTAAAGCAGGCCGAGGAAATGAAAGCGGCCCTTACTGATGAGCTCATCGAGCAAACCCTACGTGAGCGGTGGCCCAAGCAAATTTTTGAGTTGCACGGCCCCGAGATTATTGCCAAGCTCAAGAGCCGCCGCGATTTGCTGCCCCAAGTAGCCGCCGACTATTATGGCTTGCTCAGCGAAGTAACCGAAGTGAAGGGCTCCAAGAAGCGGGAGCGGTTTGTGGTGGAGCGCCTGCCTAGTGATCAGACGCACGTAACGGTGCAGAAGATCAACAAGGAAGGGCAGCTAACCAAAATCCTGTTCGACCGCACCTTCGATAACAAGGTGACGAAAGAGCTGCGCCTCTACGGATTTGAAGGCGAAGACCAATACGAGCTGAAAGGCGATGTGAAGCGTGGACCAATGGTGCGCATCATTGGCGGCACCGACCGCGACTCGATTGTGGACCGCTCGAACGTAGCTGGCTTAGGCCACCGCCTACATGTGTATGATGCGGATACCGGCAACGTAATTATTGCAGGGAAAGACGCTCGTTTGCGTTTGGAGCCCGGTATTGATGTCAGCCAGTACGACGTCCACAACCGCACCGACCGCAAAGACTACACACTCAACTACTTCGGGCCCACGGCTTACTTCGGCTACAACATCGACGACCGGTTGTTCCTCGGAGGGGGGGTAGTGTATCGTACGTATGGCTTCCGGAAGGCACCATATGCTACCGAGCAAAGCCTGGCGGCGAACTACTCGCCTTCTCAGAGCGCCTACAACGTACGCTACCTCGGGCATTTTGTCGATACGTTCGGCAAGCTCGATTTGCGCGTGAATGCTCAGTTGTATGGCCCGCAGCTGCTCTACAACTTTTTCGGGTTGGGCAACGATACGCGCAACGTGCTGGCCGACGACCAGGATACCCGCGCCCGCGACATCAACGATACCTACCGCATCCGGTTCTCGCGCCTAAGCGTGGCCCCGATGTTGGAGCAGGATGTGTTCAGTTTCCTGAAGCTGGGCTTTGGGCCTCAGTACGACCAGTTTCATATTGAGCGCGACCAGCTCGGGCTGGAAATTGCCAACGGGCTCGATGCCAACAGTAATGGGCAGGAAGGTACGGCCGCGGCCGGTATTCGGGCCTCTGACTTTGGTGTGAACCGCTACCTAGGCGCCAAGGCGTACATGAGCCTCGATGCCAGCTCCTCGCCGAAAAACCCACGCATCGGCTTGCGTATCTACAACTCGGCGGAGTATAACTACCAGCTTAACGGCGAGCGGCTTAACTATGGCCGACTAGCCACTGAGGCCCGCTTCTATCTGTCGCCTAACTTCCCATTCCAGCTGACCTGGGCCGGCCGCATTGGCGCCAACCGCAACCTCGGCGACTACCGCTTCTACCAGGCTAATACCCTAGGCGGCACTACTAACCTGCGCGGCTACCGCCGCACCCGCTTTGCGGGCCGGAGCTCGGTGTATGCCAACGGAGAAGTGCGTGTGCAGCTGTTCAGCTTCAATGCCTACCTAGTGCCCGGCAAGTTCGGGGTGTTGGGCCTGGCTGATGCTGCCCGCGTGTTTACCTCCCGCGATACGGATACCGGCATAAAGGCTCTGCACACGGCCGTGGGCGGTGGCATCTGGGTTGATGTACTGAAACAGGCCGTTATCAATGCTACGTACTCGGTAGGAGAAGAAAAGCTGGTTTTTGTTGGGTTTGACTTCCTGTTCTAGCTAGTGGGGCATGGCTGCTAGCTCACTGCCGGGCGCCAACCTCACTCTCCGTTTTTGCGTTTTCACCTGCTCTCATCCTTCCTCCCTCCTCTGTATGCGTACTCTCTTGACTCCTTTGTATAGCCGGCTTGTGCGGCGGCTCGGCGCCAGTATGCTGGTAGCGGCCCCGCTGCTGGCAGCTCAGGCGCAGGTAACGCCCGCCCAGCCTCGTGTGTATCCGCCGCCCGCTCCCTTGCCCGGCGATACTATCCAGGCAGGGAATGGGCAGGAGTTTGCCGTGCCTTCGGTGGTAGGTATGGGTCCAAGCAAAGGCCTGATTTTCCATTACGAGCGGATGCCGCGCTTTAATGTGGACTCCGATGGCAAAGTGGTAGGGCTGCAGGATTTCAGCTCAGAGGCCACCAAAAACGCGCGCCTGGTAATCAAAGGCTACATCCCGATGCTGAACCACCCGCACCTGAAGCTGGTGATGGGCGTGAATTATGAGCGGGAAGAATTCAAGTTTCGGCAACGCCCCACCGGCTATGAGCTGTATGATAACATCGAGGACAAGGGCCTGAAAACACTGGGGGCACAGCTGGCGGTCATCCGTCCCGTGAACACCGTGAACTGGTATATCTTCCGGGTGAAAGGGGAGCTCAGCGGCGACTACACCTCCTCGGAGCTGAGCGTGCGCGACTACCTGCGCGTGTCCTCTGAGTTTCTGTACGGCTGGAAGCGCAGCCCTACCTTCTCGTGGGGGGTAGGGTTGCAGCTTGGCTACACCTTCGGGCGCCAGAGCATTTATCCAGCTCTGTTATATAACCGCACCTTCAACAACCGCTGGGGCGTGGAAGCGCTATTTCCTGCCCGCGTGACCATGCGCTACAACGTGTCGCCGAAGTCGTTGCTGTTTGCGGGCTATTCCGTTGACGGGTTGAACTATATTATCAAGCTGCGGGAGCCCCTGCGGCGCGAAGGAGCTATTGATCTGCGCACCT
The DNA here is from genome assembly GCF_054780535.1 of Hymenobacter seoulensis. Taxonomy (NCBI): domain Bacteria; kingdom Pseudomonadati; phylum Bacteroidota; class Cytophagia; order Cytophagales; family Hymenobacteraceae; genus Hymenobacter; species Hymenobacter seoulensis. The sequence continues at coordinate 529,152 of NZ_BAAGWD010000002.1, forward strand.
TGGAGCTACGCGAAACGGAAGTGAAGTTCCGCGGCCGTTGGGAGCGGGAAATCTATGACTTCCTGTGGTTCGGGCTGGAAGGAGGCTACCGCTACAACTACGCCTTCGATGCCTTTGACCGCACCAATGATAACCGTGTCAAAATCATCGATTCTAAGCTGGCTGGTGCTCCCTATGCTTCGTTTGAGCTGTTCATTGTGCCTCCGCGCAAGTTCCTGAAAAAGGCCTCTGGCAACTAAGCCTATTCCAGCCAGCTTATTTGCATTGGGGTTTGCCTGGTGCACAAGCCTAGCGAAACAATACACAACAAGCCCGGCCGTTTTTCAGCAGTCGGGCTTGTTGTTTTTGCTGATAACTGCCTGGGCTTCGCATACAGAATACGGGTAGTATCCATGCCGTAAAAAAAGCCCCCGCACAGCGGAGGCTTTCAACAGAAACAGACCCTAGGAAAACGCACTTACCACAGGCGCGTGTCGCTGACGCCTAGGGGCAGTGGTGGGTGCTCGGCCAAGCCAATTACGCACCAGCCGGCCTCAATGCCAAAGGCGCCGCCTTGCAGCAGGTAACTGATCCAGCGCTCCGTAGTACGGCCGCTGTATTGCTCGCTTTCTGGCTCGTATTCGCACAAGAGCAGTGCGTCGCCTACTTGGTACTCCCGGTCGTTGAGGCGTACGTCGAACGGTTTTCGTCCGTCGAGTACGGCCTCAAAACAGGCGGGCCAGACTTTGAGCTCGTGGTAGTTGGCAATAGCGCGAATGGCGGGAGCTAAAGTGCCGGAAGAAAAATATTGCATGGTAGTAGTGTCAGAGGTGAAAGGAAATCCGGCACAGGAATCATGCCGTATTGCCTCAAAGTAGAAAAAAACCAGGTAAAAGCAAGCAATACAAGCGTATTATAGGAGGTAACGGATATTTAGTTGGAATGTTCGCGGTTTGTGACAGAATGGCGGATGTAATTTATTAGATATGAGCAAGATATCTTAGAACGGGTGCCTTTAAGGCAAACACGCACCTAGCGCCGACTATAATACAAAAAGCCAGATGCCGCTACCAAAGTGGTAGCGGCATCTGGCTTTGAGTGAGTTGGTTATACAGACAGGAAGTGCGGCACTTGCACTCCTGAAAGCCGGTAGGGAAGCTACTTGCGTGGTGCCCGCAGCTTTTTAGGCGCAGTTAGGCTCTTCAGATACTCATAGGTATCAAACTGGGAGCGGACGCGAGCGGAGGCAGCATCTTCGGGGCCGATAAAACGGTTGTGGAAGTCGCGGGCTTTCACGTTGTCCTGACGTTGTAAATCCAGGAGGTGGCGTACCTCAGCCCGCAAATCGGGTTGCAGAATCGGGAAAGCTACTTCCACGCGCCGGTCGAGGTTACGGGCCATCCAGTCCGACGATGCGACGTACACCTTTTCCTCGCCGCCGTTGCCAAACACATACACGCGGGCATGCTCCAGAAACCGGTCAACCATGCCCCGCTGGCGGATGTTTTCGCTCTGGCCGGCTAGCTCCGGAATCAGACACGAAATTCCCCGAATCAGGAGTTCTACCTTCACTCCAGCCTGGCTGGCCTCATACAGCTTCAGAATCATGCGTTCATCCTGCAGGGCATTGAGCTTCAGAATAATATAGGCATCCTGGCCCTGCTGGGCCAGCTCGATTTCATGGTCGATCAGGGCGTTAAGCCGTTCGCGCAGCTCAAACGGAGCTACTAGCAGGTGCTTGAACAGGCCGCTTTTATCCTGGCGGTCGTGGAAGTAGCGGAATACCTCAGCTACCTCGCGGGTGAGTTCGGGGTTGCTCGTGAACACCCCATGGTCGGCGTATATCTCGCTGGTTTTCTCGTTGAAGTTGCCAGTGCTCAGGTACGCGTACAAGCGGTTTTGGCCTTCTTCAGCCCTAGTAATCAGGAGCAACTTGCTGTGCACTTTCAGCTCCGGAATGCCATAGATGACGTTAGCGCCGGCCTTTTGCAGCTTCTCGGCCCAAAACATATTGCTTTCCTCATCGAAGCGGGCTTTGAGCTCTACTACTACGGTTACTTGCTTGCCGTTTTTAGCTGCTTTCAGCAGCGCTTTGGCTACCTCACTTTTGCCTGCCACCCGATACAGCGTGATGCTGATGCCGCTTACCTGGGGGTCTTGCGCTGCTTCCGTTATTAGGCGCGTAACGTAACCGAACGACTGGTATGGTGGGTGCAGCAGGTGGTCGCGTTGGGCAATAGCGGGCAGCATTTTGCCAGTTCGCGGCAATGTAGGGTGCTGCAGCGGGGGCATGGGCTCGTACTGAAGCTGCTCCAGCCCAAAGTCCGGGAAGCCAAAAAAGTCGCGGAAGTTGTGGTAGCGGCTGCCTTCCACCAGCTCTTCTTTGCCGATGCCGGTTTTCTGCATCAGGGCGCGCAGTACGGCTTTGGGCATGGCGGGGTCATAGAGCAGGCGCGCCGGGTAGCCGGTTTCTCGCTTTTGCAGGCTACTCTTGATTTTGGCCAGCATATTACCCGATACTTCTTCCTGAATGTCGAGCTCGGCATCGCGGGAAAGCTTCACGGCCTGCACCTGCACCTTCTGGTACTTCGGAAACAGTGAGCTGGCACAGCACCGGATTACGTCGTCCAGAAACATTACATACTTGTCCTCGCCGTGGGCCGGCAGCTGCACAAAGCGGCCACCGTGGCGCTTGGTAGGCAGCTCCATCACTACCACTCGCTCTTGCTCTTGCTTTTTCTGATCTAGGGGCTGAGAGAGCAGGAACGTGAGGTACACGCTCTGGTCGCGCAGAAACAGGTGGTGCAGGTTGTCGTCGAGAATAATGGGCGAAAGCAAATCCTGCACGTGCTGGCAAAAGTAGTCGTTCACCCAGGTGCGCTGCTCTTCCGTCAGGTCGTGCTCCGTAACTAGGTGAATGTGCTGGGCGCGCAGCTCCGGCAGAATGTCATTGCGGAAGGTTTCGCCGAACTGCTGCTGCTGGCGGCCCACTTCTTCCAGCAGGTTATGCAGCTGCTCCACGGGGTCTTCGCCCAGCTTGGCCCTAGTCTTCTTTTTCAGCTTTACCAGCCGGCGCAGGGTAGCAACCCGCACCTTGAAATACTCATCGAGGTTGCTGCTAAAAATGGCCAGAAACTTAATGCGCTCTAGCAGCGGCACGTTGGGGTCCTGCGCTTCCTGCAGCACGCGGCGGTTGAAAGCCAGCCAGCTTAGTTCTCGGTTTAGCAGCCGGGGCTGAGCCTGTGTGGTTTCGGACATGGTAGGGGGTAGGGGCCGGGGCGTAGGAGGTGGGTTTGAAAAGTAGTGCCAGTGCGGCAGCAAGGTTCCTAGGCCACCGGGTCCCTAGTTGTGTTTCGGATAATCGTAGAAGTAGTATTCGGCATTCGCCCGGTCAATTTCAACCCAATGGGCGCAGTTGAACTTCAGGCACACAATGGCCGCCGTGGGCATATCCGGAATTTCGCTGGGCGAAAGCAGATTGGCAAAGTCGGTGAGGGTGTTGTTGTGGCCCACCAGCAGCACCGAGTCCGCCGTATCGGGGCACTCGCGCACCACCGTCAGCAGTTCGGGCACGGTGGCCTCGTAAATGCGGTCTACTACCTGAATGCGCTCAGCCGGATACTCCAGCTCGTGGGCTACTAAGGCTGCCGTGCTCAGGGCCCTAACGGCTGATGATGCCACGATGAGGTCAAGCTGAATATTACGCTTGGCTAGCGCCTGGCCCATCAGCGGCGCATCGTCGCGGCCACGGTCGTTGAGGGGCCGTTGCTTGTCGCTTAAATCATCGAAGCTCCAGCTCGATTTGGCGTGGCGCATCAGGTATAAGGTCTTCATAGGGGAGAAAACAGTAGGCACGCCTCTTTACTGTGGCGCTAGGAAAAGGTTTTGCTTCGGAGGGCGGGTATGTCCAAAATCGGGCCGGTAACTAGCCGGCAACTAAAAAGACCCGCCCAGCCGGGCGAGTCTTTTCGTTGCAAGCTACGCAAAGCCAGCGGTTTAAAGCCGACAAGAGCCTAGGTTATTCTTTAATGAAGCGTTGGTGCGTCACCTGCTGTCCATCGGCAATGCGCAGCGTGTACACGCCTTTGGCCAGGCGGCCCACATTGAGCAGGTTGCCATCAAACGATACCTGCTTCATTTCGGCGCCGCGCACATCGTACACCCGCACCGAAACAGCGCTGGCGTTGAGAGCAGCTGGCACTTCAATGTTTAGGACATCTGCAGCTGGGTTCGGGAAAATGCGGTAGCCCGCAGCTTCAGCCGTAGCTCCGTCTTGGCGGGCAGTGCCACCCGAGATAGAAATGCTGTAATCTTCGGTTTCACCGTAGCTGTAGCTGTTGCAGCTGGTGGTAGCCGAGGCATCGCTCATGATAATGCGCATGCGGGTTTTGCCCGTTTTGGCAGTAGCTGGTACCGTGAAGGTGCTGGTAAGGGTGCTAGCCGAAGCGCTGCTGCGGCTGGCTACTAGCTCGCCGGAGTCGATGAAGTCGCCGTCCTGGTTGTAGTCGATGTACACTTTCCAGTACTCGGTGTAGGCCGTGGAGGCATAGCCCGCGGAGTAGCTGATGGTCTGGGAAGAGCCGGCGGTTACGGTAGTGGACAGGGCTGTGCCATCGTAGTAGCCTGCATTGGCCCCCGAGGTGCGGCTGATGGAGCCTAGCTGCACAAAGTCAATCCACTCATACGACACTGAATTGCCTTTGGAAGCGCAGTACGTAGGCGTGGTTGGGGTAGTGCCGCCAGGAGCAGTGCCACCGGTAGAAGTAACTAGGCCCACGCGGGCGCCGCCAGTGGCGAAGAGGGCATTCATGCGCGAGGACTGGCCGTTGGAGAACATGTACATGCAGGCATCATCGGTGTAGTCCATGTAGTTCATGAACATGTCGCCGTTGGGCCCGTTGGAGCAGGTCACCTTCGGGAAGGAAGGGCAGCCGTAGTTGCTGGTTTGCTGGGTCGGCGTGTCCGAGACGAGGTCATTGCCGCAGCTGGCATCGCCCCAGATGTGGCGCAGATTCAGCCAGTGCCCCACTTCGTGCGTGCCGGTACGGCCCAGGTTAAACGGAGCCGAGGCCGAGCCGCCGCGCCCGAAAGCCGACGTCAGGATTACTACCCCATCGGTGCTGACGGGGCCGCCCGGAAATTGTGCGTAACCCAGTACGCCGCCCGATAGGTTGCACACCCACAGGTTCAGGTATTTGGTAGCATCCCAGGCGTTCAGGCCGCCGGTAGCCGTGCTCTTCATCTTGTCGTCGGTGCCCCAGCTCGTGATGGTCGTCGACTTGCGCTCGATGCCGGTGGTAGCGGTGCCGGAAGGCGTGCGCTTGGCCAGCACAAATTGAATGTTGGCGTTAGCAGCCAGGCCAGCAAAAGCCGAAGGCGTCTTGCTCACGTCGGCGTTAGTTTTGCTGAAATCCTCGTTCAGAACCGTAATCTGCGACTGAATCTGGGCGTCGGAAATGTTCTGGGCCGTGGTGTTGTACAGCACGTGCACCACTACCGGAATGGTAATAACAGCGGTGGTACGCTGCGCTACCGGGTCGGCCTGAAACTGGCGGGTCTGGTTTTCGATGTTCGACAGGCGCTGAGCCATGGTTGGGTCGGCGGCCAGCTGCGCCGCCAAGTTTTCCATCGTCGAGCACTGCCGGACCGTTTGGGCTTCCGCCGTAAGCGAGGCGCCTAGCCCCATGCAGGCCAAGGCCAGGGCGTAGATAGTTTGTTTCATAGAGAAAGGGTTTGGTTGTGAAAAAGAGGAATGGAGCGGGTAAAAAAGAAAGCAGGTGTGCTGGCTGTGAGAAAAGGGCGAAGGGTACTATGGTGAGGTAAGGCCGGTTGCTAGGGTGCCGGAAAGGCTAAACTGCTTGGCGCCTGCTGTTTTAGCGAAGACGATTCAGCGACTCTCCGAAAGCACTTGCTGGCGCGCTGAATTGGGAGCGCTGGCACGTACCCACAACGCCCACTCCAATACTGATTGGAGCGGGCGTTATTTGGTATAAGCGGTAGGGCTACTCCTTGCGGAAGCTCTGGTGCTGGGTTGATTTGCCGTCGGTCAGGACGAGGTGGTAGATGCCATTAGGCAGGGCCGAGATGTCAACGTTACCAGCTTCGAGGCTGCGCGCCTGCTTCATTTCAAAGCCACGCAGATCGTATACTTTCGCCGACCATTTGCTGGCGGGCATGTTCAGGCCCGTGCGGATCGAGAGCTGATCGACGGCGGGGTTCGGGAATACGTTCAGGGTTTCTACCGAAGTAGAGCTCATGAGCGGAGCGGTACCGCCGGTTGAGCTAACCAAACCCACGCGGGCGCCACCGGCAGCGAACAGGGCGTTCATGCGCGAAGACTGGCCGTTGGAGAACATGTACATGCAGGCATCATCGGTGTAGTCCATGTAGTTCATAAACATGTCGCCGTTAGGGCCGTTGGAGCAGGTCACCTTCGGGAAGGAAGGGCAGCCGTAGTTGCTGGTTTGCTGGGTCGGCGTGTCCGAGACGAGGTCATTGCCGCAGCTGGCATCGCCCCAGATGTGGCGCAGATTCAGCCAGTGCCCCACTTCGTGGGTAGCCGTGCGGCCTTTGTCATAGGGCTTGGCTGTGCCGCCGGGCAGCGAGGAATACAATACTACTACCCCATCGGTGCTAGGCGAACCACCTGGAAACTGCGCGTAACCCAACAGGCCTTGGCCCAAGTTACACACCCAGATGTTCAGGTATTTGGTCGCGTCCCAGGCATCATCGCCGCCGCGCTTGGAGTTCTTAACGGCATCGTTTGAGCTCCAGGAGGAGGTTTTGGTGTATTTGTGGATAATGCCGTTGGTGGCTGTACCGGTTGGTGTGCGCTTGGCCAGCGTGAACTGAATGTTGGTGTTGGCCGCAGCACCGGCGAAGGCCGCCGGAACTAGGCTGGCATCGGCGTTGGTTTTGGCGAAATCCTGGTTCAGTACATCAATCTGAGCCTGCACCTGCGCATCCGATACGTTCTGAGCCGTGGTGTTATACAACACGTGCACTACCACCGGAATAGTTACGGCAGCATTTGTGCGCATGGCCGTGGTGGGGTTGTTCACAAACTGGCGCGTCTGAGATTCAATGTCCTCCATGCGCTTTGCCAGGCCGGGGTTAGCCGCCATTTGCGCCGTAAGCACATCCATCGTCGCGCACTGGCGGCCAGCACCAGCCGGAGCAAAACCGTTTGCAAGGGCACCAAGCTGGCCGCTCTGCGCTGAGGCAGAGGCTGCTAAACATACTAGGCCCAAAGTGAGAGAGTAAAAGGTTTTCTTCATGTGAAACGGGTTGGTTGTGGAAACGGAAACTGTAATTTAAGCGCTTATTACTGATTTGTTAATAAAAGGTTCGTTAAACTGAAAAATTATTCAAAATATGCTCTTTAGGAGTGATAATGTTTAAAATAAAGTGACCAAATGCTGAATCCCTACTGTTGTTCTGCTTGCGGCCCAATCTGCTAACCAAGAGCTCAGTCCATAAGCAAATTGAGTTGTCAGGAAAGCAGGGGCTAGTAAAAAACACGGCACGTCACTTGGGTAATGGAGCCGTATTAGCGGGTTGCTAGGACGCTAAAACGCCCGAACCGCTGATGCGGCCCGGGCGTTTTTCTGAATGCTCAGTGGCGTTTACTCGCTTTCGTCTGACTGAGTGGCACCGTAATACTGATGCTGCGAAAGCGCTGATACGTGCCGTACCAGCAGGTCGCGGAGCTCATCAATGTTTTCGCGCTCCTGGGCCGAGATGAAGATAACCGGGTCGTGCAGCTTGGCCATGTACGTAGCCTTCAGCTGTTCCAGGGTGGGGCGCGGCGTGTGCTCCTCGTCCTCGTTCATGCCCTCGAAGCCGCTGTGATACCCCACTTCTTCTTCGCTATTGTACCGGTCAATCTTATTGAACACCAGTAGCATCGGCTTTTCAGCCGCCCCAATGTCCTTGAGCGTGTCGTTGACTACGGCAATCTGGTCTTCAAACGTGGGGTGGGAAATATCCACCACGTGCACCAGCAAATCGGCTTCTCTAATTTCGTCAAGCGTGCTCTTGAAGCTCTCAATCAGGCGGGTGGGCAGTTTCCGGATAAATCCTACTGTGTCGGAGAGCAGAAACGGTACCGTGTCCAGTACTACCTTGCGCACCGTGGAGTCAACGGTAGCGAAGAGTTTGTTTTCGGCAAACACATCGGCGCGGCTCAGCAGGTTCATGATGGTACTTTTGCCCACGTTGGTGTAGCCCACCAGGGCTACCCGAGCGATGCCCGTGCGCGACTTGCGCTGGGTGTGGCTTTGCTTATCAAGCTCCTTTAGGCGCTCTTTCAGCAAGTCAATTCGGTCGCGCACCACGCGACGGTCGGTCTCGATTTCCGTTTCACCAGGTCCGCGCTGGGCTACGCCACCACCTCGCTGTTTGTCCAAGTGAGTCCAGAGGCCAGTCAGGCGGGGCAGCAAGTATTGGTACTGAGCCAGCTCCACCTGCGTGCGGGCCGTCGCCGACTTGGCGCGGCTAGCAAAAATATCAATGATCAGGAGCGAGCGGTCGACGATTTTGACCTTCAGCTCGGCCTCCAGGTTGCGGAGTTGAGAAGGTGAGAGGTCATCATCGAAAATAACCATGCTGGCATTGGAGTGCTGCACGTACGCTTTGATTTCCTCTAGCTTGCCTTCACCCACAAACGTACGGATATCGGGCTTTTCGAGGCGTTGCACAAAGCGTTTGGTGACGGTAGCGCCGGCTGTTTCAGCCAGAAAAGCCAGCTCGTCGAGGTACTCCTGCGTGCGGGCATCGGCTTGGCGCTTGTCGGGTACGGCTACCAGCACAGCGGTTTCTTCTTCAGGAGCGGTTTCGTAGGTGCCGTCTTTGCCTGATTTGGCCAGCATGCGACCTACGCGGCCTTTTACAGTATCGGTAGCGCCGGGGTGGCGGGTGCTTTTGCCCGGCTTACGGCCTTTGGAGGCGGGTTTGTTAGCCATTTGGAAAGGGGTAATGCTAGGGGAAGAGATGGAGTGAACAGCAGGGTAGGGAGCAGATGCTGGCTTTCTATTTCAAGGTAAGGGAGTAGGCTACCACCTGTTGAATCTGCTCTTCCGTGAGTTGATCCTTGAAGGAAGGCATCTTGCCAAGGCCGTTCACTACCATATACACGCGGCCCGTGGTATTCAGGTTGCTCTTGGTTAAATCGTGGGCACCGTTGAGGCCCAATTTTCCATCGGTACCGTGGCACACGGCGCAGTTCTGGGTGTAAAGGATTTTGCCAGCTACCAGCGCCTCATCGCCGGAGGTTTCTGCCGCGGGTACCTCGGCCGCTGCCGCGAGGGTTGCTACATCCGCCGCCGACAGATCAGTGCTTAGCGACGTTGTATCAACCGGAGCGGAAGCTTCCGGCGTGGCCGTGGCTTCGGCCCGGCCAATGGGGGGGCCGGCAGGGTTGGAGGCCGCTGTAGGGCTAGTAGGGCGGCTAAGCGTAAAGGAGCCCGTTTCGGCTAGGCCATACACATACAAAAAACCCAGGAACGTGAGCACTACGCCCGCTTTGTGTTGGCGACGCATGGCGGCAATGGCCAGCGGCAATAGCACCACTACTAGGCCCAGTTTCACCCACAACCAGCGCGGTGTATCACCCGGGTATTGGGCTAGCAACGTGCCACCGGTTAGCAGAATCAGCAGGCCTAGTACCGAGTCGGCTACGCGGGTACGAGCCCGCACGGTGCGCAGCGTGTCCTGTCGGTTGGTTAGCAGCAGCACGGCTTTAAAGGCGTAGAACAGTAAAAATGCCAGCACAACCAGCAGGTGCAGGCGCAACAAAAGCGGGGAAGGCATCAGCGAAATCAGGTAAAGAAGAAGGCAGGAATGTAGCTCGCAAAGATAGGGCGCTCGGGAACGGCAGCACGAAGTTGGCCCCCAAACCAGCCCTAAATTCAGACTTACCGTATAGGGCCGCCGGAAGGCCCGTATCTTTGCGGCCCGTTTGCTCCCTAGCTTCTTCTTTTCCTTAAACCTCCGGAATGCGCGTTGCCATCGTTATTAATACCAGCTGGAACATCTGGAATTTTCGTCGGAGCCTGGTAAAGGCCCTGCAGGCGGCCGGCCACGAGGTGCTAGCCATTGCCCCACCCGATGCGTATTCTGAGCGATTGGAAACTGAGCTGGGCTGCCGATTTGTGCCGATTCTGATGGAAAATAAGGGTACCAATCCGCTTAAGGATGCCCAACTCACCGGCCGGTTTTACCGCATCTACCGCCGCGAGCGGCCCGATGTGGTACTGCAGTACACCATCAAACCCAACATCTACGGCACTATTGCCGCCAAACTGGCGGGCATCCCAAGCGTAAACAATGTGTCGGGCCTGGGTACGGTGTTTATCGTGAAGAACTTGGTGAGTAGTGTAGCCCTGGGCCTCTACCGCTTTGCTTTTCGCTTTCCCAAGCGCGTATTTTTCCAGAACAACGACGACCGACAGCTTTTCCTGCAGCATGGCTTGGTTGCGGAGCGCATCACTGATCTGCTGCCCGGCTCCGGCATCGATACGCACAAATTCCGGCCCGCCGCTGAGTTTACGCGCCACGAGCCCTTCACCTTCCTGATGATTGCGCGGGTACTGTATGAAAAGGGCGTGGAGGAATATGTGGAGGCCGCCCGGTTGGTTCGTGAGGCAGTACCCGGAACCCGCGTGCAGCTCCTCGGCGGTATTGATGAGTCGGGGGGGGTAGGCGTGAAGCGCGTGGTGTTCGAGGAGTGGCTGAAAGCCGGAAACCTAGAATATCTGGGCACTTCCGACGACGTAGCCGCTCACATCCGCCAAGCCGATTGCGTTGTGCTCCCCTCGTACCGCGAAGGAACCCCCAAAACCTTGCTTGAAGCAGCCGCTATGGGCAAGCCCATCGTTACGACGGACGTACCAGGCTGCCGCGAAACGGTGGTTGACGGGCAAAATGGCTTGCTCTGCGAAGTGCGTAATGCCCAGGATTTGGCTGCCAAAATGCTTCAGATCGTGCGCATGCCTAGTGCGGAGCTTGCGCAGATGGGCCGCGCCGGCCGCCGCCTAGCCGAAGAAAAGTTCGACGAGCGCATTGTGCTGGACAAGTACCTAAGCATCGTGCATGACGTCACTACCCGCCGCAATTCTGGCTAACTTGCCACAAAATTCGGCACCAAACCAGCCCTCATACCTGTCTCATTATCCCATTCTTAGTCGATGGAAATTAAGCATCATGCCCTGGCCGGCGTAGTAGAGTTTACCCCCCGCGTATTCGGCGACGCCCGAGGCGCTTTCTTTGAGTCGTTCAGCCAGAAAGCTATGCGCGAAGCCGGCGTTGATGAGGAATGGGTGCAGGATAACCAGTCACGCTCCATGCGGGGGGTGTTGCGGGGGCTGCACTTTCAGCGGCCGCCGTATGCGCAGGCCAAGCTGGTAAGGGTAGCCCAGGGTCGGGCACTGGATGTAGTCGTAGATATACGCCGCGACTCCCCTACCTACGGCCAGCACCTAACGGTAGAGCTGGATGCCACCCGGTTTAACATGCTGTACGTGCCCGTTGGGTTTGCCCACGGCTTCGCGGCCCTGGAAGACGACACCCTCTTTCTGTACAAGTGCAGCAACTACTACCAGCCTAGCTCCGAAGGCGGCCTGATTTGGAATGACCCTCAGCTCAATATCAACTGGGAGCTTTCTGAGCCGGTGATATCGCCCAAAGACCAAATCCAGCCTTCCTTGGCCGAGTTTGATAGCCCTTTTTAGGGTAGCGTACCAGTAATGAAACCGTCCTTCTGCTGGTGTTGCAAGCTGTTAAAGCTGTGGCAACACCAGCAGAAGGACGGTTTCTCTGTTAATGTGCTTACGCTAGACTAGCTCTAGCAACGACTCCAACCCCATGCCGCGCGAGCCTTTGATGAGTAGCTGGCTGCTGCGCAACGGATTTTCGCGGAGCCAATTGGCGGCTTCGGGCTTGGTAGGGAAGTATAAAAAAGAAGAGTCCGTAACGGCGTGGTGCATGTCTTGGCCAATGAGCACCACCTTGCCAAACGGCAGGCCCTGCAGTAAATGGCCAATGGCTTGGTGCTCCGCCTGGCTTTCCTGACCCAACTCAAACATGTCGCCCAGAATAACCACTTTTTGGGCCGGGTTTCCGGGGCGGGCGGCAAAGCTGTTTAGGGCGGCCGTCATGCTGCTAGGGTTGGCATTGTAGGCATCCAGCACCACTTCGTTGTGCGTGGTGCGCACTAGCTGCGAGCGGTTGTTGGTGGGAGCATAGCTGGCCAGCGCCTCACCAATACGAGCCGGCTCCACGCCAAAATAAGCACCTACTGCGGCCGCTGCCGCTAGATTCGGGAAATTGTAGCCGCCGGTAATCTGTGCCTCTACTACCGAGTCATTAAAGAGGCGAAACTTCACGTTGGGAGCGGCACTGAGCAACTCAGCTGGATAGGTGTCAGCGGGGCCCGGATACGTGACGCGCTCCGATACGCTTTTGGCCAAACCAGGTAGCCGCATATCCAGCGTATTCACGAAGGCCGTGCCGCCTACCTGGGCCAGGAACTGGAACATTTCGCCCTTGCCTTTGGCAATGCCTTCTACCCCTCCAAACCCTTCCAAGTGTGCTTTACCGATGTTAGTAATGAGGCCGTGGGTGGGCTCGGCCAGGCGGCATAGCAGCGCAATTTCGCCCTGGTGGTTGGCGCCCATTTCCACAATGGCCAACTCATGCTCGCCGGGCCGGATGCTGAGCAGCGTAAGCGGCACCCCAATGTGATTGTTGAGGTTGCCGCGGGTGTACTGCACCTGGTAGCGCTGGCTCAGCACCGCGTATACTAGCTCCTTGGTAGTGGTTTTGCCGTTGGATCCCGTGATGGCCAGCACCGGAATAATCAGCTGCCGGCGGTGATAATGGGCTAGCTCCTGCAGGGCCGCCAAGGGGTCGGGGGCGTAGGTATAGCGGTCGGGGTCCTGCGCGGCCAGGGCTTCATCATCTACTACGGCGTAGCGGGCGCCGGCCGCCAAGGCTTGGGGCGCGAAGTCGCGGCCACGGAAGCTAGGGCCGTTCAAGGCAAAAAACAGGGTGCCGTCCTGGGGGTGGCGTGAGTCGGTGCTGACGGCGGAAGCGGCACGGTACCGCTCGTAGAGAGCCGGGAGGTCTGCCAGGCGGTTTTGCATGTAACTTAGTGCGAAAGAAGACTGTTGGTTGATTGGACCCTGACGTAACGCCCGGAGTATATGCGCCGCTATTTTATTGGAAGCTACCTCGCCGCTGTGGTAAGCGGATTTTCACTGCCAGCAGCAGCCCAGAGCGGCGCCCCTTTCGGGTTTGAATACCAGGCCGTAGCAAAAGTAATGCACGGCGAGGAGACCCTGCTACATGCGTGGGCTGGCGGACTGAATTCGCCACAATTTTCCAACATAGACTTAAACGCCGATCAGCAGCCCGACTTGTATGCCTTCGACCGGGCTACTAACCGCTCTTTCACGTTTCTCAACGTAGCCACCGCTACCGGCCGCGGCTGGCAATATGCCCCCGAGTACGAGGCTCTGTTCCCCCGCGACCTGCAAGGTTGGGTGCTGCTGCGCGACTACGACTGTGATGGCCGCCCGGATATCTTCACAGCGGCCAACGGCGGCAACATCCGGATACTGCGGCAGGTGCCCACGGCGCAGGGGCGGCCCGCTTTCCAACTTACCACCGATATGCTGCTGTACTTCGACCCTTCCTCGAACGGCGGCAACATCAACATCACCACTGGCGGCTACAACATGCCGAGCATTCAGGATGTGAACGGCGACGGGCGCCTGGATATCCTCACCTTTGACTTTTCCGCTGCAGTTCCTAGCATCCTGTACTTTCGCAACACCACGGCTACCGGCTGCGGCGGACTAGCCTTTGAGTTGGCTTCCACCCAATGGGGAGGGCTAGCCGCGTGTACGTCCGGGTGTACAGCCTTCACGTTTGGTACTGATTTGTGCCGGCCCTTACTCCGGCCTTTGCACACGGGTGGCTACAACATCACGCTGCTGGATTTGGATGGCGACGGCGACCAGGATTTGCTTTCCGGCCGCGACAACTGCCCGGAGCTGGTGAGTGTCCGGAATGATGGCACCGTTCAGGATGCCCGCATGACCAGCGCTGGCCTTAATGCCGCCTTCCCTACGGGCACCAATGTGGCCCGGGTGCCGAACTTTCCGGCAGCGTATCTGGCCGATGTAACCTTTGATGGTCGCCAGGACGTGCTGGTAGCGCCTAACCTTTTCGATAATGTGGATACCGTCGAGACTAGGCAATCGGTGTGGCTGTACCGCAACACGGGTACAGGCGCGGCGCCCACGCTAGTGCGCGAGCAAACCGACTTCCTGCAGCACGATATGATAGACGTAAGCGAAAGCGCGGCGCCTACCTTCGGCGACCTGGATGGCGACGGTCTATTGGATATGCTGATCGGGAGTGTGAGCCGCAATAACGCCAAGCGGTTTTATCGCGCTAGCCTCAGTTACTACCGCAACACCGGCACTCGTACCCAACCAGTCTTTAAGCTAGTAACCAACGATTATTTAGGCCTGTCCGGCCTGAAACTGGTTTCCCTTAAGCCCGTGCTGGCCGATTTAAATCAGGATGGCGCTCTGGATTTGGTGTACTCAGCCTACAAAAAAGGCAGTGCGGCCAATACCATAGCCTACGTGCTGAACACGGCAGCCGCTAGCCAGCCGGCGCAGTTCAACCTGGCCGCTACCAGCAACTTCGCCAACGTGCCCGGCCAGAAACATGACGCGCCCTGCTTTACGGATGTGGATGGCGATGGGCGCCTGGACATGTTGCTGGGTACCAACTCCATCACCACGGATAACACGGGTGGCTCGTTGCGCTATTACCGCAATACGGGCGCGGCGGCGCTGAGCCAGACGTTCGTGCTGCAAAACAACGATTTTGGCCAAGTCAGGACGAGCACCGGTAGCCGGCCGAGCTTTCTGCACCCCACCGTAGCTGATTTTGACGGAGATGGCCGCCCCGACTTGCTGACGGCCGATGCCTCTGGCGAAATCCGCTTTTTCTCTGATTATCGGTCCCAAACCGGCGCCTTCACGGCGCGCACCGACGTGTTCTATAATGCCCTCACACAGCAATTTATAGCTCCCCGGCTGGGCTCCGCGGCTGAGTTCCGGTATGCGCCCGCCGCCGCCGATGTTAACAACGACGGCGCGCCGGAGCTGTTTCTGGGGCTGGAAGGAGGCGGCATTACCAGCTTTGTGGGCCGCAATAGGGTAGTAACTGCCAACCAGCCCGTTCGACCCACGCTAGCCCTGCAGCTGTACCCAAACCCTGCCTCGGCCACGGCAACTATTTTGGCGCCGTCTCCGGTCCGCCTCACGTTGCTTGACCTGACGGGCCGCGTAGTGCGCCGCCTTCCGGCCTTCGCCCGCGAACATCAGCTTAACGTAGCAGGGTTGCCGGCTGGCGTATACCTAGTACGCTGCGAAACGGTAGCCGGTGAGCTAGGCGTGCGGCGACTGGAAGTAAGCAAATAGCGTGAAATAGGCTTTTCAGGTTCACCTAAAGATTGCACCAGTCACGAAAAGAGAATTGCTGAATTAATTCAAAAAGAGAGGCCACTTGACATTCAGTCAAGTGGCCTCTCTCGTTATCACCAGATGCCTTTATCTATTTTGACCCAGCAGAGGAGGCTAGTATTGTGTGCAGCTCAAACGAGTCGCCATCGTTGAGGGCCGGAAAACGCTCCCGGAAGGCGGTTAGCTCGTCGCGGCGCAGGGCCCGCGTGATGCTGGTTTCCTGGTTGCCTACTTCTACTAGGTACTCGCCGCGCATATCAAGCAGGGCCGAGTCGCCGGCATAGGCCAAGCTGTTGTCATCAATACCCACCCGGTTTACCCCGAGCGTGTAGGCCAGGTTCTCGATGGCGCGGGCCCGCAGCAGCGTTATCCAGGCGGTGCGGCGGGTGGTGGGCCAGTTGGCAACGTACAGCAGCAAATCGTACGGTTGGTCGGGGGAGTTGCGGCTCCACACCGGAAAGCGCAAGTCGTAGCACACCAGCGGGCAAATGCGCCAGCCGCGCCACTCCACAATCAGGCGCTCGGTGCCGGGTGTATACACGTGGTGCTCTCCGGCCATGGTAAAGAGGTGGCGCTTATTGTAGTAGCTAAACGATCCATCGGGCTGCACCCACAGCAGGCGGTTGTAGTAGCGGCCCTCTTCCTCCACAATAAGACTGCCGGTAACCACGGCATCGTGGGCGGCGGCTTGGTGGCGCATCCACTCCAAGGTGGGCCCCTCGGTAGGCTCAGCCAGGGCTGCCGCTTCCATGCTGAAGCCGGTCGTGAACATTTCGGGCAGCACAATCAGGTCCGTTGGAATCGAAATGGCATCCATGTGCCGGCCTAGTTCCTGGCGGTTGGCATGCGCATCGTGCCAGGTCAGGGAAGCCTGTACAAAGGAAACGGTAAGGTCAGACACAGCTCTAGCGTAAAGTGAAAGTCAGGAAGCAGGAAGAAGTATACCGAAAAAAGGTAATACCAAAAAGGGAAATGTTTCTATTCGAAACTTTCCCGGTTCCAACTACTGCCGCAGCAGGCGCTCAGCAGCGGCGCGCAGGGTAGTGTCTTGCTTGGCAAAGCAAAAGCGTACCAACCGGTGATCCTGCCGATTGTGGTAGAACGCTGATATAGGCACCACGGCTACCCCGCTTTCGAGGATTAACTGGCGGGCAAACGTTTCATCATCCAAGTCCGGGGCCACGTCCTGAAAATCAGCCACCTGAAAGTAGCTGCCCTGCACCGGCAACAGCCGAAACCCCGTGGGCGCCAGCAGCTCCCGGAACAGGTCGCGCTTTTGCTGGTAGAAGTGGGGTAGCGAATCGTAGAGGGCCGTATCGGCCAGTACATCGGCCAGGGCGTGCTGGGTTGGGGTGCTCACGCTAAACGTCACAAACTGATGCACGCGGCGCAGCTCCGTGGTGAGGGCCGGCGGGGCCACGCAATAGCCCACTTTCCAGCCCGTGGCGTGGTAGGTTTTGCCAAACGACGACAGCACAAAGGCCCGCTCGCGCAGCTCCGCGTGGCCTATCACGCTCTGGTGCTGCTCGCCATCAAACACCATGTGCTCATACACTTCGTCGCTGAGCAGCAGGGTAGGGGTATCGCGCAAGAGGCCGGCCAACTGGTCCAAATCTTGGGCGGTCAGGACGGCGCCCGTGGGGTTGTGTGGGGAGTTGATGAGCAGCAGCCGGGTACGCGGCGTGAGAGCCGCAGCTACTAGGTCCCAGTCGGGCCGAAACCCTGGCAGCTGCAGCGGCACGTATACCGGCGTACCACCCTGCAGGCGTACGGCTGGCGCATATAGGTCGTAGGCCGGTTCCAGAATCAGTACTTCATCACCGGGGCGTACTACGGCCGCCAGCACCGCGTACAGGGCCTCGGTAGCGCCACTTGTAATGGTGATTTCAGTAGCCGCATCGGGCGTGTAGCCGTAGAGGCGGGTTGTTTTGGCTGCAATGGCTTCGCGCAGGCGCGGCAGGCCTGGCATTGGCGCGTACTGCTGGTGGCCGGGCGTGAGCACGTGGCGGGCCAGCGCCTCCAGTAGCGGCTGCGGCGGGTCGTAGTCAGGAAAGCCCTGCGCCAGATTGATGGCTCCACTTTCCTGGGCCAGCTGGGTCATCACGGAGAAAATGCTGGTGCCTACATCGGGCAGCTTCGAGAGCAGCAACGGCTGAGCCATAAAAGGGAGCTAGAAACAAGAGGATGGGCCCCCAAAGTACACCTGGTTAGCTGAAAACCCAGCGCCAACCCGTAGGCTTTGGCCTTATCATGAACCTAGCACTTGCCCGAAGGCAAAATGCTAGGCAGTTATTGTCCATAAAGCCTCTACTCAGGAAAGGCTACAGCGGGTTTTTGAGCAGCTGCGGAAACGTATGCCGAAACTTCTCCACCTTGGGTGTCGAGATGCTGCGGATATATGCTTCCTGTGGATGCAGACGGTAGTAGCCCTGGTGGTAGCCCTCTGCGGGCCAGAAGGTAGCAAACGGCACCACCTGCGTGACGATGGGGTTGCTGTATTGCTTGGCCGCATCTACGCGCCGGATGGCTTCCTGAATAAGTTGCTTTTCCTTGGGCGTGCGGTAAAAAGCCACCGAGCGGTATTGGGCGCCAGCATCGGGACCTTGGCGGTTTAGGGTAGTCGGGTCGTGCGCGGCCCGGAAAAACACATCAACCAGCGTAGCAAAACTGATTTGCTTGGGGTCGTAGTATACCTGCACGGCTTCGGCGTGGCTGGTCTGGCCACTGCCCACTTCCTCATACGTAGGATTGGCTTCGCGGCCACCGCTGTACCCTGATACTACCGCCTGCACCCCTTTCAGCTCTTCAAATATTTCCTCCGTGCACCAGAAGCAGCCGCCGGCAAACGTGGCCGTAGCCAGCCCGCGCAAATCGCGGGGGGCGGGGGAGGCTGTAGAGCGGGCTAGTACCTGGCTACCCGTCTGGGCTTCGGCAGGGCGCCGCTCTGAGCAGGAAAATAACACGGCCAGCAAGGTGGCAAAACAGAAATACCGCATGGGTAAGAAAGTAAAATCAGTGAGAAAGAGCAGTATATACGCAGGAACTTTAACCCCCGGTGAGGCCGCTGCCGTAGAAGCTGTTCCTTAACGCCTCGTCAGCCCGACCCTATCCGTTCGTTTTCTATCATGGCCTTACGTCTTCTGCACCAAGATGCTAGCATCAGCATTTGTTTTGACTATCAGGAGAACTGGCTTTCCGCCGAATGGACCGGAGAACAGAACGGCGAAACCGTGAAAGCCGGCGCCCTGCGGATGCTGGACCTAATGCGCCAGGAGCAGTGTCATAAAGTGCTGAATGATAACCGACTCGTAACCAGCATGTGGTCGGAGGCGGCGGAGTGGGGCGGCACGGAGTGGTTTCCGGCCATGGCCGATGCGGGCCTAGAGTACTTTGCGTGGGTATACTCGCCCAACGTGTACAGCCGCCTTTCCACAGACCTGACCCTGAAATACACCACCCGTCCCGTTGTGCTCACCTTCGACAGCATGGATACGGCCAGCGCCTGGCTGCGCCAGATGTAAAACCGCACCCCGGGCGCTTGCTTTCCGGCGGCGCGGGTAGTTTATTCGGAAGTTTCAACCCTAGCTTGCTGCGTGATTTTCTTTCTGCGTACCCTGCTGCCAACGGCATTGCTGGCTGGCGTTTCCCTAGGGGCAGTTTCGGCTCAAAGCCTGCTGCCCGCCCTTCAGCAAACGCCCGCCGCCCTGCGCTGGTACGAGGTGCGCACCCCCCATTTTAGGGTGCTGTACCCAGCAGGGTTTGCCGACCGTGCCCGCCGCACGGCGCATCGGCTGGAGCAGGTACACGAGCCCGCTGGCGCATCGTTGGGCATAGCGGCGCGGCCCGTCACGGTGGTGCTGCAAACCCACAATACTATCGGCAATGGCTTCGTGACCTTGCTGCCGCGCCACTCCGAGTTCTTTACTACCTTCCCCCAAGATCCTTACCTAGTAGGCACCCTCGACTGGCTTGATCAGCTCACGGTGCACGAATACCGCCACGTGGTACAGTATGATAAGGCGCGCCAGGGCTCCGGCCTGATTGGCTACGCGCTGGGCGGCTACGGGGGCCTGGGCCTGATGACGCTGGGGGTGCCCGACTGGTTTGCCGAAGGCGACGCCGTAGGTACTGAAACTGCCCTGACGCGCAGCGGCCGCGGCCGCATTCCCAACTTCGATGCCTACCTGCGCGCCAACCTGCTGGCTGGCCGCCGCTACACCTACGCCAAGGCCGTAGGAGGCTCTTACCGCGACTATGTACCCAACCACTATGTGCTAGGGTACTTTCTCACCACAAGCCTTAAGCGCACGGCGGGCCCCGGCGTGTGGGGCAATGTGCTGAACCGCTACTACCGCTTCCCGGTCTATCCGTTTTCCTTTTCCGATAAGCTGCGCCTGACCACCGGCCTGCGCACCGACGACCTGTACCAACGCACCATGCAGGAGCTGGACAGTACCTGGCGAATCCAGCAAGCCCGCCGGGAGCTCACCCCCGCTACCCAGCTGCCCGTGGCCTCTTCCGAGAAAATTTTCACTGAGTACCAATACCCGCAGTATCTGGATAACAACAGAGTACTGGCCCTGAAAAGCGGCTTGGGCCACACGCCCCGGCTAGTAGAGTTGCGGAGGGGTGGGCCGGAACGGGAGTTGCTCGTGCTGGGCCTTAACAATAACCCCGAGCAGCTTTCGGCGGGTGGCGGGCGGGCGGCCTGGCTGGAGTTTCGGTACCACCCGCGCTGGCAGCAGCAAGTGTATTCGGAGCTGCGCATTCTGGACCTGGCCACCGGCCGACTGAGCCGCCCGGGCCGCCGTACGCGCTATTCAGCGGCGGTGCTCTCGCCTGATGGGCAACGCCTGCTCGCCGTCAGCACCGACTCGGCTTATCAGCACCGCCTGCAACTGCTCGATGCTGCTACCGGCGCTACCCTGCGTACGTACCCCAACCCTCAAAACGAGCCCTACTTACATCCACGCTTTGGGGCCGACGGGCGCACGGCCGCGCTGGTGCGGTTGGAGCCCGCCGGCAAACGGCTGGAGCTATTGGAAGTAGAAACCGGCCAGGCCCGCACCGTTCTCCCCGCCGCCAACGACAACCTCTCGCACCCCCAGCCCTGGCAAGACTACGTGCTGTTTAACTCGCCCCGCTCGGGCCAAGATGAGGTGTACGCCGTGCGCATCAGCACCGGCGAGGTGCGGCAGGTAACGGCCCGGCCCGTAGGCGCCTATCACGCTACCGTAGCGCCCGATGGGCAGCGGCTGGCGTTCCATGAGGTGCAGGCCCAAGGCAGCCGGGTGCTGGAAATGCCGCTTACTCCGGACCAGTGGCGCCCCGTAGCGGCCACGGCCGGCAACCCCACCAACGCCTACGCCGATGCTCTGGCTGCCCAGGAGCCGGGCGCGCGCACTGTGGGTAGCATTCTGCCTACTGATTCGGTGGCCGGACTGCCACTTACGGAGCACCGTTACCGCCGCCTGCCGCACGCCCTCAACCTCTATGGCTGGGGCTTGGTGCAGAGCCCTACGGGCACGGGCCTCAACCTGGGGTTGCGCGCCCAAGATGTACTCAACACGACCCAAGTGGTAACGGGCGTTGGCTACGATGCCACGGAGCGCACCGGCCGCGTATTTGCCGATGCCAGCTACCAGGGCTTGGGGCCGATATTGGACCTAGGAATTGAGCACGGAGGCCGCCGCGCCATTGGCCCGGTAGCTCCCGATGAGTTTGCTTCTGACCGGTGGCAATACACGCGCCTGAGCGTGGGCAGCCGCCTGCCCCTGGTGCTCACTACCTCCCGCATGCTCACCGCCTTTACGGCCGGTGCTTATTATCAGCTCGAGCAAACACAAGGATACAATTTCCTGGTACCTCCGGGCCGCACAGAGGTTGGTAGCCAGCCGCTGCACGCACTGCTGGGCAGCCTGAGCTTTTCGCGCACGCTGCGCCAGAGCTACCGCGATGTAGCGCCGCGCTGGGGCCAGAGCGTGAGCATGGTGTGGCGCGGTACGCCTTTCGGCAAGGGCATTTCGGCGGAGCAGCGGGCGGTGCAGGCTAGTTTATTTCTGCCCGGCATAGGCTGGCACCATGCCGTGCGGTTGCGGGCCGGCTACCAGTGGCAGCAGCAACAGCAGTACCGGTTTGGAGCGGCCATATTCTACCCACGCTCCCTGCCTTACTTGAGCTATAACCAGCTTACTTCCTACAGCGCCGAATACCGGTTGCCGCTGGCTGATGTGCATTGGGAGTGGGGCCGGGCCTTGTATGTGCAACGGCTGAAAGGCGCCGTATTTGCTGATGGCGTACGCGGTGAATCCGGCCCGCTGCTCAAGTCCTATTATGCCACGGGCTTCGATGTGTCGGCGGTGTTTAATCCGTTGCGGTTGCGCACGCCCTTAGAGCTAGGAATTCGTACCGTGTATAACTCCTTCGACCAGCGCTGGCAGGTGCAGCCCTTGCTCCTGAATATCGGTTTCTGATCCTTTCGTAACGGCAGCAGCACGTCCTGATTCTTGTGGCAGAATCAGGACGTGCTGCTTTGTAGGTACTGTGCTATGTATCTCGTAACTCTCACCCCCTACTTGGCGGCTCTGTACACCAGCAAGGGCTGGGCGTGCGCAGCATCATACAGCGAAAGCTGATGGTTGCTGATAGTGTAACGCGTCACCTGGGGGAGTAACTCGAGGTAGCGCGTTTCCTGTGACTGGGCGGCGCAGGTGGCATACGTACTGGCTTGGGTGCCGAACCGGAGCTGCGGTGAGCCAGGAGCCAGCGTGTACTGTCCGCCATACGTATTGCAGGCTGCCCGCCCTGAGTTGGTGCTGCCCACGGCGCTAAGCACCAAGTCGGTAGCAGTGCTGCCGGGCTGCGCACTAATGGCCTGTCCTTCCAGCTCCACTAGCTCCCAGCGCTGATCCAGCAGGTACACGGGTGCCGGCATGGGTTCACTGTCTTTGGCGCAGCTGGTCAGCAACGCGGCGCTTGTCAGCAAAGTCAGGAGGAAGGAACCACGCATAAGGCAGCACAACAGATAGGGTGAGGAGTAGTACAAGGAGCAAGGTAACCAGCAAATAGTTGCATGCTAATTTCGGCTCCCATTTTAGGTCGCTTTTCTGCTGCCTGCCTCCAAATTTTTGGGCTGTTTTCCGGCCAAATTTTCTGAGGAAAAAGCAGCGGTGTTTAGCACCGTTTACTTTGCCGCTACTGGCCCAAATCCTGGCTTTTGTGTAAGGTTTATATCTTGTATTTCAAGAGATTAGATGATGGTTCGGTGCTTTGGCAGGGCTAGTGTGGCGGAACTGTAACCGGGGGCTACGTAATTATTTTTGAGCGGCGTGTGTTAGAGCCTGCATTCCAATGCCTATCTTCTGCCATGCTAGTACTTCCGCTCCTTTGCCTCCCTGCTTTTTGTGCTACTGATTTGGCTGCTCCGGCCGCGGCTCCGGCGGCAGGCTCTGCTACTTCCATCACGGTGGTGGTATCGTCGCTGGCCTCTACCTCATCTTCCGTGAAGCTGTACTTCTATAATGTGCGGGAAAAGTTTCTGGAGAAAGGTGGCTATGCCTTTATGCGGGTAGTGAAGCCAGGCGGGCAGCGGCAGGTAACCTTGCCGGTGGAGCTGCCGAATGGCGACTGGGCCGTGGCCATCACGCAGGATACTAACAACAACGATAAGCTGGACAAGAACTTTATGGGCATCCCCACGGAGCCTTTTGCCTTTTCCAACAACGTGCGCCCCCGCCTAGCCCCTCCTGATTTCAACGACTGCAAGTTTACCGTCAGCGGCGCGGGCAAAGTGGTGAGCATCGTACTCACCAAATAAGCCTATTCTTTCCGAAACGGATGCGCGCCTTTAGCTAGGCGTTCCGTTAGCTCCACGGCCCGCCGGGCGCGGGTTTCCGGCTGCCGTGCCGTCGTAATATGCTGTACTACTGCCCGGCGCATACTGGCGGAAAGCTTCTCAAACCCTAGCCCGGCCTCGGGCCAAGCGGCAAACGCTTCGCTAAGCTCATCCGGAATATCTACGCGGTCGGGCTCCGGGTCGGGGGCGAGCATAAGCGTAACCTGCTGGCCAACCTGCACGCTGGCGGCGTAACACAGGTCTTTGTTGAGCATTAGGTAGCGGCCCCCGCCGGTTTGGGGCAGCAGGCTCAGCCGGATAGGATGCCCATTGAGCGTGCCAACTACCCGTTTTATGCTTTTGCCGCCCAGTGCCTCCAACACTAGCGGCGGCACCACTACCACCTGCGTAGGCATAAAGCTGGGCCCGCCCGCCTCAATGTGAGCTGTGAAAGTAGTAGACATGGTATAGGGTTAGAGTAAGTTGCTAGGCTAGTAGTTGTTACATGTAGTTTTTCCGGTGGCAAGTAGCAAAGTATGGATGGTTTCTGGCAGCTAGCCGCTGCGCCTCAAATCATACGTCTTCGAGCTGGGGTGCCGCAATGTGGCCCTCCTACGCATCATAGAGATACTTGCCAGGTAAAGCTACCTTCTGCTTCCGCCTATCAGTGCCCGTAAGGGCCAACGATAGTTATAAGGTGTGTTGTAGTTTCTTTCGCAGTCCTGGCAGCAAGACATCGACGGCCACAATGTGGCCTGTGCTATCCACAAGCAGGTTGGCCGGGATGCCGGTAACGGCAAAACGCCTGATGTCCTCTCCATTCCCGCCTTGCAGCTCCGATAGGTGCGGGATACGCAGGCTGTCCTCGGCAATGGCTTGCACCCACTTGTTGTAGTTGTTGTCCAGCGAGACGCCAATCATGCCGAAGCCTTTGCTGTGGTACTGGTTGTATAGTTGGCGATACTGGGGCATTTCCATGCGGCAGGGGCCGCACCAACTGGCCCAAAACTCAATCAGCGTTAGTTTATTCTGTTGAAAGAGGTGTGCCGCATCCAGCACTTGGCCCGTTGGGGTCTTGCCCGCCAGGCGCTGGATGCGGCGGCCCACAAAGCGCTGACTGTTCTGGTTGCGGCCTTCGTTTTTGGCCAGCTGCTTGTCGAGTAGCTGGCCCGTGTAACTCTGTTGCAGCTGCGTCGGCATAGCTTGGTAGTACTGACGGAAGCGCTCCACCGAAGGCCGGTCATTGCGGTTATCCAGCATGGCGTAGAGAGCTACCACGGAGGTAGGATGTTGCTGGACGAATAGATCAGCCGCCGCGGCCCAGTAACTGGACGCCCGGTAATTGAAGCCGTTGACGGAGTCTGCCCATTGCTCTATCAGGGCTTTATTGCCGGAGCCGAAGGTCTCCCTAAACTTGGCCGTGACCAAGGCTTTATCAACGAAAAACTTATGCCAGAGGCTGTCCCGCGTGAGTAGATATTGCTCCCACTGCTGTTGCAGCGGGGAGGTAGAGAAAACGACCGTGTTTTTTAAATAAGAACCCATATCGGGCCGCTGATAGAAGTCGGTTCGAATCAGCTTTTTCGTGGCTCTTATATGAATAGAGTCGGTAGGTAGCTGTAGCTCGATGTAGCCGGAAACCGTGTTATCTGCTTTGCTGACGTAGCGAAGACCGTAGAGACCGGGATGGGTAACTACCCCCCGCAGTGAAAAGCGGCCATTGGCGGTTTGCGTCGCATTGATAACGGAGTCTTGCATCCATAATTTTGCCTGACAGTCTTTACACCCTTCCACATCCGCTACAATCAAATAGCTGTGTTCTTCGGGCTGCTTTTGCTGGCAACTGCTAAGCAGTGCTACACACAGCAAAAAAATCCAAGTGATTTTACAAGTAGCCCTAACACACATACTATTCGGCTTTTTTTATATAAGTGAAAGCGGGCTGTGATAGACGTTATTTACTGCATACAACTTGGCGCATGTAATGCGCCTTTCCAAAGCCTCGGAAAACTTTTTGATCCTTGCGAGGCTTATAGCCTGCTGAAAACATAGATCTTCTTCCCATGAAAATAGAAATCTGGTCCGATATCGTGTGCCCGTTCTGCTACATCGGCAAGCGGCGCCTGGAAAATGCCTTGGCAAAATTTCCCCACGCCGAGAACGTAGAAATTCACTGGCGCAGCTTTGAGCTGGATGCGCAAGCCAAGCCCGAGCCCGGTGTGAGCCTCTACAAACGCCTCGCCGCCAAATACAACAACACGGAGGCCTGGGCCCGCCAAATGAGCGCCAACATGACCCAGTCGGCTGCTGAACTGGGCCTGACCTTCGACTTCGATAAGGCTGTGCATGCTAACACGCTGCATGCCCACCGCCTTGTACACTTGGCCGAGCGCCACGGCAAGCAGGACGCGGCCAAGGAGCGCTTTTTTAAGGCCTATCTGGAGGAAGGCGAAGACCTCAACGACTTCGCTACGCTCACGCGCCTGGCCACTGAGCTAGGCCTGCCCGCTACTGAAGTAGCGCAGGTGCTACACTCCAATGAGTTTGAGCAGGACGTGCGCCACGACGAGTACCAGGCTCGCCAGATTGGCGTGCGCGGCGTGCCCTACTTCGTGTTCGATGATAAGTATGCCGTATCAGGCGCTCAGCCCTCAGAGCTGTTCCAGGAAGTGCTGGAAAAAGTGTGGGAAGAGTCGCGGCCGCAGCCGGTGCAGCTGGCCGGCGCGGATGGCGCCGCCTGCGGTATTGATGGCAGCAACTGCTAGTAAGGAGTCTAGCCTATAAAGCCAAAACGGCCGCCCTAGTATAGGGCGGCCGTTTTAGGTTGGTAACGAGCCTAGTCCGCGTCTTTGAAAACGAGGATGGGCTTCAGAGAATTGGTGGCATCATACAGGCGCAGTTCCCGCCCACTAATTTCGTAGCTAACCGTGCGCGGCAACACCTCCAGGTAATGGTCTTCAAGGCTTTGTCCGCCACAGGTAAGCTTGGTGGTGGCCTGCTCACTGATGGTTAGCCGGCCCGCCGGGCCTAGGGTGAATGTACCGCTGTATGTGTTGCAGGGCGCCTGGCCGGTGGTTTTGCTGGTAGCTGCATCAAACTCAATATAAGAGCTATGCGCGCCTGAATAGCTGGAAGCCAGTATCGGGAAGTCCTCTACCTTTTCCAGCATCCAACGCGTACCGGGCAACGGCGACTCCTGGTTTTTGTCTTCGCAGCTACTAAGCAGCCCCAGCGCGGCCACGCACAAAGAGAGAAAAGATAAGCGCATAAGTAAAGCGGATATAGAGTAGGAAAAAACACCTGATGCGCTGATGATACCAAGCCCGCCCGTAAGGTTGCACACAGAAAACGCCGCCCAAACCGGGCGGCGTTTTCTGTATTTGCAGTTGCTGCGCTTTACGCAGTGTATTGCTAGAGCTGAGCTAGTTGTTGCGAAATGAAATCTACCTCCTGCGGGGAAAGCTGCACATCAATAGCGTGAGCATTCTGCACGGCCTGCTCAGCGTTGCGTGCGCCCACCAGCGCCACCGAAATGCCAGGCTGCGCTAGGGTCCAGCGGAGCACCAACTGCCCCAATGTGGCGTTTTTGGTTTCCGCCATCGGCCTGATTTTGTCGAGGAAAGCGTTTACGCGCGTCACGAACTCCGGAGTGAACAGCGGGTGGCCCCAGCGCAGGTCGCTGGCATCGAAGTGTTGGCCTGGCTTGATTTTGCCCGTGAGCAGGCCCAGCTGCAGCGGGCTGTAGGCCAAAATGGCTTTGTTGTGCTCCAGGCAATAGGGCACCACATCCTTCTCAATATCACGGCGTACCATGCTGTAGGGTACCTGGTTAGAGGCGAGCTTAACTACCTGCTCAGCTTCCTGCATCTGCTCCACGGAGTAATTGCTCACGCCAATGGCGCGCACTTTGCCTTGCTCCACGAGGCGCTGCACCGCTTCCATCGTATCGGCAATGGGCGTGGTGATATCGGGCCAATGGATCTGGTACAGGTCAATGTAGTCGGTGCCGAGGCGGCGCAGGCTGTCCTCGCACTCCTTTACGATGCTTTCCGGCGCCGCGTACTTGTACACATCAATATCCTGGCCCTGGTTGTTCTTGCTCTTGAAGCCGAAGTCGCCTTTGGTATCGTCCCAGCGCATGCCAAACTTGGTCAGAATCTGCACCTTGTCGCGGGGTAGAGTTTTAATGGCTTCGCCCACAATTTCCTCGCTTAGGCCCTGCCCGTAAATAGGCGCCGTATCAATGCTGGTGACGCCCAGCTCATACGAGGCCCGGATGGCGCCCACGGCATCGTTCTGCTCGGTGCCGCCCCACATCCAGCCGCCGGCTGCCCAGCTGCCGAACGTAATGCGCGAAACCTGTAAGCCGGAGTTGCCTAGTTCAATGTATTCCATAGCCAGAAAAATAACGGTGGTGCCCTGCCGCCCCGGCTGCGTTGCCGGGTGTGAGGGAGCTAGTACCTACCTCCTCTGCCGCCCGAATGTTGCGGCTGGGCTACTACGGTTGGGTTTCGTTTCAGGCGCCGGGGCGGTTGGACCGGCCAGAAGGGCTAGTAGCCGGCCATCAGAATCAGAAAAGAGGTGGGAGAAGGCTGTGGGCAGCAGGTAGATAAATTAGCGCTATACTTCGGATACAATCTTTATCTAGTAATCCGCCATGCATTATCCTCGACTATTACTGGCTGTTTCGGCCGCCGGGCTGCTCGTATCCTTCCGACTTCCCCTCGATGAGTTTGCTCGCTTGGTGGAGCAGCAACTGGCGCGTTTTTATCAGGCCGCCGCTCCCGAAAAAGCCTATCTGCATTTTGATAAGGACAGTTATGCCGCGGGCGAAACCATCTGGTTTAAGGCGTATGTAGTGGATGCTGCCCGCCACCAGCCCGACAGCAGCCGGGCCGTGTATGTTGATTTAATTGGCCCTGATCAGCAGGTACTGGGGCATCAGGTACTGGCCCTGCAGAACGGGGGCGCCCCCGGCGACTTTGTGCTGCCCCCCGAGCTTCCGCAGGGCGGGTATACCGTGCGCGCCTACACTAGCTGGATGCGCAACACCCCGGAGTTTTTCTTTAGCCGCGTGCTGCCCGTATGGTCAGAAAACACTAGCCCTTCCCGCAGTGAAAACCCCGCCGGCAAGCCCGATGTGCAGTTTTTTCCGGAAGGCGGCCAGCTGGTGAATGGGGTGCCGAGCGTAGTAGGGTTTAAGGCCACGGGCCCAAATGGGCTGGGCTTGGCTATAACAGGAACGGTGCAGGATGCGCAAGGCAACGTAGTGGCCGAGCTCCGCAGCCAACACCTGGGTATGGGGCGCTTTGAACTGGTGCCCGCGGCCGACCAGCGCTACACGGCCCGCATCCGGCCAGGCAATGGCCCCGAGCTTACCTATGCGTTGCCTGCCGCTCAGCCTGCGGGCCTGGCGTTGCGCGTGCAGGACCTAGGCGATGCATATCAGCTCACGGTGCAGCGCCAAGCTAGGGCCACCGACGCGGCTGCGGAGCGCATCACGGTGGTGGCGCACGTGCGCGGCCGCATGGTGTACCTAGAGCAAACCGAGTTGCAAGGCCGTACGCCCTTCGCGCCAAAGATTCTGAAAAGTCAGTTTCCGGCCGGCATCATTCACTTCACCGTCTTCGATAGCCAACGGGCCGCACGGTGCGAGCGGCTGGCTTTTGCCGATACCGACCCCGGCGTGCGCCTCACCCTACAGCCCGATAAGGCCGTGTATTCGCCGCGAGAAAAAGTAACGGTGAAAGTAGCCGCTCAGGATGCTGCCGGGCGCCCCGTTGCCGCTGACTTTTCTCTTGCCGTTACCGAGGCGGCCCTGGCGGCTCCCACCGGCTACGAAACCGATATCCGGACCCACCTACTGCTGACCTCGGATTTGCGCGGCCATGTGGAGCAGCCGGCTTTCTATTTTACTAGCCCTACGCCGGCCACCAAGCAAGGCCTCGATGATTTACTGCTGACCCAAGGCTGGCGCCGGTTTGCCTGGCAGCCGCTGCTAGCAGGCCAGTTGGGCAACTTTCCGCATCCGCTGAAGCGTACGTTGAGCCTGCGCGGCAGGGTAGTGGGCTCGCGCCAAGAGCCATTGCCCGGCGTTACCGTTGAGCTTACTCGTTCCAAATCCGCCGCCCCGCAGCAAACCCTCACCGATGCCGAAGGCCGCTTTGTGTTCACCGGCTTTTCGGGCCTCGATACAGCGCTGGTTCGGTTGGAAGCCAAACCCACCCGTAAAGTGCGGCAGCCCCAACTCCTGCTCGATACTGATTACCCAGCCGTTTCGGAGGTAGCGCAGGCCCTGCAGCTCCCCATGCCGCCGGAAAACCGCGTGGCGCTGCTGGCCAGCGCTAGGAGTAGTGCCACCGCTGATCCTACCCCCAACGGGCGCAGTATTCTGCTCAGCAACGTAACCATAAAAGGAAGTAAAGCCGCGCTCAAGCCCGATAACCGGCGGATTTATGGGCGGGCAGATGCTGTTATCCAGACTAAAAATATTGCCGGCATCAGCACCTATCGGGATGTAGTGCAGGTGCTGCAGGGTCGGGTGGCGGGCCTGAGTGTGGTATCAAACCAGGGCTTTGTGCAGGTAACCATGCGCGGCAGTACATCGGTTTCGCAGATGCGGCTAGGCTCTGCTCCCAACCCCACTGGCTCCCGGATGCGCAACCCACCCCCTGATATTCCGCCTACCAAAAACACCACTGCGCCCTTGTTCCTGCTCGATGGGGTGCCCACCGATATCAACATGATTAACTCGGTGCCGGTCACGGATTTCGAAACCATTGAGGTGCTAAAGCCCAGCTCTGCCGCTATTTTCGGCGACCGGGCCGGGGCTGGCGCTATTGCGTTTTTCACGAAGTATGCTAACCCCAACTACAACCCGGCGGCTGACCAGCAGCCCACCCGCGAGCCGAACATGTACATGCCGCCCCGCTTTTATCAGGCCCGAAAGTTTTACGAGCCGGCGTACGGCACCAACCCAAGCGCCGCTGCTGCCGATAAGCGCGGAGCCACTATTTATTGGAATCCTACGGTGCATACGTCTGCCGCCGGTGTGGCCACCATTTCATTTTACACCGCTGAGAAAACCGGCGTCTTCCGTTTGCAGGCCGAAGGACTTTCGCCAGCCGGTACTCCCGGCCGGGGCACGGCCATGCTGACGGTGGAGAAAACAAAGTAAGCACCGCATGGCCACTTGCGCCCAGGAGCGGGAGTAGTAGACAGCCGTTATTTCAGACGGCGGTACGGAAAGTCGCTTGCTGACCGGCGAACCAGATCAGCGGCGAGCTTGGCCGGCTTGAGTGCCGCCGAACCCGTGCGGTCGTAATCGAAGCGCCAGGTTAGCTGCCCAGAGCGGCAGTCGTGTACCGTTAGGTTGGTGGTAGCCTGGCTGAAAGGAATACTGGAGGGCGAATCGGTGGCGAGCAAGGGCTCATTCAGAAGCAGGCGGGCCGCCAGGGCCAGCCCACCAGGCAGGGGTTGGTACAGGTCCGTCTGGCCCGAGAGAATGGCGTCAACCCCTAGCGCCTGCTGCAGCTCACTCATAGAGCGCTCCGGCAAATTGGCGTAGCTGATGCCCGCGGCCTGCAAGCGTCGGTTGGTTTCGGGCACGGGCTGGAGCTGCACCGTGTAGCCGGCCGCTGGTCGTTGTTTCTGCAGCTCCGCGTACAGCAATTGCTGTAGCTCGTAGGCCAGCGCTTGGCTTTCGGCCTGCTGCTGAGCCGTCCAGTCCTGTTGCACGCGCTGCTGAGTTGCTAGGGTGGTATCGGAGCCCAAGTACCGCAGGTCGCGCATCCGAAACCGGTCTTGGGTTACTTCAAAGGGCAGAATGGCAACCGTTCGGTGCGCCGTTAGGGCCGAGGCATCGAGGGTGCGGACCGCGTAATTACTAGGGGTGCAGGAGGCTGCCAGCCATCCGGCCAACAGCAAAAGCAAAACGCGCGACATACAAACAATAAGCTAAATCAAAAGTGAAAGTACACTAGCTCCACGCATTCGTAAAACAAGCACGGCTCCCTAGGCTCAATACACCAGCCAAGCCATTGCGCCGCAGCTTGACCCTGCACCTGGAGTTGCAAGCGCAAGTGTAGGCCACGTGGTAACGGAGGACGACAGCAGGATTAGGCGGAGCGCGGTTCAAGCACCTGTATCACCTAGTTGAACAGAGCGCCGCTAAAGCTGTAAGGTTGCTTGGGTGGCGCTGGGCAAGATGAATTTCTGGCTGGAGTAGGCTAAAACTTCTGAAATGCGCGTGCGAAGTGGTGTTCAGCAGCCCACCAGCCTCTGGCATATAGGTCTGGCAACAGGTGAAATTTACACACCTATCCTGCGTGAGTTAATCATAGAAAAATTATAAAATTTAAATATCGGCTTATTTGTCCGAAGTAGTTTCACGGGCTTGTTTAAGACACTATATGGTTTGTTAATAGTGAATTAGATATACAAGATGATTTATAAAAGACAAAATTTTATATAGGTAAAATACAGCTCGTCAGTAGCAACATGCCTGCCATGGAGGCGTAGAAAAAGCCCCATGAACACTACGCCAACTTCCGCTTCCGGGGCTCGTCTCCCTGACCCGACCCCAGCTGCCGGGGCAGTGGTTCTACCTGTTATTGAAGAGCAAGCCGTTGTTCGGCGTGAGGTAGTGGAAACGGGCCGTGTGTTCGTGACCAAAACCGTACAGCAACACGAGGAAACAGTACAGCTTGATCTGCTGCATGATGAGGTACAAGTAGAGCGCGTACCCGTCAATACATTCGTTCCGGATGGCGCCACGCTGCCCGGCGTACGCTACGAAGGCGACACCATGGTGATTCCGGTGGTGCGCGAAGTAGTAGTGAAACGAATGCTGGTGGTAGAAGAGCTGCACATCACCAAACACCAAGTCCCTACCCAGGAGAGTCATACGGTAGTGCTGCGCCAAGAGGTGGTGCAAGTAAACCGACAGGACCTTACCCCGCCTCCGGCCGCTCCGGCCACGTCTGACGCTCCTATTCTTTAATCTATCCATTCCTTCCATCCCCCTTTCCACCACACAATGAACCAGACAGTAGTAGGAATTTTCGAAACGGCTGCCCAGGCGCAGCAAGCTGCTCAGCAACTAGCCGCCGCCGGCTTCAGCACCGAACACGTAGATGTAGCTTCTTCCGGCGCCGCCGGAGCAAGCACTAGTAATAGCAATAGCAATTACCGCAACAGCAGCGGTACTGCCGTAGAGGGCGTAGCCGATGCCGCCGGCCGTACCGCCGAACATGCTGGCGACGGTATCAGCAATTTCTTCAGCAACCTGTTTGGCGGCGCTGACTCCGACGACGCCCGCCGGTACTCGCACGTAGCTCGCAACAGCGGCTCCGTGGTAACGGTGCACGCACATTCCGCTGAAAACGCCCACCGGGCCGCCGAAATTCTGGACCGAGCTGGCGCAGTTGACGTGGATGAGCGTGCTGGCCAAACCGGCTATCAGTCCGGCAACAACTATAATGCAGGTGCTACCGCAGCCGCTGGAACCGGCGCTACAGCGCAAGTAATTGAGGAAAACCTGCAGGTAGGCAAGCGCGTGGAGCAAACCGGTGGCGCCCGTTTGCGCAGCCGCATTGTGGAGCGTCCCGTTGAAGCCAGCGTGCGGTTGCGCGAAGAGCATGTAAACGTGGAGCGCCGCCCCGTTGACCGCCCCGCCACAGAAGCTGACTTTAACACCTTTAAAGAAGGCGAAATTGAGATTACAGAAAGCGCTGAGCGGGCCGTAGTGGCCAAAGAGGCCCGAGTAGTAGAAGAGGTTTCGTTGGGTAAAGAAGTAACCGAGCGCGAAGAGATAGTGCGAGATACCGTTCGGAAGACGGAAGTTGATGTGGAGCGCCTCGATGGCCGCACCGATGTAAACACCAACTCCGGCACGAACACCGACCCCAATTACAACCAACGCAATAGCTAAGCACAGCGTAGTATTGTAGCAAGAAAAGGCGCCCGGGCATTCCGGGCGCCTTTTTTATGTATGCGGGTATAGGTCATGCACGTCTCAGGCAGGTTCAGGCCTATATCACCCCTAGTAAAATATGCTGTGGTTACACATAGCCACTGGTAGTACTGCTCTGAAACGGTTTAAGCGCGGCGCAGGCCTAGTAATATTAGCCGACTGCAAAACCTAGGATACTGCGAGCTGCTGCCAAACAGAAAAGGCCACCTTACGAGTAAGGTGGCCTTTTCTGTGGAAAGGAACGGATGGAGCGGGTGAATTACTCCGGGCTACCGGAAGTGTCTTTCGACTTCATTTTCATCTTCTTGTCGCGCGGCTTTTTCATGTCCTTGGTGCGGCGCACTTTGCGGTCAGTGTCCATGGTAGAGGTACCGCTGGTGGTGCCGTCCATGGTGCTGCCGGAAGTGCCTACCGACGAGCCACTGGTAGTAGCCGTCTGACGGTCGCTGGCGGGCTGCGTGTTGCTGGCCGGAAGCGTACCCAAAGAGCCAGCAGGCTGCGCTGGAGGAGAAGACTGAGGGCTTACGCTACCGTTCACGGTAGGCGTGCTGCCCGAGGTAGTAGATTGAGCGGAAGCGGCAGTAGCACTTAAGGCAATAGCAGCGGCGAAAGCAAATACGATTTTCATAGCGTGGTGATGAATGAGAAATGGATAACGAAGCCAGTTGGCTGGCTGCTGTAGTCCTTACGGGCTCACTAAGTGTTGCGTTTACTAAAACACCCTTTTAGAAGTTATAAGATCATGGCATTGGGCAATGCAGTTTAACCTGGGCCGGCGCTTAGGCCTATTACGCAACCAAGCAAAAGCACCCAAAAAAGCACAGCTGAGAGAACCATTGCTGCGCTTCCCGGCCATCATGCGAAAATGCCGACCCCAATTCTTCTCTGGCTGTGCATGGCGGTCGGTGCAGTCTACTGGGCTGTGCAGCGCTGAGCAGATAGCGCCCGATTATTTAGCTGAAAACGGGACTCCTTGTACTTCTATGGCCTAGGTTAGGCAGCTTTCATCTACTGGTAGGGCAGCTTGGTACTCAGGGTACTAGGTGCAAAATTTGGTGAAAGCTCGACCATACACGGAGAATGCTGTTGTGTTAGGGTATTCATCACCTAACCAAACGATTATCCTTATGAAAAAGTCAGTTGTTTTGAGTATTGTGTTGGCCGGAGGCTTTTTCCTGTGTGCCACGGAGCAGAGCGCGGCGCAGTCCATGGGCGCCACTACGTCGGCTACTACCGCCGCCTCAACGGGCAAGGACTTGGCCGCCAGCGCTGGTTTGTCGTCGAACCACACTACCCTGCTGAAAGCCCTGCAAGCCGCTGGTCTGGCTGATCAAGCCAAAGGCGCCGCCCCGTACACCGTATTCGCGCCCGACAACGCCGCCTTCGCGAAGCTGCCCGCCGGCACGCTTACAACCTTGCTCAAGCCAGCCAACAAGAAACAGCTGGCCGGTCTGCTTTCTTACCACGTGGTAGCCGGCAATGTGATGGCCGCCGACCTGACCGATGGCCAGGTGATTAAAACCGTGCAGGGCGAAAGCCTGACGGTGAGCCTGGCAGGGGGCACCGTAAAAATCAAGGATGCCAAAGGCGGTACTGCCACCGTTACCCAGCCCGATATCAAAGCCACCAACGGGGTAGTGCACTCCATTGACACCGTTCTGATGCCTGCTAAGTAAGCTTAGAAAGTTTCTGTCAGCAAAAGGCCACCCAAACCGGGTGGCCTTTTTGCTGTACACAGTGCGGGAATTACCGCTGGTTGTTCCAGCATTGCGAAGTGCGCTTTGGCGAGAAGCCCCCTCCCGCCTGCGCGCTGCATAGCGCTGTGTTGTGCGGTTTCAGTTTCTGTTCAGGCAGACTTTTCGCTAGGTCCTTGCAAGAGAGCAAGCCTATTCATCGGTTGCCTGGTGCCCGCTGCTGAGTTGCGCAAGAGCAGTGTATAAAATCATAATTAGTTGTAATTTACTATATACCCTCTGGTCCGGCGCACCTCGCCGCTGGTACTCCCTGCCGCCTACCCCCGGTAGGCCCACTATACTGGCCTTACTGGCCTGCGTATCCTTTAAGTACAGCTTTGGTATATGTTAGTGGATGAAGTAAATACGCTGCCTTCGCTGAGTGTGCGAGGGCAGATCCTGCGGCCTCACGATGCGCAATATGACGCCGCCCGCCAGGTGTACAACGGCATGATCGACAAGCACCCGGCCCTGATTGTGCGGTGCGCCGATGTAGCCGACGTTATTGCGGCCGTCAATTATGCCCGTACGGAGCACCTGCTGCTTGCTATAAAGGGCGGCGGCCACAGTGGCGCCGGTCTGGGCATGTGCGATAATGGGATGGTCATCGATCTGAGCCTGATGCGGGGCATCCACATCGACCCCGAAGAGCGCACCGCAGTAGTGGAAGGTGGCTGCACCCTCGGCGATGTTGACCACGCCACGCATGCCTTCGGGTTGGCTCTACCGGGCGGCATTATCTCTACCACTGGGGTAGCCGGCCTTACCCTGGGCGGCGGCCTAGGTTACCTCACGCGCCACTACGGCCTCACCATTGATAGCCTGCTGGAGGCGGATGTAGTGCTGGCCGACGGTCGCTTTGTGAAAGCCTCGGCCACGCAAAACGCCGACCTGTTTTGGGCGCTGCGCGGCGGGGGCGGCAACTTTGGCGTGGTTACCTCCTTCCGGTTTCGGCTGCACCCCGTGAAAATGGTGCAGGGCGGCCCCATGCTGTGGCCGCTGGAAGAGGCGGCCTCCGTGCTGCGCTGGTTTGACCAGTTTATGCAAACGGCTCCCGAAAACATCAGCGGCTTTTTTGCTTTCCTGACGGTGCCGCCCGGGCCACCTTTCCCGGAGCACCTGCACTTGCGCAAAATGTGCGGCATCGTGTGGTGCTACAGCGGCCCCATGGCCCAGGCCGACGACGCTTTCCGGGCGGTGCGCGCCTTCCAGGCCCCGGCCCTCGATCTGGTAGGCCCCTTGCCTATGCCGGCGCTCCAGTCGATGTTTGATGGGCTGTACCCGCCCGGCCTGCAATGGTACTGGAAGGCCGATTTCATGAACGACGTGTCAGAAGAAGCCATTGCCCAGCATCATCGTTTTGCCGACTTGCTGCCGACCATGCACTGCGCCATGCACCTGTATCCCATCAATGGGGCAGCGGCGCGCATCGGCCGCAAGGAAACCGCCTGGAACTACCGCGACGCCCGCTATGCCATGGTGATTGTAGGCGTCGACCCGGACCCCGCCAACAAGGAGAAAATAATGGCCTGGGCCAAAGCCTACTGGGAAGCCCTGCACCCCTATTCGGCCGGCGGGGCCTATGTTAATTTCATGATGGACGAAGGCGACGAGCGGGTGCGCGCTACCTACGGCGCCAACTACACCCGCTTGGCCGCCATCAAAGCCCTATACGATCCGCATAACCTGTTTCGGGTAAACCAGAACATCCTGCCCGTCGAGCGGGAGCATATCTTCACCTGATCCTACCGCCCCTGCGCGCACTCGCCGCATAGCCCGCAAAAAAGCCCCGCCACTGTGTATGGCGGGGCTTTTTGGTGGCAGGCATATCGGTGCCAGAAGCGCGGTAACGTACCAAAGTGCCTCTTTAGAAACCTAGCCCGATAGTGAACCCGGAAACCGGACCGGAGAAGTCGCCTAGGCGCTGGGCCTGGCCCGTAGTGATATTGATGCGGTAAAGCCCAGTGCGGCCCGCTACGTCCAGCAGGGCGTATGCCTCGTTGCTGGTGCCCCCAATATCAAACCCGGTTGAAGCTTCGGCATTCACTCCCAGTGCGCCTACTTCTACCAGGGTGCCGTCGTTGGGCGGCATCTGACGAAACAGCTTGTCGCTGGCTACATCAATATCGTAAAGCGTAGTGGTGGCGGTGCCGGCCACGTTGTTGGCGTAGGCCGCTCCCGTAACCGCGGGCATGCCGGGATTGAGGTTGCCGTCCTTGAGAACCACCCCATCGGCGGGGTTGATGCGCAGATTCTGGCCCGTGTTGCTCACCACCCGAATACGGTCCACCACCGGGTTAAAATCGACCCCGAAGGAAGTACCCTGCAGCGGCATGCTGAGGGTAGCCACCAGCGCTGCCGCGCCCGAAGATGCATTCAGCGTAAACAAACGGCTGTTGCTGCTGACAGCATACAACTGCCCATTTACCGGCCGGAAATCAAGGCCAACTACGGTTTCGCCACTGCTCAGGCCCGTGATGGGTTTGGCAACGGATGTGCCGGGAGCGGTAGGGTTGAAGATCAGAAGCTGGCTAGCAGCACTAACCGCATAGGCTACCGGCTGCGTCGGAATGGCTAGGCCCGTGTATTGGCCGTCCTTATCGTACTTGGCCAGAATGCGGGCTGCTCCCGTGGTCAGGTCTACCTGGAAAAGGGTGGGCTTCTTATTGACTTCGAACAGGCCTAGCGCTAGGTCGGTGCCGGGTACGATATCGAAGCCGCCATTGCCGGTTACGTTAATCTTCAGGTCGCCTACTTCTACCAGCGTGCCATCGTTGGGCGGGGTTTGCTTGTAGAGCTTCTGAGTGGTCAGGTCGATATCGTAGAGAGTAGTAGTGGTGGCTCCGGCTACGTTGTTGGTGTAGGCGGCCCCAGCGAGGCGGGCTCCGCTCACCCCATTGATGGGGCCATCAACAGCGGCTACAGTGCCGGTCTCGGGGTTCAGGCGCAGGTTCTGCCCGGCGTCGGTTACTACCCGAATGCGGTCAACGGTGGGGTTGAAGTCGAAGCCGGCTACCGAGCCGGTGAGGGCAGGCGTGAAGGCCTGGGTGCCAATGGCGCGGGCGGCTCCCGTTTGCGGATTAATCACGTAGAGCCGGCTGCTACTGCCTAACCCGTATAGCTGGCCGGTGGCGGGGCGGAAGTCGATGGCCAGAATGGTCTCGCCGTTCTGTAGGCCTGTAATAGCTACCGAGCTGAGGGGCCGCTCCGGGTTTGTTCCCTCGAACGCGTCTAGCTGCAGCCCGCCCGCCAGAGCGTAGAAGCGAAAAGGCAACTGCGCCCGTTTCACGTCGCTGGTGCTGCTGCCCACAGGAGCCATGCTGGTATCATCGGTGGCTTTTTCGCAACCAACCAGGGCACAGAAAAGTCCGGCAGTAGCAAGGAGCTGGCCGAGGTAGAGCTTATTTTTCATTTTTAGGGGTTTAGGTAAAATAAATCCGTGACGAAAAAAGCTACGAAGTGGATTCGCCCCCGGATTGCGGGCCGCTGATAATGCTGGAATTTAGTTGGTTGTCTTCTCCGACGAGGTGGTTCCCATCCTTCCAAAGGGAACCGGAGTAGCACCCTAGGCCACCGACTGGCTCCAACTGAACTCTTGCTACCAGCGCCGGGAAGCATAGGGCGTTACCTTCGCCCAAAACTGCCCCGTATGATTACGCTAGCGCCCCTGCAACCCGAACACGTAACCCACTTCTACCGGTGGATTCAGGATCCGGAAGTCATCGAGTATTCGCTATCAGCATTCCAAACCATGACCACGGAAGCGCAGATTGACCCCTGGTTTGCCCGCACCCTGCACGACGACAGCAGCCTCAACCTGGGCATCTTCACCACCGACACGCACCAGCTGCTGGGCTACGCGGGCATCTCCGGCATTTCCCGGCTCAACCAATCGGGCGAGTACTTCATCCTGATCGGGGAGAAAGCTTATTGGGGCCGGGGCGTGGGCACTGAGGCTACCAAGCAGGTACTTACTAGGGGTTTTGCCGAGCTCAACCTCAACCGGATTATGCTCACGGTTTCAGAGCCGAACGTGGGTGGCGTGAAGGCGTATGCCAAAGCAGGGTTTGTAGTGGAAGGCCGTATGCGAGAAGCCTGCTTGCGAAACGGTCAGTTCCATGATAAACTCATCCTATCGGTCCTGAAAGCAGAGTGGCAGCAGTCGGTAGCCGGAGCATCCTCCATGGTGCCGCTCCTCCCGCAGTAGCAGGCTAGCACGCCGTACCTTCCCGCTGCTCCGGCCCCTAGGCCACCTGCTACCGCAAATCCTTCGAGGCCCGCTCCAGGCGCTGTGCCTCGGCCAGCGTGATGGGTCGGTACGGAATGCCCAGGCGCAGAGCGTTTTCTTCCACCGTAGAGTCGAAGCCGGCTTTTTTGCGGCGCTGGTTTACGAGGGCGGCATCCTCAATGGGCCAGATAAACGACACCTGCTCTGGGCGGCCAGTGCAGGCATTACGCACCAGGTAACCGCGGCCCTGGGTGCCGTAGCGCTGCGGTTTGCCCTGATAGGCCAAGTACCTGTCTAGCATGCGGGCATAGAGGGAATAAGGTACTTCGCCTAGCTCAGCCATGCGCCGAATAAGCGGCAGGTACTGCGGAATGCGCCCGGAGTGCTGAATCACGAGCAGCGCCACTTCGTTGGTGGGCGCGCCTACTAGCGTGCGGCCGGGGTAGCCGTAGCGGGCAATCAGCTCGGCCACGCGCCGGATATGCACCGAGTCCGTGGCAATCATCATCCAGTTCAAGCTTGCCACCGACTCGTAGCGGGGGCGGGTGCCACCCATCAGCAGTTGCCGGTAGTGCTGATCGGCTACATCCAGGCTATCCAGCTCCCGCTTCAGGCGCCGCTGCTGGCTGGTTTGCCCGGCCGCGGCCAAGGCCAGCAGGCAAACCGCACACACAACTACACAACGGATCAGAGGCATAAGACGGAAGTATAGGCCTGGCAAGATGGCAACTTTCTGTGGAAAACGGGGCTAGGCCATGCCATAAGGGTAGTGCGCAAAAAAGCCAATCCGGTACATGCGGAGCCGAAGTTGGGCGTTCTGGCCGGTTTTCCGGCTTGCGGTGAGGGGCCTTGAAGCAAAAGAATACCTAGTGAATATAGATTTAACAAAATATTAGCAGGTTTGCAGCGCGTTGTTCCTTTCCGCAAAGTCTCAGCGCATTTGCCCAAACTCTATCCCGCATCTTCCCTCATCCCTACTATGCTGCGTACGTACCGCTCTGTTTTACTAGCTAGTCTGCTGGCCTGTGCCGCCTGTGGCTCCTCCAATGAGGAAACAACTTCTGCCGAAATCACCTCTGAGGAAAATACCGAGGAAGTAGCTACCCAGGAGCAAGCCCCCGAAACTCCGGCCACCACCGCCGCAACCCCAGCCGCTGCCGACACCGAACCCCACCTAACGGCCGGCCCGAAAAAAGACGTGTACAGCGTAGGCGACGTAGCAGAGCTGGACTCGCTGCTCATCAAGGTAAATAGTGTAACCACTGCCCCCGAAACCGATTTCAAGGAAAAACCCAAGGCTGGCCACGAATACGTGGTAGTAAACGTGACCTGGGAAAACGGCACCACCAAGCTCCGCGACTTCTCGACCCTGATGAATACGATGGTGCTGGATGCCCAGGGCAAAGAAATCAAAGCGAAAGCCGCTGCCAGCTCCGAAGGCACCATGCAGCTAGACCGTAGCCGCGCCGCCGGCCACTCCGGCACCGGCCCCATCTTCTACGAAGTGCCAGCCAAGGCCAAAGGCCTGAAATGGGTATTCCGCACTATCAAAGGATCTGCCCTGGACATGGCCGAGAAAGGCCGTGTAGCCTTTGACCTCGGCCGCTAACCAGGTTGAACACTAGGCCGTAACCGAGCCTTTCTGCCAATATAGACCGTCATGCTGAGCGCAGTCGAAGCATCTCGCTTGCTGTTGTCATTGCCCAAGCCAAACTAACCGTCATGCTGAGCTTGTCGAAGCATCTCTCCCGCGGGCTAATCAACTGGCCTAGAACTGCTACGAAGCGGTAGAGATGCTTCGACAAGCTCAGCCTGACGGTCAGTTTTTTACTAGGCCAGTCGCTAGGCCACTTGCTCACTACTGGCGTACGGCTGCCATCAACCGGGACAGGGTTGCCGCCGAAGCAGTTGACGAGCTACGTATGCCGGCTAGGCCACCTATCAGTCCTGGGGTTTGGTGCCGGGCAGGCGGCTCTTGATCCATTTAATCTGGCCGTTGTGGTTCGACTCATGCTCACAGACGTGAAACCACTTGCAGTAATTGTTGGTGGGCCCCCAGAACCACTGCGCATCTATGGCCATCAGCCAAGCATCGTCGCGCTGTTGCAGCTCCCGCAGCGAGGTGGCCCGCACTTCCTGCAGGGTGCTGAGGTAGAAATCGAGGGAGTGGCCCCGGATGGTTTGGCGCGCTTCCGGGCCTAGCTTCATCGGGGTATCCCATTGCCGCTTGATGGCGCTGCTCCAAGAGTCCCACTTGCGACCCTCAAAAGTGTGCAGCTGGTAAAGTTTTTCGGTAGCGGCCAGGTGCAGCAGCATCGCGCCAATGGAGTTGGCCTGCGGGTCGTGGAGGTAGTCGAGTTGCTCCCTGCTGAGCCCCTGCACCGAGCTGTATACCACGGCCCGCATCCAGTCCAGCATCGAAACCAGGGTGCCCACCATCGGGGAATACCCCGGCCGCGGGCCCAATATATTCGGGCCGGTATCGGGTGGGGCCATGCTACATCCCAACTGGGGCACCAGCGCCAGACCCGTTAGGCCGGCCGTGGCGGCGGTAGCAGTTTTCAGGAAGCGCCGACGGGTGGGGTGGGAG
Source organism: Hymenobacter seoulensis (assembly GCF_054780535.1). Classification (NCBI taxonomy): domain Bacteria; kingdom Pseudomonadati; phylum Bacteroidota; class Cytophagia; order Cytophagales; family Hymenobacteraceae; genus Hymenobacter; species Hymenobacter seoulensis. The sequence continues at coordinate 571,031 of NZ_BAAGWD010000002.1, forward strand.
ATGTTCATGCGTCTTAACCGTATGCCCTGTTCGATTAAGCATACGCCAAGCACTGAAATAGTTACGTTGAGCTTGTGTAGTGGAAGGGCACAATAGATGGTAGTGCTGAAGTATAGAGTTAGTGAAATAAAAATAGGCGCTATTCCCAGGGGAATAGCGCCTATCCAAACTGAACATTACTTCTTACACCCCAACCTTCTCCTCACTCCCCAACTCACTCAAAATCCGTTGGGCGGCTTGCACGTTTTTCACGTCCTCGATGCTGATGACGAGTTGCTCCTTGCGCTCCTTCATGGAGGCCGAGCGGGGGTGGGTTTGCACGTAGCTGAGGATGTTGCCGAAGGTGGGGCCCTGGAAGTATCGCTCGTTGTTGGTGGCCGGAATGAAGCCTTTCAGCAGGTTCTTCTTCAGCGTGAGCTTCTCGAACCCGGCGTGGCAGGCCTGCCAGCGCAGGCGCACAATGTCGGCGAGCTGCTCCACCTCGGCGGGCAGCGGTCCGAAGCGGTCCACCATGCCATTGAGCACCTTGCGCAGCTCCTCGGCATTCTTGGCCCTATCCAGCTTGCTATACAGCTGCAACCGCTCCGATACGCTGGCCACGTAGCGGTCCGGTATCAGCACCTGCAAGTCGGTTTCAATGTTGCACTCCTTGGGGCCTGCGGCGCCGGCAGCTTCCTGCAGGCGCTGGGTGGTGTCGCCCAGGAATAGGTCGCGGAACTCGGTTTCCTTCAGCTCCGTCACGGCCTCGTCCAGAATCTGGTGGTAGGTCTCGAAGCCCAGGTCATTGATAAAGCCCGACTGCTCGCCGCCCAGCAGGTTGCCCGCCCCCCGAATGTCGAGGTCGCGCATGGCCACGTTGAAGCCCGCGCCCAGGTCCGAGAATTCCTCCAGGGTGCTCAGGCGCTTGCGGGCATCACTAGGCAGGCCCGCCACCGGGGGCGTGAGCAGGTAGCAGTAGGCCTTCTTGTTGGAGCGGCCTACGCGCCCGCGCATCTGGTGCAGGTCAGAGAGGCCGTGCATGTGGGCCCGGTTGATGAGGATGGTGTTGGCATTGGCAATGTCTAGGCCACTCTCGATGAGGGTGGTGGCCACCAGCACATCGTAGTCGCCGTCCACAAACTTCATCATGCGCTTTTCCAGCAGGTCGCCGTCCATCTGGCCGTGCACGTAGGTCACGCGGGCATCGGGCACTAGGCGCAGAATCATGTTGGCCTGCTCCTCAATGTCCTTCACGCGGTTGTGCACATAAAACACCTGTCCGCCGCGCTTCAGCTCGCGCGAAACGGCGTCGCGCACCAGCAGCTCATCAAACACGTGCAGCTCGGTTTGCACCGGCTGGCGGTTGGGTGGGGGCGTGGCAATCACGCTCAGGTCGCGGGCGCCCATCAGCGAGAAGTGCAGGGTGCGCGGAATAGGCGTGGCCGAGAGGGTGAGCGTATCTACGTTCACCTTGATTTCCTTGAGCTTGTCCTTGGTTTTCACCCCGAACTTCTGCTCCTCGTCAATGACCAACAGGCCTAGGTCCTTGAACTTTACATCCTTGTTAGTGAGGCGGTGCGTGCCAATGAGGATGTCGGTTTTGCCCTCGGCCACGCGGCCCAGGGTTTCCTTGATCTGCTTGGTGCTCTTGAAGCGGTTCACGTACTCCACCGTCACGGGCAGGTTGCTGAGCCGCTCCCGGAAAGTTTTATAGTGCTGCATGGCCAGAATGGTGGTGGGCACCAGAATGGCTACCTGCTTGCCATCGGCTACGGCCTTAAACGCTGCCCGAATGGCAACCTCCGTCTTACCGAAGCCCACGTCGCCGCACACAAGGCGGTCCATGGGGTGGGGCACCTCCATGTCGCGCTTCACGTCCTCGGTGGCCTTGGCCTGGTCAGGCGTGTCCTCGTAGATGAACGACGATTCCAGCTCAGCCTGCATAAAGGAGTCGTGGGCGAAGGCGTGGCCGGGCGCGGTTTTGCGCTTGGCGTACAGCCGGATCAGCTCGGCCGCAATGTCCTTCACCTTCTTCTTAACCGACTTCTTCTTGTTTTCCCACTCCGGCGAGCCCAGCTTGCTCATGGTAGGCGGGTTGCCCTCGGCCCCCGAGTACTTGGCAATCTTGTGCAGGGCATGGATGCTCACCGTCAGCACGTCGTCGTCGCGGTACACCAGCCGGATGGCCTCCTGCAGCCTGTCGTTGATTTCTACCTGCGTGAGGCCCGCGAAGCGCGCAATGCCGTAGTCCTGGTGCACCACGTAGTCGCCGGGCACCAGGGTGCGCAGCTCCTTCAGGGTCAGGGCCTTTTTCTTGGAGAACTTCCGGGTTTCCTGGGCCCGGTAAAAGCGCTCGAACAGCTGGTGGTCGGTGTACACCAGCAACTTCAGCGTCTCATCAATAAAGCCTTCGCGTAGGCCTATCAGCATGTGCTGAAACTGCACGTTGTTGTCCAGCTCATCGAAGATGGTGCGCAGGCGGTCGGCCTGGCGCACCTGCTCGGCGGCAATGATATTGGTGTAGCCCTTCTGCTGGTTGTCGTGCAGGTTCTTCACCAGGCGGTTGAAGTCCTTGTTGAAGCTCGGCTGGGGCTTGCTGTTGAACTGGAAGTCCTCGCCGGTCTTGTAGTAAAACCGCTTGCCAAACTCCACCACCGCAAAGCTCTCCAGCAGCTTCTTAAAGCTCTTGTTGGTCTCGAACAAATCCTCTGGCTTGCTGACTACCTGGGTGCCGCCCGCTACCTCCAGCAGCTCCTTAAAGCCCGCCTCGGCCCGGTCAAACGATTCCTCCACTACATCCAGGGCCTGGCGCAAATCCTTGGCCCAGATGGTGGTGTTCTTCGGAATGAAGTCGAGGAACGCTTCCCGCGTTTCCTGCAGCAGCTTGGTTTGCACGTTCGGGATGATGCTCACTTGCTGGCGCTTCTCCACCGACAGCTGGCTCTCCGGGTCAAACGTCCGCACGGTTTCCACCTCATCCCCGAACAACTCGATGCGGTAGGGCAGCTCGTTGGCGTAGCTGAAGATGTCCACGATGCCGCCGCGCACCGCAAACTGCCCCGGCTCATATACAAAGTCGGTCCGCTCGAAATCGTACTCCGCCAGCATGTCACTGATGAAGTTCACGTCGAGCTTGTCGCCCGTCTTCACCAGGAAGGTATTCGCTACCAGGCTTTTCTTGTTGATTACCTTCTCAAACAGCGCCTCGGGGTAGGTCACGATGAGGGCACCGGCAGTTTCCTTGGCGGTGGCCTTCGCGCGCTTCTTGCTCTTGGGTTGGCCTTCCGTTTCCGGCGTGGCGTCCTCCGCCTCGTCGTCGGCTTGCTCCGCGGTGGTTTTTGGCCCACGGTGAGAGTTGAGCTTGTTCAGCACCTCGGCCCGCATGAGCACGTTGGCGTTTTCCGTCTCATCAAAGGAGTAGGGGCGCTTGTAGGAGCTCGGGAACAGCAGCGGCTCCTCATCGGGCACTAGGTGCTGCAAATCGGCCAGAAAGTAGGCCGCCTCGTCCCGGTCGTGCAGAATAAACAGGTGGTGCTGATCGGGAAATTCCTGGTGTATGGCGGCAGCCAGCACCGCATCCTGCGAGCCTACCAACCCCTTTAGGTGCATGCGGGGGCTAGCAGCAACTGATTTATCGGCTGTGGCGGGCTTCAGGGAATGGCGCGTGGCCGGGTTCAGGCGGGCGCCGACGGTCATTACCGTCGGGTCCAGCGTGTAGAGCTTCAGTAAATCGGAAACCTTCAAAGCAAGTATCGGCTAGGGGAGGAGGCAAAGGTAGAAGCCCGGCCGAAGTCTACTCCGGTCGGGCAAGGTAAGCTTACTGAGCGCCACGAAGGCGCGCTAGTCAATACCCGTACCAGGCGCCGAAAGTTTCCGTCACTTTTCGGAGTCTCTGCCGTATCTTCCGAGTTCATGCATCGAAGTGGCCCAATAGGGCATAAGGCTATGGCAGACAAGCAGAAGGAGCAAGGGGCCGAAGAGTGGGATGCAATTCTAAGTCATCTGCGCCAAATCAGGCAGCAGGTGCAGGAACAAGGCCCCATGGCTGAGCAGCAAAAAGCAGAAGTAGAGGACGCCTTTCATCGGGGCTTGGCCTTGCTGGAAAGCCAGGTACAGGGCTTTCAGGATGTGCAAGACGTGCAGGGCGGACTGAAAGGTAGCGCCGGCCAGTGGTAAGAATGCAGCCCACTCAGGGGTAGCTACCCTTTACTAGGTAGCAAACCCGACATAACGCTCGGTGGGTACTGCCCGTATGCGCGGTATCTTTGTGGCGTATTCTCTTCCTTACCTTTTTAGTGCGCGGTTCTTCTCACCTGGCCATTGGCCTTATTACCGGCGTTGCCGTAGCGGGGTTGGTCCCCGGCATTCCGTTTTCTCCTGCTGGTATTGCGCTGGCCGGCTTCTCCGCCCTCGCCCCCGACCTTGACCATCCGGGCTCCCGCCTTAGCAAGCGCTTGGGCTTTGCGCAAAACTATGTGCGCTGGGCCTTTGTAGCCGTAGCTGTGGGCTTGGCGCTCTACACGCATTTTCAACTGCCACTAGGCCCTGATCGGCGTATGGGCTTCACGGCGGCGCTGGCGTTCGGCCTTATCGGAGCCGCCATGCAAGGCGACTCCACCCGTAAGCTGGCCCTGCTGTTTACGGGCCTGTGCACGGTAGTAGCGGGGCTCTATACCAGCTACGTGTGGCTGAGCATGCTAGGTCTGTTTGTGTCGGTAGCCCCATTTACGGCTCACCGCTCCTGGACGCACACCCTCTGGGCCACCGGTTTCTGGACCTATACGGGGCACCTGGCCAACCAGAGCCTAGGCTGGCACGGGGTAGCCTTGTTTGCGGGCGGCGGCTATGCTTCGCATTTACTAGCCGATACCCTTACCAAAGCCGGCGTAAAGTGGTTTATGCCCCTCACCGATTTGACCCTTAAAATACCGCTTATCCGCACGGGTTCTGCCAGCGGCAACTTCCTGGAAGTAGCCATTTGCGCCGGCTATGCCATGCTGGTGCTAGGGTTAGTGGTGGGCAAGCTAAGTTTCTAAGTAGCTGAAACTTTATTCACTACTGTCGAGCTATAAAGAGCAACTAATGTAGTATTGCATTTGTCTATTATTGTGGAGCTTTTAACCGCCAATAAGGCCTATCGGACGAATAATTACGCCACTCATTGTGAACTCTGTACATTTGTTGCAAGGCCTTACCACTTCATGGGTTGAATATTGTATTTAACCATGAATTGCTTGCTATTCCTCCCATGCTTTTGCATTGAGGTTTGGCAATTACATTTATACAAATCATATTTGATTTGTACTTCTTAAATTTAAATACGATATATCTATGAATTAATATTATACCGGTGATTATATCCAAGCTATTCATTGGAACATGCTAGTTTGCTCTGCCTGAGAGGCAAGCACTGCCTTCCAGAAGATGTTGCTCGCTTGTATTAGATTAATGTAACCGCCAGCTAACCGCTCCACAGGTTTCTGCCAGCGAAAGGCCCCTAAACATTTCAGCCTATGGATTATTACAATATATGGGAATATACCACTGCTATCTTCAGCCCGAACTGTGCCCGGCACAGGCTTCTTTGCACTTACTACTCGCTCTAATACACACACACCTTTTTGCGCTCAAACCGTTTCTTGTATGAACCAGATGAATAGCCCCCTGATTAGGATCGGCGTCTTCTATGACGGCAATTATTTCCTAAAGATCAGCGATTACTACTACTTCCAGCACGACCGTAAAGCCCGGATTAGCCTGGAAGGTCTCCATGAATTTATTCGTCATCAGGTTGCTGAAGAAGAAGACGTAGACGTACGTCTGAGCCAGATCATTGACTCTCACTTCTTCCGCGGCCGCCTATCAGCTACTGAAGCCCGCGATAAAGACCGCCTGTTCCATGACCGTCTGCTCGACGACATCTTGATGAACATGGGTATTACTACGCACTACATGCCCCTGAAAACGCGCGATGGCCGTTTGCAGGAGAAAGGCATTGATGTGTGGCTCTCGCTAGAAGCATTGGAACTGGCTATCCACAAAAGCTTTGATGTAGTGGTGCTGATTGCCGGCGACTCGGACTATGTGCCCCTGATCAAGAAGCTGAATACCGTGGGTACCCGCGTGATGCTGCTGAACTGGGACTTTAAATACACCGACTTCAAAGGCGAAAACCGCGTCACCCGTGCTTCGCAGCAGCTGTTGGAGCAGGCTACCTATCCCGTGCAGATGCACGACCTCATTGACCAGGGCCTGAACAGCGGCGACGACGTGATTGAGTCGATGTTTGTGAACACGCCCGAGCCGGTAGCTTTCCCAGCCGTGAAGCCCGTACGGCCCACTGGCCCCACGGCGGCCGGTCCCGTAGGCACCGTAGGCATCAGCACCATCAAAAACCTGAAAAACGGGTTTGGTTTCGTGGTAATGCCGCCTAACAATCTGTTCTTCAGCTACGCCGACATGGCCGAAGGTGACTTCAACGAGCTGCAAGAAGGCGACTGGGTGGAGTTTACGGTAGGCCGCAACCACCGCGACGAGGACTGCGCCCGCAACGTACGCAAAGTAGAAGCCCCTGAACTAGAGGAAGGCGACGAGTACGGCGACGAGCACGAGCACGAATCGGCCGGCTCTCCGGAGCGGATGTAAGCACTTTCGCCTTTGGGCCTGAAAAGGAAAAGCCGCCGGGTAATCTGCTATTAGCAGGTTGTCCGGCGGCTTCTTTTGTATGGTGTAGGTGGTAAGTAGGGGTTTGAGGTGTTCACGGACCTAGTAAATGTAGGCTCAGCGGCAGCCTTGCTTACTCGCCGTTTGCCTCACCCGGAAACAGCAGGTTATGAAAATCGCGCTTCGAAGCGGGGTACCGGTTGAAGGTCCCTAGCCCCCGGGCCACCACCAAGTCGTTGCGGGTGGGGCACGTGATGAAGGCGCTGCTGACGATAAGGGTTTTTCCGCTGTGCTCTACCACGCCGTGCGCCACTAGGTGGTCGTGGAGGCGAACCGGGTGGAGGTAGTTGATTTTGAACTCGACGGTAGAAACCAGCTCCCCGGCCGTGAACGCCAGCGAGAGAGCTGCCGCGCCCAGCACCGAGTCCATGAGGCCGGCCAGTACGCCGCCGTGGCAGGTTCCGGGCGAGGAAAGGTGTTCATTCTGCACGGTCATGGTGTAGCGCACGTCGCCAGGCTGGGACACGAGCAACTCCATGCCATTGGTGCGGCCGTAGTGGTTTATCTGATTATAGATGGCAATGAGCGTCGCAACGTCAGGGGTTGGCTCCATGGAGGGGGGTAGTGGGAAGGGCAGGTGGAAATCAAGAGAAAAGGTAGCTACTTTAGACAAAACCCTACCGCTTATGCCTCTATCTGCCTCGCCTAACTTTGCCGAGTTCTACCCGCATTACCTGCGCGAGCACAGCCGTCGGGGCACGCGCGTTCTGCATTTTACAGGCACCACTCTGTTTCTGGCTGCCACCGGGCTGGCCATTGCCGAGCGCCGCCCAGCGCTGGTGTTGGCTGGCGTAGTAGCCGCGTATGGCTTTGCGTGGGCGGGGCATTTCCTAGTAGAGCGTAACCGACCTGCCACCTTTCAGCACCCATGGCTTTCGCTGCGCGGCGACTTCCGCCTGTATTGGGACCTAGTACGGGGCAAAGAGAAGTTCTGAGCCAGTACCTGCTAGAGCGCCCGGTGCATCAGGAAATGCGGGATGGTGCCAAACAGCAAATGCGAAGGCGCCACCACCTCATAGCCCAGCCGTTGGTAGAAAGGCACTGCTTCCGCGCGGGCGTGCAATACTATTTCCTGCAGGCCTTGGGTGCGGGCGGCTGCCTCCAGGTGCAGCAACACCGCGCGGCCTAGGCCGCGGCCCTGCCAGCTGGGGTGCACCGCCATAAACCGAAGCTGGCCCTGCCCGGGGCCGGAGGGGTGCAGGCGGCCCACTGCCACGGCTGCGCGTGTGTCGGGGGCTAGGATCAGGGCGTGGGTAGTAGTAGGGGCCAGGTCATCGTCGGCGCGCTCCGAGCCGGGTGGCTGCTGCCAGGGCTGGCGCAACACGGCGTAGCGCAACTGGTAATATGCGTCCCAGTCGGCGGCGGAAGCAGGGGTAGTAATATGCATACAATAGAAAACAGAAGTTGACCGGCAAATAACACGGAAAATCAGATGCCAAGCAGGGCCGGCTTGGCACCGGTTGCTGGCCTAGTAGCGGGCCGCTTCTTCTGGGGCTAGCGTTTCATGCGGCGCCATATTCTCGTCTCGCTATCTTTGGCTTCTCAACCCGCGGCAGGATGCTGCGTAGCACATTCAGCCCTCACCTTTATTTTCACGCATGGCATCCTTTGATATTGTAAGCAAGGTAGATCCGCAAACCCTCGAAAACGCGGTAAATACGGCCAAAAAAGAATTGCAAACCCGCTACGACCTGCGCGATACCAAAGGCGGTATCGAGCTCGACAAGAAGGCCAACACCATCACGCTCACCTCCGAAAACTCCATGCGCATTAAAGCCCTGGAAGATATTCTGCTCACGCGCATCGTCAAGCAGGGTATTGATGGCACGGCCCTGGATTTTACCGCCGAAGAGCAGCCCATGGGCGCCTTGGTAAAGAAAGTAGTAAAGGTGCGCGCCGGCGTCGACAAAGAAGCGGGCCGCAAAATCATCAAAGCCATCAAAGACGGCAAGGTGAAGGTAGAAGCCCAGATGCAGGACGACCAGATTCGGGTGACGGCCAAGAAAATTGACGAGCTGCAAGCTGCCATTGCTGTGCTGCGCCGCACTGATATTGGCCAGCCCCTGCAATTTGTAAACATGAAATCATAGGGAGGCAACGAAGCTAGCACATGGCGCGGCGCTAGGCACATACGCTTGCCAAAGCCCCTCGTACCGCTGAGTACACACCATTATTCGTTCTTTTCTCTCTTCCCGATGAACTTCGACTTTTCTGTTTTTTCAAACCCCGAAACCTGGGTGAGCCTGCTGACGCTCACGTTCATGGAAATCGTGCTGGGTATTGATAACATCATCTTTATTTCCATCATCGTAAGCCGGCTACCCCGCGACCAGCAGAAGCGCGGCCGGACTATTGGGTTGATGCTAGCACTGCTGTTTCGGATTGGCTTGCTGCTCAGTATCTCCTGGATTGTGGGCCTAAAAGCCCCGCTGTTTAGCCTGCCGCTGCCGTGGATGGAAGGCGGCTGGAGTGTAACCGGCCGCGACCTGATTCTGCTGGGCGGTGGCTTGTTCCTGATTGGCAAAAGCACCACCGAAATTCATACCAAGCTTCAGGGCGAAGAAGAGGATGAGCACGGCAACAAAGGCGGTACGGCCACGATGAGCCACATTATTTTTCAGATTATCCTCATCGATATCGTGTTCAGCTTCGACTCCATTCTCACGGCCGTAGGCCTGGTAGATAACGTGCTGATTATGATTCTGGCCGTGATTCTTTCCATGGCCGTCATGATGATTTTCAGCGGCATTGTGGCCGATTTTGTGAATCGCAACCCCACTATCAAGATGCTGGCCCTGTCGTTCCTGATTATGATTGGGGTGATGCTGGTGATGGAAGCCTTCCACAAGGAAATCGAGAAAGGCTACATCTACTTCGCCATGTTCTTCTCCCTGATAGTGGAGGTCCTGAACATGCGCCTGCGCAAAAAGACCACCCCCGTGCACCTGCGCGACTCGCAATACGACTAAAGGCACTAGCCCTTTGCCAAGCAGAAAGCGCCCGGAACAACTGTTCCGGGCGCTTTCTGCTTTTTAGCATGTTGCCTTAAGAAGCCTGTAGGAAATAAATAACAACCGCTAGCAGCAGTACGCAGCCCAGGCTGCAGTTAATTATCAGCGGATAGGCACTGCGTTTGCGTGCGCCTACCGCGGCCACCACCGCCAGCAGCACCGGCGCAAAAAAGAAGTTGCCATATACGCTCACCTGGTCTACGCGCTGTAGCGGCTGCCCCACCGGAGCTAGTTGCCGCACCTGCCGGAACAGCGCACTCCGCCGCACGGTAAGCACGGTACCAGTTTCCAGGTCGAAGTCGTAGTTACGTAGGTTGGCATGAGGCGTATGCAGCGAGTAGTGCGTCACAATCCCGCTTCTTCTAGACGACATGGTGTGCCGCTCCACCGCTTGCACCACTTCCCGGGGGTAGTCGAGGGTCCAGCAGAAATCAAGCAGCAGCAGCCCGCAAAACACTAGCATAAGCTGGCAAAACCGGCGTGCCCAGGGCGCATAGCGGGCGTATACTTCGGCATACGGATCGGACTTGGGCGCACGGCGCGGCGCTGGCCGGCCGGTGCGCCGCAACGCTGGGTCGCGGTGAAGCGGTGCCGCGGGCGCAGCGGCCACCAGCCGTGGCTGCCGCTGCGCCTGTAGCTGGGCATCGTAGGCTAGGCGCCGATCCGGGATGCTTAATACATCATAAGCTTCATTAATCAGTAGGTAAAGCGCATGGGCCGCCGCGTCGGGGGTGCGGTCGGGGTGCGTGAGCAGCACTAGGCGGCGGTAGGCCTGGCGCAGCTCCGCCGGCGTTGCCTGCTCTGACACACCTAGTATGTCGTAATAGGTGGTCATTACATAGTTGGCAGAAGAGATGCTATGGCGGGCGTCTGGTCCTGGGCCCGCCGAATGGCTAGCTCCAGCAACCTGCGGTTCAGCTCCGCACGATTCGCCCGGTAAAAGATAGTTTCTTCTTCGGTAAACAGGCCCACCATCAGCCCAATAATAGTATAGCGCAGCTTGGTATTGCGGCTTAAAAGCTCGGCTACCAGGCGCTGCTGCTCCGTAGCGGATGCCCCGGCGTACGGTACGTGGTGGTCAGCAAGGAAATCGGCGAGGGTAGCAAGCAGGCGCTGGTTTTGCAGTTTCAGCACGGGCCGCAGCGTATGGTGCAGAAACGCGCCCACGGTATCAGCCGCATCAAGAGGTAGCGCCAGGGTGATAACGGGGCGCAGGGCTAGTAAAGCGGCATCGGCCGCCGAAAAGGTAGAAGAGTCAGACATGCCTAGATAACCCGCAGCCGGGCAAATCGGTGTAAAAAAATACCCGCCCAGCTTACGCCGGGCGGGCAAAATGCCAGTGCAGAGGCGGTTGGGCGCACGCCAGAGCCTAGTGCTGCACTACTATTTTCTTGGTGATGATGCCCTCAGAGGTTGTCAGGCGAACAATGTAAATGCCCGCGCGCAAGGCCGCCGTGTTGATGGCAGTGCCTTCTTGCTGCAGGCGTGCTGAGTTAACTGTTTGGGTGCTTACCCGCTGGCCCAGCAACGATACTAGTTCCACCTGTACCGGCACCGCGCTGCTTACCTGCGTCCGGACCACTACCTGGCTGTTGGCTGGGTTCGGGTACACTTCCAGCAAGGCTTCGCTGAGCTGCTTGCGGTTGCTCAGAATAGCCGGCAGATCATACGCAATGGTTTGATCGGTGAGCTTGTTGGCGTCGCCTTGCTTGGCGCTGAAGCCCATGCCGCGCCGAGCAAACGCCCGCCAGATCAGGGCAGAGTTGGCGGCCTTGTTGTTGATGGAGTCGGCCTTAAGAATGGCGTTGCGACCGTCAATAAAGCCGGGGTTGCATTTCTGCAGTTTGCAGCCATCAATTACCAGCTGCAGAGCCAGGTTATTGCCGCCAGTGGCGGCCGTCAAGTCGGGGTTGTAGCCGTGCTTTTCAATCAGGGCCCAGTTCATGTCCCAGAGCGTAGAGGCCCAGATGTAGCCGATGTTGTGCACCTGTACGCGGGTCACATTTTCGGCGTCTTCATAAGTGTTGTAGCTGCCGGTGCCTACCAGGGCATACGTGGCATCATTCACTTGAAAATTGGTGCTGTAAGGCTTGGGCCGGATGCCGCCGCCGGTGGTGGGCTGGAACGTGGCATACGTACCGATGCCGCGCGGGGTAGTGCCTACGTCGCCGGGCTTAGTGGTCATCCAGAGGGCAAAGAAATCACTCCAACCTTCGCCCATCTGCTCGGCGCTGGTCAGGCAGTTGGCGTTGCTGGCCCCACCCGTCAGGCGGCTCGAAATACCGTGTCCGTATTCGTGGGCGACAATGCCGTTATCGAAATCACCATCGCGCAGGTAGTAGTTACCGGCGGCGTTTATGGAAACCGTCTGGCCAGCCTGTAAAGCTGTTTTCAATCGGTCGCCATCGCTCTTGGAAATAAAAATAGACGGGATACGCAGGCCAACGGTGTCAGTGCCACCCATCGTAATCAGGGGCGCATTGGCCAAGTTATCCATCACGACCACCATTTTTGCCCCGGCGTTTTGAGCATTCCTGATTTTTACGGCAAAGCCACAGGGCGTGCCGCCGCCGCGTTCAACCAAAGCAATGTTGTTGCGAACATCCGCAGCGTTGGTAAAGGCGTTGCAGGCTAACGTAGGGGTAGCCGTGCCGTCGTTTGCCAGTACTAAGTTACCGGTGATGGGGCCTACGGCTGCCAATTTCTTGCCCAGGCTTCCCTCGCGAGCATTTAGCTTTCCGGCCAAGCTAGCCGGAGCAACAACGTTAATGACCAACTCGGAGAAATCCCAGAGGTACATCTGCATGCGGGGGCGCGCTCCTTCAGCAGGGGTAGCGAAGTTGGCATTGTTCAGGTTCACGGCTGAGGCCGACATGGAAGCGTCTTGCGCTTCGGCCTGCACGTCATCGTTGCCAGTGCCGCGTCCGGAGTAGTTTTTCACCTGAAAGTTGCCACTAGCCTCATCGAAGCCTTTAACCGCCATCACATCGTGCATGATGTTGTTCCAGTAGAACAAGTTCACGACGGCCGCCGGCAGGTTTTCGTTGGGGGAAGCGCTCAGGCTGGCGTTGAAGGGGTAGTTAAAGATCAACTCAGGGCCGCCGCTGGGGCTAATGCTGGAGGCGCTGTACTTGTTGGCATTGCCCCGGTCGTCGTAGGCCTGCACGTTGTTACCCCGCGTCAGGTTCGATTCGGCTCCGGCCACGCCATTGGTATCATGCCAGCCAAACGGCGAAACGCGGGCATCGGCCGGGTTAGTTACTACTTGGCGGGCTCCATGAATGGGGCTCTCCACCGTAATCGGCCATACGTTATAGGAGTTGGTAGCAGTTAGCTTGTTGGCCGTGGTAGACGTAGGCGTTGGTGCATCGGCGGAGGCGAGCCGGGCAATGGGCTGCGTTAGTTCCGACATGCTGAAGCTGTCGTGGATGGTGTAGTCGGTTTTGTCCAGCAGCTCGCCGGTGGCCGCATCAACCCGCGCACTCCAATAGTGCTCTGCTGAGGTCGGGGCTATGGTAACATCCCACACCAGGCGTAACTCGCCATCGGCCATGGGCAGGTACATAAGCTTTACCGGAATGTTTTCCAGCGAAATGCCACCATGGCTGAACTCCATACCCTCGGCAGCAGTGCCGGCTTTTACTACTTGTAAGTTGCCGGGAGCCGGCAAGCGCAGGGCGCGGGCGGCCGCCGCTACGGCCTTTTCGGGGCTCAGAGAAGGAGTGGCAGCCCGGGCGGCTGTGGCTACGTTTGCGCGGAAGCTGCTGTGCAAGTCGGCTACCTTGCCTGCCTGGTTTACGTGCACATCAGCTACGGCTCCAAATACCTCAACTCCTTGGTGGCGCTGGCGCAGATAGATGTGCGTAATGCCCGTATGCTCGTCGGTATGCTGACTGGTGACGGCAGGTTCAGCTACATCTGTGGCCAGCAAACCCAGGCTGGTACGCTTCGCGCTTAAGGCTCCAAGTGCCCGCTCCAGCGGCACATTCTGAGCAGCTGCTAGGCCTGGAACGGCCAGTAAAGCAGCAACCGCCAATGACCGCGCCGCAGAAGTAGTAAAAGGTGCTCTCATTCAAGGAAATCTAGAGGTGGGCAGGAAGCAGACTACAAAAACGAGCCACGGATTGTTCTGGTGGCTCGTTTCAAATTTACACAACAAACGACGGCTTTGGTTCCAAAAATGCTGGCTAAGTGTCGAGTTTGTTGCTAGGTTGTCATTTTCTAGCCCTCATCGGATGCCAACCCCCAACCCATTTTGCTGATAAAATCCCATAGTACCACTCCAGCCGCTACGCTCACATTGAGGCTGTGCTTGGTGCCAAACTGCGGAATTTCTACGGCCGCGTCGCAGTAAGCCAGCACCTCGTCTTCTACCCCAAACACCTCGTTGCCCATCACCAGCGCGTAGGGCCGGCCGATTTCGGGCTGAAAGGAGGGTAGGGGCTGACTGCCCGTGGTTTGCTCCACGGCCACCAGTACGTAGCCGGCGGCTTTCAGCTGTTGCAAGGCCTCGAGGGTAGTAGGCGCGTATTCCCAGGTTACCGACTCGGTGGAGCCTAGGGCCGTTTTCGTGATTTCGCGCTGGGGCGGGCGGCCCGTGATGCCGCACAGCCAGATTTTCTCAATAGCAAAGGCATCGGCGGTGCGGAAAGCGGCGCCCACATTGTGGAGGCTACGCACATTGTCGAGCACTAGGGTAAGGGGGAATTTTCGCGTATTTTTGAAGTCTGCCACCGTCAGCCGGTTCAGCTCTTCCATGGAGAGTTTGCGCATCCTGCAAAGGTAGGAACGCGCCCGGTTGCGGCTGATGTTGGGCGTACACGAACCACCGGAAAACAGCGCGAAGCTCCAGCTTCGTGCATTAGGGCGCACCACCCTCGTGCCCCAATGCCCGCCTCGGTGGTTCCCCTCTGTGCCAAGCTGGAGCTTTGCGCCACATGATCTGCTAGTGAAAACGAAAGTCGTCGACCCCAATAAAAAGCCCATCCGCACGCATGGCTCCCTCGGGCCCGCTCCCGTAGTTGATACGCCGCTGATGAAGCAGTATTATCAGCTGAAGCAGGCCCACCCCGGCGCCGTGCTCCTGTTCCGCGTGGGCGACTTCTACGAAACCTTTGGCGAAGATGCCGTTACGGCCTCCCGCATTCTAGATATCACGCTTACCAAGCGCGGCGCGGGCACTTCGTCGGAGACTCCGCTGGCGGGCTTTCCGCACCATGCCCTCGATAACTACCTGCCCAAACTGGTGCGGGCCGGGCAGCGCGTAGCCATCTGCGACCAACTCGAAGACCCTAAGCAAGCCAAGGGGCTAGTAAAACGCGGCATTACGGAGCTGGTAACACCCGGCGTGAGTCTGCACGACAACGTGCTGGACCGCCGCTCCAACAACTACCTCTGCGCCGTGCACTTCGGCAAGCACGAGGCCGGTATCAGCTTCCTGGATATTAGCACCGGCGAGTTTCTGGTGGCCCAGGGCACCATTGAGTACCTGGGCAAACTGCTCCAGAACTTCCAGCCCGCCGAGGTACTGTTCTGCAAGAAAAGCCGCCAGGAGTTTGAAGGCCACTTCGGCCCCGACTATTGCCATTTTGCCCTCGATGAGTGGGTATTCGGGTTTGATTATGGCCACGATACGCTTACGCGCCACTTTAACACCACCTCGCTGAAAGGCTTCGGGATTGACGGGCTGCGCGAAGGCATTACGGCCGCCGGCTGCATTCTGCACTACCTCGCCGAAACCAAGCATACCGACGTGGGCCACATCGGCAGCATCGGGCGCCTGGAGGAGGACAAGTACGTGTGGCTCGACCGGTTTACGGTGCGCAACCTCGAGCTGGTCCAGCCCCAACACCCCGGCGGCGTGCCGCTTATTGATATTCTCGACCAGACGGTAACGCCGATGGGCGCCCGCCTGCTGCGCAAGTGGGTGGTGCTTCCCCTGAAAGAGCCCGCCCAGATTCAGCGCCGCCTCGATACCGTTGAAGCCCTGCTCCAGACGCCCGAGCTGCTGGAAACCCTGCTCCAGCACTTGCGCCAGATTAACGACCTAGAGCGCCTGATTTCCAAGGTGGCCGTGCGCCGCATTAACCCGCGCGAGCTCACCCAACTTGCTAGGGCCCTGGAAGCCATCAGCCCGATGCGCGAGCAACTAGCTGCTTCCGGCATTCGGGCCCTGCAGAAGCTGGCTGATCAACTAAACCCCTGCGCCGCTTTGCGCGATGAAATCCAGGCCAAAATCCGTCCCGATGCCCCCATCCTGACCAATCAGGGCGGCGTGCTGAACGATGGCGTGGATAAGGAGCTAGATGAGCTCCGGGCCATGGCCTTCTCGGGCAAAGACTACCTCTTTCAGCTCCAGCAGCGCGCTATTCAGGAAACCGGCATTTCGTCGCTGAAGGTGGCCTATAATAAGGTGTTCGGCTACTACCTCGAAGTCACGAACTCGCACAAGGATAAGGTGCCAAGCACTTGGATCCGGAAGCAGACCCTAGTGAATGCCGAGCGCTACATCACGGAGGAGCTTAAAACCTACGAGGAGAAAATCCTGCACGCCGAGGAGCGCCTGTTCGTCATTGAGCAGAATATCTACAACGACTTGGTGCTGTTTGCGGCCGAGTATGTGGCTCAAATTCAGCAGAATGCTCGCGCCATTGGGGTAGCCGACTGCCTGGCTTCCTTTGCGGCCACGGCGCGCCAGCACCGCTACGTGAAGCCCGTGGTGGATGATTCTACTACCCTTGATATTACGGCGGGCCGCCACCCCGTCATCGAGCGCCAGTTACCGCCCGGCGAGCAGTACATTCCCAACGACATCTGCCTCGACCAGGATGACCAACAGATTGTGGTGATTACCGGCCCCAACATGGCAGGTAAATCGGCCTTGCTACGCCAGACCGCGCTGATTGTGCTCTTGGCCCAGATTGGCTCCTTCGTGCCGGCTGATGCGGCACACGTGGGTGTTATCGACAAGATTTTTACTAGGGTCGGGGCTTCCGATAACCTCAGCAAAGGCGAAAGTACCTTTATGGTGGAAATGACCGAAACGGCTTCCATCCTGAACAACCTCTCCGACCGCAGCCTCGTGCTGATGGACGAAATCGGGCGCGGCACCAGCACCTACGATGGCATCAGCATTGCCTGGGCTATTGTGGAACACTTGCACAACAACCCGAAGGCCCGGGCCAAAACGCTGTTTGCTACCCACTACCACGAGCTCAACCAGCTAGCCGACGACTGCCCACGGGTGCGCAACTATAATGTGGCCGTGAAAGAAGCCGACGGCCGCATTCTGTTTCTGCGCAAGCTGCGCGAAGGTGGCTCTGAGCACTCGTTCGGTATTCATGTGGCGCGTATGGCTGGTATGCCCACCTCGGTCGTGTTGCGCGCCAACGAAATCATGCACCACCTGGAGCAGGAGCGCACCTCAACCGGCGTGGATGCAGAGGCAGCCACGGAGTTTGATGAAGTGCTAGCCGGCCTGGATGAGGAGCCTGGAACGGGGAAAGTAGTACCGCTTAATGGACACACACCAGCCTCAGAAGCTGCTCGCCGAGGCCCGAAAGCCCAGCCCGCCGCGGCTGTGCACAACGCCCCGCGCCCCAGTCTGCAGCTCAGCATGTTTGAGCCCGCCGACCCAGCGCTGGAACGCGTGCGCGAACTACTGGCCGCCCTGGATGTGAATACACTCACCCCCATCGAGGCCCTATTGAAACTCAACGAGCTGAAGCTGGCGGCTGGCAGCAAGTAAGCACTCCAGAAAGCCGAGCTGCCGTATCAGGTGGCTCGGCTTTTTGCGGGACGTTTGCCAGTCACTAGGTTGGTTACAGGACGCAACCGGCAGGTAAAACTTGTAATGCCGAGCAAAATCAAGGTTTTCAGGTGAAATTTTTCTGACTGAGAATCAGCTGGAAAGGGCTGAAAACAGAATTTTCTAGCGGTTTTTTTAGGGCTGGCTCTTGACTTCAGGATTTCCTGTATTACCTTTGTCACATCAAAACGCCACTACGGCGCCAAGATCAAAAGCGAGAGTAGCTCAGTTGGTAGAGCGCGACCTTGCCAAGGTCGAGGTCGCGAGTTCGAACCTCGTCTCCCGCTCCAAGTAAAGACCCTGCTAAACGGCAGGGTCTTTTGCTTTATAGCAGGCTGTGTGTGGTTGCTCGCAACTGCTTTCAGTACGTAACAGGCCCGCCAAAACTGTGTTACCTGCTCTTTAGGCCCGTTCGGGGCCAGAAAAGGAAGCGTTGCCTTCATCGTTTGCTGATTTTGCAGTTACTTTGTCGTGCTATCCTGCTGCTAGGTGCCTGTGCGGGCAAAAGCAGTCTCCTCTGCCAGAGTGGTGTAATGGTAGCCACGAGGGACTTAAAATCCCTTGTCTTCACGGACGTACGGGTTCGAGTCCCGTCTCTGGTACTCTTTAGCCTCCGGGCTAGTAAAAAGCCGCCTCCAACCTCGTTTCTATAATGGAAACGAAGGTTGGAGGCGGCTTCTTTTCGTTCACCGTTTACCATCTGTTTAACACGTGAGTTACTCCGCTACAGTAAACCTCCGTAAACCTGCGCAGAAAAATGGCTTGAATACCGTACGCCTCCAGGTCATCATAAACCGAAAAGTGGTGCCCATCCCACTGAAGCTAACATGGCCAGAAGCTCTGTTCGATGAGGAGGCCGGCACCTGTTTGGCCCAACTGCCGAAAAAAAAGCAGGGCTCCGACTATAAAAACCTGCTGGCCCGTACCGAAGCAGCCATCGGTCGGCCACTAGAGACCGCAGCTCACGATAGCAACCTGATCATCGGGCAGGCCCGCGCCAAGGCTAACGACATATTTGTCCGGTACCGACTGCAGGAAGACTTAGTGCTCACCGTGGACGAGTTCCTGCGCCAATACAATACTGCCGCTAGTGGTTCTGACTTCCTGAGTTACATGGAACACCGCATTGCCGAGCGGGGCAAACGAGGGCAGATATCAGAAAGCACCCGGATTAAGCATGTGACTACGTGGCGAAAGCTTCAGGAATTCGCTCGAACACTGCCACTTAACAAGGGCTGTTTGAAGGATGGTACAAAAACACCGGTGCTGCCCTTCAATGCCTTCAGCCATAAGTTTGCTGGCGACTTCGATGCTTGGCTTAAGAAGGTGCATAAGAGTTGCACCAACACACGCTCGGGTAGACATCGCAACGTAAAGGCCTATCTTGAGCTAGCTCGGCGGGATAAAATTACGTTTGAGGACCCGTATGAGTACTTCACTAACAGTACGGTGGAAGGCAAGTGGAAAGCGCTACCCGAGGAGGAGCTGGCCGCCTTGGAGGACTACTACAACCGCACGGAGCTAGGCTCAACCCACCGGCGCATGCTCCAGAAGTTTCTCTTCAGCTGCAACTGCGGGCTGCGCCTTGGTGACCTGAAGCGGATGGGCGAGGCTAAGGTTAATGGCCAGATAGTCGAGCTGAAGATTCAGAAGACCTTCCGATACGATGAGAAGGAAACTATACTCCCCATCACCAAGCGGGCGCTGAAGTACTTAAATGATAGTCGGACCGAGAATGGTACGGATGGGTTTTTCCTCTACACCGATCAGTACACCAATCGGGCTTTACAGAAAATTGCCGATTGGTTGGGCATTAAAACCAAACTGCACCATCACATTGGCCGCGAGACCTTCGCTACAAATTTTATCAGGAAAGGGGGTAAAGTCGAAGTCCTCCAGAAACTGATGGGTCATAAAAAGCTGAGTATGACGATGAAATATGTTCACGTCGACGAAGCTATGAAGCAAGCTGAAATTGATAAAATGGATTCTATAGATGACGCACGAATTTTATAATGATACATTAATATGTCAACATCGTTACAATAATGTATCGATTATTGATTTATTGTATCATGCTCATTCATTGTTATAGGAATTGATACAAGCCTATAAATGGAACTCCTATTAGGCTCACTATCTTGCATGCAAGTTGAGAGCACAAATCATGTTGATAGGTACTTGAGCTCAAAAATTTACATAATAAGAAAATGACGAAGAAATCGAAGGTGTCAACTGAAAAGGAGGAGAAAAACCTTTTCTTAAGTGAGGCCACAATCGAGAATGTTAATGCTGTTCGGAAGGCTACTGTAAATTTTTTACAGGGTTTAAATATAGTTATAGGTCGAAATGGCGTAGGGAAAACTACCTTCTTCAATAGCATCTACAATTTACTCAATAGAGATGCGGAAAGTACTTTTAACGTTAATGCAAATTTTGTATTTAAAGGGTCTAGTGAAATAAGTGTTGATTATCAAAAGCAAGCAAAGAAAATATTGCTTGACCCATTGATTGACGTTAGGCAGAGCGTTTCTAAAGTTACTGTAAAATATAATAAAAAAAGGTATAAAGGACTCAGGGAGTTTTTCAATGATTTAGAAGTTGAAGGTCCTTACACATTGATATTCGTTCGGCATGGGGTGCCAATGGATCATTTAATGGTCTTTAACGAACCCTTTAACTTTGAATTTGATAAGGATGGCGAATCTGATGAATTAGGTTTATTAGGATACTCTGGTCATAATAACAGAGCCTTTCCTTATTTTGTTTGTAGTCTTATGAGGAGCTTAGATGTTTCTATAAGCGCTATGGATAACTTAATATCCACTGATATTAATTATAACGAGCGGGTTAGAATTTCACTTGGAAACGCATTGGCGCCTGTTTTAATCAGATTTAATGAGATACTTCCTAAGTACTCTCCAATTAAAGGGGTTCGTTTAAGTAACTCAATTAATATACATGTTGATGAGGATAAAAAATCAACCAGCGTTAGTAATATATTTTTAGAGTATAATGTAAATGGAAATTGGCTTCCCTTTAATAGTTTGTCTGATGGCACAAAAAGGGTTTTTTATATAATAGCTGAGTTAACTACGCCATATATGGAACTGGCTAGGCCTACTTCTGATGGAGAGTTTGAATTCTTTTCAAGAGAAAGCGCACGCATATCAATTGTAGAAGAGCCCGAGTTAGGAATCCATCCACATCAATTTCATGATCTTCTAAATTTTATCAAGGAAGAGTCAAAAAAACAACAAATAATTATTACAACTCATTCTCCTCAATCATTAGACATATTGGAAAAAGATGAATTGGATAGATTGCTGATATGCACATTTGATAGAGATGAAGGTACTGTCTTTAAAAGATTAAATGATGAAGAGCGTATAAAAGCACTTATGTATATGGATGAAGTGCATTTAAGTGAATATTGGCGCGTTTCTGATCTTGAAAAAAGTCCTGATTAATTTATGAAAAAGATTGGCTTGTTTGGTGAATCGCCTAATGACACAAAAGCTGTTAAAGAAATTCTTTCAAAAAAATACTCAGGTAAATTTGAATTTGAGATATTACTCCCTCGTATAACAGGTAGTATGCTTGATAATAGAATGGCTAGGTTAGATTTGGCTATTGAGTATAAATTGAAAAAGCCAGATTATGTGGTTGTTGTAAGAGATTTAGATTCTCTTAATTCGGATTTTAATAAACTGTGTAAACTATATAATTTCTTTATAGGTATAAATAAAACAGTTGAAGGTAAAGGTATATTTCTGCTAAGTGTTTATGAGTTAGAAACATTGATTATTTCTGAAGTCGATGCATTTAACGATTACTACGGTACTGCTGCGTCCTTCCCGGGCGACCCAATGTTAATCGAGGAGCCTAAAGAGATTCTAAAAAACCTTACTACTTATAGTAAAAAGAAGTATACACCTGGGCATTGCCCAGATGTTTTTAGAATGATGGATTTTGATAAGTTGGTAGATAATTGCATGTTTTTTAAAGATTTTATACACGACTTTGAATCTCACGCATTGGCTTAAGAGTAAAATAGTTAAATAGAGTACCTATTGTCTTAAATATTTAGCTACTGTGCTGGGGGACATTTCGAGGGCAGTGGCAATAGCCCGGTTGGAAATTCCAGTGGCCTTAAGTCGTTGCACTTGAGTAAGCTTCTCCGGATCAACACCTGGCCGGCCCAACGTCTTTCCCTTGGATACAGCCTTGGCAAGTCCCGCCTTAGTTCGCTCCCCCAGACGCACTCGCTCCTGCTTAGCGATAGTGGCTAGGATACTGATAATGGCATCCCGGAACATCCCAGTGGAGTCTAGGTATTGCTCTGTGTAGCTCTTGAATTGCACCCCTGCTAAGGATAGCTTTTGTAAGTGGTTAAGGGTTTCGGTGACTCCCTCGCGGCTGAAACGGTCCAGCGCCCAAAAGAGTACCACGTCGAAGCGCCGTTGGTGGGCATCCTGAAAGAGCTGCTTGAACTGCGGCCGGTCAGCCTTGCCGCCTGACTCCTGGTCGGTGTACTCTTTATATACAGTATAGCCCAGACGCTCGGCGAAGGCACGCAGCTCACGCAACTGGTTCTCATTGTCCTGGCCCTTGTCGCGGGTACTCACGCGGGCATAGATGGCTGCCTTCATTTACACGAATACAAAGCCTTTGGGTGGCCGCTTATGTTCGGGCAGGTTGAGGCAGCCCGTTTCAGCAGCTTTCTGATAGGCAACTTCAATAAGTTGTCGCGCCTGCTGTAGGTATGCACGCACTTGGTCATGGCACGAATACGTTAGTGCGGGTTGCTCCAATACGGATGAGTCGCAAAGCTCCCGCAGTTCGCGCAGACTATGTTCCAACATATACTGTTGGAGAGTTGGAGGCAATTTTACTTGTTCACTCACGTGCTTACCAATTGTCTTTCGGTTTGATGCTCATTTGAATTAAGATGATGGCTTACATATAAGAGTACTATAATCCATCTCTGTCAATTCTGATATCCCTGCCAACGGTTAGTTCTTTCCCCTCTTTTTTCCATTGTTCGTTTATTCTATAGTTGGGAGCATATTTATACAATAGTTTGCTAGTGAAGTAATTAATAAAATCTATAAGTGTATTTGAGGATGCAGCAAAATATGGTGCATCTACTGTGCGGTAATCGCCTATTTTATATTGGCTATTATGCACATTGCTATTGTATATATAGTTTACAACTCCTTTGTTATGTATTATAATATTTCTTGTTTCTCTAATTTCTATTAAATTATTCAACATTTCGTTATTCTTTATCAATGTTAACTTTGAAAATTTATGTATATAATCAATCTGCTCTTTTAATGACTTAAATCCAAATGAGGTGATTTCTTTGTCAATAATGTGTGCTTTTAACTCATCTAGTGAATTGGCTTTAAATAGATTTGAATAACTTATTGATTTAGCATCAGACCATAATAATTCAGGTATCAACTCCATTAAAGATTTAACAATATCTATTAATGCTGCATCCAATAAAGTAACTAGATGAGTAAATGAAGATAAATAAACAAAATCTTCATTGCGTTTCTCTCTAAGTATTTTATGATCTAGTCGCTTGGCTATTCCCCAAAGTTCGTGAAGTGTCATCTTGTCTCCACTGCCACTGACAATCACTTCATCAACTTCTGATGTTGTCCCTGATTTAGCTATTCTCTGTTTAATAGTGTCTTGAAACTCTTCATATAAAAAAATTTTGTTACGATCATCAGGTTGGGTGCTTCGATGTTCCACATAGAATGCCGCAACCTTAATATCTTCTTTTAGACCATCAATAATTCCTTCGACGTGGTTGTAGAATGTTACTTCAGGAACAGGAATTTGTTTGTTTGACATAGTATCTCTGAACTTATCATAGGTGATGGTTCATAAAGCTACAAAATGGTGTCCAAAAAAGGGTGCCAAAAATAGCCTTGAAAATCTGTGTTTTTAGGGTTGTTTTGAGGGATGCTAAAAGTGTCCAGAAAACGGAGGTTTTTTGGATAGGGTAGGGGCAATACAAAACCGCCTCACTGGAATAGCGAGGCGGTCATGGCATGTAGAGGTTGGGCAATAGAAAGAGAGGGGAGCTTGAACGGCAGAGCTAGGGTGCCTGGATGATAGAGACACTATCAATGGCAGCTGATAAGTCGGCCACCAAGTTAAGCCGACACCGGAGAGTAGTAGCAGACTCATTGCTTTCCGGACCTCGCATCATATAAGTCGTCAGCTGATTGAGTGCGTGTACCAGCTGCTCTTTGTCACCACCATATTTTCTATGTAGCAACTCAAAGAAGGGGCGAAAGTCTAGAACCGATTTCGATACTGGATCGATCACTACAACGGGTCCGCTAGGAATTTCTGTTGTCGTCGACATAGGTAAAAGAGAAGAGGTGAAAAGAAGCTCTTAATGACTAAAAACGTTAGCAAACCAAAAACGTTAGCAAATTAAATATAGTATACTCTTGATGGGGATATTTATGTGAAAGAAAATTAGAGGCTAAGCCCCTAATCTTAGTCGCCTTTTCGAATAGCCGATTCCACTCGAAGGGTATCGAGCATCTGCTGCTCTTTCTCTAGGGCCAGTATATTGAGCGAAACATTCAAGTCTCGCCGCCAGGATTCCACGCCTACCAGCCGGTGATCAAGCCGGCCAAGCACGCTGAGCATCTCGCGCATCAGTTCAGTATCGGTGCCCGCGACAGTGATAGGGGCCACCGCCTGGCTGCCGCCTTCGGTAGTGCCACCACCCTCAGCATACCCACGCAAGCGTTTTGCCTCCAGCCAATTTTCAACGGCCAATACCTGTGGATCTTCGCGCATCCACTTGGGGATAACATATTCGTCCTGGTGCACAATGCCTGCTACAGCAAACCCAGTATTGTCAACGAGTTTGCCATTGGAGGCAACACTAACGCCTGACATTTCCATCAGTTGGCCCATTGGATTGATAGCGCTGGCTCCTGCCCCGATGCCACTGCCTGTCCGACCACCCTTTGCAAACTGCTGAGCCTTTACCTGCGACACAGCAAATCCTGTCCGGACTGCAGCAATAGCAGAACGGGCAATAGCGTAGGCAGTACTGGCACCAGGTGGCAGCAGCTTCCAGAAGGGGTTCTGAGCCGCATCCGTCCAGATACCTTGGATTTCCTGGGTGCCATCCAGGATAAGCTTAGCCATGGTGAAACTGCGGATCAGACCCGCATTACGCTTCCGGGCCTCCTCGTCCCGGCTCAGGATATCAATAGTGAGTTGAAGCGCGTCCGTCTGCGTCTTCATCGTCATTTCCAAAAACTTAGTCATTGCATCTGCCCGCTTCTTGGCATTTGCTTCTGCCTCCTTGGTGGCCGCCCGATCCAGCTTTTCCAGCTCCTTGTGCGTTTTCATATACAGGGCCGAGGTTTTGCCACCGTACGCTTCCTCCATGGCTAGCTTAGCTTCCAAGGAGGCCCGCTTAGCCTCATAAAGCATTTGGTCCCGTTGTTCCTCCGTGATTAGCAGGTCCTCAAACTTGGCCTGAATAACTGCCTCCCGCTCGGTTTCTTGGGAATCTTCCTCTGCCAGTCGTTTCTCAAAACGGTCCTTCTTATCGTCATCGGCCTTCTTTTGATATTTGGCCGATAGCGCTTGCAGTTCGCGCTCCTGATCCTCCCGGATGGCACTGAGCTGCATGGCCTGCTCAGCTTCCGTTCCCTCCACCAGCGCTGCTTTACGCCGATATTTCAGCAGTACGCCAGCAATTTCCCGCTCGTGGCCATCACTGATGGCATCCACGCGGGCATCTTCCAGTTTGCTTTCAAACTCTACCTGCTTCTTTAGGGCGTTAAGCCGGGTCTGATCAGCCTTATTCTGCGCGTCTTGGGCCTTTTTTAGGGCCGCTTCACGTGCTTTCTCAGCTTTCTGGCGCTCCTTCTCGGATAGTTCAGCAGGCCCTGAATTGGTGCTGGTGGGTAATGCGCCCTCGCCTGAACCACTCGTTTCGGTTTCTACGCTCACTTTGCGGACGATGCGCTTATCCTTTGACAAAGCGTAGCCAGCCTGAAAATTGCCCGCTGCATTCGCCCCAGCCTTGTACGTCAGGTCAGAAAGCGAATCGAATGTCAGCTTAAGGCCTGCCTTAATCTTGTCCGTATCCAGGGTGAAAATGCCCACCAACAAGTCAGCCACGCCACCTAAGCTGTCCCAAGCAGACTTAGCAATTGACTTGAAAACTTCCACCAGACCCCCAACTGACCCGCGGAATATCTCACTCTTATTATAGAGATTGATGAAGCCATCGGCCAGAAAGTTTACAATGCTGTACACCGCCTTGATCGGGGCCAGCAGCAGTGTAAACAAGGTAGTAAGCACCTTGGCCACGATACCAGCTGAGTTGCCCGAAGAAGAAACCAACCCCAAACCCTCGGCAATTTCATAGAGACTGTCATAGAGTTTGGCCGCTTCCGTCCATAACTCCACAAACACGTCGACGATGGGCTGCGACTTATCGAGCAGCTCGCCGAACCACTGCGAGGCAGCATTTAGTCCTGCCGAAACCTTCTCGCCAACGGTCTCCTTGAACTCACCCCACCGCATTGAGAGTGTGGCCATGCCGCCTGCCGCCTTACGAGCTGCCTCTGCCGAGCCCCCGAACTCTTTGTTCAGTTCAGATAGAATCAGCTTCTGGGCTCCAGCAGTATTGCCCGCCTTCACCATCTGGGTAATCTGTTCTTTCTGGGCCTCGGTAAAGGTTACCCCTACGCGCGTCAGAGCAGTAATGCCCTTGATCGGATCGTTCAAGGCTTTACCCACTTGAATAGAGGCCCCTTTCAAGTCAGCCGGCCCATCACCTGCCATCTTGGTGGCAATGTCCTGAATAGCTGGCAGGGCATCTTCAAACACGCCCTTCTTAATGTTGGTAAACGTCAGCAGCATCGCGCTGGCTGCGTTCGACTCGTCGTCGTCGAAGAGCGTGACCTTGGCTCGGGCTTCGCCAATGGCTTTGATTTCGTCAGCAGTCAGGCCTGCCGCATGGGCTGTGCTGCGCAGGGTGTTTTCTAAGTCTGCCGTAATTCGGGCACTGGCCTGGTACTCCTCCCTAGAAGAAGTCAGGAAGCCCCACACCTTCTGCACCACCTCCAGCAGTCCTCCACCAGTGAAAATAGCAAACGCATTAGCAAACCCTTGCTTTAAAAAGCCAGTGGATTCGCTTACTCCCTTCAGCTCTGCGCGCACATCATTTACCCGGCCCTTCAGCTCGTGGTAGTCTGCCAGAAGCTTGGCGCGGCCAGGATCATCAGCAGAGAGTTTACGAAACTGATTGTAGAGCACCGCAGCCGCGGCATCCATTTCCTTCAGGCTGGCATGCGCCTTCTGCCCATTGACGATTATTTCTACTGTCCGTTTTTCGGTTTCACCAGCCATAAAACTTCACTTATAAGTTAATTTCTACACGATTAGGCACGGCCATATTCACCGATGCGATGAGAGTATTGCCGGTGATATCACTCATTAATTCCCCGAGGCGGTGCTGCTCGCGGGCCAGCTGCTTGCTCTGCCAGCGCTTAGCCTTCCGCACATGCCGATGCAGCTTCCCCTTTTCATTGCGAAACCGGTTGTAGTCGCTCGAACCTTTGCTGGCACCCGCGCCCATGCCGCGGCCAACCCCCATATCCACGTACATGCCTTGAATGGCATAGACCAGGCGTAGCTTCAGCTCGTCCCCTCCAGCGCCCCCAACTAGGGTGCCCAGAAAGCTCTGGTACAGTTCGCCAGTGGAGCCGATGCGGAGCTTCTTTATGTTGGCCCGAAACTTCTCGATGGTGAACTTCAGCCATTCTAAAGCCGCTTGGTTGCGTTCAGCCAGGATATCAGCTGGTTTAGGATCTTCATTCATCGCACTTCCTGATAAAAGATGGTAGCCTTGGTGAGCTTGCGCTGGAGGTCAATAGTCACGTTGATCTGCTGCCAAAGCCGCAGGTGGTAGTCCACCATTTCCATCCGACCTGGGTCGATGCTGCGCAGGTCCCCCAGGTTGAAGGGCATCTCGTACTCCGACTCGGTTGAACGGCTCCGAAAGTCCAGCCACGGCTTGGCGAAGCGAGCATACAATCCATTCGGCCCATCCCACAGCAGCGTGAGCAGGCCCAGCTGCGTGCCTGAATAACTCACATTGCCCGAGGAACCCAGCGGGTAAGCCGCTCCTTGGCTGTCCGGTTGTAAACCGCGGTTGAAGAGCAGTCGCAGGCCAGTCCGGCTGGCCTCGCCCAACTCATAAGCCGCACTGGCCCCTTTCGCTTCGATGGCTGGCACCAACCAACTACGGCCCGCGGCCAATGGATCAGCCTCACGTACCATGTGCAGGGTGCCAGCCTCCACCCGTAGCTCCTGGCCACCAGCACCAATTCGTAGCTCTTGCCAGCTTACATCCAGCGTTTTATCTAGCTCGTCGTTGTTGTCAGGTTCCTGGGCCAGCACCCACCCTGTGGTCTCATTGGGCTTACTGCGAATCAGCTTGCCGCTCCGGTCGTTGTAGTCGGTGCGGGCCAGCTCATGACCTAGTTGCCTTACTCGCAACTCGCGGCGCTGCGGATTGAAGTCGTAGCCCACCGTGAATAGGCCCTGCAGCGCCAAGAGCAAGTCAGCCACGGATATGGCGGGCACGTGCTGCGCTAGGACAACCTGCGCCAGCACGGCCCCAGCTGCATCCTCCAGTGCCCGGTCGCTGTAGATAACCGCCGACTTGATTTCGGGGTCTTCTAGAATTTCACCAACTACCTGCCAGCCAAAATGCGCCATCACCTTGCGGAAGATGGGCACGAGGTAGGGCTGGGGCGCAAAAGCGTGCTGAGGGCTGGATTGCTGCACGTAACCATTGGCTCCGTAGTAGTTCAGCACGCCCTTGAAAGCTTTGTTTTTGTCGCCGTAGAAGGCAGTATTCCGCACCGGAAGCAGCGCATAATCAGTCTGGTTGTTGTCCCGAACAAAGGGCACTGTACCTAGGTCCAGGTCGGAAATGAGGATGCCTTTGATCTGCTCCCGCAAGTCCAGCGCATCGGCGACGAAATTGTAGGACAGTCGCTTCTTGCTCTCGTCGCACTCCAGATACTTTAACGCACCTACCTTCCAGAGCGGCCCATCTATGTACAGGTTGATGGGCAGTGCAGCTGGCCGGCCAGCACCACGAAACCGGTGAGGGAAGTTGAGGCCACGCAGGTTATTGCGGGTCCAGCCAAAGCGGAAGGGAAGAGAAGACGTGCCAGGAATGGCATCTTCCTCAAAGAAGGGGTTCTTAATTTCCAGGCTGAGGGAGTTGCCGGCCAGGTCAAGTTCCTCGCCGGTATTGGTAGTCATTCGGATCATAATGCTCCTCCTTCCCCAGCCCGAACGGGCACCGTTGTCGCAGCCGACCGAACGGGCAGGCGCGGGGTAAACAGCCGCTGTCGTGGCATTACGAAGTCGAACTCGTGGGTCAGCACGGTATCAGCATCGGCATATGCCTCCAGCGCCTTGGCTTTCACTTTGCCCGGCCAGTAAGCCCCATCGCGCTGCAGCGTTACACGCGCGCTCAGCACGAAGTCCTGAAGGTTAACCATATCTGCCCGTTTGAGCAGGCCGGTATTGACTGTCAGCGTAAGTGGGCCCGAGGTATCCAGAATAATGGAATCACCATCCAGTGGGTTGTAGTATGGGCTGGGGCCCCGGTCTGCCTCCTCCTGGGTAGGTGTGAGGGTAGCTTTGCCCTCTCCGATACACGCTAGGGTATTCACTCCACCGAGGCTGTTGGTGTACAGGAAATAGCGGCGCTGAGCTGCGTAGCGGTACTCCAGCCGGTACCGGCGCTGCTCCGACTGCGGCACACGAGCGTCGTCGATAACTTGCACCACCCAGCTAATCACCCGGCGAGTAGCAGATTCGAACCGACTTAGGCCAAGGGGCAAGTAACCTACGGGCAGGCAAAACACCTCAAACCGGCGCGGATTGGCATACGTGTGGGTGTCGAACTCTTCTAGGCTACCATCAGAGCACGTAACCCGCACCTTCAGCTTGAACGCGGCCAGGGTGAACGAATTGGCCATGAAATACAGGTATTCCGGCTGGTCCGCATACACCAGTTTATTATCGGGTTGCCAGGTTAGAAATGGCTTTGCCGCGGCCTGATACGTGTTGAACCAGGTACGCGCAGCATACTCGTAAAAGTCCAGGCCACCGAGCAGCACGTAGTTCTGCTGTTCGGTGCGCTGCACGCCATCTTCTGGTACCTCACCAAAACGCTCCCAATACTTCAGATAAAACCGTTTGAACAGGGAGTCCGCGCGGCTCACCTGGGGTTGATCCAGATCGGGTAAGTGCTCTTTCAGGTAGGCATCCAGCAACGCCTGTACTTCGAAAGTTGTGCGGCCCATGCGGTCAGCGGGCTGCTCAATTGGGTCCCCAATACGCACGAAGTTCTCGCTCATATAGTCGGGCTCAATCAATACCTCACACAGAAAAGAGAGGTTGGGCTTGGTTGTTGGGTCCACGCGGTATTCCTCGCCGGCATCCAGCTCCAGCAGCACCGGGTTTTGAGAGAAGTAAAAGCGATAGGAGTCAATTGTGACTGACGCCTCCACGGTGGCACCCGCCGAATCAGTAACCAGACAGGTATAGGTGCCCGCTTCTAGATCAAGCCGACCAGAAGTGGTGGAGCCATCTTCCCACAGATAGGTATAGCCAGGAATGCCTCCACTCACCCGGAGTGTGACATCATTATTGAGGCGGTCCACCACCACGGTCAGCCGCTCAGGCTGCCCTACCAGAACGGTGATGGTAGTATTGGCTCCAGTTGCGGTGTCCGTTACCGTAACCGGGTAGTTTCCCGCTGCGACGTTGGCCCGATCCCGAGTAGTGGGGCCATCAGCCCAGGCATAAGCATACGAGCCAGTGCCATTGCTAACGGCCAGCGTAACGGAGCCGTTAGCGGCTCCGAAAATGGTGGCATGTACAACCGTTTCCTTAACAATCAATGATTTGATTGTGGAGAGGCGCTCCAAGTCTCGGAATTGAACGGAGTACCCTGAAGCGGGGAGAATAGAAGGTTGAAAATCCAGGCTGTCGTCGTAGCGGGTAGCCTGAATAACGATCTGCCCTTTGCTGTTTTCGGGGACGTTCACGCTGGGGTCATCCACCACGCCATCGTTATCAGCGTCAAGCCCACCTTGGTTGATGTGGAAGGAGCTGGTAACAGTATAATCACCGCCCAGACCTAATGCCTGCAGCTTCTTCTGGATCACATAGGCCAGGCGGTCGGTAGATACCTGCAGGGGGTAAGGAGGAATGGTGGGCAGGTTATAAATAACCTGGTACTCACCGGACCCATTATTCATATCCACATACCCTGTGCGGGCCGTGAAAATTCGATAGGCTCCTGCTAGCCAAATAGAAATCTGCTGCCCATCATCGGGCTGGACCATCTCCAGCACCAGTTTGGCTAATCGTTCACCTGCCATCAGTTGATATAATTATCTGGGTTGTGAGTCAGCGCCCGACGTGCGGAGCTGCGGAATACATAGTTGAAGCGGCACCCTACCAGTATCTGGTTGATTGGCCCCACGGCCTCCTGCATTACTTCGGCCGGCGTGATGTACATGCCAGCCTCATTAAGCTGCTCGATAAGCGTAGCAATCAGCTCCTCGCCAATTCGCTCGGTCTCATCAATAGCCGCGTCCCGCCCGTCAAAGTCCCCGACTTCCACTTTCTTCAAAATCATGAAGCTGCTGTGGTGAAACTTGTGGTAGGCATCCCCCTTGTTGTCGTCGTAGTCGGCCTGATAGTTTTCGACAACCATAGCGGCTCTGTCACCGGGCAGATCGAGGCGGGTGCGCAGACTGCTGTAGAACTCGGATAAGTCCAGCTGCTTCTGCACTGGATCGGTACTGATAAGGATGCGCAGAAAGCGGCACTGGTCGGCCGAGTGCTGGATGTCCTTGTGCGTGCTGGCCAGGAGCCGGCACATCGAGGTGTACTGTTGGTGGCGCATTAGCTATGAGTTTGTTGGGCTTGTTGCTGGCGGATGCGTTCGGCTGCTTCCTGGTCATCTTCAATTTTCGCCAGCACCATGAGCGTGTTCTGCTGGCTGGTTTCGGCCAGCGTGCCAAAGGCGCCACCGCTCATTTCACGTAGCACATAGTCCCAGCCCTTGGCTGAGGCGGTCTCCTGATTGGAAGGCTGAAAAACGTGAGGGTACAGCTGCTGGAGCAGGTCGCGGCACCCCGCATACCAGGTGTAGATGGCGAGCTTCACCGCGTCGGGTAAACGGGCCAGGTGCTTGGCCCGCGCCTCCACCAGATGCTCATTGAACTCTTCGCGTCGGTCGCCGGCATAGTCAGCATCGTGAGGGCGGTAGTCGCGGCGCTGGGGGCGGTAGAGCACGGCCAACAGCTTATTGAGCAGCTCGGGGGCGCGGTCCTGGCTGTAGCGCACGAAGTAGCTATCGGCGAAGATGAACTCGGCGAAGCGCAGGTTGCGAAACGAGTCGCGCGGGCCAAAATAGCGCTGGCGACGCCATGGCACCCGTACGCTGGGCAGTAGTTGGGCCGTAAGCTCATTGCCTTCCGTGATGAAGCCAACCAAGGGCAGGAGTTGGGCCAGCTGCACATCGGTAAACGAGAGCAGGAACGGCAATCGAATATTCAGGACCACGCAGAGCAGGCGCAGGCGTAAGTCGAGTTCGTTGCGGTGGGGGCTGAATAGCAGGCTCACCACCCGCAAAAGCTCGGGGCGGGTGAGGGTGTTCCAGGAGTTAGGAGCCAGGCGATGCCGGCCAGCAATGCGGATATCGACCATGTTTGGGAAGTAGGTTTCCCAAAGCTCCGCGCACCCGAATTGAGGAAAAAGGACATAAAAAAACCCCTCCTGTGGGAGGGGCTGTATTGGAAAGCAAGCTTATAGATGATCCATCTGGGCAAGGTGATCCCGAATAGATTTCTTTAACGATGTTCGAATCTGATAATGACCATCAGGTTGCATCCAGTATTGACCATACTGAGAAACAACGCCTGAATCTTGAATAGTTTTTAACAGCGCAGAAACATATTCCTCATCCATAGATATGTTGTCTGATGTCAGAAAATATTTATGAATGACGGCCTCAATTTCAGGAGTAAAGCGGGGGGTGTAGTTTACGTAGGGTTTTAAATGACTAGTAGGAGACGATTTATCTTGTTTCGACGGAAGGCGCGATTCTATGTTTTCCACAATTCGACTTTCCATAGCTTCCAAGTAGTCCTTCAACCCCAATTCCTCCGTCTTAAGGGAGCCAAGAGATAGGTGCGGAATAGAGAAGCTGTCCAAGAACGATTTGTAACCGGCTTTTTTTACTGCGTCAAGATCACTGTGTATGCGTGCTGTCAGCTTCCTTTTAAATTCATTTATGCTGTAATAGTCGAGTCCCTTTGGGTAGGGGATGTGCTCTATTGGCGAGGAGTCGAACGAGTAGGGGGTTACGTCATCTTTAATGACAATTACAGGCTTTTGAGATGCTAAACGCAAGCCCAGTTCCAGCATCACGTTTGGGTTGCGGTTGCTCACATCACAGACCACTATTTCATCCTGGTAGATGTTCGTGACGATTCGAGAGTGAATAATAGATGAGTTGTTCCCATCGCTAACGAGTCGCGCTTCATACCCTGCGTCCCGAACGGCCTCTGAAATAATACTCTTTACCTGTGCCCAGTGCTCAGCGGGATATTCAGTTGAGCCAGCAATGGGCATAATAATGCCGCATATAGGAGTGGATACGACACCTGCGGTTGGGCGATTTTCAGGGGTGGCTTCTTCTGGCGTACGGGAATCGTTTTGCTTAGCCATGTAGTGGTAGAGTGAATAGGAGGGACAATCTAACAAGAAAAGGCCTCGCTGTTGCAGGTCAGCGAGGCTTTAACGCAAGGCAAAAAGTTAACTAAGGCTGAGCAGGCGGGGTTGGCTTTCTCTTCAGCATATACAGGTTGTACTCTGTGTAGGGCGTTTTTTCCTGGCCGTTTGGCGTTACATCCCACCCCAAGCTGTCGAGCAGCGCCAGTACGGCACCCTCGTTGGCAAACTGCCGGGCACGGTTGCCTTTTGTGGTGGCGTAAAAATTGAACTTGGAATAGCGCTTCACCCCATCCTCCAGGATAAGGGAGCGTTGCCCGGCCTTAAGACCGGTCATGGTTTTCGCCACCGCAATAGGAGGCGTGTCCTGGGCCAGGCCAACGAACCCCAATGCGGCAAGCAAGGTGATAACGAGTAGCGTTTTCATATAAGTGGTATGATGTATTACCAAACTTACTGAAAACGATGCTCAGACCTAAAGCAATAAAGCCTTATTGCTTTAGGTCCGCGACGAAGCTAACACTACTCTATTTTCTTGAAGTGCCACTCACCGCCTTCTCCACGCTCAAAGTGTACATGGCGGTACGCTGGAGTGGTAGTGAAAGGATGCGATTCTACTTCAACAGCGATGCGAGCTAGGTTTGACTTGGGGGGGCTGGCATGAAGTTTTGCGAGCGCCACTTTAAGCATATCTGCCTGGCTCATCATTCCCTCTACTACTTGGTATCCCGCAAAATAACCAAAAAAGCCCTGGCAAATTGCCAAGGGCATCTAGTCGATCTAGCGCAGCCCCTTTATCTGCAGCAGGAAGGTACGGTACAAACCTAAGGGCCGCTCGCTGGCTGGGCAGAGCATTAGGTATCCAAAAAGTTCGGCGGCTTCGGTGCGGGTAGTAGGCTGGCTGGTCATAGGTGCGTGCGTTTTAGTAGGACAAACAACGCATCGTTTTTAGCCCCTATCAAGCTAAATGAGCAGATTCCACGAACAGTCAAGTCAGCGGCACGCACAGTGCAATCGGATACAAAAAGCCCCGGCTGATGGGCCGAGGCTTAGTGTGGGTTAGGGGCGGTGACCAAGCAAGTCAACCATGTCCTCCAGCGCCTTTATGATGCCGAAGAGTTGCATATCGCGCGCAGTGGGCGGCGTAAACTCAATACTGTACCGCTCACAGAGCCGCCAGATTTCGTCGTTGGTGATGCCCGCAGGTTTTACCAGCGGTAAGTTGGGGGCCTCGTCGGCGCGTTCATCGGTAGCCATAGCAGTCGGGCAAGCTGGGGGAATCGCTGCTAACGTTTTAGAACACTCTTCCGAGCACCCAAAGCATACGGGTCATGCTCCCGCACTACCCCCCAGCCGTATGTCGACGGCCGAGGTGCTCGGTAAAAGGGTATTCCAAAACGTTAGCGGGACGAAGATAAGTGAATGCTTATAACCCACCGCGCAAAAAACGCGGCCCGAGCCAAAGCAACAGGGCAAGCACACCCAGCACAATGACAGCAGTTGTAATCTGCCCGCCTGTAATGCCCGACTTCACAGAAGAGTGATCGTCCGTGTTGCCCACGTTTTTCAGTTTGACCTTCCGGGCCGGCGCACCAACATTCCCCAGCATCTTAACCTGCGAGTCCCGCCAGGCCTCGGCCTGCTTGGGAGTAGCCTGAGCCGGTGGCGGCACCAAGTACGGAGGCAGCTGCGCCACTCGCTCCAACGAGTCCAGGTTCAGCGGGCGCAGCAGCGGAGGGATAGGGCGCTCCGTAGCGCAACTCAAACACGTAAGCAGCCCAAATAAGAATAGTCGTTTCAGCATCAGTACTTCGGATTATCAATCACATTTGCTACCACTTGGACCTGCCGCTTATCTCGCCAGTTTCGATATACACCCTGCCCTTCTCGCAGCAAGGCCCGACCGCCCCCCGTATTGCCTTCAATGGTCAGGCAGCTCACTCCTGCGCCCCACTGCTCTATAATGCCGACGTGGTTGATGTGGCTTCCGCCCCATTGATAGCCCGTTAAGTCGCCAGGCTTAGGAGTGGCTCCACGGCCCTGCCGCCAAATGACATGGCGCTTATCAAACCAGGAGCGGGCCGCACCAAACTTGGCTGTCAGCACGCCGGCCGTTCGTAGGCACCAGGTCACAAACCATGAGCACCAGGCATCTCCCTTCCTGCCGCCACCGAAGCGCTGGTACTTCTCGACTTGAGGGCCGGCGTTGTTGCCCACCTCGCGTACACCCAGCTGGGAGATGGCTACAGCAACGACGCGGGCGCGGAGGCTGTCGGAAGTACGGTCATGGCCACTGTCAGCATGTGCACGGCCAGCCAGAGCAAAAAGCCCAATACCAATAAGCAGAAGGATAATCTTACGCATCGTAATAGGAGTTGAAACTGAGCCACCTTCCGGCGCTCGATAAGTTTATTGAGATGGTCCGGATAGATGTTGTCGATGGAATACAGGGGCCCTCGGAGTTCGTCGGTCAGGTTTTCAAAGAGCTTTCCTTCCCCTTCCAAACACTCCCGCAGGTAGTCGTAAAAGCGGGGAAACAGCCGGCGATACACGAAGAAGGCGATGTGAATGGCGGCCAGCACGAGCAGGGCCGCTAAGGCCAGCGTGTTGAACTTGTCGACAGTAAAGCCCCCTGCGCCCTCATCGAAGAAGTGGAGCAGGTAGGGCAAGCCGATCAGAATGAAAGCGGCAAGAAGTAGTGAACAGCCGGCAAAGCGGAGGTAATTGGGTTTAGGTGCTTGCATAATCATTTTCGCGCATGGCGCAGGTTATCGATGATAAAATCAGTAAACATGTTCTTGACAGCGCCGATATCGTGGGCAATCTGATCCAGGCGCTTTTCGGTGCGCTGTTCGCACTCGCCCATGCGCTTCTCCAGGTTGTCGATGTTCTGTTCGTTCTTTTTGGCCAGGTCCCAGGTTGCCTCGAGCTTAGCTTTCTGCTGCTGGTCTTTCTGGTGAGTGCGCGCAGTGAGCACGTTGTACACGGCGGCTCCTACGCTGATGGCGCTAATGACCAGCGTGATGAGTTTAAGAGCTAAATCCATCTTACATCCAGCCGTATATGGCCCCGTCAGGAGCAGTTTTCACCGTTGCGCGGGGCGCGTTGGGGGACTGGTAAGCGCTGGAGGCGAAGTAGGTAGCATATTTCGTCTCCGAGGCATGGGTGTTCAAGAAGCGCTTCATGCGCTCCAGATACACATTACCATCACTCATCGCTTGCTGCACTTTCAGCGTCAGTAGGTTATCCAACGAGGCATCGGCTTCCTTCTGGTTGGCATCGTCGAGGCGATACACATTTAGCTCAATGGCATCGCCATTCAGCCCCAGGCCAATTTCAGGCACTGCCTTGGCGATAACTAAGTGCGCCAGGGCGGGCCGCACGAAGAGGTCCAGCACCTGCAGGTTCTCAGCCGACAGGTCGCGGTCCATTATCTGTTCCTTCAGCTCCAGGAAGTATTTAGTACCAAGCACTAGCTCCAGGCTGAAGCGCTCCATTTTCCGGAGCGTTGGCAACAGGGCCAGGTACGTAAGCCGCGAGTTGCCAATGTTATAGTGCTCCGAGAATTGAGTCGCCGTGTTGATAAAGAACTTGTGCGAGGCAGTTGCCGCGGCTGATGTTGCCCAGGCTTCGAACTCGGGCGCATCCAGGTGCTCATCCAGTAGGTTCAGCGCCTGCTCCAGGGCATTGTAGCCTTTGCCTTGGAAGTTGCTGCGCAGCTGGTTGATCTGCCACTGATAGGGCTGTTTCTGATCAGCAGTGGTAAACACCGAAACGCCGAGGTCTGAAATGTGCACCTGGCTCAGAGGCAGGTACCCTACCATGGCCAGGTATGAGATGGACCGGCGCAGCAACGCCAGCACGTCGGCTTCGGCTTCAGTAAGCTCCGACCCGACTTTTACCTTGCCATCCAGCTGGTAGTAGAGGGCAGCCCCGATGAGGGGCTTGATGCGCTCCTGCTCTACGAGCCGCATATCCGGCATGATAGAGGATAGCGAGAAGCCAGTACGGTCGACCGTTACGTGCTCCCGAAATTGATCGAGACTAGTGATAAGGGACATAATTACTTGGATTCTTGCTGCGCAGGCTTGCTTTCGTCCTGCGACATAATGAAGGGATTGAGGAAGCGCCACACGACTGGCTTGCCCTCCACCTGCCAGCCGTTATAGCGGGACACCAGGTTGAGCGGGGCAGTCAGAAGGTCTAGTTGGAATTGCGCCGTGCTGACGAAATTGTTGAACAGCACCCGGGGCTCAGAGCCGCCCCCAGCGCCACCGCCCATACCCTTGCCAGGGCTTACCCCCATTAGGCTGGGTGCTACGCCCACTGCGGTATATATGTGGCTACTGGCCTCCTGCGAGTCTTCGATGTAAATACCATCTTTCAGCTTATCGTCGATGGCCGTGATTTTGAAGGCCGACACTTCCTGCCCGGTTTTCTTGTCCAGGATGGTGGTGGTCATCACAGTTTTACCGGCCCCGTTGGTGCCCTGCATCACATCGTTAAAAGCCTGAATCTCATCCTCTAACAGCTTCTTTTTCTCCTCGCGAGTCAGAGCATCCCAATCACCAAACTTCCACTCCCAATAGGCAGAGTGAACCTCAATAAGGTATTTGACGGATAGCTGGTTCTTGAAGAGCATCTTCTTGAACTCAGGAATGGCTGCGGCCACGTCGAGCCAGCCCGAGCGGCGCACCGAATTCCACGAGGCCAGCTGGTACAGTGCCTTGTCGGGGCTGGGAATGCTTAGGGGATAGATGAACTTAAAGCCATCCTTGCGGGCCCGCAGGTTGCCCACCGCGTCGAAGTAAGGGTCGATGACAGGAACGATGGTCGCGTCGGGGTCGTCGGACTTGCCGCCATCGGCCCAGTTGGCATTGATTACAACGCCAGGCAGGGTGCCTTTCTTTGGTTTCAGGTACCGGCACCAAGCAGCTTCCTGAATGGTCACCACCTTAATCTTCTTCCGGTTTTTGGACAGAATAATTTCAGGGAAGGCGTTGGCAAACGTGTTGATATCATGCAGGCCTTCGAAGCCGTAGCGGTCGAGGCGCGAGTACTCAATGAACTCGTCGATTTCTGGGATGGATTGCGCCTCGAAGATGGGCCGGCCGGATTTGTCTTTCCCGGTTATGATGCCATAGACCAGCCCACCGCCATACATCATCGATGTTTTGCGCTCCAATACGGAGGGCAGGATGGTGCTCTTCTCAATGTCCTTGATGACGTTCTGCGGAAACAGGTTGTCATCACCCCAAGGCGAAATGGCTTCGCTGCCTGACTCTTTTTTCAGCGATGTGGTGGGTTCATCCCCTGGTGTGTCGGCAGAGCTAATGCCACCTCCAGAGGTCGCGGCACTGATGCCGGTCCGCACCATTATGCCGCCCGCGTCAGAATAACCGACCGTCAGGTCTTCATTAACTACAACACTCATGATAGCACTACTTTTTTACCATTGAAGGCCAGGATTAGCCAGATATGCACTTTTCGCACCTGCGTGCTGCGGCCCTGCACCAGGTTGCGGGTCGCGTTAGCGTAATGATTGGGTTGCCGGCTGGCAGGAGGGAGGGTACTAGTGGGCGTG
Organism: Hymenobacter seoulensis; assembly: GCF_054780535.1. Classification (NCBI taxonomy): domain Bacteria; kingdom Pseudomonadati; phylum Bacteroidota; class Cytophagia; order Cytophagales; family Hymenobacteraceae; genus Hymenobacter; species Hymenobacter seoulensis. The sequence goes on from NZ_BAAGWD010000002.1 coordinate 609,978, forward strand.
CCTATCTTCTTGCGTTGCGCCTGCCGAGGCCGGGATAATTTGCAGTGGTGCCATTCCACGATAGTGCCGGCCTTTTTGCGCTTGCGGTCAGCCTGTACGAACCGCAATGTGAAGCCCGTTTGAGCTTCTTCCATTTCGCGCAAAGCGTCCGCAAGTCGTATCGAATTAGGAATCATCGAGACGAAATTCGGCCGCTATGAAAGCGGGAAAAAGGACAGTAAAATGAGGTAAGGGCGGGGGCTAAAAGGGTCAATCTCACAGCATATTGCCCTAGTACTATCAGGAAGGCCGTTTTTTGGACTTAGCGGGTTTATTCCGTCTCATTTTGTCGGTACTCACCCCGACGCGCACTGTCCCGGCCGGAAATTTCCACGAGCGCCCCAGAGGATATATGCCAGGCGCAATGGACGCACAAAAGCCCGTTTGCAAGCAGCAAACGGGCTTTGTACAGTATTTCCAATCAACTGACCGACATCGATGTCGGTTACATGATACTTAGCTGCTCACGATAAGCAGGCCCGCGGCCTCGGGAGTTGAGCGGACTACATGCTTATCGATGCTCATGAAGTGCAGGTCCACGGTGTCGGTGAAGTGAGTCGCCTCTTCGCCTGGTATCGTCTTCTTGCGCTCGGACGTCTTATCCTTTTCTATCTCGCCGCGGCTGTTCTCCTTAAGCGGGGCCATGCTCATGGCCGTAAGGGTATTCTTATTGTTGACCTTATTGAAGCGGATCAGCAGCTGACGCGTATCCGACTCTCCTAGTAGGTCGATGCCCAGCTTATAGCGGATAGCATAGTTAGGCACGCGCCCTTGATTGAAGAAGCGCACGCGCCAGCCCCGCTCTCGTAAGCATTCAGCGAACTGCTGGTTGTAGGTCAGCTTACTATCCGGCTTACGCGCATTACCCCACTCGCTATCCTCTATGAAGTGAAACTCCTTCAGATGATGGTGCTCATAGTAGTCGCAGAACAGCTTGGCCAGGTCTTCGATCAGCTTAGGGTGCTTGACATAGAAGTCCTTCAGGAACCGGTACTCACCCGCATCCTTGTGGATCTGGGCGATGGTCATCACACTAATCTTGCTACCCCAGTCTACTGCCCCACGAAGGGGGACAAAGGGCAGGCAGTCGGAATCCATCAGGCAGCCAGGCTGTCGCAGTCGGCCGATATTGAAGTTAAGGCCCGCGATATAATCATTGGCCATGCACTCCTGGGCATGGTGTCCGATATTCAATTTGGGGTAGAAGCCGGCTTCTACCGTGGCCGGCCGCTGGTTAAGAATTTCGATAAGGAACACAAAGTCCGAAAGCTCCCGACGCTGCTCCTCCAAATAGCCTACCCCAATATTGAGAAGGTTATCGAAGATATTAGCTTCAGAGTAGAGCAGGCCCTTGGGTATCTTGTTCTTGCCCGCGGCCATGGACTTGGGGTTGGCATAGAAGCGCAGTTGGGCGCTTAGGTCCAGTATCTCCTGATACAAGGCCATGCGTGTGCTCGTGGCCCGGCTATCCACGAACTCCACCTGCAGCTTAATCATCTGGTTTCGGACCTGGCTGAAGTCGACTCCATCCCGCTCGTAGTATGCGGAATCCTCCAGCAGCCACTTGCCCTGATCACCCCAGGGCATCGACGAGAAGATGAACTTGCCATGATGCAGCGGGCAGTCCCAGATGCCCAGGTTGCCGCGGTTGGAGGCAATTACATCGGTGCCGAGCTTTTCGCGGTCGAGGAGCAGGCCTTCGTCCGCAATCCAGCCATCTAGGTTCAAACCGCGCGACGAGCTGCTGCCCCCATCCTGAGAAATGAGGTGAAAACCAGTTCCCGTGTAGAAAATGATAAAGTTGTCATACTTCACCGGGCGCTGAAACGGCTCTGGCCACCCCCACGAGGGAGGTGGCTTACGACCGATGAAATAATGCACATCCTTGAAATAGCCGAGCTTTTCCAGCGCGTCAATCGTCGAGGGCAGCGTACGGGTCAGAATCTGGCCATACGTCGAGCCTACCAGGCCCCATGCACTGCGCGGCATGTGCTGCACAATCATGTGCATCAGCCAAGCGATGAGCGTAGACTTGCCAGTGGCCCGGCTCCAGAGCGACACCGCAGAGGCCAGCTTCGCAAGGATAAAGCGCAGCTGAGGCCTATTGAACTTCAGCTCCTTTACATCAGGCCGATTAGTCATCATGCTGCTCGGCCTCCTCTTCCGGTTCATCTTCAGCCATGCGCAGCATCTGCTCCATCTGAGCCAGCGTCGGGTCGGACTTCTCCACCGCGTCGACGAGCTGCGCGTAGGTGCTCGGATCAAGTTTGTTTAAGTTGTTGCCAAGCGGAACCTGCACATCCTTCCCACCAGCCCCAATAGTGACATTGAGAACGTAGGTGCGGTTTGCCAGCACTTCAGGGCTCAGCGCGTTGGAATCGTCCTTATCCAGCCCTTTTAGAATGCTCATATTCTTGATGGCCCCGTTCATGGCCTTCAAATCTGGTGGCTTGGCACTGGCGGCGAGCTGGAATACCTTCATGGCAAACTCGTACAGGATATGGCGGATGCCATCCTTGTAGGAGCGCGTCACATCGCCAAACAGGCGAATAGCCTCGGTGCACCGCCGATAGGCCGTGGCCCGACTGATATCGTAGCGACTTACCAGCAAAGGAACGGCTTGCTCCATGCTGTGGTAGTTCACTAGCAAGCCGTGGGCAGCCTCCAAATGCTCCTTTCGCTTCTTATCGTCGGGCGTAAGCCGGTCCTCTGCCCCCTCGTGCAAATAGGAGGCACGGATACGGTCCAGCGCCGTTTCAGTGGTGCTGGAGTAGTTCGGATTACTCGTAACGGGCAAGTTCGCCATCGGTCATTTCCTCCCCGTTGCGCGTCACCACGAAGCGACGCTGGTTATCACGCATAAACTTCACCCAGCGGCGCACGTGTACGTCCACATAGCGCGGATCAAGCTCTATCACATGGGCATTCCGATCCAGTTTCTCGCAGGCCACCAGTACCGAGCCTGACCCACCAAAGCCATCAAACACGACGTCACCAGACTTGCTGGAGCACTCCAGCTGGTACTCCAGGATGTCCAGGGGCTTCATGGTGGGATGGTCCCCATTACGGCTCGGGCGGTTGAAGTTGAGCACGGTGGTCTGCTTGCGGTCAGAGTACCACTTGTGGGCTGCGCCTTCCTTCCAGCCGTAGAGAATGGGCTCGTGCTGCCAATGGAAATCCTGCCGGCCCATCACGAAGGCCTGTTTCACCCACACCAGGCACTGCGAGAGTTTCAGGCCCGCTTCCTGCATGGCCAGCCGGAAATTGGCGCCTTCGGAGTCTGCGTGAAACACGTAGATGGGCGCGCCCAGCTTCATGAAAGTGAAGCAGTTGGTGTAGTAATCGTACAAGAACTCGCGGAACGATGCATTATCCATGCTGTCGTTCTCAATCTTCAGCGCATCCTTGGTTTTGCCCTGATAGTCGACGTTGTAAGGCGGGTCGGTATTAACCAGGTCGATGAGCTTGCCATTGAGCACGCGTGCCACAACGTCCGAGTCCGTCGACGAGCCGCACACCAGGCGATGCTCTAACGCCCGTCCTGGGCTGCTAAACTCGTACACGTCGCCGAGCACCGATATCGGGTCCACTGGCGGGGTGGGGTCGAACTCCTGCTCTTCGGAGGGCATGGCCTCCAGGCCCATGTTCGCCAGCGCGGCCAAGCCTTCCAGCATGCTGGTATCGCCAATGGCACCCAGATCGATATGGGCGAAGTTATCCTGCAGGCTCTGGTAGTCCCAGACACCGGCACCGACGTTGGAGGTGATGTTGTACTCGTCCAGTTCCTCTTTGGTGAGCTGACGATTGGGCATCCGCACGTCAATTATCTCCTCACCGCGACCTAGGTCCAGGAGGATGCTCAGGCGCTGGTGGCCGGCCAGCACGACGTTGTCCGTGTTAATGGCTGGTATTTCGGCCAAATTAAACTTCAGGATGCTGCGCATGAGGCGGGCGCGGCCTTCCTCAGTCAGAATGCGGGGGTTGTAATCAAGTGGCACCAGCTCACGCACGGTGCGCTGCACGGTAGTCCAGGATAGGGGTGTAATTTCTTCCGTCTGCATTATTGAGATAGTTTGGATTCAAGTAGTTCGATGTTGGCTAGCACCTGAGCGTAGTCATCCAGCCGGTCGGGCCGGTCTTTCAACTTGGAGCGTTGAGTGCGCTGCAGGGCCAGATGGCGGCGGATTTCGCCCATATCGGTGAGGGTGGCTAGCTCGGGAGCCGGCGCAGCCTCGGGTAGCACTTCCGGCAGGGTGCCATATTTCTCGTAGTAAGCCTCCGCATCGTAGCTTTTCTGCAGTTCGTCGCCGATATCCAGGATGCGCAGGGCGGCTTCGCCCCGCTCAGCATCCGCGAGTAGCTCCAACCGGGCATGCAGGTACTCCCGCTCACTGAGTAGCGGGCGGCGGGCCTGGTGCAATGCCTTCAGCACGTCGGTTACTGTGGCCACTTGAACAACTACAGCGGGAGCGGGCTCCAGGGGGAGGGGAGCCACCTGCACCATGCGCTCCAGCTCTCGGGCCAGCACCTCTCGCGAGTAGGAGGTAGAACCAGCGGCCAACAGCCGCTTGATCACGATACTCTTGCCGTGCTGCTCATAGAGTGCCACTCCCGCAGGAAAGTCTTGCTCGGAGGCCAGCCAGTTGGAAATTTCCACATTCATAGGGCAAAGCTGCCCTTGGAAACTCGCTCCCGAAAGGACGCAAAAACGCCCCGACCAGTGGCCGGGGCGTTTGTCAGCAACACCCAAATCTTCTCCTACTTTCTCCCCCTATTTGGGAGTTGCTGAGGCAGTGCGGCGCACCTTCCGAAGCTTGAAGTACTCGGAACCGCCCTGCTTCACTACCAGCTCGTCGGCCTCGGCCACACTGAGGGTACGGAGGTCGATTTCCTGGTAGTTCAGCACCCGTAACCGATAACGGCCGGGTACCTGAAGCACCTCATACTTCGCAGCTACGTCCGGGCGCAGCATTTTTTGCCAGGTGGTATTCACTGCTTAAGCGCCGGTGGGCGCAGGAATAGTAGCACCACCCTTAATCTTGATATCACCTTCGTAGAACGCCAGGCCGTTGGCATAGCCCTCTACTTTGAAGGTGAAGCCCCGCTTGCCACCCGAGAGCTTGCCCGAGTCGTAGCTGCCCAAGATTTCAACACCCAGGCCTTCCGAACCCAGCTGGAGCACTTCGCCATCTGGCGTGTTCACCAGCATGATGCCAGACGTGTTTTTGATCTGACGGTCGAACTCGGCCACTTCCTTGGAGTTGCCAGGGTGGAAGAATTCGAAGTTGATCTTCTTGCCACGCGAGTCACGCTCTCCCGTTGGGTCCAGCTTCAGGGTATTGGTGTCGAGGGTGGTGTACACCTTCACAAAGCCCTTATCGGCGGCGAAAGCGTGGGAACCATCAATGGTTACCGAGTCACCTGGCCCTGTCGTCTTTTTGAACCCTTTGATCGTGGTGAAGTCATCCTCCAATGCCAGGAACATGGTGTTCTTCAGGCCGGGGCTGTTGTCTTTACCGCGGGGGCCTTTTAGTTCTAGTAAATCCATGGGGATTGAATAGCTACCTTATAAAATCTATTACTTCAGCCTACTGACGCGGGCTTACTTCTTAGCCTCAATCTTCTGGAGCAGGCCCGATCCGGACTTCACCAGTGCGGCCAGGATTTCTTTCTTGCCCTGGAGTTCCGACGCCAGCACCTCAGTGCCTTCGTAGTTGAACTTCTGAGCCAGCACGAGGTACTGATGTTTCTCGTGGGTAACCACCGCCTGAGCAGGCGTTACAGCCTCCGCATTCGAGAGCTTCTCGCTCAGCTCATCGACTGCCTGGGTAGCGGTGGCCAATTCGGTTGCTTGCTCGGCAGCTTTTTGCTCCAGGGCAGCATTTTCACGCTCCAAACGAGCAAATTTTTCTTCTAGGGTTTCAGTGGCCATGACAGTGGCTTAATGACGATTTGAAATAGGAAAACAAATGCAATGACGATGGCCGGCACCCTCAGTGGGTGCCGGCGCGTCGTGACCTTACTAGGTCAGCTCCTGATCGTTCGTGAAGACGATTTCAGGAATAATGAAACCAACGCCTTTGCTCCAGTCGCTGTACACCTTCACCTGACGGTCTACATTTTCCACTTGGAACTTGCCCTGGTTGCCGGTACGCTTACCCAGCACCACAGCGTTAGGCTTCGGCGTGCACCAGATTTTGTTGGAACCAGCCATCGAAGGCAGACCCACCACGGTAATCTTGGTGTTGTTGATCTGCTCGCCTACGCCAGCGCCCTGGGTGTTCTTACCATACTTGCGCTCCTGGCCACGCAGGAAGCGGCGCTGCGTTTGCTCGGACATACCTAGCTGCATGGGGATGCCCCAATACGCCTGGCCGATGCGGTCAGCAAACTGCTCCAGCTGATCAACCAACGCCTCGGGGTCTGTTGCCAAAGCACCCGTTACGATAGGGGTGATGCGGCCAGCGGTGATATGCGTGTTGATGGTAGTCTTGATACCATTCATCGACGTGCCAGCTGCACCAGGAGTACCAGCCGTAGGAGCCACAAACTTGCCGTTGTACACTTCAAGCAGTTCGTAATCCTGCTGTGACTGCGGAATGAGGTACTGCTCGATGTACCAACGGATGAAGGGCCACTCAGTACGCTTGATGCCTTCGCCCGTCAGGAAGCCCGCCCAGGTCGCCTCCAGTTCATCTGGATATTCAGCCGTGTCGATCTTCATCTTGAACTGCTCGATGCCAACAGGCACGAACGTTACGCTGGCCAGAGGCGTGTACGCCTTCTGGAAGGGCTGAAGCACCCGGGTCATCAGCGTTTTGGCCGCGCGGTACACCGTATCATCCGTCAGGATGGGGGTGAGCAGCGAGTCCGTAACGCTAGGACGGAACAGCAACTGCACGAGGCGCTGCATGTTCTGGCCTTGGTTAATGTAATACGCACCAAATTGGGCGATAATGTCTGTGGTAACGAGGCTCATAGCTTCGACTTATAGAAATGAAAAAATGGGTTTAACTCGTAGCAGATAGGGGCTTAGTTAAAGCGGGGGTCATCGGCTCCACCCATGCGGGCGTCAAGCTCAGCTACCACCTGGGCGTAGTCCACCGCACCTTCCTCACTTACATCCGACTTTTCTTTTGCCGAAGAGGTAGGCAGGGCACCAGGCTGATCACCGAACTCCTCGGCCTGAGCCATGGCGTCGTCGCGCTGCTTCACCAGAGCCGCAATCGAATCCACACCAGCAGCGGCCAGTGCGTCGGTCATGGTCTTGTGAGCAGCAGCAGTGCCTTCGAAAGCATCGAAGTCGGCTTTGCTGATAATGGCGGCATCCGTAATGCCTTTAGCCTCCAACTCGTCGTTGGCGGCAGTTACCAGCTCAGCGGTCACAGCTGCGCCAGTCAAGCCGGCCAGAGCGGCAACGGCTGAGAATTTGTTCTTTCCGAACATGGTATTTGAATTGGAATGGTTGGCTTGGGTAGCGTCGTCGCCCGTGGGCGCGTCGTTGGTGCCGGTGGCGAGTGCCACAGCACGCTCTACAGCGAAGTCGAAGGAGCCGATGCCTGTAATCAGACCCATTTCTAAGGCCTCAGAGGCGAAGAACATGCCGCCCTTCAGAGCTTTTTCGCTGGTTTTGGGGTTGAGTCGGTCGCCGAGGCTGGCCTTCACATGCTCGTGAAATACTGCCCGTAGCGGATTGAGCACGTTGGCTTTATAGGGCTTGTAGTCGCCCGCCATCACAGCGATGAAGTCGGAGTTCTTATCCTCAGAGCCATCGGCTACCAAGTCGTGAAACTCAACGCCAAGCTTCTTCAGGGCGGGCTTGATATCCTGAAACGAGGCCATCACACCGATAGAGCCGATGCGGCAGGTCTCGTTATTGAGGATAATTTCTGGGCAGGAAACGGCAGCCCAAACAGCAGCAGAGCCAATAATGCCATCAGAATAGGCTACAATGGGCTTAGTGAGACCCTTAAGGCCTGCAGCAAACTCTGCTGTGCCATCCACCGTGCCACCACCCGAGTCGATGCAGAGCACATGGGCCATGACGTTGTCGTGAGCATCAGCAGCCTGGATAGCCCGAAGCCGGGAGGCTGTGCCTGGCACATCCGTGCACAGGCCTGGCTGATCGTCCTTCATCATCACACCCTTCAGAGTGTGCACCGCTACGGAGCGCTCGGGCGCATCATCGTACTTTTTGGCTGAGCGACTGCCTCCTTTGGTCGCGGCAAAGAGTACACCCTGCTCTGCTGGAGCAGCCGGTGCAATAGCTGCAGCCAGCTGCTCACCTTTGAGCATACCCGCAATCTGCGGCAGATAACCGAGCACCGTCTCGCTCTGGATAGCCCAGGGCGAACGTAGTATGGCTGACAAAAGATGGTTGACTTGCATCGAATTAGGGTAATTATCGATGCAAATCTTATTCGGCGCAGAGGCGGGAAAAAGGACATAAAAAACCCCTCCTCAGATGAGAAGGGGCTGGGTGATGGCATTTGCGCGACCGCATTAAGAAATAGGAATGAATAGCGTCTGCCCGCGTAGTGCATGCTGACAATCCGTGGCGTAGTAGAGGATGCCATCGACTAAGGCTACATCACAGCGGCCCTCTACCCCGTCTGGAGAAGGCTCTACTTGGTAATTGACAACGCGCTGGGAAAGCGTCGGCTTGAGCACGGTGCCGAGTAGCTGCTGCTCATCGCTCAGCTCGACTTCGTGTCGCACCAGACAGCCAGGACAGAAAAAGGAATAGATTTCCATTAGGCGGTAAAGTTGTTTTTCGTGGCATTCGCGCCGTTGCCACTCGTATCATAGGCCACTGTTGCCGTATCGGCGCGGAACTGGTACTGACGCACCATGCCGGTGAAGGGCTGGTTGAGGTAGTCAGCTTTTTCGGCTGCTGTCTGAATGCGGTTGTACACGCGGAAATCCCAAAAGCTCGCCCCGCCCAATTTTTCAGCATTGGTGTAGCGACTTCCCAGCGTAATGATGCCCGCATTCCAACTGCGCCCGGCTCTCTCCAGTACAATGAGTTTCCAGGTGGAGCTGGTAAACGGGAAATTGGCAATTGGCGTACTGACTCCATCTACCCACAAGGTCCAGCCGGTGCCGATAGCCCCGACTGCTAAGTAGGCGTTGGCATCTCCCGTAGCATCTCGACAGTCGAGCAGGTACTGGAAGCCATCGGAAGTGCCTACATTTTTCTTATACCAAAAGCTCAGGCAGATGCCGCCCCCAGCGCTGCTGATGGCCGGAGTAGGTATTTTTACGGTCTGGATGACACCCGCATAGGACTGCGGATTGATAACCAGCGGGAAACGGTCAAAGGCCATCACCTGCTGGGGCACCATTCTGAAATACCGATGCATGGCCTAGGTAAAGCGAAAGGTTACACTACCACCCCCGGCACCTACCACGCCGCCCATGTCGAATACATCGCCCATTACGACAGTTGCCGGAAGGTTTACCGTTACCCCGTTTACCTTGTAGATGGGGCTGGCGATATTGACGATGGCAAATTGAGTGATCGTGCCCACCATGCCCACATTGTCAATTTTGAGCGTGAGGGCCAGGGTTCCGGGTATCAGGCTCTGGGCGTAGGCTTCCCGCCAGGCCACGGCCGCAATAGCTTGGGCAATGGTCTTGGTGCTGGTGCTACTTTCTTTCAGGGCTCCCCAATAGGTGGTGACTGCCGTTTGCCCACTGGCCACGTCCGTGCTCTGGCCTACCCAGTTGGGGCCGGCCGTATTCGTGAGTTTATCAGCCGCAACGGGAAGCACTGTGCCACCGACAGTACCGGCCGCATTCTGGGCTGTCTTGGCCCGAAACAGGCTTTCCACGTTATCGAGCGTGAAACGGTAGGTTCTATCGACTACCGTTGGGGTGGAGGAGGTGAGCTGCGGAAAGGTCGCCACGACCTGCGCCTCGGTGGCCGTGTCTTTGATCCAGGCCGTGCCGTTGCTGTTGCGGGTGTAGAGCCCGGTATTCACCCCATCCTCATACACCCGCGCGGAACTCGGATAGATGGCCAGGTTAGTGGACACCGCGTTCAGCTCAGCCAGGGTCTTATAGCGAAAAGGTCCGCCTACCAGCTTGTTGGTAGTTAGGTTGGCCACCAATGCATAAAGCCAATTCAGCCCGTCCGTAAAGGAGCCAATGTTAGCAATAGGATTGAGACTAGGAAAGGGAACTGCAAGTAGTTGACGTAATGCAGTTAGTCCCCCTATCTTGACATCTGTGCCAAGCTTAGAATCACCAATGGCGTCATCCTTAATCTTCGAACTGGTGACAGCTGAATCGGCCAGCTTTGGCGTTGTAATACTCCCATCCGCAATTTCTGTCAGTCCACCCGAAGCTTGCTTTTTTTTCAGGCCGGCATTGCTGGTATCTGTTCCCCAAGACCACTCCTCCCCCGCAATCAGCACGGTGCGGCCAATCCGTATAGACTGGTCTATCTGGTCACAAGCGTCCTGTGCCGAATCGTAGCCATTTGAACCCTCGGGACGGTACCAATAGTCGGCGGGGGCAGGGCCATTCACCTTCACACCCGTTTTAAGCTCGGTGCCTGCTTGTCCTAATAGTGACATGATTAGCTCGTTTTCTTAAAAGTCAGGACATGATTGGCTGACACCCCGTATGGGACGGTCTGGCTCATTTGGTACACGTTGTAAGCCCGCGCTTCCGCGGCGGCATTGTTGACCTGAGTTAATCCAGTGAGCAAGACATAAAACGGCCGCACGTTAGCCCCTTGGTTGGTGGTGTCTACAGCTGTATCGAGTACCCAGCCAGCTGGTGCAGCACCCACGAAATTCTTGGCAGCAGTGCCAGTGGCCAGAATGACTTGTATCGTAGTGCCAATACCAGCATTTGCAGGGAAGTAAGGCACGTACACCCAACCGCTGTTGCCATTTGCCAAGCTCCGCACATCAGCTGAGGTTGCTACTGCGGTTGACTTGGGCCCAAAGAAGAGTTTTTGTTGACCATTAAGGCTTAGGTTGCCCGACTCAAAGCCAGTAGCTGCAGCTTGTGGAGCATTCACAGAGCGCACAGCCGCAGCGCGAGTATCCGGTGTATTGGCTGGTTTGACTGGCTTGGGGGCACCAGCAGCATAGTCGGCCTGCATCTTATAGAGAACCGAACCGAGCGGCCGTACCACGTTTTCAGTAAATGAAACAGAGCCATCTACATCAGCGGCAACCTCTACCCCATTTTTATAGAGGCGAGTTGCACTGGCCGCGCCGGCATCGCCTGGTGCGTAGGTGCCCGTAACCGTGTTCGACACATTTTCGCCTTCCTCACCAGTGGCGGGGGCAGTCTGTACTACAGAAAGCGAAGGATTGGTATAGCTTGGCAGAATGCTGCCGCTCCAAGCATCCAGTAGGACTGCGTTTGAATCCTTATCCTTCGCTGGCACCATCTGGCCCTTCAGGTACTTACCGAAAGGGGTATCTGTCACGACAAGCCAATCGGCATCAAAAGGCTTGCTGCCCGCCCCAAATGAGTCAGCACAGTCCTCCGAAAGCTCCCGGAAGGTCGCTTCAGTGATGTTTTCGAACTCGTTATCGGCAAAAAGAGCCTGGTATTTAGTCTTGAATTGGACTGGAGTTAATACTGCCATAACTACACTACACGTAACACGACTCGGAAGCCGCTGCTAATAATGACGGTCTTGCCCGCGGCGACGCGGGCCATCAACTCGCCTTTGCGGTTGCGGATTTCTACTGTGCCGCTGTCACCACCCTCGCCTGGAGCACTGGCCACAGGGAAGGCCCCGCGGTAATAGAGTGCCCGGCGCGTCAGCTCACCCGAGAAGTTCAGGTCGATGCCCGCGCGTGCTCCAGGGTTGCTGCCTTCACTTCCTGACCGGAAAGTCAGGAACGACTCGCGGCCTCCCACCAGGCGCAAGCGGCCACTGGCTTCCTGCAGCATCACCACGGCCCGACGATTATCCATTGTCTCCAGCACTACTATCTCCTGACCGGCAAGAGCACGAGTGGCCGTGACCTTCGTGGTATAAGTCGTGACCCCTTTGGTTGGCTTGGGGGTTTCGTCGAACTTAATCGTATTCTGCGTCACGCGCAGTGGAAACCACGTTGCTCCTTCGCGAAGGCGTAAGTCGTCGAGGATATCGGACCCATCCGTTTCGGGATCTTCTAGCAAGTCCTCAACTGGTAGCCACCACAAACCAGTGTAACCAGGCAAGGCTGTACCAGCACCTGCGACGAGCGGTCGGGGCTGGTAGGGAGCAGGGGCTAAGGGACTAGTAGAATCAGGCACGAGTACCGATGGACAAAAATCAATTTTGAGAGGACAAACGCACTACTGAATTCAGGGGCGTTTTTGACAATAGTTAGACTCTTACCGCATGGCCGGCAGTGGCAGTGGATACCACCAGCTGCGACAGGCTGGCCTGGAGGTTCAGCATGTCCTTTCGGAGGTTGACGGTAACTACCTTTCTTTTTTTGGTTGGCACCGAGGCCCGGTACCGTTGGTAAGACTTGATAAGGGTATCATAGCTGATATCCTTATCGGTGAAGTCGTACTTGGCCATGAAGTCGAGCACGGCATCCTTCTGCCGCTGGCCTAGCTCCACGGCTAGATCAACAAAGGCGTGCAGCTCTGCTTTGATTTGCTCGTGCACGGTATTGTTGAACATGTAAACCGTGTCGGAGGTAAGGGTCAGCCCATACTGGCGGAATGGGTAGTTCTCCAAGCCCACGTTGAACTTCAAAGAGTACTCCGCTACCACCGCATCCTTGCGGGCATTGGTGAGCGGACTCCGCAAAAGCAAAAACAGCAGCAGGCCGTGTGGATCAGTGCGGCTCAGCACGTATTCCGGGCCCAGATGTAGTAACAGGTATTTATAAACGTGCGGACGTACAGGCAGATCGAGGCTATTCAGGCTCTTCACAGGGTAGCTGGCTTAGGATAATCAAACTTAGAGCCCGCTCCTTGCAGGCCAAAGGACTGAGAAATAGGAGGTGATAAATCGGGCGGGAGAAGTGAAGAGAGTAGATTTTGGGCCATTAACAGTCGTTAGAATTTGTAACCAAGTTGTGCAATTAATGCGGAATGTTTACAAAAATGTATCATATACAATTCCCGTAATGCTCAGTGTGATACATTTTTGTATTTCAATAAGATTCATGCCAATGCCAGCCCATACCAAGGAACAGCATGCGTTTTTGTAAAAGCGGAATAAAACTGATGCAGCAGCAAGGGTGCTCGAAAAGCTGACCTACACGACCTACACGAGCCTACACAATTCAAAAACCTTATTTCTGATTAATAAGAAAGGTTTTTGTTGTAGGTGGGCTGTAGGTCGGAACCTGATTCTGTAGGTTGCTGTAGGTTGGATGAAAAACGGCCGACCTACAGCAACCTACAGTAACCTACAGCCTTTACCCCTCTGTGATTAGATAGAGAAACTATAAAACCTACATAGTAGAGAGTATAAAGCCTTTTTACATTATTGTCTCACCCTGTAGGTTTGTAGGTCGGTGTAGGTCGGCTTTTTGAAGGGTGCAGCGGCGGTGAACACTATTTATAGGCTTTTGGCCCTTAATGCGCCCGCCTGCAAGCGCCTGCGCCCGCGCCCCTACAATTGTACTTTATAAAGCACGTGCGCCCCACGTGCGCCACCGGATGGCACAAAAAAAGGGTAGCGCTTCTGCGCTACCCTTGTGACCAGGTGTCCCGCCTGGTTAATCGATCCGGCCGCTACTCCGAATCAAAAATCTATATGATTGTGCCGACCTTCATCGGCCTCCAAACCTACTCGGTATCTGCCGTCTCAATGTTGGTGTGGATGCTGCTACTCAGGTCGATACCAAGTTCGTCAAATTTAAACCCGTAGCAGCTGGTTGGGTTTGTTTTCATTGCACCTATGCCGGGAGCAGCGCTGGGCATATCGAAGCGCAAATTCTTCATATCCACGTAGGCTGGGTCGTTCTTGAGGTAGTAGTCCAGCGTGGTCTTGTCCAGGCCCGGTACGTTGTACTGGTTGCGGTGTTGCTGCATATAGGGCGGATGTACGTTGCCCAGGCGCAGGTAGAGGTTGCCCTTGTGGAATTTGTAGTCCACCCCTTCCACCACCAGTGGCATGGGCTTGTGGGAAACCATGCCCACGAACACGTCCCAGAAACGGCGGCTGTCGGTGCTCAGGCTGATCTGCTCTTGCTGGCGCAGGATAATCTTCATGGCCATGTTGTACAGGTCATCCGCATCAAAAGGGAAGGCCAGCAGCTGCTCTTCCAGTAGGAACAGGGTAGGGGTTAGAATGATGGCCATGTTCTGCACCATCCGGTCTTCTACCTGTACCTTCTTCTTTTCAATCAGCTTGCGAAGGTTGTCGCGCACCACCTTGAAGGAATCCTTGTACCACTTCACCATTTCGGGGCGGTGGGTGAGCACCTCCAAGGTGACGTTGGTCAGGCTCTTTTCCTGCATCTTCTTCAGCTTATCGAAGCTGTCGTAGTCACGATCAGCCGCCAAAAATTCCAGCAGAATGGTGCGGGTGAAAAGGGCGTTGTCGATGTTGGGCATGTCCTGGCCGCTGATCCACACGGCCGAGCGAGGCTTGGTAACCTTGGTCTGGTTGTCGTTTGACTTGACACCGGTGGTGCGGCCAAAGCCATCGTAGAAACCTTTGAGCATGCCGACTGTCTTCTTATCCACCGAGTTCTTATACTCGTCGAGCATCACGATGCTGTTGGTGAAGTTGGCCAGCGTTCTAATAACCCCGATTACGGTGCTGGGGTTCTCCAGCGAAATGGAATCCTGCGGGGTGCCAAAGAGGTGTTTGAAGCTATCCGCGAATACCGACTTACCCGACTGGCGCTGGCCAAAGGCATAGAGCATGGGGAAGCTGTTGTGAGCCTCGAATATGTAGTCGCGGAAGAGGGAGGAAATGTAGAAGCACATTCCTATGGCTCCGTTCACGCCATACACCTTGTAAATCAGGTCAGCCCACTGCTCAAACTTTACCGGGCTGGGTTTATGCGAGAATTTCTTCTCGTTGATGTAGGCGCTGTGGTCCTCGTTGATGCCAGAAAAGAAGGGTAGGAAGTAGTTGTTGCCATCATGCTCTACGATACCATACTCGTCGGTCTTGCTCCAGGTGCTGTTGTAAATGCCGTTTGAAAAAGCGTAGAACTGACCGCGCTCGTGCCAGCCGAGCGTCGTTATCTCGGTGGTTACTTTCTCCTCCCGGAAAAGCTTCTTTTTTAGGCGCGTCAGGTCGGTGTCGTTTCCTTCGAATACGTAGTTGCCTACCGATTCTACAGCCTTCTTGAAAGCACCCAGGCTTACGAATGCCTCTGTTGGCAAGCTCAAAGTAGCCTTATAGCCCTCCTGGTTTTTCAATTCCACAATACGCTGTGGGTTGTCTTTCGACTTTACCAGGTAGAGCACCTTAATGCTGAAGCCGCACACCATGCGCGGAACCCCATCCTTAATGGAGTAGTAGCAGTTATCGAGCTCATAAAAGCCATGCTTGAAATAGTCCTCGGGGCTTACGCCTTTAGGCAGCACTTTGAGGGTCTCATCCTCCTCTTCCTCTTCTTCGCGTATGTCGCGGAGGGTAATGTTGTAGTGGTTGGCAATCTTGAAAAACTTAGCTGGGGAGTTGCATACAGCTAGCTCCAGCGCCTCGTCGAACGTGGCGTCTACGTCCTTTTTGGAGTAGGTCTGCTCGGGGCGGGCCAGGCGGTGCAGCAGCTCACGACCATGCTCCCGGAAGACGGCCAGTGAGCTGGCTGTGTTGTTCCAGTCCTCGTCGTTTTTGCCGATCCAGATACCGCGGCGCTCAAATTCCGCTACAAACCGGCCTGCCTTATACCAGTAGTCTTTCATCTGGATGCTCCAGTTGTCAACGTCAGCTGGCAGTACTGGTACATCCTTCTGCTTCTTGCCCGGCTTTTCTACTGGCTTCTGTTTGGCCGGCGCTACGATATCGGGCCGCACCCCATCCCGGAGGGCATCCGCAATATCATACCCGTCGTTCCGCTCCGGAAACAGGTCAATCACTACGAAGTCCTGCTTATAGGCTTTGAGCTTACGCAGGCTGCTATTGTTGCGCCCGCCCTCGGTAAGCACTGGCTTGCCATTGCGCATTTCGGGCTGGCCATCCTTCATTTTAGGAACGTTGCCATCCGCATCAGCCAGCCACCAAATGGGGCGGTTGAACAGGGCCGATATCTTCTCATCGGTGATACCGTTTGCGGCTCCGCATGCCACCCAGTCCAGGTGCGGATAATGGAAGGAGGCTAGGACCGCTGATTTTTCGGATTCTACCACGCAGATGGGGCGCGTAGGGTCATCGTGGCGAATGAGGTGCTCTCCATACAAGCAGAAGCCGTATTTGGCACCTTGCTTCTTTTCGTCGGCTGTGGTGCCAAAGCTATATGGCTGGGTCAGCTTATCCCGCTTACCCTCCTCCGTGTACTTGAACCATTTGGCGTTGATCAGCTGCTTCTCGCCATTGAGGTGCAGAAATACCGTGCGGTCTTTATCGGTGGCTACTGCCCATTTCTCCAGGTGCTCAGCCGGGATGGTGATGGTGCGGGCGTAGCGGTGCAGGTTGCTGCGGTGGTCTTTCGTCTTAGCCAGCAGATCGGCCGCAACTTCGGCGCTGGGGCGTAAGGTGATGGTTTCGGGAGCATCGGCCGCGGCACCGGTGGCGGTGAACAGCTCGCCCGAGGGGCGGTGGTCATAGCCGCACTTTGCCTGGCGGTCGCAGATACCATATTGTTCGTCGAGGCGGTTGCCTTCTGCGTCTTGGAAGAAACGAAACACCTTCTTCTGCTGGCAGGAGGGGCAGGTTCCTTTGGGCTTAGGGTGCTTTTCGAGAGAGTAGCGGGACATGGACGTAAGCGAAAAAAGAGGTTTCAGAACCGGAGCATGTAGCGGTGCTCCGTATCTGGTCGGGAAGCAATAGTTGGTCCTGTTAAAGCTGTAATCGAGGCAGAGAAGCGTGTTTCTTGCCGTATTTGGCACGTCGGGCATTATCGGCCCTGTCGTGGTTAAGGTGGCAGGCCTGGCAGAGCAGCACCAACCTCGAATCGTCCACCTGCCAGTTGTGCTCGTCGTGGTCAAGGTGCGCCACGGTGAGGATGATGCGGATCATCTTCGGAGCCAAGGCCTGGTGGTCGACGAAGAGCTGGCCAAGGGTTGCTAGGGTAGGTGGCGTTCCAGGGTGAAACTTTCCGCGGCTGTCACGCCACCCAAACTGCCAGGCCCTTGCCCCGCACCATTCGCACCTGGCTCGTGCTCTGGCTCTGATGCGCGGCACTATCTCCTTGCGCCAGTTGGGCGGGTATCGAGAGTAATCAATTGGCATCGGTTACTCTTTTGAACTCTACCACCCACACCCAGGGGTTAGCCTTCCATGATTCGGGGCCGTTGATCTTAGCCCACAGACTGCGGTATGAGTCTCGTGCTAGAAGCTGATTGGAGTCATCCGTGTAGTCTTGATACCAGGTCCAATCCCCACCCCAAGCCTCGGTCTGCTCAATGCCCTCCGCTACTGCATCTTCATGGCTAATGTCCTGCAGCCGCTCCACCCGCACCGACACGATTTCTAGCAGGATGCGGCTAGCCTTGCGGGGGATGTGAATGCTGGGTTTCCAGCCTTGGAACTCTAGGCTAGTACCAATTCCTTTCCATGTGTTGCGGGCTACGGCATTCTCTAACCAAGCGGGGTGCATTGCGCCTAGTCCAGCAAATGCGTCATCAGCGGCATACTGTACATCGTATCGGGCATCACAGGTACCAGCATTGGTAATGACGTATCTGAACCCTTCCCGCACCCACAGCCGGTCACCAGGTTGGCCGTAAGGGCATTTAACCTCTTTACCGTGGAATAGGTCAGGTAAGCCAGGCTCGCGAATTGGGCCGCAAGAAACTATTGGTACCCCGGTTCGAGACTGATCCAGCTCGCTCACAAAATCAGTTGGCTGAGGTTTCATAATCCGGCGCGTCTGGGTCTTAGTGCCAGCGAGTAGGGCGCGCACCATGGCACCGCTGAAGAGGATAGGTCTTTCTATTACAGAAAGCACGACAGATTTATCGTGGCTCATACTCCAAGTAGTTTGACGTTTCCGGCTTTCACCTCCTGGTAATGGGTAGCTCCAGTGTTTTGATTGTACTGCTGCGCCAGGAATACCTGCAGCGGGTCCATCTGCTGCATTTGAATCATGGCCACCTGAATCTGGACCAGCTCGTGCAGGGAGCGCCAAGCAGTGCGATATGCCTGCGCCCGAATTGATAGTCGCTGCTGCGCGTTAGCCTTGGGCTTCTGCTTCAGCATAAAGTCCGTGACGCGTTGCACATTGGCCGGCAGCCGGAACACCAGGGAAAGCCCATTTATTGGCAATTCGAAGATGAAGCCAATGAGGTGCTTCTCTTGGTACCACTTGCTCACGGTCGTAGCACCAGCCTCGACTAATAGCACCTCGATAGCCGCGGCCGAATTCAAGGCTGGGACTGTCGATGTATAGTTCTTGATGTTCATCTCTGCTTACCTCCTTTCTGAGCCAATACAGGTGTTGGGTGCTCGGTATCGTGAAAACGCATGAACTTCTGGCAGCAGCCGGTAATGGAAAGGAGCAGTGCCATACCAATGAGCATGTGCCACTGGCTGCGTTCAACCTGGCGGCGGGCTGCAGCCACGGTGTGCAGCAAGGCATAATGCTTTTGAGCTTGATAGCGGAAGCGGGCTGGCTTTCTCATAGGGTAGCCAGCTTAACGCGCTTGGAATCCAGCGTTTGCTGCAATTCAATTCTTAGCCGTTCGTAGTACCGTAACTCCTCGCCTACAGCCTGAGCAGAGACCAGTTCGATATTGGCAAGCTCAGATTCAAGGTGCTCGATGTCGTCGCTTAGGCGGTGGATCTGCTCTTCGATTTGGGTCTTCATGCGGCCAGCCCTCCTTCCTCTTTCTGCACCAGCATGCTCACTACTGAATCAGGCTCGGGAGCGCCAGTCAGCTCTACTATTTTACGGGCAACTGCTTCCCGGCCCCGCGGGCCCAGGGCATCCATGTGCTCCCGATTGGTTTCTAGGTAGCGAATGTGGCCCTGAATGGTCTTGTTGGTAGCATCTACTTCCTTGCGGATGGTCTCCTCAATCAAGCGCCGCTTGGCATTCGGCATCTTAGACCAGTTTTCACCGAAATGCTTAGCCACCCGGGTCATATCTACGCCCGAGAATTCATCCACCAGGCGCGCATAGGTCTTATAAGCTTCAAGTACCTGGTCGAGCAGAATGCCGATAGTCAGGCAGGCTGATGCCCCATCTACTCCAATACCACGGGTGATTTCGCGCTGCACGAAAACGTGGCAGAATTCAGCCACTGAACTGTTATTTGGGACCTTAAATACTGGCGCACTGTTGGCAGATGCAGCCGGCTTACTCGTTGATTTCTTAGCCATTGTAGCGGAATGGTTAAAGTGAGAAAAGAGAAAAACTAAAGGAGGTCAGCCAGCTGAGGCAGCGGGCATATGCGTTCGATGGCTTCTTCTGTTTCAGTCAAAGAGGACTGTAATTGGCCGTGCTCATACTGCCAGGCGTCCAGGTTGCCTTGTTCTATGAAGCGCAGCTTATGTAGGCTGAGCTGGCCTAGTTCACGCTTAAGGAAGCGTTGCGCCCACATCAGCACCTTCAGCTGGATATCTTGTGGGAAGTGCTGGATTTGTTGAAGGCTGACAGTCGTAATCATGTGGCAGAACAGATAGGGGACAAGGTGAAAGCAGCGTAGGGGACGTGTAGAAGGTGCTCTTCGGGGAATGAGGCAATCAGCGCCTCAAAATCTTTGGATGTGGGAAAGGGGGGCCAGGAAGCAGGCTCGGTGTGCAGCAGCCATATCGAATCGGCCTGCGCTATCCAGGTGGTGTAAGTCCCATCTGGTTCTCGGATTACCACGTCGAGCAGGCCATCAGAGCGGTGGCGCTTACAGACTAGTGGCGTTGTAGCGATGAATCCGAAAGTGCGCCACACGTAAGTGCTCGGCACGAAGGCTCGCATTAGAGCAGCTTCTTGAGCATGGCATTTGCCTCCTTCACCCGTTGCTCGCCAGCCTCTTTGTTAGCTGCAGCCAGAGCAACGATGGCCTGGGTGATTGGATCAGCCAAATCGAGCTGATGAATCTTGCGGAAATAGGTGGCCCGGCTGATGCTGTGATCCTTGCAAATATTTTCCTGATCATCAGTGGTCAGGTTTTTTCGCAGAGCATCAGATTGTTGCTTTAGCTCGAGGCTCTTTTGAGCTGGGTCCAGAGTATCATTCTGAACACTTTTTGTAAGTCCCATGATTTCTTGGCTTAGTCCTTGTGAGACATAATTGATACTTACTGATACGTAAGTGATACAAATTTGATTCAACAAGAAGCAAAAACCAAACGAAATCATTAGAAATATGGAAAACAATTACTGCTGTCGTGTTTCCAATTTTGTCTCACACAGAGACTAAAACGTCACGTATGGTTCACAGGGGAGAGATTGTGGCCAAGGCGGTGCAGCAATCAGGCATTAAGCTGACTAAACTCCACACCACGCTTGGCATCAGCCGGCCGACCTTGTATCGCCGGTTTGAAGACCCGAAACTAGACTTCGACTTTATCCAGAAAGTCGGGGATATCATTATGCATGACTTCAGCGAAGATTTCCGCGAGCTGAAGCGCAACGCTCCTATTGCTCAGGAGCCTATCGTAGCTTACCACTTGGATGGTCTGGATGACTGTAAGGACAAGCTTCTGCATGTCTATGGTCTGTACACCGAACTACTTCAGAAGCATAACGATCTACTTCAGACCCTGCGCCAATGACCATTACAGCTACAGAACTATTCATTGAAGCCAAGGAGCGGGAGGATATACTCCTGGTCTCAAACGACGAGCACCAGCTGAACCCGGTTTTCGAACCAGGTGAGCCGGTGCCGCCTTTTACTGCCTTCATCTGGAATGAAGGAGCCAATGACTGGTTTGTAGAAATAGGAACGGCTCTTGACGAGCCGACCATTGAGCGCTTGGTGAGTAAGCTCACCTGCGACCCCACTGAAAATGAATAAATGTTTAGCAGATGTTTAACACCTGCTGCGTAACTCATTGATAGATAATACAGTCATGTACCTCCGTCTCTGGTACTAAAAAGCCCCTTTGCAGCATGCAAAGGGGCTTTTTATTGCGAGTTGGCCTAGCAATTTTTACTGTATTCGCTAGCGCACCTCTACTCCTTTAGTATAGATGGTGCCATCGTTAGTGCGTATGCGCAGTACGTACAACCCTTTGGGCAGCTTCGAGCAGTCAAACAACGCCCGAACCTGAGACGAAGTGGCGGCTAGCAATGGTTGGGTAGCTACGGCGGCCCCCATGGCGTTGTGCAAGGTAGCCTGGCCTGCGAGCAGCATGCCGGCTTTGTTCCATGTCAGCTCGGCCACGAGCCGTTGGCTGGTTGGGTTCGGGAATACTTCCACTATGGCATTGGCCCCACCGTTGTTGCCGGAGCGAGGCGCTAGTATATGCAGGCGGGCAACAAAGTTGATTGGGCTGCTGCCAACGTTAAAGCCAACCCGGCCGAAAGAGCCTTTCCCGGAAAGCTCACCTAGTAAATACAGTTTGCCCGATTGGTCCTGCGCAATGCTTTTGGCTTTTGTGTCGCCGCTAGAAGCTAGATTTTCAGCATAGTACACGTCGCCATCGGGCTGGAAGCTTTGAATAAAGGAGGATACCTTAGGGTCGGACGGCGTGCGCCACCCGATGAGCGTGCTGTATCCTTGCTCGTCTGTGGTCAGGCCGGTAGCCGATTCATTGGCGCTGGTCCCGACTGAGGTAATCCACTGCGCGTTGCCGGCGCGGCTGTACCGGGCCAGAAAAGCATCGGAGCCACCGGCACTATTCAGCGGCTGGCCCCCAAAAGAGGTGCTGCCCGAGTACGTGCCGGCCACATAGATATTGCCTTGCCGGTCGGCGCCGAGCTCAGCAATGCGAGCAGTGCCCCCGCCTTGTTTCAGCCAGTGCACATCACCTGATGCCGTGCTCAGACTGGCCAGAAAAGCATCTGAAAAGAGAGAGGTGCCTTCAGTTGTCAGTGATTTGCCTCCTAGCTCCATATCGTAGTTGAAGAAGCCCCCCACAATGCAGTTGCCGCGCCCATCGAGGGTTATGTCGGTACCGCTGGCACCGTAGGTAGTGAAGTTAGACGACACCTTGGCCCACGACACGGCTCCAGAAGTGGTGTAGCGCACCACGTACATCACCCGGCGGCTGTCGCCTACTGTCTGGTTGCCAAACTTGATGCCGCCATAATCCGACCGGCCGGTTATGTAACTGTTGCCAGCCGCATCGGTTGCAATAGCATTGGCTTCACAACTATACACGGGAATGCCAAAGGCTTGTATCCACTGCACTTGGCCTTTGCGGTCGAATTTGGCCAGCATAGCGGTAGTGTTTAACTCACTAATGCCTGGTACGATGACGTTGCCATACGATACCTCGCGTACAAAATTTCCGGCTACGTACACGTTCCCTGCCGCATCAACCGATACATCGGCCCCAGAGGCAGAATAATTCCGGTATGGCTGTGGGTTAGGTCCGCGACCAATTTGTGAGGCCCACATCACCTTACCACCGGGGTTATACTTCACCAGAAACAGGTCATTATCGCCCCGGCTGGTAAGTGTGGTGCGGCCGAAGCTGACGGTGCCAGAAAACTGGCCCGTTATAAAGCTGTTACCCGACTTATCAGTAGTAATGCTATTGGCCCGAACGTTTGTTCCGGAACTGTTGAGCTTCTGAAGCCAGTGCCAGTTGGCTTGCGCGCTGGCATTTAGGTAGCTCAGCAGCAAAACGAAAGAAAGAAAACATGCTTTCATAGCGGATCAGATAAGAGTAAGAAGTGACAAGAGCCGGTAAACGTCTCGAAGACGCGTTTGGGAACCAGAATAGAGTGGCAATGGGGCGCTGCCACAGATGTGACAGATAGATAGAGCAGCACAGAATCAACAGCACAGCAATAAGTGCTTAAGTAGTACTAAGTTAGTTTTAATTATTTCTTATCAAAGAATAAATATGGTTTACTTAATGATGATCTATGTCATGAACTAGGGATAGCGGGCACGGAAATACGAGCGTAAAATATTCAGGTAAGCGGGCCTGACCCTGAAGACGCCAGGAATGAGCGGGTTTCTCTACCTTTAAGCGTATTAGACCTGTTTCGCTTCTGTATGATGCCTCCGCAGCCTGCTTCGGCACCCGATTACCAGCACAAAATCAAGCAAGTATTTGCCGAGGTAGGCAAGGTGGTAGTAGGCCAGCATTACATGCTGAACCGCCTGCTGATCGGGCTTTTCACGGGAGGACATATACTGCTGGAAGGGGTGCCCGGTCTAGCCAAGACGCTTACTATCAGTACACTATCTAAGGTGCTACACCTGCACTTTCAGCGCGTGCAGTTCACGCCCGATCTGCTGCCTTCGGATTTGGTGGGCACTATGATTTATAATCAGAACCAGTCGCAGTTTGAGGTGAAGAAGGGACCCATCTTCGCGAACTTGGTGCTGGCAGATGAGGTGAACCGCTCTCCGGCTAAAGTGCAGAGTGCCTTGCTGGAGGCGATGCAGGAAAAGCAGGTGACCATTGGCGAAACCACCTATCCGCTGGATCTGCCGTTTCTGGTACTGGCCACCCAAAATCCGGTGGAGCAGGAGGGTACTTACCCCTTGCCTGAGGCCCAGGTTGACCGCTTCATGATGAAGGTGTACGTGGACTACCTCAAGAAAACTGATGAACTGGAGGTGATGCGCCGCATGGCCAACATGAGCTATGTGGGAGAAGTTAGCCCGGTCCTGACTAAGGAAGATATTTTTGGTATTCGCCAGCAGATCAATCAGGTACAGATTTCAGAAACGCTGGAGAAGTATATCATCGAGCTGGTATTTGCTACCCGCAAGCCCGCTGAATACGACCTGGCGGAGTTTCAGCAGTACGTACAGTTTGGCGTGAGTCCACGGGCTAGTATTGCGCTGCACCGGGCGGCCAAAGCCGTGGCCTTTTTCGATGAGCGCGACTACGTGTTGCCGGAAGACATCAAAGAAGTGGCTGCCGATGTGCTTAATCACCGCATCTTGCTCAACTATGAGGCCGAGGCCGATGGCATCCGAACCCAGGATATGATAGACGCCATTCTGCGCAAAGTCCCGATTAGCTAGTTATTATATAAGTAGCACCTAGGGGCGCGGCTTGCGCACAAGTTGCCAGTAATGCGCCACATCGGAGGGGCGCGGTAGGAAGGCTATTGGGCTTAGGCCTGTGGCTCGCCGGAACTGTACCACTAAATACGCGCAGGAAGTAAGGTAGGAGAGAGAGGAAGCCAGGGCCACACCCCGAATGCCCAGACGCGGCACCAGCACCGAGCACGTTACTAGCGTTACGCCCAGCCCCAGCACCGAGGCCCAGTTGTTGATGCGGTAGCGCGCCAAGCCGGCAAAATAGCTGCTGAGAAGCAACTGAACGGCAATGGCTAGGGTGCCGGGCACCAGCAGCACCATTAGAGGACGGGCGGCCCCGAATTCCGGCCCGAAAACAGCAGTTAACAAATCAGTAGGGAGGCTTACTAGGGTTATTGCTGCCGTAAAGGTGCCCAGCAGCGTTAGCCGGCTGACGCGTAAGGCCGAATCGGACAAAGGGCCAGCAGAAGCCGTGTGCACCAGGTCAACATATTGTACCAGAGCCGTACTGCGCGGAATCAGCCAGATAGCCTCCATCAGCGCTACCCCCACCGATAGCACCCCAACGGCCCGGATATCGGCGAAGTGAGCCAAAAAGTAGTAGCCCAGCCGGTAATTGGCAAAGGTGATGATGTTGGAAAAATGGGCTCCTCGGCTGTGCCGAGCCAACTCGCGGGCCGTAGCACGGAGTCGTAGGCGGCTGTGGCGCTGGTAGTTGGGTTGCCGAAGTAAAGCTACTAGGCTCAGCAGCAGTGGCAACCCGAAAGCCACGTAAGCAGCCGCATAGTACGTGCTTATAGTGCGCGCGGCAGGACTTGAACTGAAAGCCAGCCCTAACCCGGCAGCCAACAGCGCCACCTGCAAAAGCAGCAAGTTGTTATAGGTTGCCTCGCGCCGGCGGCCTAGTAGCAGAGACGTGTTTATGGAGAAAAAAGCCTGGAGCACACTCAGGGCGCCCAAATGCTGGAGGTACGCTGCCTCAGGGTGTCGGAGCCACGCTACAGTTGCTGTTCCAGCCAGGCACACCACCACGGCCCACCCGTAAGCAGGCCCCAGCAAGTGCCACAAGTTGCGGCGTGGCGCCAGGTATATCAGGGAAGAGCCGCCAAACAACCCGATAAAGAGCAGCAGCAGCGCACAATCCGTAACGAACAGACTGATAGTACCCCGCCCGGCGGCGCCTAGGTAATGCGCCGTCAGCCACACTATCCCGAAGCTTAGGAAGGCCGTGGCTAGGCGGGTAGCAAAATTACGGACGATGCGGCGCAGCATAGGTCGGGGGAGGGGTTTGACGCTAGCGCCGGCCTAGTACCTGATGGTATAGCTGCCGGAAGGCAGCCCCTACCGCCGGGTAGCTGAACCGGCTGACTGCCGCCTCGCGCAACTTCGTGGCATCATACTGATGCGGCGGCGCCTGTAGAATAGTCTGAATAGCGTGGGCCAGAGCGGCTTCGTTTTGGGGTGGCACCAGCAGGCCCCGGGAGCCGTCATCGGGCAGCAGTTCAGGTATGCCGTTCACGCGCGTTGCCACGGCCGGCAGTCCGCTTGCCTGGGCTTCAATCAGGACGCAGGGCAGGTTTTCGTAATTGGAAAACAGCACCAGGGCCTGCGCCCGCTGCATTTCCAGGGCCAACTCGGCCGGGCTTAGCTTCCCCAGAAACGTAACGGTTCCATCAGCGAGCAGACCTAGGGATTTGGCCAATTGGTGTAGCTGCGCTTCGGCCGGGCCGTAACCGGCTATGCGCAACTGCACGTGCAACTTGGGGTGCGCCGTGCGCAGAGAAGCTACTGTGCGCAGAATGCCGCTGAGGTTTTTGGCCTGCTCATTAAACGCTGCCACATGCAGCAGCCCATGCCGCGGCTCTGGAGTTGCCGGGAGCCGAAACACGTGCATATCAACCGCATTCGGAATAACAGTGGTGTGCAGATTGGTGGCGCCTAATCGGGCCAAAGCCTGGCGCAAGTCTTCGGATACGGGCGTAACTGCATCGGCCTGGCGTACCAGAAACCCAGCCATCTGGCGCCGAAACCACCCTAGGCGCGCCGCATTTACAGGGAGAAAAGCCGTCCAGTGCTCCGTTAGCAGATACGGGGTTCGGTGCCGGCGCTTAAGCCACCACGCCAGCACGGCCGTGCGAAACAGAACATGTGCGTGCACCACCTCGGGGCGTTTTCCGTGCCAGTGCTGGCGTACCGCCCGCAGGCCGCGCTGCATGCACACCAGCCATAAAACAAGCTTCAACAGTTTATCGAGGTATCGTATGCCCGTAATGCGCGAACGATAATAGTAGCGCCACGTGGGTATGTTGTTTTCGACAACCGCTTCAAATTCAATGAAGTGTGGCAAGGGGCTGCGGGCAACAGCGGCAAATACAACGGCCATGGAAAGTGGAGCGGTACCAGGGGCGTCACCCTGCTCGATGGCCTGAATATGCTGAGCCACAAAATTGCCATCCTGGTCGTCGTAGCGGTTGGGGTACCACTTAGGCAGATGCAGGATGCGCATGGCAGGTAAAACAGGTTGAGGCAGATGTGGGGGCTAGTAAAAGTAGTGCCGGGCAGCCCAATTAGGTGCGGGCCGGTCAAACCACTAGGTGCCGCTAGGTGGCAAACCGCCGCAACGGCCTGCGCAAGCGTCGCCATTTGCAACGGTTAGTTTGAATCGTAATATTGTAGCTATCAGTCTGTGTTTTGCGGCTGCACCTAGTAATAGGCACGCATTGCTGGCTTTGCTCAGTTGAGAGAGCTAGCACTGGGTGTATGCCCGGCCGCCAACGGTGCCACAAAGCTGCTAACCTCACCTGGCATGTGTGGGGTGCTGTAGAAAAGCAGCAAGTTCCGGCTGTTTGGCTGCCTAGCAACTTACGCCGTACACTGCTCCCTGCCCGAGTAATCCTTATTTTTGAGTTCCATTTGCCCCTTTCTACCATGCTCCAGTCCATGACCGGCTACGGTATCGCTCACCGCGAAACCGACCGCTATTCCGCAACCATCGAAATCAAGTCGCTCAACTCCAAAACGCTTGATCTGAGTTTGCGCCTGCCCCGTTTCCTGCAAGACCGGGAGCTGGAAATCCGCAATCTGGTGACCAAAAGCCTGATTCGGGGCAAGGTGAACCTGAATCTGGACTTTGTACGCCCGCGCGCTACTGGTGCCCAAGGTTCCATTGTGAATACCGAAGCCCTGCGGGTGGCCAGCCATGAGTTGTTGGAGCTGAGCAGGGTAGTGGGCTTATCCCTGGAGCAGCTGACGGCCATTGCGCACGCCTTGCCCGGTGCCATGCGTATCCCCACTGATGCCACCGCCGCGACGGAAGAAGAGGAAGAAACGCCCTGGGAAGAGCTGCTACCGCTGCTTCAGGAAGCCCTCGACCGGGTACACCAGTTCCGCCGCGACGAAGGACAGGCGCTTACCAGCGAAATTCTGGGCTACATTGACCGCATCCGGATTCAGCTGGCTGAGGTAGAGCGCTACGACCCCACCCGCATTGAGCTCGTGCGCCAACGCCTGCAAACCCACATGGCCGACATTACGGGCAGCGAGCATTTCAACGCCATTCGCTTCGAGCAGGAGATTCTTTTCTACATCGAGAAGCTAGACATCGCCGAGGAAAAAGTGCGCTTGGTCAATCATTTACACTATTTCACCGAGACCGTAGGGCTACCTGAGCCCACAGGTAAGAAATTAGCCTTCATATCGCAGGAAATAGGCCGCGAAATCAACACCATCGGTTCTAAGGCCAACGACTCTACCGTGCAACACCTAGTGGTGGGCATGAAGGAGGAGCTTGAAAAAATCAAGGAACAAATCAATAACATTCTGTAAGTACCACGGTCTATAGAATGCCTGGTTTTTGCGGCTGTAAATAGAACTTTGCCGCTAGCATTAACTATTGACTATTCCCAATATATAATTGGGATTTTTCAGGTATGACTTGGTTTGATAAAAAAAATCTATATTGCCTAAAAACCTTGTTTAAAGGCTGTATTTGATGTTTTTGAGCGTTGAATAGTTCTGGCTTTTACCTGAAGTGGAACTATTATTTTGTAAAATACTTGCATCTGCTAATTTTGTACGTAAATTGTGTTATCCAAACAGAGCGGCTTTTCACTCTGCGGACCACAGTTTGCTTTTGATATCCACCTTTTTTCAATCCATACTTATGAAAAAAGTCTTACTCGCTGCCCCTGTTTTCTGCCTGATGCTTTTGCTGATGGCTGCCCGTCCCTTCGCTGAAGTGGAGCTGATAAAAAAGCGCGTGTTGAGCGAGCGGGTGGAAATTCTCATTCCCAAAGGGTTTGAGGTGATGAGCGAACAGCAAATGGACTTTAACTACGCTAAAGCCCAGAGCCGTCCGAGCGTAATCTATACCAACAGCAAGGAGGCCAGCATTGCCTTCTCGTACACCGACAACACCGCCGATCAGGACATGATCGAGATGTACTCGGATAACTTCTACAAGACCTACGCCAAGCAGTTCAAAGAAGCGAAGTGGTTCAACCACGGCGTGAAAGAAGTGAACGGCCGCAAGGTTGGCTACATGGAGCTGATGAAGCCTGAGTTGGGCCATGAGGTATATAACCTCATTTTCTTCACCGACGTGGAAGGCAAACTTCTCATGTGCACCTTCACCTGCGCTGACCGTCAGAAGCCCGAGTGGGAAAACGTAGCCAAGCAGATCATGGCTTCGTTCAAAGCCAACAGCTAGAAAAATACCTCTGCCCCGGGCCTAACCGCGGTAGATATAGAAAAGCCTGCACATCCTAGCCACGCTAGCATGTGCAGGCTTTTTCGTGTTGAATACTCATCTAATGAAAGAAGTGATGACTACCTGCAGTTTATGGGTGTTGCAATGGTAGGAGGTTAAGTATAAAACCTGGGCGCGCAGGCCGCCATAGTTTGCCTTGTTGCGATGCCTAGGACATATGCATCGTCAAGTTTGCATGACTGCATAGGTATCTCAGGCAGAGCAGGAGGAGAAGCAAGGCGTTTCTCATGTCAACAGTTCACACTACTTGGTAGGATAGACCAGTAGGCTACCGTGCTCCCTGCTGATTCAGGAAGTCGCGCAGGAGTTGGAAGACGTTGGAAAAGACTGTTAAGGGTAGCGTTTCGGCTTTGTCATGCACATCGTGGTAGGCACTGATTCCGCCACGGGTATAGACAAAAAAGGCCGGCACGCCGCGCTCCGAAAAAAAGTAATGGTCGGAGTTGGCCGCGCGGCCGCGGGCCGCGACTGAAGGAACGTAGTTGCCCGCCGCATTAAGT
The DNA here is from genome assembly GCF_054780535.1 of Hymenobacter seoulensis. NCBI lineage: Bacteria > Pseudomonadati > Bacteroidota > Cytophagia > Cytophagales > Hymenobacteraceae > Hymenobacter > Hymenobacter seoulensis. Next base: position 639,497 of record NZ_BAAGWD010000002.1, read on the forward strand.
TGGCTGATCTGCCGAAACTGCGGCTCGAAAACCCGGCCATTAACCACGGTAATGCCGTCTTGCCCAGTGCCCAGTAAATCAAGGTTCAGCAGAAACCGAATTTGGCTCAGTGGCACTAGGGGGTGCTCCACAAAATATTTCGAGCCTAGCAGTCCAGCTTCTTCGGCTCCAAAAGCAATGAATGCTACGGAATACGCGGGGCGGTTTTCGGGGCGGGCATAATGGGCGGCTAGCTCCAGCAGCATAGCCACGCCACTGGCATTATCGTTGGCGCCGGGAAACAGGGCGTGCTTGCCCTGGCTGCCGAGGTGGTCGTAATGTGCGGAAACCACCAGAAATGAGTCGGGTTGGATGCGTCCCGGCAGGTACCCTATCAGGTTTTGCGTGGAGTACGCGGTTTTCAGTTCAGCATCTACCCGCAGCTTGGCCGTAGCAGCAGGCGGGCTCCCAGCATTATTAACCCCGGTTAGCCACGGATGCGGCAGCGCCTCCAGTCGTATCTGTCGGCTTTGGCTGGAAGATAAGGAAGCGGTCAGTTTCGGGACCAGCGTAATTACCGCCGCAGCCGAATCGAGACGCTTGCGGATTTCAGGCGGGTACTGAGCCAACTGAGTTTTAGTGCGCGCCGAGACTACTACCGTGCCTGGAAAGCTGGTGAAACGCAGGAAGCGTTGCTGGGCGGCGGCATCAGTTAGGAGCGTACTATCCAAATAGGCTAGGGTTCGACCGATGCCTAGCCGGCCTGGGCCACAGTCGGGAGCCGCAATGAAATCGAGGCCAGGACGGAGGCGACGCTGGTTGCTCAGCAACGGAAACGGAAATAGGGCCCGATTCAATCGGAGTTTAAGCGCGCCCGGGAAGGTGTTAACGGTAAGCGGAAAGAGCTGCCGAAAACCGGAGCCAAGCGGCTGAAGTCCAATTTTGCGGAAGCGCTGCTCCAGGTAACGGGCCGCTTTCTGGTCGCCGCCGCGCACGTACCCTCGGCCCTGGAAGGCTGGCGAAGCCAGTGTAGCAATCGTGCTTCGCACGCGAGGCAGGTCCTGCGCTAGGCTCGGTACGGCCGTCAACCACCCCAGGCTAGCCCAGGCTAAGAGGCGAAATTGCCGGTGCATAGCCCTCCGGTGCCACCTCATTGCCAGAAGCGCCGCAGGCCCCACATCAGCAGCAACCCACCCACGGCACCAATGGCATCACTGATGATGTCCGACCATTCACCGTTGCGGCCTAGGTCCATCCACATCTGCAACACCTCAATGCCGGTGCCCATTATAAGCGTAAACACCAGCACAACTCGGAACGCATTCGCCTGCAACGCCGGAAACCAACGTTGACGCCGGGCCGAGAAAACCGTCAGGACCGACTGCACCAAAAAGACAAAAGCATGCGCGCCGGTGTCAAACGACAATAGTTCCCAGTGCGGCGTTTCGGGCATGGAACGCGCCGGGGTCAGGGTCAGGGCAAACACCAGCGCCGCCCACGCCAGCGGCAGAGCCACTAGTGCTCGGCGACGGGTCGGGGGCGGCGCGGTAGTTAGCACGGCCAGTAAAACAAGGGTAGGGCCGCTTACGCGCCTACCAGTTCGCCGTAAGCTTCTGAGTTCAGGAGGCCCTCCAGCTCAGCAGGGTTCGAGATGGAAATCTTCACCATCCAGCCATCGCCGTAGGGGTCAGAGTTTACCAGCTCCGGGCTGCCATCAAGCTGCTCGTTTACTTCCAGTACGGTGCCAGTGATGGGGCTGAACAGGTCCGAAACCGTTTTCACAGCCTCCACCGTGCCGAATACTTCGTTTTGAGCTACCTCTTTATCGAGGGTGTCAATGTCCACATATACGATGTCGCCAAGTTCCTTCTGAGCGTGGTCAGTAATGCCGATGAAAGCAACGTCGCCTTCAATCCGGATCCATTCGTGCTCTTTGGTGTACTTCAGGCTAGCGGGCAGATTCATGAGGGTGCGGTTTGGGTAACAATGAAAGAAGGCGCGCCGGGGCGCCGGACCAAAAGTACAGGTTAAAAAGGGAAAAGGTAACAAAGTGGGCGGGGGAGTTTGCTGTTTTACTAGGGCTAGTAAAACAGCAAACTCCCCCGCCCACTTTGTTACCTTTTCGGGCCTAGTACTTATTGCGACAAGCTGTAGCGCAACTGAATGCCGCCCTCGGTAGCGGTGTTACGGAACGCATTCTGTACGCGCGGCGCCGTAATGTTCTGAGTGAAGAAGAACTGTAGGTTCAGGCGCTGGTTCAGCACATAATCTACAGTTGGGCGCAGCTGTACTTGGCGGGTGCCGTTGGTAACCTGGCTCGAAGAACGGCCTGGGTCGCCAGTGCTCGTAGCAGTAGGTTCTACCACATCCAGAATGGTGCGTTGTATCGTGAAATTGTCGCGGATGCTTAGGTCGAGGCGGGCCGTGAGTTCATTGCGCAGTATCCGCTGCTCGCCGCCCACCCGGAACGGCAGCTTAAGGCGGTTGGTGGCAAAGCCCACGCCTACTACCATCTCCGTGGAGTGCAGTTCGGTTACCTGTGCGTTGTTGGTGTTCAGGCCCAGGTTCCGGTCGATGCGGTACTCCAGGCGGCCGGTTAGCTTGCCCGTCGTCTGGAAGTTAACGCCAATCAGGGGCGCCAACCGCTCGGCAATCGTCACCTGCCCGATGAGGTAGTACGGAATGTACTGTCCGTTGCTGTTCGTGATGTCCGGCAGCTGTTCCGGCTCCCGAATGTAGTCAGCGGCGGTGGTGTACCCGTTGATGTTGTAAGTAGAGGCGTAAGCGTGGTTCAGCGTGAACGAGCGGAAATACCGCTGCACCAGCGGCAGCTCGGCCAGGCCGTTGTAATCGATGCGCCAGTTCGGGATGGGCAGGAACGAGAACGGATTGAAGCGCTTGGCCTGGTACCCATCCGACGACTTACCGCGGTACGCATCCAGGAAAGCCGGCAGCAAGACATCCTGCGAGTTGTAGCTGTATGTGCCGAGGTTGCCGTTCTGGTCGGTGTTCTGGTTGGCCCGCGCCAGCCGCTCGCGCACTACCACGCGGTTGCTAAGGAAGCGGTCAAACGCTTTTGAGGTTTCGCCCTGGCTTCCTAAGTCGCCAAACAACGTTTGGATGGAGATAAACGAAGTGCTGAACGTACCCGAGCCCAGCGCATTGCTAGCCGTTGGTACATTCGAAATCGGCGTCAGCTTCTGTTCATCCAGCAACAGGCGGTAAAACACCTCCCGGTTCCGGACTAGGTTGCGCCGAGCGTCCAACTGAATAATAAAGTCTCGGAAGGGTTCCAGAGAGGTCCGCAACGTCAGCGCCTCCGTCAGCAATGAGCTAAGCGGCGTGTTCAGGTACTGGCTGCTGTCGGTGTACCAGCCGCGGCTGTAGGCCCGCTGAAATAGGTTGTCTAGGTCATACTGCCTGCCCACGATGAAGGGAATACCCGGCGCATCAAAATCACTGTTCAGCCCAAAGAAGCGGGTGCCGGGCAGGTAGCCGGGTAGGAGCGTGCCGTTTGAGCGGGTGTAGGTAAAGTTGATGGAGCGGGCCGTCATCAAAGACCGGAGCACGGCTTTCAGCACGCGCAGCTCCGGACCCTTCGCCGTGTCGGCAGGGGTAGTGGCCGCGCCCGGAGCACCGGGTACGCCCGGCGTGGTGGGGGCGGTAGCGCGGGCTTGCGGAGCGGGCGCGTTGTTGATGATGTTGAGGAAGCGAACCTTGTTATACAGCTTCACCAAGTCAATGCGGCCGTTACCACTGAACTCGCCGTTGTTCTGAATGGTGTTGCCCAAATCCAGCGGAGCCGTGGTGGTGTCAGCGGGGTTACCGGGGTTAGTAGGCGCCCGCAGCGCCGTAGAAGCCGCCTGCCAGCTGTAGTTAGCTGCGTACCGCACATCAGCCGAAATCCAGTCGGTGAGCGGAAACTTGTCGAGGGGCAGGCGGTAGGTAAGCGCTACGGTTTGGTTAAAGTTGGTGGTGCGGCCGCCCCGGCGGAACAGGTTGTCGCGAAGCTGCTCGCGGTTGCGCCGGGCCTCGTCCGTGTCGCCGATGCTGCGGCCAATGCCTTCATCTACCACGGCGCGGTTGGTTGCCGTGTAGTCGAGGGCTAGTGCTTTGGTTAGGTCCCAGCGCAAATCATAAATACGGTTGAAGAAGAACGACTTCTGGAACACACCCGGAATGCCTTCGGTGGTAGGTACCTGGCCGGGCTCCAGAGTGCGCTGCAGGAACCGTTCGTTGTAGCGCCGGTCTAGGTCGGCCCGGAAGCTAAACCGCGAGGGCAGGGGAGTGAAGTTCACTTCCTGCAGCATCTTCAGGTACGGCGAGTCAAAGGCCTTCACCTTGGCCAGTGGCGTGTAGCTCTTTGGGGTTGTCTGGTACACGTAGGCTAAGGCGCCGGTATAGGTGCGGGTGTAGTCGCGGTCGGTGCGGATATCGGTGTGCAGGCGCTCCGTGAGTGAGTAGCTTACGGCAAAGTTCTCGATATCGTAGGGCCGTACTTTCTTCTCGGTATTGGTGCGTTCCTTGCGCACATTAAGCACCGAAATGCTGCGCTGGCTGGTTTGGTCAATCACCTCCTTGCGGTACGCGGCGCGCTCTTCCGAGGTCCGGAACTTCTCCAGTGATTGGGTAAGCTCGGTATCGGGATTGAGCGGGTCGTATTTCGGAGCTCTCGACTCCACCCCGGCCTGCACCAGCACGGGCACGCGCAAGCCCAGCTTCTCCGGGAAAAACTTATCGGCGGCCACGGTAGCGTTCAGGTCGCCGCGGGCTACATTGTCGAGGGAGCGTTGCTGAGCTTTGTCCTGCAAGCCGCCAAAGCCGGTGGTTACATAGCTGCCGGTAGCCGTAATGTTGGCCACATCGGCCAGTTTGGTGTTGAAGCGAGCCGTAGCAGCCCACCCGCTTTCGTTGTCGAAATCGAGCACGCGCAACTCATCGGCCCACAGTGTGAGGTTTTTGTTAGCGCCATCGTCGCGTGGGTTCAAAATGCCAATCATAGCGCCTTGCACCGCCGAGAGGTCGGGGTTGCCCACTATCGTAATGGTAGAGCCGTCGGGCAGCGTCACGATATAAGGCCGAGCATAGTCAATTCCACTGGTGGCTTGGGCGTTGCGCTGGGCTTTGGCATCAATAAACGCCTGCAATGCCAGGTCAATACGGTTTTCCACGGGCCACACTTCCTCCTCACGGCTCTGCCCCACGCGGGTCAGCACCAGGGGCTTGGAGTACTCGTAGTAGTTCTGGGTATAGTCAGTGCCAATGCGGACGAAGCCGCGCAGCTGGCCGTTCTGTACCGTGCGGTCGTCGCTTTCGGCGTGCATAAACATGCGCAGGCGCTTGTAGCGCAGCATGCTCAGGTTGATGTTTTTGTAGGCGGCCTTGGCAAAACCGTCGCGCAGGCCTTCCACCACCAGGCGAAGGCTTTGCTCGTTCTGCTGGCGGTTTACGGTGCTGGAGCCATACTCTCGGTCGCGGCGGATATCGGGCGGCAGTACATACGGAATAGCATCGGTGCCCACTACCGAAGCTGGGCCGTTTTCCTCAATGCTAACCGTAGAAATGTTAAAGGCGTCGGCGTCGGTATCGGGGTTGATGACGGGCTGCGTTGGGTCGGCAATCTTGGTTAGGAAGCGGCGCCACTGGTTGGCCACAAACTGCGGCTGCACCATGCGCAGCACCACGGGCTGCTCCCACTGCGTGAGGTACATGCGCAGAAAGCGAATCGACTTGAAGCCGAAATCTTGGCCAGGCGGCACGCCTACTACCCCCGTGGGCTGGCGCACCGGAATCCGAAACTGGTACCAGGTTACTTCCTCTCCACCCGTGTCGTTGTTGCGGTTCGTGATTTTATCCACGATGAAGTTCTGGCCCACTTCCATCTGGCCAGGGCGCAGCTGCATGCGGTACTCGTAGTAGCGCTCCGTATCGGAAAGCACGTTGTCGCGGTTCAGGTCTTCCTTGTCGGGGAAGGCCGTGGAGCTGAGCTGGCTGCCCTCAGGCGAGTTGCCCTCCATACCGTTAAAGTCCTTGTAACGGGCTAGTACTTTGGCATCGGCCTGGTCGTAGCTGGGGTCGAGGTGGTGGCGGAAGTTATCGGCAGCTGGGTCCGGCACCGTCTGGTACACGGGTGCAATGGTGGGCAGCGTCTTTTCCTCATTATCCGTTACGCCATCGAGACCAACATCCTGGCGGGTACGGGCGCCGGAAGTGGCACTGAACGCATCGGTGAGAAAAGGCTGGCGCGAAGCCCGGCCGTAGGGCGTGGGAGTCGTCTCCAGCGCAATATCAGCCGGGTCAGTTGGCAGGCCGTTCTCGAACTCGTAGCGGTTGTTGTCCTTCAGGACATCCTCTGAAACCGAGCCCAGGTTGATGTATAGCTCGCCGCCGGTGCGGTTGTTATCCTGGTGCCCGTCGGAGTCTGTCACGCGGCCGTTGTCGGTGGTGATAAACGGGTCCATCATCCAGAATTCCAGAAACTCGACGTTGGCGTTGTCGAAGTCGGTATCGAAGGTGATTTCGCGCGAAATACCACCGTAGCGCGCGAGGTTGTCGGGCCGGGTAGTGCTAGCAAACCGCTTGGGTTGGCTCGGGTTTACGTTGGGCGTATAGTTGTACTGACCCCGCTCATCGGGAAAATACGCTAGGTCCAGCGTCGACTCAAAGGAGTTGCCGGTGGTACCTACGTCGCGGTTCGGGAATACCTCCGTGCGCTTGATGCCGCGCACATAGTGGTTTTTGAGGTCGTTGTTCCCAATGTTGCCGGGCTTGCTCTGGCCGTTCGTGTAATACGTCTGGTCAATGGTGTACCAGGCCAGCTTAGCGCGATTAAAGCCCACTTCCAAATCCTGGGCCGTACCAATTAGCGGCTGCGGAGTAGAAGCCAGCCGCCAAGTGGTTGCCGAGTTAATGCCCCCTAGGGTGTAGGGCGTGCGCGCATTCTCGAAGTCATCGAGGTACGAGACGCCATTTTCGCCGCCGCTGTTCTTAGTGCCAAGCTTCGATTGGCCTGGGAGCAACTGGGCAAACTCCGCACTAAACGCTACCGATGAAGGCTCTTTCGTGGAAAGCAGCGGCAGCATGTCCAGGTACTTGGTTAGGGCCCGCGAGTCGCGGCGCATGTTCAGGTCGAAGCCGTAGAGCGTGTTGTTAATGGGCTCGTCGCCGATGTTGACGCGGTTGATGCCCGGCGCTTGGTTTTCGCGCAGGTGCAGTACCGTGGCGCCAAAGTTGATGTCCGGCGACACGCGGTAATCAAAGCGAGCCCCTAACAGCTTACGCGGCTGCACTTGCACTAGGGCGTTTTTCTCGAACTCTACCCGCAGCTCATTAGCTGAGTTGAGGTAGCTCGGGTTTAAGATTTTTACCCGGGCCTGGTCATAGAATACCTGGTAATCAACGCCTTCCTGAAGCAACGTGCTACCGGCGCGTACCCGCACCGAGCCTTCCGCAATACCAATACCGGGCAGGCTGATTTCATCGGTAGTGGTGGCCTGAAAGCGCCCGCGCAAGAAGAACTTGTCTTTTTCCTGACGCTGTTGGGCGTCGCTCTGCACCTGATTGTACAGCTCGCGGTACACGTACTTGCGCGCTAGGTCTCGCTCGGTGGTAGATGTAGCAGTATCAAACTGCGCGGCCAGGTAGTTGCCGAAGGGCTGAACCTGCGGGAAAATGACCTTGCCTAACTCGGTATCGATGGTGATGCCGGGGAAGAAGTCAAAGTTGCCGTCGGGGTTGCGGTCGTTGTTGGGGTTTACGTTGTCGAGGTTGAGCACCTCAATCAGGGGGCGGTTGGCAATGCGCGCACCCTCCTTCAATGAAATCAGATCGACGCCCGTCACGTCATCTTTGTAGATGAGCTGCAGGTTGAAATTGTCGCGGTTAAGCTGCGAGGCGTTCAGGGGATAGATGTTTTTCATCATCAAATCCCAGGTGGGCAGGTTGCGCGTCTGCAGATTTTCGTTGGCGGGGTTCTCTGCGGGGTTGGCCAGCCCTACGCCGGGATTGGTGGCCTTCAGCATCTTCAGGAAAATCACCTGGTCCTGATTAACGCTGGCGTAATCCTTGGTTAGCTCGCCTACCTGGTAGGTTTTGCCGTTGTAGATGTACTGATACGCTACCCCCAGTACCTGCTCAGGCAGCAGTTGGGTGTTCAGGGAGAGGTAGCCGAGCTGGGCATTGTAGGTGTACTCGCGCGGGTCGAGCTTACGGGCTCGAATGTGCTCATAATCCGCGTTTTTGGCTAGGCCCAGGCCATTCAGGTAGTTATCGGTGGTAAGCTCGCCGCGTGCGGCACCGCCCCCAGCCAGCACCTGCCCAAACAGTGTATTGGCGGCGTTATCGGCTAGGGCGTTGGGGTTGGAGCCTGCCCCAGACAGAAACTGACGGCGGTACACGCGGCGGGGTTCGGCCACGTCCATTAGGGTTACTACGTTGCGCAGGTTGTCGCTCTGGCGGTTGTCGTTCGTGACGTATACTTCCAGGTAGGTAATCTCGACGCCGCTTTGCACCGTGGGCAGGTTGCGAAGTGCCGCATCGTACCGGTCGCGGAAGGCCTGGGAGAGGAAGTAGTGCCGGTCTCGCTCGTACTGGCTGGCTTTCAGCTCAAACTGCCGGCTCTGGCCGCCATTCTGAATGCGTACTTCATCGGCCTGGCCGCGCAGGGTACTTGCCACCGCCGTAATGCCTAGGCGCCCAAACTGCAGCTGGGTTTTGATACCAAACAGGTTCTGACCGCCTGTGATTAAGGAGTTGTTCAGCGGCAACGACACATTGCCCAGCTCCACTTTGCGGATGATATCGGTTTCGTAGCCCGTGTAATCGAGCTTCATGTTGTTCTCGAAATCGAAGGCCGCGCGGGTATCGTAGTTAAAGGTCAGCTTGAGCTTCTCGCCAATCTGGCCCGTAAGGTTCAGGTTGAGGTTCTGGTCGTACTGGAAGTCGCCGACGCGCTGCTGACGCAGCGTGAGGGTTGGATTTTCGTTGCGGTTACCGCGGTAGCCCATGCGCAAGGTCACAGAGCCCTGGGGCCGAATATCCACGTAGCTACCCCCGAAAATACGGTCGGCCATGGGGCCTAGGTAGATTTTGGGGATAACCCGCCGGCTGGCGGCCGAGTTGGAGTCGCCGGCAATGCCGCCGGCGGAGCGCTGGCGGAAATAGTTGCGCACGGCCTGCTGCTGCTGCCAGCGGGAGTACTCCTCAAACGACATCCGGCTAGGGTCGCGGTAGTCCAGCTCGGGGCCTAGCCGCTCCCGGATGTCAAAGTTCTGGAGGCTGTCATCGGGCTGCACTTCCAACTGCACGTTAGAAGGCAGCGGCAGCACCAGCGGCGAGCGGCGACGCTGCGGCGAGAGGGGCGTGCCGAGGCGGTCAGAAGGGGCTACGCGGGGGCGGCGGCTGGGCCGGTAACGGGTAGTATCGGTAAGGGGGGTATCGGGGGCAAACGCGAAGGGAAAGCGCGAGACGTCGGCTCCTGCTGGCAGCCAACCGGCCCACAGCTGGCGCATAGCAAATGGCGCCGCCTCGCTGCCCGCCGGCATAGCCTGCGACCACCACGCCACCAACGATACAACAGCTACCAGAGAGGCAGCCAGGGACTTCTTACTGGTATTCAAGCGTCAATAACCGTCGGGAAAGGAGGAATAAGAAGCTAGCGGACCTGGAGCTATTAAGGTACTTCTGCCGGCTCTTATGTAAGAGGCCGGCGGCAGCAAAAAAAGCTCCTAACTACCATCTGGTAGCCAACAGCTTCTAATGAGACTTAAGAGCGAATTTAATCAATTCCTCTATGCTCAGGTCGTTGCCATGCTTGTGCTGAATCTGGTCGAGAGCTTTCTCGGCCGCAGCGCGCGCAAAGCCTAGCGTTACCAGAGCGGCTAACGCTTCGGAGCGGTTGGTATTGTGTGCTTTGGCCAGCGGTACGGTATCAATTCCGGCTTTGGCCATCAGCTCCTCTTTGCGCAGCTTGTCTTTCAGCTCCAGAATCACGCGCTGGGCCGTTTTGGGGCCTACACCTTTGATGCTCTGGATGGAGCGTACATCTTCCTGCACAATGGCCTGCCGGATTTCGCCCACCGACATCGACGACACCATCACGATGCCCGTGCCCGGCCCAATGCCTGACACCGAAATTAGCTGCATGAACAACGCCTTTTCGTTCGGGTCGAGGAAGCCGTAAAGTGTCTGGCCATCCTCTTTGATATGCTGGTAAGTATAGAGCTTGGCTTTCTCACCATCGGCCGGAAGCTTGGAGTAGGTGGCCAGGGAAATCCGGACTTCATAGCCAATGCCGCTTACATCGAGAATGGCTTGGGTGGGGTCTTTATAAGCGAGTTTACCGTCGACGTAGGCAATCATGCGGGGTGGTTTGGTTGATGAAGCTAGAACAAGCCGAACACCTCCGGTCACGATTTTGTGCCAAAGAAGTTAGAAGTTCTAACAGGCTTAGCCAGCAGTTACTGCCAGCGCAGGGTAGACAAGCAAGTTGGGGCGAATTTGCCCGGAATCAAAGCTTGGGCCATAAACCCCTGAAAAGCAAAGCGCCCGGCTCCAGTTGGGGTGCAGGGCTTGCCTAGTGAACCGGCGGGGACCAATCAGAAAGAGATACCGGATGTAATTAGCGTTTTGTCGAGGGCCGCGCTGAAGCTATCGATTACTGCAGTATAGTGACTCGGTGATACAACAGCTGACGACGAAGAACGAAGCTGCTGAGCTTGCAATAATGTAGGTAAGAAAAAGCTGCAAATCAGAAGTAAGCGGTACACGTATGGCATAAGCTTGAGAAGCAGATATGATTAGAAGGTGAGATCAAAACGACCTTGGGTCAGTTGGTGGGTTTCCGTACTAGTCTCTTCCTGGACTGTTAAATTGAATGTACCAGCAACTATATGAGCCATTGTATCAAAGCGGCTAATAATTAATGTGCCGGTGGCGGATGGACCTGTATAAAAAGCCCGAAGGGGGACTGGTCTTTGGATGACATACATAGCATATGATGGATTAAGGTCGCCCAGAATGAGATTGGCTTGTTGATTGAATGAATAAGTCCCAGCTTTCTGTACATCAGGTATAAAGAAATCCATATCCAAACGTTCTCTGTCATTCAAGCGAGAAAAGCCAAGGCGTAACGTGCGTCCCACTTTGGTCTTTTTCCATGAGGCGTCTACTGGGCTATTGGTTGAGTAACTGGAATTCCATTCTGGAATCCACGCCTTAACATCGAGCAGGAAACCCGCCGTGTTCTTGCCCTCTTGCGTGGCGGAAGGCAGGCGCTCTAGCTCCGTTTTTTCTTTCTTACAACCGGTAGTCAGCAACAGGCTCAGTAGGGGAATGAAGTATGGTTTCATTGTGGTAGAAGCAGCTTTCACTGACTTGCACGGTGCTGCCCTCATCGGTGCGGCCCGTGAAGGTAAAAGTGCCTGATACAATGCGTGCATTAAATGAGAGGCGTTAAAACCGTAAATCAAAGCGACCTTGGGTGAGTTCATGGGTTTCCGTACCAGTCTCTTCCTGCACTGTTGCATTGAAAGTGCCAGCTACCACGCGGGCCACTGTATCAAATCGTGTGATGACTAGCGTACCCGTGGCAAATGGACCTGTGAAATAAAAGCGTGGGAGAGCCAAACTTTTAGTCATTTGAAAACCAACGTAGACCGGATTATTATCGAATAAGCCGATGCTAGCAGATTCTTGCAGCCGATAATTTCCTGTTTGTGTAATATGTGGAATGAATATCCCTGCTGAGGTACCGTCGCTAGCACGGCTGAAGCCAAGGCGCAGAGTACGACCAGCAATCGTACGGTACCACTGTGCACCTGTTGCTGAACCGGAGCCAATAAGGTCACTAGCTTCAGGCATCCACGCCTTGCCATCAAGCAGGAAACCCGCCGTGTTCTTGCCCTCTTGCGTGGCGGAAGGCAGGCGCTCTAGCTCCGTTTTTTCTTTCTTGCAACCCGTAGCCAGCAGTAAGCCTAGCATTGAGAGTAGGCAACGGTTCATCGTAAAGGAGGGGGTAGCAGTGGGAACCAGTTTTTGCTAAAAAGTATCGCCGCAAGATGGCAGGAAAAGCACAGCGGCAGCGGTTCACGGCAAACCAAAAAGAAGCTACATCAGACTTTACCCGGCAGGGTTTGACCCCTCAAGCGACCTAGTAAAACAGCGCTATTTGCATTGACTGCTTGTAGCAGAAACTCTATTGTGGGCTGTAAAGCAGACTTTGCGTGAGCACAAAAAAGCAGCGCGGGCAATCTGAACTGCTGCCCGCAAAGTAGGCAACTTCAGATTACTCGCGCTGCTTAGAATGACAGCAGAAGCTTACAGCCCTTTTCCGTACGGATGCTGAGCATCAACCACCGCAATGGAGGCCATGTTCACGATTTCACGCACGGAAGCACCTAGCTGCAGGATGTGCACCGGCTTGCGCATGCCCATCAGTACCGGCCCGATTACCTCCGCGCCCCCAATCTCCTGGAGCACTTTGTAGGCAATGTTACCGCTAATCACGTTCGGGAAAATGAGCGTGTTGGCGCCGCCTTTGTCGGCGAGGGGCGAGAAGGGGTACTGCTCGCGTAGCAGCTCCGGGTTCAGGGCGGTGTTGGCCTGCATTTCACCGTCCACAATTAGCTCGGGGTAGCGCTCCTGAGCCAGCACGGTGGCGCGGCGGGCTTTGTCGGGCAGGTCACCGGGGTTCGAGCCGAAGTTAGAGTAGCTGATAACCGCCACCCGAGGCTCCGTGTCAAAAAACTTTACCGCCTGCGCCGTAAGGCCAATAATGCCCACCATTTCCTCGGCCGTGGGGTCGATGTTTACGGTGGTATCGGCAAAGAAGAACGGGCCTTTCTTGTGCTGAATGATGTACATGGAAGCCACGCGCTTCACGCCATCGGCCACGCCAATTACTTGCAACGAAGGAACAATAGACTTACCGTAGTCTTTGCTCAGACCCGTAATGAAGGCGTCGGCCTCACCGGTTTCCACCATCATGGAGCCAAAGTAGTTTCGCTCACGCAGCAGGCGGCGGCCTTCGTAGAGTGTGATGCCGCGGCGCTGGCGCTTTTCGTACAGCTTCTGGGCGTACTCTTCGCGCTTGGCCTCATCCTGCAGAATATCGATGATCTGGCAGCCTTCCAGGTCCAGGGAGTTTTCAGCGGCGATGCGTGCAATCTTCTCCCGGTTACCCAGCAAGATGGGCTCGGCAATGCCTTCGTCGTGCAGAATCTGGGCCGCTTTCAGGATTTTGTAGTTGTCGCCTTCGGCGAATACTACACGCTTGGGGTTACTGCGAGCCGCCTGCGTGATGCGGTTCATCAGCTTCTGGTTTACCCCCAGGCGGGCGCGCAAATCGTCTTCATACCCCATCCAGTCTTCAATCCGAAGCCGGGCTACGCCACTTTCCATAGCGGCTTTGGCTACGGCGGGGCTCACGGTGGTAATCAGACGTGGGTCGAGAGGTTTCGGAATCAGGTAGGTGCGGCCGAATGCCAGCGTATTGTCGCCGTAGGCCTTGTTTACCATATCCGGCACGGGCTCCTTAGCCAAGTCTGATAGCGCCTTCACGGCCGCCAGCTTCATGGCTTCGTTGATCTCCGTGGCCCGCACATCCAGGGCACCCCGGAAAATGTAGGGGAAGCCGAGTACGTTGTTTACTTGATTGGGGTGGTCGGAGCGGCCCGTTGCCATAATGATGTCGGGGCGGGTAGCCATGGCCACCTCGTAGGCAATTTCCGGATCAGGATTGGCCAGTGCAAATACGATGGGGTTGGCCGCCATTTTCAGCAGCAGCTCGGCGGGCAGGACATTGGCCGCGGAGAGACCCAGGAACACATCGGCGCCTTCCATGGCTTCGGCCAGGGTAGTGATGGGCCGGGTAGTGGCAAAGCGCAACTGCATGTCGGCCAGGTCGGTGCGGGCCGGCGTGATGATGCCGTCCTTATCAAACACCACTACGTTTTCTACTTTCAAGCCCAGCTCCAGGTACAGGCGCAGGCACGAAATGGCTGCAGCACCCGCGCCGCTTACCACTACGTTAATCTCCTCGATCTTCTTGCCCACTACCTCCAAACCGTTCAGCAGCGCCGCCGACGAAATGATGGCCGTGCCGTGCTGATCGTCGTGCATAAGCGGAATGTTCATCTGCTCCCGCAAGTCCGTTTCGATGCGGAAACACTCCGGAGCTTTGATGTCCTCGAGGTTGATGCCACCAAACGTAGGCTCCAGCGACTTTACAATGCGGATAAACTCGTCGGGGTCCGTGGCGTCGATTTCAATATCGAAGCAGTCGATGCCCGCGAATTTCTTGAACAATACGCCTTTGCCTTCCATTACGGGCTTAGAGGCATCGGGGCCAATGTTGCCCAGACCCAGTACGGCGGTACCGTTGCTGATAACACCTACTAGGTTGCCTTTGGCGGTATACTTATATACGTCGTCCTTGTTGGCTGCAATGGCTTTGCAGGGTTCGGCTACGCCTGGCGAGTAGGCCAGGGCCAAATCAAGTTGGGTACTGACGGGCTTGGTTGGGATTACCTCAATCTTGCCGGCGGGGGTGCGGGAGTGGTAATCGAGGGCGTCCTGTTTGTTTATTTTCAGCATTGTGTTGCTCGGGTGGGCTTTCTGTGAAAAGGCAAGAAAGCAATATGGGGCAAAATCGGACCGCCGCAAAGGTACTACCCACCGCCGGGATAGAAAAAATGCCCCGACCATTGTATAGTCGGGGCTTGAGGACGAGCGAGGGCCTAGGGCCAGATGGCTACTTACGGCCGTAGCTTACTGCACGGGCACATTCGTGAATTCGCCATTCACCATGATGTCAGCGCTGCGAGCAGGCCGGTTAGGCGTCAGGTCAGCGTAAGGGTCCGGCACTTCGCTCATGGTGAGGGCATAGGTGCCACTAATGAGGCCACGGCGAGCATCATAAGCGCTGATAGTTAAGTCGCCGGTAGTTTTATGAAGGCTGGCCCGGTATATTTTGCCCACAAGTGAGTTCTGGTCGCTGGAGTAGGTGAGCGTGTAGGTAGCCTGGGCAGGGTTATCCGTAGCGGCAACGGATTTCAGCGGGTACTTGCCCACCCGGCCCGGCGTAAGCTTGGTGTAATCGAGTAGGAAAACAACGTTATCCTCGGATGGGTCGCCGGAGCGAAACCGCAGCTCCAGGCCGCCGCCACTGTGCTTCACGGTGCCGGTTATGGCTGAGGGAGAGTGGCTTACCCCCGATGACTCGAAGCTGGCGGGGTAGTGTACCATCCGATCGAGCTTGTACTGAGCAATAACCGGGGCTTCGGGGGTTGGCTCGTTGTCTTCTTTCTGACAAGCGGTGGTGCCTAGCACTACTGCACTTAGGGCTAGAAATACGGGTAGAAAGGGGCGCATAGTAATACAATAAGAAGTAGAAGTGTACAGGTGTAAACCCAACAGTCGTGCCGAAAATCGAAAAATAAGTTCCCGGCTTTTTTACTTTTTCTGTTGGAGGCAAAAAAGAGCGAGCACCCTAGGGTGCTCGCTCTGGTAAACCTCGTGAAGAATAGTTAAGATACTAGCTGCGCACAATCAGCTTTTGCCCGGGCTTCACTTCATCCGACTTCAGGTTGTTCAGCTCTCGAAGTTTCTCCACCGTTAGGCCCTGGTAGCGCCGCGAGATGTTGTAGAGCGTGTCGCCGGGTTGCACGAGGTGCACTTCCGGTACTGGCAGGTTTGGGCGCGTGGCAGGGGTAGTGCGGGCCGCCTGGCGCACGGGTGCCTGAGCGGCGGCCGCTACTTCTCGGGTCGCCGCAGTCAGCTCAGCTACAGTTTCAGTGGTCTGGCGAAGATTCAGCTTTTGGCCGGGCGTCAGGGTAATGCCGTTGAGCTTATTCCAGGCCCTGAGCTGAGCAATGGTCACGCCATGGGTCCGGGCTACTTTTTCCAGGAAGTCGCCACGCTGCACCACATAGGTAGCTGGAGCTGTGGAGTCCTCTTCTGCTACAGGAGCTATGGGTGCCTCTGCTGCAGGGCGGGGACTAGTGCGAACGGTAGCGGGCTGCGTGCGCGATGTTGGTCGGCGGGCCACTACTGCCGGAATCGTATCCTCCTGGGCAGTGGCAGGAGCACTCGACCGGGAAGCACTCACGCGAACGGGAGCTACCGCAACCACCGGTGCCATAGGAGTACCGTCGGAGGTGCGGGGGCTTACGCTGGGCTGCTGCGCGGGAAGCGGTAAAAACACCACTAATTGCCGACGCGGCGCTAGGGCTGCGCTTTTGCCCAACCCATTCCAGCGCCGCACTTGCGCCGGGCTTACATCGTAGCGGTTCGCCACGGATGCCACCGTTTCACCGCGTTTTACGGTGTGGCGTACTCGGCGGAAGCGCGGCTGCGACTGAGCGGATGCTTCGCGAGGGGCACCATCGGCCACTAGGTTGCGGCTGGGGAAGGGGGTAGTACCGGTAAGCGCCACCATGCGCGGAGCCAGTGGGGAGGGCAACTCCGCCAGGGGGCGGCAGTATTCAAACAAGGTTTCCCGGTCCACAACGGCCAAGGAAGGACGAGCAGCGGCAGGCAGCTTCACAGCGTAGGGCCGGTAGCCGGCCGGTAGCCACGGCTTGCGCATTTCGGGGTTGAGCCGCACGATGGCCATGGAATCAGGTAACCCGCAGGCGCGGGCCAACCGGGTCAAATCAAAGGCGCGGCCGCCAAGCTGCAGCGTGTCCATCGGCTCGGCATACTGGTAGCGGAGGGTAGGAGAGTGCAACTGGTGCTGCTCGGCATACTTCATGGTGTACATGATGGCCGTGAAGGTGGGCACGTAATTGCGGGTTTCGGCAGGAAGATGGGAGTGTACTTCCCAGTAGTTGTTCTTGCCGGTGCGCCGTACTACCTTTTGCATGTTGCCAGCACCCCAGTTATAGGCTGCCAGTACCATTTCCCAGTCATGAAATACGCCATAGAGGTAGCGCAAATGCTTGCAGGCCGCCTCGGTAGCTTTCTCCGGGTCCATGCGCTCGTCCACCCATTCGTCGCGGCGCAGGCGCAAGTCGTTGGCGGTGGGGCCCATGAACTGCCAGAGCCCGGTAGCACCCACACGTGATTTAGCTGTCGGAATCAGCGCCGATTCTACTACAGCCAAATACTTCAAATCGGTGGGCAGATTGTACTTATCTAGATATTTCTCAAAGAGCGGGAAATAGAGGTTTTCGCGTTCCAGCACGCGCTGCGTGTACGCGCGCTGCCGCTCCGTAAATAGCCGCACAAAAGCCATTACATGGGAGTTGAACACATGTGGCACATCGGCTTCTATGCAGCCAATTCGGTCACCTACTAGGTCGCGCAGCTCTGGAGGCGTACGCAGCCACGCCAGCCGTACAGAGTCAATCTGGGCCGGGACGGCCACTAGTGAATCAGGAAGTAGCTCCAAGTTTACCCGCAAGGAGTCGGTGGGGAGCAGGGGCTGTTCAGCGGGAACCGTGGGAAGTTCGGGCCTTACTTGGGCGGCGGCGGGGCGCGCTACCGAAGCGGCAAACAACAGGACAACAACTGCACGCAACAACGACTTCTTCATCTTACATATAAACTGGAGGAGGAAGGCTAGCACCTCAAATAGCTGAGCATCAGCCCGGCGTGTGCCCAAAAATAGCACTGATTCAGTTAAAAGCCAGCCCTGAAGCCAAAACGAGTACTCCGAAACAGCACTTCGGCAGGCGTAACAGCAGCTACTAGGTAGGCTGTCGGGCCAAAGTGGCGCTTCGGAGTACTCGTTTTTAAAGCCGAAATCTTATACCGTAGCGGGCGCTAGGGTTTCGGTTACGGAGCCGGCAAAGGCTAGTAAATGCTCTTCGCGGAAGGCTCCGCTCAAAATCTGCAAGCCAATTGGCAGGCCCTGCGAGTCGTGCCCGGCAGGTACTGAAATGGCCGGTACACCAGCCAAGGAGGCCTGCACCGTGAAAATATCAGCCAGGTACATGGCCAGCGTATCCTTGTTTACATCGCCAATACGGAAGGCCGTGGTAGGCGTAGTTGGCAGCACCAGGAAGTCGTACTCCCGCAGCAGCTCGTCAGTCTTTTCCTTAATGAGCCGGCGTACTTTCTGGGCCTTGGTGTAGTAGGCATCGTAGTAGCTGGCGCTAAGCACAAACGTGCCAAGCAGAATCCGGCGCTGTACCTCGGGGCCGAAACCCTGCGCGCGCGTCTTCTTATACAACGACTCCAGATCCGTAGCGTCGGGGGCGCGGTAGCCAAACTTCACCCCATCGTAGCGGCTCAGGTTAGAGCTAGCTTCAGCGGTGGTGAGGATGTAGTAGGTCGGAACGATATAGTCGAGGTAGGGGAACTCTACCGGCTCTACTAGGTGCCCTTGACTGCGGAACCGCTCCAAGGCTTGCTCGGTAGCTTCTTTAATCTCGGGGTTCAAACCGGGGCGCTCCAGGCAATCTTGAATGTAGCCGATGCGATAGTGCGGTGCCGGTGCCAGATGCTGACTATACGCCGGAACCTCGCGCTGGCTAACAGTACTGTCGAACGTATCAGGGCCGGCCATCACTTCCAGCAGCAGCGCAGCATCTTCCACTGAGCGGGTCAGCGTACCAATTTGGTCGAAGGAAGAGGCATAAGCAATCAGGCCGTAGCGGGAAATGCGCGAATACGTTGGCTTGAAGCCCACAATCCCGCAAAATGCCGCCGGCTGCCGCACCGAGCCGCCCGTATCGGAGCCGATAGAGGCCAAGCACATATCGGCCTGCACCGCCACCGCCGAGCCACCCGACGAACCGCCGGGCACACGCTCCGGGTCGATTTCGTTGCGGGCCGGCCCGAAATAGGATGTCTCGTTGGAGGCGCCCATCGCAAATTCGTCGCAGTTCTGGCGGCCAATCAAAATAGCATCCTCATCGAGGAGGCGCTGCACTGCCGTGCCCGTAAACAACGACTTAAAGCCATCCAGAATACGGCTGCTGCTTTGCAACGCGTGGCCTTCGTAGGCCAGCACATCTTTAAGCCCGATGACCATACCCGCGAGCTTGCCGGCCGTACCGGCTGCCAGCTTGGCATCAACGGCCTCGGCCTGGGCTAAGGCTTCTTCGGGCCACACCTCCAGAAAGGCGTTGAGGTGTTCTTTGCGGCGGATGTTATCCAGATAATACTCCACGAGCTGACGGCAGGTCGTGGTGCCTGCCGTCAGCTCGTGGCGAACTTCCGTGAGAGAGGTAAAGCGTCTCAAGACGAATAGGGTTTAGTTCATTTGGTCGAGGCGGGGGCGCTCCTCGGGGGTAGGCGTAACGGGAGGCGTTATACCACCGTCCATGGGCGGGGCCACCGGCATGGCAGCCGGGGCTTCAGCTACCGGGGCAACGGGTGCTACCGGAGCCTGGTAGGGCTGCTGATTGAATTGCTGCTGATACGGCTGCTGGGGCTGACCGGAATTCTCGATTTCGCTGCGGATTTCACGCGAAGCATCTTTGAATTCACGGATGCCTTTGCCTAGGCCGCGCGCTAGCTCAGGAATCTTGTTGGCGCCGAAGAAGATCAGAATGACCACCATGATGAGCATCAGCTCACCACCACCAAGGTCACCCAAAAACAGGAGTGTGGGCGTGTTCATCGTCGAAAAAACTTAAAGGCGAGGAGCCGTAGGATCGTTCGGATTTACTGGCCGGTCGCGGAACTCAGGCTTCTCTTCCTTGGAAGCATCCTTGAACTCCCGAATGCCCTGGCCCATGCCCCGGAACAGCTCCGGAATGCGTTTGGCGCCAAACAACAGGATAATAGCAAGACCGATAAGCAGAAGCTCGGTGCCTCCGAAGTTACCGATTCCTAACAGCAGGGTGGCAAAGTTCATAGGGGGAAGGCCAGAAGGCCAGATTAATAGGTGGCAAAGCTACGTATACGCAGCTTAGTGTGCTTCGGGATTGGTAAAGGTACCGCATAATTTCAAAATCAGTTCCCTTAGCACCCTCGTTACTGTTTAGTAAACGTAACTCACAGAAGTCTGGTGGGATCAATAGTACGACCTAAGGTGTAAATGAACCGCTTTAGCCAGATAAGCACCTAGTCCAACGAGCGAAATGGGATGTTTAACGTTTCAATTAGGTAATTTGAAGAATTTACAGCCTATTTTGGTGATGGTCCTTTTGCCGCCTGTTTAGGTGTGCGTTCCTTTGTGTTTTCTTCGTAATGCCTACCAAACAGTCTAGTTCCGCACGAGCTGCCAAGTCCGCAGTTGGCTACCCCGACGAAACAGCCCGACTAGAAGCGCTGCGCAACTATCAGATACTGGATACTCCCCCCGAGTCTGCCTTTGACGACTTAGTGCGGCTAGCAGCGTATATCTGCGGTACCCCTATTTCTTTGGTGTCGTTAATTGATGCCGAGCGACAGTGGTTCAAGGCCAAAGTAGGCTTGCCCGGGATAGACAGCACGGCACGGGAATTGGCTTTTTGCCAGCACGCCATCTTATCGGATAAAGTGTACGAGGTAGAAGACGCCACCCAGGACCCCTTGTTCCGGGATAACGACTTAGTAACCGGCAGCCCTGACATTCGCTTCTATGCCGGAGCACCCCTCATTACGCCCGATGGGCAGGCGCTGGGCACCATCTGTGCCATTGATAAAGTGCCCCGCCGGCTTGATGACTCGCAACGGGAAGCCCTGCTGATACTGGCCCGGGAGGTAGTGTCGCACCTAGAGCTACGCCGGGCACGCATGCAGCTAGAGGAGGAAAAGCAAAAAATGGAAGGCTTGCTGCAGATGGCCAACGACACCGCCCAATCGCTCTACCTCAGCAGCGGGCAAAATGAAATTTTTATCAAGCAGGACCACAAGCTGGTGCGGGTAAATGCCGTTGAAATCAGCTACGTAGAGGCCCTAGGCGATTACGTGAACATCTATACGGCGCGCGAGCGGTACACCGTGTACAGCACTATGAAGGAGCTGGAAACCAAGCTGCCCCTTCGGGATTTTGCCCGCGTACACCGCAAATACATTGTGCGCCTCGACCGCATAATGGCCATTGAAAACGATGCGGTAATTGTGGAAGCTGGCCGGAGCGCGGAGCGTGCTACCAGCCTGTTGCCGGTGCCCATTGGCAGCTCCTATAAGGCTACTCTACTCAGCCGTCTGAACTTGGTGTAACTCCTGAGCTGGGGCTGCATTCAAATGTTTATAATTCGCCGAGTTATTACGTTCGTTCAGCGAAATAGCTAGCATGTATAATACTATCTACGTTATCTTTCGTCATGTTATCGGGGATTACCCTGGAAGTGACTACTGCCCTAGGGCGGGTGTTATACCAGGGGAGGGATTCTGATAGCTAAGTTTGTTTTCATAGCTTAGAAAGACACCGCACTTTGTGCGGTGTTTTTTTGTGCTAATTACTTTTGGCCCAGCCAGTTTTCAGGATTGAGGTTGGAGCTGTTGTGCCACACCTGAAACTGCACTTCCGAGGTGCCTTCCGCGTCCGTAGAAACCGTTCCAATGGTCTGGCGGGCACTGATGGTCTGGCCCTCGCTTACGCTCACATTGCGCAGCTTGGCGTACACGGTAAAGTAGTCGCCGTGCTGCACCATCACAATAGTGTTCATGCCGGGCACGCTGGCTACGGTCAATACCTTGCCACTGAATACGGCGCGCACTGGTTCACCGGAGTTCGTCTGGATATCAACCCCCCGGTTTTCTACTACCACATTCTTTAGCACCGGATGGTTGTGGCGCCCAAAGTGCTGGCTAATGAAGCCGCGCCCAACGGGCCAGGGCAGGCGGCCACGGTTGTCGCGGAAGGAAGCGGCCAGCTCGGCAGATTCGGGTGTCAGTGTTACCCGGTCTACGCGTTCAGCGGCGGCCTCGGCGGCTTCCGTTTCGGCGTTGGCCCGGGAGGTAGCGCTAGGGCTGCGAGTGGGAGCGGTGCCGGCGGCCGCCCGGGCCGCGGCCGCTTTGGCCGCTGCTGCCCGCTTGGCCGCCGCAATACGAGCCGCGCGGGCAATTTCTTCGCGCACACGTTGGGCAATCAGGTTGTCCAATCGGCTTACGGCCTGCTGGCGCGCGGCCAGTTCCTTGCGTAGGGTTTCTTCCTGCTGGGTGAGCTTGGTTACTACCTGGTCTTGCTGGCTTTTTAGGGTTAACAGGTTTTTCTTTTCCGAAAGCTGCGATGAAAGCAACGAGCCCTTCTCTTCCTGCTTTTCCTTGAGGCCCGTCAGCTGGGAGTTAAGGCGCTGCTGGGCCTGGGTGATTTGGGCGGCCTGAGCCTTGCGCACTTCCGTGTACTGCCGGATATAGCGCAGACGCAGCATAAACTGGTTAAATGATTCCGAGGCAAACAGGAACATGACCCGGTTATAGCCGTTTGCCGTTTTGGAACCCGTGTAAATCAGGCGAGCATATTCGGCTTTCAGCTGCTCCAGGCTCTGGCGCGTGCGCTGCACTTGGTTTTCGGTCTGGCGTACATCAGTTTCAAGGTAACGCAACTCGTTGCTGATGTTCTTGATGATGCCCTGCTGCGACGTGAGCTTTTCTTTTAGAGCGTTCAACTGCCCCACGGAGGCCTGTTTCTGCTGTTGGGTTTGCTCCAGAATGCGGCTGGTTTCCTGAATCCGCTTAAGAGTCAGGCGCCGCTCGCGCTCCAGTTGGGCCTTCGTTTTCTGCCGGCCTGAGCTAGCACGCTGCGCCCATACGGAGCTACTGCTGCCAAGCCATAGCAGCATGCCAATCACCAGCCACAGCCAGCGCTTACTTTTTCCGAACATAGCCTTTGGGTACCGAGAACGGGAAAGCTAGTCTTTCTTTATCTAAGTCGATGTTTCGGAAGCTCACAGAGGCCGTGGCCGGAGCCGTGCTTTTCGCTTGCTTCAGGTTCAGCAGCATAGCGTGCGCGAAAAGCTGCATGTTGGGCGTCAGGGGCTGAAAGTCAGAG
This sequence comes from Hymenobacter seoulensis, assembly GCF_054780535.1. NCBI lineage: Bacteria > Pseudomonadati > Bacteroidota > Cytophagia > Cytophagales > Hymenobacteraceae > Hymenobacter > Hymenobacter seoulensis. Next base: position 662,346 of record NZ_BAAGWD010000002.1, read on the forward strand.
TAATCAACCGTGATGCTGTTTTGCGAGGACTGCTCTAGCACTGAAAGCTGCTGGACCCGGGCTTTAGCCACATCAATAAGCTGCTTTACCAGTAAGCCGCTCTGCTCATACGTTACATTCTGCATGTCGCCTTCTGTGGCAACTTGCGGCGTTACTTCGCTGCCCGGGCTAGCAGGAAGGTAGTCGCCGAGAAGCAAGGCCTGAACGCGCTCAAACGTTACGGGTACGTTCAGCAGGCGACTCAGGTAGGCATAGTCGCCGGCATAATACTCGCGTTGCAACGGAAACAGCACCTTCACTGAGTCGCGGGTAATGTAGGCCCGGAAGCCCTCGATGCCGAGAGAAGCGGAAAGCCAGATAACACTGTCGCGGCGCACGCGCACGTTTAGGTTGGCCGTTTGCTGAAGCCCCGGAAAGTCAATGGCTACTTTGCCCTTGGCTTTCAGGTAGCGAAAGTCCACGTTGGTGGCCTTCACCATTTCGGGCGTTTTGGTGCGGGTAGTGGCAGATCGGCCAGTGAGCAGTTTGCGGTTACAGCTGCCTAGCAGCAATACGGCGCTCAACAGCACCAGCACGAGGCGGTTACTCATACAGTTTCTTGTCTTTAATCTTTCGATCAATAAGCGGGGAAGCGCCGCCAGTTTTTTTAGCGCGTTGCCATTCCGCTAGCGCTTTGTCTTGCTCGCCAAGTTGGAACAGCACGTCGCCATAGTGCTCGATAACGGTGGCGTCTTTGGAGGTTTTGAGCGCTTTCTCTAACTGCTGCCGGGCACCGGAGTAGTCTTTCATCCGGTACAGTACCCAAGCGTAGGTATCGAGGTACGTGTCGTTGTCGGGGTTTTGCTTCACCAGCTTGCCCGACATTTCTTTGGCCTTGTCCAGCTTTTCGCCCCGCAGTGAGAGGTAGTAGCTGTAGTTGTTCAGGGCCTGCGCATTGTTGGCATCAAATACCAGCGCCGCTTCATACGCCGCATCCGACTTAGGATAATCTTTCAGCTCGTGATATACGTCGCCGAGTTGCGTGTCGAACTGGGCTAGTAATTCGGGGTTGTCGGTGGCGAGTTTACGGCCGTACTCCAGGGCTTTCAGGGCTTTGGTAGGCTGCTTTTTCAGCTGTTGCCCCACGCCATTGTAAAACCACAACGAGGCCTGGTTTGGGAAAAGCTCCAGGGCCTGCTCCGTGTGCAACAGCAACGAATCAACCTGATTTAGCTCGGCATCAATGAGCACTACCTGCTGCCAGATCTGATACCGGGAGTTATCAAGCTTAATGGCTTTCTGATAGTTAGCGCGGGCCGCTGCCCGGTTTCCCGTTACGGTCTGGATGTCGCCGGCAATGGAAAAGGCCTTGGCTTCGCGCGGATGTACACGGGTAGTAATGGCGGCCAGATCCTGCGCGGTCTGGTTAAGGGCTGGGTTAGGAAGCTGCCGGATGTAGTCGACCAGAATCCGCACTTTGTCATCAATATCCAGCAGGGGGCTGGCAAACGCCAGCTTAATCTGCTTTTCTGATTCCTGTGGATTGTTCTGCAACCGGTACACATCGGCCAGAATCATGCGGGCCCGGGGGTTATCGGGGTCCTGCTTCAGGGCTAACTCCGCCGACCGGATGGCATCGGGGAAGCGGTTGTTGGTAGCGTACAGTTGCGCCTGGGCCAACACGTAGCGCACCTGGTCGGGGTTAGCTGTAATCAGCGACTCACCTTCCCGCAGCGCCTTGTCGAGGTTGTTTTGCTTCAGATAAATCTGCTGCTTTTTGAATGACACCTCATCGAGCTGGCCAAACTGCTTTTCCGCCTGATCAAAGGTGGCTAGCGCCTCATTCAGCTTGCCCTGAGCGATGTACAGATCAGCCAGATTAAAGAGGTAGTAACCTGAGTTAGGCACCTCTTTGATAAGCGTATTGTACACCTGCGCGGCCTGGTCGTACTGCTTCTGCGACGTGTAAATCTGAGCGAGCAGCAGATGGTAGTAGGCGTTTTTAGGGTCCAGCTTCACGGCAATCTGCCCGAAGTTGGTAGCATCTTGCAGGTTGCCGCTTAGCAGGTTGGTTTCGGCTATTTTGTAGTTGACGGCGGCATTGGTTGGGTTCAGGGCATACGCCTTGAGCAGGCGCTCCAGTGCCTTGTTATAATCTTCCAGCATTAAATACCGAACCCCGTCGACAAAGAAGGACTCGCTCATTTCGCGCTCCTTTTCCGACAGGGTTGGTTTTTGCTGGGCCGCCGTAGCCAACGCGGCTCGGCGCGCCAGTTCTTTGCGCTCTTTGCGCGTCAGCTTGCGGGGTTTCTCCTGTTTGGGAGAAGGGCTAGCTGTTTTTTGGGCGTACGTCGGCCCGGCCAGAAACAGGCCGAGCAGAAGTACCGAAAAGATGCCAAATCGACTCATGAATAACAGTAGCGCAAGCCTTGCAGCCGCGTTTTGGACAAGAGGAAACCTAACCCCCAACAAACCAGACCTGAAAAAGGCCCGCGCTACTGAAACGCCAGGAGACGCAAAATTATCACACGCGCAGCGTGTTATAATCACCTAGGCTCAGGTCGTGGGGGGTGCCGGCTACGGTAGCGTGGTTGCCAACCATAGAGTTGGTCAGGCTGGAGTTCAGTACCGAGGCCGACTGCTGCACGATAGAGTTTGAAACGACTGACGCGCGTACGTTGGTATGGTTGCCTAGCGAAACGTGCGGACCCACCACCGAATCGGTGATGATAACGCCCTCCCCAATATACACTGGCGGAATTAGTACAGAGTTGGTGATGGTAGCCGATTTAGATACCAACTCCTCGCCGCGCTCCTGCAAATACTCCAGGTAGCGCTGGTTGGTGAAGACGGTAGCGTCTTTGTTGCCGCAGTCGAGCCACTCAGTTACGCGGCCGGGCACGAAGGTGGTGCCTTTGTTCTTCATGTTCTCGAGGGCATTAGTGAGCTGGTACTCGCCTTTGTCCTTGATATCGTTGTCGAGCAGGTATTGCAGCTCGTTTTTCAGGTATTCGCCATCCTTGAAGTAGTAGATGCCGATGATAGCCAGGTCAGAAACAAACTCCTGGGGTTTCTCCACGAAATCCGTAATCTGGCCCTGCTCATCCAGCTTCACTACGCCGAAGGGCTTGGGGTCATCTACGCGCTGCACCCAAATGGTGCCTTCAGCTGAGGAGTCGAGGATGAAATCAGCTTTGAACAGCGTGTCGGCAAAAGCTACTACCACGGGTCCATCGAGGGCCGACTTAGCGCACAGAATAGCATGGGCGGTGCCCAGGGGCTCGTCCTGGTAATGGATAGTGCCTTTGGCGCCTACTGATTCGGCAATTTGTACCAGGCTTTTCTCTACCTCCGCCCCAAAGCGCCCGATGATGAAGGCCACTTCTTCTACCTGTTCGCCGCACACTTTGGCAATATCCTCCACCAGCCGTTGCACAATGGGTTTGCCAGCAATAGGAATAAGAGGCTTAGGAACGGTAAGGGTGTGGGGGCGCATGCGCTTCCCCATGCCAGCCATCGGGACGATGATTTTCATAGATGTGGACTAGTAAGGGTGTACTGTTGAATTGGAAAGGGTAGAAAAAGCCGTGCGTTTACTAGGTCTGGATGAGAGGCAAACCCTTTCAGGGACCCACTGCGCGCAGCCGTACTAATGAACTCCGGTGCTGCCGTAGCCGCCCTGGCCACGCTCAGTTTCGCTGAGCGTTTCCACGGGCTGCCACTGTACGGTTTCATGGCGGGCAACAACCAACTGGGCAATCCGCTCGCCATCCTGTACTACGAACTCCTGGTCGGACAGATTCACGAGCAGCACTTTCAGCTCGCCACGGTAATCTGCATCGATGGTGCCGGGGCTATTTACTAGGCCAATACCGTGCTTGAAGGCCAACCCGCTGCGGGGCCGAACCTGCATTTCGTAGCCAACCGGAATTTCCAGAAACAGGCCCGTAGGTACCAGGGCGCGTTGCAAGGGCTTCAACGTAACGGGCGCCTCGAGGTTGGCCCGCACATCCATTCCGGCGGCGTGGGCAGTCTGGTAAGCGGGCAGCGGATGCCGGGAAGTATTGATAATAGGAATCTGCATGTACTAAGGGCCAAAACGGGTGGCTAGGCGGCAAAGATACGAGTCGGCCGGCCGGTTGCGCGTAAATGTTGCCGGATTGCCGGGAAATACAGGACGATTCTGAGGCGCTAGGCACTCTGAGTCGTCCGAAGCTACTGAATTCTGGGACTTTCGGGTACCAAGCTCCTCAAATTAGATGGTGCGCAGGCGGCGGCCTTCTACTAGGCCTACTAACCCCACAAACCCCAGGGTAAGCGCCGCATGGAACCCATAGCGCATCCAACCAGCCTCTACCGGCGTCCACCAGCTGAGAGCTACTACCCCCACAGCCACGGCCAACCATACCAGGAGGCGCGCCACGGGGTAAGGCACCGGAAAGTGCCGCTCGCCCAGCCACCAGCACAGCGCCGCCATCAGGAAATAGCAGGCCAGCGTGGCAATGGCCGAGCCCATGTAGCCCAGGAGTGGAATCAGCAGGAAGTTGAGGGCAATGGTGAGGATGGCGCCCGCAAAGCCCAGGTAGGTGCCGTAATAGGTTTTATCAGTGAGCTTAAACCACACTGAGAGGTTCCAGTACACACCCAGAAACAGGTTGGCCAGCAGCAACACCGGCACCACGGCCAGCCCTTCCAGGTACTCGGGGCGCCGCAGGAATATTTGCGCCACCAGGTCTACGTTCACGCTCACACCTACAAAGAGCATGGCGCAGCACAGCGTAAACCACTTCAGGACCAGCGCAAAGGTGCGGGGCGAGTTTTTGTCGGTGCTTTGGGCGAAGAAGAACGGCTCGGCAGCGTACCGGAACGCCTGTATTACGAGGCTCATCAGAATGCTGATTTTGTAGCAGGCCCCGTAAATGCCCACTGCCGCCAGATTGCTTTTGCCGGGGTAGAAGCCCTCGGGCAGCCAGCGCGGCAACAAAATCCGGTCGAGCGTTTCATTGACCATTCCGGCCAGTCCCATCAGCATAATAGGGTAGGCGTACTGAAGTAGCGGCCGCAGAAACGCTAGGTCTAGGCGCGGCTTAAAGTCCAGCAGCTCTCGGCCCAGAAGCAGCAAGGTGAAGGCGCTGGCAGCCAGGTTGGAAATAAACACATAGCCCACGCCCAGCGTCGGGTCATATATGCTTTCCACCAAAGGGCGCAGGCCGGTGAGGTACTTGCCGGCCAGTACATCAGGGCACAGCACGATAAAAAACAGGTTCAGCCCCACGTTCAGCAGGATATTGGCCAGCCGGATGCCCGCGAATTTCTTGGCTTTGTTTTCCAGCCGCAGCCTCGCAAACGGAATGGCCGCCATGGCATCAAGCCCCAGAATGATGGCAATCCAGATGGCGTAGCGCTCTTGGCCGGGCGGCAGGGCTAGCAAGCTCATCAGGGGCCGGGCTAGCATGGCCAGCACGGCCGTCAGAAGAATGCTGGTGAGTACGAGCAGCGTCATCACCCGATCATACAACTCACGTCGGTCGGTGCCGGGGCGGTTAGCGAAGCGGAAGTACGTGGTTTCCATGCCGTAGGTGAACAGCACGTTCAGGAACGACACGTAGGCGTACAGCCCCGTTACAATGCCATACTGCGCCGCCGCAAACCGCCCGGTATAAATCGGGACCAGCAGCGTGTTGAGCACCCGGCCCACAATGCTGCTCACGCCATAAATGGCCGTTTGGGAAGCCAGGCGCTTGGCTATACTCATGCTAGTGTAGTCGTCAGAAATGGGATGATGAACGCCTGTTCATCACAACGTCATGCCTCAGAGTGCCTTACGGCCAGCTGAAACATGACGTGTAAAAAAAGTTGTTTACTAGGGCTTATTTGCCGCTAAACACCGCCGGGCGCTTCGCCAGGAAAGCGGAAGTGCCTTCGCGGAAGTCCTCGGAATCGAAGCAGCGCGCGAAACCGTTGGCCTCGCTCTGGTAGCCGTTGCGGTCCTTGTCGTAATAGGCATTCACGCTGTCGAGGCACAGGCCAATGGCAATGGGGGCTTTGGTCAGGATGCGGGCTAGCAGCTGCTTGGTAAAGCTCAGTAGCTCAGCCTGGGGCACTACATGGTTCACAAGGCCCAGGCGCAGGGCTTCATCGGCCTTGATCATGTCGGCGGTCAGCAAAAGCTCAATGGCCTTCCCTTTGCCGATGAGTTGCGTGAGGCGCTGGGTGCCGCCGTAGCCCGGAATCAGGCCCAGGTTTACTTCCGGCTGACCGAAACGGGCATTATCGGAAGCAATGCGCATGTGGCAGGCCATGGCCAGCTCGCAGCCGCCGCCTAACGCAAACCCATTGACGGCCGCAATAACAGGCTTCGAGCTTTCTTCAATTAGGCGGAAGGCGTCCTGGCCGCTTTCTGAGGCCCGGCGCGCCGAAATATCGTCCAGCTTGGTGAGCTCCGCAATGTCAGCTCCGGCCACAAACGACTTTTCGCCGCTTCCGGTCAGGATGATGCCACGCACGGCGCTATCGTCGAGGGCGTGCTGCACCGCCGCCCGAATCTCTTCGATGGTGGCCGCGTTCAGCGCATTCAGCTTATCGGGGCGGTTTACAGTCAGGGTCAGGATGCCGGACTCGGCTTCCAGCTGGTAGAGCACGTTGTTGAAAGAATCCATAAGGTAAGGCAGATGGTAGCGGTAGGAACGGGGTAAAGATAGCCGGTCCGGTGTAACTGCCGATGCGCTGTTTTGGCAGCTTAGTGGTTACCCTCAGCTACTCAACGCACTAGGTCATCGGGAAGCCGCAACCGCTACGTGTCCGGTTTCTTCCCGCACCCTTCGCATCAGATTCGAAAATTTGTATATTTACCTGAACAGTACCTCCCAATTCAACCTCTATTCCATCATTATGGGCTTTGTTTCCGAATTCAAAGAGTTTATCTCGAAGGGCAATGTGCTCGATCTGGCCGTTGGCGTTATTATCGGCGGCGCGTTCGGCAAGATTGTCTCGTCGCTGACGGATGATATCCTGATGCCCATCCTGAGCGTGTTCACGGGCGGTATGGATTTCAAAGATTGGTTTTTTGCCCTCGACGGAACCTCGTATAAAACGCTGGAAGAAGCCAAAAAAGCAGGCGCCGGCACTATCAACTATGGCTTGTTTCTAAATGCGGTCATCACGTTTCTACTCATGGCCTTTGCTATCTTCTGGATTGTGAAACTGGCCAACCGATTCAAGAAGCCGCAGGAAGTTATTGTAGCCGATCCCGGCCCCACCAAAGACCAAGTGCTGCTGATGGAAATCAGGGATGCGCTGCGCAACCGGGCCTAGCCAAACTCCTGCTTACTTTTGACCGGCCTTTGCTCCTTTACGTGAGTTAAGGCCGGTTTTTTGTGTTACAACACCCGGCTTTCTATGACTAAAATTTACGTACGAGCGGCCGCTGTACTCTGTGGGCTGCTAGGGTCGTGGCTGGCTCCAAGTGCGCTGGCCCAAAGCACCGTTCCGTATCGGCCACCGGTGCCACAGCCCACCTACAAAATATCGGCGGAGGTGGATACAGCGCGCGGCTGGCGGCGTGGCGGGGCCGGCACGCTCAACTTCAGCCAGGTAAGCCTGAGCAACTGGTCGCCGGGTGGGCAAAGCTCGCTTTCTCTGCTGGCGCTCGGCAACCTGTACCTGCACTACCGAGGCCCCGAGCACACCTTTGATCTCTCGGGCAACCTAGTGTACGGCCTGCTCAAGCCGGGTAAGTCCAGGATGCGCAAAAACGACGACCGGCTGGAAGTAAATGGCCGCTACGGCCGTCAGTTCAGCGAGAAGTTCTCGTATGCTGCCCAAGTCAACCTGAAAACCCAGCTTACCCCTACCAAAGCCCTAGATAAGCCCGATTCGCTTTTGTCGCGGTTTTTTGCGCCGGCCTTCATTCTGGCTTCGGTTGGTATCGAATACAAGCCCAACGCCGATTTCTCCCTGCTTTTGTCGCCGCTTACCGGCAAATTCACGGTAGTAGCCGATCAGCAGCTGGCCGATGCCGGGGCCTTCGGAGTGCGCCCGGCCGGCCTTGGCCCCGATGGGGTGCCCCTGCCGGGTACCGGGGAAAGGCTGCGCGAAGAAGTAGGTGCGTATCTGAATGCCCGTTACCGCCGCCAGCTCGGCACCAACGTCACGTATGCTACTAGGCTGGAGCTGTTCAGCAACTATTTTCACAACCCCCAGAACGTTGATGTGAACTGGGAGAACCTGATTGATTTCAAGGTCAATAAGTTTATTAGTGCCAGCGTAACTACCAATTTGGTGTACGACGACGACATTCTGGTGCCTATTGACCGCGACGAAGATGGCACTGCCGAAGAACGTGGGCGGCGCATTCAGTTTAAAGAAACCTTGGGTATTGGCCTGACTTACAAGTTTTAACTTGATTTGAACTAACTTTACTCACTGCCCGTTAGGCGCAACAACCTACCGCAACGCTACATCCCGGATGTGCGTTAGTGGGGGCTGCTTTTCCCCTCTTTCCTGCTCTATGAAGACGTTGCTTTCTGCCCTGCTACTTGCCGCTGCCGGCCTACTGGCTGCTCCTGCTGCTATGGCCCAAAGTACTGCCAGCACTACCCGCACCGATGTGATAGGGCAGGCTCCGCGACCTACAGAAGAAGGCGCCCGGAAAAAGCGTAAGTCTTCGGCCTCCGATATTGCCCGCATGCAGCAGCGCATGAGCATGAACCCCGACGAAGCTAAGCGCGACCAGCAATTGGAAGTTCTGGAGGCTCGCTCGGGCATGAATACCGGCAACACCAGCTTTGGGCGAGCCGCCGGCCCGGCCCGGCAGTTCGAGAAAGGCTCCGGTGGATTCACGGTGCGCAAGTTTAAAGAGAAAGGCGTCGGAACCGCTCGCCAGAAGCGCGGCCAAACGCGTGCCTCTGGCTACGCCGAGCCCAAGGGCAAGCCGCTAAACCATAAGAAAAAGAAACACTTCCTGTTTTTTTAGTAGAACAGCTCCCCAACAAAAAAGCCCCGGCACAGCGTGTCGGGGCTTTTTTGTTGGCAGTACAGGCAGAAGGCACTAGGCCTCCTAGGCTCCGTAACCTGCTGGAGGTCAAAAACTAGCGGTTAGGCCAAACTTAAGGTAGGTCATATCGTAGCCGGCTTCAGCAAACGCCCCAATACCATCGGTTACGAAGTAGCGGGCACCTAGGAAAATACCTCGTTCAAAACGTAAGCCGCCATACGATTCGTTGTAGCGTTGCTTGAGCGCCTCGTCGTTCTGCGGGTTCTTAAACGACTCCACCCGGAATCCGAGGCTTACTCCCGCGTACGTATCGAGCTTGTTTACTTCCAGCAAATCATAGTGATAAGTACCTCTGGCTAATACAATGACGTTGGTCCAGCGGGCCTTATCTGAGGTGCCAGCGTAGTCGTAGTGGTAGCTTTTGTAGCCTACTAGGCCACCCACTCCAATCACGCCCGGCCCGATGCCTTCTACTAGGCCTTTTTCCGCCGAAAGGCTGACGGCAGGGCTTGACTCCAGAGAGTTGCCGAACCCGTATCCGGTGCCCAGGCCCAAGCCCAAATTGACGGCCGTGGTGCCCTGCCGAAACAAAACGCCCGGCGCCACCGGTGTGCCCAAGGGAATAGGTGATTTTATTTGCGCTAGGGCAGAGGTTGTAAGCAAGGCCGAAAGCAGAACGAAGGCACTGGTTTTTTTCATAGGAAAAGAGAAAGGCAGATGCTACACGCAAGGCAGCAACGCAGGCCCGGCCAAAAATGATACAGCACAATGCGCCTAGGCAATACGTAGGCCCGAAGTATAAGGTAGTAATACGACCGTAACAGGCTGAAAACACAACGGGCCCCGACCGGTGAAAGTCGGGGCCCGCTAGGCTACTATATGCTTCAAAGCGTTTGCTTACAGCGTACGCTTCACTTCCTGCTCTTCGAAACCTTCGATGTTGTCGCCTTCGCGCAGGTCGTTGAAGTTCTTCAACGAAATACCGCATTCGTAACCCTGACGTACTTCCGACACATCGTCTTTGTAGCGCTTGAGGTCTTGAATCTCGCCTGAGTACACCACGATACCGTTGCGCACCAAACGAACTTTGGTTTTCCGAGTAAAGGTACCGTCCGTCACCATACAGCCGGCAATAGTGCCCACTTTGGTGATGTTGAACACCTGACGAATCTCGGCGTTGGCTACTACCACTTCCTTCACCGTTGGGGCCAGCATGCCTTCCATGGCATCCTTAACCTCATTAATGGCGTTGTAAATGATAGAGTAGAGGCGAATATCAATCTGCTCCTGCTCAGCCAACTTGCGGGCACTCAGCGAAGGACGTACCTGGAAGCCGATGATGATAGCGTCGGAGGCGGATGCCAGCAACACGTCGGATTCCGAAATAGCACCCACGCCTTTGTTAAGGATGTTCACGGCCACTTCCGGCGTGCTCAGCTTCAACAGGGAGTCGGCCAGTGCTTCCACCGAGCCGTCCACGTCACCTTTCACGATAACGTTGAGCTCCTTAAACGAACCGATAGCCAGGCGGCGACCAATTTCGTCGAGGGTAATGTGCTTTTTGGTGCGCAAGCTCTGCTCACGAGCCAGCTGCTGGCGCTGGGTAGCCAGTTCGCGGGCTTCGCGCTCCGTCTCCATCACCTGAATCTTGTCACCAGCCTGGGGGGCACCGGTCAGGCCAAGAACCTGAACTGGAGTAGCCGGGCCGGCTTTCTTCATCTTTTTACCGCGGTGGTCGGTCATGGCCTTCACACGCCCAAAGTGCGGGCCTGCCAGTACCATGTCGCCTACCTGCATTGTGCCGGTTTGCACCAGTACCGTAGTTACGTAGCCACGGCCTTTGTCCAGCGAGGCTTCGATAACGGTACCTACCGCGTTGCGGTCGGGGTTGGCAGTCAGTTCCAGAATTTCTGCTTCCAGCAATACCTTCTCCAACAGATCATCAATACCGAGACCCGTTTTAGCCGATACTTCCTGGCTCTGGTACTTACCACCCCATTCTTCCACCAGCACATTGATAGCCGATAGCTCTTCCCGCACTTTGTCGGGGTTAGCGCCGGGCTTATCAATCTTGTTAAGCGCAATAACAATCGGAACACCGGCTGCCTGTGCGTGGTTGATGGCTTCCTTCGTCTGCGGCATCACCGAGTCGTCGGCTGCTACCACAATGATGGCAATGTCCGTCACCTTGGCACCACGGGCACGCATAGCGGTAAACGCTTCGTGACCCGGTGTATCCAGGAAGGTAACGCGCTTACCAGATTTCGTCATTACATCGTAGGCACCGATGTGCTGGGTAATACCCCCGGCTTCACCTTTCGCTACGCTGGCATTCCGAATATAGTCAAGCAGCGAAGTCTTACCGTGGTCAACGTGACCCATGATGGTCACGATAGGAGCACGGGGCTGCAGGTCTTCCTCGTTGTCTTCAATTACGATGGTCGTATCTTCTTCCTCAGCGCTCAGGAATTCGATGTCAAAGCCAAACTCATCCGCAATTACGGTGATAGCTTCGGCGTCGAGGCGCTGGTTGATGGATACGAACATGCCCATATTCAGGCACACCTTGATTACCTCGTTCACCGAGACATCCATGAACGACGCTAGGTCGTTAGCCGAGATGAACTCCGTAACCTTGAGAGTCTTGGCGTCCAGTTCATTCTGGGCGCGCATGGCCTCGCGGTCTTCTGCGGCGGTGTTACGCTTGTCACGGCGGTATTTAGCACGGTTCTGCTGCTGACCGCGGCCACCACTGAGTTTGGCCAGCGTGGCTTTGATCTGCTCCTGAATTTGCTTGTCGTTTTGCTCAGGCGTAAGGGCTGGAGCAGGCTGACGGTTGCCACCACCTTGGTTCTGGCCCGGACGGCTATTGCCACCCTGACCACCACCTGTACGGTTGCCAGCTGGGCTGGTCGGACGGTTGCCACCTGGGCCACCCTGTCCACCGCTTGGGCGGTTACCACCACCTTGCTGGCCAGGAGCACCTTGTCCTCCGCCTTGCTGACCAGGAGCGCCGGGGCCTCCCATCGGGATGCGCTGGCGCTTCTTCTTATCAGCCGGGTTCAAACCGCTCTTGCGTACATCAGACGATGCCACCGGGCGAGCCCCGCGGCCTCCTCCTCCACGCCGCGACGAATCGAGGGGAAGTTCAATTTTGCCTAGCACCGTCAGGCCTTTCAGCTGATCGGCTTTAGCCACGATGGTTCCTTCTTCCGCTTGCGCTTCAGGAGAAGCAGTAACGGGAGCTTCCGGAGCTGGAGTGGCAGGAACACTAGGGGCAGGGGCCGAGGCAACAGGAGCAGGCGCTTTTGGCGCTTCAGCAACGGGAGCCGGAGCAGCAGGTTCCGGAGCCGCAGCCGCCGGAGCAGGTGCGGGCTTAGGAGCTTCTGCTACCGGTGCCGGAGCTGCCTTAGGCGCTTCGGGAACTGGTTTAGCTTCTGTTTTTGGTGCTTCAGCTACGGGAGCCGGAGCGGGCTTTGGCGCTTCTACTACCGGTGCCGGCTGTGGAGCAGGCTTGGCTGGTTGCGGCGCTGCAGCAGCGGGGCGGGGCGGAACCGGACGGCCTTTCGAGTCAAGCTCGATTTTGCCCATCACTTTCAAGCCAGGCACGCGCGCCGGTTCCTCAACAGGAGCAGGCGCGGGGGCAGGCTTAGGAGCTTCAGCAGCCGGAGCGGGCTGAGGGGCCGGGGCAGCGGGTTGCGGAGCAGCCGGCTTGGGAGCCGGAGCGGGCGCAGCAGCCACGGGTTTGGGCGCAGCCTCGACACTACGTGCCTGAGCAGCTTGCGCTGCGGCTGCGTCTAACTCACTCTGGCGCTTGGCCTGACTGAGTTTTGCGGCTTCCATCTTATCCTGCGCCGACGACGCAAACGCCTTCTCGAGCAGGGATACCTGCTCAGACGTTAGCTTCGTCGTCGGTTTGTTTTCGATGACATGCCCTTTTCCCGTTAGAAAATCCACAATTGTGGAAAGGCCAACGTTCAGGTCTTTGGCCGCCTGATTCAGCCGTTTGGTTGCTGCTTCCGCCATTCTATGCTCGCGAACGATACTCTTATTCAGTTGCAAAGGTACTACATTAAATCTTGCCGGGCGGGGTCAAAATCAAGCCACCCGGCCTGATTTTAACGCCCTTGCCGTACCGGCCGCCGCGCACTCATTGCGCGCCGCCGGAATTTGGTGCTTCGTCGTTCTGTTCTTCGCTGTCTTCGAACTCCTGGTTGATCACACGGAAGAGTTCTTCCACCGTTTCTTCTTCCAGTTCCGTCCGACGAACGATGTCTTCTTTGCTGACAGCAAGTACGGAACGCCCGGTGTCAAGGCCGATTTTCTTCAGCTCGTCCAGGATCCAGCCTTCGATTTCGTCCTGGAACTCGTCCAGAGCAATATCTTCCTCGAAGTCGCCGGCATCCCGGAAGACGTCGATTTCCATGCCCACTAACCGCGAGGCCAGCTTGATGTTCGCGCCGCCCCGTCCGATGGCCAGTGATACCTGGTCAGGCTTTAAGAACACGGAAACCCGGCCAGTTTGTTCGTTTATTTTCATCGACGTAATCTTCGCCGGCGACAAGGCCCGAGCAATGTACAGCTCCAAGTTGTCGGTGTAGTTGATGATGTCGATGTTTTCGTTTTCCAACTCGCGCACCACTGCGTGGATACGAGAGCCTTTCATGCCTACGCAGGCGCCTACCGGATCGATACGGTCATCGAAGCTTTCAACAGCTACTTTGGCCCGCTCGCCTGGTTCGCGCACAATGTTCTTGATGGTGATAAGGCCATCGAAGATTTCAGGCACTTCCTGCTCCATGAGGCGCTCCAAGAAAGCGGGCGCCGCACGGGAAAGGATGATTTTAGGCGTGCCGTTCAGCACATCTACGCGGTGCACAACGGCCCGGATGGTGTCCCCTTTACGGTAACGATCCTTCGGGATTTGCTCGCCTTTAGGCAATACTAGCTCGTTTTCATCCTTGTCCAGGATAAGGGCTTCGCGGCCCCACACCTGGTACACTTCGCCTACCACGATTTCGCCTACCTGGTCTTTGTACGCCTGGTAGAGGTTGTCGCGCTCCAGGTCTTTCACCCGCTGAATCAGCGTCTGACGGGCCATTAGTACTGCCCGACGACCGAAGTCCTCGAGTTTTACTTCTTCGGCTACCTGCTCACCAATCTCAAAGTCCGGCTCAATTTTCTGCGCCTCTGACAGCGGAATCTTGTCGAAATCCCAGATGTCCTCGGAGTTGTCGTCAACGATTTCGCGGTTACGCCAGATTTCCAGGTCACCCTTATCGACGTTCAGGATGACGTCGAAGTTCGAATCATCGTCGTACTTCTTCCGAATCATGGTGCGGAATACCTCCTCCAGGATGCTCATCATCGTGGGGCGGTCGATGTTCTTCGACCGGGCGAATTCGGCAAATGATTCAATCAGGACGTTGCTGTTCATACTGATTTGCTGTTGATTATCGGTTGATGAGTGTGAGGTAGGGAGGCAAATGAAGAACTCATTTGGGGTAGTGCCTTACCCACAGCGCTCAGCTAGTTATTTAAACGAAATCACCACTTTGGCCTCGCTGATAGCAGCAAAAGCAACGAAAGCGGTGGGGAGGGTCTTGGTCTTGCTTTTCTCCTTCACTATTTCTGTCAACTGAATGCCTTCGGCTTCAGTTGCTTCCAGAGTGCCGGTTTTTTCGGTGCCGTCTGTGAGCTTGAGGCTTAGGTTGCGGCCCACGTGGCGGGTGTACTGGCGCGGGTCGCGCAGGGGCTGGTCGGCGCCTGGCGAAGTCACCTCCAGCGTGTAGCTGGCATCCTCCCCGTACTCCTCATCTACCCGGCGCGCCAATCGGCGGCTAACCTGCGCGCACTCATCAATGCCAACACCTTCTTCACCATCAAGCGTGACAGTAACTTTAGGGCGAATAGCGTCAGAAACAGTCAGGTCTACTACAAACAGTCCGCCGTCGGTGGGCAGGCTGTCTTGGAGTAGCTCCGAAAGGCGGGCGCGGTCAAGTTTCATAGGTAGGACAAGGGTGATAAAAGAAAGAGGGGACTGTCCGTCCCCTCTCATTGTCTTCTAGTTTGCTGGTGCAAAGATAATACAATTACTGCCCGAAAGCAAGCCCTGTTGCGCTACCGCTGTACGTTAAGCCAGCCTTTTAGGGTGGTGCCATCGGTAGCCCGCAGCAGGTAGTAATAAACTCCGCCCGGAAGGCCTGCTCCGTTCCAGTTGTTTTGGTACTGAGCCGCCTCAAATACCTTGGCTCCCCAGCGCGAATAGATTTGGATTTGGGAAGGGCAGGCGGTACTCACCACGAAAAATTCATTTTTTGGGTCGCCGTTCGGAGTGATAATATTGGGGGGCAGGACGGACGGAACAACCGCAACCGTAGGCAAGGCCGCCGCCGCCGTACAGCGCCCCTCGTTGTAGGCTGTAACGAGGCGGGGCTGGTAGGCGCCAGGTTGGGCATACGTGTGGGTGGTAGTAGCGCCCGTAACCGGAGGAGTTCCATCGCCAAAATCCCAGGTGGTGGTACTAGCCCCTCCCGAGAAGGTAAGTGTAAGCGGAGCCAAACGATTTTCAGGGCAGCCGGCAGGTGTCCAGATAGGAGCGGTAGTAGGAACCGGCGCCACGCTTACTTGCCGAGTGCTGGTGGTCACGCAGGCATTGGGTATAGTATAGGTAAGGGTTACAGAGCCGGTAAAGTTAGCGGGCGGCGTAAACACTCCGCTTGGGCTGACATTAGGGCCACTCCAGATGCCACCAGCCGGGCTGGCTCTTACCTGAAACGGCTGCCTCGTGCCCGGGCAGAGGGTAGTATCGGGGCCGGCGTTTACCGTTAGCGGGAGCCCCACCTTTACGGAAACTGTGCCCGCAATATCACACGGGCCAAAGCCAGTGCGGTAGTTTAGGGTATGGGTGCCAGGGCCGGCTAGGGCCGGTGTAAAGGTAAACACACTGCCAACAGGCCCATTTACACCGGGGCCGCCCCAGATTGCTCCTTTGGGCAGTGGTACGGGAGTGTTGGTATCGGTACAGTAAGGGGGAAGGACAGGAACTGTGAAGGTGGGAGTCGGCTGTACGCTCACGTTTACTGCGCTGGTGCTGGTGCAGCCATTAGGTAAAGTAATAGTGTAAAGTAGCGTGTGGTAGCCAATGAGATTGGTCGTCGGCGTGAATACGAAGTCGGTTGTTAGGTTGCTGGAAACGCCTGGGCCCGACCAGAACCCGCCCGCCGGGGTGCCCACCAACTTGCGGGGGGCAGTACCGGTGCACACAGTGAAGTCAGGCCCCGCATCGGCCTGCGTTACGGTAACCTTGAGCGTCGTCTGGAGCTGACATCCGGCCGCATCTACCGTATATACCAGCGTGTGCGTCCCGGGGCCGGCCTCCGAAGGAGAAAACGCGCCATCCCTCACGCCTGGGCCAGAGAAAGTACCGCCCGCAATTGAGGCGACTAGCAGAACAGGAGGCTGCGGCGGCCCAGGGTTCAGGCAGAAGTTGGCTTGAGCGGGTTCGGTAAACGCTACGCCAGGAGCCGGTACCACCGTCAGGCGCAAGTCAGAAACGCCTCCGCAGGGCCCAATGCCGGTGACGGTATACGTTAGGTTTTGGGGGCCTAGTAACGCTGCGGTAGGCGTGAAAACATAGCCTGTTGCTACGGAGCCCGATACACCGGGCCCGGTCCATACGCCCCCAAGCGGGCTACCGGTGAGCTTTACAGGCGCGGCGGCCACGCATACATCCCGGTCGGTGCCGGCTAGTACGTTCACGGTTTCAAAGTTGTATTTGAAGGCGGCGTTGTTGCAGTTGGTGCTATTATTGACGGTAGAGTAGTACCCTGCGCCAGGCGGAATGGGCCAGCTACTGGAGCCGCCGCAACCGCCGCACACCGCCTGGTACACGGCGCCTCGCGGATCAAAGCGAGAGGTGCCGCCATCTACGTGGTCTTGGCCATTGCCCCCAAAGAAGGTGGCATAATCTAGGCTCCAAGCGCCGCTTGAAAGCTGCATCAGGTAAAAGTCGCTGCCATCGGTGGTACGCTGCGTGGCGTTAGCGGTGGTCGGGAGCTTGCGCACGTTGCCGTTGCCGTAGCCTACGTTATTGCCGCCGCCCCAGCCCGCCACGTAAATCCGCTCGCACTGGTCCACCAGAAAGGCCGTGGGGGAAATGTCAATCCAGGGTTCACCGCTGCCGAAGGCGGTAGCAAATTCTGTTACGCTCAGGTCGGCGTTCAGCTTATGAATAAACTGCCGCCCATTCTCGACGCCGTAGCGGCCGCCTACTGTCGGGTAGTTGCCTAGGGTCTGGCCGAGGACATACACGCTGCCTGCCTTATCAAGCTGCACAAAATACGCTTGGTCGTAGGCCAGCGTACCCAGCACCGCCGCTTTTTCCAGCACCGAGCCATCGGCGCTAATGCGCACAATAAAGCCGTCGGTTCCCTCATGCTGCGCAGGCGTTACGCTGCCCGGGGTAGTTGGAAAATCGGGGCTGGTAGTGCCGCCGGCTACATACACGCGGCCGCTGGCATCTAGCTGGAGCGAGTACGCTGCATCGGGTTGGTTACCGCCCAAGTGGCTACCCCAGGTAAGCTGGTCAAGGCTGGGACTAAGCTTGCAGACTACACCGTTCTGGCCAGCTATGAAGGGCTGAAAATTATTGCGAACTGGAAAGTCGCCGGAAGGTGAGTTCGAGGCAATATAGACGTTGTCGCGGCTGTCCACCAAAATGTCGCCCCGCAGTTGGTCGCCGTAGTTTTGAATCAGCTTAAACACACTATTCGATACGAGGAGGCCCTCATTGCCCCCGCCGCCTAGGTAGGTAGAGCCAACTAACCGGGAGCCATCGGCGCTGAGGCGCGTTACGGCCAGGTCGGAGCCATTATCCATGCGCGTGGCCGGGTGCGAAAACGGGTTCACCGCGTAGCCACCATTGAAGCTGGCATCAATAGCGCCGGGCGTGGTGGGGAAGTTATTGGAGCCAGTAGTGGCCAGAATCAGCAGCTCATTGCGGCTATTTACCACCAAGCTTTGCGGAAACTCAGCACTGCTGCCGCCCAGGTACGTGGCCCACACGCGGGCAGCTGGGCCGGTAGCCGTGGTGCGGTACTTAATCAAGGCGATATCAACACCACCCTGGTACGTTTCGTTGTAGGCGCCTACGCTGGCCGGATACCCCACCCCAAACACAATGCCGCCCGTGTAGAGGTTACCTTCCTGATCGTAGGTAGCCGTGAAGCCCCAGTTATCGGCGGTAGAGCCTGTGAACGAGGAAAACACCACGGTTGGGTCGATGGTAAGGGCGCGGCGGTGGTCATAGCGGCCGAGGCGGAACTGCACCTGCTGGCCCTCCAGCACATAGGCGCAGGTTACGGGCTGGCGCTTGCCGGTGGCATCGGTTTGCCAAGCTTTAGGGGCTAGCTCTTTCACCAAACCCACGGACGTGCGAATCTCTAGGGTGCCTTCAGGGGTAAGCCGCATGCTTTCTGCGCCACGGTAGCGCAGCCGAATGGCCGCCGCATCGGCATTTGGCGCCAGCTCAAAGTCGTATTCCAGCTGTTGCTGTTGGTTTTCATAGAGCTGCGCCCCAATGCCGGGCCACAGCTGCTGGTAGCGCACCCGGCGGAAACTGGGAACGGCATGTGCCCAGCGTTTGGGGTCGTTGCCGCGCAGGTAGTTGCGCACTTCCTGCGTGGGCTCTGTGGCGGTTACTACGGGCCCGGCGGCAGCGCCTACAAACTCAACCCGGAAGGCGTGTGCGGGTACCAGGCGGTTGGGGGCCGGAGCGGGGCTAGTAGCACGAGCCTCGGCACCATGCGCGTGCGGAACGCCGGCCGTTAGTGCGTAGGTCAGGCTAGTAGGCTCCAGAAATAGGCGGCCACCCGGAACATCGGCTGAAAAAAGTACGGGAGCGGGCCACTGGCCACGGTTTTCAATAAATTCTAACTGCTTATCTGAGGGGGTTGGGCTACTAGCCCTGACGGACACTTGAACCGCACACAACAGACATAAAAACAAGTAGAGTTGCTTCATATAGCAAGAGGCAGATAACGGGTAGTTTCGCAAAGCTACGCGTTATCTGCCTCCTCTTTAGCCCAAATTAGTGGGGCTAACACACAATTTAGCGCTGCACCGTAAGCCAACCTTTGGCCGTGCGCCCGTCGGCATCTTTCAGGTGGTAATAGTAAGTACCCGCCGGCAGATTATCGGCCTGCCAGTCGTTGCGGTAGTTATCGGTTTCGTACACCTTATTGCCCCAGCGCGAGAAGATGCGCAGAGAGGCCGGCCGGCAGCTGAAGCGCGGCACAAACGTATCATTCTTGGTGTCGAGGTTGGGCGTGATGATGTTCGGGACGAATACATCCCCCACGATGACCGGCGCAAAACTGGTTTCCACGGTACAATCGGAGTAGCGGGCTGTGAGCTTCACATTGAAGGTGCCGGCTGCGGTATAGAGGTGCGTTGGACGTTCTTCTTTGGAGATGGGGCAACCATCGCCAAAATCCCACTCATAGGTGCCGCCGGTTAGCACTGGCTCGAAGTTGACTGTGAAAGGGGCCAAGCCCGTGTATTGTGGTGCAGTCGAGCACTCCGGTATGTTCAGCGGAAAATTGACGGTAGGCGACGGCGTGACTACAATGCGGCGGGTGGCCGAAGCGGTGCAGCCATTCACTTCTACGGTGTAGCGAAGCGTAAATATGCCCCCACGCAGGTTGGTATCGGGTGGGGTGAACAGGCCGTCGGGCGTTACGCCAGGGCCGCTCCAGGTACCGCCGGTTGGGCTGGCGCCGGTCAGTTGCAGGGCTTTGGTTTCGTAGGCGCAAAAGGTGAGGGTAGGCCCGGCATTCGGCTGGGGCAGCGGGCTTACAGTTAAAACGCGGGTAGCGGTGCCGCAGCCCAACGAATCGGAGTAAGAATACTGCAGTGTGTAGGTGCCCGGGCCCGCCTGCTGCGGATTAAACACGTTGCCGGAAAGGCCTTTCACCGTGCTCCAGGTGCCGCCCGCCAGGCTGACTTCCAGCGTTACGGCCGCACCATCGGCGCACATAGGCGGCACGGGCGAAATCGTGACAGGTAGCTCTGGCGTCACAATCATGCGGAGCGGGCGGGTGCTCTGGCAGGTGCCGGTAGTAGTTACGGTGTACAGCAGTACGTTGCGCCCTACTAGGTCAGCAGAAGGCGTAAACTGATAAGAACCGTTGGTCTGGCGCGTGACGCCGGGACCAGTCCAGGTGCCGCCACTAGGCTGTCCGCCGAGCGTAACCGGGCCGTTGGTCAGGCACACGTAGCGGGTAGGGCCGGGGTCGGCTACCGTAATACCGAAATTGATGGCAAAGGCCGCATTGTTGCAGTTGGTGCTGCCATTGCGCGTGTTGTAGTAATTGGCGCCGGCCGGCACCGGAAAGCCCTGTGTGCCGCGGCAACCGCCGCATACGGCTTGGTACACCACGCCCCGCTTATCAAAGCGGGAGGTGCCGCCGTCCACGTGCTCGCCGGTACCGCCCGCCTGCCCGAAGAACGTAGCGTACTCGAGGCCCGTGAGGCCGGGGCGGAACTGCGCCAGGTAGAAGTCGTTGCCATCGGTTGTTTTTTGCAGGGCGTCGGCGGTAGTTTCCAGCAGCTTGGTGCTGCCGCCGGCATAGGTGGCATTGGTGCTGCCGCCCCAGCCGCTCACGTATACTCGCTCACAATCATCAACCAGAAAAGCCGTGGGAGATATGTCGAAGCCGGGCTGCGTGGAGCCGAACGTGGTGCTGTAAACGCCTCTATCAAGGGCGGACGACAGCTTATGAATAAACTGATGCGCACCAAGCTTGCCGTACAAACCGGGGGTAGTGGGGTAGGTTGAGGACGTGGTCTGGCCTAGTACGAACACGTCGCCGCTGTTATCGAGCTGCAGAAAGAAGATGATTTCGCTGGCACTGGTGCCCAGGTAGGTACTTTGGCGCAACGTGTTGCCAGCCGGATCAAAGCACACAATAAATCCATCCCGCGCGCCGGCCAGCCTCGGTTGCAACGCCCCGGTTACGGTTGGGAAGTCGGAGCTGGTAGTGCCGCCGGCCACGTACAGGCGCCGGTCGGGGGTGAGCTGCACCGAGAAGGCCGCATCGGCGGTGCTGCCGCCCAGGTACGTGCTCCAGATCAGCTTATCCAGCAGGCGCGGTAGCTTTACCACTACAGCATCGGAGGTGCCCTTCAGTGTGGATTGCAGCGCTTGTGCCGTCGGGAAGTTGGTGCTCTGCGTGACCGAAACCAGGTACACGTTGTTGTCGCCATCGGTTACTACATCGCCCCGAAACTGGTCGCCATAGTTGTTGATCAGGTTCAGGTTGAGCCCGTCGTTGCCGCCACCTCCCAAAAATGTAGAAGCCACTAGCTGCGAGCCAGTCGTAGTAAGCGTAGCCACAAACAAGTCGGACCCGCTAGAGTATTCCATTACGCCGCCAGAGGCCCCTCCAAACGGATTGATGGTGGGGCCGCCCCGAAAGGTGCCCTGCACTACCCCATTGGTAACGGGGAAGTTGCGCGAGCTGGTAGAGCCCAGAATTACGAGCTCGTCGCGGCCGTTTACCACTAAGCTGTGCGGCGCATCGGTGCCGTTGCCACCCAGGTACGTA
Source organism: Hymenobacter seoulensis (assembly GCF_054780535.1). NCBI lineage: Bacteria > Pseudomonadati > Bacteroidota > Cytophagia > Cytophagales > Hymenobacteraceae > Hymenobacter > Hymenobacter seoulensis. The sequence goes on from NZ_BAAGWD010000002.1 coordinate 683,928, forward strand.
GCATACAGCCGCGCCGCCGGTCCGGAGGCCGTGATTTTGTATTTGATGATGGCCACATCCGTAGCGCCGGCAAAGGTGGTCTGGAAGGCACCGATAGAGGCAGGGTAGCCTACGTTGAACGCTATGCCGCCCGAATACATGTTGCCGGCCTCATCATAGGTGGCCGTGAAGCCCCAGTTGTCGGCGGTAGAGCCCGTAAACGAGGAAAACACCACGGTTGGGTCGATGATCAGGGGTAGGCGCGGATTGTATTCGCCGAGCTTGAACTGCACTACCTGCTTACTGAGCACAAACCGGCAGCTAACCGGCAGCCGCTCGCCGTTGGCGGCAATCTGCCAGGCGCGGGGAGCCTGCTCCGTAATATCTCCTACCGAGGTTTGAATCAGCAGGTGGCCCTCGGGGGTAAGCTGCAGCTGGCGCACGCCCTCATACCGCAGCCGAATGGCAGTTGGCTTAGCGTTAGGCGCGACCATAAAATCATATTCCAGCTGCTGGTCGGCGTTTTCATACACTTTCGCCCCAATGCCCGGATAAATCCCCGAATAATTTACAGTTCGGAAGCCGCGCACATTGCTAGCCCACTGGCGTTGGTCGGAGCCCTTGAAGTAGTTGCGTACTTCGGAGGTAGGCTCATCAGCGCGTAATTGGGCGCTGGCGTTGCCGCCCTCAAACGTCATGGTGTAGGCGTGGCCGTGCAGCTCATTTGATGCTGAGGCCGGGCGGGCAGCGGTGTTGCTTTCCTGAGCGTGCGCATGGGTGCGTAAGTCGGCGGGGTCCAGAAAGCTGTAGGTAAAGCCGGTGCGCGTCAGAAACAGGCGGCCGGCGGCGGGTAGCTCGGCCATATAGTGCGCTTTGGCATCCCACTGGCCTTTGTTTTCCACAAACTCCAGGCTTCGCTCCGGCACTGCGGAAAGAGCCGGGCTTGGCTTGGGAAAGGGGCTAGCGAAACTGCTTATAGAAAGAAATAACGCAAGAGAAAAGAAAGTAAAAAGTCGGGGCATACGCAGGTAGGATACAGCGGTAGTAAGATACAGAATGTGCGCGCAAAACTTGGTCCAGTTCTAAGTGCTAAGGCTTAAAGGTAACCTCTACCTTTGCTCCTGATCTACTAGTCAGGAAAAAGGTTGCTTGTGCGTCGTTCATTTGCTTTTAAGTGCACTGTATTGCTGGTCTTGTGGGTGCTGGTAGCCATTGCCTGCGTCCAGATTCCGGCCTACACCTTCTGGCCTGCCATCTTCGGGGCCCTCACGCTACCGTTGGCCCTCGGGCTGAACCTAGTGGCGGTGGTGTATTGGCTGCTGCGGCGCTGGCCGGTAGCGCTGCTGCCGCTGGCCGTGGCGGTGCTTACGTGGCCGCACTTTCAGCGCGGGCTAGCCCTGCACCCCTTGCGCGTAGCGCCTTCTGAAGCCGCTCAGCAAGCCGGTGGCCCCATTGTAAAGGTGCTCTCAGCGAATGTGCGCATCTTCAATGTGTATCCGCAGCTACGCGACGCCGGCCTGAACTCTTCGCGCCAGATGGTGCGCTGGCTGGTCGAGAACCCAGCCGATATTCTCTGTCTGCAGGAGTTTTACAACGAGCCGACTTCTATCCGTACCAAGGATAAGGATGTGTTCCAGACAGTGGATAAGATCGGGCAGAAAGCCGGCCGCCAAGTCTTCCTTTCCAAAACCCTGACCAATAGTGCCGGGGCGGAGTTCGGTATGGCTATTTTCTCGCGCCACCCTATTGTAAACCGCGGTACCATCAGCTTCGGTAAGCTTACCCAGAACCACGCCATGTGGGCCGATGTGCAGCTGCCTTCTCAGGATACGATTCGGGTGTACAGCTTCCATCTGCAAAGCATGAGTCTGGATGAGCAGGATATCGTGGACAGTTACTCCAGTAAGGCGGGCCTGAAGCAAAAAGGACTCGGCTTGCTGCGGCGGTTTAAGCGCGGCGCCATTGCCCGGCATTGGCAAGTTGACACCCTAGTAAACCGCTTCGCCAAATGCCGCTACCCTATTTTGCTCTGTGCCGACCTCAACGATGTGCCCTACAGCTATAGCTACGACCAACTAGCCGACCGCTTTCAAAATGCCTGGGCAGCTGTGGGCAACGGCGTGGGCAGTACTTACAATGGCCGCTTGCCCTTTGTGCGCATCGATAACCAGTTTGCCGGCCCGCACTGGACGGTGGCCGACTTCTGGGTGCACTATGAAATTCCGTATTCCGACCACTTCCCCACCATGGCTACTTACCAACTCCAAAAGGGAAAAACTCCCTAGGTAGTTTAATACCCCAAACCCCAACGCATATACCACTGAGTGAACTTTATAAACTACGGTCAAAAGCTTTTGTACCTCTTGGCAGTGGTTTTAGACTTAGTTGCGGGAAATTGGAGGGAATTTGGGTTAGTATGTAGTCTTTTCTCGTAGTTGGCTGTTACAACCCGCTACGCGCCGGACCCTCTGGCCACAGGTTATAAAATCTGTGCATTCCACTTACTCTGCAAATTCTGCGGTTACTTTTGTACCCATGCAGCACCCCCTATCGCTCTACAATACCCTCACCCGTCGGAAAGCCCCGTTTGAACCCCTGCACGCCCCTTTTGTGGGAGTGTATTTGTGCGGACCAACGGTGTATAACGAAGCCCATATTGGTAATGCCCGCGGGCCGGTGGTGTTTGATGTGCTGACGCGCTACCTGCGTTACTTAGGCTACACCGTGCGCTACGTGCGCAACATTACCGATGTAGGCCATTTGGAGGGCGACGCCGATGAAGGCGAAGACAAAATCGGGAAGATTGCCCGCGCCCGCCAAGTAGAGCCCATGCAAGTGGCCGAAGGCTATACCAACCTCTACCAAACCCACGTGGAGGCCCTGGGCTGCTTACCCCCCGATATCACGCCCCGCGCCAGCGGCCATATCATAGAGCAGATTCAGATGATTGAGGAAATCATCGGGAATGGGTTTGCCTATGAGTCCAACGGCTCGGTATACTTTGATGTGCCTGCGTACAACGCTGCTGGGCGCGGCTACGGCAAGCTCTCTAACCGCGTGGTAGAAGAGCTGCTGGCCGGCTCCCGCGACAACCTAGCGGGCCAGGAGGAAAAGCGCAGCCCCCTGGATTTTGCCCTCTGGAAAAAGGCCGACGAGCGCCACCTCATGCGCTGGCCCTCACCCTGGAGTGATGGTTTTCCGGGTTGGCACCTGGAGTGCTCGGCCATGAGCCGCAAATACCTCGGCGCCGAGTTTGATATTCATGGCGGCGGACTGGACCTGATGTTCCCGCACCATGAGTGCGAAATTGCCCAGAGCCAGGCCTGCAACCACCCTACCAACGAAGCCCAGGTGTGGATGCACAACAATATGATTACGGTGAACGGCCAGAAGATGAGCAAGTCGCTCGGCAACTTCATCACTATCAGCCAGCTGTTTGAGGGCTCCAATAACACGCTGGCCCAGGCCTACTCGCCCATGACGGCCCGGTTCTTCCTGCTCCAGGCGCACTACCGCAGCACCGTTGACATCACGGACGAAGGCTTGCAGGCCGCCCGCAAAGGGTACCGTAAGCTGATGAATGGCTTGCGCCTGCTCGAGAAGCTCAACGATGCCAGCTTGTCGCGAGACGTTATCATGAGCCGCACTGTGCTACCGATAACGGAAGGCCAGGCGCCTGATACCAACAAAGGCGATGAAGAACTGCGCAAGCTGGTGGCTGACTGCTTTGCCGGCCTGAACGATGACCTAAACACAGCTCGTGCTATTGCCAGCCTGTTTAATCTGCTGCGCAAGCTCAACGGCTTTGCGGCCAACCCCACCACGCTTTCTACTGTGAGTGCAGCTGCGTTGCAGGAAGCCACTCAAGCCTACCAAACGCTGGTGCAGGATGTGCTGGGCCTTGCAGACGAGCCCCGCGCCAGCGCCGAAGACCTACTGCGCCTGACCTTGGAGTTCTACCAGGAAGCCAAAGTCACGAAAGCGTATGATAAAGTAGATCAGATTCGGGCCGCACTCAAGGAGCAAGGTATTGTGGTGAAAGACACCAAGGCCGGCGTTGATTGGGCGTACAGTGAAGAGTAACCGGAAACCCGAAACGGGCGTTTCGGACTGCCACCAGCCTAGTGGCTCTTTCTTGCCAAAGCCTTTCTTTGAGTAGCGAAGCTGGAGCTTCACGCTTATATCTGCAACTTGCCCTCATGACCACGCTCTTTCGCTTTGCCCCAGCCGCTTTGTCGGCGCTATTATTTCTTACGGCCTGCCCCTCTAAAAAAGACGCATCGGAAGCCGAAACTGAGGTAGCCGAGGAGGCTGCATTGCCCAAAGCGCCGGCCTTCAATGCCGATTCAGCCTACGCCTTCACGGCCAAGCAGGTAGCGTTTGGTCCGCGGGTGCCCAACACCAAAGCCCACGTGCAAACCGGCGACTGGATCATCAAGAAGTTTCGGGATGCCGGCCTGACGGTGAAGGAGCAGCCGTTTGAGGCTATGGCGTTTGATGGCAAAATGCTGAAGTCGCGCAACATTATTGCCCAGTACATGCCGCAGGCGCCGCGCCGTGTGGCCGTTTTTGCCCACTGGGATACCCGCCCGTTTGCCGACAAAGACCAGGCCCGCAAAAACGAGCCGCTCGATGGTGCTTCTGACGGCGCCAGTGGCGTGGCTATTGCCCTTGAAATGGCGCGTACACTGGCTGCCCAGCCCGACAGCTTAGCCCCCGGCGTGGGCGTCGACTTCATTCTCTTCGACTCCGAAGATTATGGCTACGATGGCAGCACCCAAAGCGAAAAGAAAAATCTGCTGGGCAACAAGGAAAGCTGGTGCCTGGGCTCCCAGTATTGGTCTAAGAACTTGGTGCCCGCGAATTATAAGCCCAACTATGGCATTCTGCTGGATATGGTAGGGGCCAAAGGAGCCAAGTTCAGCCGCGAAGAACTCTCGCGCCAGAACGCCCGCGACGTGGTAGATAAAGTATGGAACACGGCCTCCGCACTCGGTTTCTCCGATTACTTCTTGTACCAAGATGGCACCGGCATCACCGATGACCATGTGTTCACCAATCAAGCCGGCGTCCGCACCATTGATATCATCGACTTCCTGCCGAACGGTGAGTTTCAGCCCTATCACCACACCACCCAGGACAACATGAACATCATCGACCGGCGCACGCTCAAAGCCGTGGGCCAGACGGTGCTCACCACCATCTACGGCGAGTAAATTACTAGGCATTAAAACATAAGAAAGCCCCGGTAGCCTATGTTGCCGGGGCTTTCTGCTTTAATAAGAGCTAGCGAAGTAGCTTGTAATACACCACCGTGGCTTCCAGCGCGCCATTGGCCACGCGCGCGTATTCCGGGATGGCACCAGCGGCTGTGTAGCCCAGGCCCTGGTACAGAAGCTCCGATGATGCGCCCTCCAGCGTGTCAAGCACCAAGGTGGTGCGCTGGTGCTGTTGGGCTAGTTCTTCCACGGCGTGCATAAGCTGGCGGCCTATTCCTTGGCGTTGCGCTGTGCTGTGTACTAGTACTTTTGCTACTTCTGCCCGATGCGCCGCGTTGGCCTTCGTGGCCAGATGCAGCTGTGCGGTGCCTACCACGTTTCCTTCTTTCTCCGCAACCAGCAGGAGTACTTCCTGCGAAGGCAACGCCGCCGCTATGCCCTGCCAATACTGCCTAGCTTCTTCCGGTGCTAAAGGTGGCAGAAACCCCACGGAAGCGCCGGAGTCAACGGCATCTCGCAGCAGTTCGCATAAGCTGTCGAGGTGCTGCGGAAAGTGCTGGGGCGAAACGGGACGGATGGTAACCGACATAGTGGAGGCAACCGAATTAGATATAGGAAAGCACGGTGCCCTGCTCCTGCACTACTAAGCGCGCCATGCGGCCAACAATAAGCGCCTGATTGTCGGGCTCGTGGCCGACGGGGAAGCCGTGGGCAATCGGGAAACCATAGGCGCCTGCGTACTGATTGATGATTTCGTGGGGCGTTTGGCCGTAGGGCACGGCGTTGTCCTGGGGGTTGGTGAAGTGCCCCACTACTAGGCCCGCCAGTTGCCGCAACTTGCCGGTCCGGTTCAGGTGCACCAGCATCCGGTCAATGGCGTAGAGGTACTCATCGATATCTTCCAGAAACAGAATGCGCCCGGCCGTGGAAGCATCGGAAGCGGTGCCCGTGAGGGTTTGCAGCATGCTCAGGTTGCCGCCCACCAACTCGCCGGTGGCGGTGCCCAGAATATTTAACTGATGAGCCGGCGCGGTATAACTAACTGGCTCACCGAACAGCGCCCGCCGCAAACTTTCCAGCGACTCCTGCCCACCTTCCTGATGAAACAGCAGCGGCATGACGCCATGAATGCTTTGGTGCCCCAGGTTCAGCAGGTGGCTGTTAAGGGCCGTGATATCGGAGAAGCCCGCTACCCATTTGGGCGCCTGCGCATACCTAGTAAAATCAAGGCTATCGATGATGCGGGTGGTGCCGTAGCCGCCGCGGGCGCACAAAATGGCCCGGATACTGGGGTCGTCGAGCTGCTGCTGCACATCTTGGCGGCGCACCTCATCGGCCCCGCCAAACTGATGATAGCCCACGTTGGTACTAGCCCCGAGCACTACCTGAAGTCCCCAGCTTTCCAGCGTGGCAATGGCCGCGGCCAGTTCCTCGTGCGAGGCTTTGCGGGCGGGGCAGACAATGGCAACCCGGTCGCCGGGCCGTAAGGGGAGAGGGGCAGTAGTGGGCATACGAAAGGGCGAAGAGCAGATGCACAAACATAGCAAGCTGCTTGCGTTCTGTGACTAAGTGCCGAAAACTAGTCCGAACTTTGCGGAGAGGTGATGCCCGTACCTTTTTGTGTTTTCTGAGTTGATGCTGCTTGTGCGCTTTTTTATTTTACTACTGACGCTAGGTCTGGGCCTGCTGCCAACTCGGTTGCAGGCCCAGGCCGCGCCCGATACTACCCGGGGCCGCTACCACAAGCCTATGTTCCGGCAAGTGACGGTGCAGCGTGGGGTGGAGTTTGCTCAGGTAACCAGCCTGCTGGGCTTGCCCCAGACCTTGTACATGGATGTGTACCAGCCCACCGGCGACACCGTGCGGCGGCGCCCGGTAGTAGTGCTGGCTCACGAAGGTGGCTTCCTGACCGGCACCCGCGACGATGCCGTTATGACGGCGCTGTGCACGCGGCTGGCCAAGCTTGGCTATGTTGCGGCTACCATTGATTATCGGTTGTATTTCTTTCCCTTTGATACCGTAGGCATCGGCCGAGCCGCCATCCGGGCCACTCAGGATATGCGGGCGGCGGTGCGCTTTTTTCGGCATGATGCCGCCAATGCCAAGCGTTTTCGGGTGCACCCAGGCTTTGTGTTTGTGGGCGGGTCTTCAGCCGGCGGCTTTATGGCCCTGCAAGCCGGCTACCTCAATAAAGTGTCTGAAGTGCCCGCTTACTTAGGGCTTGCTGACCTGGGCGGGCTGGAAGGCAGCGGCGGACACGCCGGGTACAGCAGCCGTCCGCGGGGCGTAATTAACCTCTGCGGCGCGCTGGCCAGCGCCACCTGGCTAGAAAAAGGCGATGTACCCTTGTGCAGCGTACACGGCACCCGCGACGGGCTGGTGCCGTATGGGCGCGGCACCGTGGGCTCGGCGCTGCCACCGCAGCTGGTGTACGGCAGCGGTGCCCTGCGTGCCAGGGCCAATGCCGTGGGCGTTCCCAGCGTACTGCGCAGTTTCCGGGGCGCGGGCCACGTGCCATACTCCTTTGAGGCCACCTACATTGATTCGGCTTTCTTTGTAATGCGTGACTTCCTGCGGCCGCTTCTGGGGAATGGTGCCCCCGGGCCGTTGCTGGCCGCCGCGCTTAATCCGCGGCGCGTGGCGCAGGTTACGGCCTTCCTATTGCCTAGGCGTGTAGGGCTTGCCGTGCAGCCGCCAAGCCCAGCGCTCAGCTGGCAACCCGACGTATTGAAAGCTCTTCCTGATTCAGCAGGAGTTTCATCGTTGCCAGCGCTACCGGCTACCCAGGCTGCAACGGAGCCGCCAGCTTCAGCGCCCACTACTACCGCTAGTCCGTACTAGGCCGCCTGAAACTCAAAACCCTCCGCAGCACGTGCTGCGGAGGGTTTTGTAGTAATGCTAGGGTAGTAAACGGCTTACGCTGCTTCTTCCGAGTACTCATTGGCACTTACTGGGCGCACATTGCCCGTGCGCACCAGAAACGCACCGTATTTGCGCAGCACCTCCCGATGGCGCAGCAGATGCGCCAGCGCCACATAGCCTACCACGTACCCATCCTCATCGGCTTCCTCCGAAATTTCGCTGAAGTCAAGCAGGTCAATCAGGCGGTCTTCGTCGGTGCGCAGGTAAATTTCCACCTCCAAGTCAGTAAGGGCCGAAGATCCAGGTAGCGGCCCCGAAGCCGAAGTAAAATCGGCATCGATGCTGACAGCTGCCGCGCCCATTTGCGGGGCGAGCTGGGGCATTATCAGGGCCGTAATGCGGCCATCGGGCAGGCGCTGAATACTGGCTTCCAGCTCAATTTGGCAGCCGTAGCTGGCCGCAAAGGCAATATCAACGGGTTGCAGGTTTTCGATGCTGCTCTGAAACACGTGCTCGGGTTGCAGGTAGGTTCCGAAGGTACGGGCAGCTAGTAAAGCGGCTTCAGAGGTCAGATCGAAAAGGAGCTGCCGGCGCTCCGACGCCGGGGTAGCCGGCTTTTTGCGCTTAGCTAGGGCGTTGAAATCAGAAGAAAATGCGGGTAACGGCGCAGCGCTAGTGGACATAGGTCTGGACGTAAAATCGTTCAAGGAAGTGAGTGATTTGAGCAGTTTCAATCAGAAAGCCGTCGTGGCCATATTCTGACTCCATTTCAGCGTATTGCGCCCCCCGGATGTAGCGGGCAAGCTGCTGCTGCTCAGAAGTCGGGAACAGTATATCAGAAGTTATGCCAAGTACCAGGGTTCGGGCCCTAATGCGCCCTAGGGCTGCTTTTACACTGCCGCGGCCCCGGCCCACGTGGTGGCTGTCCATAGCCCGCGACAGGGCTACGTAGCTGTGAGCGTTGAAGCGCGCCACCAACTTATCACCCTGGTAACGCTGATAAGAGCTGGCCAGAAAATCGTCCAGCTTCTCGTCGTCGGTTTCGGTTTGGGTGCGGCCGTAGGCGTGGTGGCTGCGGTAACTGAGCAGCGCCGTGGCCCGGGCTGCCCGCAACCCCGCCGCGCCGCCGTCCGGCGTGGTCGTGTGGTAGGTTGGGTCGGCGAAGATGGCTAGGCGCTGGGCTTCATTGAAGGCAATGCCCCAGGCCGAGTGCCGTGCGTTGGTAGCCAGCAGCACTAGGTTCTCAAACAATGCCGGCCGCTGCACCGCCCACTCCACTGCCTGCTGCCCACCCAAAGAGCCGCCAATCAGGGTATGGATAGACGGTAGGGCAAGGTGCTCACGCAAGGCCTCATGGGCAGCTACCATATCCCGGATGGTCAGGAGCGGAAACGCCTGATATGGTGCTTGCTCCGTGTCGGCATCAGCAGAGGCTGGACCGGTTGTGCCGTAGCAGGAGCCTAGTACATTGGCGCACACAATAAACCAGTCGGCGGGGTCGAAATAACAGCCCGGTCCTACTAGCCCCGGCCACCAGCTCAGCACATCAGAGTTAGCCGTGAGGGCATGGCACACCCATAGCACATTGTCGCGGGAGGCATTTAGGCGCCCGTAGGTATGGTAGGTTACGTTCACCTGAGGCAATATGGCGCCGCTTTCCAGCCGAAGTGGCCTAGGCAAACGAAACAGGTGTGGTTCTTCTTCGGAAGGCATGGTACTAGGGCAATTTCAAAGTCAATAGCCTGCGGGCGGAGCCGATTCTGCCCGGCTCCGCCCCGGCTGTAGTGCGGGCGGCGTTGGTCCTCGGCTTCCTCTCTCCTGAAAGCCCAGGCACCAGCCCGCGCGCTGCGTTGCTGGAAGCTGATCCGAGCCGCTCTCTCACCTGCGGCCCGGCATCAACCCCTCTCAAGTATCAGACTTCCAGCGTGGCAACGTGTTCGGTTTCGGGTTCGGGTAGGAGGGTGCTGCCACTCTCCCCGGAAGGAATAGTAGCTGCCGTGCGCACGGCGTCAAAGGCTAGGGTCAAATCCGCCCGAATGTCTTCGAAGTGCTCCGTGCCCAACGACAGGCGCAGCAACGTGGGTGTTACGCCGGCTGCCCGCTGCTCTGCCTCAGAAAGCTGCTGGTGCGTGGTAGCCGAGGGTTGAATAATCAGCGTTTTAGAGTCGCCAACGTTGGCCAGGTGGCTGATTAGCTTCAGGTTATCAATGAACTGTATAGCGGTTTCCTTGGTGCCTTTGATGGCGAAGGTGAGCACGCCGCCGTAGCCGCGCTTCAGGTACTTCTGGGCCAGCGTGTGGTACGGGCTGCTCTTCAGGCCGGGATAGTTCACGGCTTCTACCTGCGGATGTTGCTCTAGCCAAGTAGCAATGCGCAGGGCATTTTCCACGGTGCGGTCTACGCGCAGGCTTAGGGTTTCGAGGCCTTGCAGCAACAGGAAAGAGTTGAACGGGCTCTGCGAAGGGCCAAAATCGCGCAGGCCTTCTACCCGGGCCCGAATGATGAAAGCAATGTTGCCGAACGGGCCACCTTTGCCGAATACCTCATTAAAAACGAGGCCGTGGTAGCCCTCCGAGGGCTCCGTGAATTGCGGGAACTTGCCGTTGCCGAAGTCATATTTGCCGCCGTCTACAATCACGCCGCCAATGCTGGTGCCGTGGCCACCAATCCATTTTGTGGCCGACTCAACTACAATGTGCGCGCCGTGCTCCAGTGGCCGGAACAGGTAGCCCCCGGCTCCAAACGTATTGTCCACAATGAGTGGCAGATCGTGCTTATTGGCAATGGCGGCAATGCGCTCAAAATCCGGAATGCTGAAGCTCGGGTTACCGATGGTTTCGAGGTAAAGCGCCTTGGTATTTTCGTCGATCAGAGCTTCAAATTCGCTAGGCTGGTCGCCGTTGGCAAAGCGCACCTCAATGCCCAACCGCTTGAACGCCACCTTGAACTGGTTGTAAGTGCCGCCATACAAGTGCGTAGTGCTCACGAAGTTGTCGCCGGCCTGCAGAATGTTGTTGAGGGCAATAAACTGCGCCGCCTGCCCCGAAGAAACAGCCAGTGCCGCTACGCCACCTTCCAGCGCGGCTATGCGCTGCTCGAACACGTCGGTGGTGGGGTTCATCAAGCGGGTATAGATGTTGCCGAACTCCTTCAGGGCAAACAGGTTAGCACCGTGCTCGGCATTCTTGAATACGTAGCTGGTCGTCTGATAAATCGGAACGGCGCGGGACCCGGTTACGGGGTCGGGCTGCTGGCCGGCGTGGAGTTGGAGGGTCTCGAAGTGAGCGTTCTGCGTGGACATAGCAAGGCTGGTTAGCAGGAAGTTGGATATGAAGGAAGGGAGCGTAAACCGCTACAGTGGGGGCTACGCAAGGGCGTAGCAGGAGCCGGGCTGAAGTCAGCAACCTGTGAGGGCGAGCTGAGCAAACAGACGAGCCAGGCGACGCTGCCTAGGCAGCACCAGGGGCCAAAGCCCAGGAAACAGGGGAGGGGAGAAGCTGGGCCGCCGTGCGTGGGCTAGCTACAGCAACAACAAGCGCCGCTACAGCAGCGCATTCGCATTCGCCAAGCAGCGTGGGCGGCTACAGAAGCCCTAGAAACGCAGGTAAGCGGCTGGGCAGTAAGCAACAAAGCAGACTGGGCAGCAGCGGAAGGAAGGGCGAAAGCGAAGGTGTTTTCCATGGCACTCTGAGTTATATGCCCCGCCGCCGAATGGCTGGTCGGGCAGGAATTGGCACCTTTCGCGCGGTCGAAGGTTGCCAGTGGGTCAGGGAGCCTGTTCTCTCGCCACTTCTGTATAAATCTTTGAAAACTGCCCCGCCGCGAGCGGGAGAGTACCTAGTTGGTATTGCAAAGGTATAGGCCTAGTTTCGATATATGCAATAGCTAGTGAAAATAATTTTTAATCAGCCGATACTGCTAATATGCTTATGCTGCGTTAAGATGAGTAGCCGTCAACTTGTTGATTGGCAGGCACTAATAGATGCAGGCAACAAGCTGTCTTTTCTGCTCCTGTTGAGCAGAGGGTACACTTTAGGCAACAGTGAGCCTTAGTCTCTGTGGGCCATACCACCATCCGAAACATATTACAGGGAACTTTAGAAACACAGAAAAGCCACCTTGTAAGAGGTGGCTTTTTTGGATATTTCGAAGCTAGAGAAATGCTAGAGCTTGGGCAGCGTCAGTACCTGTCCTACTTCAATTAGGTCGGGATTCGAGCCGATAACGCTTTTGTTGGCGTCATAAATCTGGTGCCACTTGGCCGCGTCGCCGTAATGGCGCTTGGCAATTTTCGAAAGCGAGTCGCCGCTTACTACGGTATAGGTATCGCCCTGAGTAGTAGTAGCTGCGGCCTGGTTGGCGTTGCCAAAAAAATCGGTGGCACCACCCGCTGCCGGAGGAGTAGTAGGCTGAACAGGCTTCTTATCGCCGTCGTTAGAAAGGAAATCAAACAGTCCCATAGCAGTAAGTCAGTTTAGTTGTGAGAGGGGAATTGACCGAGAATCAGCACGATGCACTGGTCTGGTTTGCCTCTCTTACGCTTGATAATGCAATAAGTTGTAGCCGGACTGTAGCGCGAACATCTTGGGGAATGCTGCCGTAAGAGTGGCAATGCTGACCTAGCAGCCTGGTTATCCAGGAGGCTGAGCAGAGACATAAAATCTACTCTCTCATCTAACCATTCTCCCCATGAAAACCCCCTCTTCCTCTTTTCGCTTGCTAGCTAGCCTGCTTATGCTGGTAGTACTTTTCACGGCTGCTTGTGGCAGCAAAGAAGGTAAAGTAGAAGGCGTTAATATGCTTTACGGTAAGGAAAGCAAAGTATGGAAAACCGATAAAGAACTCAGCGCTTCCGGCGACAAAGTAAAACAGACCGATGCCCAGGAAGATGAGCGCATCACGTTCTTCGCGAACCAGCAGTACACCATGATGTCGCCAACCGGAGCAGTGAACGGTAAGTACACCTTTGATCAGGCGGCCAAGAAAATCACGATGACGCCCGACGGTGCTACCCAAAGCAACACCTTTGATGTAGTAACCCTGACCGACGACAAGTTGACCCTAAAAAGCCCCCAAGGCGCGGAGTTGCGCCTAGAAAAGGAATAAACCAAGTTTTTTCCTAATTAGAAAAGCCCTTTTGTACTATGCAAAAGGGCTTTTTTTATGGCTATAGGTGAACAGTAAGTACTGTCGAGGCATAAAATCTTGTACAGTGATGATTGGACAATTTTGATTTCATGTCGGTTAGGGGCGGGTAGTGCAGAGCACTGGCTAGCACGTTATAACTCCCACTAAACCTGGTATATGAAGTCCCAGACGTTGTTTACACGCCTTACCGTTCTGCTGCTTTTGTGGAGCAGCTTCAACAGCCAAGCCCAGACGACGACGACCGTCGTCAGTTACGATTTCAACAGCGGCACCAGCTTCAGCAGCATCTCGCCGACAGTGGCTACCGACGTCACTAGCTCCGTTTCCTCAACCGAGCCCTTCGTTACGTTCACGGGCACTGCCACTGGCTCAAGCGCCTTCACGGCGGGTACCGCTGGCCTGGCACTAGGTATGAACAACTCAGCCGGCACGAATACCCGGTATCTTGAATTTGTGCTTGGCGGAGCTAATCTGCCCAGCTATTTTGGCTATAAGCTTTATTACCAGCAGTACCACCCGTCCACGGGTGCCAGTACTATTACAGTAGCTTTCAGTGGTGATGGTGGGCGCACGTTTGAAACCGCAACACCCATAACCACTGGCAGCGGATTCTGGACCGAGCACCTGATTGACCTTTCAAGCCAAAGCAGCCTCAATAACAAAGCAGCGGTTGTGGTACGGCTACTAGTAAGTGGCGCGTCTGGCGTTGGCCCAGTTCGTATTGATAATTTTCAGGTGCAGGCTACTTCTCTGCTCAACCCCAAGCCCACACTTACAGCATTGGCGCCATCTAGTATAGCTGCCGGCAGCGGTGGGTTTACGTTGGCTGTTACGGGCAGTGGCTTCGGGGCAGGCAGCGTAGTGCGATTCAATGGCACAGAGCTGACTACTACGGTAGTAAGTGCTACGCAGCTTAGTGCCAGTGTGCCAGCTAGTGCGGTGGCAACGGCTGGCTCGTTTCCCGTCACGGTGTTCAATCCTGCGCCGGGCGGGGGCAGCTCCGAGAGCCGTACGTTCACGGTTACGCCAGTGGTACGTTGGGATGGTGGCGCCGGTACGAGCAGTTGGTTTGACGCACAAAACTGGGACAAAGATGCCCTACCTACCTCCAACGATGATGTACTGCTGGACCATACCAGCGTAGCCAAAAGCTATGCGGTGGTACTGGCGCCCGGCATAGCCGCTTCTGCCGTGGGTACACCTGCCGTTACGGTTCGCTCGTTGCGCGTAAACCCAGGGTCCGGCGACTCCATCTTCTTTGAAATTCCAGCCCTCAATACCAGCACTACGCCCCTCACGCTCACGCGCAGTGGCGCTACCGAAATTGCGCTGGCCATCCATGATAAAGGCGTGGTTACCAACTCCAGCGACCAGGGTGTTATTACTATTGAGAGTACCAGCCAAGTATTTTATATCTACAATGGTGGCACCTATCGGCACTATACTGACCGGCCGCATGCCGCCTTGGTACAGACGCTGGCTACCACAGCTGGCACCGAGGCCGGCACTTGGGAGTTTCGAGCCAAAAACCAGGCTAGTGCCACGCCGTCGTTGGCCGGCCGCACCTACCCGAACTTGGTGTTCCGCAACCGCCCGGGTCAGCCCTATACTTCCTATGGCGGAAGCGGGGCCAATCCGCTGACGATACGGGGCAACTTGATTGTAGGGGCTGCCGTGACGTTTGCCCCTGATCTGAACAGTGAGTTGCGGGTAGCCGGCGACATTGTAGTGCGAGGCAATTTCCGGTTTCAGCCCAGCCAAACAACTGCCGCAAAGTTGGTATTGAACGGCAGCAAGCCCCAACGCATCAGCGGTACGGCTTGGGGTAGCCCTACCAGTTCCAGCTATTTGGGGCCTAGCGTGCCGTTGCAGATCAACAACACCAGCACCGATGGCGTGACGCTTGCAACCCCCATCACCGTCAACAATATATTGCAACTGACCAGCGGCCGGCTCAATACCGACGCCACAGCTCTACTGACGCTGCTAAATCAACCTACGGGTGGCTCCGATAACAGCTTTGTAAGTGGGCCGGTAGCGCGGCAGACCAGTGGTGCGGCCAGCCTCACGTTTCCACTAGGCCGCCTGGATGCGCAAGGCCATACGTTCCGCCCCCTGACGCTCAACATTAGCAGCCTGAGCCGCGCCACCACGTTTGTGGCCACCCAAACCGAAGGTGGCTTCGCTGCTCAGCCGCTGGGTGCCGGCCTGAAGCGCATTAACAGCACGCGCTATTTTACCATCACGCCGGAGCCCGCCCTTACCGGCTCCGAAAATTTTGCCGCCACCGTCACGCTTAGCTTCGGGCCCGATGACAAAGTCACGAATCCGGAGGCAAGCACGCTGGTAGTAGCCCAGTACAACGGTACCGAATGGATTAGCGGCGGCCGCAGCAGCTACACCAGCTCCACCACTACTGATGCGTACGTATCGGGCACGCTTACCTCGGGCACCGTAGCGGCGCTGGGAGCTTTTACCCTCGGCAGTACCGACATTTCCGGCAGCCAGAACCCGCTGCCCGTAACCCTGCTCGGTTTCCGGGCTGAGCGCCAAAATGAAGGTGTGCGCCTGCACTGGACCACTGCCACGGAGCTAGCCAATGCCTATTTCCAGGTGCAGCGCAGCACCGATGGCCAGCACTTTGCCACCCTAACCACCCTAGCAGGACAGGGCACCAGCCAGACGGCGCACACCTATGCATGGTACGATGGCCTAGTACCGAGCGGGGCGCTGTACTATCGCCTGCGCCAGGTAGATGCCGATGGCACCAGCAACTTCTCTTCGGTGGTAGTGTTGCGCGCGGCCCCTGAGGCCATTACAGTGTATCCTAATCCGGTGCAAGGTCAGCTCGCTTTTCAAACGTCTGTGGCCAACGTGCCTTACCGGGTAGTGAACCTGTTCGGGCAAACCCTGCTGGATGGCAAGACGAGTGCGGGGGCCAATATGGTGGAGGTGCACCATCTGCCGGCGGGCGCCTACTATCTGCTGGTTGATGGAGCAGGCAAACCCGAGAGAAGCAAGTTTTATAAGCAGTAACCCGCCCCGCCTAAAAGCGAAATAGAGCATACCCTATATAAGCTGTACAGTTATGCCTAGCTTGTAGCGTTAGTGTAGCTCCATTCTATTTCTGCTGTATGTTTTTAGGTTTTCGGCTGGTATGTATTCTGTCTCTGTTCCTCTTATCTATAGCTGCCAGTAGAGCGCAAACGGCTTCTAACCTACCCAGTGGCCTAGTAACCCACCCCGTCCGCAGCATCAACCCCATTGACACCGACTTTCAGGACTTGGCGTTTCTGCGCCAGGAAATTGGCAGTGCGCGGGTCGTTATGCTTGGTGAGCCCACCCATGGCGTAGGCAATGCGACCGAGGCCCGCATTCGGGTGTTACGGTTCTTGAAAGAGCGGATGGGGTTTACTACCGTTGCATTTGAAAGCGGTTTCTACGCGCTTGATCGGGCCGAGCGGGAAATTCAGGCCGGCGCGCCGGTAGCGGCCGCAATTTCGGCATCGGTATATCCCGTCTGGACCGAAACGCAGGAATTTCAGGCTATCCTACCACTGCTGGGCAAAGGCGGAATGCGCGTGGCTGGCTTCGACTCGCAGGTGGGGTGGGGCAACGACGAGCTGCTAGAGGAATTGGAAGCTTTCCTGAAACTGGAAAAAGGGGCCGATGGCATTGCCTATGACTACCTTGACGAATGCCTGAGCACGATGGGGGAAACCAACATCTTTCCGCCCTCGCACCAAATTCTGTTGTTCACGGCGCAGCTCAATAAGGCCCGCAAGCTGCTCGAAAAAGTAGCTGCCGGCTCCGACGCCGCCCGCCGGGAACGAGCCAAGTTCTGGTTACAGAATCTGCGCAGCATCCGGGCACTGGCCCAGGACTATACCACCAATGACCCCGCTGCTAAAGACTCAGCCAGCTTTAAAGCTTCCGATAGCAATGCGCGTGATGCACAGATGGCCGATAACCTACTGTGGTACGTTCGCCAACATCCGCAGGAAAAAGTAGTGTGCCTAGGCGCCATTGGGCACTTAGCTAACAAAGTGGCCACGCTAGAAAATGCGGAGTTGCGCGAATTCAAGCCTATGGGCCAGACGGTGAGGGAAGCTTTGGGCCAGGATGCGGTGTACGTGCTGAGTACGGTGGCTGGTGGCGGTACGCACGGGTTTGGCTATTGGGGCAAGCACCAACCGGTTCCGGCTCCTGCGGCCGGCAGCCTGGAAGCTGAACTGCTGGCCCAAGGGCAGGAGTATAGCTTCGTTAGCCTGAAGCATGATGCGTCCGGTCGCCGGCTTACTACCTATGCCTTCGAGTTTATGCCCATTGCCGGCCATTGGAGTGAGGTGCTGGATGGAGTACTGTACTTGAAGTCAGTCAATCCGCCGCATGCAGCCGCAGCTATTGCCGGTGCGGAAGTGCCAGTTGAGCCCACTACGGCCACAATGCCCTCTGCCGGGCCACTGCGGCCAAACCCAGCCTTGCGTGTGTCAGCTAAAGCCGGCGCGGCGCTAACACTCAGCGGTACCATACTCGACCGTAAAACCGGTCAGCCCGTACCGTTTGCCACCGTGGCCATACCTAGTAGGAGTGCAGGCACCATCACCGATGCGCAGGGGCGTTTTCGGCTGGAAGCGCGTAGGGGCGAAACGGTGCAGGTGAGCAGCATTGGGTATGAGCCCACTACATGGGCGGCTCAGCCCGGTGGTGCCTTGGCCATGAAGCTGCAGCCCGCTGCTTTTGCGCTGGCTAATGTGCGTGTAAGCGCGCAGTCGCAGGACCCGAAGCGGATTATGAAAAAGGTGATTAAGGCTGCTGAAACCAATTATGAGCGGCAGGATTATGTGGCGCAGGCATACATACACCGCCGCAGCATCAGCTTTGATACCTTGAGCCAGGAGTTAGAATGCGTTGGCCAAGAATACGTGCCAGCCGGCTATAAGAACTGGGCGGGTGGTTTTCTGGGTATGGAGCCGTATCCATTGATCCGCTTGCAGCAGAAGCATGTGCTAGCTCCTGTGCCGGAGCCAAAAGGGATAGTAGGCAATGATGAGGGAGGGCACGGTTTTGCTGGAGGCTTCGACCCGGTGCGAATTTCACCGTTATTCAAAAGCAGCACGCTGGGCAAATACCAGCTGCACCTCGATACCATTGAACAGCGCGGAACGGAAACGGTGTATGTCATACGTTTTGCTGCCAAACGGGCCAACCACCGTACCACCGGCATGTATCTGGAAGGTGGCTATTCCGGAAAAGTATACATCCGGGAGCAGGACTACGCCGTGGTGCGCTACGAAGCGCTGTGGCAGGAGGATACGTTGAAATGGAACAGCATTGCGCGCAAATACTACGGTACCCGAAGCCCCATTTCGCGGCTGTACCAGGGTGTCTACTCTGAGCACCGCAAAGCGCACGTAGTAGTATACCAGAAGGCTCCTAGTGGCCGGTATTATGCTGCCTCCAGCGTGGCGCAGGCTTCGGCAGTTGGGCGCGTACTAGGCGCCGGATCCTTTCACAAGCAGAAAATCAACGAGGTGTATTTCTCCGCTCCCGTGCCGGTAGCCGCCACCGACATGCCGGATCAGAAAGTAAGCAAAGACATGCGCGGTGGCGGATTATGGCAACTATCTAAAGTTCCGTACCGCACGGAGTTCTGGCAAACCTACCAGCGCCCGGTGCCCGCTGAGCCAGCACCAGAGTTGAAAGCCGTGGCTCCCTAGGCCTCTTACAGCCCCCAACTTGCCTGCGCCCCGATAGGTGTATTTAAATTGCTAGGCGATGAAGACTAAGAAGCTGATTGTAGGGGATTGAGCCATCCCGTTATACCAAAAAACGTCCTGCTGAGCTTGTCGAAGCAAGGCGTTCTAGTATAGATAAAACAACTGGCTTACTCACCCTGCACTGCTTTCTAAGCAGTTTTTACACTAGGAGTGTATCACTTCTTCCACCTTGCGCTTGCCATAAATGCGGGTAATCCAGCGGGGCAAGAAGATGGCTCCGAGCATTAGGTAGAGGTAGTAGGTCAGCAGCCGGTACATCAGCACCATGAAGTTGGTCATGGTAGCGGTGCCGATGAATTTGCCGAAGAATGTGGGGAAGGCGCCTTCGGCAATGCCCGCGCCGCCGGGCGTAATGGCAATGAGCAGAATGACCTTATATGTAAGGTTGCGCCCGAAAATCAGCCAGAACTCCGGCCACGTTACATCAATAAACGCCGCAATCAGGCACCCGATAACCAAGTAGCGCGCCGTCCAGACGAAGGCTGTACTCACCGATGCCCTCACCCAATACGCGCGGCCATTGTTGCGCAGCTCCGCCGAGGCCAGCACCATTTCGTTGCCCATTTTATAGGCTTTGTTGCGCCAGCGCCGCAGCCCGCGCAAGGAAAACAGGCGCACCAGCAGCCGCTTCACCGCCTGCGGATTGATAAAAATAGCGTACAGCATCAGCAGCGCATACACCGTCACGAACACATAGCTCAGAATAAAGCCTACCCTCAATGTAGCCACCAACCCACCCTGCAGCGCCTCGTGCGGATACAGTGCGTCGCCGCCAATTAGCACTACCAGCGGCACGGCCAACACATAATACAGGTTATCGAGCATAGCCGTAGCCATGATATAGGCCACTGATTTACCCAGCGGAATACCTTCTTTGTGTAGCAGCACCGGCGCCACGGCGGTTCCGCCCACCGCGGAGGGTAGTACGCACGAAGAAAACTCCCAAAGCATAATCACGTCCAGAGCGGCCCGCCAGCTCAGTACTTTTTGGGTGAGGTAGCGGATGCGGTACACATAGCCGGCGTCGCGGGCTACAAGCACCACCAGCATCAGCAGCAGCCATGTGGGTTTGGCATTGGCCAGTGGAGCCAAGTCGCCGGGCTTATAGCTGCGCCAGAACATAAAGCCCACTACGCTCAACCCAATCAGCACCGGCAGGATAATCCGCGAAGGGCGGAGCTTATCCAACAGTTGCTGATCCTCGTTCTGGGTTTCCGTGAGCTGGGGCATACGATGGCAATAAGAGCGGGTGGGGGCGGGTAAAGGTACGGATTCGGGCAGGGGAGGATATTAAAGTAGGGTTAACGAAAATCGAGAGTGATAGTCCGCTCTATATAGGCACCCCGCAATTTCATAAGTACGGCATTAATCCGCTCCTCTGGAAAACCCGTAACTTTGTCTAATTGTAGGCAGCTGGAACCTAAGAAGGGTTAACCTTTCGGCCACCTAGCTGTTGCTTTGCTACTTATCTTTCTTTTCCTACCCCCTGCCACATGATTGTTGAACCTGGTGCCTTGCTGGCGGAAATTAATTCCCCCGACGACCTGAAAAAGCTCAGCCCGGAACAGTTGGTTCAGGTCAGCCAGGAGCTACGGCAGTTCATCATCGATTCCGTATCCATTTACGGCGGACACTTTGGCGCCTCGCTGGGGGTAGTAGAGCTGACGGTGGCGCTGCATTACGTGTTCAATACGCCTCACGATCAGCTGGTTTGGGACGTAGGACACCAGGCATACGGCCACAAAATCCTGACTGGCCGCCGCGACCGGTTCCCGACTAACCGCCGCTATCATGGCATGTCGGGCTTTCCCAAGCGCAGCGAAAGTGAGTATGACGCCTTTGGCGTTGGCCACAGCAGCACCAGCATTGGCGCCGCACTGGGCATGGCCGTGGCCTCCGACTACAAAAAGGAGTTCGACCGCCAGCACATTGCCGTAATTGGTGATGGTGCCATGACGGCCGGTATGGCCTTCGAGGCCCTGAACCACGCCGGCGTTGAAAAATCGAACCTACTGGTTATCCTCAATGACAACTGCATGAGCATTGACCCCAACGTGGGCGCGCTCAAAGAATACCTCACCGACATCACTACCTCCCGTACCTATAATAAGGTGCGCGACGAGCTGTGGAATGTGCTGGGCAAGCTCAGCAAGTTCGGCCCCAACCCTCAGCAAATTGCCCGCAAGGTGGAGTCGGCCATGAAGGCTACCCTGCTTAAGCAGAGCAACCTGTTTGAAGCCCTAAACTTCCGCTACTTCGGCCCCGTGGATGGCCACGATGTGCAGCACCTTGCTACCATCCTCAACGACCTGAAGAGCATCCCTGGGCCTAAAATCCTGCATTGCGTAACGGTGAAGGGCAAAGGCTATGCCCTGGCCGAAAAGGACCAGACGCTGTGGCACGCCCCTGGCCTCTTCGATAAGGTAACGGGCGAAATCCATAAGAAAACCTACGATAAGCCCCAGCCGCCCAAGTACCAGGACGTGTTCGGCGAGACTATTGTAGAGCTAGCTGAGCAGAACGATAAAATCATGGGCGTGACGCCGGCTATGCCCTCGGGCTCGTCGCTGAACATCATGATGAAAGCCATGCCTACCCGCGCTTTCGATGTGGGCATTGCCGAGCAGCACGCCGTGACGTTCTCGGCGGGCTTGGCCACGCAGGGCTTGGTACCCTTCTGCAATATTTACTCCTCATTCATGCAGCGCGCCTACGACCAGGTAGTGCACGATGTAGCCCTACAGAACCTGCACGTGGTGTTCTGCCTCGACCGCGCCGGTTTCGCCGGTGCTGATGGCCCCACCCACCACGGCTGCTACGATTTGGCTTATATGCGCTGCATTCCGAATATGGTGGTTTCGGCCCCCATGGATGAAGAAGAGCTGCGCAACCTGATGTACACGGCTACCCTACCCGAAAATGCTGGTCCGTTTAGCATTCGCTACCCGCGTGGCGAAGGTGTAATGCCCGAATGGCGTAAACCGCTCAGGAAGCTCACCATTGGCACCGGCCGTGTGGTGCGTGAGGGCGAAGGCGTGGCGGTACTCAGCATTGGTCACATCGGCAACTACGCCGTGAAGGCTACCCAGCAGCTTGTGGCCGAAGGGCTTAACCCTGGCCACTACGATATGCGCTTCTGCAAGCCGCTGGATGAGGAAATGCTCCACACTATTGCCCGCCGGTACAAAGCCATCGTCACGGTGGAGGATGGCTGCGTGCAAGGTGGCTTTGGCACCGCTGTGCTGGAATTCTTCGCCGACCACGGCTATGCCTTGCCCGTGCGGCGGTTGGGCATCCCAGATAGAGTAGTAGAGCACGGCACGCAGGATGAACTCTATAAGGAGTGTGGCTTCGACGCCACTGGCATTGCGCAGGCCCTACGCGAAATGGCCGGCAGCGTAATTGCCAACAAGCCCAAAGAAACAGTGCTGCTCTAAGTCATCAAGTACTTTTTGCCCCTGAAGCCGAAGTAGCCACCGCTGCTTCGGCTTCAGTGCTTTTAGCTACCTAGGGAAGGAGTGTAAACAGCAAGCAACCATAAGCTTTCGTGCCTTCGACCTTTCATGCTGAGCTTGTCGACGCATCTTGCGTGCTGACGTTATAATGATAACTGACATCCTGAGTGTAGTCGAAGCATCTCGCCTTCATCGTTGCGCTGCATTACTAGCCTAGCTACGCGAGATGCTTAAAGCCTAGTCTTGATGCGGCACAGGCACAACAGGACGTTTTTTACTAGCTGTTCACACAGGCAAGGGAACAAAAAAATATTTATTCATGTAGGTACATCAATTAAAATAATGTCTCTACATTTGTTCCGGATTCAGCGGCGCAACTGCTCCAGAGTCTTCCCGTGTCATCAACAGCAAAACGTACTACCATGGCTACTACTAACTGGGCAATTGACCCCACCCACTCCGAAGTGCAGTTTAAAATCAAGCACTTGGTAATTTCAACCGTTACCGGCTCATTCAAAAAGTTTGAAGGCCAGGCCGTAACTGAAAACGACAGCTTTGAAAATGCCCAGATTCGCTTCGCGCTGGACGTGAGCAGCATCGACACCAATCAGGAGCAGCGCGATGAACACTTGCGCAACAACGACTTCTTCGACGCCGCTACCTACCCCCAAATCACGTTTGTATCGACCTCACTGACCAAGAAGAGCGACGACGAATACAAGCTGACTGGCAACATGACCATCAAGGACGTGACCAAGCCAATTACCCTCGATGTAGAATACGGCGGCGTGGCTACCGATTTCTACGGTAACGAAAAGGCTGGCTTTGAAATCAGCGGCAAAATCAACCGCAAAGAGTTTGGTCTGACTTTCCACGCTGTAACCGAAGCCGGCTCCATCGTCCTCGGCGACGACGTGAAGCTCTCGGCCAGCGTGCAGCTAGTAAAGCAGAAAGAAGAAGTAGCTGCGTAAGCAACAGCGCGATTAGACCAGTATCAGGAAGCCCCGCCACGTAAGTGGCGGGGCTTTTTTATGTCTGTGGCGTAGCTGTATCAGCTACGCCAGTTGCTGTAACACTACCATAACACGGCGCTAAATAGCGCTCATCTCATAGTTGGCCTGTAGGTAGGTACAAGGGTGAAGCCAGGTGTTGGCGAGATAAGTTACCGCGTAATACAGGTAATTTCTCCAATAGTTAGATGGTCTACAGCAAGTCTTAACTAGGACTGGAACAAGAGCTCGGAGCCAGAATAATCCGCAGTAACTACATAGGTGGTCATAAGGAGTTTGGCAAGTAGGATAAATGCCTGAATATCTGATAGAAATATTAATATAACAGTATTGATATATATAAAAAGAAGCTCAACATAACCAGCCATGCCCCGTAAGCGCCAACTCTTCTCGTGTACTACACCTTGTAAGCCTGGCGACAACAAAACCGGCTTCTGCATCCCAATAAAAAGAAATGAAATTTCTATACCCAGTGCTAGGCTCTTTCGCCTTACTTTTTTCCGGTGCTGTTACTAATAGCTACGGGCAGGGCAACAATGACAATGGCAGCAGTAACTGCTCGGGTCAGTTTGAGATTACGTACCCATCCGGATCGGGTACGTTCACCGAACGAATCAACAACGGCTCAGGAGACCAGTTCACCGACTATTGCCCTACCGGCGCACCTACTGCTTCGCAACTGATAGTTACGCCGCTGTCTAATAGCAAAGCCATTCTTTACCGCGGCAGTGGTACGGATACTGTACGTGTTTCTAAACAGTTCATCGCGGCCGGTACAACCTATACGTTTGCAGTGCCCATTACCTCGACCAACACCACGTACACGCTGCGTAACGATATCGTCTGCAACAACCCCAAAACCAACATCTTCACCATTGATTTGCGGCCTACGCTTACCATTGTTGCTTCTGTTGATGGCCGTCCAGTAGCCGGTGCGGTTTGCCCTGGCACCAACGTCACCCTCACCGCAGCCGGAGCCACTGCTGATGCTATTTATTACCTGCGCAACTCCAACAGCGCTACCATCCTAGACCAGAATACAACGGGTATTTTCCAGGTGACGCCAACTACTTCATCTACGTACTCCATCACTACCAACACGCCAACGTGCGGTACGGCCGATGTAGTGCAGCAGATTGTGGTGAATACCAACAACATTAGCCTCAGCTCTAACGATGCCGACAACAGTACCAATGGTACGGTACCGGTGACCCTCACGGCAACAGGAGGCACTGCCGGTACCTATACCTGGACGGCCTTTAGCGCAGGCATCACAACAACTATTGCCTCCACTAGCTCTTCCATTGTGCAGACGCCAACCCGTACTACCCAGTACACGGTAAGTGGCAATACGGCCATGGGAAACTGCGCCAGTGCTGCTACGCTTACCATCATAGTGAACGGGTTGCCGCTTCCGGTGGAGCTTATCAGCTTTGAAGCCACCTGGAAGGGCAACAGCCCAACCCTGACCTGGGCTACGGCCTCTGAGAAGAACAATGCCTACTTTGACGTTGAGCGTAGCCGTGACGGAGTACATGCCTTTGAGGTAGTGGGCCGGAAAGCCGGTGTAGGTGCTTCCCTCACACTCACCCGATACCAGTTCACTGATGCCAGCGTTTCTGCTACTGCGGGTACTGTGTACTACCGGTTGCGGCAAGTAGATGCGGATGGTACTTCAAGCTATTCAGAAGTACGGGCGGTGCAGGCCGCTGCGGTAGCCCGGGCATTTAAGGCAGAAGTATTTCCTAATCCCTTTGAGGACGTAGTTTCTGTTCGCTTTGCCACGCTGGGCGCCGGTGCGGTTACGCTCACAGCACATGATGTAATGGGCCAGGTACGATTAACCCAAACCGTCACGTATGCTGGCTCGGGAACTCAAGAAGTTACCCTGCCCCAAATGGCTGGCTTGCCCACCGGCGTTTATTACCTGACCATCCGCCAAGGTAATCAACAGCAAGTTGTGAAAATAAGCCACCGCTAGCGCACGTTACTAGCTATTGTATAGAAGCAAAGCCCCAGGCCGCAAGGTCTGGGGCTTTTTGTTTGCCCAAACTATAGTCAGCAGTGAGCATTCTTCCGATAGAGTACCTTTACCCAATATCTGCCTTGGTACTTACCTCCGTCACGATGACTCCACAACCGACTATCCTCTTCCTACATGGCTTTGCTGAGTCACGCGAGGTCTGGACTGAATTCACCCGTGAGTTTCCCGAGCAATACCGCCTGCTTACGCTGAACCTATTAGGCCACGGCACCAACGTACACGACATCCGGGACTACTCCATGGAAGCTCAGGCTCGCTACGTGGCCGAGCAGCTTCGGCAAAAAAACGTGGAGCAGGCGCTGCTCGTGTGCCACAGCATGGGCGGCTACGTAGCCCTGGCCTTCGCGGAGCGCTACCCCGAAATGGTAGCCGGACTGGTGCTATTCCATTCTACAGCGCTTCCCGATACGGAGGAGAAAAAAGCCAACCGCGACAAGAACAAGGACTTTGTGCGCCGGCATGGGGTAGAGAAGTTCATGGAGTCGTTTATTCGTCCCTTGTTTGCGCCTGCTAACCGGGAGAGCATGCTGGAGCAGCGTGAGTTTCTGGAAGACATCGGCCGCTCTACCCCGCAAGCCACAGTAGTAGGAGCACTAGAGGCCATGAAAAACCGCCCCGACCGCACCCATGTGCTAAAAGACGCCCGGTTCCCAGTACTGTTCATTGCTGGCAAGGACGATGTAGCTGTGCCCACTGAAAGCCTGCTACCCCAACTGGCACTACCAAACCAAAGCCACGCCCTATTCCTTAGCAACGTGGGCCACCTCGGCTATTTCGAGGAGCCAGACCTGACGCGCCTCGCCATCATCAACTTTGCGGCAGTCGTGTTTGAAGGGCAGTAGGGAAGAGGTCGTTTGGGTTTCTCTCAAAGCTAATATGCTCTCTAGTTAACTGGTAAAGCAAAACTGTTGTGATACGATCAGCGGTATTTATGGTTAATATAATATTTATTTAATATTGTATGAAATTTATTTATAATATAACTTTTAATATTTTACGTGGGCGGATTTGTTCATATAGAACTGTATTTTCTTAATACAACAGCAATTAATTATGTGAATTCAAGGGGGTTGATATAAACTTTAAGTTTAATCTCTAAATTTACGCGGTTGAGTTAAAATTGTAGGGAATCAACACCTGAGCAAAAGGGCCTTGGTCTTTAGACTCATTGCTTGATTCTCTTTCAAATGTAAGCACAACCACAAGCGAGGCAATCCGTGCCAAGCCAACATCCTCTTTTGATCGGCGAATGTTCGCCGCTTGACGATGAACGTTGACTTTTTTAAAGAGAGTAGGCTAGTTACGAGCGTCGCCGGCAGTCCCGATTTCTTAGAAATACTTTAGCCAAGCATCGAAGCTGGAGTATGAGTCTTTTCAAATAGTTTACATATGAAAAATCTGTACAAACTGTTGAGTTGCTTCGCGCTTCTCTTATTTCTGATGCCATTCACTAGTAATGGACAAGGGTGTGATAACAAGGTGACTGTGAATGCAGGCGGCTTAGGTGTAAGATCAAAGCCTGGAAGCACAGGAATTGCTACTTATGACTACTGCCCAGATGGTGGAACCAATGGTGTTACTATCAGTGGATCTAGCTCTACACCTGGAACAGCATTGGTTTGGAGAGCTACTTCAGGTGGCACGACAGTTATTGTGCCTTCTACTAGCTCTACTACCAGTAATGGTACATACAGTTCCATCACTGTAATGCCCTCTGCTAGCACTACTTATACATTGACTAGCAATGCTAGTGCTGTATGTAATGGCAACAATACAACTTCTGACGCTTCAGTAGTAATTGCCCCAAGTCTTAGTGTTACGGCTTCCTCTTCGCTGATTTGTGCAGGTGGCTCGACTACCTTAACAGCAACGGGTTCTACCTCTGGCCAATATACGTGGTCTGGCCCCGGTATTACCACGGTTACCAACTCAGGTACCTTGACGGTAAACCCTTCGGTTACGACAACTTATACAGTTACGGCTACTACAGTTGAATGCGGCGCTACTACGCAGCAATTTACTGTCAATGTAAAAGCACTTACTATTTCGCCAGCTGCTCCAGTGATTTGCTCCGGTCAGTCGGTTTTGCTTACTGCTAACTACACTGGCACATCGGTATCCACCTATAAGTGGGAAAACGTGAATACTGGTGCTGTACTGTCCTCAGTGACTGCTAGCGCAACGGTTAATCCAACTACAACCACAACTTACCGAGTTACGGCTACTAGCTCAGATTGCGGCACGCTTACTCAATTAGTAACAGTGACGGTTGGAACTGCCACGATTGGCATATCACCTGATGTTACTATCTGTTCGGGTTCCAGCGCTACGCTCACTGCTACTTCTAACAACCCCAACACCACGTTTGCTTGGTCGCCATCAGGAACTCTGAATACGGCATCAGGTGCAACAGTAGTAGCTTCACCAACTAACACTACTACTTATACAGTTACCGCTACTACCTGTGGAACAACTCAAACCCGTACGGTAGTAGTGACTGTAGTTCCTACACCTACATTCAATACTATCCCTAATACGGCAGTATGCGCTGGTAGCTCTACTACGCTCACGGCAACCTCTAACATCTCGGGGGCAACATATCAGTGGTATGACCTATCTACTACAGCGTCTTCTACTATCGTTGTTTCTACTAACGCATCACTAACAGTAACTCCAGCTGTTACAACAACCTATCGTGTGGTAACAACGACCTCTTGCGGGACCAATACGAAGGATATTATTGTGACTGTGAACCCAGTGCCAACTATTACGGCTATTACTGGTGCGCCCACTGCTGCCATTTGCGCAGGCTCAAGTACTAATTTAACCACTACTGGCACCAACGTTTCAACTTACTCTTGGACGTACCGGATTGGAACAGGTGCTGCAACTACTTTCGGAGGAACAGGTGCTACGGCTAGTTTCACTGCTCCCACTGTATCAGCACAGACGGTGTATACTATCACCGTGGTAGGTACTAGCAGTTCTGGCTGCGTCTCTACTTCTCAGACAACGACGATAACGGTCAACCCCACGCCGAGCCTGACGGCTATTACCGGTACGCCGGCTGCTGCGGTTTGCGCTGGATCAAGCACGGCCTTGGCCACCACGGGTACTAACGTTACCACTTACGCCTGGACCTATCGAGTTGGTGCGGGCACACCTACCACTTTTGGTACTAACTCGCCATCGGCTAGCTTTGTAGCCCCCACGGTTACTTCGCCAACTACCTTTACTATTACGGTAACGGGTAGCAACACTAACGGCTGCACATCTGCTGTTCGCACAGTCGACATCACTGTGAATCCTCAGCCTGCTATTACATCCATCACAGGTGCTTCTTCAGCTTGCTCGGGGTCTAGTGCTACACTCACTGCTGTTGGCACTAACGTAACGAACTACGTCTGGACCTATCAAACTAATGTAAGCAATCCAACGACTTTCGGTAGCAATTCGGCATCGGTATCCTTTGTCGCTCCTGCAGTATCATCGCCGACAGTTTACTACATTACGGTAACAGGTACTAATGGCTGCACTCCTGCTACCCGCACGTTCAACATCACGGTCAATCCTTTGCCTACAGTTGCCGCTTCGGCTGCATTTCCACGCATTTGCACGGGGTCTTCTACGGCGCTGAACGCTACCGGAGCGACCTCATATACTTGGACTGGCGGTAATTTACCTGCCAACACCACAGGTGCGTCTATCAATGTTTCGCCTACCACCACCACCACCTACACTGTAACGGGCACCAACGGCAACTGTACAAACACAGCCACTGTGGTTGTTACTGTTGACAACCCAATCACATTGAGCTCCAACATTGCGGGTAACAGCATGACGACAAGCGGTCCGGTAACACTTACCGCAGGGGGGGGCAACTCTGGTCCTTACACGTGGGTTGCTTATGACGGCTACACTACTACTACTTTAGCATCAAACACGGCAACGGCAACGCATACGCCTATCCGGACCACTCGGTATACTGCTACCATTCCTGCTGGCAACACTACCTGCTCCAATACTGCGCAATTGCTCATCACGATTGGTGGACGGCCTCTGCCCGTTGAGCTGATCAGCTTTAATGCAGCTTGGACTGGCAAAGCAACTAAGCTCACGTGGGCAACTGCTTCCGAGAAGAACAGTGCTTACTTCAGCATTGAGCGCAGCATTGATGGCAGTGCTACCTTCCAGGCTATTGGTAAACAAACCGCTGCCGGAACCAGTACTTCGCAACTCAACTACCAGTTCCTGGACAACAATGTGCCTTATACCGCAACTGGCACGGTGTACTACCGCTTGCGTCAGGTTGACTTGACGGGTGAGGCTAGCTACTCTGAGGTACGGACGGTGCAGGTAAGCGCAACGGCAAATGCATTCAACGCAACCGTATTCCCGAACCCATACGAGGAAACTGTAAAAGTGCAGTTCACTACGTTGGGCGCCGGCGCTGTTACGCTAACGGTGCATGATGTAGTAGGCAAGACGTTGCTCAACAAGACGACGACCTATACAGCTGTTGGTACTCAGGAACTGAGCCTGCCACAGGCTGCTACTTGGCCAACAGGGGTATACTACCTCACCATTCGTCAGGGCAACCAGCAGCAGGTTGTGAAGATTAACCACCGCTAGGCCGCCTAGTCTTCTAGCGTAAAAAAAGCCCCGACCAAGTAGGTCGGGGCTTTTTGCTTTTATCTATCAGGCAGATGCCTAAGACAGGCTAACTATCGTGTGGATGCTCAGAGTTTCTTAGCCGGTGAAGATGATGGGGGCGTTCCCATCGAATGCCTGCTACCCCAACTAGCATTACTAACCCAATGCCACGCCCTACTCCTAAGTGATGTGGACCATCCCAGCTACTTTGAGGAACGGGACCTGACACACTACGTTGTAGTCAATGTTGCAGTGGTGGTGTTTGAGGACTAAAAACTTAAAATTAGTTGCGGGAGAATGTCATTGGCAAAAGGTAGCCGGCTCGTACGGTTCGGCCATGATGTTGGGCTGGGATAAAGACCGGTAAACTACGGACCACGCGCAAGGCTTCTGCATCTAAAGCAGGATGTACAGATTGTAATACCTCTGGGTTTTCTACTTCACCTAGCTTGTTGATAACAAAGTACAGCAACACCTCGCCCTCCGCCTTTTCCTTCCAAGCTGCCGACGGATACTTGGTTTTGCTGGCTATGAAGCGTACCAATGCTTCTTCGCCTCCGAAGAACTCGGGCATTTTATCTACAAGCTGATACACAGTATCGGCGGCGGACTGTAGCTGGTAGTTTACGATAGCCACATTATGGCTAAGCAGAGGCTTTTTGTCTAAGGTGCTTGGCTGCCATGAGGCTAATGTCTTAACTGTAGCTTCGGCAGCAGTAAGTAAGCTAGGGTGCAACGGATGCAAAGCTGGTCGTTGATGGAGCTTACGTTGCATTTCAGCACTAAGAGGCTGCATAGCCTTAACGTTCGTTGCTTGCCCGGTTGTATCTATATCAAAAAGCACCACTACGCGGCCTTCTACCTTTGCAGCCTGTGCCTCAGCGGGATACGTTGGGAAGTACAGTCGTGCATTCAGCTCCTCCGCAGTGCCTTGGTACTGAGCACTCTTGAAAACGACTTCGGGAGCCTCTGTGAATGTACCGTTAGGAGCACCTTTGCGGGCTGGGCCGGCAATTCGAAATGTAACGGGCAAGCTGAAGGCCACGGGCACCGCCCGGCCGGTCTGCCTGCCCGGATGCCAGCTTGGCATTTCTTGTACGACACGCAAAGCCTCCTTGTCTAAGGCCGGATGAGCGCTTCTCAACACCCGGATATTATCCAGGCGCCCGTCAGCTCGCACCGTAAACCCTACCAGTACGGTACCCTGAGCGCGTTCCATGATGGCTTGGCCCGGATACTTTATGCGGGAGGCAACGTAGCGTAGCGCATCCTCCGCATGTTCACCGAACAGCGGCATTTGCTCAACATACGTGTAAGGGAGCTGCGCCTCTGATGTGCCGGCATAGGTTGAGTCTGTGGCCTGGGCTAGTACTTTGGAAGTGAAGCTTCCGATAATAAATAACACTAGTAGAGTTGTTCTCATACGCCTGGGAAGGATAAATGCTGCTTATAAGATAGATCCGCAAGATACAGACCTGGAGAGCTGTAGAGCCGGTGAGACCAGTAAACTTTACAGAGAAAGCCCCTACCGAAACAGCTAGTGTTTCCGGTAGGGGCTTTTTACTAGGTCGCTAACTATGTGAAACCTACTTGAGCAGGCCCATTTCGAGCATTTTCTCAGCAATCTGGACGGCGTTGGTGGCGGCCCCTTTGCGCAGATTGTCGGCCACTACCCACATATTAAGGGTGCGGGGCTGAGTTTCGTCGCGGCGCAAGCGGCCGACGAGTACAGCGTCTTTACCGTGCGCATCTTTGGGCATGGGGTAGATGTTGTTTTTCACGTCATCTACCAGCTCCACGCCTTCGGTATGGCGCAGGATTTCGCGCACTTCGGCTAGGTCGAATTCGCGGGCAAACTCCACATTCACGGCTTCGGAGTGGCCACCCATTACGGGGATACGCACGGTGGTAGCGGTTACGCGGATGGAGTCGTCGCCGAAGATTTTCTTGGTTTCCTTTACCATCTTCATCTCCTCCTTGGTGTAGCCGTTGTCCTCAAACACATCAATGTGGGGCAGCACGTTCAGGTCGATGCGGTGGGGGTAGGCGGGGTTGCTAGGCTCCTGGCCGGCACGCTCTTCCAGCAGCTGATCAACGGCCTTTTTGCCGGTGCCCGTTACGCTCTGGTAGGTGCTGACCACAATGCGCTGCACCTGGTACGCTTCGTGCAGCTTGTTTAGGGCCACTACCATCTGGATGGTAGAGCAGTTTGGGTTAGCAATAATCTTGTCTTCGGCGGTCAGCTCTTTGGCGTTGATTTCGGGCACCACCAGCTTTTTGGTGGGGTCCATGCGCCAGGCCGAGGAGTTATCGATTACTACGGTGCCCACTTCGGCAAAGCGTGGGGCCTCTTCCTTGGAGATAGAGCCGCCCGCCGAGAAAATGGCTACCGCCGGCCGCGCCGCAATGGCGTCGTCCATGCTCACCACTTTGTACTTTTTACCCTTAAACTCGATTTCCTGCCCCACCGATTTCGCGGAAGCAACGGGCAATAGCTCGGTTACCGGGAAGTTACGCTCGGCCAATACTTTCAACATTTCGCCTCCGACCAGGCCGGTGGCACCTACTACGGCTACTTTCATGGAGTGTAAGGGTTTGTCGGAAGCAAAGGTACATTAGGAATGGTGGTTATATTTCACTTAGGCGCTATAGTAGAAAAGTTATAGCTCAGCAGTGGTACTGGTGCATGCTCAACTGTAGTAACTCTGTTTTATACAAACAGTACTCTATGTGTTGACTAAGCTCTAACCTGCGTGAAAAACCTGCTGCTTTTAGCACTTTGGCTCTGGGCTGTGCCCGCGGCGGCCCAGCTGACCGATACCTTCCCAGACGGCGACTTCACGCAGCAACCAACCTGGACGGGCGATACTGCCGACTTTCAGGTAAACGCGGCGCGGCAGCTCCAAACCAAGGGCCCCGCCGTTACGGGCAGTACGCTGCACCTAATTACACCCTGCACTGCTACTACCGGCACTAGCTGGGAATTTTGGGCAAACCTCAAGCTAGCAACCAGTGGCGGCAACTACGCCGATGTATGGCTGATGGCCGACCAGCCTACACTAGGTGCC
Organism: Hymenobacter seoulensis; assembly: GCF_054780535.1. Classification (NCBI taxonomy): domain Bacteria; kingdom Pseudomonadati; phylum Bacteroidota; class Cytophagia; order Cytophagales; family Hymenobacteraceae; genus Hymenobacter; species Hymenobacter seoulensis. The sequence continues at coordinate 717,146 of NZ_BAAGWD010000002.1, forward strand.
AGCGGCACCAAAGGCTACTTCGTGCGCCTGGGTGGTACTCCCGATGAGGTAGCGCTGTTTCGGAAAGATGCCACTGGCAGCCCTGTGTATGTTATCAATGGCCAGGATGCTACTCTGCGCTCTACCAACAACCTAGTGCGGGTACGCGTGACACGCTCCGTAGACAACCTCTGGACCCTGGAGCGTGACCTCACCGGTGGTACTGCTTTTGCGCAGGAGGGCACCGCTACCGATGCCACCTACCAGCGCAGCGCCTATTTTGGTGTGTTTGTAATGTACTCAGCCGCCAACAGCAACGCCTTTTTCTTTGATGATATACAGGTGCGAGACGCCACGGCCCCCGTGTTAGTGCAGGCGAATGTGAAAAGCGCCCGCCAGCTAGATGTGGTCTTTAATGAAGCTGTAGCCTCGTCGCAGCAGGTGGCTAATTACCAGGTTGTGGCCCCGAGTGCACCTAGTGTGACAGCCGCCCAGCTAGATGCCACGGACCCTACGTTGGTGCATCTTTCCTTATCCTCTGATTTGCCACTAGGCTCCCTCAGGCTGGAAGCGCGCAACATAACCGATCTGTTTGGCAATGAGGCTGCCGTAGCGCTTTCCGCCACGTTTCAGAATGTGGGGTTTTCCGTGGCACCTGCTCTGAATCAGCTGCTTATCACGGAAATTCTCGCCGATGAACTGCCCACTGTGGGGTTACCGGCTTCTGAGTTTGTGGAAATTCACAACCCATCAGGTACGGCGGTGCTCGATTTGGCGGGTGTACGCCTACTGAAACCAGGTAGCAACGGAAATCAGGCGGTATTTCCGGCCGGTGCGGTGCTACTGCCCGGCGAGTATGCAGTAGTGTGTGGCAGTACCCGCGCGGCGCAGTTCGCGGCCTACGGCAAGGTGTTCGGCCTAGCAAACTTCCCCAGCCTCAACAATGCCGCCGACCAACTGGTGCTACGAGACAAAGACGGCCGCACCCTGTTTGAAGTCAGCTATGCCGATACCTGGTACCAAGACGCACGCAAGAAAGACGGCGGCTGGACGCTGGAAATGCTGGACGAAACCAACCCGTGCGCAGGTGCCAACAATTGGCGGGCCAGCACTGATCCTAGCGGCGGTACGCCCAGCCGGGCTAACTCCGTGCGTACCACTAACCCCGACCGCACGGCCCCCGTTTTGCTGCGTGCCCTCGCTCTGCAACCTACCCTAGTGCGGCTCTATTTTGGCGAGAAGCTGGATAGCGCCGCGGCAGCTACTATAGCGCACTATATGCTTACGCCGGCCACTACCATCCTGAAGGCTGTGCCCCTTGGCCCCGATTTCCGGCAGGTAGAACTTACGCTGGCTGCGCCACTAGATGTTAATCAGCCTGTAACCGTCACGGTGCAACGTGCCACCGACTGCGTAGGCAATGCCAGCGGCCCCATTTCCTCCACCCGCTTCGCTGTGCCGGCTCCGGTAGCGGCCGGCGACGTAGTGATTAATGAAGTCCTCTTCAACCCGCGGGTAGGCGGAGTTGATTTTGTGGAGCTGCTGAACCGCTCCGGCAACTACCTAGATGTGCAGGGGTGGCAGCTGGCCAGCCAAACCTCCGATGGCTCCGTGCAAACAGAGCCCATCAGTGCTGAGCCCGTGCTGCTCCCGCCCGGCGGGTTTCTTGCCCTCACTACGCAGCCTGAGGTGCTGCAACGACACTACCCGACCAGTACTTCCCCCGCTAACCTGCTAAAGCTGCCAGCGCTACCTACCTTTCCCGATGATGTCGGCGTGGTGTTCCTGCTGGATGCCCAGGGCCGCCAGCTCGACCGCTACGCTTATTCCGAAAAGCACCACCTGAAGCTCCTGGATGATGTAAACGGCGTGTCGTTGGAACGTATTCGGGCAGATGGCCCTAGTGAGCCGGTCAACTTTCATTCGGCAGCTAGCACCGTGGGTTATGCCACGCCCGGCCGCGCCAACTCGCAACAGCAGCCTGACCCCGCCGACGCTGGCTTCCTCACGGTAGCGCCCGAGCTGTTCACGCCCGATGACGACGGCCAACAAGACTTCACTACTCTCAGCTACCAGTTGGATGCGCCCGGCTACCTAGGCTCCGTCACGGTTTATGATGCGCAAGGCCGCCTGGCCCGCCGGTTAGCTCGCAACGAAACGCTGCCTACCAAAGGCTTCTGGCAGTGGGACGGTCTCACCGACCAAGGCCGCAAAGCTGCTGTAGGCTACTACGTACTATTGGTAGAGCTATTTCAACCCAACGGAGGCCGCAAGCAGGAGTACCGCAAAACCGTAGTGGTAGGAGCCCGCATCTGAACCAGCATACATACTTCGGCAAGCGTTGCGCTGTACCTTTTTGCCGCCGCCTTCTGTGCTTGATTGCTAGCTGATTACACCTCTTCTGCCCGATTGAGCTGAGCATTCCTGCGCTGTGTTTCAAGCCGTTACCGAGAATTGCTCGGCAGGAAAAATCCAATGAAAGATTATGTAAAAGGTTGCACCTCAACAATATCCTTTGAAAAATAGGAGCGTAAAAAAGGCAGTTGTCCTTTTAAACTCCTAGCTATGAAAGTTATATCACCTCGCATGCACGGCATGCTCGACTACGGTACCATTGCCATTTTTGCTTTGGCTCCCACGCTCTTCCACTTCGCTGGTCCTTATGCCACGGCGTGCTATGTGCTGGCAGCTGGCTACTTGCTGATTACGCTCATGACCGATTTTCCGATGGGCGTAATTCGTATGATTCCGTTTCCAATACACGGTGGCTTAGAGCTGATAAGTGGTCTGGCGCTGTTGGCAGCTCCCTTCATCTTCGGTTTTCACGATGATAACACGGTCGCGCGTAATTTCTTCATGATCATGGGCGTGGTGTTCCTGGGTGCTTGGATGCTCACTGACTGGCGCGCCGATACCCGCACGCACAACAACATGATGCCCCAGCACTAAGCTGGCCAGTATTTCTGCCGAAAAGAGCTCGATAGTCTCTGCTGTCGGGCTCTTTTAGCGAGACAGCTACACGTTTACTTCACCCATACTCTTTTCCAATATGAAGATCCTCTCATCGACGGCCCACGGCTTTGTAGATATCGCCTTTATCACGGTGCTGACCATGGCCCCCATCATGTTCGACTTGGAGCCGGCCGTTGATACGGCTTGTTTCGTGCTGGCCGGAGGCTATTTGCTTATCACGTTGCTCACTGATTTCCGGCTTGGGTTATTCAAGCTGATTCCGTTTCCGGTACATGGTATGCTCGATTTGCTCACGGGCCTGGCGTTGCTGGCTGCGCCCTTTCTGTTTCATTTTGAGGCGGGTAGCGCCGAGCGAAATCTGTCGTGGGCGCTAGGGGCGGTTTCGGTCGTAACCTGGTTTATCACCGACTGGAAAAGCCGTACGCGCAGCATGATGACCGACCAAGGCTAGTTCATAGCTCTGTTATTGGCAACGCAAAGCGCCCGGAACTCCGCAAGGAATGCCTGGCGCTTTGGTGTACTATAGGGGCTAGTAAAGTGGCTAGCGTCGGTACGTGAAGCCGATGAAAAACTCGCGGTCTGATTCTCTGTTTAGCGCCAAATGAGCGCCTAGGTCAACCTGCAGGTTTTCGTTTAGGCTGAAGATGGGAGCGAAGTTCAGGGAAGAGCGCCAGTTGCGGCTTTGGGCATCCCATTGCGTAACGCCTTCTACCAGAAAGCTGAATACGTCGTTGAACTCATGATCCAACGCGACGGAGGGCATCATTCGGACGTAGTGCTTGCCCTGCTCCCGGTCGTAGTTCAGGTCCGATTCAATCTGGAGGTCTAGGTTATACTTGTGAGGCAGCTCGATGTTCACGGGCAAAATCAGGCCACCTTCCATGGCCCCGCTTCCGGCTTTGCCACCAGTTGGCAGGCGCGTATAGGCCACTATAGCTATGGCAACCGGGCCATCCTGGTCGTCGCCAATGAAGTTGTGCTTTAGGCGCAGGGCCACGTCGCCGAAGCCTGCCTCGCGCTGCCAGTCGGCGTCTTCCGTTTCTCGCTCTTTCGCAACTTTATACAGCGGCACTTCCAACTGCACATCGGTTCGGCGGCTTAGGCCTAGTTTCAGGGTAGTGTAGGCCGCTTTCCACTCCCGGCTTCTTGACACGCCCTCGTGGGTGTTAATGAGACGCAGCGCATCGGTTTCTAGCTGAAAGTGGCCAGCATCAACGGTAAACGGGCTTTCTGTTACGCCGGGGCGGTCGGGCCGCAGGGGGCGCAGCTGGTTGCGCGGTACGGGCTTGAACAGATTGAAATGGGCCGAGTCGTAGGGACAGGTTTTGGGCTTTTCCTGGGCTAGGGCCACAGGCCCCGAAGCCAGGAGGCTCATCAGAGCCACGTAACGTAAAACAGACATAGGAGTGAGGGGAGAAAAGAGTGCGGTGCCCCTCATACGCATGCTAGCAGGCAATAGGTGCTAAGGCTGAGCCTAGAAAAAACAACTTCTTGTCATGCAGTTCATAATGCGTAGCGCACGCCCAAAAACAGCCGCCGGCCCTGCAACGGCGCGAAGTTGTAGCTGGTATCGAAGGTGTAGCCCTGGGGGTTATCTACCCCCACATTTTTGTCAAACGGATCGAAGGGGCGCAGCAAAGCATGGCGGGGCAGGAAGTTGAATATGTTTTTGAGGCCCCCGTACAGCTCTAGCCCTTCCTTCAGCTTGCGGGTTGCCTGCACGTTCTGGAGGGCAAACCACGGCGAGCGGCTGGGGCGGAAATCATTCGGGAAAACGGGCAGGGCCATGGGGCTGCTCACCTGGCCGGTATAGTCGAGGCTGAGGCCTAGGCGCTCCAAGGCGTAACTCACGGCCCAGGTACCCGAGAAGGGTGGCGAGTGAAACTGTGCCAGCCGCTGGGTTGGACCGCCTTCCTGTGGGCGCTCTTTCCGGAACACATCCAACACGGTTACGCCCACCATCAGCTTCAGGGGCCGGCTAAACACTAGGTCCGTATTGAGCGTGAACCCCCGACTCACGGCATACCCGTTCAGGTTACGGTACACAATTTGGTTGGGGTCGGTGTCGTAGTCGGGGCTGATTTTGTTGGTGAAGTAGGTGTAGAACACGCTGCCATCGAGGGTAAGCGTGCCGCCGCTCGGGAGCTGGAAAAAGCGGTTGTAGTTGACGTTCACGTTCCAGCTGCGCTCCGGCTTCAGGGCCTCAGGCACTACTACCTGCCGTGCCCCTGTGAGGGCGGCGTGGTCTTCCGTGAACAAGTTCACTACCCTGTAGCCGTTGCCCAACCCTACCCGCCACACGCGGCTGCCATCGGGTAGGCCCCACTTGTAGTTCAGGCGCGGACTCAGGATACTACCGTGACGGGAGTTATAGTCGTAGCGCAGGCCGGCCAGCAAGGTGGCGTCGGGCGTAAGGCGCCACTCATCCTGCACGAATGCCCCAGGCAGCTGTATCAAATCAGGAGCATTGCGGGGCGCATCTTGGGAGGAAGTAGCCGTAGCGGGCGTGTTGTCGTCGTACCAAGTGGTGCGGTAGGTAGCGCCGGCCAGCAGGTTGTGCCGAATGCTGAGCTCCTTAGCCCACGTTAGTTGCCCGAACCCTACACGCTGCAAGGCTCGGTACAAAGTAGTGCCGTAGGCTGAGTTCTGGTGGTGCTGATTGAAAGTGCCACTCAGCATCAGTTTCTGGCCACGCACCGGCAGTTGGTATTGGCCCAGCAGCTCGTAGCGGCTGGTGTACACGCTTTCCCCATACACGCTATCAAGGCCGCGGTGCTCCGGGCTCCAGTTGAGCTGGCCTCCGAAACGGTCTTCATAATAATAGCGGCCGGCTACGTTGGCCACGCGCTGCTCGGGCCGCGCCCAGGTCCATTTGTTGAACACCGAGACGCGCTTCTGAATGGGCACATCCGTGAAGCCGTCGTCGTTCACGTCGCGGCGCTGGTTGTAGTGGTAGAGGCTGGTGCTGAGCAGGGTAGAGGCTTCCCCGACTTTTCGCGCTACCCCCAGGTCTAGGTTTACATCGCGGTGCGAGGTGCCAAACAGGTCGGCGGAAAAGCGCGGTGCTTTCGCTGGGTTTTTGGTAATGACGTTGATCAGGCCGCCCACTGCTTCAGAGCCATACAGCGTGGAGGCTGGTCCTTTCACTACCTCCACACGCTCAATCAGGCTGCTCGGGATGCCACTCAGGCCATACACGGTGCTCAGGGAGCTTACCAGCGGCATGCCATCAATGAGCACCATCGTGTAGGGCCCTTCCAGCCCGTTGATATGGATGTCGCCGGTGCCGCATACGTTGCAGTTGAGCTGGGGCCGCACCCCGTTTATCATCGCTAGGTTCTCAAACAAACACACCGCAGGGTTTTTCCGAAACAGCTTCGGCGAATACAGCTCCACCGCCACCGGCGACTCGCTGCGGATCACCTCATTCAGCGTGCCGCTTACTACTACGTCGCCTAAAGCATTGGCGCCGGGGTTTAGGCTGAGGTTGAGGGTAGTGGTTTGCCCCGCTGATACGGTTACGCTGCGCTCCGTAGGTAGCAGCCCCACGGCGCTGCCCACCAAGCGTTGGTTGCCGGCTGGCACTTTTTCCAGTACAAAGCTGCCGTGCTCATTGGCCGTGGTGCCAAGGGTAGTGCCTTTGAGCCCGATGCTGGCAAACGGCACCTCCTTGCCCTCGGAGCGCACGACTCCCCGCACCGTTCCGAGCGACTGCGCCGCGGCCGTAAAGCTGCTTATCCAGAAGAGAATCCAAATGCAGAGTTGTTTCATATTAGGAAAGGCTGCTAATAATATTTAGATGAGTCTAAACCTGTGGGCCCGAAAAAAGCGCAAATGGTGCGCTTTTTTCAAGTGAAGTACTAGGGCAGTTTGCAGCGCAAACCGCTTACCCAAAGAAGGTTTCCCAGAGCAGGTACACGTTCAGAACAATGATGATAGCCGAAACTACCCACGCCAGCCACTGTACCCAGGGCTTGTTCACGAACACACCCATTTTGGCTTTGCTCCCCGTGAACATAACCAGCGGTACTACCGCGAAGCTGAGCTGAAACGACAAGATGACCTGACTAAGCACCAACAGCTCCCCGGTACCTTTCTCGCCATACAGCAGCGTTACAATGAGGGCCGGTACTACAGCAATGCCGCGCGTAATCAGGCGACGCAGCCAGGGCCGCAGGCGCAGGTTCAGGAAACCTTCCATCACAATCTGGCCGGCCAGCGTACCCGTGAGCGTGGAGTTCTGACCCGATGCCAGCAGCGCCACAGCAAACACGGCTGAGGCCGCGCCGGCACCTAGTACCGGGGCCAGCAGCTCATGGGCCTGGTTGATGTCAGCTACATCGTGGCGGCCATTTTTGTGGAAGGCAGCGGCAGCAGTTACCAGAATGGCGGCATTCACGAAGAACGCCAGAAACAGGGCCAGGGTACTGTCGATGGTTGCAAACTTGATGGCCATGCGCTTACCGGGCTCGGTTTGCTCAATGGCCCGCGTCTGCACAATGCTGGAGTGCAGGTACAGGTTGTGGGGCATAACGGTAGCACCCAAGATGCCAATGGCAATGTAAAGCATGCCGGGCGTGGTGACTACCTCCGGCCGCGGCACCAACCCGGCCAGAATCCCAAAATAGTCGGGGTTCGAGACGATGATTTCATATACGAAGCAGCCAAAAATCAGTACAATCAGGCCGGCCACAATACTTTCCAGCACCCGGAAGCCTTTATTCTGAAACAGCAGCACTACCATCACATCCAAGATGGTAAGTACTACCCCCCAGGGCAGCGGCAACCCAAACAGCAGGTTCAGGGCAATGGCCGAGCCGATAACCTCGGCCAGGTCGCAGGCGGCAATGGCTACCTCACACAGAAACCACAGCACCATCGAAACGGGCTTCGAAAAATGGTCGCGGCAGGCCTGGGCTAGGTCGCGGCCCGTTACAATGCCCAGCTTGGCGGCCAAGTGCTGCAGCAGCATGGCAAACAAGTTGGAAATCAGAATGACGGAAAGCAACGTATACCCGTAGCGCGAGCCGCCGGCAATGTCGGTGGCCCAGTTTCCGGGGTCCATGTAGCCTACTGCCACCATCAGGCCCGGCCCCCAGAAGGCCAGCAGCTTCCGCCAGAACGAGGCATCTTGGCCGGGCACCCGAATAGAGGCATACACTTCCTGCAACGAAGGCGCATTACGGGCATGCCGCCAGCCTGATTCGGGCGGCGGAGTGATGCTAGGTGGAGTTGTATCGGGAGGCGTTTGTAGGGTTGAAGGCATAGAGCTATCTACTAGGTCCGGCAAAGGTCCAAAGTGGCTGGTACTTACAAAGTAAGCGAATTTTAGCCTTGTCTAAATTTATTTTTAAGACAGTCTACATACTGTTTTTGTTTTGAAAAGTTGCGAGCCGACACAGAAACCGGAATTTTCCCGGAATTTTGTTGCCCTCGTTCGTGTCATTCCTTGCCCGACCAGAAATCTGATTACCCAGCTCAGCCGGTATACGCTGGTTCCATCCTGTTTGCTTTCGAATGACGTCCCGCTTTGCTGCCCGCTCCATGTTCACGCTACCGCTCAAAACGCGGTATGCCCTGCTTTCCCTGGTAGTAAGCGTGGTACTGGTGGCCATAAAGTTTTATGCGTGGCTGCTGACTCGCTCGCAAGCCGTACTAACGGACGCCCTCGAATCGATTATCAACGTGGTAGCCAGTGGCTTTGCGCTGTATAGCATCTACCTCGCTAGCCTGCCCAAAGACGAAAATCACCCCTACGGCCACGGCAAAATAGAGTACCTGTCAGTAGGCTTTGAAGGGGGCCTGATTCTGATGGCGGGCGTATACATTTTCTACACCGCGCTGCAGTCGTTGCTGCACCCGCACGCCATTGAGCGGCCCGACTGGGGCATGGTGCTGCTCGCCATTACGGCCGTAGTAAACTTGGGCACTGGGTTTCTGCTGATTCGGGCCGGGCGTACGCATCATTCGCCCACGCTGGTAGGGGATGGGCAGCACCTGTACCTCGACGCCGTGAGCACTTTTGTGTCGTGCGCGGCGCTGGTGCTGGTGCTGTTCACCGGCAATGTGGTCTTCGACTCCGGGGCGGCGCTGGTGCTAGGGGTATTCATTGTGGTAAATGGCTACCGCATGGTGCGCCGCTCCGTATCGGGGCTGATGGACGAGGCCGATGATGCCACTGTGCAGCACGTAGTGGCCGAGCTACAGGAGCACCGCGAGCCCGCATGGATTGACGTGCACAACCTGCGCGTGGTGCGCTACGGCGCCAATCTGCACATCGACTGCCACGTGACGATGCCCTACTATTTCAGTCTGGAGCAAACCCACGAGCAGGTGCACCGCATTGAGGTGCTGGTCGATCAGGAGTTTGAAGTGCAGGTAGAAATGTTCGTGCACGCCGACCCGTGCACCTTTGCCGCCTGCTCGCACTGCCACATGCCCGACTGCCCTGTGCGGCAGCACCCCTTCAGCCAAGAAATTCCCTGGACGATGGCCAACGTGGCAAAAAACGAGCGGCATCAGCTAGCCGAGCCAGTACAGGGATAGCATAGCCTAGAGGGCTAACAGTTTAGCTACTCTACCACCAGGCGCTGCGTAGCCATACCCGTTTTTACGGAATACACGCCCGCGCGCAACCCCTGCAAAGACAGGGTTACGATTGATTGGCCGGCCTGGAATTGGGTTGAGTGCACTGTGCGGCCTAGGGCGTCCTGTACTTCTACCGGCGTGGTAGCCGTTGCGGGCGTGGGCAATTGTAGCGTGGCGGTTTGCTGCGCGGGGTTTGGCCAAAGGCTCAGATTGCGGTTCCGGGTGGGGGTAGTAGAAGTGGGAACGAATGCACGGTTTTCCAGCACCAGAATTCTATCATCGGTAGGAGCAGGGGTAATGCGGCCGTCGCGGTTGCTGGTGCCCACGTACACCCGGCCCTGCGGCGAAACGCAAATAGCGCGCAGCCGCCCGAAGCTGGTTAGGTAATCTGAAAAGGGCAGCGGAATGGCGTCGCCGGCCGCGTTCAGCGTGAGGGCTGTGAGGCGCGACGCTTTCAGGGACAGCAATAACAGCTTGCCTTGCCAATCCGGAATAGCCGGTGAGTTGTAATACGTCAGGCCCGATACGCCCCGCGTAGGCGTCCAGACGGCCAGTGGTTCGCGCACATTGTTGGCGGTGCAGAAAGCCTGTTCAGTGACCCCGCTGCACAGGCCTGCTACGGTGGGCCAACCGTAGTTGCGGTTCGGCTCAATCAGGTTTACTTCATCATCGGTGTCCGGGCCGTGCTCTGAGCTATAAATACGGCCTCCCGGCCCCTGTACCAGGCCTTGTGGGTTGCGGTGGCCTAGTGTGTACACCAGGCTTCCGGCTACCGGGTTATCGGTCGGAACGGTTCCATCCAGGTTCAGGCGCAATATTTTACCATTTAAAGAAGCTGGGTTTTGCGCCTGGGGCTGTTGCTGCGCATCACCGGTGGTCATCAGCAACGTTTTATCGGGCAGAATGAGCAGGCGAGAACCACTATGGGTGCTGGTGGCTGGTATATTGGCCAGCAGCACCAGCGGGCTGACCAACGTACCTGCCGCGTACGTTAGGCGCACCAGCTTTTCTTTGTAACCATTGTCGTTGTAGTTGTACACCACATACACATACGGCGAGGTAGCAAAGTCGGGGTGCAAGGCCATGCCCAACAGGCCGCCTTCTAAGGAAGTAGCCACATCGGGCAGCGTTACCAACGGCGTAACCTCACCGGAGGCAGGGTTTACACGACTAATGCGGCCACCCCGCTCTGTCATCCAAATAAAGTCATCAGGCCCCCACACTAGCTCCCATGGCACCTGCAAACCCGTAGTAAGGGCTGAAACGGTTACCGTCGTGCTGCCCACCGGAAACGTGGTAAGCACCGGTGCCGTTTGGGCCTGCGCACAGGTGGCGCTAGCTACTCCTATAACCACAGTCCAGATAAAGTTCAGGTGTTTCATAGTCAGGTTGTTGTAGCTTGATATGGTCAATAGAAGCTAACGTAGCGCCTCAGATTTCGGATTACCCCTGCTGGAGTTTTAGCCTAAACTGCCTTTCTTACCCCAGTGCCTTACTAGGCACCGTCCATGCCCAAAGCTCTGTTCCGCCCGCTATGTATACTGTCAGCCCCGATCCTGCCCGCCTCAATGTGACGCTTATCCACCACTACTTATCTGAAGAGTCGTACTGGGCGAAAGGTATTCCGCGCGAAACAGTTGAGCGAGCCATTGCCAATTCGCTCACTTTTGGCGTCTATACTCCGGAAGGCGCGCAGGTGGCATTTGCCCGCGTAGTGACGGATAAGGCCACTTTTGCCTGGCTCTGCGACGTTTTTGTGCTAGCCAACTACCGCGGGCAAGGCATCAGCAAGCAGCTGATGGAGGCCGTATGGAGCCACCCTGAGCTGCAGGGCCTGCGCCGACACCTGTTGGCTACCCTGGATGCACATGGCCTCTACCAGCAGTTTGGGTTTCAGGAGCTGGCGGCCCCTGAGCGCTACCTGGAAGTGCGGCGCCCCAACCCATACGGAGTGCCCACGGCCAATTAAGCAAGTGGCTCGGCAACGGAACGTAGGCAAGACCGCTACGTTAGGAAAGCAACCTTTTCGGCGCCGAAAGCTTTCAGATACTACCTATATTTTCTATCCGAAGCCACCTTCCTTTACTTGCCTTGATCCGCTCTGCCCTATGAATACTACCCTGAGCGCCCGCTGGCACCGCCTCACTACCCCGTTACTGGCTGATAAGGACCGTCGCACGGCCACCTATCAGCAGCTGGCGGGCGCGTACGGTGCCTCCGACCGGCACTACCATGCCCTACCACACGTGCGGGCGCTGCTGGATACCGTGAGTAAGCATGCCGCTTTGGTGCAGGATCGGGAGGTAGTGGAGCTGGCCGTGTGGTTTCATGATGCCGTGTACAGCACCCTGCGCGATGACAACGAAGCCCGCAGCGCCTTGCTAGCCCTGGAGTTTTTGGAGCACACCACGCTGCCAAAGGAGCGCCGCCAACGGGTAGCATTTCTGATTGAGTGTACCAAAGACCATACGCAGCCGCAGCTCCCTGATGCCGATCTGCACTTCTTCCTCGATGCTGACTTGCAGATCCTCGGCGCTCCGGAGGCCGACTACTGGCAGTATGCCCGGCAGGTGCGCCAAGAGTATCGGCTGGTACCCGACTTTATGTACCGCCGTGGCCGCCGCAAAGTGCTGGAAAAGCTACTCGGCGTCAGTGCGCTCTACCGAACCCCGCATTTCCACGAGAAGCTGGATACGCAGGCCCGGCGCAATTTGCAGGCCGAGCTGAAAGCCTGGGAAAACGGCAGTGTATAAGCCGGCGGGCACTTAAGCCAGCAGCACAAGCTAGTGGATTGGGTAAAAGGCGAATGAAAGGCGCAACGCCTGTTGTGAAGACGCGTCCATTGGGCGCTGTGTGCTATGTTGCAGCCTGATCTTCCCCCCTCTGTCATGCCGAACCGTTACCGTTTAGTGCTGAGTGCCGTCCTAGGGCTGCTTGCGGGCCAAGCCCACAGCCAGCAGCTGGCTCCGCTTACCGTTGAGAAAATAATGCGCGACCCGGCCCAGTGGCTCGGCAACTCGCCCAGCAACATTTCCTGGTCAGAAGATGGTAAGGCCATTTACTTCAGCTGGAACCCCGAAAAAGCGCGCCGCGACTCGTTGTATACCGTAGCACCGAATGGCGGCAAGCCGCGCAAAGTAAGCCTGCGGGAGCAGCTGAGCCTGCCCACCTCCAACGGCGAATACGACCAGCGCTACACCCGGAAAGTGTATGAGCGCGACGGTGACATCTATCTGCTGGACCTGAAAACGCAGCGGGTGCGGCGCGTTACGAATACGGCGGAACGGGAAACCGATGCGCAGTTTGCGCTGCTGGGTAAGCTAGTAAGCTACACGCGGCAGGGCAACCTCTTCACTTGGGACCCCACTACCGGCGAAACGGTGCAGCGCACCGACTTCCGCTATGGCAACCGGCCCCGCACCGGCGAGCCCACCGATAAATCAGAGAAGTTTCTGAAAGCCCAGCAGCTGGCGTTGTTTGAGGTATTGCGCGGCAAAGAGCAAGATGCCAAAGCCCGCCAACAACTACAGAAAGCCTTGGCTCGGCTGCGACCTAAGTCTATTTGGCTCGGCCAGCAAGTGGTGCGCAACCTGCGCCTCTCGTCCGACGGCCGCTACGTTACCTACACGCTGGTGCAGGAGCCAAGCGGCGAAAAACGCGCGCTGGTACCCAATTTCGTCACTACCTCGGGCTTCACCGAAGACATCAACACCCGCCCCAAGGTGGGTGCTGCCCAAACGGCTTACGAGCTGGGCCTCTACGATATCGGGCGCGACACCACATTTGTACTAGGGTATAAAGAGCTGCAAGGCCTCGATGAGCAGCCGGCTTACCGCAAAGAGTACCAGCTGCAAGCCAAAGCGCCTACCCCCGCTGATACGGTAAAGGCCGGCAGCACGCGCAAAACCAAGCCAGCCACTGAAATGCGCCGTGTGGTGCCCTTCGGTCCGTTTTGGTCCGATAATGGGCAACACGCTTTCCTAGTCATCCGCAGCGCCGATAACAAGGACCGCTGGATTGTCAGCCTCGACCCCGTCACCCAGAAAATTAAGCTGCTCGACCGCCAGCACGATGATGCCTGGATTAACGGCCCCGGCATTGGCTACGAAGACGGTAACGTAGGCTGGATGCCCGATAATCGCCACATCTGGTTTCAGAGCGAGGAAACCGGCTTCAGCCACCTTTATACCGCCGATATTACCTCGGGCCAGAAGAAAGCCCTGACTAGCGGCCGCTGGGAAGTGCTCAAAGCCCAACTCAGCCGCGACCGGAAAACGTGGTACCTCACGGCCAATAAAACCCACCCCGGCGAGCAGCACTTCTACCGCATGCCCCTGGAAGGCGGCGCCATGACGCAGGTTACGACCCAGACGGGGGCTAGTGAAGTTACGCTCTCGCCGGACGAGAAAACGCTGGCCGTGCGCTACAGCGCCTCCAACAAGCCCTGGGAGCTGTTCGTGATGGACAACAAGCCGGGAGCTAAGCTGCGCCAGCTCACGCATAGCACTACCCCCGAGTTTGAGAGCTACCCCTGGCGCGCCCCCGAAGTTATCAGCTACAAAGCCCGCGACGGAGCCGATGTGTACGCGCGCTTATACCGCCCCGTCAACCCCGTAGCGCAGGGCCCGGCTGTGGTTTTCGTGCACGGCGCCGGCTACCTCCAGAATGCCCACAAATGGTGGAGCACCTACTTCCGGGAGTACATGTTCCACAACCTGCTCGTCGATAAAGGCTACACGGTGCTCGATATCGACTACCGCGGTTCCGCCGGCTACGGCCGCGACGTGCGCACGGGCATCTACCGCCACATGGGTGGCAAAGACCTCACTGACCAGGTAGACGGCGCCAAGCTCCTCACGGACAAGTATGGCGTTAGTCCGCAGCGGATTGGTATTTACGGCGGCAGCTACGGCGGCTTTATCACCCTGATGGCCATGTTCACCCAGCCTGAGGTGTTTAAGGCCGGTGCCGCCCTGCGCTCCGTTACCGACTGGGCCCACTACAACCACGACTACACCGATAACATCCTCAACGAGCCTTACAACGACTCCCTGGCCTATGTCCGCTCGTCGCCCATTAACTACGCTGCCGGCCTAAAAGGCGCCCTACTCATGTGCCACGGTATGGTCGATACCAACGTGCACTTCCAGGATATTGTACGCCTCTCCCAAAAGCTGATTGAGCTGAAAAAGGAAAACTGGGAGCTGGCGGTATATCCCGTCGAAGACCACGGTTTTGTGGAGCCCACTTCCTGGACCGATGAGTACCGCCGCATTCTGAAGCTGTTTGAGACCAACCTAAACCCTAGTGCGCCAGCTACCGGCTCCACCGGCGGCCAGTAACGGAAGGTCAAGTCTGGCGCCTGAGGTACTGCCCCTGGCGATAAGCTCAACTTGCCTAGAGCTAGCCTTTGTGCGGTTTAGAGGAAAGCGTGACCTAGTAGGGTACTAGGTCACGCTTTTGCTTAAAGCTGTTTGGTAAGTAGGAAGCCACTATAAGCATGGCCCTCCAGATTCCGTCCCTGAATGGGCAATACCGACAGGCTACTGCCACTTTTCTTGTGTAGTTGCGGAATCAATATTCCTGACAAAGCGCCGACGGTGTAGCCCACAATGTTATCAGACAGAAAGTGCTTGCCTGCCTCCATGCGCGTGTAAGCTACTGCTGCTGGCACCAGTGCCGCGGCGCCCCATACAAACGGCTCAGCCGGCGAGTCTGGGTTGAAATCGTGAAATACTTTGGCCGCAAAAAAGGTAGCCGTGGCAGTATGTGCCGTATGCCCCGCGAAAAAGGAGTTAGTCGAAATCTTACTATTCCGGTCGCCGCCACCTTCTGTGCCATACAGAAATGGACGATACCGATACACATTTCCTGCGGTTAGCGTGAAAGCAGCATCAGTGGCCACCAACGACTGCAGATAAAGCCCTAGCACTTGGCCGTAGTTTCCCCGGATGTCAGCGTTTAACGCCAGCAAGCCGGGCGCAACTACCAGAGAGCCATAGCAAAGGAAGTCACCGGCCGTTTGGGCCGTATTGCTGTAGTTGCCGGCCGAAAAACGGTCAAACTTCGGGATGTCGTTTTTGTCTAATGCGGCCACCTCCGCATTGGTAAGGCCTTTTTTTTGCTGAATCAGGTAAAGTCCTAGGCCACTGGCGGCGCCCAACCCCAGCGTGATGGGAGCATCAACGGCAAAGCGCGTGCGGTACGGCGTGGTGTTGCGCTGGGCTTGCGCCGTAGAGCAGGCCAGCGACAAAGAAATTACAAGCGAGAGTATCGTTTTAGTCATGTAGGAGGGGAGTAAGCAGAACAGTTGAGGCCTAAACGCAACTTTTGCCCGGAGGTTGGGGCCAGAAAATGAGGCTGCCCCGTGGTATTTGTCTGGTCCCACTACTTCTTGAGTCTCTTATACATTTAGAAAACTTGTAGCTTTGCGACCCTGCCTGACCTAGTCGTGGCGGCGGGGCAGGGGCTGCCGGCCCCTAGCGTACTTCTACCCTATAAGCTGATGCCGTACCTGTTCACCTCCGAATCCGTTTCGGAAGGCCATCCCGATAAAGTAGCTGACCAGATTTCCGATGCCATCCTCGACGAGTATTTGCGTCAGGACCCTACGGCCAAAGTTGCTTGCGAAACCCTGGTTACCACCGACTTTGCCCTAGTGGCGGGTGAAATCAAATCGACGGCTCACGTGAAGGCTGAGCCCATTATCCGCGAAGTCATTCGCCGCATTGGGTACAACAAGCCGGAATATCTCTTCAACGCCGATACCTGCGAGGTGATGAACCGCCTGCACGAGCAGTCGCCGGATATCAACCAGGGAGTAGAGCGCGCCAAGCCCGAGGAGCAAGGTGCCGGCGACCAAGGCATGATGTTCGGTTACGCCACCCGCGAAACCGAAAACTACATGCCACTGGCGCTCGACCTGTCGCATCGGTTGCTGCGTGAGCTGTCGGCCATTCGCAAAGCCGGCCAGGAAATGACCTACCTGCGCCCCGATGCCAAAAGCCAGGTAACCATCCGGTACAACGACGACAATACCCCCGAGGCCATTGAAACCATTGTGGTGAGCACCCAGCACGATGAGTTCGATGCCAACGAGCAGACCATGCTCAAGCAGATTGAGCAGGATATTAAAACCATCCTGATACCGCGCGTGAAAGCGCAATTGGGCCAGGAAGTGCAGGACCTCTTCACCAAGGACATCACCTACCACATCAACCCCACGGGCAAGTTCGTGATAGGTGGCCCCCACGGCGACTCCGGCCTCACCGGCCGCAAAATCATTGTGGATACTTACGGTGGCAAGGGCGCCCACGGCGGCGGTGCTTTCTCCGGCAAAGATTCCTCTAAAGTAGACCGCTCAGCCGCGTATGCGGCCCGCCACATTGCCAAGAACCTGGTAGCCGCCGGCGTGGCTGATCAGGTGTTGGTGCAGGTAGCCTACGCCATTGGTGTAGCCGAGCCGGTTGGCGTGTTTGTAACCACTTACGGCACTACCAAAGTTACTGGCGCCTTCGGGCATCTGCTCACCGACGGCGAAATCGCCGCCAAGGTGCAGCATATTTTTGATCTGCGCCCCTATGCCATTGTAAAGCGCTTGGGCCTGCAGAACCCCATTTTTGCCGAGTCGGCTGCGTATGGCCACATGGGTCGTCAGCCCGGCACCAAGCAGGTACAGGGCGCTGATGGCACTTCCCGCACCGTGGAAACCTTCACGTGGGAAAAGCTGGACTATGTTGACGCCATTAAGGCAGAGTTCGGCCTATAAGTTACCCTAGTAAACCAGCAGCAAAAAGCCCCAACCTTCTTCAAGGTTGGGGCTTTTTTTATAGCGCGTGGTCTGCGCGTCTAAATAGCAGGAAGCTTAATGAGCAGTTAGTTTTTCTTTATACCGCGTAATCTGGCGCTTGAGGCTGTCGGCCGCGGCATCGGTAGCCGCTTCAAAGGTACCGGCATCTTCTTGGGAGAAAAGGGTAGAGCCTGGCACGAAGAGCTTAATCTCCACCGTCTTATTGGCGATACCATCTTTATTGTTCAGGCGCAGAATAACTTCGCCTTCTGTCACGCGGTCATAGAAGGTTTCGAGTTTATCGAGGCGCTTCTGGATGAAGTCGAGCAGTTTCTGGTCGGCATCAAAATGCACCGATTGCATCTGTACTTTCATCGGTCGTGGGGTTAAGAGTAAATGAAGAAACAAATCAGGCCTTTGGGTGGGCCTTTTCAAAAACAGATTTCAATTTGTCAATACTCAGGTGAGTATATACCTGAGTGGCAGCCAGGTTGGCGTGCCCAAGTAGCTCTTTGATGGCGTTTAGATCGGCTCCTTTGCCTAGTAAATGGGTGGCAAAGGAATGGCGCAACACGTGTGGGTGCTGCTGCCCAGAAGCAGTAGTAATTTGACTTAAATAGTGCTTTACTGTCCGATATACAAACTTTTCATAGAGCGGCTCTCCTTTATCCGTAACGAGTAGGGACCGGCGCACGTTGCTCTCCGAGCCAAATTCGCGTTGTTTTTGGGCTATATAGCGTTCTAGCACTAGAAGGAGTGTGGGGTTAAGGGGCACTACCCGTTGCTTGTTGCCTTTGCCAGTTACGCGCACCGTGTGCCCAGCCAAGCTAAGGTCATCGTGGCCGATGCCAATAAGCTCTGAGAGGCGAATGCCAGTGCCATAGAGCAGCTCCAATATCAGTTGATCGCGGACTCCGTCAAACGTAGTTGGAAACTCGAATGTATTCAGCAATGCATTCAATGAATCTTCCGGCACAAAATCAGGAAGCTTCTTGGCCACTTTCGGTGACGTGATGCGCAGCATTGGGTTTTTCTGTACCGCGCCAGTACGCAGCAAAAATTTGTAGTAAGAGCGCAGGCAGGCTATTTTCCGATTGACCGTCCGCGGGTCTTGGTGCTGCTGCATGAGTTCTACTACCCATGAGCGGATTAAAGTATGATCGGCCTGGGTAGCATCAGCTAGCTCGTAGGTGGTCTGCAGGAAGGCTGCAAACTGCCGTAAATCAGTCTGGTAAGAAAGGACGGTGTGAGGGCTGTAGCGCCGCTCAAATCGCAAGTAGTCAAAAAACAATTCCATATTTCCGGCTCCGACTGTTGAGGTCAGATATCCAATGTATGGAATTCAACGCAGGAAAAAAACACAATACTGCGCACACGAAAAAACCCGCTGATTTGCGCCAGTGGGGCAAATCAGCGGGTTTTTTCGTCCTAGCTTGAGCAGCGGAAGCCGACTACGCTTCGGTAGCGTCGGGGCCGTAGGTGGCTAGCTTGTAGATAGCCTTCTGCTTCTGCTTACGATTGGTGATGGAAGGCTTCTGGAAGAAGGTGCGGCGGCGCAGCTCTTTCAGAACGCCGGTGCGCTCAAATTTCTTTTTGAAGCGCTTGAGCGCACGGTCAACCGACTCGTTTTCTTTGATTTGGACGATGATCATATCTTCAGTGAACTTAGGAACCCGAACTTGGAGGGGCCGCAAAGATAGATAATGATACTAAATGATGCAAATGATTAAGAATGCAAAAGGTAACAAGTCAATAGAGTAGCCTCTTTTCTGTACCTGTTGCAGCACTTTACCCATTGTATCTACCTAGTAATTTACTTCAGCAGGGCGCGTGCAATCACCAGTTTTTGAATTTCCGACGTGCCTTCGCCAATGGTGCACAGCTTGGCGTCGCGGTAATATTTCTCGGCTGGATAATCTTTGGTGTAGCCGTAGCCGCCAAAAATCTGCACGCCCTCGTTGGCTACCCGCACCGATACTTCCGACGCATACAGCTTAGCCATTGCTGACTCCAGGTTTACGTTCAGGCCGCGGTCTTTCATATCAGCGGCGCGGTATGTGAGCAGTGAGGCAGCCTCTATCTCGGTAGCCATATCAGCCAGCTTAAAGCTAATGCCTTGGAAATTGCTAATGGGCTGGTTAAACTGATGACGCTCTTTGGAGTATTGCAAAGCAGCTTCGTAAGCGCCTTGCGCAATACCCAAGCTAAGCGCCGCAATACTGATGCGACCGCCATCCAGCACCTTCAACGACTGCACGAAACCATCGCCAACTTTACCAATAACGTTCTCCTTTGGTACGCGGCAGTCGGTGAAAATCAGCTCGGTGGTTTCAGAAGCACGCATCCCTAGCTTATCTTCTTTCCGGCCAGCTTCGAAGCCTGGCGTGCCGCGCTCTATAATAAAGGCAGTCATACCATGCGAATCACCTACTTCACCCGTGCGCGCAATCACGACGGCTACATTGCCGGTTTTGCCGTGCGTAATGAAATTTTTGGCACCGTTCAGTACGTAGTGGTCGCCATCTTCAATAGCTACAGTGCGCATGTTGCCTGCGTCGGAGCCGGTGTTAGGCTCGGTAAGGCCCCAGGCACCAATCCATTCGCCCGAAGCTAGTTTCGGAAGGTATTTATGCTTTTGTTCTTCCGAGGCGTGCTGCAGGATATGGCCCGTGCAAAGTGAGTTATGTGCGGCCATGCTCAGGCCAATGCTGCCATCAATTTTGGCTAATTCAGCAATGGCAGTTACGTATTCTACATAGCCAAAGCCAGCGCCGCCATATTCCTGGGGTACCAATACGCCCATCAGGCCTAGATCACCCAGTTTATGAAATACTTCTTTCGGAAATTCCTGTGTTTCATCCCAGCGCATCATGTGGGGCTTGATGTGCTGTGCGCCAAAATCACGCACCATCTGGGCAATCATTGTCTGGTTTTCGGTTGCTACCAGTTCCATAGTACTAGGGGTGGGGTGGGAAATATGTGGGAAGGTACGACAAGAACCGGCACAGGCCGGTTTTGGGTCCGCGAAAGTAGGATTTTACTGCCGCACAAGCCAGTACAGTATTTAGTGCTAGAAGGCATGGATTTTGAAAGCGGGCACTAATTAGGTTACTTTGATGGTTTTTCAGGCAATTATCGGCATATGTAGCCACTGCCTTTCTGTTGTAAATCTGACCTTGGCTTGCCAGCCTACATGAATAAAACCACCTCTGGACACCTGCTGCGTCTGCTGATGCTGTGCCTGCCTCTGGCGGCACTTACTTTCTCTTGCACTACTTCTCGCGTACGGCAGCAAAATATTCTATTCCGTACGGATGGAACAGGTAGCATTGACACCGCTCGTTTGCGAGATGTAGTTAACCGGGCGGAGCGTAACTATATCATCCAACCGAACGATTATCTGAGTGTTCGGGTGTTCACCAACAAAGGTGAGCGAATCTTAGATCCTAACGGCGAGTTGTTCTTCGGTTCACCCAACGGAACTAATACCGGTGGTGGCGGATTTAGTCGGCAAGGAACCTCAGGTATATCTGGGGGAGGTATGCAGCGTCTGGGCGGCCAGCAAGGTCAAGGTTCTGTGAACGGTCAGCAGGGAGGTACTGAATTTTTAGTCCAGCATGATGGCATTGTAAAGTTGCCAATGGTGGACTACGTGAAGATTTCAGGCTTAACGCTATTGCAAGCTGATAGCCTCTTGCAAGTAAAGTACACTGCTTTTTATAAAGATGTGTACGTCATCACCCGGGTTACCAACAACCGAATTGTAATTCTTGGTGCTACTGCGGGCGGAGCCAGGGTTGTGCAAATGCTTGATGATAATATGAATCTACTAGAAGTATTAGCTCAGGCTGGTGGCATCTCAGGTGGCTTTGTGGGGCCTAGTGGGGGTAGCGGCCAATCAGGCCGCGCTGACAACATCCGCTTGATACGAGGTGACTTGAAGAATCCGCAGGTGCAAATCATCAACCTCACTACAATTGATGGTATGCGTCGGGCTAATCTGCAGGTAGAGCCAAATGACATTATTTACGTAGAACCTATTCGTCGTCCGTTCTATGAGGCTTTAGCTGACGCTACGCCGCTTTTCTCCTTCTTGGGAGGGCTGTCCGGACTGGCTACGCTTATCATCGCTATTTCAAGATAAGCTTCATAATCTCAACAGTTCCTTCGGGTTTCGCTGAAGGCAATTTTCACTACTCATTACTACATGGCGGCGAAAGAAGAAGCTGAACTGGAAGAACTAATTCGTAATTCAGGAGCTGAGCCAGACGAGGACGAAGGCGGAGGGTTTGACTTGACCATACTTTTCATGGTAGTGCGTAAAAGCCTGCCATGGATGCTACTGCTTATTTTACTTGGCTTGACAGCTTCTTGGTTGTTTTTGCGCTATACCCAACCCATATATAAATCCTCCTCAACTATTAAAATAGATGAGAAAACTGAAGCAGGTGTTCTAGGGTTAGGCGCAATCGGAGGAGCAGCGGAAAAGCAGCAAAGCATCACTAATCTATCAGGTGAAGTTGAGCTTATTAAATCTGATATTATCTACAGGCAACTGAAAGATTCATTACGCCTTGCCGTCAATTATTACGTGCAAGGAACAGTTCTTGAAAGTGAGCTCTACAAAAACTCCCCATTTCGAGTAGAATACACAGCTAGCCAGGATGCACTCTACAATACTAAAGTAGGGGTGCAATTTTTGTCTAATAATCGTTTGCGTTTGCAGTGGCTCATTAATGATGCCGAGCAATCTGGAGAGTACTCTATTGGAGAACAAGTTTCAATTTTAGGATTCAAGCTGAGAATCTACCCTACTGCATTTTTTAATTCAGAAGTCGCTGGTAGAGAATATTCCTTTGTAATCAATGATGATGCAAGTCTCAATGCATATTTAAGTCAAAACTTATTGGTTGAAATTGTAAATATTGATGCTAGTACAATAGGTATTTCTTTTACGGATCATAATCCAATAAAAGCACGTGATATAGTTAATAAGACTGATTCGGTTTATCTGGTAGAGAAGCTAGAACGGAAAAAGGAGCAGGCCGCCCGTGCTACTCGCTATATTGATGATCGATTAGGGGAGAATAAGCAGGACTTGCAAAAGGCTGAGGAAGAAATGCAGGCTTTTGTCAAGAGAAATGGTACCTATGATGTCAAAGAAGAGGTGGGTCAGATTACTACTTTGCTAGAAACAGCAGAGGAGGAGCGCGAGAAACTACAGGAGCAGGCGGACATGCTGGCAAGCTTAGCCGTATTAATTGAGCAAAAGCAAATTACAACCAGAGAGGATGGCGATGTAACACAGGCAATTCCTGCATTAGCAGAACTCAAAGACGTTCAGTTAACACAGCGTATTACAGACCTGAGCAACTTGCAGATAGATTTGCAGCGAGCAGAATTATCTTATCAGCCAGGTGCTACCACTGCTCTGCAGACGAAAGAGTTGCAAATCACGAATACGAAACGAATTATTCGGGAATTGCTACAGAAAAACCAACAGCTGATCCGGAGGCAGCTAGCCAAGATGGATGCCAAAAGAGCTGAATTGGAGGGACGGTTACGGCAATTGCCGGAAAGGCAGACGGAGCAAGCACGCTTACAGCGCCCCTTGGAGTTGTATGAGAAATACAACGTCAACATGATGGATAAGAAAATCGAATTTGGTATCGAGATGGCTGGAGCCACTGCCGATTTTCAAATTCTATCTCCTGCTACTACACCTAGCATTCCAATTGCGCCGGTTAAAATGATGGTGTATGCCATTGGCTTGGCTGCTGGAATTGTATTAGGGTTAGGCTTAATAGCCGTTCGGTATTTATTGCACAATACGGTAACCAGTGCCAAAGAATTAGAGCGAAATACTACGGCTTCTGTTTTGGGTATTATCCCTACTTACGATAGAGAAAAGATGAGTGTCTCTAAGTTGGTAGTGGATAAGAATCCAAAGTCAGCTATTTCAGAATCAATTCGCTCGATTCGTACTAATCTGGAATTTGTTGCTTCTTCCAAAAAGAAACGGCTTATTTCTATTACCTCTACGGTAAGCGGGGAAGGTAAGACTTTTGTCACCGTTAACTTGGCCGGGATTATTGCTGCTTCAGATCAGCGCGTGGTCGTGCTTGATCTTGATATGCGGAAGCCTAAAGTGAATTTGGCTTTTAATGCTGGAAACATTAAGGGGGTAAGTACTATTTTAATTGAAAAGCATACGTGGCAGGAGTGCATACAGCATACTTCCATACCAACGCTTGATTTTATTTCGGCGGGTCCAACGCCTCCAAATCCTTCGGAATTAATTCTGAGTTCTCATTTTGATGAGCTTATTAATAACCTTCACGCACAGTACGACGTTGTGATTATTGATACGCCTCCTGTGGGTTTAGTAACCGATGGTATTCTTATTATGAGAAAGGCGGATGTTCCTATTTATATTGTTAGAGCTAATTATTCTAAGAAATCATATCTGAAAAACATTAATAAATTAATTCGGACAAATGGTTTTACCAAACTGTGCACTATTTTGAATGATGCCCAAGGTGGTGGAGGCTATGAGTATGGTTACGGGTATGGCTATGGCTATGGCCAAGGATATTATGAGGAGCCGACGGTAGCAAAAGGCTTATTCTCCCGCTTTCGAAAGCGCGCATCCTAATTCCATGCGGCGCTAGTAATGTCATTCTTTCAGAAATTATTCGGGCAAACTGCACACGACAACGGAGCCAGCATAACGCTGGCTCCGTTGGGCGTTGATATGCATTCTCATTTGCTGCCTGGGCTTGATGATGGAGCGGAAACGGTTGAACAGTCAGTAGAACTGCTGCGGCAACTGCAGGAACTGGGGTACCACAAGTTGGTAATGACGCCGCACATCATGGGTGACTTTTACCGCAATACGCCTGCTCAAATTAAGGAAGCACTTGAGGTTTTGAAACGGGCCGCTTTGGCGGCGGGTATCACGGGCATGACCTTGGAATGCGCGGCCGAATATTACCTGGATGAATGGTTTGCTGAGAAAATGAACTCCGGAGAAGAGTTGCTCAGCTTCGGGGGCGACCAGCGTTATGTCCTGTTTGAAACGTCGTACATCAACGAGCCCTTCAACTTTCAGGAAACAGTTTTCAATCTGAAAGCCTCGGGGTACCAGCCTGTATTAGCCCATCCGGAGCGGTATACTTACCTGTATGGGCGTTTCGAGGAACTGATCAGAATACGGGAGGAAGGAGTACTGCTACAAGTAAACCTCAACTCGCTGGTAGGGTATTATTCCTCGGGAGCGAAGCGAGTGGCAGAAAAGCTAGTGGACGCGGGTATGGTAGATATGGTTGGAACTGATGCCCATAATGTGAAGCATCTGGACAACATCCGGACAAAGGTGCTGGCTAATCCATATTTGCCGAAGGTGCTGGCGCTTCCGCTTCTTAATAATACTTTATAGTTCCCAACCCCCTAGTACTTCTCTTTCACTAGCCCATTTCCGCTCGATGATATTTGTTACTGGTGGCAGTGGCCTAGTAGGTAGCTTTCTGATATCGGCGCTGGTAGCTCGCGGGCTGCCTGTACGCGCCCTGTATCGGGAGCAGATTCCGGATATACCTAATGCTGACCAAGTAGAATGGGTGCCGGGTGATATAAGGGATGGGCTAGGGTTGCGTACGGCCTTAGAAGGCGTTACACACGTATTTCACTGTGCTGGCCTTGTGTCGTATGCGCCGCAGGATGAAGAGGCGTTGTTGCAAATAAACGTAGAAGGTGCCGCGAACCTAGTAGATGCCTGCCTGGAGCGCCCCGGCTTGCGCCTCGGCTTCGTTTCCTCGGTAGCGGCACTAGGTGGCGGAATAACACCAACCGACGAACAACCGACAGCTGGCCCACTGCTGATAGATGAGAATGCCAAATGGGACTTGGGTGCTGAGCACAACGCGTATGCAACCTCCAAGTACCTCGGTGAGCTGGAAGTTTGGCGCGGTATTTCAGAAGGACTGCGCGCTGTTATGGTCAACCCATCTGTTATACTGGGCCCTGCTGACTGGGACCGAAGCAGCACGCGGTTGTTCCGATATGCCTACAACGAACACCGCTTCTACACCCCCGGGAATATCAATGTAGTGGATGTGCGGGATGTGGTGGAAGCACTGCTTCGCCTGACGCTCGATTCTGACAGTAGTGGGGAGCGGTACGTGCTGAATGCAGCAGCAATTCCGCTGCATAGCTTCCTGACGCAGGCCGCTGCTTGCTTTGGTAAGCGGGCACCCAGTGTAGCAGTGCCGGAATGGGCCGCCGAAACGATTTGGCGAGTAGAACATGTACGCTCCATGCTAACCGGAGCCCGGCCCCTGATTACCAAAGACACTGCCCGGGCAGGAAGACGCGCCGTTGAGTATCGTGCTGATAAGATCAAAAAAGCCATAAACCTGGAATTTCGGTCCGTTTCTGAAACTATTGCGTGGTGCTGCGCCGGGTTGGGCGCTCACGCGAGGGTAGCAAAACAGGCCAACTAGTGCAGATGTAAAGCAGCTGGGTTGGCGAAGTTAGGCTGCCTAGTAACGCCAGATATTCCTGCCTGAACCTGCTTGGCTCCGGTGCGGTTGTTGTATATTAAGGGCGTAGGCTGTTTGTATAGCAAACAGCCTACGCCCACCCACGAAGTCTGCCGTTTTGGCGGCTCCGTGTTGATTGTAGCAGGATGAGAATGAACGAAAACTTCGAGGATCAGGATGAAATACTAGCTACTGTGCGCCGTTTCGAGCACATGGTGGCTAATAATGAGCCGGTGTTTTTTGACCTGGCTGATTTTGAAAATATAATTGACCATTACACTACCAATACGCTGTACGAAAAGGCTCTGCAAGCCTGCGAAGCAGCCATTGCGCAGTATCCGTTCAGCACGGAACTCCTGATTGACCGCTCACAGGTACTGGCTATGAAAGGCGAGTACGCTGCGGCCAGTACGCAAATTGAGGACGTAGCGCACTTAGAGCCGGATAATCCGGATGTGGCCGTTACGCGTGGAATCATTGCCACCCAGAAAGGTGACTTTGCGGAGGCTGTAGCGTTTTTTCATCAGGCCTCAGAACGGGCGCAGGACCGTGACGATATCTATTTCAACCTCGGGCTAGCTTACCAGAGCTGGCAGAAGTATAAGAGCGCCGCCAAGTATTACAAGCAAAGCCTTCGCCTGAACCCCGACAATGATATAGCGGTACAGGAGCTGCTGTATTGCCTGGAGGTAAGCGAGCGACTAGAGAAGAACCTTGAGTTTTTTCGTCGTTTCACGGATGAAGACCCTTATTCGGCAGTGGCGTGGTACAACCTGGGCCAGGCATACTACCGCTCCGGCAACCTAGATGATGCTATTAGCGCTTTCGAGTATGCCATCCTGATTGACGGGAAATTTCATGAGGCGCATGGGTTCCTGGCCAGCGTGTATGTCACCCAGGAGCGCTACCGCGCAGCCATCGGTGAGTTTGAGTTGAGCTACCCCGAAGGGGAGCCTAGCCCGGAAGCGTTGTGCAACATTGGTGAGTGCCACGAAAAGCTGGCCGAATGGGATTTGGCGCGCCGGTTCTATCAGCGGGCCATTGACCAGGACCCCGAAATGGACGAGGCTTGGTTTGGTATGGGCATCGTGATGAACGTACAGGAGAAGTTCTTCGAGGCCATTCACTTTTTCCGCAAGGCCGTGAGCCTCTATGAAGAAAGTATTGAGTACTGGCTGGCCCTGGCTGCGGCGGAATACCAGATTGGTAATGTGGTGTCGTCCATTGAAGCCTATGAGAAAGCCACTGAGGTGGCACCCGACAGCAAAGACGCTTGGCTGAACTGGAGCATTATCCTGTATGAGCAAGGCAACTTTGATGGGGCCATTGACCTGATGCGCAACGCCGTGGAAATTCAGCCTCTGGAGGCCGAGCTGCACTACCGCTTGTGCGCTTACTTGCTGGCGGGTGGCCGCTACCGCGAAGCCTACCAGTGCCTGGAAAATGCGCTGGTGCTGGACTTTGATAAGCACCGGTTGCTGTTTGAATATTTCCCCGAGCTAGAGTCGCAGAAGGCACTGGCGCGCCTGATTGATCAGTATCGGAAGTAGACTGCACGTTTGAAGGGCTGGGGCCTGGGAACCGTAATGGGGCCCAGGCCCCAGCCCTTTTGTGAACGGTTACAGAATTCGGGCGTACTTTTGGCCCTAGTGTCGAGGCTGTTTAGTTGTGGCGCCAGATACTACATTCCTGTTGACCTTACGTCCTTTAAGACCCTAGAGAATGAATTACAACCTGAATCAACTCCCCGAACGGACCGAAAAACCCCGCGAGCAAGGCTTTACCATGGTAATGGATAAAGGCCTCAGCGTACGCGAAACAGAAGACTTTCTGGAAGTGGGAGCGGCCTACACGGACATTGTGAAGCTGGGCTGGGCGACGTCCTACGTCAATCCTAACCTGAAGCGCAAGCTGGCCGTGTACAAGGAGGCGGGTATTCCGGTGTACTTCGGCGGAACGTTGTTTGAGGCGTTTATTATTCGCAACCAGTTCGATGATTATCGTCGGTTGCTGGAAGAATTCGGAATGGAATACGCCGAGGTGTCAGATGGCTCCATTGACCTGAACCACGACAAGAAACTGGAGTTTATCCGCACCCTTTCCCAGGATGTGAAGGTGCTGTCGGAGGTAGGCTCAAAGGATGCCGAGAAAATCATTCCGCCCTACAAGTGGATTTCGCAGATGAAAACGGAGCTGGAAGCCGGCGCCGTTAAAGTTATCGGTGAGGCTCGCGAGGCAGGTAACGTAGGCTTGTTCCGGAGCACCGGTGAGGTGCGCTCGGGCCTCGTGGAGGAAATTCTAACTCAGATTCCGTTCGAGAAAATCATTTGGGAAGCGCCCCAGAAAGCGCAGCAAGTGTGGTTTATTAAGCTGTTGGGCGCCAACGTGAACCTGGGCAACATTGCGCCCAACGAAATCATTAGCCTCGAAACCATTCGGTTGGGCCTGCGCGGCGACACGTTCACGGACTTCCTGGACATGGACGCGGTTGACGAGATGTTCAAGCCGGAGCCCAAAGTATCGGGCAAGCCCGGTACCTCCATGCCCCGCGGATAGAAGCTACTAGGTGCCCCTATCCCTAAGACCGTCATGCTTCGACTAACGTAGCATGACGGTCTTTTTAGTATTAACACTTACCACTTTGTGATGCTGTTACGGCTAGTGATGTTATGGTTTGCGCTGCTGAGCGCCCTAGGAACGCAGGCGCAGAAAACGCCACGAGTGGAGCATTTGGCAGGCTTTCCATCGAAGTTGGTGAAGCCGCGCAACGTGGATATCTGGCTGCCGCCTGGCTACCCGAAGCCGGGTTACCGCTACCCCGTGCTGTATATGCACGATGGGCAAAACCTGTTCAACCCTAAAACTGCCTACGGCGGCACGGCTTGGGAAGTAGACAGTGCCCTGGTGCAACTGGCAGGGCGCGGAACTGTGCGGGAATGCATTGTGGTGGGCATCTGGAATACGGAGCTGCGGTTTCAGGAATACACGCCGGCCAAACCCTACTACCTCCTTCCCGAAGCGCAACGTGCCAAGCTGGCAACCGAACGAGCCGGCGCGCCGTTGTCGGACGCCTACCTGCAGTTTCTGGTAACGGAGCTCAAGCCCTACCTCGATCAGCACTACGCCACCAGCCGCAAGCGCACCGATACCTTTGTGGCCGGCTCCAGTATGGGCGGCCTGATTTCGCTGTACGCCGCGTTGGAATACCCTAAAGTGTTTGGCGGCGCGGCGTGCGTTTCTACGCATTGGCCCCTGAGCTTAAAGGAAAACTCGTCGGCTTTCACGGAGGCTATGCTGGCCTACCTGGATAAAAACTTGCCGAAGTCGAATCGGCGGGCGCCTAAGCTATACTTCGATTACGGCACCACTACCCTTGATGCGTGGTATGAAGTGCACCAGCTGCGGGTAGATAGCTTGTTGCAGGCTAGAGGCTACTCCGCGCGAAACTGGATGACGCGCAAATACGAAGGCGCCGCCCACAACGAAGCTTCCTGGCAACAGCGGCTGCCCGTGCCCCTGGAGTTTTTGCTGGCCCCACCGTCCCAACGCAAGCGTAAACTCTAGCCCCGAAGCCAACCTGAACAGCAGCAAAGCAGTAAGAGAAAAGCCCAGCCTTAACCGGTTGTGCTTTTGTGGACTTCTATTCTTACTGTAATGAACCGAATTATTCCAGGCTCTGCATTGGCCCTGCTGGCGGGAGTTGTGGCCTCCTCGTGCAGCGGCCCTTCCAAGCAAGAAAAGGCCGAAGCGGCCGCGACAACTCCCGCCACTACGGTTGCTACGGAGGCTACCCCTGTGAACTTGCCCAAGCCCTATGCTACAGAATCGAAAACGAAACGCAGCAAAGTAATTGGCTGGCCCGCGGGCAAAATGCCTACGGCTCCGGCCGGCTTCGTGGTGACGAAATATGCCGATGGCTTTGAGAGTCCGCGCAATACGTATGTGCTGCCCAACGGAGACGTGCTGGTAGCCGAGTCCAACACCATTCCGAACGACGCCAAGAAAAAAGTGGTGGCTGCGCTGGACCTGGATCCTTCCCGCTCCTTGCGGGCAACCAGTGCCAACCGCATTACCCTGCTGCGCGATGCTAACCAGGACGGCAAGCCGGAAACCCGCGAAACGTTTCTGGCTAATCTGAACCAGCCCTTCGGGATGCTGGTGCTGGATAAGTATTTCTACGTAGCCAATACCGACGGGGTGTGGCGCTACCCCTACCAACCGGGGCAAACCAAGATTACCGGAAAGGGCGAGAAAATCATGACTCTGCCCGCGGGCGGCTACAACAACCACTGGACGCGCAACCTGCTGGCTGGTCCCGATGGCAAGAAGATATACGTGTCGGTAGGCTCGGCCTCCAATGTGGCGGAGCACGGCATGAAAGAAGAAGAGCGCCGGGCCAATGTGCTGGAAATCAACCCTGATGGTAGCGGTGAGAAAGTGTATGCCGCCGGCCTGCGCAACCCTGTGGGCCTCGATTGGGCGCCGGGTACGCAAACCCTGTGGGCCGCCGTAAATGAGCGCGACGAGCTTGGCGACGAACTTGTGCCCGATTACCTGACCAGTGTGAAACCCGGCGCGTTCTATGGCTGGCCCTACTCGTATTTCGGGCAGAACGAAGACCCGCGCCGCAAAGGCGAACGGCCCGACTTGGTACAGAAAGCCGTAGTGCCGGAGGTGCCGCTGGGCCCGCACACTGCTTCGCTAGGCTTAGCTTTTTACAAAGGGCAGGCGTTTCCGGCGCAGTACCGTAGTGGCGCGTTCATTGGTCAGCACGGCTCCTGGAACCGCTCAGAGTTTTCGGGCTACAAGGTGGTGTACGTGCCCTTTGAAGGCGGTAAACCCAGCGGCCCGATGCAGGATTTCCTGACAGGCTTCATTGCCAACCCCAAAGAAAAAGAAGTGTACGGTCGGCCCGTAGGCGTTACGGTGCTCCCGGATGGCGCCCTGCTGATAGCCGATGATGCCGCCGATACACTCTGGCGCATAGCTGCGAAGTAGTTTAAGGCCAGTTGATGCCTAGTACTCGGCCTCCTGCTGCATCTGCGGCAGGAGGCCGTTTTGGTAGCTGCCGCTTGTGACTGTGGTTCAAAAAATAGCCTGTACGCTACTACTAGCTGCTTGCAGGTGAGCAACCTGCTGGGAAACGATTACCTTGCCTCTATGAAGATGCTACGCCAAACTGCTCTAGCGGCTGCCCTGCTGCTTGCTTCGCTTGCCAGCCAAGCCCAGAAAGTAAAAGTCAAGACCAAACCAGGCGACAAAACTACCGTGGCGGCCCCGGTGAATGCACTGCTATGGGAAGTGTCGGGGAAAGGCCTGGCGCAGCCTTCGTACCTGTACGGCACCATTCACCTCATTTGCCCCCAGGATTTGCAGCTGACGGAGCCGCTTAAGCAGGCCTTTGCCCGCACAAAGCAGGTAGTGATGGAGCTTGACATGGATAGCCCCACCATGATGCAGGAAATGCAAGCCGGCATGATGATGACCGACGGCCAGACCTTGGAAAAGCTGCTTTCTGCCGCCGACTACGCCCGTGTAGGCGACTACCTGAAAGCCAAAGCCGGTATTCCGATTGCGCAAATCGGGATGCTGAAGCCTTTCATTGTGAGCTCTCTGCTGTATCCGGCTATGCTGGGCTGTACGCCAGCCAGCTACGAAACCACCTTCGTGAAACTGGCTCAGGAGCAGCACAAGGAAGTAACCGGCCTCGAAACGGTGCAGGAGCAGCTCGGCTTCTTCGATAAGATTCCGTACGCAGTGCAAAGCAAAATGCTCACGGATATGGTGCTGAAAGAAGCCGAAGCCCAGCAAGAATTTCAGCAGTTACTAGCCCTCTACAAAGCGCAAAACGTGGAAGAGCTGCGCACCATGAGCAGCAAAAGCTCGTTCGGGTTTCAGGAATATGAGCAGATGCTGCTAGATAGCCGCAACCAGCAGTGGATTGCCCGCATGGAAAAGCAGGCTACCGCACAACCTACGTTTTTCGCCGTGGGCGCTGCTCACCTCGGCGGGCCACAAGGCATACTAAATCTGCTGCGCCGGCAAGGCTACCAGGTAAAGCCGGTGCAGTAGCACCCAGCATACGGGCGCCAACAGGCACCAACGCAACACACATACAAGCTAAAGCCGAAATGGTTGGCGCGCTAAGTAGGGGTAGTACCTCCTTGGTCAGTACGCCAGCTGTTTCGGCTTTGGGTTGTGGCGGGGCCTAGTAAACGGCACGTGCTAAAGCCGAAGGCCGTATGTTTGTCGTTCATGAACAAGCTGCTGACGTCACTTCGGTATTGGTTGAGCTACGCTATGCCCCTGAAGCGACAGGTGCCGTCGCGCTACAGCAACTCCCTGATGGTGCGCCTGCACCAGGGCCGCAAAACCCTCGATACGGAGCTGGCTAACTACAGCTACGGCCCCTTGCAACAAGTGCTTCGCTACGGGCTTCGGTTCACGGATACTAAGCCCCATACACCGGTACTCGTGCTGGGTATGGGCGGCGGCTCAGTTATCGAAACGCTGCGGCAGGAGCACCGGCATACTGGCCCTATCACGGCCATTGAGCTGGACCCGGCGGTGGTGGAGCTAGCGGCGGCTGAGTTTGGCATCCGGGAAGATGCGCAGCTGCACATCATCTGCACCGATGCCTTTGCGTGGCTACCTACGGCCCCAACAGCCGCCTACGGCCTGATTGTTATTGACCTGTTTATTGACCTTACGCTCCCGAAGGGGCTAGCAACACCTGAGTTCTGGCAGGAAATACGGCGTGTGCTACAGCCTGAAGGTGCTGTACTCTTCAACACGCTGGTGCAGGCGCCCCTGTATATCAAGGAGCAGGAAGTCAGTCTGTACTTGCTGGAGCAGGGATTTGGAGTGAAAGAAGTGGAGGTGGAGTACAACCGCCTACTGGTGGTGCGTGACTAGGGCCGAATTATCATCAAACCTACCTGCCAACCTAGAAGCTACAACGCAGAAACCCCTTTCTTTGTAGGCTCAACCCCCGCTCTATGGAAATTCTGAAGCATCTGCTTGACTTTATTCTGCACCTCGATAAGCACCTAGCTGAAATTATTCAGGATTATGGCGCCTGGACCTACGCCATTCTCTTCCTCATCATCTTCGTCGAAACCGGCGTAGTGGTGCTGCCCTTCCTGCCCGGCGACTCCCTTCTGTTCGCAGCGGGCACTTTGGCAGCACTTCCTAACTCTCCCCTCAATGTGTTGACTATGATGGGCCTGCTGATTGTGGCCGCTGTGCTTGGCGACGCCCTCAACTACCACATTGGTGACTATTTGGGGCCGCGTGTATTCCGAGAAAACTCCCGGTTTTTAAAGCGTGAACATCTCGAAAAAACTCAGGCTTTCTACCAGAAGCACGGCGCCAAAACCATTATTATAGCCCGCTTCATCCCAATTATCCGCACGTTTGCACCCTTTGTGGCTGGGGTAGGTACTATGAAGTACACCAAGTTCCTTTCTTATAACGTAGTGGGCGCGGTTCTGTGGGTAGTACTTCTCACAGGGGCTGGCTACTTTTTAGGGAGCATACCATGGATTCAGCGCAACTTTGGACTGTTCACTATAGGTATTATTGTAGTGTCAGTACTGCCGGCAGTATGGGAGTTTGTAAAAGCGCGCCAGAAGCCACGCCAGCCCGTAGCATAACGGGTATTGTAACAAATTAAGAAAAGCCGCCTCCGCCCGTTTGGGTTGGGGCGGTTTTTTTCGTTGCTTTCCAGTGTAATTACTCGTGCGTTATGCCTGAATTCGGACTGCTTGGCCGCTCCCTGCGTCATTCCTTTTCTCAAACCTATTTTACCCAGAAATTTCACAATCTGGAGTTGCCTGATCATCGGTACGAACTGTTTGAGCTGACGACGCTTGACGAGCTACCGGCCCTGTTGGCCAGCCATCCGGAGCTACGTGGCCTCAACGTAACCATTCCGTACAAAGAGCAGATCTGGCCTTTTCTGGATGAAGTGGCTTCATCGGCGGCCAGGGTGGGTGCAGTGAATGTAGTGGAGTTTAAGGCCGATGGTCGCCTAGTAGGCCACAACACCGATTATTTGGGCTTCCGCGAATCGGTGCGCACGTTTCTGCCAGCAGGGGAGCTATCCACGGTTCGGGCATTGATACTAGGTAGTGGCGGTGCCTCCAAGGCCGTGGAGGTTGCCCTGCGCGAGTTAGGCGTGGGGTACTGGGTAGTGTCTAGGAATCCGCTGGGCTCAGGGCTCACGTACGAGGAACTGACGCCACGCCTGTTGCAGGAGCACCAGCTTATCGTCAATACCACGCCCCTGGGCACCGTCCCGAATGTGGAAGAGTGCCCGCCCATCGACTACACGGCACTTACTACCCAACATTACCTCTACGACCTCATCTATAACCCCAGCGAAACCGAGTTTATGAAGCGCGGCGCGGCGGCCGGGGGCCAAACCAAAAATGGGTTTGAAATGCTCTGCCTTCAGGCCGAAGCCGCTTGGAAGATCTGGCAGGGCTAGCAAACACATTCCTCAAACAAACCACAAAGGCCCGACTGAAGTGTTCCAATCGGGCCTTTGTGCTTTGCTTGAGTTCCTGAGTTTGCTAGCCTCCGGTGGTGCTGCTACCCTGTTTGGAGTCGTCGTTGCGGATGGTGCGACGCTGGCGCTGTCCGCTGCCATCTACCTTCCCGAAGCGGTAGTTGAAGGCCAGGCGCACGGAGCGCTGGTACTGATAGAAGCTGCTGGCACTGCTGAATTGCTCTGTAACGGTAGTGCTGCGGAACTCGCGGCCGGGCGAGAGAAAGTTGTTGGCACCCAGCGTCAGGTCGGCTTTCTCTTTAAGTAGCATGCGCTTCATACTCAGGCCATAGTATATCCCGCCCGAGTAGCGCGTCTGGAGCTGCACGCCGCCCGTCCAGAAGCCACCGTAGCCTTGCAGCGTATAGTTTTTAGCAAACTTCAACGACGAGTTCAAATTCGTGAACATGGAAATGCGGCTGCTGGTACGGTTCAGAGCCACACTGTTCAGGCGCGTATAGTCGGCGCTAATGTTGCTGCTGATGTTCCAGTCTTTGGTAGGCTTCAGCGAGCCGTAGAGGTTCAGGCCGTAAGTTGAGTTGGTAGCCAGGTTACCGAAGGTGGTTTCGGAGCGGGCCAGTTCCTCATTGTAGCGGTAAAACTGCTCAATAGAGTTGCCCGTGTGGCGAATGTACGTGGACACGTTCAAGGAGCTTTTGTCGCCGTAGGTGCCGTAGCTTAGCTCATATGAGTCTGTTAGCTCGGGGCGCAGCTCCGGGTTGCCGTACTGAATGCTGTTGGGCGTAATCTGGTTGACGTAGGGGTTGAGATAGTACACGTGCGGGCGCTGAATGCGGCGCGAGTAGCTGAAGCGCAGGGTTTGACCGTCCTTCTTGAGCGTGCGGGTCGCGCTCAGGTTCGGCAGCACATTCAGGTAGTCGTTTTCAAAGCGGCTTTCCTCGCCCTGAAACTCGCCGGCAATGGCGGTTCGCTCCAGGCGCGTGCCTAAGCTAAACGAGTACTTCTTGCCCAGCGCAAAGTTGTAGGTGCCGTACGCGGCCAGCACGTTCTGGCTGTAATCAAAGGCATTCGAGCGGCGTAGGCTGCGCGTGAAGTCGGCTTGCCTGGCCACTAGCATGGTATCCAGGGTATAGTTGCTGAGTACTTGGCGGCGGATGAGCTTGGCGCCCGTTTCCAGGGTGTTCTTTTCGCTGAGCGGGTGCGTGTAGTCGGTTTGGAGCGTGGTTTCCAGGTTGCGGGCCAGGTTGGCGCTTTGCTCGCGGTATTCCAGCGGGCCACCCAGAATATCAGCTGCGCCATATTGGTCGAGGCGGTAGTTCTGGTTATTACGGCTAACCGTATGCTGGGCTAGCACCGCCCATTCGCGGCGCGGCTGGGCCTCGCCAAACGTGCGGGTGTAGCCGGCGTTCAGGTCGTAGTTGCGGCTTTCACCACCCCGGTTAATGTCGCGCGCATACAGCGTATCCAGCTGCGGCTGCCCAAGGTACTGGTTAAACAAGCTTTGCGGTGAGCGGCTGCTATACAGGTTGCCGTTGCCGCTCAGCGTGAAGCCGTGCAGCGGCGACGGGTCGTAGGTAAGCTCCATCTGGCCGTAGCCGCCCTCGCCAATGTTCTTGGACTCGGTGCGCTCCGTGAGCTGTCCGCTGGCGCCGCCCGCCAGAAAATCGGTGCGGGTGTTGTTGCTCTTGTACGGGTACACATTATGGAATGCGCTGAGCTTGGTGTTCACGCCAAACTTGCCGCGCCGCGCGTTCAGGCTGCCGTTCAGGCCCTGGTTTCGGTTGCCGGTGTTAGCGCCCAAGCTGCCGTTCACGCCCTGTAGGCTGCTTTTTTTCAGTACAATATTGATAACGCCACCGGAGCCCTCGCCATCGTACTTCGCCGAGGGTGCCGTAACTACCTCAATGGCCTTGATCTGGTCGGCCGGAATCTGTTTGAGGGCTTCCGCCAGGTTGCCGGAAAGCAGGGCCGAGGGCTTGTTGTTGATGAGGATACGCACGTTGCTGGTCCCGCGCAGCTGCACATTGCCGTCGCCGTCGAGGTTAACCATGGGCGTTTTGCGCAGGATATCGGCGGCCGTACCGCCGGCGTTGGTCGCATCCTGGTCGGCATTGTATACCAAGCGGTCGGGCTTGGTTTCTATCACGGGCCGCTCGCCAGTTACCGTCACGCCCGCCAGGTTCTGGGCTGAGGCCGCCAGAGAAATTGTGCCCACATCCAGCGCCTGCTCCGTGAGCGTAACGGCCTGCACCAGGCTGGCATAGCCCACAAAACTTACCTGCAACCGATAAGAGCCACTAGGCAGGTTCTTGAGCTCAAACTGACCTTGCTCATCACAGGTGCCACCCGTAATGGGGGTAGTGCCGGCGGCCGGTAGCAGCGCCACAGTAGCAAACTCCACAGGTTTTTGAGTAGCCGCATCCAGCACCCTTCCGGTAAGGCGGCCAATGCCCTTCGCGGGGCTAGCAGGGCTAGTAGCAGTAGTGGGGGTTTGCGCCCGAACACCAGGCACGGCTAACACGGCCAGCAATAGCAGGGTAGCGTATTGTTTCATGTATAGAGAAAAAGAAAACGATAAAGCACTGGTAGCACGCAGGCCTAAGAACACCGCATAGAGTCCCGCCCGCAGTAATCGGTGGCAGAACGTATCAAAGCTACTTTGTATTTTCTCTACTGTCGTGATAATTCAACCGAATGCCATAAAAATGAAAAGAGCCACAACGCACGGGTTATGGCTCTTTTGCGAAAGGGGGTTTCTGGCTTGCGGTGGGCTAGTAAGTAGGGGCTATGGTTGGCCTTGGCCCTGACCTCCTTCACCCTGCTTGGCGTCGTCGTTGCGGATGCTGCGCTTGGGGCGCTGGGGCTGGGCCGTTACCTTACCGAAGCGGTAGTTAAAGGCCAGGCGCACGCCGCGCAGGTAGATGTAGTTGTTGCTGATCTGGCGGAACTGGTCGGTGTTCAGCTCGCTGCTCAGGTTGCGGGTGGCGCTCAGGAAGTTGTCGGCGTTCAAGGTCAGGTCGGCCTTATCCTTGAGCAGGTTTTTGCGCAGGCCCACCGAGTAGAATGTCCAGGCGGCTTGCTTGCCCTGCAGCTGCACGCGCGGCGAGTTAAGGCCTCCATAAAACTGCAGGCTCACACCCTTCTCAAATTTGTAGCCCGAGTTCAGGTTCATGCTGTACATCACGCCGTCGTTGCTCAGGCCCAGGGCCGGGCTTTTCAGCGACACGTAGTACACGTTCAGGTTGCCGCTTACATCCCACTTCGGCACCGGCTTCACCGAGCCAAACAGGCTTACGCCGTAAGTAGCGTTGCGACCGATGTTCTGGAACGTCTGGGTATTTACGCCCGTCGTCTCGTTTACTTCCCGCACCGCCTCAATAGCGTTGCCCGTGCGCCGCACATACCCCGACATGTTCAGCACGGAGCCTTTGATGAAGGTAGTGTAGTTCAGCTCGTAGCTGTCCGTCAGTTCAGGCTCTAGCTCCGGATTGCCCTGGCTCACGTTCAGAGAATCGGAGGTGTTGCGGAAGGGGTTGAGGTAGAAGATCTGGGGGCGCTGAATGCGACGTGAATACGCCAAGCGCAGCGTTTGACCCGGTTTCTTGGGGTTCTGCGGCTGGAAGCTCATGCTCAGGTTAGGCAGAAAGTTGAGGTAGTCCTGCTGTACGCCCGATTTTTCATCTTCCTGCTGCTGGAAGTTTCCATTTATGCGCGTGTTCTCTACCCGTGCACCCAGCTTAAAGCTCACTTTCTTCGAGGCCGAAAACCCGTAGGTGCTGTAGGCAGATACTACATCCTGGTTGTAGTCGAAGAGGTTGGAGCGGTTGGGGTTGTATACGGGGGGTAGCCCGTCAAACACATCATAGTCGCTGCTCACGCGGCGCAGAATGGCTTTAGCACCAGTTTCCAGCAGGGCCGTTTCCGAGAAGGGGTGGGCGTAGTCAGTTTGCAGCGTGGTTTCCAGGTTGCGGGCCAGGTTGTCGCTCTGCTCCTGGTAGGTAATGTCCTGGTCTTGCTCTGAGCGACCCAGGAACTGGTCCAGCTCGTATTCCTGCACGTTGCGGTTGCGCGTGTGCTGGGCCAGCACGCTCCACTCGCGGCGCTTTTGCTCAAAGGTGCGGGTGTAGGAGCCGCTCAGGTCGTAGCTCTGGGTCCGGAACTTGCGGTCGGTGTCGCGGGAGAACTGGTTGGCCTGCGGAAACAGCACATTGTTGAATTGCTGGTAGTCGCCTTTGTTGCGAAACAGGTTGCCCTGCACACTCAGCGTAAGGTTGTGGTACTGAGCCGGGTCATAATCAAGACCTAGGCGCCCGAAGCCGCCGCCGCCCAGCGTGTTGCCATCACCATCCTGCTCCAGCTGCTTTACCTCGGTGCCACTAGGGTCTTTGAGGTAGCGAACCAGGTCGTTGCGGTTGGGACTGTAGAAGGCAAACCCGCTCACGGAGCTGGTCAGGCCTACTTTGCCTTTGCGGTAGTTTACGGAGGCGTTACCGTTAGAGCTCCGTGTGCCCGCCGCTAGGCCCACCGAGCCGTTCAACCCCTCCAGGTTGTTCTTCTTCAGAATAATGTTGATGATGCCGCCCGTTCCTTCCGCATCGTACTTCGCCGAAGGGGTCGTAATTACCTCCACGCTCTTGATTTGGTCGGCCGGAATCTGCTTCATGGCATCGGCTACCGAGGAAGCCACAATGCCTGAGGGCTTGTTGTTGATAAGCACGCGCACGTTGCTGGTACCGCGCAGCTCCACGTTGCCATCGGGGTCGACGTTTACGAGGGGCACTTTGCGCAGTACATCAGCAGCCGTACCGCCGGAGTTGGTCAGGTCCTTATCGGCGTTATACACAATGCGGTCGGGCTTGGTTTCCACCACATCCCGCTCGCCGGTTACCGTTACCTCGCCTAATTTCTGAGCGGTAGAGGCCAGTTGTACTGTAGGCACGTTAGTGAGGCCCGTTCCGATGGTGACGTTGCTGGTTTGGGTAGCATAGCCGATAAAGCTGATTTGCACGCGGTACTCGCCGGCAGCTAGGCCTTTCAGCACGAAGCGGCCCCGCTCATCGCACACGCCACCATCTAGGGGTGTGTTGCCGCTTAGGGGCAACAGCGCTACGGTAGCGAACTCCACGGGCTTTTTGGTGGTGGCATCCAGTACGGTGCCTTCCAGCCGCCCGGCGCCTTTGGGTGCTTCGGGCAGCACGGGCCGGGCCGGAGCCGCACCAGCTCCGGCTGGCATTCCCGCTGGCCGCTGACCAGCCGCCGGTGCAGTGGCTGGCGGAGCCGTTTGGCCAAAAACCGGAGCCGAAAGCAGGCCCGTTAGCAGCAGAGGAAGGGTAACGTGTTTCATGAGAATAAAAATGGGTATCGATACAAAGTGACGCCAGCCAGCCCAGAAAGAGGAATGAAAGTGGCTGAAGCGACAGAAACGAATGCTGAACTGTAGGGGAAAGGCTAGCTGTTTGCGCCTTGTTGGGTTAATGACCACAAAGCTCCGGCAGCGTTGTCAAGCTGAACTATATATTCAACCAACCCGATGATTTGTGCCGCCAACGCCTCCGGACTCGCGCAGTTTCGGGGGAGGCTAGTTGGTGGCGTTGCGGCGGTAGAGGAGCACATAGCCCAGGAGCAGGACCCCGCCAAACCACGCCAGGCTGTACCATTCGTGCTTGGCTAGCTCATGCGCAACCTCTAGGCCGCCCAGCTTGGCCGCCTTCATAGCCATGGTAGTGGCCAGGGGCGAGGAGTACGGGATTTTATCCACGTGCTCCCAAGAAAGCAGGGCAATAGTAGCCACCACGGCGCCCATGCCTACCCCCACCGGCACCACAAACGAGCGCCAGTATAAGCTCACGATATACTGCACCGCCAGTAGGCCCAGCGTAGCCACAAAGGTCCGGACCAACATCCAGGAAACGGCCTCCATCGGAAGCGAGTACGACTGGAAACCCAGCTTAGGCCGGAGCAAAATCAGCAAGCCGCCCGCGCCAAACAGTAAGGCCACAAACAGCACCAACGACACCGCATTCAGGGCCAGAATCAGGAGAAGCTTCGAGCCGAACACCGCCCCGCGGCCCACGGGCTGCGCGTACAGGTGTTTCCAGGCAGTAGCTTTCGTTTCAATGTTCACCACCAGGCTCGTGAGCAGCACCACAAATAAGGGCAGCAGTAGCGTACCCGCCGTTTGCCACGCCATCGAAATAAACTGCGGCCAAGGGTCGCCGCCCGCTTTCAGAATGACATGGCCTTTAAAGAAGAAAATCAAAAACGTAATCAGGACCGGGAAGGCCCCGCTTAGCAGCGCTAGCCGCAGGGCAGCTGTTCGGCGCAGTTTTAGGGTATCGGCGCTGAGGCTACGGCTGAGCTGGGTGAAGGGGCTAGGTGCTGCGGGCAGCGTAGTAAAATCAGGCAGTGTAGTAGTCAGGGTAGGGTTCATAGCAACGAAAGGGCTAGGGATACAGCGGGAGAGAAAAGGATAGGGGGGTTACTTCACCAGTTCGGCTTTGGCCTCGGTGAGGTGCAGGAAAGTGTCTTCCAGGCTAGGTTGCTCTTGGCGCAGGCCATAAAGCGGCTGGCCGGCCGCTACAAGGGCCGCTGCCAACTCGGCGGTTTGCTCCCGCGAAAGCCAGGGCAGCCACAGTGTATGGGCGCTTATTACCGTGGCGTTGCCTAGTAACCGGGGCAGCAGGTTGCGGCAGGTTTCAGCGTTTTCGGTTTCCAGCACCAAGCGGCCCTTGCCGGTTTGCAGCTGCTGCAACTCCGTGAGGCTGCCCTGGAATACCAGCCGGCCCTCCTGAATGACGCCCACGTGGGTAGCTACCTTCTCAATTTCGTTGATGAGGTGGCTGCTGACCACAATGGTTTTGCCGTGCTCCTGCCGCAGGTGGCGCAGCAGCTCCCTCATTTCAATAATACCATTGGGGTCGAGGCCGTTGGTGGGCTCATCCAGAATCAGCAAATCGGGGTCAGAGAGCAAGGCAATGGCCAAGCCCAGGCGCTGGCGCATGCCTAAGGAGTATTCGCGAGCGGGGCGGTGGGCGTTATCAGTAAGCCCTACTAGGCGCAACACCTCGGCGGTGCGGGAAGCGGCTACTCCGCGCAGGCGGCGGGTGGCTTCCACGTTTTCGCGGCCCGTGAGGTGGTCATAGAGGGAGGGGTTTTCGATAAGCGCACCTACCCGGTCAAGCAAGGCCACGCGGTGCCGGGCCAAATCATGCCCAAACAAATGCACCGAGCCACTTGCCGGCCGCAGCAGGCCTAGCAGCAACCGCATGGTAGTGCTTTTGCCGGCCCCGTTGGGCCCCAGAAAGCCGTAGATGCTGCCGGCCTCAACCCGCAGGTTTACATCGTGCAGGATAGGCCGCGAGCCAAAGCGGAAATCGAGGCTGCGGGTTTCAAGTAGCGGAGTAGTGTCAGGAAGCATAGTGTAGTGAATCAGTGTGGACGGCAGCAAACATAGCTGGCCTGGTATATCGGCCGGGCGCTATTCAACCAACCTCTACTGCTAACCCTGTAACAGCTTCTTTTTCTGGCTGAACCATGGTTTGGGAGCCGCCAAGGGCTTCAGAACGAGTTAGCCG
This sequence comes from Hymenobacter seoulensis, assembly GCF_054780535.1. Taxonomy (NCBI): domain Bacteria; kingdom Pseudomonadati; phylum Bacteroidota; class Cytophagia; order Cytophagales; family Hymenobacteraceae; genus Hymenobacter; species Hymenobacter seoulensis. The sequence continues at coordinate 759,101 of NZ_BAAGWD010000002.1, forward strand.
CCTGCCAACAGGCGTTGGTGGGGCAGGGGAGCGGGTTGATTGAAAAGAAAGGCCTAGCAGCAGCCGCAGGTTGTAGTTTTAAGCATGGAAGTATCGTCTGTTTCCGCTGCTGCTCCTCTGTCGAAAGAAGCAGCCGTGCCGCGCTCGGCTAGCTGGCGGGCGCGGCTGCGGCCCTTGTTGCGCCCTGCTAATTGGCCGGCCGCGCCGGAAGTCAGCCCCATTCCGCGCTGGGTTCATGCGCTGCTGTGGCTGTGGCTGTTGGGGCTTGATGCGCTGAAGCTCAGTACCAACCTTGCCACGCTGGGGCACATGCCGGCCACCTCGGCGGAGTGGCAACCACTGCTTCCGCTGCTGGGCCGCTTGGCGCTGGAAGATATGTGCGGAGCGCTGCTCTTTTACCTGACCTGGAGCTGGCTGATACCGCGCACGCTGGGCCGGGCCCGGGTGGCGTACTACGTACTATTGGCAGCCATACTGGTGCTTCCGTATGCCGCCCTTATTGGCTGGATTACCACCCAAACGTTCCGCAAAACTCCGCAGATGGTTGCGGCTGCCAATGAGGCGAAGAGGAAAGCCATTGCCGCCGGCGCCGACCCCAAAAAAGCGAACAAGGAAATGCCGGAGCTTTGGATGCGCATTGTTAGCTCTGGTATTGTGGGCGTATTTATTGTAGGGAGCAGCTCGGCCCTGCGCGTTACCGGCGACTATATCCGGGGGCAGCGCAACCGCCGCGAAATGGAGCGCCAACAGCTGCTCACGGAGCTGGCTATGCTCAAAACCCAAATCAACCCACACTTCCTGTTCAACACGCTCAACAACATCTACTCTCTCACCAGTCGGAAGTCAGATAAAGCGCCAGAAGCCGTGCTGCGCTTGGCCGAAATCATGCGCTACCTGCTCTACGAGAGCAGCACCGATACCGTCCCGCTCAGCCGGGAGCTGGCCCACCTGCGCAGCTTCCTCGACCTGCAGCGCCTGCGCCTCTCTGCCTCGGCGCAGGATGCCATCCAATTTGATGTTTCGGGCACTTCCCCCGATTGCGCCCACCCCATTGCGCCGTTGTTGTTGCTGCCGCTAGTAGAAAACGCCTTCAAGCATGGCGACCTCACGGCCCGACCGGTGGCGGTACACATCTCACTGGTGCTCTCGGAAGATGGGGAGTTGCGCTTTTCAGTGCTCAACCACGTGGCCCCTGCTGATGCCGAGCGCGAGTTGCCCCGCCAGCCGGGCGGTGTAGGACTCGTAAACCTCTCGCGGCGCCTGGAGCTGCTGTATCCGGGGCGCTACACGCTGCAGGTGCAAACTCCCCCCGGTCAGCACCTCGTGACGCTGGTTCTGGCACAGGAAGTTGTGGCCTGAGCTAAATATCAGCACCTTAGCTTATTCAAAAAGTAGCTATTCATATGACCTGCGCTATTCTCGACGACGAACCCCTGGCCCTGGATTTATTAGCCGATTACTGCGCCCAAGTGCCTGGCCTGGAGCTAGTAGGCCAGTTTGATGACGCTCTCGTGGGCCTTGCTTTTTTGCAGGATAACCCCGTGGACGTGGTCTTTCTCGATATTCATATGCCGCGGCTCACGGGGGTTCAACTTGCCCAATTGCTGCCCCAGCCCGGCCCGCGTGTCATCTTCACTACTGCCTACGACCAGTACGCCGTGCGCAGCTACGAGCTCAACGCCTCTGATTATTTGCTCAAGCCTATTGCCTTCGAGCGGTTTGTGCAGGCCGTTCAGAAAGTGCGCCAGCAGCTAAGCGCCTCGGTTGCTGCTACCTCCGCCGCCGCGCCAAACCCTGCTGCCACCCTCGAAACGCACCCCACCGCCCCCGATGCCATGTTTGTGAAAAACGAGCACCGGCTGCAGCGCGTCGCGTTTGATGATATTCTCTACATCGAGGGCATGAAGGAGTACCTCATGATTTATACCACCACCGGTAAGGTGCTCACGTTGCAGTCGTTCCGGAGGGTCGAGGAAGTGCTGCCGCCCGACCGGTTTGCCCGCATTCATAAGTCGTACCTGGTGGCTCTGAGCAGGATTGAGCACGTGGAGCGCGGCAAAGTGCAGGTGGCCGGCCGCCTGCTGCCCATCGGCGACACCTACCGCGACTCATTTAATAGCCTGATTAAAGCTTACAACCTGCTCTAGGCACTGCTAGCTTGTAAACCGTAACGGCCGCTCTCCCAGGGTTAACCCCAAGGAAAGCGGCCGTTACGGTTTATCTTCTGGTGCTACCTAGCGCGCCAGTTTGCTGGCAATTTCAGCGGTGTATTTGCCCTGGTGGCGGGCTCCTTCCAGCTCATTGGCGCTCGGCTGTCGCTCGCCCTGGCCGCCGGCCACGGTGCTGGCACCGTAGGGCGTGCCACCGGTTACTTCCTCGTGGCCCATTTGGCCCTGCCACGCGTAAGGCAGGCCCACAATCACGCAGCCGTGGTGCAGCAAGGCCGTGTGCAACGCCCGAATAGTGGTTTCCTGTCCGCCATGCTGCGTAGCCGTGCTCACGAAAGCACCCGCCGCCTTGCCGATCAACTTGCCCTGTGCCCACAATGCGCCCGTCGAGTCGAGGTAGGCCTGAATCTGGCCGCAGGCGTTGCCGTAGCGCGTTGGCGTTCCGATGATGATGGCGTCGTAGTCGGCCAGCTCCTCGGGGGTAGCCACCGGCACGTGCTCAAACGCTTTCTGGGCCTGAGTTGCGCCAATTTTATCGAGCAGGGCAGCAGGCAGCGTTTCCGGTACACGCTTTACCACTACTTCATTGCCAGCAACTTCGCGGGCGCCTTCGGCAATAGCCTCGGCCAATTTCCAGACGTGGCCATACGTGGAGTAAAACAGGACAATCGTTTTCATAAGCAGGAATTGGGTATGGTGAAAATGGGAAGCAAAGCGGGTAAACAGGCCTTAGGCCTCGGTTCAACCTCAACAGTGTATTCTGTTACGAACAATAGTTATGAGAGGGTAACATAGAGGCGGCTTGTTAATCAATGTTAATACATGGGTTATCTGGTTAAGGTTGTTGATTTGTTTATTTTTAAGAACTAGAATTCCTGCTTCGGCCCTATTTGTAGCGGTTACGAAAAAACACTAGCCCGTATGCAACCTTCAACCGCTTGGGCGGCCTCTTACCAGCACAACCTTCCTTTCCAGGGTGAAGGATTATTGACTTATTTCTATCCGACTTTGCAGCTTATGCAGCATTCTTACTTGCGCGGAACTCAGCCTCACAGGGGGCAAGCCGCTGGTGAGCACCTTAACGCCGGAACCTGCCAGGGCCGGAACTCCCAATGAGCGCCCTTTCGGCGGCATTGGCAGGAGGCGGGCTGCGCAGCCTGTTGCCAAGCGGTGCCACTATGGCACGCTCCGAGTCCGTATCCCCGTCGTTAGCCGCTCCTGTGCGTACCCTGACCCCGCCTTCCCAGCTCTCCGATCTGGAGCTGATTGATGGCTGCCTCGCTGGTAGCCGCCTGATGCAGAAGTACCTGTACGAACGATTCGCGAGCCGCATGATGGCCGTGTGTCTGCGTTACGCCCAAACCACCTTTGAGGCCGAAGACGTGTTGCAGGAAGGTTTTCTGACGGTATTTAAAAATCTGGCCAGCTTCCGCCGCGAGTGTCCGCTGGAATTTTGGATTCGCCGTATCATGGTCAACGCCGCCCTCCGCCAGCACCGCCGCAACGCGCCGTTGGTAGCCGTAAGCGACGGGGGCGAATACCCCGAAGACCTGGCCGGCGAAGAATTCACGCTTTCTAATTACAATTTCGAGGAGCTGCTGAACATGATTCAGGACCTCGCACCGCGCTACCGCATGGTGTTTAACCTTTTCGCCATTGAAGGCTACGGCCACAAGGAAATCGGCGAGATGTTGAACATCTCGGAGGGTACCAGCAAGTCGCAGTACTCTAGAGCACGGGCCATTTTGAAAAATAAAATCGAGCGTCTCGACGCCCACCGCACACATGGCAGCATCCGCTCCTAATAATACGCCCAACACTCCCGATCAGCGCCCCACCGGCGACCTGGAGCACCTGTTTCGGCAGAAATTTGCCGAGGCTGAGGTAACTCCGCGCGCCAGCTTCTGGGACCAGCTCGACCATGAGCTGGTGGTACAGCAGAACGAACAGGTAGTGCAGGAAAACGTGGTATTCCGCCGCCGCCTCGTGGTGCACCGCTGGGTAGCCGCCGCCTGTTTGCTGCTGGCCCTGGGCTTTGGTGGCTGGGCCCTACTCTGGCAAACCGGCCAAACCTTTGGCCCGGAGCTGGCAACTACCTCTCCAGCTACTTCTGCTGAAGGTGGTGCCAACGGAACTGCCCAACTACCGCAGGCGGGCGCTGTGGCCAGTGCTTCAGGTTCCGAAGGCTCCCGTGGTGCCGGCGCTGATTTCTTGGCTGCATATGACCAAGCCACCTCTGGCGCAACGGGCTCTGGTGCTACTTCCGACGCCGCGCTTGCTGATCGTTTCAATAATGCAGTGGCTAGTTCCGCTTCGCCTGCATCGTCGGGCGGGGTAGCGGGTTTGCTGGGCAGCCTCTACTCAGCTTCGGATTCTGAGGCAGCTAGTAGCCGGAGCGCCGGTTCGTACTCCAATGGTCTGGCGGCCTTGTTCGCCAGCGGTTCGGGGTCAGGAAATGAAGGATTCCAGGGCGGTTATGGCAGCGTGGAAAACCGCACCGCCCAGCTGCGCCGCCTGCTAGGTAGCCTAGCCCGCCCCGATACGCTGAAGCCTTCCTTGCTGGCCGCACCGCAGCTGGCCGCCGCTAGTAAAGAGCTGGCCGCTGTGGAGCCGGAGCGCAAAGAAACCCCAAAGCTGTGGCGTCGGCTGCGCCTGGGTGGTGGCTATGCAGTGGGTAGTTATAACCCGAACATCAATTTCTCGCACACCGATGGCCGCCTGGCCGCTGACCCCGTAACCAACGCCCTGCGTAATTATTACCAAGACGACGCCGAAAACGAATACCGCCGCAACCTGCGGGCCGGTGTCAGCCAGCGCGTGGCCCTGAAAGCTTCCTACGCCCTCAACGACCGGTGGACCTTGCTTTCCGGCGCTGAAGTAGCTGATCAGCGTGCCACTTCGGCCACTACCTATGGCTTTGTTGATGGCAAGCAGGTAGGCCGCGAAGCTGCTGACTTGTTTAGCCGCCCAGCCGTTGCTATGTCCTACTCGCCTCAGCCTCGTACCACTTCCTATCGGTATCGGACGGCTTCGGTTCCGGTAGAAGTGCGCTATGGCTCGACCAAACCGGGCGTAACGCTCTATGCCAAAGTAGGCGCGGCCGTAGGCTTGCTGCTGAACAGCCGCTCGGAGTTGGAAGGCTCACCAGAAGCTACCCGCACCTACACTCTGCGGTCTGCTGAGTCGCCGTACAGGCACGTGCTGACCTCGGTGCGCGGTGGTGCCGGGGTGCGCTATCAGCCAGCGGCGGCAGCCTGGAACCTGGTGGTAGGCCCCGTAGCAGAAGCTGGCCTCACAACCCTCAATGCACACCCCAGCCAGCGCCCCATGAACCAGAGTCGGCCTTATAGCCTCAGCCTGGAAGCCAGCGTGGAGTTTGGCTCCGTGAAGCCCCAGCCAGTTGCTCAGTAGTACCGGCCTAGTGCCTTTTACCCTATATGAACCGCTTTTTTACCTACGCGTTGTTGTGGCTACTGCCGTTGGCTGGGGCTACTTCCTGCTCTACCTCTCTGGAGGATGTAAACTTGGCTTGCCCTAGTAACTTCTCCGATACTCTTATTGAGCAGCTCAAGCAAAAGCCTAAGCAAACTCCGGCGGCGGAGGTAACCCAATACACTTACAAAGGCAAAACGGTATATCTGGTAACGGGCGGTAGCTCCACCAACTACAGCTACCTGTTTGATGCCTGTGGCAACGTGCTGTGCGCCGCCGCCGGGGGCGCCAGCAACTACGGCGACGGCCGCTGCACCGATTTTGCCACCGCGGCCACCAACCCGGTTCTGATCTGGCGCGACCCGCGCTAGGCCTCAGGTCGGTACGAACCGTTTTGTTTTACTTTTTGCAGGAAAGACGATGAAAGCGCTTCTCTTTTGGTTGGCCTTAGGCAGCACGCTAGGCCTAGTACAATGCAAACACGAAGCGGCAGCTCCTGCTGATGGTGCCGTGCAGCTTCGGGCCACCGAGAGCAAAGCCGTGCGTGCCAGCGACAAAACCGTTGAGCTTACGCTGCTCAATATTTCTGATTCCCGTTGCCCAGCCAACACCGACTGTATCTGGCAGGGCCAGGCCAACGCTACAGTGGAGGTGCGCGGTTCACTAGGTGGTCGTCAAGCCGCAACCCTATGTCTGGGCGCCTGCAAAAACGACTCAGCAGCCGTGGAAGTAGATGCCGTGCCGTATTGGGTGCATCTGGAATCTGTAGAACCCTACCCTTCTGTTGCCAACCAGGCCGAGCCCAAAACTGCCACGTTCCGCCTTACACGCCGCTAACCGAAGCATTCATCCCAAGCTTACAAAAAACCTGTTCCTTGTCCGGACGGGTTTTTTTGGTTCCAAGAAACCTCCTCATCTGGAAATGAGTTATCATAGGCTACCCTTTCTGGCCTATATTTCCCTGTATGCACTACCAACTGACCTCAGAATTCAAACCAACCGGCGACCAGCCGCGGGCCATTGCCCAACTGGTAGAGGGCGTGAATAACGGCGAGCCGGCGCAGGTACTGCTCGGGGCCACGGGTACGGGCAAGACCTTCACGATGGCCAACGTTATTGCCCAAACCGGCAAGCCTGCCCTCGTACTTTGCCACAACAAAACTCTGGCGGCCCAGCTCTACGGTGAGTTCAAGCAGTTTTTCCCCAATAATGCCGTCGAGTACTACATCAGCTACTACGACTACTATCAGCCCGAAGCTTACATTGCCAGCACCGACGTCTTCATCGAGAAAGACCTGGCCATCAACCAGGAAATCGAGAAGTTGCGCCTGCATACTACCTCTACGCTGCTCAGCGGCCGCCGCGATGTAATTGTCATTGCGTCGGTGTCGTGCATCTATGGTATTGGTAACCCCGAGGAGTTTGGTAAAAACGTGATTTACCTGGCCCCCGGCCTGCGGTACTCGCGCAACAACCTGCTCTATTCCTTTGTCCAGATTCTGTATTCGCGCACCGAGACGGAGTTCACGCGTGGCACGTTCCGGGTGAAGGGCGACACCGTGGATTTGTTTCCGGCCTACGCCGATCACGCCTACCGTATTTTCTTCTACGGCGACGAAATCGAGGCCATTCACAAGATTGACCCCGTCAGCGGCAAGAAGCTCGCCGATGAGAAATCCGTGACGCTCTACCCCGCGCAGTTGTTCGTAACCGGCAAGGATACGCTCAACCAGGCCATCAAGGAAATTCAGTTCGACATGGTGCAGCAGCACGCGTACTTCGAGAAAGAAGGGCGCGACTCTGAAGCCAAGCGCATTATGGAGCGCACCGAGTTCGACCTGGAAATGATTCGGGAGCTAGGCTACTGCTCTGGTATTGAGAACTACTCCCGCTATTTTGATGGCCGCCAGCCCGGCTCCCGGCCCTTCTGCCTGCTCGATTACTTCCCCGACGACTACCTCTTGGTAGTAGACGAAAGCCACGCCACCATGCCCCAGATCCGGGCCATGTGGGGCGGCGACCGGAGCCGTAAAACGGCGCTTGTGGAGTACGGCTTCCGGCTTCCCTCGGCCATGGACAACCGCCCGCTCACGTTTAATGAGTTTGAGGGCATGGTACGCCAGGCCGTGTTCGTGTCGGCTACGCCCGCCGATTATGAGTTGACGCAGGCGAATGGGGTAGTAGTGGAGCAGATTATTCGGCCCACGGGCCTCTTGGATCCTGAAATTGATATCCGCCCCAGTACCAACCAGATTGACGACCTGTTGGACGAGGTGGATAACCGCGTGAAAATGGGCGACCGGGTGCTGGTAACTACCCTTACCAAGCGCATGGCCGAAGAACTCCAAAAATATATGGAGCGCTTGGGCATTAAGTCTAGCTACGTGCACTCCGATGTGAAAACGCTGGACCGCGTGGAGATTCTGCGCCAGTTGCGCCTTGGCGAAATTGATGTGCTGATTGGCGTAAACCTGCTGCGCGAAGGCCTTGACTTGCCGGAAGTAAGCTTGGTAGCCATTCTGGACGCCGATAAAGAAGGCTTTCTGCGCGACCAGCGCAGCCTGATCCAGACGATGGGCCGCGCCGCCCGAAACGACCGGGGCAAGGTGATTATGTACGCCGACCGCATTACGGGCTCCATGCAACGCGCTATTGATGAAACCAACCGCCGTCGCGCCACCCAGCTGGCCTACAACGAGGAGCACGGCATTACGCCCCGTACCGTTCGGAAGTCGCGGGAGGCCATCATGGAGCAAACGTCCTTGTCCGACTACCGCATTGTGGAAGCGCAGGCCTACATTGGACCAGACTCGGATACGACGATGGCCATTGCGGCTGAGCCAGTGGTGTCCATGATGAGTAAGGTTGATCTGGAAAAGCTTATTAAGCAGACCGAAAAGCAGATGGAAGCCGCCGCCAAAGACCTCGACTTCTTGACCGCCGCCAAGCTCCGCGATGAACTAGCTGGCCTCAAGCAAGTGCTTAAAACCAAGCGCGACTAGCCCAGGTTACTAGCCAAACCACAAAACCGGCCCGGTCAAAGCTCTACTCTAGAGTTTTAACCGGGCCGGTGTTATTTTAAGGAAGGTACTAGCCCCTGCATCGGGCGCAACTGTATGGTATCAACGACCAGCTTGCTCAGCTATGTAAGCGGGCACTTCGGCTAGGGAGGAAAGCTGTTTGAACTCAACACCTACCAGGTGTTCCGCCGCTACTTCTTCCATAATCCAGGTGGTATAGTAGGGGATATGTACCGCCTGGGCACCTAGTCGGGCTACCGGCAGTACATCTGATTTCAGCGAGTTGCCAATCATCAGAAACTCGGCGGGCGCCACCTGGTAGCGGGTTAGGATGCGGCTGTACGTCGCCTCATTCTTCTCGCTTACAATCTCCACATGGTCAAACAAGTCGCCCAGGCCGGAGCGAGCCAGCTTGCTTTCCTGGTCGAACAAGTCGCCTTTCGTAACCAGCATCAGTGGGTAGCCTTGCTGCTTAAGGGCACCTAGTACTTCCGGCGCTGCGGGCAGCAACTCAATAGGAAAGTCGAGCAAGCGCTTGCCGTGGTCTAGTATCTGCTGAATCTCGGAGCCCGTTACGGCACCATCGGTCAGCTGAATTACCGACTCAATCATCGACAGCATAAACGACTTGGCGCCGTAGCCAAACAGCCGCATATTCTGCTGTTGCACCTCATTAAAGCGGCTTCCTATTACACTAGGCTCGCCATAATGGGTAAGCAATTCGTAGAGTCTCGCCTCCGCATAATCGAAGTGAGGCTGGTTCGGCCAGAGGGTATCGTCGGCATCGAAAGCAATAAGGCGGGGAGCAGGCACTGCGCAGTAAGGTGAGGTTAGAAGCACAAAGTTATCGAACTTGCTTGCCTATGAAGCAGCAAATAGATCTGGCTACGTGGAGCCGGCGGGAGCATTTTGCCTTTTTCTCAACCTTTGAAGAGCCCTTATTTGGCATAGTAGCCGACGTAGATGCTACCCACGCGTACGCCCGGGCCAAAACGTTGGGCGTGTCTTTTTTTCAGATGTACCTGCATTGTACTCTGCAGGCCGTGAATGCGGTAGAGGCATTCCGGTATCGGATCGAAGATGGGCAGGTGTACTGCTATGATCAGGTGCACGTATCAGCCACCCTCATGCGCCCTGATACCACGTTTGGGTTTTCCTTTATCCCCTATACAGCCTCTCTGACCGAATTCGGGGTAGGCCTAGCAGCCGAAATAGAAGCTGTTCGCCAAACGCCGGGCCTGCGCCTGAATGACACTACCGGCCGGCCCGATGTAGTGCATTTTTCAGCAGTGCCGTGGTTTTCCTTCACGGGCCTCACGCACGCCCGTTCGTTCCGGCATACGGACAGCATTCCCAAAATTTCCGTTGGCCGCGCTCAGCAGAAAGAAGGTAAGCTGATGCTCCCCATTGCCATCAATGCCCACCATGGCCTCGCCGATGGGTATCATGTTGGGCTGTTTCTGGAAGCGCTGCAGCAGGCCCTGGATGCATCGTAGGAGGTTACTAACGTCATAAACCTGACTGACTTGCAGATAAGGCAGTGGCCAGGTTTAGCAGTCGGTAGCTGAATCTGGCGCCTCTCACAAACTGGGCTTCCTGGCTTTTACCGGCCTAGGGCCTCTACTTGTATAAACCAGCGTGTACACTGCCAATAAAAAAGCCACTTACCTCTAGAGGCAAGTGGCTGATTTACAATGAGCGGGAAACGAGGCTCGAACTCGCGACCCTCAGCTTGGGAAGCTGATGCTCTACCAACTGAGCTACTCCCGCGTGGTAAAGCAAAAGTACGTGGGTAAAATCAATTTCCAAGAAAGCATTGGGTAAGGCAAGCCTGAGCAACCTGCGCGGTTTATCCTTGGACGACATTTTCACGTACGCCGGAGTACAGACGAATCTTTACAATACGCGTAGCGTAGCTGCGCCGAACTATAGCACTGTTACGTATGTCGTGGCCTCTTCCACCCAAAACGCGCCGCTTAGTGGCCTGGATGTTTCTCACAGCTGGCTTTTTGCTGTTGCTGGGCCAGTTGCTGCGGTTGTGGGTGGTGTATCAGGAATATCAGCGGTTAGGAACGGAGGCAATAACATCTACTCAACTGGTTCTGAACCTGATGATGCTGGTAGGAGCTATGCTGCTGCTGCGCTACGGCTGGCGCGAACGGCGCGGCAATGACACCATAGATTAGTACCTGTACCTTTGCGGCTTCTTGCCGCCTTGGTTTTTGACTTTATGACTTCACCGCTCCGCATTCTGGTTGCCAAACGCAACAGCGCCACGGCCAACCAACTGGCCGAAATGGGCCGCCGTATGTTTCATGACACGTACGCCGCGCACAATCGCCCCGAGGATATGGCCGCTTATGAAGATGCCACCTTCAGCCCCGAAAAGCAGCTAGCTGAGCTACAAGACCCCAATACGGTGTTTCTGTTGGCGCAAATGGTGCAGGAAGTGGTGGGCTATGCCAAGTTGAAGCTGCACTCCACCCTAGGCCTCGACCCGGGTAAAACCCCCGAGGACCGCCTGGAAATCGAGCGCCTGTACGTGGATGAGGAATGGATTGGAACGGGGTTAGGGGCCACCCTCATGCGCCGCGCCATTGAAGAGGCGCGCCAGCAGGGAAGCCGTGCCCTTGTGCTGGGGGTGTGGGAAAAAAATACGCGGGCGCTGGAGTTTTACCAGCGGTTCGGCTTCAAGCGCATTGGTGAGCAAAAATTTATGGTAGGCACCGATGAGCAGAACGATTTTATTCTGCGCAAAGGACTGCATTAAGCGCAGCAGCTTTTTAGGGCAGTAGGCACGGTTTGAGCAGCAGCAAGGCCTAGCGCAACTGCCCACGCCGAGCTCAACTCCTTGAAGCGTTTGGCTCTCCCTTGAAGGGTAGCAGGTTTTGAGCCGAAGCGGTAACGCGTCCTGAATTGCTGCCACTCCTGTACCTTTGGCACACGTATTCCTCTTAGCCTGTTGCGTTTGATACCAGTTCGGTCAGTTTGTGCGTGGTCGCTTAGAGTTGCCTGCGGAGCGTGGTTGCTGCTGGCCGCGGCGTGTTCTACCGAGTCGGGCTCTGGTAAGCAGCCAACGGCTCCGCTGCCGGTGGGGCATTATGAGGGGCCGATCAGTTATCAAGGAACTGAGTTGCGAGTTGCACTTGATTTGCGCACCAGCACCGAGGGCAAGTTGCAGGCGGAAGTAAGCTTCCCGCAACTGCCTGGCCTGGAGTTCGACGCTATTCGGCCCAGCTACCGCGAACCGCAGCTGCTGCTGGAGCAAGAGCCTGGCCGCGCGAGTGGAGTTATGGTCCAGGCCGTGCGCGAAGGCGACTTTCTGCGGGGAGTGTTGAGCTGGAACGGGGTGCAGTCTGACTTCGTGTGGGTGCGCCGTGGCGAAGCGCCCGCGCGTGGGTTTCGGGAACAGAAGTTTCCGCTTCGATACGCCGGCTATGACCAGACAAGTCGTTTGTTGGTGCCCGACGACACCTTGCTGCAGCATCCGGCCGTGGCATTAATGGCCTTTCGTAGCACCCAGGCTACCGCGCAGGCGCGAGCTACGTATCTAGCGCGGCGCGGCTTTGTTACCCTGCTGGTCATCACTCCTGAACCCCGTAGCGCTACCGACTCAACCATTTTCCAGGCTACTGCCGGGGCTTTGCAGGCATTGCGGCGCCAGTCCAGCGTCGACTCCACGAAGGTTGGTTGCTGGGGTAGGGGTAGTGCCGCGCCTCAGGTTGCCAAAGCTGCGGCCCAAGCCCAACCGTTAGCGGCTTTTGTGGTACTGGAGGCCGCTCCGGCTGCCACTCGAGAGCAAGCCAGTGCGTATCAGCCGCTAAACAAGCAGCGCATTCCGGTGCTGGCCCTGTATGCTGGGCTCGATACAACGGTGCAGGTAAAAGAAAGTGCCCGCCGGATGCGCACTGCCCTGGGCCGCCGCAACAACAAACAAGTGCGTGAATATGCGCAAGCCACCGCTGACTTCACGCAGCCCGGCCGCACCGGCCCCGATGGGCAGTGGCAATGGCCTAAACCTACCCCCGGTTACTGGGACGGAGTAATAGAGTGGCTCCAGGCGGTTACCCGATAAGTAGGGCCTAGAGCACCAGCAGGCCTTTTTCGCGCAGCTGCTGCCACCCCGCAGAAAGTAAAAACTGCTCCCACGGTTGGCTAGCCCCGGCGGGGTAAGAAACCGCCGCATCTTTCAGCAGCACTTTGGTGTCGTAGTCGTGGCTGAGGGTAGTGAGCAGTTCGTGCAGCCAGGGGCCTAGCACGCCGGGCACCTGAATTTCGAAATCCTCGGCCTGCTCATAGAAGGTTAGTACGGCCCGCTGCCCTTTCTTGCCCGACTCATACCGCAGCTCAGGGGCATTGCCCAGCCAGAACAGCCGGTTGTTGGGGCGGGCGGCATCGGACTTGGTGGGCTCCTGCAAGGCCTGCTGAATCAGATGGCGCGGCACTGTGGTCTTGGGCGTCCGGAAATCAAACCAGAAACTGAGCGGCTCCGTGAGGGCCACGCCGTGCAGGTAATTGTACAAGGCTTTTGCCAGCCCCGGGCCGAAAGCTTCGTGGTCGGTGCCGGTGGGGTCGTCGTGCCACAGGTCGTTCCAGGCAAACGGGCCAGGCTCCGGACCCACGGCCGCTACCTTATATTTCGTGGGGTTTTTGCCTACTGGTGAGTGCGCAGTCATCGAGAAACGGTGCCAGTAACCGCTTTGCACGATGCCGGCGGCAAACAGCTGCCGCACCACTTCCAACGAATCGATGGTTTCTAGGGCCGTTTGGGTAGGGAAGCCATACATGAGGTAAGCGTGCACCATAATACCGGCTTGCGTAAAACCATCCGTCACGCGGGCTACTTGCGCAATGGTTACGCCCTTTTCCATCATGGCCAGGAGTCGGTCGGAGGCCACTTCCAGGCCTCCGCTTACCGCAATACAGCCACTAGCTGCCAACAGGCGGCAAAGGTCGGGCGTGAAGGTCTTCTCAAAGCGGATATTGCCCCACCACGTGATATTCACCTGCCGCTTCAGCAGCTCAATGGCTAGGTCGCGCAAGGCTAGGGGCGGGGCGGCTTCGTCCACAAAGTGAAAGCCAGTCTGCCCGGTTTGCGCTACAATCTGCTCAATGCGGTCAACTAGCAGCGTGCTGGGCGCGGTTTCGTAGCGCGAGATGTAGTCGAGCGTTACGTCGCAGAAGGAGCAGCGCTTCCAATAGCAGCCGTGTGCCACCGTGAGCTTATTCCAGCGCCCGTCGCTCCAGAGGCGGTGCATGGGGTTCAGCACCTCAATTACGGAGAGGTACTCGCTCAGTGGCAAATCGGAATAATCTGGGGTGCCAACTTCGTGGTGCGGCACATCGGGGTGCGGGTGGTTGATGTATTGTACCTCACCGGCCTCATTGCGCAAAAAGGTGCGCTGAAACGCTAATTCCTTGTATGCTACAACCTCATGCTGCGCTTGCCGAAGCATCTGTACCGCTTCGTCCCCACGCCAGGAGTTAGCCAGCTGTAGGGATGCTCCGGGAAGCGCAGCATGACGGTCTTTCTCTTCGCTCAAGTGTTCCAGCAACCGCAGCCAAGGCCCTTCCCCGTCGTCGAGAGTCAGAAAGTCGATGTAATCGAAGAAGCGCGGCTCTTTCAGATTGCGCAATTCTGTGTTGGGGTAGCCACCGCCCATCATCGTCTTGGTGGCGGGGCTGGTTTCCTTGATTCGGCCGGCCAGGCGCAATGCCCCATACAGGTTGCCCGGAAACGGAACCGTAAAGCCGGCTACATCGGGCTGCACGCGGGCTACTAGGTCATCAAGTAGCTCCAAGAGCATGCGGTCCAGTAGATTGGGTTCGGTTTGCAGGGCTTCGTGTAAGGCATCAAACGTAGTAGCCGACATACCTAGCTTCTCAGCGTAGCGCGAGAAGCCGAACTGCGGGCCCACGGTTTCCTTAATCAGGTCGCCGAGGTCTTCGAGGTAGAGTGTGGCAAGATGGCGAGCCTGATCCGTAAGGCCCATGGTGCCGAAAGCCGTTTCTAGGTCGGCTACGTTGTCAAAGCGGCTGGCCTCAGGCAAAAAGCGCGAGTGGCAGATGCGCGGCGCCAGCGTGTTGTCTTTATTCTGCAGAAAGCGGATAACCGGCTCAATGGTGCTGAGGTAGCTCCGTTGGAGGCGTACCATGCGCCGGGCATTGTCGGAAAGGCTGTACGGGCTGGCTTCGATTTCAGCGAAAACCCGCCCTAGTCCTTCCTTTGAAAACAGCTTCAATACCAGCTCCAGGCCCAGATCGGCCTGCGTAACGTGGTAGCCGCGCCCGCCCAAAAAGCCCTTCAAATAGGCCGTTGCGGGGTACGGCGTATTCAGCTGCGTAAGCGGCGGGGTAATGAGCAGAATGCGAAGAGTAGACACGGCAGCAACAACCACAGACTAGCGGCAAAGGTGCCGCAAAGATAACTCCGCAAACGGCGCTTTGCCTCAGGCTACTGCCTAGTGGCCAAGCACCGCAACCGGAACGGTGCCTACGTATAACAAAAAACGCCCTGATTCAGCCGTAGCTACATCAGGGCGCTTGTATGTATGGGGCGTGCGTACGCTTAAGCCAGTTGGTCCATCGACAAACGCTTAGGCATCAGGTCGCGGCGAAATTCGCTTACTGAGCGGCCGGTTACCTGGCGGAACTGGTTGCTTAGGTGCTGGCCTGAGCTGTAGCGCATGTGCTCGGCAATTTCGCTGAGGGTCATTTCATTGTAGCTCAGCATCTCCTTCACGCGCTCAATTTTCAGGCGGATCAGGTATTTCTCGATGGTGAGGTTGGCAGTGCGCGAAAACACCTTGCTCAGATGTGAGTAGGTAGCGGCAAACCGGTCGGTGAGGAAAGCCGAGGTAGTAAGCGGCATGCGGGCGGTGCGCAGGTGCTCTAGGTATTCAACCAAGGCACCTTTAATTTGCTCAGTGAGCTGGTCGGCGCGGCCCATGAGCACGTCAAAGCCTGCTTCACGCAGAATAGGAGCCACGGAGGCAGGGTCGACGGGGGTACTTTGGTCGAGCTGTGCTTGGCCCAACGTAACGTCGGTGGGGCGGTAGCCAGCCTGTTCGAGAAGACTGCGCACGGCATCAATGCAGCGTGGGCAAACCATGTTCTTGATGTGGAGGAGCGTCGTTTTCACGGATGTTGAGTTGAGTTCAGCCGCGTTGCGGTTCGCGTGGGTTTATGGGTTGTAGTTGGGGTAGAGGCGGGCTTTGAGCGTCGAACTGGTTTCGACGGCGTTTCGGCCCATTCTTTCCCAAACCAACTGACCGCCGCCCAGTTCACAAAAGGGACAACCCCTAGGAACGTTACGGCCAGTAGCCAGAAAAATACTAAAAAAGCGCCGAACAAACGGCTAAAGAAGTGGTCCTGAACACCAAACAGGTACGCCACCAGCATCAGAGCTAATAGAAAACTGATACCGGCCAGAATACCAGCTCGTCGCAACAGCGCTCGGATGACGTCAGGATGAACAAAGGGTCGGTTCATGGCAGCTGCGAAAAGTAGACAAATATACTTGCCCGATTTATTTCGGCAGCTTCCGTCGGCCGGAGCGAGGCAGGGGTCAGGGGTACCAATGTAACATGAGCGCGTAGTAGGGTTTGGTAGTGAGGTATGCTAGTAGAACGAGAAATCATCCTACGTAAAAACCAGGGGCGCGGTCAGCCGTAAAGCACAAAATAATGTTTCTTTTCACTGCTCTTGCTCCCTAGTAACATGAAAATCTTTGTTCTCCTGCGTGCCGTAGCTGTTGCGGCTGTTTTGGTTGGTTCACTCACGGCATGCGACACTGGCGAAAAGGCTGGCGCTACCAACGTAGAGCGTGGCGACTATAAGTCAAAAGATCCGGCGGCTAACATGCCCAACAACACAACTGGCGGTGACTCAGCCACCTCCGGCCTGAACCGCAGTACCGACAACAGCCCGACAGGCCGGGAAGTTTATGAAGATGCGGCCAACCGCAAAGACAAAAACAACGATGGCATAGCCGACTAATGCGCGGCCTTACCCTATCTATACACAAAAAGCCGCCCCAATGTGGGGCGGCTTTTTGTGTATAGATAGGGTAAGGTTTATTGCTTGCCTAGGCCTAGTAAAAGGCAAAACCGTTCGGGCCGATATTAACAGTAAAGGAATCAATGGCTGTACCGTTGGCGCGGTAGCGGATTACCTTGTCAGCGGCCGTGAAACTACCGATGCCACCGTAAATGGTGTTATCCTGCGGATCAACGCCCAAGCCATAAAAGTTGCGCCGAATCAGGGGCTGTGTGGGCAGCGTGGCCTCATCAACGCCCAGCGAGTACACACCGCCCCGATACACGTAATAGAGCCGGTCTTTGGACCCGTTGATGGCCAGGCGGCCCGGCGAGCTGAGGTTGGAGCTTACCTCGCGGGTAGTAGCCGTGAGCTGGCCGGGCACAATCTTCGAGAGGCTGCCTTTGGTAGTGCGCGTGTAATCCACGGTGTAATCGGTGTTGTACACGGTTTGGCCGCCGTTCAGTACCCATACGTTGCCGTTGCGGTCCTGCACCAAGCTATTCGGCGAGTCGCCCACGGGTATCGTGCCTTCTACCTCGTCGGTGGTGGTATTGATGACCGTGACGGTGTTGGCGCCGCTGTTGGTTACGTATAGGCGGTTGCCAGCTACCAATAGCCGCTCGGGTTGCGCACCTACGGCAATGCTTTTGGTAACGCGGTTAGTTTTGAGGTCGATAACCGATACTTGACCGGCGGGCACATCGTAGGATACAGTTTCCGTTACGTAGCCTTTGTCGGCGGAAGCGGCCTCGAAATAGCGGGGCAGTTTCAGTCCCTCAATGGTGGCGGATTTGAAGTTGGGTAGCGACACCACTTCTAGCTTATTGCTATTGTTAACCACAATATAGGCCGTGCTGCCCTTTATGCTGATGCTCTGGGCCACGTCGCCGAGGTTGCGCTTGTTGGCAGCACTAAAGGCCGACTTATACAGCAGGCTGCCGCTGGTTTTGCCGAACACGCTTACTTCGGCATTGGCTTTCTGAAAGTTGCCTTCGTTTACAATCAGCACGCTATTAGTAGGCACCTCAACTGCTTCCGGATCAGAATCGGAGCCGCAGGAAGCTAGGCTAAGTGCCAAAGCCGGAGCCCATAGCAGGTGAAGGGAGCGAGCAGAAAGGGCGGAAAAGGGTGTCATACGAAAAGTAATAAGGAAAAATGGTTAGGGATGTTGCTAAAAATCTGGTTGTTACAAACTGGCCTCAGCGCCACAGTAGCCGCAAACTCAGGGCACCTGAGCGGGGCGGCATGGCGCGGTTCTGGTAGCTCTGGTAGTCTTGGTTGGTGAGGTTGTAGCCCTGCGCCAGCACGAGCAGCTTCCAGTTGGGCTGTAGCACCAGCGTGCGGCCCACAGCGGCATTTATCAGCAGATAGGAAGGGATGAACTCCGTGGCCGAGGCATCAGTAAACCGCTTGCCCGTGAAGGTGAGGGTAGTGCCGAGCTGCCACTGGTGCCACTGGTGGTCGGTGCTGAAAGCAGCCGTATGCATCGGTACAAAGGGCAGCTGCCGGCCGGTTGGGTCGGCATCATCAGGAGTGCCTTTGGTTTTGCGCGAGCTGGTGAAGCCGTACGAAGCGCGGGCCGTGAGATGATAAGTTTTCGGCTGCCATTCCAGCTGGGTGCTGGCTTCCAGACCCTGGGCGCACACCTGCCGCAGGTTGCGCGGCGACCAATACGAAACGCCCGGCGTCCATTGTACCCAGTTATCTACTAGCTGGTGGTAGCCAGTTAGCTCGGTTTGCAGCCGAAGGTGCGCCGGTGCTAGGGTTAGCACGTGCACCAAGCCGCCTTCGTAGCCCAGCCCTTGTTCAGGTAGCAGGTTGGGGTTGCCGCCGGGGCGCCAGTATCGCTCGTTGAGGGTAGGGGCACGGTAGCTGCGCGAGGCGTTGCCCTTCAGGCTAATGGCGTGGCTAGTGGTTTGCAGCGCCAGCCACTCGGCACCTAGCGTGGGCGTGAGCGGTGGCTGGCGGCCGGGCAGCACGGCCTGCCGCAGGTTCAATGACAGTTGTATTCTAGGCCGCGGGTCGTAGCGCAGCAGCGCGAAGCCGGAAAAGCGGTTTTCAGTGCGCGGGGCAGTACCATAACCATCAACTTGCGCTGCAAAATGTTGGGCCTCGGCTCCTGCCCGCACCGAGGCGTTGGGTGCCAGCCGCCACGTGTGTTCAACCTGTGCCTGGGTTGTACGCACCCTCGATTCGCTGAGGCCACTCACATCGTCGCGGTAATTGATGATGTCTTCAAACCACGCCACGCGCCCGGCCCACTCATGCGTAGTGCCTACGCGCCGATACCCGGCCAGCAGGCGGCGGCTCTGGTCGCGTTCCTGGGCGTGGGTGTTATTGGTGCCGATGCCGGGCTGAATGTGGCGGTCGGCGTCCGTGAGCCACACGGCTGCTGTCAGCTCGCCACGTTGCCCTAGCCGCAAGGCTAGGTCTTGGGTGAAGCTAAACTGCCGGAAGGCCGCGTTTTCCTGCCGACGACGGACGCGCCCGATGGCTTCAGTAGTGAAGTACGGAAAGTTGTTCTCGGCCTCCCGATACAGCAGGTTGGTACGCAGGGCCAGCTTCTGGTTGCTGAAACCAGCCTCTACGGTGCCGGCGCGCAGTCCAAAGCTGCCCAGGTCGCTTTGCACGCTTCCGTGCCAGCCCGCGCCCCAGCGCACCGGCGCTGAAAGCAGTAGCGTGCCCCCAATGGCGCCGCTGCCGTACGTGGCACTAGCCGGGCCAGGCTGAATATCGACTCGGGTGGTGGCGCTGGCCGGAAAAAGGGCTAGGTCCGCTTCGCCTAAAGAGGGTAAGTTGATGTTGAAGCCATTCCAGAGTACCGCCGTATGGCGCGCCGAGGTGCCGCGCATGGTGATGGAAGCCAGTTGGCCGGGGCCGTAGTTGCGGAGGTAAAGCGCCGTGCGCGCGCTTAGCACATCAGCCAGCGTACCGGTTTGGTAGGTGGCAAGAGCTAGCGAATCGAGGGTGATGCGGCGGCTGCCCACGGCAAACCGCTCGGGCCGGATACCGGCCACCCGCACCGTGGGCAACTGCTGGATGCGCGCCGAATCAGCCGGTATCACCGATTGCGCCACGCTGGGCACCGTGCAGGCTACTAGGCCTGCACTTAGCGCTAACCGGCAACTCTGCTTTTTCAGCAGAAGCCACTTGTTGAAATGCATCTTCCGAACCAAATTTTCGCAATCGAAAAATTCAGTTCAAAACTTCTGGGCAGGCTACTGTGCATTGCTATGCTACTAGCCCTTCCTCGAAGCCGAGGCCGAAAACAGATAGGTGCTCTGCGGCGCCGAAACGCCACTACTGTATTCATTCTCCGCCCTTCCTCCGCAGGCGCTGAACATGGGAAATGCAAAGGCAGGTCTCCTGGCTTGCTTCAGATGCGTCGCCTTCCCATTTCTCGGGCCTTCCTAAGAAAGCTTTCACAGAAACAGTGGCTTGGTGTGACGCACCAACTCATGAAGCGTACAGTTGCGGGGACAGCTCCGGATTTAAACCGAATTCCCTTTTCAGCCTCGCCCCACAATTAGGGTCTGGCCACCTTTACAGCCGCAAAGATAGAAAATGTACGGAAGCTTTAGCGCCGGGCTTGCGTAGAAGGTTTGCCCCGCGTGCCGGCCTAGGCGCCGCCAGGCGATGCGCGCTGGGTTAAACTGTACCTTATTTCTACCGCTGCTCTTGAAACTTCCCCTGGCCTTTTACCGGCGTCCTGATCCGGTTGTCATCGCCCAAGAACTGCTGGGCAAGCACCTGTTCACCCGTATCAACGGCGTCCTGACGGGTGGCCGCATCGTCGAGACGGAGGCGTATGCTCACCTCAACGACCAAGCATGCCATTCGCACCTAGGGCGCTACACTGCTCGAACCCGCATCATGTACGAGCCCGGCGGCGTGGCCTATACCTACCTGATTTATGGGCGCTACACGCTGTTCAACCTTATTACGAACGAGGAAGGCAAGGCCGACGCCGTCCTGATTCGGGGGCTGGAGCCGCTGGAGGGAATTCCGGAAATGCTGCTGCGCCGCGACATGTCCTCCGTAAAGCGCAACCTGACCGGCGGCCCTGGCTTGCTCACGCAAGCACTTGGTATTACCACCGCCCATTACGGCACCGATCTGACAGGTGATACTATCTGGCTGGAGGACGTTGGAGAGGCAGTAAACGGAGCGGAAATAGTAGCGTCCCCGCGCGTGGGCATTGACTACGCTGGCGCCGATGCCGCACTGCCCTGGCGTTTCCGCTTGAAAGGCAACCCCTGGACTAGCCCCGCCAAATAGCCAAACCGCCCCCGCCTGAGCAGAACTGTTCAGGCGGGGGCGGTTATATTGGATGCTATGGTTACAGCTTCTCGCAGACCAGCACCATCAGCTTGCCTTCCAGATTGGTGGTAGCAAACAGATACAGGTCGCCGCCTTCTCTAATGCCGGTGCGGTGCCGGAACTCAGCTACGGTATCAGGGAAATTGCGCGTCGTGACGTGGGCCCGTACATCAGGTCCCAGGTAGGTGCGCAACGCCTGGCCATCGTATTTCTCTACCCCTTTGATTCGGAAAATGCGGCCCGGAAACTCGGGGCGCAGGGTATCGGAGGTGTACAGATGACTGTGCTGGTGCAGTTTCAGCAACTCAAAAGCCGTTCCGATGCTTTTAAAGGCCCCGGCTTTCAATACGGCTACATTTGGCTCATAGAGGAACTGTTGCGGCTCGGCGTAGCGCGCAATGGCTCGCGCCTCCCGCGCTCGGTTCAGCCGAAACTCCTGCTGCTTGCCTGTGCGCAGTAAATTCACCGTGAAGCGCTCCGGATCTACGGCTGGTTCCGCGGTAAGCTCATACAACACCTCCTTGCACTCATTATCGACTGACACCACCCACAGGCGGCGCACGTGGCGCAACTCCTGAATGGCCAGCTCAATGTCAAGCATAGGCGAAGTTTTCAGTAGTACGCGCTGGCTTTTTTGCAGCAGCAGCGGCATGATGCGCAGCACGTCGGGCTCACAATCCTGCAACCGAAATATTTTCTTGGCGGCTGTGTCCCGGCGTGCGGGGTCGAGGTATAGCCAATCGAAGGTGTCCGGCGTATTGCGCAAAAAGTGCGTAGCATCCTCGTTGTGGCACTGCACGTTTTCAATACCTAGTTGCGCCAAGTTGTAGCGCACTACATCCGTAAGTGCCGCATTACGCTCCACATAATGCACCTCGGACACGGTAGCAGCAAAATATGCCGAGTCAACCCCGAAGCCACCGGTCAGGTCTGCTAGCCTTTCTCCCTGCACCAAAGAGGCTTTAAACGCGGCAGTTCGGGCAGAGGAAGCCTGCTCTACGGATAGCGTGGGCGGAAAAACGAGGTCTGGGTTATCGGCCCAGGTAGGGAGTTTGGCGCGAGCTTTTTGGCGGGCCTGGATTTGGCGAACCAAGTCCGGAATGGGCAGGCCGGGGTAGCGGCGGGCTTGCAAAGCAAGTTGGGCTGGGTCGTCGTGCAGGTGCTCGGCAACGTATCGCCGAGCTGCTGTCGGCAGCGGGTATTCCATGTAGGTTTCCTACGAAAGTACGTCAGGGTCGGACGTGAGCCAGGCCCCGGGCAAAGCAAAAGGGAGCGCCAAACGTAGGCAGAAACGCGCGAGGTTTCCCTTGCGCCAGCTTACTTGGTAGCCATCAGATAAAAAAAGTATTCCGGACCGAGCCAGAAACCACGCTGCCACAACTGGCAAACGAAGCGTTCTAGGCTCGGCCCGGAATAAAAAAAGCAAGTGGTATTACCGCAGGCTCCAACTCAACGCCAGCATTGGCTTGCCGGTGCGGCTAGCAGCCAGCCCCACCGAAGTAGGCCGGAGCTGCAGCGCGCCATGCCGGGCCGCCGGAGCACCTGCGTTGTACGACTCCACCGCCCGCTGAAAATGCGAGTTGGTGTTGCGCGAAATAAAGATGTTGCTTAATAGGCTAGCCAGTGCTACGCCAGCCGCCACCTGCTGGGTGTTGTTGAAGTACTGCTGCTTTTCATCCAGCGACAACACCTGCTGGCTGTACAGGCCCACGGCACTCACAAACGTAAGGCGTTCAGCCAGAAACAGCCATTTTTGGCGGCGGTAACGGTTTAGGTTATCCAACGCCTCCTGATTGCCGGCCAGGTAAGGGCGCAAACGCTGCCCAAAGAAGCCCGCGCTGCGGTAATCCGCATCCGTGGTGCTGTATCCTGTCGTGAAAAAGAAGTTTTTCTGCACCCCATTCAGGCCGCGCTCCTTGTCTTCGGGGCTTAGGCGAATAACGGTAGGAGCCAATTGCGCCTTGCTCGTCATCGACAAGCCAAGAACGCAGGAAGCAACAAGCGCAGAACGACGTAAAACGCCTAAATGAGGGGATGAAAGCAATTGGGGCATGAAGACAAATTTACAGCACAAATACTCAGGTCACTAAGCGCCCCAGCGAGAAAAAAGTGCAATTCGTCGAGGAAAAGTTTTAGTTGTCATCCAACAAAATCAGGAGTGCCTTCGTTCTGACGGGCAATTCACCAATTTTCATGCATATGAAAACCCTGAACTCCTTCCTGCGCCCAGCTGCTTTGCTTACCCTTCTGCCTGCTGCACTCGCTTTTTCCTCCTGCTCCGATGACAACGATAACGAGGCTGCCCCGGATCAGAGCAGTGTATTGATTTCGCATGCGGCGGCCTCTGTCAACACGCAGGTAACAGCCTTGGTTGATGACAAGCAGGTAGGGCAGCTGAACTATGGTCAGAGCAGCCCTTACCTGAAGGTAAACTCTGGTGCCCCCACGCTGAAGATTAATAACGGCACTCAGACAGCCACTCAGCAAGCCTTAACTCTTTCGAAAGACCAGAATTACTCGGTTTTTGTATACTCGCCCACCGCTAGTATTGGTAGTGCAGCGCTGTTGCCCGTGACAGATGACTTGTCAGTGCCCGCTGCTAACCAGGCAAAAATCCGTTTGGTGCACTTAGCTGTAGGTGCTCCCTCCCCTGTCAGACTGAGCGTGCCTTCTCCGGTGCCCGGTGGTGCTTACACCGATCTGACCCCGGATGTAGCATTTGCCGCCGCCTCTGGTTTTGTGGTGGTGAACGCCGGGCCTCTTAACCTGAGTGTAACATCTACTGGCACTCTACGGACCCAGGTATTAGCAGTAGGTGATGGAACTGGCACCGGTACGGGTACAAAAACCTTTGAAGCCGGTAAGATATACACGGTTGTAGTACGTGGCATTGCTGGCGCAGGAGTTCCTGCTGCTCAACAGGCTCAAGCTGTTATCATCCAAAACAACTAGGTAGCACTGTTGCTTTAACCTTCCGGAAAGCCTACCTTCATCAGAGGGTAGGCTTTTCTGTTTAAAGCGCTGACTGTCAGCGGCGGCAGAAAAACAGCAACAAATTGAGTACCTTTGTGGTTGAAAAGCGACAACGCATCCAGCTATCTACATCATGGTTGATACCAAGACTACGGCTTACGCTCCGTACAAAGTAAAAGACATGTCTCTGGCCGAATGGGGCCGGAAAGAAATCCGTCTGGCCGAAGCAGAAATGCCCGGTTTGATGGCTCTTCGTGAGGAATACGGCGCCAGCCAGCCCCTAAAAGGTGCGCGCATTGCCGGTTGCCTGCACATGACCATTCAAACCGCTGTCCTCATCGAAACGCTGATTGCGCTGGGTGCTGACGTTACGTGGTCGTCGTGCAACATCTTCTCTACCCAGGACCATGCGGCGGCTGCTATTGCGGCGGCGGGCATCCCAGTGTATGCTTGGAAGGGCATGAACGAGGAAGAATTCAACTGGTGCATCGAGCAAACTCTGTGGTTTGGCGAGGAGCGTCAGCCTCTGAACATGATTCTCGATGACGGCGGCGACCTGACCAACATGGTGCTGAATCAGTACCCTGAGCTGGCTAGCGGCATCAAAGGTCTATCGGAAGAAACTACTACGGGCGTATTGCGCCTGCTGGACCGTGTTAAGAATGGCACGCTTCCTATGCCAGCCTTCAACGTAAACGACTCGGTTACCAAATCGAAGTTCGATAACAAGTACGGTTGCAAAGAGTCGGCGGTAGACGCCATTCGCCGCGCTACCGACGTGATGATGGCCGGTAAAATTGCCGTAGTAGCTGGTTACGGCGACGTAGGAAAAGGTACTGCCGCTTCCCTGCGTGGTGCTGGCGCCCGCGTTATCGTAACGGAAATTGACCCCATCTGCGCTCTGCAGGCTGCTATGGACGGCTACGCGGTGAAGAAGATGGAGAATGCCATCAAAGAAGCTGATATCGTGGTAACTGCCACCGGCAACTGCGACATCATTACGGAAGCTTCGTTCCGGGCCCTCAAGGACAAAGCCATTGTCTGCAACATCGGTCACTTCGACGATGAAATTGACATGGCATGGCTCAACAAAAACTATGGCCACACCAAAGACACGGTAAAGCCACAGGTTGACATCTACAACATCGATGGTAAAGAGGTAATTATCCTCGCCGAAGGCCGCTTGGTAAACCTAGGTTGCGCTACCGGTCACCCATCGTTTGTAATGTCGAACTCGTTCACGAACCAGACGCTGGCGCAGCTGGAGCTGTGGCAGAACGCTGATCAGTACGAAAACAAAGTGTACACCCTACCCAAGCACCTCGATGAGAAGGTAGCCCGCCTGCACCTCGCCAAAATTGGTGTGGAGCTGGACGAGCTGAAGCCGAAGCAGGCCGAGTACATCAACGTACCAGTGGAAGGCCCCTTCAAGTCGGACCTGTACCGTTACTAAGCCGTTTCGACCTAGCGAATACAAGAAAACCCGCCTGGCACTACGCCGGGCGGGTTTTTTGTTTGTAGGGGGCTAGTCCTGAAAGAAATTGCGCTGCACCATCCGTTCTGTTTCCAGCCACAGCTGGAGCGTGTTCTGAGGCGTATTGAAAGCGTGCTTTACAGGCTCGGCTTTCTTTTTGGCGAAGAAGCCGCCACTGACTTGTCCGGCCGCTGGGTTTGTGGCCAAATACAGGGTAGTCTCGGCTCCTTTCTCGGTTGAAATCATGAATGGGCGCAGCAGCTTGGTGCCCTTCGCTAGCCAGCCTTTGGCGTTGTCGCCGAAGTTGCTGGCGATAACGCCCGGGTGCAAGCTGTTCGTGACGACGTTGGAAATGCCTCGCTCGCGAAGCTGGCGGGCTAGCTCCTGCGTGAACAGGATATTGTAGAGCTTTGTGTTGCCGTATTGTTGCAAGGGGCTATAGCCCTGGTCTTGGTTCAGATCATCGAGCCGCGGTTTGGCTAGCTTATAGCCCATGGACGCTACATTGATGATGCGTGCCGCCGGGCTTTGCTGCAGCCGCTCAAAGAGCAATGCGGTAAGTAAAAATGGTCCGAGGTGGTTGGTGGCCAGCGTCATTTCAAAGCCATCGTTGGATAGCTGCCGGGGCTGGCCAAACAAGAGGCCGGCATTATTCACCAGTACATCGAGGTGCTGATAACGCTGGTTGAACTCAGCTCCGGCCCGGCGCACCTGCTCCAGATCCGATAAATCGCAGAGCAGCACATCTACCCGATGCCCTAGGCCAACCGCTTCCTGAATCTGTTGCCGGGTAGTGGCGGCTTTGTCGGCGTTGCGGGCTAGCAGTACCACATGAAACCCCTGCCGACTAAGTTCCTGGGCCGTTACTTTTCCAATTCCGGAAGTGGCACCCGTAACAAGGGCAATCGGCGGTGCTGAGGTCATGTGCTGTTGAGTTAGAAGCTGGGTGGCTATACGCAAGGGCTAGAGTTCGGATGCCGCTCTTTTATTATGGAAGCTCAGTGCTCTACCACTAACCGTGAGGTATACGCTTGGCGCCTGTTATCACCAGAGACACTACGCACTAGGTATGTTCCAGCCTTTAACTCCCGGACTGACAACGAGAGCTGAGAGGCGCTGGTACGCCAGGTATTGAGTTGCTCTCCGTTGCTGTCATACAGAAACACTGTGTAAACAGATCCTTCTTGCAACGTAAGCGTGGTGGTAGTGCTGGCCGGATTAGGGAAAAGGGCGGGCTGAATAGCCGACGCAGCTACCGCTGGCTGGTCTCTGACGGACAAAATCCTGTAAACCGGTACACTGTCTAGCTCGGCCACGTAAAAGCTGTGGAGGACGGCTTTATCAAACCGTAGCCGGATGCTGTCGCCAGCTACATTTTGATACCGAACTAGGTCGTTGAAGTGCTCCTGCTTCACTAGCTGGGTCAAGTCGATCATCTGTTTGTAGCCGGTGTTCAAGCCCCGCACCTGGCCGCGCTTTATCTGCATACCATACACCCAGCAGCCGGTGGTACGGAGGCGCTCCATTACGTAATAAAGCTGCTTGTACCTCCATACGGGCGCGAAAAGGAGCGTATCGCCTAGTGGCTCTGCTGTAATAAGGCTGTGGCCACTGGTAGGGTCGAAGCGTACGTGCAGCGTCAAAGTGTCGTGCTTCCCGACTAGGGCGGGAGCTGAGCCCAAGTGCCGCGCTAGGTTTATTGGATGATGAATCGCAAATTCATCAAAGCGGGCCGCCGGATCTGAGCAGGCAGCCAAAAGCCCGAGCAGTAGCCATAATATATAGCGCATAGCAGAAGGGATGTCAAGAAAACACTACCCCTAATACTAGCGCAAGGCCAAACGTCACCCTTCACAGCCTGACGAAATGATGGGCCCAACAAAACTCCGATATTTGCCGGCGCTATGCCCGCTATTCCGCTGTCCGTCGTCATCATCACTTTCAACGAAGAAGCCAACATTGCCCGCTGCCTGGAAGCCGTGCGCGAAGTAGCCGACGACGTGGTGGTGGTAGACAGCTTTTCCACCGACCGGACCGTGGAAATCTGCCGCGGGCTGGGTGCTAGAGTGGTGCAGCAGGCCTTTGCGGGCTACGTGGAGCAGAAGAACTTCGCTACCTCCCAGGCGCGCTTCAACCATGTGTTGCAACTCGATGCCGATGAAGTACTGACGGATGAGCTGCGCCAGAGCATATTGGCCACCAAGCAGAACTGGCAGGGTGCGGGCTACACGCTGGCTCGCCTCACTAACTACTGCGGCGCCTGGGTGCGCCACGGCGGCTGGTACCCCGACCGCAAGCTCCGCCTCTACGACCGACGCTTAGGAAGTTGGGAAGGCCTGCTGTTGCATGAGCGCTATGAGCTGCAACCGGGCC
The DNA here is from genome assembly GCF_054780535.1 of Hymenobacter seoulensis. Taxonomy (NCBI): domain Bacteria; kingdom Pseudomonadati; phylum Bacteroidota; class Cytophagia; order Cytophagales; family Hymenobacteraceae; genus Hymenobacter; species Hymenobacter seoulensis. Next base: position 786,901 of record NZ_BAAGWD010000002.1, read on the forward strand.
AGCCGGCGCCTCTTCCCTTGGGCGGTGATGCCCTACATTTCTCCTATGACTCCATTGCGCAGCACGTAAGCCAACTCAACCGCTTCACCAGCATTGCGGCCGATGAGCTGTGGTTGCGCGGCAAACGCCGGGTTTCGCTGTTTCATTTGCTGCTGAAGCCGTGGTGGAAGTTCGTGCATGGCTACTTTTTCCGATTGGGCTTTCTGGATGGTTTTGCGGGTCTGAGCATCGCCCTGATTTCGGCTTGGGGCGTGTTTTTGAAATTCGCTAAGCTGAAAACCAAAGCCCACGCATGAAAACCTTCCTCATCAGCCGCACGGATGCCATCGGCGACGTAGTCCTGACGTTGCCGGTAGCCGGCCGCCTGAAGCAGCTGTTTCCGGGGTGCCGGGTTGTGTTACTAGGCCGGACGTATACGCAAGCCGTAGCGGAGGCCTGCCCGTGGGTAGATGCTTTTCTGAATTACGACGACCTACTACGGTTGCCCGCCCCGGAGCAGCTAGTAACTCTGCGGCAGCAGCAGGCGGAAGCCATTCTGCACGTTTTCCCCAATAAGCATCTGGCCCGGTTGGCGCGGCAAGCCGGTATCCCGCTTCGGATTGGCACGCGCAACCGGTGGTTTCATTGGCTGACTTGCAACCGGCTGGTGTCTTTGAGTCGCAAAAACTCGCCGCTGCACGAAGCTCAGCTGAACTCAACACTGCTCCAGCCGCTGGGTCAAGCGGAAGTACTAGGCCTAGCGGAAGCCGCAACCCTAGTGAAGCTCCGGCCCACGGTTGAGATACCAGAACACCTGCAGCGCGTATTGGCTGCCCGGAAGCCTGAGCAGCTTAATGTAATCCTGCATCCACGCAGCCGGGGTAGTGCCCGCGAATGGGGGTTGGCACATTTCGGTACCCTAGCCCGCCTGTTACACCAAACTGGCCACCGCGTCTTCGTGACGGGCACAGCTGCGGAGGGAGAGGAGCTGCGCGAGTGGCTCCAGGAGCACCAGCCGTTTCTGGCCGCCGACCTAACGGGCCACCTTAGCTTGCCGCAGCTCTTGGCCTTTATTTATGCTTCCGATGGGCTGGTAGCTGGTAGTACGGGGCCGTTGCACTTGGCTGCGGCTCTGGGCCGACATGCGCTGGGCCTGTATCCGCCCATCCGGCCTATGCACCCTGGGCGCTGGGCGCCGCTGGGCAGCCATGCAGAATACCTCGTTTTCGACCGCCCCAATTGCCAGGAGTGTCGTGCTCAGCCTCAGGCGTGTACCTGCATAAAAGCACTGGAGCCAGTAGAGGCGCTGGCTCGCATCCGGCAGTGGCAGCCATTGCCATCTGCGGGTTTCTGACCTACTTGCTCCCGAATGGGCCTTTTTCCTGCTGACATTTCCTTCTTTTCTGCACGCACCTTTCAGGAGCTGTGGCGCTCCGGTCGGCTCTCCCAGTACCTACTGCTGTTGGCTTGCTTAGCGGGGGTAGCGGGCCTGCTGGCTTCGCGTGCTCTAATAGCCTTGAGCCCAGTAGTAGGGGTAGTGGCAGTACTAGCAAACCCCGGTTTGCGCCGTGAACTACCCCGTTGGATCCGGCTGCGCACCGTGTGGGCACCGTTGGCCCTGTACGCGTTGCTACTCATCAGTGGACTGTATACCCAGGAGTGGGACGTGTGGCGGCATCAGCTGTTTCGACAGTTGCCGTGGGTGGGTGTGCCGCTGGTTTTTGGAGTAGCCGTGCCGTTGCGCGCCGCACAGCGCTTTTGGGTAGGGTTTCTCTTTGTAGGAGGGCTAGCGCTAATAGGGCTGGCTACCTTAGGCCAATACCTTCTGAACCCCGCTGCGGCCAACGAAGCCTTTGGCATTGGGCAAAGTATGGGCTCCGTAACCAAAATCTTTCATATCCACTTTGGGCTGATGCTGGCCCTAGGCGCCGTTTTCGGGATGGTGCTGCGGCAGGAAAAGCAAGCAAGCCGCTTCCTACGCATGGCATTGCTGCTCGCGGCCGGCATCTGTGCGCTTACCTTGCACGTGCTGGCGTACCGCACCGGGCTGTTTGTGCTATATGGTATGCTCCTGCTGGATGCCTTGCTGGCCCTAATCGTGCGGCGGCGGTTTTGGTTGGGGCTGGGCCTGCTGCTTTCCTTGGTGCTGGTTCCTTGGGCGGCGTACCACTCGTTAGAGTCAGTGCGGCAGCGCCTAGAGGCTACCCAGTACGATTTAGAGCAGTTTGAGCGAGACCATGATATCAACCAGTTTTCCTTATCTAAGCGCCTAGCTGCGTGGCAAACCGCAACCGTAGTGGCCCAGCAGCATCCATGGCTGGGCGTAGGTCCCGCCGATGCTAGCCGCGCCATGATGGAGCAATATGCTTGGCGGAGCTACGGGCTAGAGCCCAAAAACCGGGTGATGATTCATAACCAGTACCTTCACCAGTGGGTAGCTAGCGGAATAGTAGGGCTGGTGCTTTGGCTCTTAGTACTGTTTGGGCCGCTGGCGCAACCCGCCCAATGGCGAAATGCGTACGTGTATAGGTTCCTGCTAATACAGGCACTGGCCATGACCGTTGATTCGTTGCTGGAATTGCAAACGAGCTTCAACTTATTCGTTTTCCTCTACGGATTCCTGGTTGTGGCTACCGAACGACAGGCGGCGGCTAATAAAACCTTCCTTCCTGCGGATGGTATAACTCCTACATTTGTCTAACGGCAGTATTTTTTCAATATTCAGCCGCAATTCTTACCGTCCATGAGCGACTCTCCCGAACGGGTTCCGAAACTGAGCAAAGAAGAGAAAGATCGGCGTTTTCAGGCCGAACTCATGCCTGTGCTCGATTCCCTGTACAACTTTGCCTTCCGCCTCACGCTTGATGAAGATGATGCAAATGACCTCGTACAGGAAACTTATCTGAAAGCATATCGCTTCTTTGAGTACTTCGAGCAAGGAACAAACGCCAAAGCGTGGCTGTTTCGCATCCTGAAAAATTCGTTCATCAACGATTTTCGCAAAAAAAGTAAGCAACCTGCAAAAGTTGACTACAGCGAAATCGAAGGATACTACAACTCAGAAGATGTGGAGTCCGACGGCGACGCCGGTAGCACTTCTTCTGACATGCGGCAGCAGTCCGTGCGCGACCTCATCGGCGACGAAGTGGCCAGCGCCCTGAACTCGCTACCCGTGGATTTTCGCACGGTCATTATCCTCTGCGACCTGGAAGGGTTCACGTACGAGGAAATGGCAAAAGTGCTGGACATCCCAATCGGAACGGTGCGCTCCCGCTTGCACCGGGCACGCAACTTTCTCAAGGACAAGCTAGATCGATACGCGAAGTCCATGGGCTACGGCTCTGAGAACGACAGTGACGACGAAGACTTTACGACCGACGAAAACGAATAATATCCTCCTGTCAGGCCCCCATTATGGAAACCACTTCTACTAAGCAAACCAACCAGAGCGCGGTGTCTACAACCGGCCCCGACTGTGAACGCGTGAATACTATTCTTGACCAAATTATCGTCGGGCAGGAGCCCACGGCCGAGGATGAGGATTACTTCATCCATCATGCCGAAGACTGCTCTCCGTGCTTTGATAGCATCGATAAGCAGCAAATCTTCATCGACTTTCTGACCCAGCATGTAGGTCGGAAAGGCGCGCCATCTTCTCTGTCAAACGCAATTCTTGCGAAAGTTCAGGCAGAAATGGCCTAATTTTGCCCGATGCAGGGTAAAATCATCGCCTTTTCGGCTCCTTCCGGCGCCGGCAAGACAACTATCGTCCACCGGCTGCTGGAGCGGATTCCGGAGCTAAGCTTTTCTATTTCAGCGTGTACGCGTGATAAACGCGGCCGTACTGAAGCCAACGGTAAGGATTACTACTTTATCTCCGTACAGGAGTTTCAGGAGAAAATCCGCCGCGATGACTTCGTGGAATGGGAAGAGGTGTATGAAGGTGCCTTTTATGGCACGTTGAAATCTGAAGTGGAGCGGATCTGGGACCATGGGCAGCATGCTGTGCTAGACGTGGACGTGAAAGGTGGCCTCAGCATCAAGGAGTTTTACAAAGACCGTGCCCTAGCGGTATTCGTGAAGCCCCCGTCGCTGGAAATCCTGGAGCAGCGTTTGCGCAACCGCGCTACCGACTCTGACGCCAGTATTTCGGCCCGGCTTTATAAAGCCAACTTCGAGCTGACCTTTGAGGACCGCTTCGACGTGACCATCGTGAACGATGATCTGGAACGAGCTATTGATGAAGCGGAGCGCTTAGTGCGCGCGTTTCTGATAACTGAACCTGCTATTCTGTGAGCAGCCCTGCTTCCGCCTCTGTGGGCCGGAAAGTAGGGCTGCTTTTTGGTTCGTTCAACCCTATTCATACCGGGCACCTGATATTGGCGCACTTCATGGCTACCCACACTGATTTAGATGAGGTGTGGCTTGTAGTGTCGCCCCAGAGCCCGTTTAAAGTGGGGCAGGAGCTGCTGGCCGAAGAGGCCCGCCTGCAGTTGGTGCAGCTGGCTATTGCCGACAACGACCGGCTGCGTGCCCTTGATGTGGAGTTTGCCATGCCCAAGCCCAGCTATACTGTCGATACGCTGGACGAGCTGCGCCGCCGCTACCCCTCGTATCGGTTTGTACTGCTCATGGGTGAAGACAACCTACCTGGCTTACCGCGTTGGAAACAAGCCGACCGACTACTGGCCGAAAACGAAGTGTATGTGTACCCTCGGCCCGGAGTAGATGCTACGGAGGTGAAAACTCACCCCGGCGTGCGGGTAGTAGATGCGCCGCTGCTAGACATTTCCGCCACATTTGTGCGCGACTGTGTTCGAGCTGGCAAGTCTATCCGCTACCTTGTTCCGGGGCCAGTGGAGAAAAAAATTATGGAAGCTAACTACTGGCAGGAATAGATGGGTTTGCCACGTGCAGAGACCTAGACCATACCATCACTTAACCAAAGAAGCCGCGCTCATCCTCCTGATGGGCGCGGCTTCCTTTTTTACTAGGGTCTTATAAGCAAGTAACCCTAGTCGAAATCAGATGGTCATGATTTCAGCTTCTTTCTTGCTGAGCAGATCATCTACGCGGGTGATGAAGGTATCGGTGAACTTCTGCACCTTGGCTTCCGCGTCTTTAATAGCATCCTCAGCTGCACCTTCTTTCAGGAGCTTCCGCAACGATTCGTTGACATCTTTTCGGATGCCGCGAATACGCACTTTGCCGTTCTCCGATTCGGATTTGGCTTGCTTTACCAGATCGCGGCGGCGCTCCTCCGTCATGGGCGGAATGTTCAGGCGCACACCTTCCGCATCCGACTGCGGGTTCAGGCCTAGGTCGCTGTTCTTAATGGCCTTGGCAATTTCACTGATCATATTCTTCTCCCAGGGCTTGATGAACAGCGTCCGGGCATCGGGAGCAGCTACGTTGGCAACCTGCGCCACGGGCGTAGGCGTGCCATAATAATCTACGCGCAAAGAGTCGAGCATGGCAGGGGTAGCCTTGCCGGCGCGGATGCGGGCAAACTCTTGGCCGGTGTGCTGCAGGGCCTTGCCCATGGACTCTTCTGCCTCGTCCAGGTAGAACTTAATTTCCTCGTCCACTTCTGAAAGGTTAAGTGTTGAAAAGTTGAGAATCGAGTAGGGTTGCCAGCTGGCTAGGGCCTAGTAAAGGCGAGCCTCAGCCGCTGACAGCAGGTTAAACTTGTTCGTTAGAGTTTTGCTTTGCCGTCGTATTAAACGCGGCATCACGGGAGCCGTGCATGCTCACGAGGGTTCCGATGCTTTCACCGGCTAGCAAACGGAGCAGGTTGCCTTCCTTGTTCATATCGAACACAATAATAGGAAGGTTATTCTCCTTGCAAAGCGTGAAGGCTGTCATGTCCATCACGTTCAGGTTTTTCGCCATTACTTCATCAAAGGTAATTTCGGGGAAGCGCACCGCACTAGGGTCTTTCTCCGGGTCGGCCGTGTAAATGCCATCTACGCGGGTTCCTTTCAGCACCACATCGGCCTCAATCTCAATAGCCCGCAAAGAAGCCGCCGAGTCGGTGGTGAAGTACGGTGAGCCAATGCCCGCCCCGAAAATTACCACGCGGCCTTTTTCCAGGTGGCGCACCGCCCGACGGCGGATATAGGGCTCGCATACCCGCTGAATGGTTACACCGGAAAGCAGGCGCGTGGGAATACCCAATTTCTCGAGGGCGCTCTGCAACGCCATGGAGTTGATGACTGTGGCCAGCATGCCCATGTAGTCGCCCTGAACCCGGTCAAGGCCAAATGCCTCGGCCTGTACACCCCGGAAAATATTGCCGCCTCCGATAACGACGGCTACCTGCGTGCCCGTGGCAGCCGCGGCCTTAATTTCTTCAGCGTACTGCATGAGCCGTTCGGCGTCGATGCCGTACTGTTGCTGGCCCATCAGGGCCTCGCCGCTCAGCTTCAGCAGGATTCGGTTGTACTTCAAAACGAAAGAGGTTAAGCGTGGAACGCGAGTGTACGTGGTGAGGCCGCAAGCGGCTACCCGACAGGAGGAGGGGTAGTAACTTACGGCCCAGATAAATAGAAGTAAGGGTGGTTAACTGAAATGAACCAGCACCTGCCCCTTGGTAACGTTGTCGCGCAGATTGACTTTGATAGCCGCTACTGTGCCTTCGCCGGGCGCTTTTAAAATGTTTTCCATCTTCATAGCTTCCAGCACTAGCAGTGGGTCGCCCTTTTGCACGGTCTGGCCCGGTACTACCCTAATGTCAACGATAAGGCCCGGCATAGGAGCCTTCAGCTCATTGACCTTGTTGCTAGCGGCGGTGCTCATGCCCAGCTTGTCCAGCAAAATATCAAAGCGGTCTTTTGCCTGTAGCTCCAGCTGCTTTCCGTTCAGCTTCAGAACCAGTGTTTTCGCAGTGTAGTCGGCTGAAATGAGCTCAGCGCTATACGAACGTCCCTGATAGAGAAGATGGTAGCGCCCATTCCCCAGGGAGGTCAGGTCCCATTCAAAGGGCTGCCCATTAAGGGTGATGGGGCCATTGGCGTGGTAGTCAACCTCCCAAAGTTGGTCGGGAGCAGCATCAGTGCGTACCTGTAGCATGCGAATAGAGCAGGGGTGGGGCGGAAAAGGGCTTAAAGATAGGCCAATTCTGAAATAAATTCGGAACTTGACCCTCCAATACCCTAGTGCCTTCCCGCATGAAATACCCCGTCCTCGGTACCCTTGCCGTGGTGCTGATGTGTCAGTTTGCCTCGTTTGCTCAGGTAACTAAATCCGGTTCGCCGACTCCTACCGCGAGCCGGCCGGTCCGTAAGAAAGCGCCTGCTACCCCCGCTGAGCCTACAGCTACGGCGGTGCAACAGCCTGTGCCCAATTGGCTGCCGCCCACCAATCCAGAGCAGCCGAGCGCCACTATGCTGCACGACCTGAAGGATACCAAGCTGGATGTTCGCTTTGATTGGGCGAAGCAATGGCTGCTGGGAACGGCGGTGCTCACGTTGCATCCACACTTCTATCCGCAAAACCAGCTGGTACTGGATGCGAAAGGGTTTGATGTGAAAAGCGTGGAGCTGATGAATGGCTCGCGCAAAGGCAAGGACTTGAAGTACAGCTACGACAAAAAGAAGCTGACTATCACGCTCGACCGTCAGTATACCCGTACCGAGCAGTTTCAGGTACGGATTCAGTACGTTGCCAAGCCCAATGAGCTGCCCAAAGGAGGCAGTGAGGCTATCGTCAGTGATAAAGGGTTGTACTTCATAAACCCCCTAGGCACTGAAAAAGACAAACCCCGCCAGGTCTGGACCCAGGGCGAAACGGAGGGTAGCTCCTGCTGGTTTCCTACCATCGATCGGCCCAACCAGCGGATGACCCAGGAAATCAGCCTCACGGTTGATAGCAACCTCAAAACCTTATCTAACGGCCTGTTGGTGTCGTCTCGGCGTAACTCTGATGGCACCCGAACTGATGTGTGGAAGCAGACCCTGCCGCACGCACCCTACCTGGCCATGATGGCCGTTGGCGAATTCGCAGTAGTTTCGGATACGTGGCACGGAAAGCCCGTCGAGTATTACGTTGATCCGCCTTTCCAGTACACAGCCAAGCAAGTATTCGGCAATACCCCGGAAATGCTGGACTTCTTTTCCAAGAAGCTGGGCGTAGAGTATCCATGGGAAAAATACGCGCAGGTAGCCGTACATGACTTTGTGTCGGGGGCCATGGAAAACACCACTGCCTCCACGTTTCAGCAGCAGCTGGTACAATTCAGTGCCCGTGAGTTGCCCGATATGTCGTACGAGCCGGAGTCGGTAATTGCGCACGAGCTGTTTCACCAGTGGTTCGGCGACTACGTAACCACAGAGTCGTGGGCGAATTTGCCCTTGAACGAGTCATTTGCCGACTATTCTGAACTGCTGTGGGCCGAGTATAAGTATGGTGCCGATGCCGCTGCTTTAGTGCAGCAAACCAAGCTGCGCAATTACTTAGAAGAAGCGCAAATGAAGCGGGAACCACTTATTCGCTACCGCTATGCTGATCATGAGGACATGTTTGATCGGCATTCCTACGACAAAGGTGGCCGAGTGCTTCACATGTTGCGCAAGCAGGTCGGTGACGAGGCGTTCTTTGCTTCTTTAAATCGGTATCTGACCCAGAATAAGTTTACGGCTTCTGAAATAGCCAAGCTTCGCATAGCATTCGAAGAAACCACTGGCGAGGACCTGATGTGGTTTTTTGACCAGTGGTTTATGCAGCGCGGCCACCCGGAGCTACGCGTAACCCACAGCTACGAAAATAGTCAGGTTGTATTACGGGTCCAGCAAGTACAGGATACCTTGTATCAGCCGGTGTTCCGGTTGCCCGTAACGGTGGCTACTTGGAACTCCAACCAGCCCACGGAGCACCGTATCCTCATCACCAAAGCTGATCAGACCTTCCGGCTTCCGGTAAATCAGCGGCCTAGTCTTGTTAAGTTCGACAACGACGGCGTGCTGCTAGCCCAAATTGATGAAGTGCAAAGTCAGGAAGAGCTGCAATATCAGCTCAGCCATGCTAAAGGCTACCTACAGAAGTACGAAGCTATCCAGGGCCTGCGCACCAAAACAGCCGACTTAATGGTAAGCTCCATGTTTCGCAATGCCTTGAACGATCCTTTCTGGGCCGTGCGCGTAGCCGCACTAGATGGCTTGCGCCGTTACCGTGGAGCCGAGGGCACTGCCGTCCGCAAAGACCTGCAACGCGTGGCCTTGAACGAGAAAAAAGGGGTAGTGCGCGCTACGGCCATCAGTGCCCTATCGTCTTTCGCCAACGAAGACTTTAGCGACGTGTATAATACGGCTCTTAAAGACAGTTCCTATCTAGTAGTAGGAGCGGCCATTGAGGCATTGGCAAAAGCCCCTACAGCCAGCACTCGTACCCAAGTAGGAGCCCTGCAGAATACCAAGAATCCGGCATTGCTAACAGCTTTATCGAATTACTACGGAATCAATGGCACCCTTGATGATTACCAGTGGTTTCTGCGACGGAGCCAAGATGCACCAGCAGATGTATTGTACGTGTTGCTCGAAAACTTCGGAACTCTCATGAAGCGCATTCCGCCGATTGAGCGGGAAAAAGGCATCCAGCAACTAGAGTCACTCGCCCGTAACCATCCGCAGATGTACGTTCGTCTGGGTGCCTACAAAGGCCTACATGAGCTCATCGCCAGTATGCCTGCTATCAAAACAACCCTGCAGGATATCCGAAATAAGGAAAAGGACGACAACCTGAAGTCCATGTATAGCCTGATCCAATAACTTTTTTAATTTTTTTCGGGTTTTCTCAACTTCTCCGGTTCGGATGTTTCAAGTAGGTAGTCAGATGGTTAAGGGCAGTTAGAGGGAGTACAGAGGCTAGGGAAGAAGAAAAAACTTGAAACGTTTTTCGTCGATAGCTTGACTTGCATCTGAAACCCTCTAATTTTGCAGCTCCAATCAACACCGCAGCCGCTTCGGTAAGCGAATTGAGAAGGGAAGATCTTTACATGATCGATGTAGAGAAAAACAACTGGGGGGGTTCCAGAGCGGCCAAATGGGACAGACTGTAACTCTGTTAGCGTAAGCTTTCGAAGGTTCGAATCCTTCTCCCCCCACAGTAGTAAACAAGCAGCTTAGTGAAACAGCATCTGCGCGGGTTGCTTCACTGTCTTGTTGGTTTGCCTTATGCGGGAGTAGCTCAGTTGGTAGAGCGGCAGCCTTCCAAGCTGCAGGTCGCGGGTTCGAACCTCGTCTCCCGCTCGGTGCCTAGGTCGGCAGCGAGAAATAGAATACCGGCCTTTACTGGCATATGTTCTCCGCCTGTTGTACCTTTGCCAAAACAAAATCAGCCGTTTTAGCTCAGTGGTAGAGCACTTCCTTGGTAAGGAAGAGGTCATGGGTTCAAATCCCATAAATGGCTCAGAATTACGAGTACCAACGGGGCAGCGCGACTGCACCGTTTGGCTCTGTCAGCAAGTAAAGCGACGTGCAGTCCCGACTAAGCGGAGCTGTGTTTCGCTTTCTTACTGTATAGACTAGTCGCGTTTCCCCCTCATTACCTCAAAATTCCTCTTAATCTCTTTACAATGGCTAAAGAAAATTTTGACCGGTCCAAGCCGCACGTAAACATCGGCACGATTGGTCACGTGGACCACGGCAAAACCACCCTGACTGCTGCTATCACTATGGTGTTGGCTAATAAGGGTCTGGCTGCCAAGCGCGACTTCTCTTCGATCGACAATGCTCCCGAAGAAAAAGAGCGTGGTATCACGATCAACACGTCGCACGTTGAGTACGCTACCGAAAACCGTCACTATGCTCACGTTGACTGCCCCGGTCACGCTGACTATGTGAAGAACATGGTTACTGGTGCTGCTCAGATGGACGGCGCTATCCTCGTGGTAGCCGCTACCGACGGCCCAATGCCCCAGACTCGTGAGCACATCCTGCTCGCTCGTCAGGTAGGTGTACCTCAGTTGGTAGTGTTCATGAACAAAGTGGACATGGTGGACGATCCCGAGCTGCTCGAGCTTGTAGAGATGGAAATCCGCGAACTGCTTTCGTTCTATGACTTCGACGGCGACAACATTCCAGTTATTCAGGGCTCTGCTCTGGGCGGCTTGAACGGCGACGCTGCTTGGGTTCCCAAGATCGAAGAGCTGATGGCTGCTGTTGATAGCTACATTCCAATTCCTGCTCGTCTGACCGACCTGCCCTTCCTGATGCCAGTAGAGGACGTGTTCTCTATCACGGGTCGTGGAACGGTTGCTACCGGCCGTATCGAGCGTGGTATCATCAACTCGGGTGAGCAAGTAGAAATCCTCGGTATGGGTGCTGAAAACCTCAAGTCGACCGTAACTGGCGTTGAGATGTTCCGCAAGATCCTTGACCGTGGTGAAGCTGGCGACAACGTTGGTCTGCTGCTCCGTGGTATTGAGAAAGAAGCCATCCGTCGTGGTATGGTTATCTGCAAGCCAGGTTCCGTTAAGCCTCACACTAAGTTCAAGGCTGAAGTGTACGTACTGTCGAAAGAGGAAGGTGGTCGTCACACTCCGTTCTTCAACAACTACCGTCCTCAGTTCTATTTCCGCACCACCGACGTTACCGGCATCATCTCGCTGGGCGAGGGTGTAGAAATGGTAATGCCTGGTGACAACGTAACTATCTCGGTTGAGCTGATCAACTCGGTGGCTATGGAAAAAGGCTTGCGTTTCGCTATCCGCGAAGGTGGCCGTACGGTAGGTGCTGGTCAGGTAACTGAAATCACCGAGTAGTTTCCAGCTGGAAATTGATAAAATAAGACAATCCGCCTCTGAAAATTTCGGGGGCGGATTTGTTTTGTTTAAAGAGTTCCATACATTTGCAGTCCCAATCCAGCACCTTGACTGGACAGGACGCATACACGGGCGTAGTTCAAGGGTAGAATAGAGGTCTCCAAAACCTTTGATGGGAGTTCGAATCTCTCCGCCCGTGCCACTAAGTACTACGGCTGCTTCGGCAGCCGTAGTTTTAAACACCAAACTGGTGCCACCATCATGAGCAAGCTAACAAACTACTTCCGGGAGACTTCCGAAGAGATGCGCTACAAAGTGACGTGGCCCTCGTTGGAAGAGCTGCAGAAAAGCGCTGGTCTAGTACTGATCGGCTCGTTATTGTTTGCCGCAGTAGTTGGTTTGATGGACGTGGCTTTCAGTAAAAGCCTAGAAGTATTTTACAACTCGTTCCGTTAATCGGTAGAACACACGACGACAATGGGCGAATTGAAATGGTACGTAGTCCGCTCGGTTAGCGGGCAAGAAAAGAAAGCCAAGACTTACTTGGAAACAGAGATTGGCCGCCATGGTCTTTCCGAGCTGGTGCCTCAGGTGCTGATTCCAGTAGAGAAGGTATTCGAAATGCGTAACGGCAAAAAGCGTGTACGCGAACGGAACCTTTACCCTGGCTATATCATCATTCATGCTGACCTAACCCACGGTGAGGTTGATCATATTATCACTAGCACGCCTGGTGTAATTGGTTTTCTGAGTGATAAAGAAGGCAAAGCGTCCAACCAAAATACCAAACCAGTTCCGTTGCATATTTCGGAGGTTAACCGCATCCTAGGGATTGTGGATGAAGCCGAAGAGCAGACTGCAACACTGGAGACTCCTTTTGTAGTAAATGAGTTGGTGAAAATAGTAGATGGCGGCTTTGCGGGTATGTCGGGTACGGTATCTGAAGTATTCGAAGAGCGCAAAAAACTGAATGTTATTGTGAAGATTTTCGGCCGTAGCACTCCTATGGAGCTAAGCTATACTCAGGTTGAAAAGGAATCATAATAAGCTATAAAACGTCACCGGTTATCCGCTCCGGACCGGTGGTGCTTCCACTAGGAGCAATAAAAAACTGAGGAAGCTGCGTGTTACGACACAGTATCCGAAGCCTTTCAAACCAATGGCCAAAGAAATTAGAGGTTATCTGAAGCTTCAGATAAAGGGAGGCGCCGCGAACCCCGCGCCGCCGGTTGGACCTGCACTTGGTAGCAAAGGCCTTAACATCATGGAGTTTTGCAAGCAGTTTAATGCTCGCACCCAGGATAAGGCCGGCCAAGTTTGTCCTGTACTGATCACCATGTACACTGACAAGTCGTTTGACTTCGTGGTGAAGACCCCTCCGGTACCGGTATTGCTTCTGGATGCTGCAAAGCTCCAGGGCGGTTCGAAAGAGCCAAACCGGAACAAAGTAGGGTCGGTATCATGGGACCAGGTGCGCACCATCGCCGAAACGAAAATGCCTGACCTCAATGCCTTCAAGGTAGAGTCGGCAATGCGTCAGGTGGCTGGTACGGCTCGCAGCATGGGCATCACCATCTCGGGTACTTCTCCCTTTGCTGAATAATCTAACAACGGAGAAGACACATGGCAAAGATTAGCAAAAAGCGCAAGGAAGCCCTTGCCAAGCATGACCTCACCGAAGTTCGGAATCTGGTTGACGCTGCCAAAGTGGTAAAGGATATTACCTATACCAAGTTTGACGCTTCAGTAGACATCGACGTTCGTTTGGGTGTTGACCCCCGTAAAGCTGACCAGATGGTACGTGGCGTAGCCACACTACCACATGGTACCGGCAAAACCGTTCGTGTTCTGGCTCTAGTTACCGCCGACAAAGAAGCTGAAGCTACTGCAGCTGGTGCTGATTATGTTGGTCTAGACGACTATATCGCCAAAATCGAAAAGGGCTGGACCGACATCGACGTTATCATCACCATGCCATCTGTAATGGCTAAGGTTGGTCGTCTAGGTCGCGTACTAGGTCCCCGCGGTCTGATGCCAAACCCAAAATCGGGTACGGTTACTACCGACGTAGCAAAGGCTGTACAGGAAGTGAAGGCTGGTAAAATCGACTTCAAAGTTGACAAAACCGGTATCATTCACTGCTCGGTTGGCAAAGTGTCGTTCGATGATCAGAAGCTTGCTGAAAATGCCATTGAAGTAATCCAGACGCTGCTGCGTTTGAAGCCTTCTTCGGCCAAAGGCACTTACATCAAGAGCATCACGCTGTCGAGCACGATGTCGCCTGCTGTTCCGGTTGACACCACCGTAACTTCCGCATAATTTAAATCAACACGACGATATGATCCGGGAAGAAAAACAAGCCCTCGTCGACGAGTTGAGCGAGAAGTTTCAATCGCACAACGCGTTCTACATTGCCGATGCTTCGGGAATGTCGGTGGCGAAAATCAACGAATTCCGTCGCCTGTGCTTCAACCGCGGCATGGAGTTCAAGGTGTACAAGAACACGTTCATCCGTAAGGCCCTCGACACTCTAGGTGGCGATAATTCGGAAATGGACGCGGCTCTGGTAGGCCAGTCGGGTATCCTGTTCTCGAAAGAGTCGGGTAATGCTCCTGCTAAGTTGCTGCAAGACTTCTACAAGTCGCAGAACTATGGCAAGAACGTAGAGCCCCGTCCGGCGCTGAAGGGTGCTTATGTAGATGCTGGCATTTACATCGGTGCAAATCAGCTCAGCAGCCTCAGCACTCTGAAAGGCAAAAACGAGCTTATCGGTGACGTTATCGGTCTGCTTCAGTCGCCTGCTAAGAATGTTATCTCTGCTCTGTCGAGCGGCGGCAACAAGCTAGCTGGTATCCTCAAAACGCTTTCCGAAAAAGAAGAGGTTGCAGGCTAACCGCTGCTCATCTTTTTCACCTTCAATTTCCTTTAACAACCCCCTTTTTAACAATCTACAGAAATGGCAGATTTGAAAGCATTCGCCGAGCAGCTCGTTAGCCTGACGGTAAAAGAAGTAAACGAACTGGCTACTATCCTGAAAGACGAGTATGGCATTGAGCCTGCTGCTGCTGCTCCGGTAATGATGGCTGGCGGTGGCGCTGCTGCTGCTGAAGCTCCTGAGGAGAAAACCACGTTCGACGTGATCCTGAAGGCTGCTGGTGGTCAGAAACTGGCTGTTGTGAAACTGGTGAAAGACCTGACCGGTCTTGGCCTGAAAGAAGCCAAAGAACTGGTTGACGGTGCTCCTAAGGCCCTGAAAGAAGGTGTAGCCAAGGATGAAGCTGAGTCGCTGAAGAAGCAACTGGAAGAAGCCGGCGCTGAAGTAGAAGTTAAGTAATTTCTGCTGCTTGCTCTTAAAACCAGCAAATAAGGAGAGGCCTGGCAACTAAGCCAGGTCTTTTCCTGTTTGTAGGCAACAAACTAGTCGGAAGTTCGTTTGCACGCCGCTTTGCGGCTTTTCGTGCCTACGGACGCCAGAGCGCAAGGTTCTGCTTTGCGCTTTCGTGCGCCAAATACTTCCAAAATCTTTCAAGGCAATAGCGCTGCTGCTGCCCTGATGTGGATTCTCTCAGTATCCATTTCCTAACCCCACATACATTGGCTACACCGAAAGCACAGACAGGCTTGCAAAAACTGCAGGCGGCTGACGAGCGGATCAACTTCGCCAAGATTAAAAAGGTTATTGAGTACCCGGATTTCCTGGACGTGCAGGTTCGCTCGTTTATGGATTTCTTCCAGTTGGAAACGGCTGCCGAGAACCGTGCCGATGAGGGGCTCTTCAAAGTATTCGCCGAGAACTTTCCAATTTCGGACTCGCGCGAAAACTTTGTTTTGACCTTTATCGACTACCACGTTGACCCGCCGAAGTACTCAGTTGATGAGTGCATTGACCGTGGTCTAACGTACTCGGTGCCCCTGAAGGCCAAGCTGCGCTTGGTATGTAACGATACGGATAACGAGGATTTCGAGACGATTGAACAGGAAGTTTTCCTTGGAAACATCCCGTACATGACCGAAAAAGGCTCGTTCGTGATTAACGGAGCTGAGCGTGTTATCGTTTCGCAGCTGCACCGTTCGCCCGGCGTGTTCTTTGCTCAGAGCAAGCACACCAACGGTACGAAGCTGTATTCTGCCCGTATTATTCCGTTCAAAGGCTCGTGGATTGAATTTGCCACGGACGTGAACAACGTGATGTATGCGTACATCGACCGTAAGAAGAAATTCCCGGTTACTACGCTGCTTCGCGCTATCGGTTATGGTACCGACAAAGACATTCTCGATCTGTTCGGTTTGTCGGAGGAAGTAAAGGCCGACAAGAAAAACCTTAAGAAAGCAGTAGGTCGTAAATTGGCTGCTCGGGTGCTCCGCACTTGGACGGAGGACTTCGTGGATGAGGATACCGGTGAAGTGGTATCTATTGACCGCAACGAAGTTCTGTTGGAGCGCGACTCTACCATCGAGGAAGAGGATATCGACGTAATCCTGAATGCTGGGGCTAAGTCGGTGATTCTGCACCGCGAAAATGTAAACATTGCGGACTACGCAATTATTTACAATACGCTGCAGAAGGATAATTCTAACTCGGAAAAAGAAGCCGTGGAGCAAATTTATCGTCAGCTCCGTAACACGGAAGCTCCCGATGAAGAAACTGCCCGCGACATCATCCAAAAGCTATTCTTCTCGGACAAGCGCTACGACCTCGGTGACGTAGGCCGCTACCGTATCAATAAGAAGCTGGGTATCGACACGAACTGGGACGCCCGCGTGCTGACCAATGAGGACATTGTTCTCATCGTGAAATACCTGATCGGTCTGATCAACTCGAAGGCTATTGTCGATGACATTGACCACTTGAGCAATCGTCGGGTTCGTACGGTAGGGGAGCAGCTATACGCCCAGTTTGGCGTAGGTCTGGCCCGTATGGCGCGTACAATCAAGGAGCGCATGAACGTGCGCGACAACGAGGACTTCAAGCCAGTTGACCTGATCAATGCCCGTACCCTGTCGAGCGTTATTAACTCGTTCTTCGGTACCAACCAGCTGTCTCAGTTCATGGACCAGACTAACCCACTGGCTGAGGTGACGCACAAGCGTCGCGTATCGGCACTGGGGCCAGGAGGTCTGTCTCGGGAGCGTGCTGGTTTCGAAGTACGTGACGTTCACTACACGCACTATGGCCGTCTATGCACCATCGAAACGCCGGAAGGGCCAAACATTGGTCTGATTTCGTCGCTTTGCGTGCACGCCCGGGTTAACTCAATGGGCTTCATTGAGACTCCTTACCGTACCGTTGAGAACGGCAAGGTAGATACGACAGAGCACGTAAAGTACCTGACAGCTGAAGAAGAAGACACTCACCACATCGCGCAGGCCAACGCCCGCATCGATGAGGAAGGTAACTTCATCAACGACCTAGTAAAAGGTCGTTTCGAAGGCGACTTCCCGGTAGTAGGTCCAACGGAATATAGCTACATGGACGTAGCCCCGAACCAGATCGTGTCGGTGGCTGCTTCGCTGATTCCGTTCCTGGAGCACGACGATGCTAACCGTGCCCTGATGGGTTCGAACATGCAACGTCAGGCAGTTCCGCTGCTGAAAGCTGAGGCTCCTATTGTGGGCACTGGTCTGGAAGGTCGTGTGGCGTCTGACTCCCGCACTCTTGTAGTAGCAGAAGGCAACGGTGTAATTGACTACGTAGATGCTAACCGCATCGTGGTGAAATACGACTTGACGGAAGATGACATCCTAGTAAGCTTTGATGCTGAAAAGATTTCCTACGACCTCATCAAGTTCCGTCGCACGAACCAAGATACCTGCATTAACCTGACGCCGCTGGTGAAAACTGGTGAGCGGGTATCGAAAGGCCAGGTGTTGTGCGAAGGCTACGGTACGAACAAAGGTGAACTTGCCCTAGGTCGTAACATGCAAGTAGCGTTTATGCCGTGGCAGGGATACAACTTCGAGGATGCTATTGTAATCTCGGAGAAGGTAGTGCGCGACGACATCTTCACCTCGATTCACATTGAGGAGTTTGAGTTGGAAGTGCGCGAGACCAAGCGTGGTGAAGAAGAGCTGACCTCGGAAATTCCGAACGTGAGCGAAGAAGCCGTGCGTAACCTCGACGACAACGGTATCATCCGCCTAGGTGCTGAAGTTCGCGAAGGCGATATTCTCATTGGTAAGATCACGCCGAAAGGCGAAACTGATCCGACACCGGAAGAGAAACTGCTCCGCGCCATCTTCGGTGACAAAGCCGGCGACGTGAAGGATGCCTCCCTTAAGGCGCCACCGTCCCTGAACGGTGTAGTTATTGGCACCAAGCTGTTCTCGCGTCCTAAGAAAGACAAAAACCTACGGGCCAAGTCGAAGAAGGAAGTAGAAGAGCTGAAGGATGCTTATGCCAAAGAACTTCGCGGTATCAAAGCCGTGATGGTTGACAAGCTGGTGCAACTGCTAGAAGGCAAAACCTCCCAAGGCGTGAAGCACAAGTTCGGCGACGAAATCCTGTCTAAGGGTGTAAAATTCGGGAAGAAGAACATCACGGAAGCGTTGTTCCCCGATAAGAACCCTTACAAGGACGAGAGCAACTACGCCGTGCCGGAAGAGGTGAACATGTTCAAAGACCTCATTCTGGAGAACTGGACTGCTGATGCGAAAGTGAACGGTATGCTGCTGGACCTGGTGAAAAACTACGCCAAGCGCCGCAATACCATCACGGCCCGCTTCAAGCGCGACCGGTTCACGCTGGAGGTAGGGGATGAGCTTCCCGCTGGTATCGTTCAACTGGCCAAAGTTTACATCGCCAAGAAGCGTAAGCTGAAGGTGGGTGATAAAATGGCAGGTCGTCACGGTAACAAAGGGGTAGTAGCCCGCATCGTGCGCGATGAGGACATGCCCTTCCTGCCCGATGGTACGCCTATGGACATCGTTCTGAACCCGCTTGGTGTACCAAGCCGGATGAACATCGGTCAGATCTACGAAACCGTACTCGGCTGGGCCGGCCTCAAGCTGGGCCGTACCTATGCTACCCCAATTTTCGACGGTGCTACCGAAGAGGAAGTGTCGAAGGAACTGACGGAAGCTGGTCTGCCAACGTTCGGTCGTGCCTATCTGCACGATGGTCTGACTGGTCAGCGTTTCGACCAGCCGGTAACCGTTGGTGTGATTTACATGCTGAAGCTAGGTCACTTGGTTGATGACAAGATGCACGCCCGTTCTATCGGACCGTACTCGCTCATTACCCAGCAGCCGCTTGGTGGTAAAGCCCAATTCGGTGGTCAGCGCTTCGGCGAAATGGAAGTGTGGGCTCTCGAGGCCTTCGGTGCTTCCAACGTGCTCCAGGAAATCCTGACTGTGAAGTCGGATGACGTGGTAGGCCGCGCCAAGGCGTACGAAGCCATTGTGAAAGGCGACGTACTGCCCAAGCCGAATATCCCCGAGTCATTCAACGTACTCATCCACGAGTTGCGCGGTCTGGCCCTGGAAATCACACTTGACTAACTATTGAAGGGTAGTAGCCTGCGTTTCGGTGCGGTCTACTACCCCTTCAACGTGTTTAAAGTCCGCGGTTCGGGGAACCGATAACAACCGCTGCCGGCGTCGTTCCGAGATATGGTCAGAACGGCATCAAGCCCAGCACTGGTTGGCCGCAAAAGGTTCGTATTTGCCCAAAGACGAACTGTTACCCCATCAGACCTAGTAAAACCTGCTGCACGACGTACCTATCCGATCTGCAGAGCACTTTTGCCAGAGTCGAACTGTTCTGGTTTTTCGGACTTTTCTTAAGAGGAGCCGATCATCCGAAACAGCCCACAAAGCCAACAGCTAATAGCTTCCACACATGGCGTTTGCAAAAAACAAAAAACTGGTACAGGACTTCTCGAAAGTCACTATCTCGCTGGCCTCGCCCGAATCCATCTTGGAGCGGTCGAACGGTGAAGTAGTAAAGCCCGAGACGATCAACTACCGGACGTACAAGCCCGAAATGGGTGGCTTGTTCTGCGAGCGGATTTTCGGTCCGGTAAAGGACTGGGAATGCCACTGCGGCAAATACAAGCGCATCCGCTACAAAGGCATCATCTGCGACCGTTGCGGCGTAGAGGTGACCGAGAAGAAAGTACGTCGGGAGCGGATGGGCCACATCGAACTGGTGGTACCCGTAGCGCACATTTGGTACTTTAAGTCCTTGCCCAACAAAATCGGCTATTTGCTAGGATTGCCTACCAAGAAGCTTGATCAGATTATTTACTACGAGCGCTACGTTGTAGTGCAGCCGGGTGTGCTGGCCGAAGAAGGCGTACAGCAGCTTGACTTCCTCACCGAAGACGAGTACCTCGACATCATCGACAAACTCCCCCGGGAGAACCAGATGCTGCCAAACGAGGATCCGAATAAATTCATTGCCCGCATGGGTGCTGATGCGTTGCAACTCCTGTTGGAGCGCACTAACCTCGATGAGCTGTCGTATTCGCTGCGTGACTCCGCTGCGCACGAAACTTCGCAGCAGCGTAAGGCAGAAGCTCTGAAGCGTCTGCGCGTAGTGGAAGCTTTCCGCGACGCCGCAACCCGCGTAGAGAACAAGCCCGAGTGGATGGTAATCCGCATGGTACCGGTTATTCCACCGGAACTGCGCCCTCTCGTTCCGCTGGATGGTGGCCGTTTCGCTACTTCTGACTTGAACGATCTGTATCGTCGTGTTATCATCCGTAACAACCGCCTCAAGCGCCTGATCGAAATCAAGGCTCCTGAAGTGATTCTGCGGAACGAGAAGCGTATGCTGCAGGAAGCAGTGGATTCGCTCTTCGACAACTCACGTAAGGTGAACGCCGTGCGTGCTGAAGGTAACCGCGCGCTGAAGTCGCTGTCTGATATGCTGAAAGGCAAGCAGGGCCGCTTCCGTCAGAACCTGCTTGGTAAGCGTGTCGACTACTCTGGCCGTTCGGTTATTGTGGTTGGCCCTGAGCTGAAACTGCACGAGTGCGGTCTGCCCAAGAACATGGCAGCTGAGCTATTCAAGCCGTTTATCATCCGTAAGCTCATCGAGCGCGGAATCGTGAAGACGGTTAAATCGGCTAAGAAAATCGTTGACCGTAAGGACGCCGTAGTATGGGACATTCTGGAGAACGTGCTGAAAGGCCACCCAGTGCTCCTGAACCGGGCTCCTACGCTTCACCGCCTAGGTATCCAGGCGTTCCAGCCTCGCCTCATCGAGGGTAAAGCTATCCAGCTGCACCCACTGGTTTGTACGGCCTTCAACGCTGACTTTGACGGTGACCAGATGGCTGTGCACGTTCCCTTGGGACCGGCTGCTATTCTGGAAGCCTCTATGCTCATGCTGGCGTCCCACAACATCCTGAACCCTGCCAACGGCGCACCCATCGCGGTACCGTCGCAGGACATGGTTCTGGGTCTGTACTACGTAACGAAAGGAAAGCGCAGCACGGAAGAGGAGAGCATCCAGGGCGAAGGCCGTATGTTCTACTCCGATGAGGAGGTAGTAATTGCTCTTAACGAAGGTCAGCTGTCGAAGCACGCCTATATTAAGGTGCGCACGCAGGTTCGCGACGAGGATGATAACCTCGTAACGAAGATCATCGAGACGGTTGCTGGCCGCGTATTGTTCAACCAGCTTGTTCCGGTTGAAGTAGGTTTCGTGGATGAGCTGCTGACGAAGAAAAAGCTGCAGCAGATCATTTCGATGGTGTTCAAGCGTACGGGCATGGCTCGCACGGCACAGTTCCTCGACGACATCAAGACGCTGGGTTTCCAGTCGGCTTACAAAGGTGGTCTGTCGATGGGTCTGGGCGACATCCAGATTCCGAAAGAGAAAGACGCTCTCATCGCGCAGGCGCAGGCCGACGTGAAAGCCGTTACTCAGAACTACCAGATGGGTCTGATTACCGACAACGAGCGTTACAACCAGGTTATCGATATCTGGACCCGCATCAACAACCAAATCACTGAAACCCTCATGGGTCGCCTCGAAAAGGAGAACCAGGGCTTCAACTCGATTTACATGATGATGCACTCCGGTGCTCGTGGCTCGCGTGAGCAGATTCGTCAGCTCGGCGGTATGCGGGGTCTGATGGCGAAGCCACAGAAGTCGCTGCAGGGTTCGGTTGGTGAGATTATCGAAAACCCGATTCTGTCTAACTTCAAAGAAGGCCTGGACGTAATCGAGTACTTCATCTCTACCCACGGTGCCCGTAAGGGTCTGGCCGACACCGCTCTGAAGACGGCTGACGCCGGCTACCTGACGCGTCGTCTGGTGGACGTATCGCAGGACGTTATCGTAAACGAAAACGACTGTGGTACTCTCCGTGGCATCGAAACCTTCGCGTTGAAAGACAACGAGGACGTAGTAGAGCCGCTGGCCGAGCGTATCCTGGGTCGTGTAGCAGTACACGATATCATCGATCCGCTGACCGACGAAGTGATTCTGACGGCTGGTGACGAAATCACCGAAGAAATCACGCGTCGCATTGACAACACCAGCATCGAATCGGTAGAAATCCGTTCGGTACTGACCTGTGAGTCGAAGCGTGGTATCTGTGCCCGTTGCTACGGCCGTAACCTGTCGTCGGGCCGCATGGTCCAGCGAGGTGAGGCAGTTGGTGTAATTGCTGCTCAGTCAATTGGTGAACCCGGTACCCAGCTTACCCTGCGTACATTCCACGTAGGTGGTACGGCTTCTAACATTGCAGTAGAAGCAAGCATCAAGGCGAAGTTTGCTGGTGTAATCGAGTTCGAAGATATCCGCACCGTAGAAACCGCTGGCCCTGATGGCGAGCAGGTGAAAGTAGTGATGGGTCGCTCGGGCGAAGTTCGGATCGTGGAGAAAGGCACCGGCAAGGTGTTTATCTCAAACCACGTTCCATACGGCTCGTTCCTGCTGGTTAACGAAGGCCAGGAGGTAGAGAAAGGCGACGAACTGAACAACTGGGACCCTTACAACGCCGTTATTCTGGCCGAGTTTGATGGTACCATTCAGTACGACGCCATTACCGAAGGCATCACCTACCGCGAGGAATCGGACGAACAGACCGGTCACCGCGAGAAAGTGATTATCGAATCGAAAGCCAAGGATCAGAACCCGGCTATCATCGTTCGTCCGGGCAAGAAGGGTGATCTGGAAGGCCACAAGGCCTACAGCATCCCGGTAGGCTCGCACTTGAACGTAGAGAACGGCGAGAAAATCAAGGCTGGTCAGATTCTGGCCAAGATTCCGCGTGCCGTGGGCAAAACCCGCGACATTACCGGTGGTCTGCCCCGTGTTACGGAGCTCTTCGAAGCGCGTAACCCATCGAACCCGGCCGTTGTGTCGGAAATCGACGGTGTGGTAACCTATGGTACCGTGAAGCGTGGTAACCGTGAAATCTTCGTGGAGTCGAAAGACGGCATCAAGAAGAAGTACATGGTGCCGCTGTCTAAGCACATTCTTGTGCAGGACAATGACTTCATCCGGGCTGGTTCGCCGCTTTCCGATGGTGCCATCACGCCATCCGACATCCTGAGCATTCAGGGTCCGGGTGCTGTGCAGGAGTATCTCGTAAACGAGATTCAGGAAGTGTACCGCTTGCAGGGTGTGAAAATCAACGATAAGCACATTGAGGTGGTAGTTCGCCAGATGATGCAGAAAGTGGTTATCCTTGATGCCGGCGACACTACCTTCCTGGAGCACCAGGTAATCGACAAGATTATCTTCATGGAAGAAAACGATACCATCATCGACATGAAGGTGGTAACGAATGCGGGTGACTCGACGGTTCTGAAGCCCGGCCAGATTGTAACAGCTCGTCGCTTGCGCGACGAGAACAGCAGCCTGCGCCGTCGCGACCTGCAACTAGTGGAAGTGCGTGAAGCTCAGCCAGCCGTATCACGGCCAACGCTGCAAGGCATCACGCAGGCCTCGCTGGGTACGCAGTCTTTCATCTCGGCCGCTTCCTTCCAGGAAACGACCAAGGTGCTGTCGGAAGCTGCCATCCGTGGCAAGGCCGACGAACTGCTAGGTCTGAAGGAGAACGTAATCGTTGGTCACCTGATTCCGGCCGGTACCGGTCTGCGCGAGTACACGCGTCAGATTGTAGGCTCGAAGGAGGAAATGGAAGCGCAACAAGCTGCCAAGGCCGACGACGTAGTAGCTCCCGCCAAACGCCCTGCCCGCGCCTCACGTCGCGAGTCAGTTTCGGAGTAAGCGTAAGCTAGTGTGATTAAGAAAAGCCGACCGGGGAAACCTGGTCGGCTTTTTCGTTTTCAAGAAGTGGGGAAGGCTGCGGTTACTAGGGTTCCTGCCGTCATAAACCCCCTTCGCGTCCGCGGCTACTGGTGTCTTCAATGGTTAAGGAGGGTTGGACGACTTTCACGACCTAGTAGCTTCGGCGGGCGTTTCGCGCGACATGTTCCGTATATATTTGCGCACTTCGGGAGCCGTTGCCAGTTTACTAGGATAAAAAAATGAGCAGACCGTAGTTGACTAGCTGGCTGCTTTGCCGTATTTGCCTGCAAATGCACCCGCAGGCACTAGCGGCCGCCCGTTGCATAAGCCACCCTGAAACTACTCCTTAGATTCGTAAAATGAGCCAGCCAATTCAACCAGACACCGACGCTACCCCTCTGCAGCCACAAGACCCGAATGCTATCAACATCGAGCTATCGGAAGAAATTGCCGAGGGCGAATACGCTAACCTCGCTATGATTGCGCACAGCAGCAGCGAGTTTGTAGTCGACTTTATCCGGCTGATGCCAGGCTTGCCCAAAGCCAAGGTAAAGGCCCGGATTATTCTTACGCCTGAGCATGCCAAGCGCCTGCAGGCCGCCCTAGCCGAAAATATTGAGCGGTATGAGCAGGCTAACGGCACGATTAAGCAGCAGAACGACTCGCCGATGTACCCAATGGGCTTTGGCGGTAAAGTAGGAGAGGCGTAGATCTATAAATAATACTATCACAGGAAAGGCTTTTATCGAGAAGATAGAAGCCTTTCCTGTTTTATGTGCAATTATTACCCGTCACACTTATTACAAACTGGTGTAGGCGCTTGCTACTAGGGTAGTAGAGGAGGCGAACCGCTGTGATGCAAGCTAGCTGAAGCGTAGTGCTAGGGTGAAATATGGCTCAAACCCCTACCAAAAGCAGTTTGAACATGGGTTGCAGCTTCTCTAAAATTAACTATTTCAACCTGTTTGCTATTTCCGGCCAACTTTTATACCTTTGCAAGCCTAATTTTTTGGGAGAGAACCCTCCTTGACAAAACATTCCGTAGATGCCTACCATCAACCAGTTAGTACGAAAAGGCCGCGAGAAGCTGACGACGAAGTCGAAGTCGCCGGCTCTTGACTCGTGCCCGCAGCGCCGTGGCGTTTGCACCCGTGTGTACACCACCACGCCTAAGAAGCCGAACTCGGCTATGCGTAAAGTTGCCCGTGTGCGCCTCACCAACGGCAAAGAAGTTAACGCCTACATCCCTGGTGAAGGCCACAACCTGCAGGAGCACAGCATCGTGCTGATCCGTGGTGGCCGTGTGAAAGACCTTCCCGGTGTACGTTACCACATCATCCGTGGTGCTCTTGACACCGCCGGTGTAAACGGCCGTTTGCAGCGCCGCTCAAAGTATGGCGCTAAGCGTCCGAAGCCGGGTCAAGTTGCCGCAGCAGGCAAAGGTGGCAAACCCGCACCCGGTAAGAAAAAGTAATTGAATACGAGTAAGGTAGCGCCCAGTGCAGGATAGCACATGGTTCTTATCCCGCTGCTCGCTACCGCCACTCATTTCTACACCCATGAGAAAGTCAAAACCAAAAAAGCGCATCCTCCTGCCCGATCCTAAGTACAAGGAGACGCTAGTAACCCGTTTCGTCAACTACATGATGTACGACGGGAAGAAAAACCTAGCCTACACCATTTTCTATGATGCCTGCGAGCTTGTTGAGCAGCGCACCAAGGAAAGCGGCCTGGAGATGTGGCGCAAAGCCCTCAACAACGTAATGCCGACTGTAGAAGTGAAGAGCCGCCGCGTAGGTGGTGCTACCTTCCAGGTGCCTACTGAGGTTCGCCCTGATCGTCGTATTGCTGTTGGCTCGAAGTGGCTGATTCAATATGCTCGTCGTCGTGGTGAGAAAACCATGAAGGACAAGCTGGCTGGCGAAATCATTGCTGCCGCCAAAGGTGAAGGTGCTGCCGTTAAGAAAAAGGACGACACGCACCGGATGGCAGAAGCCAACAAGGCCTTCTCGCACTTCCGCTTCTAACAAGACCTAGCAGAGAGTATAGAAGTCGTGCATCTTGGGAATGAGAAAGTAATTTTTCGCGTTCAGAGAGCTCAACTGCAATAATCTCTACGTCATAACAAAAGCAATGGCTGTTAATAAAGACCTGCAATACCTCCGGAACATCGGGATTATGGCGCACATCGACGCCGGTAAGACCACGACTTCGGAGCGCATTCTCTACTACACCGGTAAAACCCACAAAATCGGGGAAGTGCACGAAGGTGCTGCCACGATGGACTGGATGGAGCAGGAGCAGGAGCGTGGTATCACCATCACGTCGGCTGCTACTACTACCTTCTGGAATTACCCTACCGATGCAAACGGTGATCCGACTTCGGAGACCAAGCAATATAAAATCAACCTGATCGATACTCCCGGCCACGTAGACTTCACCGTAGAGGTGGAGCGCTCGTTGCGTGTTCTGGATGGTGCCGTTGCTCTGTTCTGCGCCGTTTCGGGCGTTGAGCCGCAGTCGGAAACCGTATGGCGTCAGGCTGACAAATACAAAGTGCCGCGTATCTGCTTCGTCAACAAGATGGACCGTGCCGGCGCTGACTTCTTCAAGGCCGTAGCCGAGATTAAGGACAAATTGGGTGCAAACCCAGTGCCTCTGCAAATCCCGATCGGGGCTGAAGAAACCTTCAAAGGTGTTGTCGATCTGCTGACCGGCAAGGCTATCGTATGGGATGATGCCACCCAAGGCAAGTCGTACCACGAAATCCCGGTTCCCGAGGATCTGGTGGATACTGTTGCCGAGTGGCGTCAGAAGCTCATCGAGAGTGTTGCTGAGTATGATGACCGTCTGTTGGAGAAGTTCTTCGAAGATCCAGAAAGCATCACCCGCGATGAAATGATGGTTGTTATCCGCCAAGCGGTTATCGACATGAAGTTCTCGCCTGTAATGTGCGGATCGGCCTTCAAAAACAAAGGTGTACAGTCGATGCTGGATGGCGTAATGGCCTACCTGCCTTCGCCGCTGGACATGCCTGCCATTATCGGTACTAACCCCGACACTGGCGAGGAACTTGAGCGTCACCCAGACAATGACGAGCCCTTCACGGCTCTGGCATTCAAAATTGCTACTGACCCGTTCGTGGGCCGTCTGTGCTTCTTCCGCTGCTACAGCGGCGTGCTGGACGCAGGCTCGTACGTGTTCAACAACCGCACCGGCAAGAAGGAGCGTATCTCGCGCCTGATGCAGATGCACTCCAACAAGCAGAACCCAATTGATAAGATCCAGGCGGGTGATATTGCTGCAGGTGTTGGTTTCAAAGACATTAAGACTGGTGATACGCTGACCGACGAAAAGTCGCGCATCGTACTCGAGTCTATGTCGTTCCCTGAGCCTGTTATCGGTTACGCCATTGAGCCCAAAACTCAGGCTGACGTTGATAAGATGGGTATGGCTATTGCCAAACTCGTGGAAGAAGATCCTACCCTCGTAGTACAGACTGACCCCGAGACTGGCCAGACCGTACTGAAAGGTATGGGCGAGCTTCACCTTGAAATCATCATCGACCGTATGCGTCGTGAGTTCAAGGTAGAAATCAACCAGGGCGCCCCAATGGTTGCCTACAAGGAGATTCTGACCAAAACGGTTGAGCACCGCGAAACTTATAAGAAGCAGACTGGTGGTCGTGGTAAGTTCGGCGACATCGTGTTCGAACTCGGTCCGAAACTGACCGATCCGGAGAAGCCAGGTCTAGAGTTCGTAAACGATATCACCGGTGGTGTTATCCCTCGCGAATTCATTGCCCCAGTTCAGAAAGGTTTCGAAGAAGCCATGAAGAACGGTCCGCTGGCAGGCTTCCCCATCGAGGGTATGCGTGTACGTCTGTACTACGGTTCCTACCACGATGTTGACTCGGATGCTCTGTCGTTCGAACTCGCAGCGCGCGGTGGTTTCCGTGAGGCAGGCAAGCAAGCTGGTCCAAAACTGCTCGAGCCTATTATGGCTGTAGAAGTAGTTTCTCCTGATGAATACACCGGCTCGGTAACGGGTGACTTGAACCGTCGTCGGGGTATCATGAAAGGCATGGACACGAAAGGTGGCGCCAATGTGATTAAGGCTGATGTTCCGCTGTCGGAACTGTTCGGTTACGTAACCACGCTGCGTACTATCTCTTCGGGCCGTGCTTCAGCTTCGCTGACTTTCTCGCACTACGATCAGGTGCCCAATAACCTTGCTGAAGCTATCATTGCTAAGCAAAAGGGTAACGCCATTCGCTAATACCGCTTTCATTCAAAAGACATGAACCAGAAGATTCGCATCAAACTCAAATCCTACGACCACAACTTGGTGGATAAATCGTCGGAGAAGATTGTGAAGGCGGTGAAGGCTACGGGTGCTATCGTAAGCGGCCCTATCCCATTGCCAACCGACAAGGAGAAGTTCACTGTACTACGTTCACCCCACGTGAACAAGAAGTCGCGTGAGCAGTTCCAGCTCTGCACTTACAAGCGCCTCGTTGATATCTACTCCACTTCGTCGAAGACTGTAGATGCCCTGATGAAGCTTGAACTGCCCAGCGGCGTTGACGTTGAAATCAAAGTCTGAGGACTGATTTCTAAGATTTAAATAAGAAAATGCCCCATTAGTTCTTCGGAACTGATGGGGCATTTTCTTTGCTGATAAGGGGCTAACTATATGATCCTGAAAATATTTCAGGGCGGGGTTAGATTATCACATAACAATTTCCTAGCTTTGCACTCCATTTCCGAAAACGCCACTTGGGCGTTTTCGAGTGTGTCTTTTTCTAAAACCCCAATCGAATGCCTGGCATCATCGGTAAAAAAATCGGTATGACAAGCCTCTTCACTCCGGACGGGAAGAACATTCCCTGCACGCTCATTGAGGCGGGTCCGTGCGTAGTGACGCAGGTTAAGACCATCGAAACGGACGGCTATACCGCCATCCAGCTCGGTTACGGCGAGAAGAAAGCAAAGAACACCACCAAAGCATTGGCTGGTCACTTCGCTAAAGCCGGAACCACCCCCAAGAAAAAACTCGTTGAGTTCCGCACCGACGAGGCAGCCAATTATACTGCTGGTAGCGAAATCAACACTACTCTCTTCGAGGAAGGTGAATTCGTTGACGTAGTAGGTACCTCAAAAGGTAAAGGTTTCCAGGGCGTAGTAAAGCGTTACAACTTTGCTGGTGTTGGTGGCCAGACGCACGGTCAGCATAACCGTGGTCGTCACCCCGGTTCTATTGGTGCTTGCTCGTGGCCTTCACGCGTATTCAAAGGAATGCGCATGGGTGGCCGTATGGGTAACGACCGTGTGAAAGTGCAGAACCTGAAGGTGATGCGCATTGTAGCCGACAAAAACCTCATCGTGGTGAGCGGCTCGATTCCCGGTGCCAAGAACTCTTTCGTGGTCCTGGAAAAATAAGCTAGCAACATGGAACTGTCAGTAATCAACATCAAAGGCGAAGACACCGGCCGCAAGGTTACTCTGTCTGACGCCATCTTCGGCCTAGAGCCGAACGAGCACGTGATGTATCTCGACGTGAAGCAGTATTTGGCCAATCAGCGCCAGGGTACGCACAAGTCGAAACAGCGTAACGAAGTACACGGCACTACCAAGAAGCTGAAGAAGCAGAAAGGTACCGGTGGTGCCCGTGCAGGTAGCATGAAGTCAGGTGTATTCGTAGGTGGTGGCCGTATTTTCGGTCCTCAGCCTCGCGACTACGGCTTCAAGCTGAACAAAAAAACAAAGCGTCTTGCTCGTCTGTCAGCCCTCTCGGTGTTGGCTAAAGATGGCAAAGTATCAGTAGTGGAAAACATTACTCTTACTTCAGCTAAGACCAAAGACTTCGCCGCTATCCTAGCTGGTTTGAAGCTGAACAACGGCAAGAAAACCCTGCTAGTAACTGGCTCGGTTGACAAAAACGTGGTTCTGTCGGCTCGCAACATCCAGAAAGTGAGCGTAGCTACTCCGGTAGCTCTGAATACCCACGATCTGCTGAACACCGACACCCTGTTGCTGTCAGAAGATGGGTTGAGCGCTCTGGAACAACTCTATACCACTGCTGAGTAATGAGCATCCTGAAGAAACCCATCGTAACTGAAAAGGCTACGGGTCTGAACGAGAAAAGCCAATATGCTTTCGAAGTGGCTATTGACGCCAATAAGGTTCAGATCAAGAAAGAGATTGAGCAAATGTACGGAGTGACGGTAACGGGCATCAGCACGATCCGCACCATCGGCAAAGTGAAATCTAAGTTCACGAAGGGCGGCGCCGTTTCTGGTCGTCGTGCCCATGGCAAAAAAGCCATCGTGACCGTGAAAGAAGGCGATATCATCGACTTCTACAGCGGCCTGTAAGCCTACTTTCCCGCCAAGAGATTTTCCCTAAGCAAGAGTAATGGCACTCAAAAAACTAAGACCAACATCACCGGGTCAGCGCTTCCGCATCGCCCCGGCCTTCGACGAGATTACTGCGTCGACGCCGGAGAAGTCGCTGTTGGCACCCCTGAAAAACTCCGGTGGCCGTAACAACTCAGGCAAGATGTCTAACCGCTACATCGGTGGTGGACACAAAGCCAAATACCGTATCATCGACTTCAAGCGTGACAAGGCTACTGTGCCTGCTACGGTGAAGACGATTGAGTACGATCCTAACCGTACCGCTCGTATTGCTTTGCTGCAATATGCTGATGGTGAGAAACGCTACATCATTGCTCCAGCTGGTCTGACCGTAGGAGCTAGTGTGGTGTCGGGTTCGGGCGTAGCTCCGGAAGTAGGCAATGCCCTGCCCCTGCGTGAGATTCCGCTGGGTACCATCGTACACAATATCGAGCTGATGCCCGGTAATGGTGCTGCTATGGCCCGCTCAGCTGGTACTTATGCTCAGCTGGTAGCCCGCGAGGACAAATACGCCACCTTGAAATTGCCCTCCGGCGAAATGCGCATGGTACTCGTTACCTGCATGGCTACGGTAGGTACCGTTTCAAACGGCGACCACATGAATGTTCGCCTCGGCAAAGCCGGCCGTAACCGTTGGTTGGGTCGTCGTCCCCGCGTTCGTGGTGTGGCTATGAACCCTGTCGATCACCCAATGGGTGGTGGTGAAGGTAAATCGTCGGGTGGTCACCCACGTAGCCGTAATGGTATCTTCTCGAAGGGCCAGAAAACGCGCAACAAGAATAAGTATTCCGAGAACCTGATCGTAAGCCGCAAAGGCAAGAAGTAAGCAATGGCACGTTCACTAAAAAAAGGGCCGTACATTGACTTCCGGCTCGAGAAGAAAGTATCGGCAATGGACGAATCCGGCAAAAAGTCGGTGGTGAAGACTTGGTCTCGCCGCTCGATGATTTCGCCTGACTTCGTTGGCCACACCTTCGCTGTTCACAACGGCAATAAGTTCATCCCGGTGTATGTAACGGAGAACATGGTAGGACACAAGCTCGGTGAGTTTGCTCCGACCCGGAACTTCCGCGGCCATATCGCCAAGAAAGATAAAGGCAAGCGCTAATCATGGAAGCAGTAGCTAAACTCCGGAACGTGCCTACCTCGCCGCGCAAGATGCGCTTGGTAGCCAACCTGGTACGCGGTCAGAAAGTGACCCGTGCTCTAGGCCTGCTGAAATTTGAGGCCAACTCGGGTGCTCCTAAAATCGAGAAACTGCTCTTGTCGGCTTTGGCCAACTGGCAGCAGAAGAACGAGGACGAGCGCATCGAAGATGCCAACCTCTACATTAAAGAGATTTTCGTGGATGAAGGTCGTATGCTGAAGCGTCTGCGCCCTGCCCCTCAGGGACGTGGCCACCGCATCCGCAAGCGTAGCAATCACGTGACGCTGGTGATTGACTCTAAAGTAGAACCGCTAGGCAGCAAAGCTGCTGCTAAGCAGGCTGCTGAGACCAAGCCAGCCGCCAACGCTGAAGCTAAGCCCAAGACGACTCGTCGTAGCACGGCCAAGAAATCCACTGAAACCACGGCAGAAGCCACCGCATAAGCACTATGGGACAGAAAGTAAATCCGGTTGGCTTCCGTCTGGGCGTCATCAAAGGATGGGACTCGAACTGGTACGGTGGCAAGGACTTTGCCGACAAACTGGTTGAGGACGAAAAAATCCGCAAATACATCATGGCTCGTATCCCGAAAGGGGGTATCAGCCGCATCGTAATCGAGCGCACTCTGAAGCGTGTCACCATCACTATCAACACGGCTCGTCCGGGTGTAGTAATCGGTAAAGGCGGTGCTGAAGTTGATAAGATCAAGGACGAACTGAAGCAGATTACTGGCAAAGACGTTCAGATCAACATCTTTGAGATCAAGCGTCCTGAACTTGATGCCAAGCTAGTAGGCGAAAGCATTGCTCAGCAGCTCCAGGCTCGTATCTCTTTCCGCCGTGCCATGAAAATGGCAATTCAGGCTGCTATTCGTGTTGGTGCTGAAGGCATCAAGATTCAGTGCGGTGGTCGTTTGGGTGGTGCTGAGATTGCTCGCTCCGAGCAGTATAAAGAAGGCCGTACGCCACTGCACACACTGCGCGCTGACATTGATTACGCTTTGTCAGAAGCACAGACTGTGTATGGTAAAATTGGTATCAAGGTATGGGTGATGCGTGGTGAAGTATTCGGCAAGCCGGATCTTTCTCCTAATCAGCAGCCCGCCGGTGGTCAGGGTGGCGACAGCCGCAACGACCGTGGCCCGCGCGGTGAGCGTGGTGACCGTGGTGGTGACCGTGGCCCACGTCGCGACCGTAATGACCGCGGCGGTGAAGGCCGTGGTGGTGACAACCGCGGTGGTCAAGGTGGTGGACAGCGTCGCGGTGGCGGCGGTGCTCCGAACCGTGGCGGCCAAGGCGGTGGAGCACCCCGTCGCTAGCCTTTTTCTTTTCTCTCGATTAAATTCAAGATAACTCATGTTACAACCGAAAAGGACCAAGTATCGCAAGATGCAAAAGGGTCGCGTGCATGGCCTAGCCCATCGCGGCAGCTCCATTGACTTCGGTTCGTTCGCTATCAAGTCGCTGGAACAGGCATGGATTACGGCTCGCCAAATTGAGGCAGCTCGTATCGCCATGACCCGCGCCATGAAACGCGAAGGTCAAGTATGGATTCGCATCTTCCCAGATAAGCCTATCACTAAGAAGCCCGCTGAAGTGCGGATGGGTAAGGGTAAAGGTTCACCCGAGTATTGGGTAGCCTGTGTTAAGCCTGGCACCATCATGTTTGAGTCAGACGGTGTTTCACTAGAAGTGGCGCAGGAGTCGCTGCGTCTGGCCGCGCAGAAATTGCCGGTTCGGACTTCATTTGTTGTTCGTCGCGACTACGTAGAAAGCAAGTAAGATGAAGAACGCAGATATCCGTGCCCTCTCTATTGAGGACCTCAAAAATCAAATTAAGACGGAGCAAACCAATGGTCAGACGATGCGCTTCGCGCACGCCATTTCACCTTTGGAAAACCCGATCCGTCTGAAGCAAGCCCGCAAAAATGTCGCCCGTCTGCTGACCGAGTTGAAACGTCGCGAGAACGAGCAGGCTACTAACACTGCTAACTAACGATGGCAAGCAACGAAGAACAGCAGGCAACGACCGCAACTGAGCGGAACCTGCGCAAAGAAATCATCGGGCGCGTTTCCTCCTCTAAGATGGACAAGTCCATCACGGTGGTAGTGGAAAGCAAAATGAAGCACCCGATCTACGGCAAGTTCGTTACCAAGTCGACCAAATTCATGGCACACGACGAGAATAACGAATGCGGTGAAGGTGATACGGTTCGTATCATGTCAACCCGTCCGTTGAGCAAGAACAAACGCTGGAGACTGGTAGAAATCGTAGAACGCGCCAAATAAGATGATACAGCAAGAATCCCGTCTGACCGTCGCTGATAACAGCGGCGCCAAAGAAGTTCTCTGCATTCGTGTCCTCGGTGGCACGGGCAAGAAATATGCTAGCGTAGGCGACAAAATTGTGGTTGCAATTAAGTCGGCTATTCCCTCCGGCAACGCCAAAAAAGGCGCTGTATCAAAAGCAGTAGTTGTTCGTACGAAAAAGGAAATTCGTCGTAAAGACGGTTCTTACATTCGTTTCGATGACAATGCTGCTGTACTGCTCAACAATAACGATGAGCCCCGCGGTACCCGCATCTTCGGCCCCGTGGCCCGCGAATTGCGTGAAAAGCAGTTCATGAAGATCGTTTCGCTGGCTCCTGAAGTTCTCTAAGCAATGGCAACGAAAACGAAAGCAACGCCCGCGAAACTGCACGTGAAAACTGGTGACACCGTTCTGGTGATTGCCGGCGACGAGAAAGGCAAAACCGGTACTATTAAGTCGGTGAACCGCTCTACCCAGCGTGTTATCGTGGAAGGCCTGAACCTGGCAACTAAGCACAACAAACCAAGTGCGAAGAACCCACAGGGCGGCATCACCAAGATCGAGGCACCGATTCATGTGAGCAACGTGAAGCGTGTTGAATCGACCAACGCCTAATCAGCTCTACGACTATGGCACGACTGAAAGAAAAATATAATAAAGAAGTAGTACCTGCGCTCCAGGAGAAATTCCAATTCAAGAGCATCATGCAGGTACCACGCATCACTAAGATCTGCATCAACCGTGGCATCGGATCAGCAGTAGCTGATAAGAAGCTAGTTGACAATGGCGTAGATGAGCTGACGACCATCACTGGTCAGAAAGCAGTTGCTACCATTGCCAAACGTTCGGTGTCGAACTTCAAACTGCGTGAAGGCATGCCTATCGGTGCTCGCGTTACCCTACGCGGCAATCAGATGTACGAGTTCCTCGACCGTCTGCTAACCATCGCTCTGCCCCGCGTTCGTGACTTCAAAGGCATCAATGATAAAGGCTTCGATGGCCGCGGGAACTATACCCTCGGTGTCAAGGAGCAAATTATCTTCCCAGAGATTTCGATTGATAAAATCAAATCGATTTCCGGTATGGATATTACCTTCGTAACGACTGCTGAAAACGACGAACAGAGCTACGAGCTGCTGCGCGCTTTTGGGATGCCGTTCGCTAACGCCAAGAAACAGAACAATGGCTAAGGAATCAATGAAAGCACGGGAGCGGAAGCGTATTGCTACCGTAGCCCGTTACGCCGAGAAGCGCAAGGCTCTGAAAGAGGCTGGCGACTACGAAGGTCTGGATAAGCTGCCCCGCAATGCTTCGCCAGTGCGTCTGCACAACCGCGACAAAATTGACGGCCGCCCTCGTGGATACATGCGTAAGTTCGGCATTAGCCGGGTACGGTTCCGTGAAATGGCACTCGCCGGTAAAATTCCTGGTGTAACCAAGTCAAGCTGGTAAGACCACGAATTGCTTTACATAGCCAGCTAGTAAAGCAATGATATTTGGCAGGTTGCCGAAAGAAACCATTGGCCGAGCCTAAATAAGCCGAGCCGAGTAGTCTTAACCGAAAATTTCGTCGCCTCTTTCCGTGGCGGCGAAATTTTCATATCTTTGCGGCTCCCTAAAAAAGGGCGCTTCATTTTTACATCCGAATGAACACAGATCCAATTGCCGACTACCTTACCCGGGTGCGCAATGCCATTAAGGCAAACCACCGGGTAGTAGAAATCCCGGCCAGCAACATCAAAAAGGAAATCACGAAGGTGCTCTACAAGAAGGGCTACATTCAGAGCTACCGTTTTGATGACTCTGCGGTACAGGGCACGATCAAAATCGCGCTGAAGTACAACCCGGCTACCAAGCAGCCTGCTATCACAAAGCTGGAGCGTGTAAGCACTCCAGGTCTGCGTAAGTACGCTCACGTAGAAAACCTGCCCCGCGTATTGAGCGGCCTAGGTGTTGCGATTCTGTCGACGTCGAAGGGCGTGATGACGGAGAAAGAGGCGAAAGCCGAGAACGTGGGCGGCGAAGTGCTGTGCTACGTCTACTAATCTGAAAGGAAAACGAGACTATGTCACGCATTGGTAAACTGCCCATCAGCCTGCCCGCCAACGTGCAGGTTGAAGTGAGCAACGAAAACACGGTAACCGTGAAGGGCCCTAAAGGTACTTTGGTGGTTCCAGTTGACCGCGACATCACGATAGCTACCGAAGATGGTCAGCTAGTAGTGTCGCGCCCAACCGAGCAGAAGCGCCATAAGGCTATGCACGGCCTTTATCGTTCGCTGCTAAACAACGCAGTAAGCGGTGTTAGCAACGGGTTGGAGCAGAAGCTGGAGCTAGTAGGTGTTGGTTACAAAGCTTCTATGGCTGGTACCACCTTAGAACTGTCGTTGGGTTATTCACACAATATTTTCTTGGCTCTGCCGAAGGAAGTAACCGCCACGGCTGTAACTGAGAAAGGTAAAAACCCAATCGTTACTTTAACCAGCATTGATAAGCAACTGCTGGGCCAAGTGGCTGCTAAAATCCGCTCGTTGCGTAAAGTTGAGCCTTACAAAGGCAAAGGCGTGCGCTTCGTGGGTGAGCAGATTCGTCGTAAGGCTGGTAAAACAGCTTCGAAATAATAACACACCATGGCTTTCGATAAAGCAACTAGAAGAAAACGGATCCAGCGCATCATCCGCACTAAGGTGGCTGGCACGTCCGAGCGTCCGCGTTTGTCGGTCTTCCGCAGCAATACGGGTATTTATGCCCAGATTATTGATGACACGACTGGTCACACGCTGGCGTCTGCTTCCTCGAAGCACGTTTCGGTGGAAGGGGGCAACGGAGTCGCCCTCGCTGCCGCAGTCGGCAAAGAACTTGCTGCCCGTGCTACAGGAAAAGGAATTTCGAAAGTGGTATTTGACCGCTCCGGTTACCTCTACCACGGCCGCGTAAAATCATTGGCAGAAGGAGCCCGCGAAGGCGGCCTCAATTTCTAAATCATCATGGCAGAATTTAACAACGGCCCTCGTGGTGGTAGCGGCGATAACCGTGGCGGTGGCAATGACCGTCGTGGTGGTGGCAATGACCGTCGCGGGAATGACCGCAACAACGATCAGTCCCGTACTGGTGACTCTGATCTAAAAGAAAAGGTGGTTGCCATTAACCGTGTAGCAAAAGTAGTAAAAGGCGGTCGTCGCTTCAGCTTCTCTGCTATCGTGGTTGTAGGTGATGGTAACGGTACTGTTGGCTATGGCCTAGGCAAAGCCAATGAGGTAACCGACGCCATTGCTAAAGGCATTGACGACGCTAAGAAAAACCTGGTGAAGGTTCCGCTGTACAAGCACACGGTTCCTCATATCATGGAAGGTAAGTACTCTGGTGGTTTTGTGTTGGTTCAACCAGCTGCTGCTGGTACGGGTGTAATCGCAGGTGGCGCTATGCGCGCTGTTTTCGAAAGCGCTGGTATCAAGGATGTACTAGCTAAGTCGAAGGGTTCGTCGAACCCGCATAACGTGGTAAAAGCGACCTTCGATGCTCTGCTGAAAATGCGTGACCCCATGCAGATCGCTCAGCAGCGCGGCATCACCCTCTCCCAAGTTTTTAACGGCTAAGAGCAGATGGCGCAGATCCAAATTAAACTCGTAAAGAGCGTTATTGACCGCCCCGAGCGTCAGAAGCGCACTGTAAAGGCCTTGGGCCTCGGTAAGATCGGTAGCTCTAAGGCAGTGGAAAACACTCCTCAGGTAGCTGGCATGATCCACGCCGTGAAGCACCTGTTGGAAGTAACCGAACTCTAGGAATCTCCCGAAAATGAATCTCAGCAATCTACAACCTGCCGTTGGCTCGACACGCAATCAGAAGCGTATTGGCCGTGGTACCGGTTCCGGCCGTGGCGGCACGTCGACGCGCGGTCACAAAGGTGCCAAGTCCCGTTCGGGTTACTCCAAAAAATCAGGCTTTGAAGGTGGCCAAATGCCTCTCCAGCGCCGGGTACCAAAGTTCGGTTTCAAAAATATCAACCGTGTTGAGTACAAAGCCGTCAATCTTGACGTGTTGGCTTCTCTCGCGGAAGGTGGCATCACTACATTGGATGCTGCTTTCTTTGTGACTGCTGGCTTAGCTTCGAAAAACGCTAAGATTAAAGTGCTGGGCCGTGGTGAAATCACCCAAGCCCTAGAAGTGCATGCCCATGCTTTTTCCAAATCGGCTGTTGAAGCTATTGAGAAAGCAGGTGGCAAAGCTGTGACGCTGTAAGCCTGACTGGCAATGAACAAGTTAATCACCACGATTAAGAACATCTTTGCGATTGAAGATCTGCGTATGCGGATCTTCAATACGCTTTTTTTCATTGCCATCTACCGGCTGGGTTCTTACGTGGTGCTCCCTGGCGTCGACCCAACGAAGTTGACTGAAGGCGCAACTGGAGTTTTAGGTATCCTAGATACCTTGCTTGGTGGTGCTTTTAGCCATGCATCAATCTTCGCCTTGGGCATCATGCCTTATATATCGGCGTCCATTGTGTTGCAACTGCTCACAATTGCGGTTCCTTACTTTCAGAAACTTCAGAAAGAAGGTGAGTCCGGCCGTAAGAAGATCAACCAGTATACCCGCTTACTAACTATCCCTATTGTTGCTTTACAGTCTGTTGGCTTTATAGCAACGATAAACGCGGATGCAATTCTAAACCCAGGAGTTTTCTTTACTGTCTCTACTGCCATAATTGTAACAGCTGGTACGCTGTTTTGCATGTGGCTTGGAGAAAAGATAACTGATAAAGGTGTTGGCAATGGTATCTCCATGATCATTATGATCGGGATTGTATCACGGCTTCCTGGCGCTCTGATAGGTGAAGCGACTGCGCGGACAATGCGCGGCTCACTCATTTTCCTTATTGAGCTTGTAGTACTGTTCTTGGTAGTAATGGCGGTTATCATCCTGACTCAGGCTGTACGTCAGATACCAGTACAATACGCCAAACAGGTAGGAGGGGCAGCTAGCCTCAGCTCCCAGCGTCAGTATATCCCGATGAAGGTGAATGCGGCTGGCGTTATGCCAATCATTTTTGCTCAGTCGTTGATGTTCGTTCCTGCTATTGCAGCTTCTGCTTGGAATAAGAACAGCGACGCTGCTACGCTTATCAGCACATGGTTTCAACCTAACCATTGGGTTTATAACGTTGTCTTTGGCTTGTTGATTATCATCTTCACTTACTTCTATACAGCTATCAGCGTTAATCCTAATCAGATTGCTGATGATCTGAAGCGCAGTGGTGGATTTGTTCCCGGTGTAAAACCAGGTCGTGATACATCAGAGTATATCGATGAAGTGCTGACCCGGATTACGCTGCCTGGAGCTGTGGCTTTGGCTGTAATTGCAATATTGCCTGCACTCGCCAAAGTAGCTGGAGTGACTAGCAACTTTGCTCAGTTTTATGGTGGCACTTCCCTTATCATCATGGTTGGGGTAGTACTTGACACTATGAACCAAATCAAGAGCTATCTTCTCATGCGTCATTATGATGGTATGATGAAGACGGGCAAAGTACGGGGCCGGTCTCAGAACATTGCCCTCGCTTCGTAAGATGATTTTTTACAAGACAGAGGAAGAAATCGAGTTCATGCGAGCAAGCGCGAAAGTGCTGGCTCAGGCTCATGGAGAAGTTGCGAGCATGATTCGCGAAGGAATTACGACGCGAGAGCTGGATCAGCGCGCTGAAGAATTCATTCGGGACCACGGTGGGCATCCTTCTTTCAAAGGGTACAATGGGTTCGAATATAGCCTTTGCATTTCTCCCAACTCAGTAGTAGTACATGGTTTTCCAGGCGACTATACGCTGAAAAGTGGTGACGTTGTCTCGATTGACTGTGGAGTGCTGCTCAATGGGTATCACGCGGACAGTGCTTACACTTACCCAGTAGGGGAGGTTGCACCGGAAGTAATCAAGTTGCTAGAGGAAACCAAGAAGTCATTGTATCTCGGAATCGAGCAGGCGGTGGCTGGTAACCGGATGGGCGATGTAAGCTTTGCAATCCAGAACCATGTTGAAAAGCAAGGTTATGGGGTTGTACGGGAACTAGTCGGTCATGGCATTGGCAAGAAACTGCATGAACGGCCTGAAGTACCTAACTACGGTAAACGTGGTGCAGGTTTAAAGCTACAGACCGGGCTAGTACTTGCCATTGAACCAATGGTAAATCTGGGTACGAAGAGTGTAATCCAAGAAAAGGATGGTTGGACTATCCGAACCAAGGATTTAAAGCCTTCGGCGCATTTTGAGCATACCGTAGTCGTTCGCAAAGACAAGGCGGAAATACTTACCTCCTTCGAATACATAGAAAAAGCCTTACAGTAGCCTTATGGCCAAACAAACTTCCATTGAGCAGGACGGTGTTATCCTGGAAGCCTTATCCAATGCCATGTTCCGCGTGGAGCTGGAGAACGGTCACCAGTTGATTGCCCACATTTCGGGTAAGATGCGGATGCACTATATCAAGATTCTGCCGGGAGATAAGGTAAAACTCGAAATGTCGCCCTACGATTTGTCGAAGGGCCGAATTGTGTACCGTTACAAATAATCCGACGACATGAAAGTCAAAACCTCGGTTAAGAAGCGTAGCGCTGACTGCAAGTTGGTTCGCCGCAATGGCAAGCTCTACGTGATCAACAAAAAGAACCCGCGCTATAAGCAGCGTCAAGGGTAGTCAACTGGAAGTTGGGGACTTAGGGTCTTCAGGACTTGGTTTTTGAAGGAAAACTGTCCTAGCTCAAACCAGGTCCCCAAGACCCTAACTCGCCAAAAACCCAAACTCAACACATGGCTCGTATTGCAGGGGTAGATATCCCAGACAACAAGCGCGGTGAAATCGCGCTGACCTACATTTTCGGCATTGGCCGTCCTTCTGCCCAGCAGATCCTCACCAAAGCAGGCGTTGACCTGAATAAGAAGGTGAAAGATTGGACTGAAGCGGAGGCTGGTGAAATTCGTGGCGTAATTGCCGCCGAGTTCAAGACCGAAGGTGTGCTGCGCTCAGAAGTGCAGCTGAACATTAAGCGCCTCATGGACATCGGTTGCTACCGGGGTCTGCGTCACCGCAAAGGTCTGCCAGTTCGTGGTCAGCGTACCAAGAACAACTCGCGTACCCGCAAGGGCAAGCGTAAGACCGTTGCTGGCAAGAAAAAGGCTACTAAATAATCTGTAGCGGGAATCGAAGCCCGACTTCCAGTGTTGGAGGCGGGCTTCAACACCTTCCGCAGTTTTTCGCGATAACCAAATGGCACAAAAAAGAAAAGACAAAGCCAAGAAGCGCGTTGTCGTTGTAGAGCCAGTAGGCCAGGTACACATCAAGGCCTCGTTCAACAACATCATCATCTCCATCACCAACAACAATGGCCAAGTAATTTCTTGGGC
Source organism: Hymenobacter seoulensis (assembly GCF_054780535.1). Lineage (NCBI taxonomy): Bacteria > Pseudomonadati > Bacteroidota > Cytophagia > Cytophagales > Hymenobacteraceae > Hymenobacter > Hymenobacter seoulensis. Next base: position 828,116 of record NZ_BAAGWD010000002.1, read on the forward strand.
ATCGGCTGGTAAGATGGGCTTCCGGGGTTCTAAAAAGAACACCCCCTACGCAGCTCAGATGGCTGCTACGGACTGCGGCAAAGTAGCTCATGACCTGGGCATGCGCAAAGCTGAAGTATTCGTAAAGGGTCCGGGCGCTGGGCGTGAATCCGCTATCCGTACGCTGGGTAACGTGGGTATTGAGGTTACGACCATTAAGGACGTGACGCCGCTGCCCCACAATGGCTGCCGTCCTCCCAAACGTCGTCGCGTTTGATTTAGCGAACGGGCTCGCCTAGCGCGAGCCACCGGTGTCGGGTTCCGATTGCGCCTTTCTGCTATAGTAAGGTGCGCCTCCGGAAGCCGACACACGCGGTTCAACCCCTTCAAAACTCAATAACCCCGAAATGGCACGTTATACTGGTCCTAAAACCAAGATTGCCCGTCGCTTCAATGAGCCGATTTTCGGCCCAAGCAAGGCACTCACCAAGAAAGCATACCCCCCCGGCCAGCACGGTCGTGGTCGTCGTAAGAAGCAAAGCGAGTACGCTGTCCAGCTGATGGAGAAGCAGAAAGTAAAGTACATGTACGGCGTACTTGAGAAGCAATTCGAGAATCTGTTCCACAAAGCTGCTACTCTGCCCGGCATCACCGGTGACAACTTGCTGGCTTTGCTGGAGTCGCGTCTGGACAACACGGTATACCGTTTAGGCATTGCTCCTACGCGTCGTGCCGCTCGTCAGCTCGTTCTGCACAAGCACATCACCGTGAATGGTGAAGTTGTAAACATTGCTTCCTACAAGCTGCGTGCCGGCGATGTAGTGGCCGTTCGCGAAAAATCTAAGTCTCTGGAAGCTATCGTTACGAGCCTGAGCGCTCGCAACGCCCGTGCTTTCTCGTGGCTGGAGTGGGATGGCAAAGAAATGGTGGGCAAATTTATTAGCGCCCCCTCGCGTGATCTGATTCCGGAGAAAATCACGGAACAGCTCATCGTCGAGTTGTACTCGAAGTAATCATTGGAACGGCCCGGCAGTCTGGGCCGTTTCTCTGCTTCGACATTTTTTCCTTGTTATAACTGGAACTGGGTAGCAGGTGGTAAGAAATTAGGCTAGATTGGCCGCATTCTTACTACCTGCTCTCACTACTTCAAACGCCCCACTTATGTCAATCTTAGCTTTTCAAATGCCGGAGAAGGTTGTGATGGAGAAATCCGACGACTTCTACGGAACGTTTGAATTTAAACCGCTGGAGAAAGGCTACGGCGTCACGATCGGCAACGCTCTGCGCCGCATCCTGCTGTCGTCGCTGGAGGGCTATGCCATCACGTCGGTTCGCACCAACAGCGTACTGCACGAGTTCATGACCATTGAAGGGGTGATTGAGGACATGTCCGAAATCATTCTGAACCTAAAGCAGGTTCGCTTCAAGAAAGTGAGCGACGCCATCGAGGACAAAATCACGGTGCGCGTTAAAGGTCAGGACACGTTCTCGGCTGGTGAAATCAACAAGTTTACCAACGGTTTCCAGGTTCTGAATCCAGACCTGGTTATCTGCAACGTGGATCCCAACGTTGAGTTGGAGTTTGAATTCACAATTCAGAAAGGCCGTGGCTATGTTCCCGCTGAGGAGAATAAGCCTGCTGACCAAGTTTTCGGTCAGATTGCCATTGATGCCATCTTCACGCCTATCAAGAACGTGAAGTATAGCATTGAAAACACCCGTGTTGAGCAGAAGACCGACTATGAGAAGCTCCTCATCGAGATTCACACCGACGGTTCTATTCATCCGGAGGATGCGCTGAAAGGCGCTGCCAATATTCTGATTCAACACTTCATGCTGTTCTCGGACAGCACCATGACCTTCGAAACGGCGAAAGCTGAGGAAGAAGAGACCGTGGACGAAGAAACGCTGCACATGCGCAAAGTCCTGAAGACGCCACTGGCGGATATGGATCTGAGCGTACGTGCTTATAACTGCCTGAAGGCTGCCGATATCAAGACGCTGGGTGACCTAGTGCAACTTGACATGGCGGACATGATGAAGTTCCGCAACTTCGGTAAGAAGTCGCTGACTGAGCTGGAAAACCTCGTAGAGGAAAAAGGCTTAACCTTCGGAATGGACCTAGGCAAGTATAAGCTCGACGAAGAATAGGCTGTTGCCTGAAAAGGGGCTGAAGAGAATTGCTGTTCCAAACAGTTTCTTTTCAGCCCCTTTTTCATGTCCGCATATTCCGTACCTTTGCACTCCCATTTCACACTTTCATAAACCAGTGAGCCCTAAGGGACGACGGTTCTAATGTGAAAGCAACCTCGCGTTTGCTTTCCGCCGTGGTCGTTGTTCGCAAGCCCACACTTTTTTCATTTTATGCGTCACGGTAAGACCATCAACCACCTCGGCCGCACGGCCTCGCACCGCAATGCCATGCTTTCGAACATGGCGTCGTCGTTGATCCTGCATAAGCGGATCACTACCACGGTTGCTAAAGCTAAAGCTCTGCGCAAGTTTGTAGAGCCCCTGCTGACCAAGTCGAAGAACGACACGACGCACTCGCGTCGCCTTGTTTTCTCGGTACTGGAAAGCAAAGAGGCTCTGAAAGAGCTGTTCGGCACGGTGTCGGCTAAAATTGCTACCCGTCCAGGTGGTTACACCCGCATCATCAAGCTGAGCGATGTGCGTTTGGGTGACAACGCAGAGATGTGCGTTATCGAGCTGGTTGACTTCAACGAGACTCTGCTCGAAGCTAAGAACGCTAGCGAGTCAAAGGCTACCACTACGCGTCGTTCGCGCGGCAAGAAGAAGGCTGATGCTCCGGCTGGTGCTGCTGTAGCTCCTGCTGCTGTTGTAGAAACGGCTTCTCCTGAGGACACCGCAACTACTACGGTGAAAGAAGGCGAAAGCCGCGACGAAGCTAAAGCTGCCGACGAGGAAGCTGCTTCGTAATCTGAGCCAGTAAATTGTAAAAAGGGATGCACTGCAAAGTGCATCCCTTTTTTTGTGTCTGCGCTCTTTGACCTGTAAGTAGCGCATCAGTGATGCCGCCCTGGTAAATGTCGTAGTAGAAGCTAGCATCATCTGAAGATCCTGCATAGCTCCGCTGTTAGTAAGTATAGCTGGTGGGGCAGAGGGTTGAATGCGAGATACAGCCTAGTCTTTTGCAGCGGCCCAAATTATGGGGGCTGAAACGTCGGGGCTAATTTTTACCTTGCGGCGCAATACCTACTGGGGCATTGTCTGACACAGATCTTCATTTCATTCAACCCATTTCTTATGAGCATTATCACCGAAATTCACGCTCGCCAGATTTTTGATTCGCGCGGCAATCCAACCATTGAGGTGGACGTGACCACCGAAAGCGGAACTGTAGGCCGTGCAGCCGTGCCTTCGGGCGCTAGCACCGGCAAACACGAAGCTGTGGAGCTACGCGACGAAGACAACTCGAAGTACATGGGCAAAGGCGTGCTGAAAGCGGTGGAAAACGTGAACAGCAAGATTGCCGAAGAGCTGATTGGCTTCTCGGTGTTTGAGCAAGGCCTGCTCGATAAAATCATGCTGGAGCTGGACGGCACCCCGAACAAAGCCAACCTGGGTGCTAATGCCATTCTGGGTGCTTCGCTGGCTATTGCCCGCGCCGCTGCCGCCGAGGTAGGCATGCCGCTGTACCGCTACGTGGGTGGCGTAAACGCCACCACGCTGCCTGTGCCGATGATGAACATCCTGAACGGTGGCTCGCACGCGGATAACAGCATCGACTTCCAGGAATTCATGATTATGCCAGTTGGGGCTTCTTCCTTCTCAGAAGCGCTGCGCTGGGGTACTGAAATCTTCCATCACCTGAAAAATGTGCTCAAGAAGCAGGGCTTCAGCACTAACGTAGGCGATGAAGGGGGGTTCGCGCCGAACATCAAGTCCAACGAAGACGCTATCAAGATTGTACTGCAAGCCATTGAATCGGCTGGCTACAAGCCTGGCGACGACGTAATGATTGCCATGGATGCGGCCGCTTCGGAGTTCTATTCCGATGGTCACTACCACTTCAAAAAGAGCACCGGCGACAAGCTAACCTCTTCGGAAATGGTATCGTACTGGACCGACTGGACCAAGAAGTACCCTATCATCAGCATTGAAGATGGCATGGACGAAGACGACTGGAGCGGCTGGAAGGCCCTCACCAACAGCATCGGCTCTACTACCCAGCTGGTAGGCGACGACCTGTTTGTGACCAACGTAAACCGTCTGCAGCGCGGTATTGATGAGAAGATTGCCAACTCCATTCTGATCAAGGTGAACCAGATTGGAACGCTCTCCGAAACTATCGACGCCATCAACCTGGGCCGCCGCAATGGCTACAAGAGCATCATGTCGCACCGCTCAGGCGAGACGGAGGACAACACCATTGCTGACCTGGCAGTAGCGTTGAACACCGGCCAGATCAAGACAGGTTCGGCTTCGCGCTCCGACCGGATGTCGAAGTACAACCAGTTGCTCCGCATTGAGGAAGAACTCGGCGAAATTGCCTACTTCCCCGGCCGCAAGATGTAATTCGGCAGCTTGATCTGCTAACCCAGCGCAAGCACTTAAGAACGGCACCGTTGCCTTTGGGCGGCGGTGCCGTTTTTGGGTTTAGGCCGCAAACGTGCCTAGCTTTACTTACCGGCTTCAAGCAGCCACCACCTGGGTGGTGGTTTGGCTGGAATATTTGATATTTGTTGAGATGATACCTAAGTCAGGTTCATCCGCAAACCCTCAGTACAACTCTGCCATGCGCATCGGTGAATTATTCGGGCGGGTGCCGCGCTTTCTGCGCAGCTTCTATTTCCTGGCGGGCCTCAGCTTTCTGGTTTGGATGTTCTTGTTCGATGCCAACGACCTGATGAAGCAGTACGACATGTACGCTAAGTGGCAGGAGCTGCAAAACGACAAGGAGTATTACCTGCGCGAAATTGACAAAGTGAAGAAAGACCGCGCCGAGCTGCTTAGCAGTCCTGAGCTGCTAGAGAAGTTTGCCCGCGAAAAGTATATCATGAAGCGCCCCGGCGAAGATGTATTTGTGCTGATACCGCAGGAGAAGGAGTAAGCGTATGCGCGCCCTGAGCTTGTGGCGTGGTAGTTGCCCACAGCCTCCCGATGAGTTTACTGCGCAAAACATGTTGCTTACTTGGGCTTAGCGCCTTGTCGTTATTGCTGCCGCAGCTGGCCCAAACGGCACAGGTGCAACCCTCACAGGTGCAGGTGGCCCGGCGCTTTCTGCTGGCCGTGGTGCAAGGGGAGTGGGACGCCGCCTACGCGTGGCTAGCCCCTGATGTGCAGCAAACCCTCACGCCTAAGCAATTTAAAGCGGCTGCCCAGCCCATGCGGGAGCAAGCTCGCCGTTACGGGTCCTTCATCGACTTATACAAGCTAGGCTACCGCTTGCGCGGCACTGCTACGCCCGAGCCATTTGTGGCATTCTCCTTTAAAGCTGATACGCTTCAGAAGCCTCCACATTTCCAGCTCGACGTAACGTTTCGCGACTCCACAGCCCGGCAAGTGCAGGGCTTTAGCTTGGTGCCGCTGGTAGGAAGCAAGTAGAAGCTAGCCGGGCAGAGAAATCTTGCCCATCGTTACGGCCGGTACTCGCTGCCGTCCGGCTCCCATACAGATAGGCTGGCCTGCTACGGCTTCGTTGGCCAGCAACGCAAACAGAATAGCCTCTTTGGCGTCGGGCAGAACTCCTAGGGCAGCTGTGGTAGCAAAGCGGCAGCCGGGCAGATGACGTTGCAACGCTGCGCGTAATGTGGGATTATGCGCGCCGCCACCACTCATATACACGGCTAATGCCGGACTAGGGCCAAATACCAGCGTAACTGCCTGAGCCACTCCTAGGGCACTTAACTCCGTGAGGGTAGCTAGGGTATCTTCTACGCCTAATGTGGTAGTAGCGCTTTGTTGCTGTGCTTGGCACAGGTAAGTCGCTCCGAACAATTCTGGGCCTGTAGTTTTGGGTAATGGAGCCGTGAAAAACGAGTGCTCTAGTAGCGCAGCAAGCAAGCCTTCATGTACCGCGCCAGCTGCGGCTAAGTGGCCATCTTCATCGTAGGCCAACTCGGGGAAATGGGCGCGCACTGTGGCATCTAGCAGCGTGTTGCCAGGGCCGGTATCGGTGCTGAAGGCAGTGCTGGAATCCTGGGTAGTACGGGGTAGGTATGTGAAGTTGGCAATGCCGCCCAGGTTCAGTAGCAGCCGCTCTTCGTCGGGGCTGCTTAGCAGCAGGTAGTCGCCGTAGGCTGCTAACGGGGCGCCTTCTCCGCCGGCAGCAATATGCTTCTGCCGAAAGTCGCTGAGCGTGATAACGCCGGTCCGGACGGCTATGTGGTCGCCGTCGCCGAGCTGCAGGGTGGCATTTAGGGGGAAATCGGGGCGTCGGTGTTGGTGCTGAGGCGCGTGGTATACCGTTTGGCCGTGGCTAGCTATCAGATCTACTTCTGCCGCTGGAATCTGCCACTGCTGCAAGCTCTCCAGTATCATATCAGCGTGTAGCTGCCCTAGCCATGCGTGTAGCAGTGTAAGGTATTCCAGGCTTACCTGCTCCCGCGCAAACACCTCCCGAATACGCCGGCGTACGTCGTCGGAATAAGGTACCGTGGTGAATTGCAGCAGCTCCAGACGAGTGCCTGTGCCACTGCCGTGCAGGCGACACAGTGCTACATCCAACCCATCCAGAGAAGTCCCGGACATTAAGCCAATGATGCAGCGGCTAGGTTGCTGGGCAAGCTGACAGAGACGAGCAAGCGAAGAATTCATACAGTTCTTTTATACCCTTTACTACCTCAAATGGAACTCTCAAACCAAACTGAAGGCAGTTTGTACCTTTTATTGCCGCTAGCTAGGCAGTAGGTGGTCGGGTGAGAGGAAGAAACGCACTTAGGGTAGCTTCTTTATGTAGTTCATTTGGGTGTTGCTAGGTCACAAAGAAAGCAAAAGCCCCGCTGGCAGCAGCGGGGCTTCATAGAAGACAACAAGGTAGCCTGGCTCCATTACCAGACAGGCTTCTAATTACTCGATTTTCTTACCAGCCATAGCCTGACTGATGGAAATGTTCATTACACGTTCTGCGAAAGGCCGCGTGAGTTCTTCCAGCTCGTCTACGGCTTTCAGGATGGGGTCTTTTTCTTGGGTAGTGAGGGCCTGTTTCAGGTTCGCTACGCCGGCTTGCGTTTGGCTGATTTCCTCTTTCGTGAGGTGTTGCCCGTTTTTCGCTACAAAGCGCTCCACTTGATACAGCATCTGCTCGGCCACGGTGCGGGCTTCAATCACCATGCGGGCCGCAATATCCTCGCGGGCGTGGGTCATGGAGTCCATCAGCATTTGCTCTACCTGCTCATCGGTAAGGCCATACTGAGGCTTTATCTCCACGGCTTGCCTCGTGTTGGAGCGCAGTTCAATGGCTTCTACTTTCAGAATGCCATCGGCGTTCAGGATGAAGTTCACGTCTACTTTTGGCAAACCGGCGGGCATGGCCGGAATACCTTTCAGGTCGAACTCGGCCAGCTTGCGGTTTTCTTTTACTAGGTCCCGCTCGCCCTGATACACCGAGATTTTGAGGTTTACTTGGCCATCAACGGAAGTAGTGTACTGCCGTCCCGCCTTGGTCGGGATTTTGGAGTTACGCGGAATAATTGGGTCCATCAGGCCTCCCAAGGTTTCGATGCCTAGCGTGAGCGGCGTAACATCCAGCAGCAGCACGTCGCGGCGGTTACCAGCCAGAATGTCGGCCTGAATGGCGGCCCCTAGCGCTACCACCTCATCAGGATTCAGCGAGCTGTTGGCGGGCTGCTTGAAAAACTCCGACACCGAATCGTACACCAACGGTACACGGGTGGAGCCACCTACCAGCAGCACGGCATCGAGGTCCTGCGGCGTAAGCTTGGCATCAGCCAACGCTAGGCGGCAGGAGGCAATGGTGCGCTCTACCAGCGGCTGCACCAGCTCATTGAACTTGGTTTTGGTGAGTGGCAGGCGCGTGTCGCCGAATTCGGCCTCAAATGCTTCGTTGTTGCTGAGGTGGCGCTTGGCTTGCTCGGCTAACAGGCGCAACTGCTGCTGCGCCGGACCATTCTGGAACAGTACTGTCGCCAGCTGGTACTCACTGGTCCAGTAGTCGGAAATGGCGCGGTCTAGGTCATCGCCGCCCAGATACGTGTCGCCGTTGGTGCTCAGAACCTCGAAAATGCCTTGGTGCAGGTGCAGAATGCTGATATCGAAGGTTCCGCCGCCCAGGTCGTACACGGCCACCGTCTTTTCCTCTTCCGGCGAAAGGCCAATGCCGTAAGCCAGCGCCGCCGCCGTGGGTTCGTTTACAATGCGCAGCACTTCTAGCCCGGCCAGCCGGCCGGCATCGCGGGTGGCTTGGCGCTGAGAGTCGTTGAAGTACGCTGGCACCGTAATAACAGCCTTGTTTACGGGCGTCTTGAGGGCGTGCTCGGCGCGGGCACGCAGCTCCTTCAGGATTTCCGCCGAAAGCTCAATGGGCGAGTAGAATTTGTCGCCGACCCGGATTTTTACCAGCCCTTCGGAGTTATCATCAATCACCTTATAGCCCAGCGCTTCGGCGTGCTGGCCTAGGTCTTGATACGATTTGCCCAGCAAGCGCTTCACTGAGTAAATCGTGTTTTGCGGATCAGAGAGCAGATATTCCTTGGCCTCATTGCCAACCAGCGGCGCGTCGCCGGAGGGCGGAAAGTACACCACGGAAGGCACAATGGTGCCCCGGCCCTGGTCATTGATAGCAAGGGGCTGGCGGCCGTCCGGATGGATGTAGGCTACTAGGGAGTTGGTAGTGCCCAAGTCAATCCCGACAATAATTTCTTCTTGTTGAATACTCCCGGTGGAGAGGTTGATTGCAACTTTGGCCATAAGCAGAAAGGCACGCCAGAGCGCGCCGAAGAAGTGCGAAAACGTAAGCGTTGGCTTCTATAACCAGCCCGCTAGCTGAAAGGCACAAAAGTAAGGAACAAAACCGCGGAAAGCAGGCAAACCTGACTAGGCTCCGCAGTGGGCCAAACCGGTTGCGTATAAGATTATGCCTAGTACAAACCGCGCGCTAACCTCACTGCGTAGCTAGTGTTCTTATCCTGGGTGGGCTTTGGCCTGCCAGCAGGGGTAGTATTCTGTTAGCTAGTGAGTAACGCATGCGCAACGTACTGAGCAAACTCACTACTGCAAGACTGGCGGTTTCCCATGACGCGCCAGCCTGTGACGGTGGGTAGATAGTCGGGCCCTGGGTGAGTCCGGCTATCTTTTCAGCGCAGGCAGCGCTGCTGTTTCCGCTGCTAGGTTGATTTTATCGGCCAACAGATCAGCCAACACTTGTATCGGGAAGCTGAAATGCGGACTTTCGGGCCGAACCGTGTTGTGTGCTATGCCCGTACCGCTACCCCTGTCATCCAGTAGTTATCGCCTTGGTTCGTTGCGACGGCTGGCACGGTTGGCCGTGTTGCCTGGCCTAGTGGGAGTGTTCACGGCGTGTCAGTCCTCCATCGGCGAAACTACCGTGGCAGGCAGCCGGCCCGGGCAATACAGCGCCGTGGCGTTGCCTGCTGCCACTAACGCCGCACCCGCTGTTGAACTGCCCGACTCCTTGCGCCTGACGCCGGTGTCGCCGCTGGCCGGGTTGCCCGATTCTGTACACCTAGCCGTACAGGCGTTGCACTCCCGCCTCGGAGAAGCTGCGGCTGGCTTACGCTTAGAGGTACTGGAGCGGGCCTGCGTGGGGTACCTGAACTTGCGGAAGACGGGCAAAGTAAGCCAGCCTGGTATTCTGGCCGTGGTAGATATGGATTTGCCCTCCACCCAAAAGCGTTTCTGGGTGCTGGATTTGCGTGCGGGCCAGGTACTGCAGCACAGCCATGTGGCGCACGGGCGCGGCTCGGGAAAGCTACGCGCCCGGCGCTTTTCCAACGTTATGAAATCAGCGTGCACTTCCCTGGGCTTTTACCGCACGCAGGATACGTATCAGGGCAGCCATGGCCTTTCGCGCCGGCTGCGCGGCCTCGACCCCGGCCTGAATGATAATGCGCAGCGGCGCTACGTAGTGCTACACGCCGCCGACTATGTAAGCCAGGAATACCTGCAGCGCAACGGCCAGCTTGGATACAGCCGGGGCTGCCCGGCGCTACCCCCCGATCAGTACCGGGCCATCATCCGGACGGTAGGGGAGGGCGCCTGTCTGTACCTGAGCGGACCCGGACTGGAATCAAAATGGCTTGACGGTGCGGTTGCCGCTACTCGGTTCCAGGCGCATGGATGGCAGTAAGCCTGTAGTGCGCTATTCCGGGTTCGGGCTTGAGAAGAGCCTAGTGCTGGCGCGGTTGTACCATTTGAATGGAAGGTGTGAAAATATTTATTTTATAAAATGTAAAAAACTAACAGTAGGGCTGGAAATTACTTATGAAGGGTAGGTGTATATAGCTGATTAGGTTGTGGTTATCTATAGTTGAACAAGTTATATTTTAATTTATTAATAGAATAAGAATAATGCAAAATTTGCCCAATTGAACGGGGTAAAATTATACTTCAACGGGCAATTTGTATAGTTCACCTAATAGCTTGGAAATTATTAGGGCGGGCATTGGGCTGCAGTTAGTTTTGAGGCTCATTATGGGAATTTTTAGTACCAGAATGAATCCCAAGAATATGCTGTCGTTGCCTGTATATCCAACCAGGTAGTAAATAGTGCAAAGGGCTAACTTTTTCACTAACAGGCATGTATTGCGGTTGCCGAGGGTAATAAGTGCCCACAGGGCAGTATATCAGCGGATAACAAGCTAAAAATATTTTTCCCGATCTGAAACATAGTTCGTCGTGTCTGGTATTGTATGTAGCAATATCATTCTGGTGCGGCTTGCCACTCACAATTGAATTATTCATAGACCCGCTCAGCGAGGGGGCTGCTATGCTTGCCGTGTCCTTCGGGTACAAGGGAAGTAGGTGCGTCCATATGCTGTTCCACCCTAGTTCTATTTGCTCATGGTAAAACGTTGTACTCTTTATGGTGCGTTACTTAGCCTGTTGCTTAGTGGCTGCGCCTATAACAATGCCGATGAAATAGGTTCGCCGCGGGTTGTGTGCACTACTCCCGCAGTAGTTTCCTATAGCGTATCTATTTCTCCGTTGCTGGACCGCAACTGTCGCAGCTGCCATAACCCGGTACTGCTGACGGGTGGAGTGAACCTAGAGGATTTCTCGGTTATCCAGAAGTACGTTCGCTCGGGCCAGCTAATGGGCAACGTAAAGCACCTGCCCGGTTACAACCCCATGCCTGATGGTGGCAACAAGCTCTCTGACTGCGACATTGACTTGCTGCAGAAATGGGTAGACGCCGGTGCACCTAACAATTAACGGACAATGCGAAGCCTGAATTTTCGTGCGCGCATTGCCTTGTGTGGGCTCCTGCTACTGATCGGTGATATTACCATCGGGCTGGCTCAAGCCAAATACACCACCCAGAAGGGAAACGTCAGCTTCTTTTCCACCAGCATCATCGAGGATATTGAGGCCCGCACTGAGCAAGCCGCGGCCATCATTGATCTGCAAACCCAGCAACTGGCGTTCAGCGTGCCCATCAAGTCGTTTCAGTTTAAGCGCACCCTCATGCAGGAGCACTTCAACGAGAACTACATGGAGTCGGAGCGCTTTCCCAAATCCACGTTTCGGGGGAAGGTGCTGAATTTCGATGCCGACGCGCTGGCCCGCGGCGAGTCGCAGCGGGTTTCCGTGGAAGGCGACCTTACCATTCACGGCGTAACCAAGCACCTGACCGTTACGGGCGCCCTAGAGCAGCAGAAAGGTGTGTTGCTGGTAAACGCCTATTTCAGTGTAGCGCCGGCCGATTATGGCATTGAGATTCCGCTGTTGGTGCGCGAAAACATTGCTAAAGTAGTCGGCATCAAGGTCACGCTCAGTTGCGAGCCGGTTGGCCAGCTTACCATTCACAAGCCTTAGTATCCAGCAAACGGCACCGGAGTACCGGTGTGCCGCCTTTAGCTGACTTTCCCTTTTTTATGTCAACAACATTTACTCCCTTCTCGAGCCGATTGGCTTTGTTGCTGGGTGTGCTACTAGCCTTCTGGGCCACGCCAACCCTTGCTCAGGATGATTTGCTGGGTGAGCTCGACAACCAGGCGCCTCCGACAACTCCTTCCCTGGTAGAGGCTACGTTTAAAAGTACCCGCCTGATAAATGGGCACACCGTTCAAACGCCCGGGCAGGGCACCATGGTGTTCCTGATTTCGCACCGATTTGGTACGCTTAACAGCGGTGCCTACAACTTTTTCGGGCTTGATCAGGCTAGCATCCGCCTAGGGCTGGAATACGCCTTAACCGACCAACTGGAAATCGGGATAGGCCGCAGCTCCCTGGAGAAAACGCTCGACGGCTTCGTGAAATACCGGGCCCTGCGCCAGAGCACCGGACCCAAGGCCATGCCCGTAAGCGTGACGCTATTTGCCAGCTCGGCCGTGAATACACTCCGCAGCGACGACCCGGCCATGAATTTTACGCGTCGCTTGTCGCTCTCTTATCAGGCCCTGATAGCCCGTAAGTTCAGCCCTGATCTTTCCCTGCAGCTCATGCCGACGCTGATTCACCGGAACTCGGTGGAAGCCACTACCGAGCCAAATGATGTGTACGCAGTAGGAATTGGCGGGCGCCAGAAGCTAACCAAGCGCACCTCCCTGAACGCAGAATATTACTACATGCTGCCCAGCGCCAGACCCACCGGCGTCCGCAATGCGTTGGCAGTAGGGGTGGATATTGAAACGGGCGGGCACATTTTCCAGCTGCACGTGACCAACTCCCAGGGCATGATTGAAAAGTTCTTCGTGGCCAATACCCGCGGCAACTTCTTTAAAGGCGACATCTACTTCGGCTTTAACGTGAACCGCAACTTCACTATCCGGCCGAAAGAGGGATTCCGCAAATAGTCATTTCCATTATTGATTTTTTCATTTCGTTTCATTGATGAACGCAAAAACTACCCTTCTCTTTTTGTCCTTGCTTGGTTCCGCCGCTTTTTCGGCGTGCAAAGACGATGACACCACGGCCGCGCCAGCTTCTAATGTAGTGCAGCTCAAGGCTACCATTAATGGCCAGCAGCAGGTAGCGCCTACGCCTTCTACCGCAACCGGTACCATGTCGGGCTCTTACGATAAAACCACGCGCGTACTAACCTACACCGTTACTTACACCGGCCTGACCCCGTTGGCGGGCCATATTCATCAGGCAGCGCCCGGTGTAAATGGAGGCGTTATTGTGCCCTTCAGCAGCGTAGCCACCTCGCCTATCACCGGCACGGCTACTCTGTCGGAGGCTGATGGTGCCAAGCTGCTAGCCGGCGAAACCTATGTAAACCTGCACACGCAGGCCTACACCAGCGGCGAAATTCGCGGCAACATCACGGTACAATAACTGCTGATACGTGGGCGCGCTAGCTAAGTCTCGATGTTCAAGCGTTAGGCTAACTCGTCTGTAGGCAGTGAAACTGAAACGATTGGGACAAACAGCCTTGCTATTACTTGGCATGCTAGTAGCCTGGGCTGGCTGGAATAAGCTTCGCTTCGGCAACGATGCACGCGCCGTGCAGATGCTGCAGCTACAAGTAGCGGGCCTACAAGATCCGGTGCAGGTAGCCACTGTACAGCAACAGCTTAGCGGTTTGCCAGGGGTAGCAGCCTGCGTTATCGATGCCAAAACCCAGGTGGCAACGGTGCATTTTCACAAGGAAGACATTACCGCTGAGGAAATTGAACGGGTACTTTCCGTAGGAGGCGTGTTTAAAGTAACGCATCCGGCCCCGGCGTCCGGCACAGCACCCGGCCACGACTAGACCCTACAATAAAAAAAAGCCCTGTCAGATATCTGACAGGGCTTTTTTGTTAACTAATGCCAAGCGGTTACTTGACTACTACCTTCCGGCTGAGGCCCAACTCCGGCACCTGCAGCTGATAGATACCCGCTGGCAGCGCGCGGTTCACCGTGAGGCGGCGCTCCGTAGAGCCCGGGTACAAACGCACCGACTGCTCATGCACCAAGCGGCCCGTTAGGTCCAGCAGGCGCATGGTAGCCGTCAGGTCCTGCGGCGACTGAAGCACCACATCAATGCGGTCGGAGTTGGTTGGGTTCGGGTATACCGTTAGGTCCGCCCCAGCCATAGCAGGCTGCATCGTGGCCAGCACAGTGTTTTCGCGCATGGCCGTGGTCGATATCACGGTTGGGGCCGTGTAAGTGGCTTTGATGAAGGCCCGCTGGGCTGGGTTGGTGCTCACGGCGTTTTTGGCGCGCAGCGTAATCCAGCCGTCGGCGGTGGGAGTGTAGGTACCCGTGAGGTTGCCGGTGCCCGTTTTGCTGGTCAGGATGGTGCCCGTGCTGCTTACCAGCTCCACGGCCAGGCTGCGAGTGGCATCGGTAGGGAAGAGAGTGTAGGTGACGGCTTTGCCTGCGGCCACGTAAATCCGGCCCGCCGTGCGGTACGCCGTAGAGGAAGCCGGTAGTTGCCCGCCCTGCTTCAACGATGACGCGTGCGAGTCGCCGAGGTCATCGGCCAGCTCCCATTCCTGGGTGGTGGCCATGGCGGCGCGGTTGTAGTTGGTCCCGATGCCGGTAGGTGCCCACACCGAGTAGCCACGACGGCCGCTGGTAGCGGTGCCGTTGCAAGGAGGCGTATTGATGCTCACCGTCTGGGAGCTGCTGACGGTTACGGTGGCCGTACCGTTAGCGCCCGAGTAGTCTTTCAAGACCGTGCCGGGGGCAAAATCACAGGAAACCGTGTTGTTCTGCCACACCGAGAAGTTGTCGTTGATGCCGATGATGGCCTTGGCGCCGCGCTCAATCACTAGGTGGTCGGCGGCCTGATACCGCACTTTGTAGGCGCCATCCTTAAAGCGCAGGTTCTGGTGGCACCAAATCAGGTTATTGATATCATCGCGCAGCGGCAGGTCGGTGGTGCTAGTGGGCTGGTGCGAAAACCGTTTGCTGGTATTGCCCACGTTGAAGAGGTCTTCAAAGAAAATTTGGGGCGAGCCATCCATAGCCATAGCTGCCGCATAGGTAGCGGACAAGCGCGGATCGAAGGGGTCAATATGAGGGGCCAGCTCCGAGCCGGTATTCCAGCCGGTGTAGTTACCGTTGGCATCGGTAGTAGGCCGGAAGGTGTCGTGGTTGTTCACAAACGGTACGGTGCGATGCACATACTGTCCGTTAATCAGAAAAACTCTGGACCCCTGCTGGTAGCCAGGCAATGAGCCGAGGTCGAAGTTGCCGCCGCCGCTTACGATGCTGTAGAGGCCATTGCGCAATGAAAAGTCGAAGGTGCCGGCCCGGTTTTGCACGTTGCTTACCCAGCCGTCCATCTGGCCCGCGGAGCCTACCCATTCGCCCACGGCATACATGGTAGCACCTCCGGAAGCCCAGCCCGCGTTGCTTTGCAGGTTATAGAGGAAATCTTCGCTGGCGGCATCCGGGAAGTGCTTTACGGCATCCATCCGCACGCCATCAAAGCCCACCTGCTTCTTGTACCAAATCAGCCAGTTGCGCACGTTGGTGCGCATATAGTCGGCGCTTTGGGTAGGGTTGAAGGTGGCATTAGAGCTCTGCCCATAGGCACCGTTGTAATAGCTCACATCGGGCCCAAAGTACACGGCGTTCCAGTCGCCGGAGGTGGAGTTGTTGCCGGGGTTGGGGTTGAAGTTCTGCCAATTCTTCGGAAAGCGGCCGTTGCGGGCCAGGTAGTTGGCGGCATCTTCCGTGGTAGCAGGCTTGGAGTAGCTTACGTAGCGGAAGTTCTTGTATTTGCTGGTAGAGTAATCTTCCCAAGCGGCAGGGTCCTGGCCACCCGCGCCGGTTTGCGAGCCAGCACCGTCGTTGTGATTCAGTACGATATCCTGTACTACTTCAATACCATTGGCGTGGAGTATAGCCACGGCCCGCAGCAGCTCATCTTTGGTGCCGAGGCGAGTAGCTACGAAGCCTTTCTGGTATTTGTCGCCGAGGTCGTAGTTGTCGAAGGGCGAGTAGCCATTGCCCTGGTTCCCGTTTTTGATGCTTGGTGGGAGCCACACGGCATCAATGCCCATGGCCTTCAGGCGGGGAGCCAGTTGAGCAATATAGTTGGCCCAGCCATTAGGGTAGTTGCTGTTCCAGTAATCCCACCAGTAGCCTTGCAGAACTACCTTTTGGGCGTTGGCGGGGTGCCCTCCTAAAACCAGCAGCGCGGCTGCGGCCAAAGTGAGCTTGCGCATCCAGGATGTACAAATGTGCATAAGAGAAAGTGGGAATTGGTTGGGGAAAAAAAGAGCGGCGAGTTGCCGGAAAAGGCAGCTATCAAGAAAATATGGGGATTCAAGATAACTAAGAAAATTGCAATACTCTTGAGCGAGTGCAAGATTTGTTTTCGAGCTCCAGAACGCGTAACTTATTTTTCATGGAGCCGGAATGAATCAATTAGCCTTGCGCTATGTTTCAAAACCTGAACAATGAAGTTACGCCAAGGCATCTGTACTGAAGCCGAACGCGTATAGACTTTATATAATAGGTTTCCTGCTTGGCAGGAAGCTTTTTCGAAAACGAAAAGAACCTGTGTCGATGGAAAATCAGAGTGTAGTTAGCCGCCAGCGTCTCAAGCGCCGCGCCCGTCGGATGGCCCGGCGTGTGTTGCCGTTTGTAGCCTCCCTGTTTTTGGCTACCCCCCTGGCTGCCCCCGTGACCAAATCGAAGGCCGCTACCACAGGTTCGGAACTAAACCTGCCGTCACCGGCCGTGATGAAAGCTGTGCTGTTCGACCAGCGTCTGCAGGGCTTGTACCGCGACTTAGGCCTGGAGCAGCAGGGCCTGCGCTACGAGGTGTTTGAGAAAGCCATGACCGGCTACCTCAACCTGGAAAACGAAAACAAGCTCGGTGATAAGCAACTGCTCACGGTAGTAGATTTCAGCTTGCCCTCAACGCAAAAGCGCTTGTGGGTGCTGGACTTGGCCGCTAAGCAAGTGAAGTTTCACACGTTGGTGGCCCACGGTCACAACTCCGGTGAGAACATGGCTACGAACTTCTCTAATGAGAATGAGTCGAACATGAGTAGCCTGGGCTTCTATGTAACGCAGGGCGAGTACACTGGCAAGCACGGCCGCTCGCTTAAGCTCAAAGGCGTAGATGAAGGCTACAACACCAATGCGTTGTCGCGGGCGGTCGTGATGCACGGCGCCGACTACGTGAGTGAGGATTTTATTAAGCAGTACGGCCGGTTGGGCCGTAGCCTTGGCTGCCCCGCGTTGCCTATGGCTGAGAAAGATGCCATCATTGGAGCCGTGGAAGGCAAAACCTGCCTCTTCCTCAACGGTCCCGATGAAAACTACTCTTCTAAATACCTCAACGAAGATGTAGCCATGAGCAAGCTGCTCAATGATACTCAGATGATTTAAGCGGCTTTCAGGCTAGTCTATAGAAAAAGCCCACCCGGTATCACCGGGTGGGCTTTTTGTTGTTTTGGGTTTGAGCTTCCGCACTAGGTAGCAAATGCTTTCAAACCCCGTAGTACCTTTTCGAAGCTGGCAGGGCTAGAGCTTCACGCCGAACTTGGCGCCTACGGTTTCCAGGTCTTGTATCACGGGCTCTAGGAGGGGAATACCACCTAGCAACCGGTGTTCGGCCATGGTTCGCTCCGGGTCGCCAGGGATAAGAACGTGCTTGCCCTCCATGGCCTGAGCAGAGCGAAACGTAGTAATCCAGTTATCCATGTGGGCTTTAAACTCGGCGGCCGGACGGAACGCGTCGACGCGCATAGCGCCGAAAAAGTGACCTAGTCCGGCACCCACTGGGTTGGCTGATGGTTGTAAAAACGCCACGAACGGTGGCACCCACGGCCCATAGTTGGCACCACTCAGTACCGCCGAGAAAATATCCACCACAGCGCCTAGGCCATATCCTTTGTGCGAACCAGTAGCGCCGCCAAGTGGCAGCAGAGCCCCGCCATTTTTCACGGCGTTGGCATCCGTTGAGCCTGAGCCATCGGCGTTCTGGGCCCAGCCGTTCGGGATAGGTAGGTTTTTACGCTGGGCTATTTCGAGCTTGCCGTTGGCGGCGGTGGTAGTGGCCATATCCAGCACGAAATCGGGCTGGTCGCCGGCGGGCACAGCTACCGCGATAGGGTTAGTGCCCAGCAGCCGCTCCAGCGAATACGTGGGCGCCACCAGCGGCGAGGCGTTGGTCATGGCCACCCCAATCATGTCGTGCGCTAGGGCCTTCATGGCGTGGTAGCCGGCAATGCCAAAGTGGTTGGAGTTCTTTACTGAGACCCAGCCCGTACCCACCTGCCGCGCTTTCTCCATGGCTACTTCCATGGCCTTGGGGCCTACTACCAGGCCTAGGCCACCGTCGCCATCTACCACGGCCGTACTCGGTGTTTCGTACGTGACGCCTACCCTCGGCGTGGCATTAATGCGTCCGGCTTCCCACAACCGAATGTAGCCAATGAGCCGAGCTACGCCATGGGAGTCCACTCCTCGCAAGTCAGCCGAAAGCAGGGTTTCTGTAGCGAGGGTAGCATCTTCATCAGAGCAGCCAATGCGTTTGAAAACGCTTTCCGTGAAAGTGAAGAGTTGAGTATAGGGAAAGACAGTGGACATTATGGACGGAGCTTGGGCAAAGTCAGGACGTGAGGTAGGGGCGGCTTGAGGCGTTTACTGACCTAGTAACTCAGCCAGTAAACCTTCTTTGAGGGCATAGGCTGAAGCCTGCATAGTGGTAAGGCCGTATGTGGTCAGCACATAGTCAATTAGCACGCAGGCTACTACAATCATATCGGCGCGCAGTGGTGTCATGCCGGGCAGCGCTAGGCGTCCGGCATGGTCGAGGGCCAGGAACTGCTCGTAGCTTAGTCGGAAGCTTTCCAGCGGAATAGCGGTGGCTGGGGCAGGCTTGCCTACCAGTTCGGGGTGGCCCGTGCGGGCTGCTTGCAAGTCGCAGAGCGTATCGAAGGTGCCGCTGGCGCCTACCAGGGCCACCGGGCTCCACTGGCGTACGGCCGCCGTGAGCGGTGCCAATACGTCTGCCAGGTATGCTTGCTGGGTTTGCACGGCGAGAGGGGGTAGGGGGTCGGCAGTGAAAAACTTATCGAGTAGCCGCTGGGCACCAATCTCGAAGCTTTGTTTCCAGAAAATGGTGCTTTCGTTGGCAATGATGAACTCCACCGAGCCGCCACCAATATCCATCAGCAAATGCGGCACCGTACCCAGTGGCACGGCCTCCCGAACGCCCTTGGCAATGAGCTCGGCCTCCCGGTCGCCAGGGATTACCTCCACTTGAATGCCAGTCTGCTCGAAAATGTCTTTTACCAGTTCAGGGCCGTTCTGGGCCACGCGCACGGCGCTAGTAGCGGTTGCGCGCACTTCTGTCACCTCGTGCAGCTCTATTTCCTCCTTAAAGCCAGCCAGCGTATGCAACGCCCGGGCGTAGGCTTCGGGCGCAATGTGACCGGCGCTGATGCCGCCCTCGCCTAGCTTCACGCCTACTTTGGTGCGCAGCAACGTTACGGGCTCCTGATGGCGGGGCTCAGGCAGCTCCACAATCAGCAGGTGAAACGTATTGGTGCCCATGTCAATGAGGGCCAAGCGACGATGACGAGAAAGCGGATGCGACATACAGCAGGTAATAGCGTCAGGCTGCGCCTAGGTGCAGCTTAACCGTAAAGTGTCATGACAGGAAGGGTGCCCCGCTTACGTAGCAAACCGGCAGAACGTACCGAGCGGTAGCTTGCGGGCAGCGGCATCATGCAAATAAATTTCCCCGATTTCGCGGTTCTGGCGCGCATCCGGGAAGATTTCGTGCACCAAGTTTTCCAGAATGAGGGCTGAGAAGCCCAAGGAGTACAGGTTAATCAGGAAGAAGTGGTCCTGCGGATCGAGAAGCTCCTTGCAGAGCTTGAGCATTTCGTTCAGCTCATCTTCCAGCTGCCATTTCTCGCCGTTCGGGCCGCGGCCGTACGCGGGCGGATCGAGGATGAGGCCCTGGTACTTACTGCCGCGCTTTACCTCGCGCCGCACGTACTTCATGGCATCTTCCACTAGCCACCGCACCCCATCAAGGCCGGAAGCTTCCATGTTCTCACGAGCCCAGAAGTTCACCTGCTTTACCGAGTCGAGGTGCGTAACGTCGGCGCCGGCAGCGCGGGCAGCAAGGGTAGCAGCCCCGGTGTAGGCAAACAGGTTGAGCACACGCGGCTGAGCGGCGCGGCGCTTGCGGGTTTGCTCATAAATGAACTGCCAGTTCGGGTCCTGCTCCGGAAACAGCCCCACGTGCTTAAACGACGACATGCCCAGGCGAAACCGCAGCTTCAGTCCATTGGGCCGCTCGTAGCCAATAACCCACTGCTCCGGCGTGCCGGGCTTTATTTTCCACTGGCCGCGCTCCTGGCTGCCTTTCTCGCGGGTAAACGTGGCGTTGGCGCGCTGCCACTCCGCGGCGGAAAGGTGCGGATCCCAGATGGCCTGGGGCTCGGGGCGAGCCAGAATGTGTTTGCCGAAGCGCTCCAGCTTCTCAAAGTTGCCGGCGTCGATCAGCTCGTAGTCGGCCCAGGGGCTGGTGGTGAGGAACGTGTACATAGAACTACCTTTAAGCTACCCGCAGGGGCAGGCAGGCAAAGGTACGGGATGGCACAGTTCCGGCTGGTATTGTATATTCTATCTTGAAACGAAGTGAGGCAAAATGAAAGAGTCAGAGCGCATTACTGATCAGCTACAGCGGGCATTTTGGGGTGAGGCGTGGTCGGGACCCTCGCTGCAGCAGGTGCTGGCGGGCATTTCGGCCGCACAGGCAGCGGCGCATCCATTGCCCGGCATCCATAGCATTGGGGAGCTAGTGCGCCACCTGACTACCTGGGCCGATACGGTTACACACCGCATCGAACGGCTGGAACTAACCCCGCCAACAGCTGACGACTGGCCTGCCTTCGAGAGCGAGCCTAGTGAAACCGCCTGGCAGCAAGCCCGGCAGGAGCTTCAGCAGGCCCATGAGCGGTTGCTGGCCGCGGCGTCAACAGTAGCGGAAGGTGCGCTGGATACAGTGCTCCGCGAAGTGCCCGCCCGCCCCGATGGCGCGGCAGATTCTGTGTACGTGCTGCTGCATGGCACCGCGCAGCATTATCTTTACCACGCCGGCCAGATTGCCTTGCTGCGTAAACTTGTCTGACTTTTGTTTGCCCTTCCCCATGATGCTCTCTTTCTTTAAATACCAAGGCACTGGCAATGACTTCGTGATGGTAGATGACCGCGCCATGCAGTTCGATGAAAACAACCATCAGCTGGTGCGCTTTCTCTGCGACCGGCGCCGCGGTATTGGGGCCGATGGCCTGATACTGCTGCGCCCGCACGGTCAGTACGATTTCGAGATGGTATACTTTAACGCCGATGGCTACCTCGGCTCTATGTGCGGCAACGGTGGCCGCTGCACGGTGGCGTTTGCCAAGCAGCTCGGCGTAATTGAGGACACTACCCATTTCCTGGCCGCAGATGGTCCGCACGAAGGCCGCGTGGATGCCGATGGCACAGTGCATTTGCGCATGCAGGATGTGATTGGGCAGCAAGAGGTAGATGAATACGGCATCTTCCTCGATACCGGCTCGCCGCATTTGGTGCGGTTTCAGCCGCCGAGCACCCTAGCCGAGCTGAACGTGTTTACCGAGGGCCGCTCTATTCGCTACAATGAACGGTTTCGGGAGAAGGGTACCAACATCAACTTTGTGGAAGCGCCGGCCGTGCCGGGCCAACCGTGGCAGGTGCGCACCTATGAGCGCGGCGTGGAAGACGAAACCCTGAGCTGCGGTACGGGCGTAACGGCCGTGGCGCTGGCGGCTTCGCGGCGTGGTGCCACCAGCCCCGTGCACCTGCGCACCCCCGGCGGCGACCTGCACGTGGCCTTCGATGCTAAGCCCGATGGCTCCTTCACCAACGTGTTTCTGAGTGGCCCTGCCACCCGCGTATTTCAAGGCAGCATTGAGGTTAGCTAAGGCTAGCACCAGCGTTGGTTTGCGCGCTACAGCACCCTAGTAAAACCCACAGTGCCCTGGCCAGAACAACGTGTTTTGGCCAGGGCACTGTGGGTTTTACTAGGGTGCCATAAGGGTTAAACTTGCCGGTCGCCTTTGGTAAAGTCCAGCATCCAGTTGGGGTACTCCGGGGCTAGCTTGCTTACTTCGTCCAACTGCTGCAGTTCCTCTGGGCTCAAGCGCACATCAACGGCTTTTAGGTTATCATCGAGCTGTTCCATCTTTTTGGCCCCGATGATGACACTGGTGACTACCGGCTGATGCAGCAGCCACGCCAGCGCCAGTTGCGCCACGGTAGCGCCTTTCGCCTCGGCCATGGGGCGCAGCACATCCAGCACCGCAAATGCTTTTTCTTTATCAACGGGCGGAAAGTCGAAGCCCGTACGGCGGGCGCCTTCTTCGCTCTGGTTTTCGCGGGTGAATTTGCCGCTCAAAAAACCACCGGCCAGCGGGCTCCACACCATCAGGCCCACTTTCTGATCCTGGAGCAGCGGCACCAGTTCCCGCTCCAGGTCGCGGCCTGCTACGGTGTAGTAGGCCTGCAGCGAAACGTACTTTTCCACATGGTTGTAGGTGGAGTAGCTCAGAGCTTTCATGAGTTGCCAGGCCGCCACGTTGCTAGCACCAATGTAGCGCACCTTGCCGCTGCGCACTAGGTCGTCGAGGGCGCGCAAGGTCTCTTCCAGCGGCGTGAGCGGGTCGTAGCTGTGGGTTTGGTAAAGGTCGATGTAGTCGGTTTTCAGGCGGCGCAGGCTGTCTTCTACTTGCTGATAGATGTGCTTGCGCGTGAGGCCGGCATCGTTGGGGCCTTCGCCCATTTTACCGCGCACCTTAGTAGCCAGCACCAACTCATGCCGCGACACGCCCAGGTTGTGAATGGACTGGCCCGTCAGCTCTTCCGAAAGCCCTTCAGAGTACACATTAGCCGTATCAATAAAATTGATGCCGGCCTCTATGGAGCGCTTCATTAGCTCATCTACGGCCGCTTGGCCCAGGTTGCCGATGGCCGCCGCCCAGCCTTTGCCGCCAAACGTCATCGTGCCCAAACACAATTCCGATACTTTCAGGCCCGTATTGCCTAGCAAATTATATTTCATAGCTGAAAACCAGTAAGGTGGAATCTAGCTAAACTGCTCTTCACCCTGAAGGTTGGCGCATAATTGTGGGGTAGCAGCCTTGGCGGTTTGCGTTTGGCGGCAGGGTAGTAGGTTTGCTTACCCGAATTTCACGTACTAGCCCTATGCTTCGCTCCGACCTGATTTTTCTGCGCCCCCTGGAAGCCGACGACCTCGAGTTTCTGTATGCGCTGGAAAACGACCCTAGCGTGTGGGGGGTGTCGGACACGCTCACGCCGGTTTCGCGCCACGTGTTGCGCCAGTACCTGGATAGCGCCGCTGCTGACTTTTTTGAGGTGCGCCAACTGCGGTTGGTTGTGTGTGAGGCCGCCACGCGGAAGGCCGTCGGGACGGTAGATGTATTTGGGTTTGAGCCGCTGCACCAACGGGCCGGCGTAGGCATTACTATTCTGCAGCCCCACCGCCGGCAGGGGTATGCGCAGGCAGCCCTAGAGTTATTACTTGCGTATGCTAGGCAAGTGTTGCAGCTGCACCAATTGCACTGTACCATTAGCGTTAGCAATGTGGCCAGCGTGGCCCTGTTTGCGGCTGCTGGGTTCACGAGGGTAGGCATACGGCGAGAGTGGCTGCGTACTGCGCAGGGCTGGCAAGACGCCTTGGAAATGCAGTGCATTCTGTAGCCTTAGCGCCATTTTTGGCCACCTTAGAGTGTAGGGAGAGGGGTAAAGCAAACTCATCCATACCCTTTTTTAGAGCTAACCGTACTAGTGTAAGACGACCGCCGACAGTGGTGATTTCTGTATCGGGGTTGGATGGTCGTCTGCTGATGAACGTAATACTCTTTACTCTATGTCGCTGACTCCACCAGCGGAGCCGCCAGTGCGCGCCTCCCACACTACTTCCACTACCACATCCGCTGATTCTGCTCTATCCTTACCTCACCGTCTGCCTGATGTAGTGTGCTTTGCGCATTTGCATTGGGATTTTGTATGGCAGCGCCCGCAGCACCTAATGTCGCGGTTTGCGCAGCAGGGCCGGGTGTTTTACGTAGAAGACGCCTTCTACCACCCCGATGACCTGATTGAGCCGCACTTGGAAGTAAAGGAGCGGCAGCACGGCCTGAAAGTGCTTGTGGTGCATCTGCCCGCCCGCCTACGTGGCCCCGAGCAGGAGGAAGCCGCCGACCAGATCCAATTTGAGGTGCTTGCTCAGCACTTTCGCGAACAAGGAATTGAAAATTTTATTGCGTGGTACTACACGCCCATGGCATTGGGTAAATCACGCAACTTCCAGCCTGCTCTCACCATCTACGACTGCATGGATGAGCTGGCTGCCTTTAAGTTCGCTCCGCCCGCGCTTCGTGAGCGGGAACAGGAGTTATTCCGGAAAGCCGACTACGTTTTCACAGGTGGGCACACGCTCTACGAAGCCAAGCGCGAGCAACACGCTGATGCTCACCCGTTCCCAAGCAGCATAGATAAAGCGCACTTTGGCCAGGCCCGCCAGCACATGCCCGAGCCCGCCGACCAAGCTGGCATTGCCCATCCCCGCATAGGATTTTTTGGGGTAGTGGATGAACGCCTAGATATTGAGTTGTTGCGCCAGCTGGCCGATGCCCACACCGAGTGGCAGTTCGTTATCATCGGGCCGGTGGTGAAAATTGACCCCGCGCTTTTGCCTCGTCAGCAAAACATTCACTACCTCGGCAGCAAAGACTATCAGGAACTACCTTCCTACTTACGCGGTTGGGATGTAGCAACGTTGCTTTTTGCTGATAACGAGAGCACTAAATTCATTTCGCCCACTAAAACGCCAGAGTATCTGGCCGCCGGCCGCCCGGTAGTGAGCACGCCCATCCGCGACGTAGTGCGCCCATATGGCGAGTTGAACCTGGTGCAAATTGCTGCCACCGCCGATGATTTCGGGCAGGCCATTGCCAAAGCCCTTACGCAGCACCAGGATGCTGACTGGCGCCAGCGCACCGACGACTACCTCGCTACCATCAGCTGGGACCAAACCTGGCAGCAAATGGTGGACCTCATGCAGAAAAAACTCTCTGCTACCTCAGCCGCCGCGGCTGAGCAGGGTACGCTGTAGCAACAACATTACGCTAGCTTATCTCTAACAGAACGGTTCAGGCATTGGGGCTGAAAGGCCACCAGCACTCCCGCTCAGCGCTTACTACTACCTCCTACCGCCTACCCACCCGCCTGACATTCTTTTCCTTTCTCCCCTAAAAGACCGCTTAGCTATGTTCGATTATCTCATCGTCGGAGCCGGATTTGCCGGCAGTGTATTGGCCGAGCGGCTCGCTACGCGCTCCAATAAAAAAGTACTCATTGTAGATAAGCGCAGCCACATTGCCGGCAATGCTTATGATCATTACAATGAGGATGGCATCCTGATCCACAAATACGGTCCCCATATTTTCCACACCAACTCCAAAGACGTATTCGAGTACCTCTCCAACTTTACGGATTGGCGCCCTTATGAGCACCGCGTACTAGCCTCTGTAGATGGCCAACTTGTACCGATGCCCATCAACCTCGATACCATCAATAAGCTGTACGGCCTCTCACTCAATAGCTTTGAGGTAGAGCAGTTCTTTGAGTCAGTAGCGGAGCAAGTGCCGGTTATCAAAACCTCTGAGGACGTAGTAGTAAGCAAGGTAGGCCGGGAGCTATATGAGAAGTTCTTCCGCAACTACACGCGCAAGCAGTGGGGCATGGACCCCTCAGAACTTGATAAATCGGTGACCAGCCGCGTGCCTACCCGCACCAACCGCGACGACCGGTATTTCACGGATACCTACCAAGCCATGCCGCTGCACGGCTACACCCGGATGTTTGAGCGCATGCTCGATCACCCGAACATAAAGGTGATGCTTAACACCGACTACCACGACATCGTGGATTTCATTCCGTTCAAGGAAATGATTTTCACGGGCCCGGTAGATGAGTACTTTGACTTCAAGTACGGCAAGCTTCCTTACCGCTCCCTGGAGTTTAAGCACGAGACGTTGAACGTTGAAAACTACCTAGCGGCTCCGGTGGTAAACTACCCCAACGACAACCTGTACACGCGCATTACGGAGTTTAAGGCCCTAACCGGCCAGAAGCATCCCAAAACATCCATCGTGTATGAATATCCGAAGGCCGAGGGCGACCCGTACTACCCCGTACCACGCCTCGAAAACGCCGACTTGTATAACAAGTACAAGAAGCTAGCCGACGAGACCCCGAACGTGCACTTTGTAGGCCGACTGGCTACATACAAGTACTACAACATGGACCAGGTAGTAGCCCAGGCCCTGACGCTGTACAAGAAACTCACGGAGAAAACGGAAGAAGCCCAAAAGCCCGCAAAGCCCGCAATAACCGGCTCTGCTGCCATTCTGGACAAGCTTGTGCCCCGCGACCCAGCCAAGGGCAAGCCATAACCGGCCCTTAGAATTACATCGGCTAAGCCACTGGATGTACTGTCATCTGCTTCCCGACAAAAGCCTTACGCAGGCCCGCGTCGGAAAGCAGATGACAGCCCCGTTCTGGGGCGTTGTAATCTCAACACTGCGTAGCAAATCTAATCTGAAGCTGCTCAGTGCCACTTTACCTTTCAAGCTATGCAAGATGAGGACGTAGAAGTATGGGGCGGCATAGAATGTACCATCCGACGAGTAGGAAACGGATACTTCGATCAGCTCGCAAGCAGTGGGCACCGTACCCGAATCGAGGACTTAGACTTATTTGCTGACCTAGGAATTCGGAAATTGCGCTACCCCATTTTGTGGGAGCAAGTGGCACCCGAAAGCCTTGACCGCCCGGACTGGACCTGGACAGATGAGCGCATGGCTCGGCTGCGAGAGTTGGGCATTGACCCCATCATAACGCTGCTGCACCACGGCAGTGGTCCGCACTACACGGCGTTGCACCGGAAGAACTTTGTAGCGGGCATCGCCCGCTTTGCCCGGATGGTGGCCGAGCGCTATCCTTGGGTGCAGTATTATACCCCCATTAATGAGCCGCTTACTACGGCTCGATTTAGTGGTTTGTACGGCCTCTGGTATCCGCACGCGTTTGATGACCGCACGTTTGTGCGCATTCAGCTCAACCACATAAAAGGGGTAAAGCAGGCGATGCAGGCCATTCGAGAAGTAAATCCGGCCGCACAGTTGGTGCAAACGGAAGACCTAGGGAAAACGCACTGCACCCCCGGGCTTGCTGATCAAGCTGAGTTTGAGAACAACCGCCGTTGGCTGACTTATGACTTGCTCTGCGGCCGCCTCCATGAGCAGCATCCCTTGTGGGCCTATCTACGCGCCAATGGTGCCTCCAGAGCCGAGCTGTTGGAGTTAGTCCATGCTCCCACACCTCCCGACATTCTGGGTATAAATCACTACATCACCAGTGAGCGGTTTCTGGATGAAAACCACCAGTATTTCCCGGCCCACCACCTGCGTCAAAGTCAAGCTCGCACCCACTATGCCGATGTAGAGGCCGTACGCATACAGGCGGTGCAAATGACAGGCCTGCATGGCTTGCTCACGGAAGCTTGGGAGCGGTATCACTTACCCATGGCCATAACCGAGGTGCACCTAGGGTGCACCCGCGAAGAACAAATGCGCTGGGTGCAGTATGCCTGGGATACGGCCCAGCAGCTTAAGCACGAAGGCGCAGACATGCGCGCCATCACTATCTGGTCGTTGCTAGGTGCTTATGACTGGAATACCCTGCTTACGCAAGAAGCGGGCTTCTACGAAAGCGGCGTTTTCGATGTACGTAGTGGCAATCCTCGCCCAACGGCCCTGTTTCATATGGTTCGAAAGCTCGCCACGGAAGGGCATTACGATCATCCGGTGCTTCACTCCAAAGGCTGGTGGGAGCGAGATGATAGGTTTCTGTATCATCACCATGGCCCCACTTATAACAGCTAATACGCTATGCAACAACATCAATACACTACCCCCGAGCCACTGCTTATTGCCGGCGCCAACGGCACACTAGGGCGAGCTTTTCAACGCATTTGTGCCAGCCGGGGCATTGCGGCAATTGCCTTAGGACGTACCGAGCTAAATATCTCGGATCCGCTTTCTGTTGAAACGGTATTAGCCCGGTACCAGCCGTGGGCCGTAGTGAATACGGCCGGTTTCGTGCGGGTTGATGAAGCAGAACAAAATTTTCATCAATGCTACCAAGAAAATACCACAGGTCCTGCTGTGTTAGCCTCTGCCTGCGCCCACCGAGGTATTCAGTTTCTCACATTTTCCTCTGATTTGGTGTTTGATGGTACCAAAGCAGAGGCGTACGTGGAAAGCGACCAGCCTTCTCCGCTTAACGTGTACGGCAACAGTAAGCGCCTAGCAGAGCGATATGTACAGGCCCAAATGCCGGAAGCACTGATAATCCGGACAAGTGCTTTTTTCAGCCCTTGGGATGAGTACAATTTCGTGTACGATGCACTCCGGGCGGGCCATCATAAGCAGGCCTTCTACGCCGCCGATGATGTATTGATTTCGCCCACGTATGTGCCTGACCTCGTGAATGTATCCCTGGATCTGCTCATCGACCAGGAGAAAGGCGTGTGGCATTTGGCCAATCAAGGGGCCTATACGTGGGCTAGTCTGGCACGGCAAGCGGCGGACATAGCCGGATTAGATACCTCGTTTGTAGTTCCGCGTCCCATGCAGGCGTTCGGCTTGGCCGCGCCACGCCCTGCCTACAGCGTGCTAGCCAGCAACCAAGGAAACTTGATGCCGAGCTCTGAAGAGCGACTACAGCAATGCGTAGGCGAAATGCTAACGACCATTCAAGCTACGGAGGAAGCTATGGCCGTGGCATCCTGACAATACTCTATCACTAGCTCTATTTTTCCATCAAACCCTGCCGCCTCACGAGGTAGCAGGGTTTGATGGTGTAAGGAGGGTAGTATACCACGGGTGTAGATTAGGCTGGTTCATGCTGAGTATTTTAGCAGGCAAGCCGCGCATACAAACACCAGAGGGCTAGTATTGCTTGCTGAACTTTCCCGATACTATTGCGCATTTTAGTTTAATGAAAGTAGCAGGCTAAGGAGGTTGGAGGCACCTTAGTGGCTAGTAAAATGATGGGTTCGTTGTAACTGTACAACTCGGCTTACGACTGCATCAGCTTGTCAAATTATTAGTCTGGGGGCAATAGGCCGAAGTATTTGGGCTTGGTGTTTTTGCGGAAAAACCCGCCAGATTGTCTGTTGATTATGATATGGGGCGGTTTTGGATAGAAATCCTGTAAATTTGGGATGCGCCCCGGCGTTTCAATTAAGTAAAACCAGCATGTTTGATTTTCTAGGGAAAACCGTCGCCAAAATTTTCGGCTCTAAATCGGAGCGGGATTTGAAGGAGATTGTTCCGTACGTGGCGCTCATAAACGCCGAATATGCCAAACTGGCACAACTCAGCGACGATGAGCTGCGCGCCCGCACTGACGAGGTCCGGGCCCGGATCGATGCGTACCTGAAATCTATCGACGACCAGATTGCCGCCCTGCACCAGCGCGTCAACGAGGATGCTACCCTGGATGCCGTGCAGAAGGAGCAGCTGTTCGACCAGATCGACACGCTGGAAAAGAGGCGCAACAAGGAACTAGAAGTTGTGCTGATGGAAGTGCTGCCCATCGCGTTTGCCATCACCAAAGAAACTGCTCGCCGCTATACCCAAAACGGGCAGCTCGTAGTTACTGCCACCGACTACGACCGGCAGTATGCCCAGCGCAAACCCAACGTGCGCATCGAGGGCGACAAAGCCATCTGGAGCAACAAGTGGCTGGCCGCCGGGGCCGAAATTACCTGGGACATGATTCACTACGACGTGCAGCTGATTGGCGGCGTAGTATTGCACCAGGGCAAAATTGCCGAAATGGCTACGGGTGAGGGCAAAACGCTGGTATCAACCCTGCCGGCCTTCCTGAATGCGCTGGCTCGCCGCGGAGTTCACTTGGTAACCGTAAACGACTACCTAGCCAAGCGTGACTCTGAGTGGAATGCGCCGCTGTTCGAGTTCCATAAAATCACGGTCGACTGCATAGATAAGCACCAGCCGAACACGGATGCGCGTCGGCAGGCCTACCTGGCCGATATTACCTACGGCACCAACAACGAGTTTGGCTTCGATTACCTGCGCGACAACATGGCGCGCGACCCCGAGGAGCTAGTGCAGCGCAAGCACCACTACGCCATGGTCGACGAAGTAGACTCCGTTCTGATTGACGACGCCCGGACGCCACTTATCATCTCGGGCCCTGTGCCACGTGGCGATGTGCACGAGTTCTATATCCTGAAGCCCCGCATCCAGATGCTGGTGGACGCGCAGAAGAAGCAGGTGCAGCAGTACCTCGTCGATGCCCGTCGCCTCATCAAAGAAGGCAAAGACGGTCCCAAAGAAGGGGAAGGTGGCTTGGCTTTGTTCCGTGCTTACCGCGGTCTGCCCAAGAGCAAGCCCCTCATCAAATTCCTGTCGGAGACTGGAATGCGGGCTATTCTGCAGAAAACCGAGAACCACTACCTGCAGGACAACCAGCGCCAGATGCCCCAGGCCGATATGCC
This sequence comes from Hymenobacter seoulensis, assembly GCF_054780535.1. Lineage (NCBI taxonomy): Bacteria > Pseudomonadati > Bacteroidota > Cytophagia > Cytophagales > Hymenobacteraceae > Hymenobacter > Hymenobacter seoulensis. The sequence continues at coordinate 858,810 of NZ_BAAGWD010000002.1, forward strand.
GCTGTTCTTCACCATTGACGAGAAGAACAACCAAATCGAGCTGACGGAAAAAGGCATTGACCTGATTACCGGCCAGGGCGAAGACCACAGCTTCTTCATCATGCCCGACATCGGGACCGAACTGGCCAACATCGAGAAAGACCCTAGCCTCTCGGGCGAAGAAAAGCTCCACACCAAGGAGAAGCTCATGGACGACTTCCAGACGAAGTCGGAGCGCATCCACACTATCAACCAGTTGCTGAAGGCGTACACGCTGTTCGAGAAGGATGACCAGTACATCCTCACCGACGATGGCAAGGTGAAGATTGTGGATGAACAAACCGGCCGCGTAATGGAAGGCCGCCGCTACTCCGATGGCTTGCACCAGGCCATTGAAGCCAAGGAAAACGTGCGTGTAGAAGACGCGACGCAGACCTACGCTACCGTAACGCTGCAGAACTACTTCCGCATGTACCACAAGCTGGGCGGCATGACGGGTACGGCAGAAACCGAAGCCGGCGAGTTCTGGGAAATCTATAAGCTCGACGTAGTAGTAGTGCCTACCAACCGCGGCATTGCCCGCAAAGACGAGCACGACAAAGTATTCAAAACCGTTCGCGAGAAATACAACGCCGTAGCCGAGGAAATCCAGACCCTGGTACAAGCTGGCCGCCCCGTGCTGGTAGGTACTACCTCCGTTGAAATTTCGGAGTTGGTTAGCCGCATGCTAAAGCTGCGCGGTATTCCGCATCAGGTACTTAACGCCAAGCAAAACCAGCGCGAAGCTGAAATTGTAGCGGGCGCGGGCTACCCCGGCACCGTAACCATTGCTACCAATATGGCCGGCCGTGGTACTGACATTAAGCTCAAAGAGACGTCGAAGGCTTCTGGTGGCCTAGCCATTATTGGCACCGAGCGCCACGAGTCCCGCCGCGTAGACCGCCAGCTGCGTGGTCGGGCCGGCCGCCAGGGCGACCCAGGTTCTTCGCAGTTCTTTGTAAGCCTCGAGGACAACCTGATGCGCTTGTTCGGCTCCGACCGGATTGCCAAACTCATGGACCGCATGGGCCTGGAGGAAGGCGAAGTAATTCAGCACTCCATGATTACCTCGTCTATTGAGCGTGCGCAGAAGAAAGTAGAGGAAAACAACTTTGGCATCCGGAAGCGGCTGCTGGAGTACGACGACGTGATGAACGCCCAGCGCGAAGTGGTGTACAAGCGCCGCCGCAATGCCCTGCACGGCGAGCGTCTGGAGCTGGACATCTGGAACATGATCTACGACGTCTGCGAAGCCATTGTAGTAGGCCACAAAACCTCTAACGACTTCGAAGACTTCAAGCTGGCCATTATTCGCGTGTTCGGGTACGATACGCACCTGACGGCGCAGGACCTGAGCGGCATGCAAGCTGGCCAGCTAACCCAGAAACTCTACGACGAAGCCCTAGGCTACTACCACAGCAAAAACGACTTCATTGCCGGTAACTCGATGCCGCTGATTAACGATTTGCTGAGCCAGAACGCGCCGTACGAGAACATTGCCATTCCATTCACCGATGGCCGCAAGCAGATTCAGGCTATTGCTAACCTGCGTCGCGCCCAAGCTAGCGGTGGCCACGAAATAATTCGGGGCATGGAGAAGGTGGTGGTACTCTCGGTTATCGATGAGGCCTGGACCAAGCACCTGCGCGCCATGGACGACCTGAAGCAGGTAGTGCAGAACGCTGTGTACGAGCAAAAAGACCCGCTGTTGGTTTACAAGTTCGAGTCGTTTGAACTTTTCCAGCAGATGATTGGCAAGGTAAACGAGGACACCATCCAGTTCCTGTTCCGTGCTGATGTGCCGATGCAGGCTGGCCAGGATGGCTACGACGAGCCCGAGTACTTCACCGAAGACGAGCTACCCGTAGCGCCGCCTCAGCCTAAGCTGAAAGCCGAGAAGGAAGTTTCGTCGGTATCGTTGGGTGCTGGTCCCGAGGACCTGGAGCAAGATGGCGCTCAGCCGCAGGTTCTGGAAAAGCAACAGCCGGCTAAGTCGCAGAAAGTGGCTAACCGCAACGAGAAAGTAAGCGTGCAGTACATGGACGGCCGCATTGTGCGAGACGTCAAGTTCAAGTCAGTGGAAGACGACCTACTGAATGACCGCGCTGTGCTGATCGACTAACGAAGAGAAGCTTACCAAACGGGCCGCGTTTCCAGAGAGGAAGCGCGGCCCGTTTGTTGTAGCATGGTTGCCATAGACGTGCTACCGTTCCTGTCCGTTACCTTTGCTTACCTATGTCGCAGAAGATTGCCGCCACCATCGACCATACGCTGCTGAAGCCGGATGCTACCCCGGATCAGATTGCTCAGCTTTGCCGAGAAGCCGCCGCCAACCAGTTTGCCAGTGTGTGCGTGCCACCGTGCTACGTGCGCTTTGCCGCCGAGCAACTCCAAGGTTCCGGCGTTCCAGTGTGCACTGTTATTGGGTTTCCCTTGGGATATGCCCTAGCAAAAGTAAAGTTCTTTGAAGCACATCAGGCCTTGTCGGATGGGGCTACGGAGCTGGACATGGTCATCAATGTAGGCGCGCTGAAAGCTGGCCGGCTGGATGAGGTAGAGGAAGAAATCGGGCAGCTGGCGGAGCTTTGCCACCTGCGCGGGGCAATTCTCAAAGTCATTATCGAAACCGGCTTGCTCACCGAAGAGGAGATAGTAACGGCTTGCCGCCTGTGTGAGGAGGCCGGCGCCGACTTTGTTAAAACCTCCACGGGCTTTGCCAACCGGGGTGCTTCCGTTGCCGACATCATGCTGATGCGCCGTTCTTTGCCCGGAGGCATTCGTATTAAAGCCTCGGGTGGTATTCGTACCCGTACGGCCGCTCTGGCCCTTATTGCCGCCGGCGCCGACCGGATTGGCTCGTCTAATAGTCTGGCCTTGCTCGAAGCCGATTCTCATGAAACACCTGCTACGTAACGTGTTGCTGCTGTCTGTTCTGTTTTCCCTCGGAGCTTGTGCTTCATCCGGTCCGGGGGCGCCCACAACCTCCAAACCCGACACGGCGCAACGTGCTGCTTCGGCACCACCCGTCGAGGATTTAAGCAAGTACCGGCCCGTGTTTGCTGCGCCCAAAGCGCCCGTAGTAGCGCCTGCTAGCCCCGCTAGGGCCGTAAACCCCACCAACCACGTGAACCCTCAGATAGAGCAGCGCCTTCGCGACCAAGCATACACCAACCAAAACGTGAAGTATGCGCAGGGCTACCGTATTCTGGCGTACGTGGGACTCGAGAAAGATCAGGCTATGGCCGTGCGCCGGGCCATCATTAGCCGCTACCCCGAAGAAACTGATTATCTGGCCTACAAGCAGCCTATTTTCCGGCTTCGCATCGGCGACTACCTTACCCGCCTTGAAGCCGAGCAAGCACTGCTGCGCATTCGGGCGCTGGCACCAAAAGCGGAGCTGGAGTCTATGCAAGTGGTCATTAATAAAAACGCGTACTAGTCGTGCCTATCGTTCGGGAGCTGCATTGGGATGAGCTGGACTTTCTGCAAGGATTGGAGGTAGTACCCACCGAAAACAACAACGGCGGTATCCATTTCAGTGTGGACCGCCAAGGGTTGCGCTTGCTCGTGACGTTGTGGCCTCAGGCGGGGGTAGTAGATGTTACGCTGCTGCAGGTAACATCGAAGGCCATTTTGCTTGATTTTACGGTGGCGGTGCGCGGCCGCATTCGCTACAACAACGATAAGCGGGGCGAATACCTGGAGTTTCCGGACAGTGTGCTGGTAAGTCGGATTTCTTTTTCGACGGAGCAGGATGAAGCTGCCTTCAGCCCTAATACCTTTGGCCGACCCATGCTCCTGACCGTGCGTCCGCACTTGAGCGTTTTGTTTGAATAGCCTCGCTTTACCGTTTTAAATATGCAGCATCTGATTTCGCGCATCAAAACCCTGGCCGCCGCCGCCGCCACCGATACCGTAGCACTGCGTGAGCACCTGCACGCCCACCCGGAGCTTTCGTTTAAAGAGCATAACACAGTGGCTTTCGTTACGGAGCAGCTCCAGAAGCTTGGCTTAAAAACTCAGCCCATTGCCGGCACAGGGGTAGTAGCCCTCATTGAAGGCCGCAACCCCGGCTCCCGCACTGTAGCCCTGCGCGCTGATATGGATGCTTTGCCCATTACGGAGCAAAACGAGGTGCCTTACAAATCAACGAACCCGGGCGTGATGCACGCTTGCGGACACGATGTGCATACGTCTTCTTTACTAGGGGTAGCGCGCATCTTAACCCAGCTTACCGATGAGTTTGAGGGGAGCGTAAAGCTCATGTTTCAGCCCGGTGAAGAGCTCCTGCCCGGTGGTGCTTCCCTCATGATTCAGGAAGGCGTACTGGAAAACCCTAAACCCGCCAGCGTACTAGGGCAGCATGTATTTCCAAGGCTACCCGCTGGAAAAATTGGGTTGCGCGCGGGCCGCTATATGGCCAGCACCGATGAGCTATACCTTACTGTACGCGGCAAAGGAGGCCACGGCGCCATGCCCGAGCAGAACCTGGACCCCGTTTTGGTAGCGGCTCACATCATTGTGGCCGCCCAGCAGATTGTTAGCCGCCGGGCTAACCCAAAACTGCCTTCGGTGCTATCATTCGGGAAGGTAACTGCGCAGGGCGCTACCAACGTTATTCCAAATGAGGTGTACATCGAAGGCACGTTCCGCACCCTGAATGAAGAGTGGCGCAACGAAGCGCATGAGCACCTGCGTCGGCTGTGCGAAGGGCTGGCGGAAAGCATGGGTGCCACCTGTGAACTGGAAATTCGGCGCGGCTACCCCTATCTGGAGAATGAACCGGCGCTTACTGCGCGCACCGAGCAGGCAGCCGTAGAGTACCTGGGCCGCGAAAACGTAGTGGAGCTCGACCAGTGGATGGCCGCCGAGGACTTTGCGTACTTCAGCCAGGCTACCAGTGCGTGCTTTTACCGGCTCGGCACGGCCGCTGCCGATGGTAGCAACCGCTACACCTCATCCGTACACACGCCTACCTTTGATATCGATACCAAAGCCCTGGAAACCGGCCCCGGCCTAATGGCTTGGTTGGCACTACGCGAACTGGCCGAAAAGTAAGCTTCATCCTGTATCCTATAGTGTAGCTCTATCTCTATGCGAATTCTACCAGTACTACTAGCCGCCCTGGCGCTGCTCACCTCTGCTTCAGCTAAAGCCCAACGCCGGGCTACCGGCAACTTGGGGCTGCTACCGGAGGTGCAGGCCGAAGTTGCCTTGTCAGGTGATGATTACGTGCTACTGGCCCTGCGCGCACCCATCCAGACCGGAACATTCCGGGGTACCCAACTGGACCAGGTAGGTGTACGGGTGGGGTATGAAAGTTTCTGGAGTGACCAATGGAGCTGGGGAGCGGAGCTAAGGGCGGATGGTTATGATACCTACCGCAGCTCCGATGCTACGGATATACAGGTAGATATTCGCCCGCAGGTGTTCCTGCGGCATTGGGCTACGCTCGGCAGCGTTAACTTTCGGCAGCGCCTGGGCCTAGAGTATTGGATACCCGGCGAAACCGGACCCCAGAGCCGGGCCTTGGCCAACTTGCGGTTGGATGTAGACAAGGTGTTTGCCCTCAATGAAAGGGTAGCGTTGCGCCCGCGCATTTCCGTGGAGCCCCAGGCTTATCTGCGTTTTCAGCGCGATGAAGACGAACTCAAGGAGCGGGTTATTGATTTCAGCTCCCTGCGTGGTGAAGTTGGCGTGCGTCTTTCGCCACGCATCGACTTCACGCCGTGGTTTGCCTGGCAAAGCACCTATTACTTCTCTCTGCCCCAAACCGACAGCAACGGTACGATTACCATTCCGGGAGGAAAAGGCCGTTATACGCAGCCCATCCTGGGCCTCGACTTGCGCATGACCCTAGGTGGAAATGCCCAAAACGCCGACCGCCGACAATTGCCTACCCAGCACTAGGCTCTCGTGTAAGACAAAGTGGCAGCAGCAGGAGGTGCTAATAAAGTGCCTTTAAATGAAATTTAGGCAGTTTAGCAGGTTGTTATACCTAGTGTTACGTGAGAGTGAATTTTGACAAGCGACATTACGTCATATAAAAAGAGCTAATAGGCAGTTGGTATAGATTTTATAGAGATACATGTGTCCGGATGGACATAGCATTTGACCGTAACTCTAACAACATCTTATACTTACCATGGCAACTCTGCTTTATAACAACCAGCCTGCTTTGCGTCCTGCCCGCGCCATTAGCTCCGTACTAAACGAGATGCTGCGCGAAACTCTTCCTTCCCAAACGGCTCCTTCAGCTAGCTTCATTCCGCAGGCTGATATTGTAGAGTCAGAGCAAGGGTTTGAGATTCATCTGATGCTGCCCGGCGTAGCGAAGGAGAACGTTAAGATTGATTTCCAGGAAGGTAAGCTCACTATTTCCGGCGAACGGAAAGCGCCTGAGTCTGCTGAAAATGGTCCTAAATTCCGGCGGGTAGAGTCGGGCTACGGTTCGTTCACCCGCTCCTTCCGCCTCCCCGACACAGTTGAGGTAACGGCCATTGAGGCGCAGCTTCAAGATGGCGTGCTGCAACTGACGCTTCCCTTTGACAGCAAAAAGGTCACGAAGCACCAAATTGAGATTCGCTAAGCACTGATCTTCAAGAAAAAGGCACCTATGTTGGTGCCTTTTTCTTGGCTAGTGTGTTATAGAAAAAGAAGGGTGGAAACGGGCAAGTAGCGTTTTGCCAAGATAAATAATCTACCAACAGGTCATTTTCTTCCCTGAACAGCCATGCAACCGGACACCATCCCTAGGGTATCTAGCGTTAGCAAGTCATCAAAACAGTAATACCGCAGTTGAAGTAGGCCACCAGTTCATGGTTCGCTCACAAATCTGTTGTATTTTCAAACTGACATCATTCATCTCACCTTTTCATTACCCATGCAAGCAAAACAAATGATGCTCGGCCTGCTCGGTTCCGCTATACTGGGCGGAGGCGTGGCCGTGGGTGGGTACAAGCTGCTGGAACCCGAGCGCTCTTCTGCGCCGCAGACCGTAGCTGCCGACCCCAACGTTCGCTACACCAGTGAGCTGCGCAGCAGCACGTACGCGGTGCCCGAAGGCCTGAATTTTACGGCCGCGGCGGCTTCCGTTACTCCGGCAGTAGTACACGTCATGACCGAGTATGCGCCCAAAGCTAGCCAGAACGATATGTCGCGCATGGATCCGTTCCTGCGGCAGTTCTTCGGCGAGGATATGGACCAGTACCAGGGCCGCCGGCAGGGGCCCCAGCAGGGTTCCGGCTCCGGCGTAATCATTGCTGCAAATGGCTATATCGTCACGAATAACCACGTGATTGACAAGGCCGATAAGATTGAGGTGGTTATGGATGACAAGCGCAAGTTTGCCGCCGAGCTAGTGGGTACTGACCCCACCACCGACCTAGCCCTACTTAAGGTAAAAGCCGACAACCTGCCTTTCATTCGTTACGGCAACTCCGATAACGTGAAGGTAGGCGAGTGGGTACTAGCTGTGGGCAACCCGTTCAACCTGAACTCTACCGTAACGGCGGGTATTATTTCCGCGAAAGGCCGCAACATCAACATCCTGCGCCGCGAAGACGGCATGGGCGTTGAGTCGTTCCTGCAGACGGATGCCGTAGTGAACCCCGGTAACTCGGGTGGTGCACTGGTAAACCTAAACGGCGACCTGATTGGTATTAACTCCGCCATTGCTTCCCAGACGGGCTCTTTCGTGGGCTACTCGTTTGCCGTGCCGAGCTCCATTGTGAGCAAGGTGATTGACGACCTGCTGAAGTACAAAGTAGTGCAGCGGGCTCTGCTAGGGGTGCAAATCCGGGAGGTAGATGCCCAGCTGGCTTCTGAGAAGAAGCTGAGCTCCTTGAACGGTGTGTACGTGATGGGTGCCGGCAAAAACAGCTCGGCCGCTGATGCAGGTCTGCAGGAAGGCGACATCATCACGGAAATCAATGGCGTGAAAGTGAATACCTCCTCGCAGCTACAGGAGCAGGTAGCCCGCTTCCGCCCCGGCGACAAAATCAAGGTAACCTACCTACGCGACTCGAAAGAGCGTACGGCCACGGCTACCCTGCGCAACTCCACCGGTACCACCGATATTATTCGGGAGGAAGTGGCTTCTACGCTGAAGTATGAAGGTGCTACGCTGGTTCCGGTAACGCGCCAGGAGCAAAACAAGCTCGGCATTGAGGGTGGTGCTAAAATCAACGGCATCAAAGGATCCAACTTCCGCGAAACCGGTATTGCCGACGGGTTTATTATCACCCGCATCGACAAAAACCGCGTGACCAAGCCCCAGGATGTGCAGCGCTACCTCGAAGCCGCTAAGGCAACGGATGGCGCCCTGGTAGAAGGCGTTTACCCCGATGGCCGCAAAGCGTACTACCCCATTGGTCAGGCCCAATAAGCTTGCCCTAGGTAGTGTTTTGAAAGAAACCCTTCGCCGGCTGGCGAAGGGTTTTTTATTTCCTGATGGGGTTTAAAGCCGAAGCAGGCCTAGTGCGATGCCGGACGCAGGTAACTCGGGCGAAGCAGGAGGGATATCCGCTGAGAGGTAGGGGCTTTTTGCTAGTTTTGCTTTCATCAGCAGTACCCCACTTTCGCAATTTCCACCCAACTCATATTTTCCTTCCCATGAAACAAGCCCTCGAAGAAGCTGCCGCTACCGGCACCGATGTGCAGGAGCATGACCACCACGGTATTCGGCAGGTGTTGCAGGAGCTCGGCCTTGAAGCGCATAGCCCAGCCTGGAGTACCGGCCTGCACTGGGGCGGCGCCTCCAACGGGAATTCGCGCGCTATTCACTCGCCTACCGATGGCCGCCTGATTGGTTCTGTAGCCTTTGCAACCCTCGATGATTACGACCAGGTAGTAAAGAAAGCCGAAGAAGCTTTCAAAACCTGGCGCCTGATGCCTGCTCCCAAGCGTGGCGAAATTGTACGCCAGATTGGCAACAAGCTGCGCCAGTACAAGGAGCCATTGGGCAAGTTGGTAAGCTACGAGATGGGCAAAATCCTGCAAGAAGGCCTCGGCGAAGTGCAGGAAATGATTGACATCTGCGACTTTGCCGTGGGTCTTTCGCGCCAACTCACGGGCTACACCATGCACTCCGAGCGGCCCGCGCACCGCATGTATGAGCAGTACCACCCCCTAGGAGTAGTCGGCATTATTTCGGCCTTCAACTTCCCGGTGGCGGTATGGAGCTGGAACGCCATGCTGGCCGCCGTGTGCGGTGATGTCAGCATCTGGAAGCCTTCTGAAAAAACACCCCTAGTAGCCGTGGCCGTGCAGCACATTCTGAAAGAAGTGCTGGAGGAAAACAACATTCCCGAGGGCGTCTTCAGCCTGATTGTGGGTGATGCCGAAATTGGCGCCGCTATGGCTGCTGATACGCGCGTGCCGTTGGTATCCGCCACAGGCAGCACCCGCATGGGCAAAAAAGTAGGCGAAGTAGTAGGTGGCCGCCTAGGCCGGGCCTTGCTGGAGCTGGGCGGTAATAACGCCATCATCCTGACGGAGCACGCTGACCTGGACATGGCCATGCGTGCCGTGGTGTTTGGCGCAGTAGGTACCGCCGGACAGCGCTGCACCACCACGCGCCGCCTCATCATCCACGACAGCATTTTCGAGGATGTGAAGGCGCGTCTGCTCAAAATCTATCCAAACCTGCCCATCGGCCACCCCTTGCAGGATGGCAACCTGGTAGGCCCCCTGATTGATAAGGCAGCTGTGGAGTCGTTCAGCAAAGCCCTGGAAGCCGTTCAGGCAGAAGGCGGTACGCTGCTTATCGGCGGCGAGGTACTAGGTGGCGAAGGCTATGAAACCGGAACCTACGTGAAGCCCGCCTTGGTAGAAGCCCGCAACGAGTACCACACAGTACAGGAAGAAACCTTTGCGCCCATCTTGTATCTGATTAAGTACAGCGGTGGGGTAGAGGACGCTATTGCGGTGCAGAACGGGGTGCGGCAGGGCCTTTCGTCCAGCATCTTCTCCCTGAACATGCGTGAGACTGAAACCTACCTCAGCCACGCCGGCTCCGACTGCGGCATTGCCAACGTAAACATTGGCACGAGCGGCGCCGAAATTGGCGGCGCCTTTGGCGGTGAAAAGGAAACCGGCGGTGGCCGCGAGTCCGGCTCCGACGCGTGGCGCATCTACATGCGTCGTCAGACGAATACCATCAACTACTCTGACCAGTTGCCGCTGGCCCAGGGCATCAAGTTTGATGTGTAAAGTGGCCTAGGCCCAGCATCTGATGATACAAAAAAAGCCCGACTGGTTTTCTAGTCGGGCTTTTTGTTTGTAGTCCTATGCACTACATGGCAATCTGAATATCGCCGTGCCCTTTCAAATACAAGGTGGCCGGAGAGGTGCTGAACAGGATATAGTACATCCGATAAGTAGTGTTAGGCGCGAACTTGTTCGCTGGAAATTCAAACGAAAATAAAATATCAGCAACGCTAAATGGGCCATATTCTAGCCTATGCACCACTTTATAATTTTTATCGACGAAAACTATCTGCCACATAGCCCCAAATGGAATCCCATAAAACCCGAAACCGCCGCCGCGCTTCAGGGTGGTTGGGTTAGGAAAGAAGCCACGCGTCTGGATACCACGGGGAGAAGGTGCTTCTAAATCGACCGGAACCGTGAATAGCTTCTGTTCTTGTTTGGTCCAGGTCGCGTCGGCAGTCCAGTCGGTGGTATCTATGGCGCCGTAAATTTTGTTGCTGCCGTCGCGTTGCGTGATACCATCGTCAGGACCGAAGTCAATGGTAGGTTCAGCTTCCTTTTTACTGCAGGCAGCTACACTAGCTAAGATGCTCAGACAGAGGATAAGTTTTTGCATTACTAACCAGCAAAGATTACACGGTAAATAGCAAGATGTAAATAAACAGGTTGCGAGGTATAAAGCAGTATTGATCGACACAAATCCAACCGCTAAGCCTATTGGCTAATAAAGTGGCAATACAACCTAGTACTACTTAGGCGCTTTGAGCAAATGAACAATCCCCGATTATTGGGTGTCTTGTAAACTAAGTGCAACCTCGCTCCGCCGGCCCTGTCTTTCATCTGATTACCAGAAAGCACTCGCCGTTTTTCGCCCGGAAAGTTGGATATTTACGATTCACCTGTTTCCGAACACCCGCCAACCCTGCACCCTATGGAGGCATTCGCGTATACCGACATTAACGCCCCGCTAGTTGAGCGGTGCCGGCTGGGCGACCGGCGTGCCCAGGCCGAAATCTACAAGCGCTACTCCAAAGCCATGTTCAACGCCTCGTTGCGCATCACCGGCGATTATGCCGAGGCCGAGGATGTATTGCAGGAGTCGTTTCTGAGTGCTTTCCGCGAGCTGCATAGTTACAAAGGCGATTCGTCCTTCGGATCTTGGCTGAAGCGTATCGTCATCAACAAAAGCATTAACTGCCTGCGCAACCGGCGCCTGCAACTGGTGCCACTAGGCGAACAGCACGACAGTGCCGCGTCCGACGCCGACGACTTTGGCCCCGATATGCAGGAAATGGGCTGGCGTGCTGATGTGGTGCGCCGCTGCGTGCAGGAGTTACCGGATGGTTACCGGGTAGTCCTCTCGCTGTACCTGCTGGAAGGCTACGACCACGCCGAAATTGCCGGTATACTTAACATCACTGAATCTACTTCGAAGTCACAGTACAGCCGGGCTCGTAAAAAGCTTTTGGAGCTAGCCCGCCAGCACGGTTTGTAAGTATCTGTTGACCTGATTTCATTTTCGACCTCACTTTCCGTTGCCCTTTTACGCGGTGGCCGCTGCCGGCCCGCCCCATTTCCTGACCAGCCTGCTGCCGCCCCGGGATGCAACGTGCCCTTTACCACCTGACATGAACGAGAAGAAAACCGGACTGGAAGCCTTTGTTGAGCGCCACCGCGCCGACTTCGATGCCTTTGAGCCGCGCCCCGATTTGTGGGATGCTATTGAACTCGACTTGGCAGCTTCGGCTACTACAGAGGACGAGGCGGCACCCCTACGCGTACTACCCCTGTACGAATCTGAAACCGCTCCGACTACTCAAACCGTAGTTACTGCTGCGGCAGCTACCCCCGATATGGCGGCTATTCGCTCGGCGCGCCCGTATGGGGTAGCAGCGGCGGTAGCAGCCCTACTGATGGTTGGCGGCTGGTTTTGGCAGAACCACTCTGACGCAACCCGCTGGACCCGCACCGGTCAATCAGCTGTAGTGCGGACGGTGAGCCCAACTGCTGCCCCCGACCATAGCTTGTATACTGGCCCCAGCCTTACCGCTACGCCTGCTACGGCTGGCCCCGAGCAGCGCCTGGCTAGCACCGTGCAACGCATGGAGTCATATTACGCAACGCAAATTGCCGAGCGTCAGCAGGAACTACGCGAACTGGATAAAGCAACGCCGGCCGCTGCACCAACTGCCGATTGGCAACAGGAGCTGACTAACTTGGACTCCACTTACCAGCAGTTGCGCAGTGAGCTTTACCGTAACCCCGAGCCTAGTGTGGTGCTGGAAGCTATGGACCGCAACCTGCAAATCCGGCTTGACCTGCTGAATCAGCAACTCCGCACTCGCGAACAAGTTCGTGACTATCATACCCAACCCTTTATAGTGGCCGACAGCCGCCAGACTCCCTAACCATGCGCCACCACTCGCTTTCCATCGGTCGATTGGGGCGCCTGCTCCCGCTGGCCGGGTTGCTGAGCGTGGCTGGCATCACGGGTCGGGCGCAGGCCCCCGTTGCAGTGGAGCCCACTGTGCTGCATTACTGTCAGCCGGCCGTAGCGCCGCTAGCTCATCAGGAGCAAGGCAACCCCACCGATGCCCGGCATGGAAGCACTGCGCAAGGTCCGCAAGTCGAAGCACAACCCGCTCCGGCAGTTGAGAAGGTTCGCAAAATCAGCCGCACATTTCCCGCTAGCGCTACCAAGCTCTATACCCTGGACACGCGCTACGGCCGGGTGCAGGTAAACGTCTGGAATCGGGCTGAAATCCGCACCGATGTAGATATTATTACGCGCGCCGATACGGAGGAGAAAGCCCAGCAGCTCCAGGATATGATTCAGGTGCAGGTGCAAGACAAGGACGCCACTACCGGTGGTATTGTGGCCCGCTCTACGTTTGGGGCCATGCCGCGGGAGTGCTGGAGTCGTACCAAGCTCTATGAAGTAAATTACACGGTGTGGGTGCCCAAAAACACGCCCTTAGCACTGCACAATACCTTCGGTGAAATTAGCCTGACGGGCGACCTGACGGGCGCCACAGAATTAGCCATTGAGTACGGCCATCTGCGCACGGCGCGCCTAGAGGGGCCTCGGAACTCGGTAAAAGTAACCAATGCCCAGTGCGCCGTACCGTATGCTCGGCGGGCTACCATTGAGGCATCTTACTCCAAGCTACGCCTCACGGAAGCGGGTACAGTAGAAATGCGCAACAACTACTCCGACATTGATATTGGCTCGGTAGAAGACTTGACTGTGCACAGCAAGTACGGCGACGTGGTGCTGGGCACCGTCCGCAACCTGAGAGGCTACTCCGGCTACTCCCGCTTCAGTATCGATAAGCTCAGCCATCAGCTGGATATGAAGCTGCAGTATTGCCCCAACTTTGAAGTTCGGAACACGGGCAAAAACTTCCAGAACATCAACGTAGAAGGCGGTTACAGCACCATTCTGCTCAATTTCCCAGATGGCGCCGGTTTTAACTTTGATGTGAATACCGACCATGGCAAGCTGCTGGTGGATAAGCGCTTGGTGAAGGTAGATTCAGAGGCCAATAGCCCGTCGTCCAGTGATATGCAGGGCAGCTTTGGGGTTGCCCCCACCCGCAACCCTAGCAACGTAAATATCAAGGTCCGGTACGGCAACGTGAGCTTTAACCGGTAGATAAGTTACTAGGCCTACAATGGCGTTAAAGTTACCTCAAGGGTAGAAAACGAATCAGGAGCCTGATTCGCTTTCTACCCTTTTGTCTGACTACCTTGCCCCCAATGCGTATACTTCTTCTCGCGTTTCTGCTGGGCCTTGGTGCAACCACAGTGGCGGCGCAAACTGTTTCGGGTTCTATGCAACGGCCTTCTGCTCCGGTTTCTTCTATGCGCACCTATGCCCTGCGGCTACGGCCCGGCCAAGACCTCCGAAAGGAGCTGCTGGCCTTCACCACCCAGCACAACATGAAGGCAGCGGCACTGGTGACCTGCGTCGGGAGTCTGACCACCACGACGTTGCGCCTAGCTAACCAAGAAGGTTCAACCGTTTATCAGGGGCACTTCGAGATTGTATCGTTGGTGGGCACTTTGTCCGTAAATGGCAGCCACTTGCACCTGTCCGTTTCGGATTCTACGGGTCGTACCATCGGCGGGCACCTGCTCGATGGCAACGTGGTGTACACCACCGTGGAGCTGGTGATTGGCGAGCTGCCCGAACTGGACTTCCGCCGCGAAACTGACCCCACATTCGGCTACAAAGAGCTAACCGTGTACCCAAATTCCGGCGCTGAAAAGTCTAAATCAAACAGAGTTAAAAACAAGTTAACAGACTAGATAGGAGGATTTTCGAGAAAGCACTTAGATATTATTCGGGTTCTTTTTATGGCCAACGGAAAGCGGTATACTTGTAGAATTATCCGCTGGTCACCGCGTGGGCGGGAAGACAAGTGACGTATTTTAGTAGTTAGCATTTGATGAAAATTTTACGGTATAGCACCCTACTTGGCCTGTGGGCTGGTGCTACTGCTTCGGCGTTCGGACAACAGCAGTCTGCGACCCTAGTTACTTCTCAACAAGCTCTTACTGATGGTGTTGCCCTGCATGACAAAGGAGACTATGCCGGAGCCATTCGGCAGTACCTGCTGGTGCCATCCTCTGATTCGGGTTACGTCCGGATACAAGGGGAGCTTGCGTTGTCGTACACTCAGAACAAGCAGTATGCTGAAGCTATAGAGGCCAGTCAACGCGCTATTGCACTCCACATGCACGATGCGTTGCCCTACTACGTGATGGCAGAGGCAGAAGAGTCATTGCAGCACAAGGAAGCAACATTTAAAGCGTATGCCGATGGACTAAAGCAGTTCCCGTACAGCCAGCGGTTGTGGTATAACCAAGGGGTAAGCTACGACCTGCTGAAGCAACGGCCGGAGGCGCTAGCTAGCTGGCAGCGTAGCTTGGAGTTGTCGCCATTACACCCCGCTACGCACTACCAACTGGCTTGGCTGGCGCTGGAGCAAGGCCAAACGGCACGGGCTCTTGTAAGTCTGGTAACCTACCTAGCGCTAATACCTGATGGGCTCGAAACGCAGCAGGCATTAGTCTTGGCCGAGCGCATTGCCTCTAACCTGCAGGAAGTAGAAGAAAAAGACAAAGAGAAACCTTTTGTCTTGAATGAGGCATTCCAAGACCTAGACTTACTGCTGACTTCGAAAGTAGCGCTTCAGAAGGACTATAAGTCGAAGGTGAAGTTTGATGCCAACATTGTAAAGCAGCTACAGCTATTGGTTGAAAAGTTTCCTGCTGCAGGAGCTAACGAGACTGATTTATGGTTGCGGGCGTATGCCCCGCTAGTGCAGGCATTGCGGCGCAACGATAACCTTACGCCTTTCACCTACCTTATTTTGCAGTCAGCTGACGATAAGCAGCCTGCGCAATGGGTGAAAAGCAACAAAGCCAAAATTGAGCGCATGAGCCTGGAGGTAAGCCAGGCACTGCTGGACCTGCGGGTTCAACAACCGGTAGTTGGCCAGCCAGACAATGTGCGACGTACTGCCTGGTTTCAGGATGGTAGTTTGCAGGGAATAGGGGAGGGTGAGCTGAAAAACGGTGAGCTTTCCGTATTGCGTGGCCCATGGCTGATGGTAGATGGCGCCGGTGCCATAACCGAAGCAGGTAGCTTCACCGAATCGGGCAAACGTACGGGCTTGTGGCGCGAGTATCATGGCGATGGGCGTGTCGCGAAAGAGTCGCGTTACAACGCCGAAGGCCAACTTGACGGGCGCTACCTCGAATACTTTGACAATGGAGCGCTATCAATTGACGGGACTTATAAGGCTGGCGAAGTAGTAGGGCAGGTTAAGCTGTATCACTACTGCGGCGAGGTCAAAGAAGTGCGTCCTTATCAGAGTAATGACATTACGGGGGAAGTACTGAGTTACTACCCCAGTGGCAAGCTCGAACGCCGGGCAACCTTCCGCTCTGACAAGCGCGAAGGCCCGGAAGCATATTTTTATGCCGATGGCACACCTGAAGCCACGTATACCTATGTGGCTGATAAGCGGCAAGGGCCATTTGAGGTGTTCTACGCTGATAAAACTATAGAGCGTAAGGGATCTTATGAACAGGGTGAATTTCATGGCGACTACAAGGATTATCATCCAAATGGCCAGCTAGCTTCCGCCGGGCGCTTTGAGCATGGAAAGAAGGTAGGGCCCTGGCAGCTGTATTATGCCACAGGTAAGCTCAGCGAAGAAAGTAACCGCTCAGCTACAGGCGAACTGCACGGCTCTCTCAAGGACTACAATGCACAAGGCCAGCTAATCAGTGAGTTTATCTATGACCAGGGGCGCGTCACGAAGCTCACATATTTCGATAGTAAGGGCAAAGCCATAAGCGAAACTGCCCTAGCTAAAAAGGGAAAATCAGCGGTAAAAGGAGTGTATCCAGATGGTGCTACGCGCTTCACCGGTGCCTATTCCGATGGTCGTCAGGCAGGTGAGTGGCGCTGGTTTCGGCGCGACGGCAGCCTGAGTGCTGTGCGCAACTACGTGGAGGGCAAGCAGCAAGGCGTAGAAGAACTATACGCCCGCTCGGGGCGGGTGCAGGAGCGCAGTCAGTACCAGAATGACCAGCAGAACGGACTCTATGAGCTGTTTTATGAGCATGGGCAGCTGAAGCGGGCCGGCAATTACAAAGAAGGCAGTACTCAGGGAACTTGGCGCCAGTACTACCCTAGCGGACAGCTCAGCGAAGAGTACAACCTATTAGGAACCGATTTGCACGGCTGGACGCGCAGCTACTCTTCTACTGGCAAGCTCACGCAGGAGCGGTGGCTGGAATATAACCGCCCCCTGTTCGTTACCTCCTTTGACTCTACAGGCAAGGTAGTAGACCGCATTGACGTGCAGCCGACCACCAAAACGTTTACCGCACACTATGCCAATGGAAAGCCACGCACGGAAAGCGGCTGGCTGTGCTATGACTTGCAGGGAACCGATAAGCGGCTATATCCGAATGGGAAACTGGAGTCCAGTGTGGAGCAGGAGCGCGGTAACCGCCAGGGCTTGTACCGCTCCTACCATCCGCTCACGGGCAAGGTAACGGAAGAGGGAAACTACCGGCAAGGAAAGACCGAGGGAGAATGGAAAGGATACTATGCTTCGGGGGCGCTTCGGTATAAAGGAATTATGCGCTCTGGTCTTCAAGAAGGGGAGTGGCAATACTACACCGAGACAGGCCAGTTAGAAGGAACTGCGCAATACACTGGTGGAGAGTTGGATGGCGCTTCCAAAATGTACAATCAACTGGGCGAGCTGTTGTATGAGAAAGTGTTTGCGGCCGGCGAGTTGCTGGGCTACCGTGGCCTAGGCGCTGATGGCAAACCGGCCGGCGAGATAAAGCCGCTCGGAAATCTTACTACCTCCTTTGCAAACGGTAAGCCGGCCGCCTCTGAAACCTACCAGAAAGGCCTGCTTTCCGGTGCCAAAACCTACTACTACAGTTCGGGGCAGGTGTATCGCAAATCACAGAACAACCCCGATGGTCAGCTCACGGGCCACTTGGTTACCTATTACCCCAATGGAAAGGTGCAGGAGGATGAGAACTATATATTCGACGAGCTCCACGGCCGTAACCGCTATTACCGCCCCGATGGCACCTTGGAGCGCGAAGAAAACTACCGTTACGGCGAGAAATATGGCCCTACCGTGTACTTCGACTCGAAAGGCAAGCCGCTTCGCACTGATATATATTGGGATTCCCTTATTTATGAAAGCCGCTAGTACGCGCTCTGGCCTAGTGTGGCTGGCGCTGCTACTAGTGCCAGTGTTGAAAGGGCAGGCGCAGCAGCCGTTGCAGTTGCTTCAGCAAATGAAGCAGCAGTACCCCACTGAGCAAGCCGTGTACCTGGATTACCGCCAAGAGCTGATGGTGGAGGTAAAGGGCGACTCGGTGCAGGTGCTGGCCAAGCATCACTACGATATGCTCCACTTGGGTAGCCAGTCGGCGATGTATGCCCCTGACCAAGTGTATACCTCTCACTTTAACCGATTACAGAAGCTAGAGGCCCGGACCCTGCTGCCGGCTACCAATGACTACAAACCGATTAAGGTCACGGAGTTCAAGGATAAGTTTGAGGTACGTCCGGGTATTTTCTTTGACGACGCCCGGGTGGTTAGCTTTACCTATCCGGCAATAGCTCCTGGTGCCCGTACCGTAAGCGACTACATCATTCGGCAGCCGGATGCCCGCTTCCTGAACCCGTTCTACTTTGCCAGCCACGTACCCATGCGCCACGCCGAGCTGGTAATTACGGCGCCGCGCGGGGTGCGCATCAACACCAAGCAGTTTCACCTGCCGGCGGGCCTAGTAACGTACACCCGTCAGGAAAAAGGCAGCAATGTTATCTACCGCTGGACGGCCGACAATCTGCCCGCTGCTCCGCTTGATGAGGATGCCCCTGAAGCTCCCTACTACGTGCCGCACCTGGTGTACTTCGTGGAAGAAGCCTTGGTGAACGGGCAGCCGCGCCGACTGCTAGGAGGCGTTAAGGAACTGTACAGCCTGTACGCCGGCTTCGTGAAGGAGCTGGATAAGCAGGAGAGCCCTGCCCTGCGCCGCGTAGTCGACTCGTTGACCGCTAGCGTGCGCACGGAGCCAGAGAAAGTAGCCCGCATCTATTATTGGGTGCAAGACCATGTGCGCTACATCGCCTTCGAAAATGGCCTGCGGGGCTTTGTGCCGCATGATGCGGGGCGGGTGTATGCCAACCGCTACGGCGACTGCAAGGACATGGCTAATCTGCTCCATGAGATGCTGCGGATGGCCGGCGTAAGGTCCTATCGAACCTGGATTGGCACGCGCGACTTACCGTATCATTACGCCGATTTGGCTACGCCAGGCGTTGATAACCATATGATTACCACGTACGAGCCTCGCCCCGGCGAGTACGTCTTTCTGGATGCTACCAGCAAATACACGCCTTACGGGATGCCTTCCTGGATGATACAGGGCAAAGATGCCTTGCTGGCTCTGGATGCTACCACCTGTAAAGTAGTAAGCGTACCCGAGATGGAGCGGAGCCGCAACCGCGCCGTTGATAGCTCGGTAGTGGTGCTCGATGGAGCCACCGGCCTGCGCGGAACCGGGCGGCTAGCCCTTAGTGGCTACACGAAGGTGCGCCAAGCGTACGCGCTCGATGGACTTGACCAGCACGAGGAAGGCAAGGTTGTGAAAAACATGCTGGAGCGCGGCAACAATAAGTTTTTCGTAGACAAGTATACCGTGCAGCACCTCGATGCCCGCGACCAGCCCTTAGTTGTGGACTATCAGTATCGGCTGCAAGACTACGTGCAGCGTATTGATGATGAGGTATATGTGAACCTGAACTTGGATCAGGCCTATGCCGCCGACCGCCTGGACCCGGCCAAGCGCCGCCTGGCCCGCACCAACGACTACTTCCACACCAACCGCATCCGGACGGAGTTTGAAGTGCCGGCCGGCTACGAGGTTTCCTATTTGCCAGCCGATGTAAAAGGCCAGGATCAGGTGCTCGGGTTTGCCATCCGATACGAGCGCAAGGGCAACAAGATTATCCAGGAGAAGGAAGTGTATGTAAACTACCTGCTGCTGGAGCCCGCTCAGTTTGCGCAATGGAACGGGGTAGTAGATAAGCTTAACGCCGCTTACCGCGACGCTATCATTTTAAAACGCAAAAAGGCTTAGGCCATTTTACCCATTTGTCCGGCAGTCGGGCAGTACTCTTTCTTATTTCGTGTCGCTATTTACCCTTCGCAGCACCGCACTACTGGTGAGCTTGCTGATTCTTGCCCCAACCGGGCGGAGCCGTGCCCAAACGGCCACGGCTCTGCCCGCTACCCTCAAATACGCTACCTACACTTGGGAAGCCCGCCGCAAGCCGATAGCCATCAGCGCCGCGGAAGGACAGCAGGGCGCCGTGGTGCTCCGCGACTTTCGAGTGGAAGAATTTGCGGCCGACCAGAAGGACCAGCTGCATCTGTACTCGCTCGACCACCGCATCGTGCGCGTAAACACGTCGGACGGAATTGAGCGCTTTAATAAGATTTACCTGCCCATTCAGGATGGCGGGCGCATTGTGTCTCTGAAGGCCCGCACCATCAGCCCCAGGGGTGAAATTGTGGAGGTGTCGGATGCCAACATGAAGGAGCTGAAGGACGAAGATGGTGGCCGCGGCTTTAAAGTTTTCGCGGTAGAAGGTGTTGAAAAAGGCAGCGAAATTGAATACCTCTTCACGCGGGAGCGGCCGATGACCTATTTTGGGCGGATATACGTGCAGAACGAGGTGCCTACCCGCGAAATGGAGGTGGAGCTGATTTCACCCGAGGCGCTTACCTTCGAAATGCACCGCTACCCCGGCGGACTCGTTCGCGACACGCTCTTGGGTGGTAAGCATCTTACGCGTGTGGCCTTGCACAACGTGCCTGCCTTACGCGAAGAAGGGTTTGCAGCCGTCCAGGCCAACCGGCAACGCCTGGAATACAAACTGGCCTACAGTGCGGCCCAGGGCGAAGCGCGGCTTTTCACTTGGGCCGAGGCTAGTAAATTTATCTATGCCCAGAACTACAAGCTGGACAAAGACGAAGCGAAAGTACTTGATAAGCTGGTAAAGCAAATGAACTTGCCTAGTGTGGGCACCTTGCCAGCGCTGGAGAACTACATCAAAACAAACTTTCGGTTGGCAGATGATGCCGACATGAGCCTGACGCGCATCATTGCTTCGCGGACAGCATCTGAACGAGGATTTACCCGCTTATTTGCCGTGTTGCTCACGCGGTTTAACCTTACTCACGAGCTAGTACTTACCTCCGACCGCAACGAGGTTGCCTTCGATGAGGCATTTGATACGTGGAATGCTCTTGACCACGCGGTTTTCTATTTCCCAGCAACCAAGCAGTGGCTGGCACCCGGACGGACAGATTACCGTCTTCCGTTGATACCGGCCGAGTGGACCGCTAATAAGGGCTTGTTTGTGCGAACAGTAAAGCTTGGGACCACTGAAAACGCCGTAGGCCGCATCGGTGAAATTCCTACCCTCACGGCTGAGCAAAGCCCGAACGACCTAGGCATTACCATCCAGTTTGCTCCAAACCTGGATAAAAGCATTGTTACCATTCGGGAAACTCTTGGGGGCTACAATGCCCTGCAAATTCAGCCGTTTTACCTCCTGATTCCAGAGGACAAGCGTACTGAAATACTACAAAACCTGATTAAGTCGAATGTGCCGGACGCTACGTTCCAGAAGCTGACGGTTACGAACACTGAGGTCGGTATAAACCCCATAGATAAGCCGTTTATAGTAGATGCTACGGTAGAATCGGTGGCCTTACTTGACCGGGCGGGACCAAAGTATCTGTTCAAGATTGGTACGCTGCTGGGCCCTCAGTCGGAGCTATACCAAGCCAATGAGCGGCAGTTTGACGTGGAAAATGAGTTCAACAGGCAGTACAACCGCACCATCACCTTCGAGGTGCCGGCCGGATACCAAGTACGCAACCTTAACGACTTAAACTTTAACGTGACGGCTGGACCAACCGCCAAGGAACCCGAGTTTCTGTTCAAGTCAGGCTATCAGCAGCAAGGTCAGAAAGTCACTATCACCATTGAGGAATACTACCGTCAGATTCGGTGGCCAAAAAGCGACTTTGAGGCTTTCAGGGGGGTAGTGAATGCTGCTGCCAACTTCAATAAGGTGGTTTTGGTGTTAGAGAAAAAAAGTTAATCGCCCAACTGTTAAAAGCCCTGGCCCGGCCTGCTTCAGATGCAGAAAGCCGGGCCAAGGCTTTTATAGCAGAATCAGTACCTTTCTTCATGAGCCAAGCCCTAGTACCTAACAGCCCCAACACTGCCCGCATGGAGAAATTCCGGCGCGACATCAGCAACCCCCTGAAGCTGCGGCTGTTTATGCTCCGTCGGCTCCCGATGGCGTACTTGGCGGGGTTGCGGGTGGCTGAGCTGACGGCGGAGCGCGCTACTGTGACGGTAGGGTATAAATACCTTACCCAGAACCCATTTCGAAGCATCTATTTTGCCTGCCTGAGTATGGCTGCTGAAATGGCTAGTGGCCTGCTAGCCATGATGCACGTGCAAAGTGGTTCTGCGGTTTCCATGCTGGTGGTGGGGCTAGAAGCCCAGTTCACCAAAAAAGCCGTCGGGCTCATCCGCTTCACTAGCGAAGATGGCGCCGCCATTGGGCAGGCCATAGCTGAAAGCCGTGCTACCAGCGAAGGCCGCACCGTGGTGTGTACCAGCACGGGCCATGACCAGGCTGGCGATGTAGTGGCCACGTTCCGCATTACATGGTCTTTTCGGGCCAAGAAGTAGGGAGAAGAGTTACAGCGAAATGTCCTATCATAGGCTGGTCTTGTGGGGTATCAGGCTGCCTCCTTTTCCAGTGAAGCTCTTTTCATTACCGCTGGATTAGGTAAAATGCAGAACATGCATGCTGAGCCTCAGCACCTACTAGGTACCGTTTTACTTTAACCCACAACACAGTACGTAACCCCCTGGCCTGACACGCGCTTCATGCCAAGCCGTGAGTAAAATGCTTGCGCAGTAGCTACTTCAGCGAATAACTGATGAGCTCCATGCGGCGCTGCAGTTGGTCAGAGTCGCGGAAGAAAGTGTCCCACCGTACTAGCCCAATGGAGGGGACAATCCAATCTTCGCGCTTCTGAATTTGAGCAGTTGTTTGGCCAGGGTAGGTGAACTGATACTCCACTTTGAAGAGGTTGCCCACAAAGTTCTTCTTGGAAGCCGGCACAGGCTGCGGAATACTGCCCGAAAGAGTATACACCCATAAATCGTAAGCTGGGTATTTATAGCCGTAGCCTATGCCGCCCATGGTGCTGCCCGGGTACACTAGCAGGCTTTGTTTTCCGGCTACGTTATAATACGCATAGCCTTGCGCCGTATTTTGCACAATGCTACGGTCATTGAGGATATACCAGGTGCTTTTGTTGATGAGCGTATCCCGCAGTACGCTGCGGATATAGGTGGCCGTAGAGTCGTAGATAAGGCCGTCGCCATCGTACTGATACACCCGGTAAGTCCACTCGTTGCCAACCCGCAATGGGATAATGTTTTCTACAGGCTGGGGCTCCTGTTCTTTCTGGCAGGAAAACAGCCCTACTACACATAGCCCGCCGGCCAGGATACTGTTTACTTTATTCATTCTGATATATAGATAAAAGTTACCAAGCAGAGCGCACACTGCCCCGCCGGCGTTGCAAGCCACTGCTAAAACTTGCGTGCCTAGGCATAAAAAAGCGGGTACTGCACTAGTAATGAACCAGAGCAGTACCCGTTTAATGCCAGGTGCCGGCTACTCTTCCCGCAGGCTTTCTTTGGTAATAACGTCTACTAGCCCGTCTTCACTTACCACAATGGCCAGACACGCATACGGCGAGCTTTCCACGTACCGGATGGCGGAGTTGAAGCGGGCCCCGCGTGTGCTGGTGCCGTGCCCGGAGGCCTTGCCATCCAGAATAACCCCAATGGAATAGCAGTAGCCCTCCGGGTCGAGGAGTACGGCGCCATCTATGGCCGTCACGAGGCGGGTGATAAGAGGCGTTAGGGGCACGGGCTCAATGAGCGTGCATTGCAGCTTCAGGCGGTCGGCTTCGGCCAGGGCTTCGGTGGTAATGACCAGGAGCGTGCCGTGCTTTTGGCGGCTGGCTTCTACCACTACATCCCAGAGGCGCTCCACCTTGGCGGGGTCCGTGAGCTGGAAGGTATGTTTCAGGTCGCGGCGGAAGCGGGCGCGGTGCAGGCGTGTGCGGGGCAGGCTGGGCATGCCGTAGTGGGCCCGCATGAGTACCTGCCCGCCGTGGTGAAACTCCCAGGCGTAGTGGTTTACGAAGTTGATGACGAACAGATCTTCGCGGCTAGCATCGTAGTGGCCAACCTGCCGGCCCAAGGCGTACACGTTTTCTCCGTCGGCCAGCAGGCTTACGTCGGCAGTAGCCATTTCGAGGAGCTTGCGCACGGCCCGGTAATCGGTGAGAGGCGTGGGGCAGGTGAGCGCAAATACCTCCGTCAGGTTAGGGTGCCCGCGCCGGGCCAGCAGCAATTTTCCTACCCCTTCGGCGCCTTCATACCGCAACGAGGAAATGGTATTGCAGGTAGTAAATAGCTTGGCTTTGGCCGGATTGGTGCCCAGGTCCTGCGCGGGCGTATCCATAAAGAGCTTGCCGGCAGAGCGGATAATCTCGTCGGTTTCGCGCGGGCGTACCAGCAGGCCGGAGCCGGGTTCTGGTTCCGTCAATGACTTCAGGCACTCCTCATGGAACCGAATGACGGCTGCCATCAGCAGAGAGTGCGAAAGGAGCCGCCCATCGGTGTAGTAGCGGTTTTTTTCGAGGGTAGGGTAGGCCTTCATGGCCTTGCGGTTGAGGCGCAATACGGGCACCACTGAATGCTGATTGATGGCTACCGGCGCGCCCGCAAAATACACGTGGCGCCCGCCTGACATCACCTCGTCCAGCACTTCCTGCACCGCCTGCCGCAGCCCAATGGCAGCTTGCTTGCGCTGAATCATTTCTTCGCTCATCAGCTCCCGATCTGGGGAGTTCCAGGGGTGCAGGTACTGGTAGTAGCGGCCGCGGGCCTGGGCCTCAGCAAAGGCTGTGGTGTCGAGGCCGCAGTCGATGGGCTCCAGGCAGGTAGGTACTACTTCGTCCTCGGCGTCAGGGTTATTGGCGAGGGCCAAGAGCAGCACATACGCATCCAAGTCTTCATCGAGGGCCTCAAAAATGCCATTCGCTACTGTTTGGGCCGCCTGTCGGAAGCGTGCCTGATAGGGCCAGATGGGGTAACTGGCAGGCAAGGGCAACGGAGTACCAAAAGCGACGGGCGGGGCAGAAACAAGCGGCAGGGGCGAAAGCATGAGGAAGGAGCAAGAACAGACCGGAACAACAGCCAGACCTGAGCTCGGCAGCCTGGATATCCAGGCAGACGTAAATGAGGGAAAAGTATTTTAAAAAGGAGGCGCTGGTTTCCCCAGCGGTTGCAAGAATCCGAGCGAGTAGCCTGATTTTTTATCCGAAGAAACAGGCCAGCAAATGCACAAGGATGAGGTAGCTACTATAACCGCGCCGCCGCGAAAAGGCTTTTGCGAACAGGCCAGGAATTTACTACCCCGTGCCCCGGCTGCAACCCAAGCATTACCTGTTACAGGCTAAACACGACCGGCAGTACCATCTTCTGCCGCATTGGCTCGCCCTTGTAAGTAGCGGGCTGCCACTTCGGCGCGGCCTTAATCAGCCGGATGGCTTCTTCATCGAGGCCGGAACCTAGCCGTTTGATTGGCTTGATATCGGAGAGGGTACCATCTTTCTGGATGATGAATTCCATCATCACGCGGCCTTCCACTTTGCGCTGGCGAGCCAGAGCGGGGTAGCGTTGGTTTTTCTGAATCCACTCGAAAAAGGCCTCGGTGCCACCCACCGGGCGGGCGGGCTGATCGGGGGCTACTACCTGGGTAGTGGGGCTAGCAGAGTTGGCAGGAGCAGCCGCGCCGGTGGCACCAGTTCCTGCATCAGCCGGAATCTGGAAGCTGATGGGCACCGTGATGCGCTGGCGTACCACACCACCGCGGTGCTGGGCCGGAGTCCAGCGGGGGCCAGCTTTTATCAAACGAATAGCCTCCGCGTCGAGGAGCGGATTAACGGGCTGCGCCACGGCTACGGTGGAAATCGAACCGGTTTTTTCCACCACAAATGTAACCGACACGGTGCCTTGCACCCCGGCCTGCAGCGCCTCAGTAGGGTACTGCTGCTTGTCGCCGAGATACTGAGCGTAGGCCTCCATGCCGCCTAGGGGCACGGCAGGCTTTTCTACAGCATCATAAATCTCGCTGGCGGCCGGCGCTTTGGGGTACTTGAGTTTTTTCTGGGCGAAGGATGGGGCGGCAGAAAAGAGTAAACCGGCCAGTAAAAGCACGCGAAACGAATGTGGCATAGAAATCAAACCGAATGAGAGGAGAACACACTGGCGCAAGAACCGCACCAGCACCGAGCAGAGTTTCAGCTGCGCTACTAAAATAGAGTATTTCGCTAGGGTTGCTGATGCACTAAAGCCTGCTACATAGTTCTGCTCGGTGGGCGGCTGCCTTCCGGGCTTGCGGTTCCGCGCCGTACCTTCGCGGCTTCACCTGTTGCTGTTGCCGTGCCTACCTCTCCCGAGTTTCGTTTGTTTTCCGTCGCGCCGGCGGAGTTGTTTCAGGATGCCATTGCGCGGCACACCGAGCGCGAAAACTACTTCGCCAGCCGGCATCGGTTGGTGTCGTTGGTGAGGGTAGCGCTGTTTCTGGCGGCTGGCGTGGGAGCATGGCTGCTGTTTAGCAACGGCAACGTGGGAGCAGGCGTGGCGGTGGTAGTAGGCGCGTATCTGGCCTTTATTGGGCTAGTGCGTTGGCACACGCAGGTGGGGTATGAGCGCGAGCATCACCGCCTGCTAAAGCAGCTAAACCACGACGAACTGGCGCGCCTACAGGGGCAGCTGCGCGGCTTCGACCCCGGCCGCCGCTACCTAGATGCCCAGCACCCCTACGCCGCTGACCTAGATGTATTCGGCGACCATTCCTTGTTCCAGCTGCTAAACCGCAGCACGTCCCGCTTGGGCCAAGATTGGCTGGCCGGCTGGCTGCTAGCCCCCGCCACACCCGCAACCGTGCGCGAGCGGCAGGAGGCTACGGCCGAGTTAGCGCCCGATATAGCCTGGCAGCAAGAATGGCAGGCCCGCGCCCGCCACTACCCCCGCCAGGAATCGGACCCCAGGGAGTTTGCCGCGTGGCTGCGCGAACCAGATTTTTTTGCCTCCCGAGCTTGGCTGTTGCCCTTGTTGGTGCTGCTGCCGGTGCTGGCAGTGGGAGCCGTTGTGGCCGTGCTTAATGGCTATGGCACGTTGCCACTGCTGGCGTTATTGCTTACAACGGCCCTCAACGCCCGCTTCGCCACCATCCGGCTGCAATACTACGAGCACGTCACCATCATGCGCGATGCACTGCGGGCCGCGCAGGACCAACTCGCCCTGTTTGAAGCCGGAAACTGGCAAAGCCCTGCCCTACGCCGGTTGCACCGCGTGATGCACGACACGGGTGGTACAGCCGCAGCTAAGTTACTAGGTCGCTTATCGGCCGTAGCCGGCTGGTTTTCGGCGCGGCAAAACCCGGCGGTGGCGGGCGTGCTGAATGCGTTGCTGCTCTGGGATTTGTGGGGCATGTGGCAGCTGGAGCGCTGGAAACGCCGCCTGCACCACGGGCTGGAGCCGCTGCTGGAGGCTGCGGCCGAGTTGGATGCGCTGGTGAGCCTAGCCGCTTTCCGGGCCGCCAACCCCAGCTTTGCGGAGCCTGCCGTAATGGCCGCGGCCCTCACGGTAACGGCCGAGCAAATGGGCCATCCATTACTGTTTGCTGAAACCGGCGTGCGCAACGACTTCCATATGGCTGGGTCTGGCCAAACGGTGGTGGTCACGGGCTCCAATATGGCGGGCAAAAGCACGTTTCTGCGCACCGTGGGCCTGAATCTGGTGCTGGCGCAGGCCGGCGCGGTAGTGCCCGCCGCTACATTTGAGTGCGGCCCGGCGCAGGTGTACACGGCCATGCGTACCAACGATAACTTGGCCGAAAGCACTTCTTCCTTCTACGCCGAGCTGAAGCGCTTGCGTTTGCTACTCGACCTAACAGCTCCGGGCAGCGAAGCCAAGGGCCTGCCCGTATTCTACCTGCTAGATGAAATTTTGAAGGGTACTAACTCCGAGGACCGCCACCGCGGAGCCCGGGCGCTGGTACACCAGCTGCACCAGCGGCCCGCTAGCGGCCTTATCAGTACCCACGATCTGGAGCTGGCTGCCCTGGAAGAGGAACTGCCTGAGCACGTACGCAATGTGAGCTTCAACTCGTTTCTCAACCCCGACGGTACGCTGCACTTTGATTACCAGCTGACCCCGGGTGTGTGCCGCTCCTTCAACGCCAGCCAACTGATGCGCCTGATGGGTATAGTGCTGGACTAGCTAGGTAAATGATCTGGTATGTAACTCGGCTGTAAAGGGGCTTTGTTGCGTAAGGGCAGAGAAGACGTAAGGCCATTAACGTAGTTTAATCTGAGGTTAATGGCCGAATTCTATCTTGCCGTTTACCATATTCTCTGGTCTCTTAACGCTTAGCTTGTGTACATCCGCGAAAATCTCCGCCTGCATATTATCTGGAAACTTGGCTGGAAATCCATCGTGATTTTCACTGTGTATAGCCTGTTGGTATGCATCGTGTACGGGCCTCTGAATTTCCATTCGGTAGCAATTCCGTGGCAGCCGGCGGCTACGCTGGGTACGGCCGTGGCTTTTTATATCGGCTTTAAAAATAACGGCTCCTATGACCGGTTCTGGGAAGGGCGGCAGCTGTGGGGTGGCATCGTGAACAGCAGCCGAACGGCCGCCGTCCAGATTCTAGAGTTTATTACCTCCGTGGTGGATGCGCCCGGCATTGATGCGCCCGCCGCTACAGCCGAGGAGCTGACCGACCGCCACCGCCGCCTGGTGTACCGCCAAATTGCGTGGTGCAACGCCTTGCGCATTCATTTGCGGCGCCAGCCTGAGCAGTGGGATGCCGCCGTAGCGCCTTTCCTAGATGAAGAAGAATCGGAGCGGCTGCGGCAAACGGCCAACCCGGCGGCTCAAATCCTGCGGCAACAGGCCGCCGCCCTCCGGATGTTGCGGGAGGAGCGAGGCCTGCTCAACGACTTCCAGCACGTGACCATGATGAACACCATTGAGGTGCTCTACAACCTGCAGGGTGGCTGCGAGCGAATCAAGAACACGCCTTTTCCGCGCCAGTACGCCTTTTTTAGCATGCTGTTCGTGTACCTGTTCACGGCCGTTATGCCCCTAGGGCTGGTAACGGAATTTGCCAAAATGGGCCCCAACCACATCTGGCTTACAGTGCCCTTTTCCGTGCTGGTGTCGTGGGTGTTTTCCACCATCGAAACGGTGGGACACAACAGCGAAAACCCCTTCGAAAACAACATGAACGATGTGCCCATGACGGCCATCTGCCGCTCCATTGAAATAGACCTGCGCCAGATGCTGGGCGAAACGGAAGTGCCCAACAAGCTGGAGCCAATAGAGGACATTCTGTACTAGGTGCCCGCTAGGCTGAAACCGTACTCAAAGTGGTTTCAGCCCCAAGCTCGACCTTAACCCCAGCTGAGCAGGAGGCGTACGTCAGAGGACTTCTATCCTGAACCTTGACCAACTGCCGTTATGCCCCAGCCCAACCCTACCCAAACGTCCGGTGCTACTACTTCCTCGTGGTTTTCCACGGCGGCCCCACTGCCCTCCTTCCAAGCCTTGCGCGAAAATCTGACGGCCGATGTGGTGGTAGTAGGGGGCGGCATTGCTGGCCTTACCACCGCTTATTTGCTGGGCCTGGAGGGCAAACACGTAGTGTTGCTGGAAGATGGCGAGCTGGCCAGCGGCGAATCGGGACGTACCACGGCCCACCTGAGCTTCGCACTGGATGATCGGTATTCGACCCTGGAACAGCTCTTTGGCCAGGAGGGCGCGCGCCTAGCTGCCGAAAGCCATCAAACCGCCGTCGACCGCATCGAGCAAATTGTTAAGAAGGAAAAGATTGACTGCGACTTTACTCGTCTGCCAGGCTACCTGTTTTTGCCCCAGAGCGGCACACCCAAAGAACTGGACGAGGAGCTGGAAGCCGCGCACCGGGCTGGCCTCAAGAATGTAAAACGCCTCCCCGATGCCGGTGCTCAAGGGTTCCAGACTGGTGAGTGCCTCGTGTTTCCAAACCAAGGCCAGTTTCACATTCTGAAGTACCTAGCAGGTTTGGTACGCGCTATTGAAAAGCAAGGCGGCCAAATTTTCACGAAAACCCACGTGGAGGAGGTTCACGGCGGCAAGGAGGCTAGGGTGGTCACTTCAGGAGGCAAAGAGGTGCGCGCGCAAGCGGTGGTGGTAGCCACTAACACGCCCTTCAACGACCGCGTAGTGATGCACACCAAGCAGGGCCCGTACCGCACCTACGTGGTAGGTGCCCGCGTCCCGAAAGGCTCGGTAACCAAAGCGCTGTACTGGGATACCGCCGACCCCTACCACTACATCCGACTGCAGGAGGTAGAAAACGCCGACTATGACCTACTGATTGTGGGCGGCGAAGACCACAAAACCGGACAGGAAGACGACCCCGCAGACCGGCTGCGCTGTCTGGAGTTTTGGATAGAAGCACACTTCCCTACAGCCGGTAAAATCGACTTTCGCTGGTCGGGACAGGTGATGGAGCCCAATGACGGGCTGGGCTATGCCGGCCGCAACCCGCTGGATGCAGAGAATATCTACATCATCACCGGCGACTCGGGCCATGGCATGACCCACGGCACGCTCGGCCCCATCATCATCACCGACCTGATTCTGGGCCGCGAAAATCCTTGGGCCAAGCTGTATGACCCAGGCCGGGTAACGCTGAAACCGGAATCGGTGAAGGAGTTCGTGCGCGAAAACGTAAACGTAGCCGCTGAGTACACCGACCTGCTCACGGGCGGCGATGTGAGCACCGAGGCTGATATTGCGCCAGGTACCGGAGCCGTGCTTCGTCGTGGCATCACGAAAGTGGCCGTGTACCGAGACACCAAAGGTAAAACCCACGAATGCTCGGCCATTTGCCCCCACCTGGGCTGTGTGGTGCACTGGAACGGCCTGGAAAAAAGCTGGGACTGCCCATGCCATGGCTCGCGCTTCAATGCGTTGGGCAAGCTTATGAATGGCCCCGCAAATTCCGATTTGGCGCCGGTTGACTAGCTGGACTGTTGTACCTTTCCCTCCCGAACCGGACCTCGTGCGTATAAGCCGGGTCTTACTTTCGGCGCGGCTATCATGAACGAACGGGTACGTTCCTTTCAGTACTTCTTTTCCAGCCAGGAATTTTCCGATGGTCTGCGGACCACACTTTCCATTCTGCTGCCCGGCCTGGTGTTAGGCAGCGTAGGCGACCTAGTAACGGGCCTAACGGTATCGTTGGGCGCGGTGTGCGTTAGCCTGACCGATGCGCCGGGCCCGATGGTGCACAAGCGCAACGGCATGCTGGCGGCCACGGCGCTTATCGGAATAATGGCCCTCGTTACCGGTTTTCTGCACCCGTATCAGTGGTTGCTGGGCGCAGAGGTGGTAGTAGCCAGCTTTGTGTTTACCATGCTGCTGGTGTATGGCAACCGGGCCGGCGGGGTAGGTACGGCCGGGCTACTGGTTATTATCCTGATGCTGGAGCGGCCCTTGGCACCAGCGGAGGTGCTCCCGTACGCGGCCCTGATTGTAGCGGGCGGCCTGTGGTATTTGTGCGTTACGGTGCTGTTTGATCGGTTGCGACCGTACCGCCCGGCCCAGCAGGCCCTCGGCGACTGTATCCGTACCATTGCCGACTTTCTGCGCCTTAAGGCCGAATTCTACCGCACGGGCACCAACCTGGAGCAGGATTACCGTCAGCTACTAGCCAAGCAGGTTTCGGTAAATGAAAAGCAGGATGCCGTGCGCGAGCTCCTGTTCAAAACCCGGCAACTCATGAGCGAATCGACCGGCACGGGGCGGCGGCTGGTGCTCACGTTTGTGGATGTAGTAGACCTCTACGAGCAGATTACCATCACCTACCACGATTACAGCGCCCTGCATCAGCGGTTTGAGGGCACCGGTATTCTGGATGTCATCGCCCGGGAAATTGAGCAGTGCGCCGCCGAGCTGGAAAATATCGGCTTTGCCATTCAGGCCAACCACGGCTATACCTCCGGCCGCGACCTGATGGCCGGCCTCGAAAACCTCAAGCTCCGGATTGATGCCCTCGAGGACCCTAGCAAATCCGGCTACACGCTCATGCTCAAAAAGATTCTGGTAAACCTGCGCAACCTCACGCAGCGCCTCCAGGATGTACGGGCCTATTTCGATACGACAGCTAAGGCGCCTATTGGCCGGGAGCTGGAGTTCGGGCGGTTTGTGGCGCACCAACGCTTCGACCTCAAGCAGCTCCGCGACCACCTGACGCCGCAGTCGAGCATTTTCCGGCACTCGGCACGCATGTTTGTGGCCTGCCTTATTGGGTTCCTGATAACGCAGGTGCTGCCCGGCACCCACAGCTACTGGGTACTCATGACCATCACCTACATGCTCAAGCCCGCTTTCAGCCTCACCAAAGAGCGCAACGTGCAGCGCGTACTAGGTACTCTGATGGGCGGAGCCCTCGGAGCCGCTATGCTCTGGCTGATTTCTGACCATATGGTACTGCTGGCCCTGCTGGTGGTATGCATGCTGGTTTCCTTCAGCTTTGCGCGCATCAACTACCTAGTAACCGTCACGTTCATGACGCCCTTTATCCTGATCCTGTTCAGCTTCTTGGGGCTGGGCTATGTGCAGGTGGTAGAAGAACGGGTGTTTGATACAGTGCTGGGCTGCTTTATTGCCTTCTCCACGGGGTATCTGCTGTTCCCGAACTGGGAGTCGGGGCAGCTGCACGACCACCTGAAGGCCGTACTGCGCGCCAACCTGCACTACCTCCGCACGTTGCAGGAAGCGCTCAGCGGCTCGGCCGTGGCCGTGCTGGATTACAAGCTGGCCCGAAAAGATGTGTATGTGAGTTCTGCCAACCTGAGTGCGGCCTTTCAGCGTATGATGTCGGAGCCGCGCGCCAAGCAGCACCGGCCCACCGAGGTGCACGAGTTTGTGGTGCTCAATCACATCTTGTCTTCCAATGTGGCCTCCATTACCTCCGCGGTGCTAGCCGGCGATATGCGCCCCTCACTGCCCGCTGCCGGCCAAAAAGCTCTGCGCCAGGCCCAGCAAGCCCTGCACCGTAGCCTTCGCCGCCTCGATCCGCAGCAGCCGGAGGCGCCCGCCAGCCCGGAGGTTCCGGCCGCTGCCGCCGCTACCGCACCCCCCACTGATCCGCTGCTGAATGAGCAGCTGGAGTTTATCCAGAAAGTCAGCAGTGATATAGGTAAAGTCACGGAAGCCGTGCTGAAGTAAGCGCCTAGGGTGCCGCATGCGGTAAACCCCCACAAGAGAGTGCCCTGCCAAGAGTCAAGCCCACTCATACTCAGGCTGGCGTTTTGCGGAAAGTTGCTCAGCTCAACCTAGGCCCTTGAAGTATATGAGCTGCTATCAGCAGGGTAGTAGCACCTCAATGCAAGAGCCCTGTTGGGAGCTGCGGATAGAAAGTTGGCCGTGCAAATAGTTCACGCGTGCCTGCACACCCCGCAGTCCGATACCAGCATATGGTTTATCCTGTTCGAAGCCCCGGCCGTTATCTTCCACGGTTATGCTCAGGGCGGTTGGCTGGCGTTGCAGCTGCACCGTAACGGTATTGGCGCGGGCGTGGCGCACGGCATTGTTGAGCAGCTCGGCAGCAATCCGGTAAGCCGCTTTCTGAATTTGAAGGGGTAACTCATCCAGGCCATCATCACAGTGGACCTCCACCATGGGGTTGCCGTAGAGGTTGAGCAGTTCGCCTAAGGCAGCTACAGAATCAGCCAAGCTGTCTTGTCCTTGCTCAGCAGGTAGCAAAGCGTGGCTGTAGGTGCGTACTTCGTCGCGCAGGTGTCGGAGCAGCAGCTCGGCTTGTTTGCCCGCAGTGGCCGCTTCGGGGGAGGTGGCCAGTGCCTGCCGAACCGCCGGACCCTGCCAGGCCAGATGCAGCGCGGCCAAGTTCGGGCCCAGTGCATCGTGCAGCTCCCGGGCCAGCTGCTCGCGTTCTTCTTCTTGGGCCGCGATGAGCAGGGCACTGTGCTCGTTGCGCTGTCGTAGCTCCCGAATGCGCAAGTCGGCGTTTTGCTTGAGTGTGTGCCGAAAGCGGCCCGTGAGCAGGGCACTCAGCACCAGCAACTCCAGAAACAGGCCCCACGCCAGCGGATTAGGGTAAATAGGGTTGAAGCTGCTCAGCCCCACGTGGTTGCTCCAGAAAATGGCAAAGCCACTGGAAAAGAAAAAGAATGTGAGCATGTAATACGCCGCCAGTTGGCCCCACCGCCGCGTACGCACCACAATCAGCAGAGTAGCCCAGCTATAGCCGAACAGAGCCAGCAGTACCAGCTCGCGGGTGGTATTCAATACCTGTAACACCTCCGGGCTGTTGCGCACGGCCCACGGAAACAGGCTGGCATACAGCACAACAAAAAGCACCGCTACCCGCGCCAACCAACGGCCACTCCAATACAAGCGGGGCCAGCCGCCGCGCAGCCGCAAGAACAACTGCATAATATGGATGCCCGCCGCTGCTGCCAGCACCATAAAGTTGAATTGGCCTACCGTCCAGATCAGCCGGTACAAGCTGGTGGGCAGTAGCATGGCATCCAGGCCATCTTCCATCATCAAAAACAACAATACGCACGCCACATACGCCACGTACCAGATATAAATTTGGTCGTGGAGGAAGGCGAAAAGCACGAGCGCAAAGAGGGCGCTGCCTAAGTAAAAACCCAGCATCCAGACCCAATGCCGCTCAAAGGGGAAGTTCATTTCCCAGGCCAAGAAGTGCTCGGCCGTCTCGATGTAAGTAGGCAGATACAGGGCACCAGCGTGCAGATCGATGCGCAGGTACAGGGTTGCCGTCTCGTGAGGGGCTAGGGTAAAGGGGAAGCTCAGGGAACGAGCGGGAACGGGCCGCTCCGAGGCCGGAACCCAGGAACTGGAGGCAGCTACCTTCTTAAAGGTGGTTTCGCCCTGGCGGCGGCAATACAGCGCGGCGCTATCAGTGAAGTTGAAAATGCTCCAGAAGTAGCGCAGGCGTTGGGCCTCGGTGTTGCGCACCGTTAGCCGCATCCAAACACGCTCATGCAACAGTCCTAGGTTAAGGGTTTTGTGCCAGGGCCCGGGCTTAAATTTGCCCGCCCGCCATTGCGCTTCTACCTGGTTGGGGTCGGGGGGTACACTGAACGGCTCGGTGTAATAGCGGTAGGCTTCAGAAATATGCGGCCCTTTTGGGTCTTTCAGCAGAAGCGTGTCGCGGAGGAGCTTGCCCGGCTCAGGTGCAGCATAGGTGCTTATGCACCCTGTCAACCACCAGCCCAGAAGGAAGGTAAAGCTAAAACGTAACCACATACACTAGGGGTAGGAAGAGCTGCTGCTGTGGTAAATAAATACAAATTCATCAGGTTAAAAAATAAAACGGGACACTACCGCTGAGGAAGCTCAGCGGTAGTGTCCCGTTTAAAATTCAAGAAATGCTATTGTCTATTTAGCGGCCTGAACCTCAGGCTTGAGGGTGCGGCCCAGCCACTCAAAAAACACGCGGTTCCAGAGCACCGAGTTTTGGGGTTTGCTGATCCAGTGGCCTTCATTGGGAAAGTACAGAAACCGGCTAGGTATGCCTCGGAGCTGAGCCGTACCGAATGCCTCCATGCCCTGGCCCTCCGGCACCCGGAAATCCTTGCCGCCATGTATCACGAGCAGCGGCGTGTCCCAGTTTTTGGCGAATTGCTGCGGGTTGAAATCGGTGTATGATTTATGTAGCGGCGTTTCCCAGGGGGCGCCGCCAATGTCCTGCTTGGCGAAGAACATTTCTTCGGTGCTAGGATACCAGCTGGTGAGGTTGTAGAGGCCGCAGTGGGCAATGAATGTCTTGAAGCGGCCTTCGTGCTTGCCGGCGAGGTAGTACACCGAGTAGCCTCCATACGAAGCACCTACGCAGCCCAAGCGGGCCTTGTCAACGTACGGCTCCTGGCTGACGGCATCAATAGCCGAGAGATAGTCGCGGATGGCTTGGCCGCCCCAGTCGCCGGAGATGCTGTTGTTCCACTCAGTGCCGAAGCCGGGCAGGCCACGGCGGTTGGGGGCCACCACAATGTAGCCATGAGCCGCCATCAGCTGGAAATTCCAGCGGTACGAGAAGCTTTGCGTAATGGGGCTTTGCGGGCCGCCCTGGCAGTAGAGTAGGGCTGGGTACTTTTTGCTCGGGTCGAAATCAGGCGGATAGATAACGTACACCTGCATCTGCTTGCCGTCGGTGGTTTTCACCCAGCGGGCTTCGGTTTTGCTGGTTTTAATGCCGGCCAGCTCCTGCTGATTGATGGTGGTCAGCGGCGTTTCGCGGCCGCTTTTTAGGTCTACGCGCACCAGGTCGGCGGGCAGGGCCTGGGTGGTTTTATTCACGATGGCCACGTCGTTGCCAGCCAGTTCAAAGGAGTTGTAGTTGAAGGCGCCTTTGGTCAGCTGCTTTACTTTGCCGCCTTTGCTGGCTACTGAAAACAGCTGTTCCGTGCCTTCCAGTGGGCTCACGAAGAAAATGGTTTTGCCATCGGGGCTCCAGCGGATGTTGGCGGCCGTCTGCTTCGAGCCTTTGGTAACGTCCTCGCGCTTTTTGGTTTTGAAGTCGTACACCACAATGCCGTTGCGGTCCGACTCAAAACCGGGGGTAGCCATGCTCAGCCACGCTACTTTGGTGCCATCGGGCGAGAAGGCCGGCTCGGTGTCGTAGCCGCCCAAGCCTTCGCTCAGGTTCAGGGTTTTGCCCTCCCGAATGTCGTAGAGGTAAATGTCGGAGTTGGTGCTTTCGGCCTCGGCCTTGCCCGTGAGCTTACGCGAGGTGTAGGCCAGCCGGTAGCCATCGGGCGAGAAGGTTAGCTGCTCAGAGCCACCTAGCGGTTGCAGCGGCGAGTCGAACTTCTCGCCGGTCATTACATCTTTGCCGTAGCCGGTTGGCCGGCCATCGGAGCCTAGGGGCTGGAAGAACACGTGCGAGGCTTTGTAGTCGTCCCAGGCGTTCCAGTGGCGGTAGTTCAGGTCGTCGATGATTTTGGCATCGGCCTTGGGCAAATCCGGGAACATTTCCTGCACCGTCTGGCCCGTTTTCACGTCCTGGGTGTAGAGGATGAAGTTGCCTTTGGGGGCGTACTTGAGGTTGGCCAAGCCTTCTTCCTTGAACTCGCTGAGCTTCTGCTTGCCCGAGCCATCGGGGTTGATGACGTACAGTTGGTCGGAGCCGCCGTCACCGGAAATAAATGTGAGCTTGCCGTCGGGGCGCCAGTTCAAGGTGTTTTCAGAATCAGGCGTATTGGTCAGTTGCTTGGCTGCGCCGCCGGCCACAGGTACCACCCAAATGTCGGAGTTGCCTTTGTTTTCACTGAGGTTATAGCGCGTGACGGTGTAAGCCACCGTTTTGCGGTCCGGCGACACCTGCATTTCGCCCAGGCGGCCCAGTTTCCAAAGCAGCTCAGGGGTGTATACGGTTGGTTGGGCGGCGGCACCTAGGGGCAGGAAGGCCAGCGCCGTCAGGAAATAGTTTTTCATGTGGGCTGAAGTAAGGGGAAAGCAAGGTAGGCAGAAGCGGCCGGTCGTGAAATGCGGCCTGCGTTAAGCGTGGTGCAAGTAGAACGTCATGCTGAGTGTGAGAAGAAAGGGTAGCGTTTTCTGCACCCTTTTCCGGAGTTCTTCTGCCGCGTACCTTGCACCCATGCCCGATTTTCGTTTGCGCGTTTTTCAGTCGGTGGCCCGGCACCTGAGCTTTACCAAGGCAGCACAGGAGCTCTATATCTCGCAGCCAGCCATTACCAAGCACATTCGGGAGCTAGAGCGCGCCTACGGGCAGCGCCTGTTTGAACGCCGCGGCAACCGCGTGAGCCTGACCGAGGCCGGTACCTTGCTGCTGGCCCACGCCGATGCGGTAGCCCAGCTGCACGAACAACTCACGGAGCAGCTGCACAACCTGCACAGCGAAGCCGCCGGCCGCCTTCGGCTCGGGGCCAGCACCACGCTAACTCAATATGTACTGCCTGGCATTTTGCCCGGCTTTCAGAAACGCTACCCCCAGGTAGAGCTGACACTACTCAACGGCAACTCCGAGCAAATTGCGGAGGCCATTTTGCACGGCCAGCTCGACCTAGGCTTTGTGGAAGGTCGCTCCAAAAGCCGCGACCTGCACTACGAGCCACTGCTGGCCGATGAGCTCGTAGCCGTGCGCCGGGCCACGCCAAGCGGCCCACCTGCTGAGCCTATGTCGCTTCCGGAAGCCATAGCGCACCCGCTGGTATTGCGGGAGCGGGGCTCGGGCACCTTAGAAGTGCTGGAGTTTGGCCTGCGCGAGCAGAAAATCAAGCTCACCGACCTACAAGTAGCATTCTATTTCGACAACACCGAAGCTATCAAGTCTTACCTCGAGGCGGCGCCCGAAGCCCTGGGGTTTGTGTCGCGGAGGGCCCTAGCACGAGAGTTGGAAGCGGGCCTGCTGGAAATTGTGCCTATTGAGGGCCTGGAGCTGCCGCGCAACTTCGAGGCGCTGTGGGTTCAGGGGCAGCCGTTGCCTAGGGCCGCCGAGCGGTTTCTGCGGTATGCCCAGCTTCAGTATAACTTAAAGTAATCGCCTATAACCTTTTAAAATTATCGATAGGGGAAGGGCTGCCGTACTTTTGAACAAGTATTGCCGCCCACCCATGAAGTCCACCCACCCCCCCATTCCAGCCTCAGCCTTTGTTGATGCGCCGGAGCCTCACCCTCAGGCTGCCAGCCTTCCCCCAGCTCCAGCCACAATAGCCCCCACCGCGCCGCCAACCACCCGCCCCATGTGGCTGCCGCCGGCAATGTTTGCGGTGTTTCTGGTGTTTTGCCTTACACCCTGGGCGTCGCCGCCGGTGGCGCTGGCCCTAGGCCTCGTATTGGCGCAAACCGTCGGGAATCCATTCCTGAGTTACACGCGTCGGTTCACGGCCAAGCTGTTGCAGTACTCGGTTATCGGGCTGGGCTTTGGTATGAATGCGCACGCGGCCGTACAAGCCGGGCGCGAAGGGTTGCTGTTCACGGTCGTCTCTATTGTTGGAACGCTTGCGCTGGGTTATTTCGCGGGCAGATGGCTCAAGCTCGGTCGGCCCTTAGCACACCTTATTGCTTGTGGCACAGCTATCTGTGGCGGAAGCGCCATTGCCGCGGTAGGACCTGTGCTGCGGGCTAAGGAAGAAGAAATGTCGATGGCGCTCGGCACCGTGTTTGTGCTGAATGCCATAGCTCTGTTTCTGTTTCCGCTAATTGGGCACGCGCTCAGCATGAGCCAAACGCAGTTTGGCTTGTGGTGCGCCATTGCCATTCACGATACGTCCTCAGTAGTAGGCGCCGCCGCCGCGTATGGCGCCCAGGCGCTCGAAGTAGCTACCACCGTCAAGCTGGCCCGCGCCCTCTGGATTATTCCGGTGGCCCTGGGCACGGCATGGGCCTTTCGGCAGCCAGATGTGAAGGTGAAAATTCCCTACTTCATTCTCGGGTTTGTTGCCGCTATGCTGCTCAATACCTACCTGCCCGCTACCCATGTGGTGGCGCCCTACCTGGTGCAGCTGGCCAAACTAGGGCTTACGGTCACACTATTTTTCATTGGTGCCGGGCTTTCCCTAAAGGCCATCAGAGCCGTGGGCCCGAAGCCCTTCACGCTCGGGGTACTATTGTGGGTGGTCATTTCTAGCGCCTCGCTATACGTTATTCTGAAGCTGGTATAGGCTAACTTCCGATTCCTTACTACACACACAAAGCCCCAGCTTCTGCTTCAGAAACCGGGGCTTTGTGTGTGTAGTAAGGCTAGTGCTGGTTACGATTTCTTACGGCCAGAGCCGCTCTTCTTGCCGCCACCGTCTTGCTTGTTCACAGTAGCCCAGGCGCGCTTCTCGGCTTCTTCTTCCGATACGCCGCGCTTCTCGTAACTTTCTTCAATGTGTTCGGCCTGCCGCTTTTGCTTGTCGGTGTAGGCTGATTTATCTCCTTGTGGCATGATGGTAAATGACTTAAGGATACAACAAGCTACCCGAGGGTAGACGAAAAATGTACGCGGCCACTCCGCCGAAGTTATGTTGAGCTTTGCAGGTGTGGTTGGGGTAGGCTGCCTATCTTCGCGAGTTCAATCTTTCGCTCCCCCCGTATGCGTCAGCTCGCCATTATACCGCACCCCGATGCGAAAATCACGCTGTTCAGCTGGAACGGCAAATACCTGATTAAGCTCGAAAAAGGCCCCTTTGAGCAAACCTATAAGGTAAGCGAGCTGGACCTAACCGGCGAAGAAGACATCCATCTGCTCCTTGACGACGAGTTTGTGCAGGCCGCCGTGCGCCGGTTTGCCGGTATGCAACAAGATTTGCAGGCCTCCTTCGACCGGCATGGTATCTGAGTAGCTGCCAACCAGCATATTTCACCTCTAACGTATCTACTGCCATGAACCGGCTCACTATACTCTTGCTTGCCCTTGCAGCCCTGTTGCTGCCTACGTTGGCTAAGGCTCAACTCTATGATACCCGCACGAGTAGCGTCAACTACGAGAAGCGCGAGCGGGATGCCCTGAAAGTACAGGTAGAAGGCACCGCCCAGTGGACCCGCGACTACTGGCAGTCGTGGCTGAAGGACACCTACAACATCCGGATGAAAGGCGACGGCACATTTGGCGTGGGCAAGAAGGACGTGCTCACGGCTAAGCAGGTGCCCATGTCCAGCGTCACGGGCAAACTGATTGACTTGTACTCCACCGTTACAGCGCCTTCTGATTCCGTGGCGGAGCTCTCGGTGTGGGCTGCCATGGGGCCCGATTCGTTTTTGTCGGCTGCTGGCACGGCATCTGAGTTCAGCTCGCTACGAAATATTGTGCAGAGCTTTGCCGCTGCCGCCCGCACCAAAGCTTACCGCGAGCAGATTGCCGAAGCCGAAAAGCAACTGAGCGCCGCAGAGAAAGAAAAAGATAAGCTGGAAAAGGAGCGCGTAACGCTGGCCAACACCACCAAATCCAATCTGGAGAAGATTGAGCAGCTTAAAAAGCAGAATGAAGAGAACAAGCTGAAATCGGTGGCCGATTCGGTGAAGCTCCTCGACAACGCAAAGCTCACTGAATTGCGTAAAGCGCAATTGGAGCGTCGCCGCGCCCGCCTCACCAATCTCGACCGGAAGTAAGCTATTCCCACCGCCTACGGGCGGTTCTCTCCCATGGACAAAGACCCCTCTCCCCTCGATACCCTGCGCCAGCTGAAAGAGTGGCTGGATGCCGGCACCATTACGCCCCAGGAGTTTGAAACCCTGAAAAAAAAGCTCCTCTTCAGCGAAGCAGCGGCTGCGCCCACGCCAGCACCGCCGCCCGCGCCGGTTGCCCCCATCTTGCCGCCAACACCACCCGCGCCAGAAGCCCCCAGCCCGCCACCCCCGCCTGCGGCTACACCGCTGATTCCGCCGGCTATAGCAGGGCTGGAAGGCAGCATCCCGATGACCTATATAGAGCCTAACCCCGCACCGCCCGTTGTGCCGCCGGTTACGCCTGCATCGCCCGTTATACCGCCTGCACCAGCGCCTGCCACTAGGGTAGGGCCGGTAGAAGACCCCATGCTGCCACCCGTGACAACCTCGCGGCCTCTTACGGCGCCGTATGTGGCCGAGCCGCCCACCCCACCATCTAATACGCCGGGCCTGTCGCACCCGCTGGAGGCCGGTCGGCCCCGCACCTCGCCCTCGCGCGATGATGAGTTTATAGCACCACCTACCACTGCCCCAATACGAGAGGTAGTAGAAGACGAACCGTACGTGGCCCCCACTAAAAGTCCGCTCAGCACCATCCTGATTATCGGTGGTATTCTGGCCTTGCTAGGGCTAGTAGCCTACCTAATGCTCGGCGACCGGGAATCGGAGCGGCTGACCAGCACTAGCGTAACGGCCGCCGACTCTCTGGCTACCCGTCCCGAGGAAGGCCCCCAGTCGGAGCAAATTGAGCTAGCTCCAGCCGCCGCACCCGAAACCATCCGGGTTGCTCCAGTTCTGCCTCCTAGCACTACCACTCGCCCCGATTCTGCCTCGCAACCCGTAACCACACCGGCCCCGGCTGCTACCACGGAGCCCGCCTCACCAGCGGCCCCTTCGCCCGCCGACGAAAGCGCCGCTCAAGCCCGGATTGAGGGTGTGCTGAAAAACTACTACGCCGATTTGCAGGCGGCTCCTTTCTCGGCGGCTTCTTACTTTGCTCCACAGGTAGAGCGCTTTTACTTGCAGCAGAACACTACGCCAGCGGCTATCAATGCGGAGTTGGAGAAGTCGCACTTCCCGGAGTTTCTGGAAGGCCAGACCGCTATTGAGCCGGGCAGCCTCAAGGTGAACCCACCGGTAAACGACGGCTCGCGGGTGGCCACCTTTATTGAGAAAAGCAGCGCCCTGCGCCAGTCCATGCAGAAGCGCCAGCAGACAACTGCTCAGGTACGCGTCCGCTTCGATAAAAACTTTAAAATTGTGTACCTGCGCCAGGAGCGGCTCCTGGAAAATACCTTCACGGAGTAGGGGGCCCTGGGTTTCGGTTGCACCGAGGCCTAGGCGCTGGTACTGATGGGGTTCCTGCGTATTTTTGTACGACCAACGCGCGCTACCGGCAACCTGGAGCGCGCGTTGGTGTTTATTGAGGTCCCCGATATTTTCAGTTCCTGTGATGCATATCCGCGTAATCAGTGCCTTCGCGCTGCTAGCAACCTTATGGCCACTAAGCTCCTGCCTCAACGTTATCAAGCCCGGCAAGGAATATACCCGCTACCCCACGCCCGAAGCGCCCGACTACCGGATGGAAGACAATTGGGCCGCGTTGCCTGACCGCCGCGACTCTGCTGATGCGGTGCCGCGCAACACGCTCCTGCGCGACCAACAGCGCGACGCCCCGGCCGACGTGTTTTACGTGCACCCCACCACCTACTACGGCCGCAAGCAGTGGAATGCCAGCCTCACAGACGCGCGCGTCAACCACTTCACTGACGTCAGTGTCATCCGGAAGCAAGCCTCGGCGTTTAACAATACGGCGCGCATCTATGCTCCGCGCTACCGGCAGGCTACCTTGTTTTCGTTTTTCGATGAGAAAACCGACAACGGCAAGGAAGCGCTGGAGCTAGCGTACCAAGACGTGAAAACCGCCTTCCGCTACTACCTCGATACCTACAACCACGGGCGGCCCATCATCATTGCCAGTCACAGCCAGGGAACGTACCATACCACCCGGTTGCTGCGTGAGTTCTTCGATAATGACCCCAAGCTGCGCCGCCAGCTGGTGGCAGCCTACCTCATTGGGTTTAAGGTGAAGGCCGAGGAGTATAAGGTGCTGCGGCCCTGCGAAGACTCTACTCAAACCGGCTGCTACGTAGGCTGGAATACGGTGGAGTGGGGCAATGAGTATCCGCCTTTTGCGGGCGGCGTAGCCGTAAACCCGCTTACCTGGACGCGCGACACTGTTACGGCGCCGGCTCGGCTCAACCTCGGTGGCGTGCCCTATGGCTTCAACTCCGTGGATAAGCGCGTGGTAGATGCCAAGGTGCACGATGGCCTGCTCTGGATTCACCCAACGGAGCGCAGCGGCTACCCGCGCTTCCTACTGCCTGGCCGGCCGGAGCTGCGCCACTCCTTTCACATTGCCGATTACGCCCTGTTCTACTACAATATTCGGCAGAATGCCGAGGCT
Organism: Hymenobacter seoulensis; assembly: GCF_054780535.1. Lineage (NCBI taxonomy): Bacteria > Pseudomonadati > Bacteroidota > Cytophagia > Cytophagales > Hymenobacteraceae > Hymenobacter > Hymenobacter seoulensis. The sequence goes on from NZ_BAAGWD010000002.1 coordinate 902,470, forward strand.
CGGGTGCGCTCCTATCGGATGCTGATGAGCGGGCAATAGGCTCGTAGCTAAGGTGAAAAAGGGTGGGAATGGAGCACTTTTCGTTAGGCTCAGCCATAACCCTAGGGTAGTACGTTCGTTGCTATACGCTCCGACTATACTTACTACCTATGGAAAACAAGCCAACTACCCTGCCCCCGCAAGAGCAAGACCAACAGCCGGGCATTGAACAGGAAATGACCCCACAACCGGAGTACATCCGGCCTGGCTACAAGGGCAGCGACAAGCTGCAAGGCAAAGTGGCCCTCATTACGGGCGGCGACTCCGGCATTGGCCGCTCGGTGGCGGTGCACTTTGCCCGCGAAGGTGCCGATGTTGCCTTCACCTATCTGCCCGAGGAAGAAGAAGACGCCTACAAAACCCGCCAGCTGGTAGAAGCTGAAGGTCGCCGCTGCCTGACCCTGTCTGGCGATTTGCGCGACCGAGACTTCTGCCAGTCCATTGTAGAGCAGACGGTGCAGGAGTTGGGCGGCCTGAACATCCTAGTAAATAATGCGGCACAGCAGTTCGTAAGTAAAGACATTACGGAAGTAGACGACCAGCAGTGGGAAGACACGTTTCAGGTAAACTTCTTCTCGTTTGTACGCGTGACGCGCGCGGCGCTGGAGCACCTAAAGGAAGGCGACTCCATCATCAATACCTCGTCCATCAATGCGTACCGCGGCAATCAACAGCTAGTAGACTACACCTCCACAAAAGGCGCCATTACGGCCTACACCCGCTCGATAGCCCAGCAACTGGCCGGAAAGAAAATCAGGGTGAACTCCGTGGCGCCCGGCCCCATCTGGACGCCGCTCATCCCGGCCTCCTTCCCACCCGATAAAGTAGCCTCCTTCGGTAAAGACACGACCATGAAGCGCCCCGGCCAGCCCTCCGAAGTTGGTCCGTGCTACGTGTTTCTGGCTTCCGACGATGCCTCGTACATCACGGGCCAAGCCTTGCACCCCAATGGCGGCGAAATCCTGAATACCTGATTATTAACTACCCGAAAAAATAAAAGGGGCACCCAATATTGGGTGCCCCTTTTTATTGCCAGGCTTGCGCCATGAAGCGACCTAGTACATCGCGTCGATGCCTACTTTGTCGCCGCTGGAAAGGGCTGTGCGCTGGATGTTGAAGGTAGAGCCGTCCTTTTTCACGATGGTTGGCTGGCCATTCGAGGAGAACGAGAACGAGCCGTACATCATGATAGAGCCGAAATCAAGGACACCGTAATCAGTGCCGCTGTAGCCCGAGGTAGAGTACTTGGCGAAGTTGTTCTCGTAACCCGCCTGGATGTTCTGGGTCAGAATGGTCACGTAGTTGTCGCGGTCATTGCGGGTTTGCTCATGAAACAGACCTAGGGCGTGCCCAATTTCGTGAATGGTATTGCCCGTAGAGCAGCCCGACGCCAGGTTGATGTACTGGCGGCCGCCAATCATACCAATGTTAGAGGAGCAGCCTGAGCCTACCCGGAATGTCACGTAGTTCGACTGGGTAGTGCGCTTTACGAAGCGAATGGCCGTGTTAGTCTGCCAGTGGGCAATGGCATCGGTTACGCGGGTTTGGCTAGGTAGCGCGGCATCAATGGTATAGTACACCACGGCCGAAGGCCAGCGTCCCGTGTTGCGGCCGGCGCTTTCGGGGCGGGCTTCCTGCGCCAGCTTCACCTGCTCGGCCGTCAGGATAATGTCGCCTTCATAAATGTTTTCGCCGTTGATGGCGCGATACTCCACCGATTGGCCACCGAGGAAGCCGGCGCGGCTCTCACCGGTTTGGCCGGGGTAAGCTTCTTCTACCTGGGCTTGCTTGGTAGCTGAAATCGACTGGCTAGGCGCCGACTCTTGCTCTTTGCTGCAGCTGAACATGGAAAAAGTGCCAATTGCTGCCAGCAAGGCAAGACGGGATAATTGGGGTTTGTGCATGCGTAAGAGGGTTTTGGTTGTGGTAGGATGAGGAACGTGCTGAGAAAAGAAATATTCTCTGCCTTAAGTAACAAACTTTTGGCCTCACTACCACCACATCCTCTGTAAAAGCCCTAGCTCCCCTTCCGCTTCAAACCGCCCTACGTACCCTTATTCGCGAAACAGCCGCTTGTCGGCCCAGAAAGTCCCGAACGGCACCACCGACACCACCAGCGCCAGCAGCGCCTTCCGCCACGACCAGCTGTGCTCAATGGCTACCTGAAGTACCAGCAGCACATAGAGTACAAACAGCACGCCGTGCGCCATGCCTACTATGCGTACCGCCTCAGGCTGGCCCGCCAGGTATTTCAATGGCATGGCAATGCCCAACAGCACCAGAAAGGAAATACCCTCCAAAAAACCCACCGCCCGCAAGCGGCCTAATGACGTTCGCAGCAAAGAAGAAAGCATATAGCAGTACCAGATGAAGCTGCAAGATACGCCAGCATCTTTTCCTAGCCCTACTAAGGAGGGCAACCCCAACGCCTTACTACCGGCGGTTTGCTGGTTGTAGCTCCCTAGTAAACTGGAGGTGTAGCCCAAGCGAAAGTATATTTAAATATGCGGGCAACTGTATATACGCTCTGTACATCTCTCTCCTCACAAGGCCGCCACGCAGGTGCCAGACAAAGACTAGATGTACTAGGATATCTTACGTATGAAAGCGCAACGCACCATCACAAGAGGGAGTACTTTCTGGCTACTGCTCTTGCTGCTCCTGAGCAGTTTTTCGGTGGCCCAGGCCACTACCCCTCCCGACAGCCTCGACCGGTTCGTGCAAGCCAAAATGAAGCAACTCCGGATTCCGGGGCTGCAGCTGGCCGTAATCCGGCAGGGAAAAATTGTGAAGCTGGAGCACTACGGCCTAGCTAACCTGCAAGACTCGATTCCGGTAACGGCTCAGACGCGGTTTACCATCAACTCCATCACGAAAGCCTTTGTAGGAGTGGCCGTGATGCAGCTGGTGGAGGAAGGTAAGCTCGACCTGACCGCACCCGTGTCGCGTTATCTGCCGGCGCTTCCTGCTGCCTGGCAACCAGTAACCGTACGGCAACTGCTCACGCACACGTCGGGCCTGCCTGAGGTCATGAACGATGACGACATGGTGACGGAGGCCAATGCCAGCGCGGCCTGGGCTCAGGTGCAAACCAAGCCCATGAGCTTCCAGCCTGGTGAGAAGTTCGCCTACAACCAAACCAATTATGTGCTGCTAGGCCAAATCATCGACAAGCTCAGCGGACAGCCCTTCGCGCAGTTTATGCAGGAGCGGCAGCTCAACGTGGTCGGGATGCCACGTACTGTGTTTGGCGATGCGCACGATGTAATACCACACGCCGCGCGGGGCTACACCTTTTATCACATGGTAGATGGGCAGATGGGCCGCTCCAAGCAGCTCCGGAATGTGTTTGAGATGTTTCCGCCGTTTCTGCGCACGGCAGCCGGCCTCAACTCTACCGCCGAGGAGCTAGCCCGTTGGGTACTAGCCCTGCAGCAAGGGCAACTGCTGAAAACCACCAGTCTCGCTACCCTCTGGACGCCTGGCAACCTCAATAACGGCACGCAGCGCGGCTTTAGCGGCTTTCTGAACGGCTACGCGCTGGGCTGGCCTACCATTTCTAGGGCCGAGCACCCAGCCGTAGCGCCGGTAGGAGGGGGGCGCAATGCCTTGTTCGTGTACCCTCAGGACGAGCTGGCCATCGTGGTGCTGACCAATTTGCAAGGCGCCAACCCCGATAACTTCGTGGACGAAATAGCAAGCCACTACCTGCCCGACATGCGCGCCATTACGGGGTTTGGCCTGCCACCCACCATCCGGACGCTGCACAACGAGCTGCGTAAGCGCGGCTTTGCGCAGGCCAGTGCCCTAGTAAAACAGCAAAAGAAAAAGAACCCCCAGTACCAGCTTCCCGAACAGGAGGTAAACGCCTGGGGCTACTACCTCCTCAAGCAAGCCAAACCCCAGGACGCCCTGGAAGTGTTCAAGCTGAACGTTAGCCTGTACCCCGAAAGCGCCAACACCTACGACAGCCTCGCAGAAACCTACGCTGAGCTGGGCAACAAAGAACAAGCCACCAAACACTACAAACGCTCCCTTGCCCTAAACCCCAAAAATACCGCCGCCGCTGAGTATCTGAAAGTGCAGCAGTAGGCATCTAAATTAGATGTAAGCAACTGGACGATGCATATAAGTGAAATAAGTCGCTTGAATGGATAGAAAGGAAAACCCCGCGCCAGCTTTACAGCTAACGCGGGGTTTTTTGTGATTAATAGGCTAGTGCCAAGCTACTACATCCGCTCGATAATCTCGCTGCCGAATTCGCTGCATTTCAGCAGAGTAGCACCTTCCATCAGGCGCTCGAAGTCGTAGGTAACGCGCTTCGAGGCAATGGCGGCTTCCAGGCCTTTGTAGATCAGGTCGGCGGCTTCCTGCCAGCCGAGGTGTTCCAGCATCAGGGCACCCGACAGGATTACTGAACCGGGGTTCACCTTATCGAGGCCAGCGTATTTAGGTGCGGTGCCGTGGGTAGCTTCGAAGATGGCGTGGCCAGTTACGTAGTTGATGTTGGCGCCGGGAGCAATACCGATACCACCCACAATAGCAGCCAACGCATCGGAGATATAGTCGCCGTTCAGGTTCAGGGTAGCTACCACCGAGTAGTCGGCGGGGCGGAGCAGAATCTGCTGCAGGAAGGCATCAGCAATGCTGTCTTTAATCAGGATTTTGCCACCATCCAGCGCTGCTTTCTGCTGAGCGTCGGCTACTTCTTGGCCCTGCTTGGCCAGCACCTTGTCGTACTGGGCCCAGGTGTACACTTTGTCGCCGAACTCGCGCTCCGCCAACTCGTAGCCCCAGGTTTTGAAGGCACCCTCCGTGAACTTCATGATGTTGCCTTTGTGCACGATGGTCACGGAAGGCTTGTTGTGCGAAATAGCGTACTCAATGGCCGCGCGTACCAAGCGCTCCGTGCCCTCTTTCGATACAGGCTTAATGCCGAACGAAGAGGTCTCAGGGAAGCGGATTTTCTTCACGCCCATCTCGTCCTGCAGGAATTCCAGCATTTTCTGGGCCTGCGGCGTGCCGTTCATGTACTCAATGCCAGCGTAGATATCCTCCGTATTTTCGCGGAAGATCACCATGTCGGTCAGTTCGGGGTGCTTAACCGGAGAAGGCACTCCCTCAAACCACCGCACAGGGCGTACACAAGCGTAGAGGTCGAGCTCCTGGCGCAGGGCCACGTTCAGAGAACGGATACCACCGCCCACGGGCGTAGTCAGAGGGCCTTTGATGCCCACGAGATAATCGCGGAAGGCATCCAGGGTTTCGTTTGGCAGCCAGTTATTGGTTTGCTTGAAGGATTTCTCACCAGCCAACACTTCTTTCCACACCAGCTTGCGCGAGCCGCCGTAGGCTTTCTCTACTGCCGCGTCGAACACGCGGACGGAAGCCGCCCAAATATCCGGACCCGTGCCGTCGCCTTCAATGAAAGGGATGATGGGTTGATCGGGCACATTCAGCTTGCCGTTCTTGATGGTGATTTTCTCTGCCATTTTTGAAAAGGTACTTAGGTACTGTAGGGTTTTTGGTAGTGGTGGCCTTGTTCTAGTCTCCTGCCTAGTGAAGCAGGAGGGCTGGAGGCTGACTTTTCGCAGTAGTGGCCGTGCTGTGGCCGGTTTGCGGCTCTGCTTGGGCTAGTAAAACGAAACGCCAGAACCCTGTATCCAAAGAAGCAGGGCTAGGGGCCGGGGCGTTAATAGCCGAAAATTTCTTTCAGCGTAAGTTGCTGGACCTGGCCGTACTTGGCTAGTTCCTTGAAATTGAGGCGGTCTTTGGAGCCGATAACCAGAATGGTCTGGGGCTGGCCTTTCACGCGGGCCTGCTGAAACTTCTGCAAATCCTGGAAACTCATGTTGGGCGTCTGCTCGTACACGTCGCGGCGTACATCGTAGTCGAGGCCGAGGCGCTTGGCGCGCTCGTAGCTGAACAGGATATCGGACTTGGTGATGCGCTCCGTGGCAATGCTGTTGCGGATGGCGTCTTTGGCAATCTGCAGGTTGGCTTCGGCGGCGGGCATGTCGTTGAGCAAGGCATTCATGCCGGCCATGGCCTCGGGCAGCTTGTCGCTCTGGGTGCCAATGTAGCTGAGGTTGTAGGAGCTGCGCCCTACCTTATCTGCACTGGCAAACCGCGACGAAGCCGAGTACGCTAGGGCCTTCGACTCGCGCAACTCCTGAAACACAATGCTACCCATGCTACCCCCGAAGTACTCGTTGTAGAGGCTGGTGGTCGGCAGCAAGCCTTTGTCGAACACGGGTCCTTTGCTCAGGAACAGGATTTCGGCCTGCACCATGTTGTAGTCCACCCAGTACACCTTGCGGTCCGTAAGGGGCTGCTCGGCAAAGTCTTTGTTGGCCGGTACGGGCGTGAGCTTGGCGGGAACTTGGTGCAGCGTATTTAAGGTAGAAGCCAGAGCGTCCGTTGCTCGCGGCCCATAATACAGCACGCGGTGCTCGTAGGTCGGAAGCTTTTGGATGAGAGCCGTGAGCTGCTCGGGCTTCAGGGCCTTCAGTTCTTTCTCGCTGAGCTGGCTGGTGAACGGGTTTTTCTGGCCGTACTTGGCGTAGTTTAATAGGGCCTGATTCAGGATAACCCCCTTATTGAGTTTGGCATCCTGGCGCGCTTTCAGCACACCCGCAACCATGTTCTTAAGAGCAGCTGCGTCGGGCTTCGGAGCTTTCAGCAGGCTTTCAAACAGAGCAAGGGCGGGCTCAAAGTTGCTGTCGAGGCCCGATAGGCTCACAAAGGTGCGGTCCTGGCCACTCTGCACCGAGAAGGAGCAGCCGAGTTTGTAGAACTCCTGCTGCAGCTGCGCGGCGTTGTATTTGCCAGTGCCCAGGTACTGTAGGTAGTCAGTGGCTAGGCCCAGCTTGGGGTCGTTGTTGGTGCCCAAATCGAGCACGTAGTACAGGTTGAAGAGGTTGTTCTCGGAGTTGTGGGTGTAAAACACCGGCAGGCCAGAGGCCAGCTTCGTCTCCTGAATGTCCTTCTTGTAGTCGAGGAACACGGGCTGCAGGTCCGGCGAGGTCATGGCCGTTACCTGCTTGTAGAAGTCGGAGGCCACCTCACGGTTCACCGGCACGGGCGTAATGGCGGGTTTCACCACTTTCACCGTGTTGGGGTCTTTGCCGGTACGCTTGTACACCAGGGCGTAGTTGTTGCCGTAGTACTCGTTGGCCACGCGCATTACGTCCTGCTTAGTGATGGCCGCGAAGGTGTCGAACTGGCGGAGGTAGTCTTTCCAGTCTTGGCGAGCTACAAAAGCCGCCACGAAAGCGCCGGCGCGGGCCTCATTGCTCTCGTAGCTTTTGGTGCGCTGCAGCTGCTCATTGTTGATGATGGCCGGAATCAGCCAATCAGGGAAGTCGCCCTTCTTTACCTTGTCCAGCTCGGCCAGCAACAAGTCGCGTACTTGCTCCAGCTTCTGGCCCTGGCGAGGGGTAGCGTAGAGCACGTGCGTAGAGTAGTCGTTGTTGATGTCCGTGAATGAGGCGGCGCTCAGTACGGTCTGCTTCTGGTTCAGGTCCAGGTCGATGAGGCCAGCCTGCCCGTTGCTCAGGATCTTATCAATCATGCGCAGCACCAGCGTGTTTGGCTCACCGGTGGTAATGCCTTTGAAGCGGAAGCCCAGCATCACATTTTCGGCATCGGGGCCCAGCACTTGCTTTACAATGGGCGCCGTAATGGGCGCTTCCTGGGCTACCGTAAAGCCGGGCACGGGCTTGCGCTGCAACTTGCCAAAGTACTGATCAATAATGCGGATGGTCTGGTCGTAGTCCAGGTCGCCGCTCAGGCACAGAGCCACGTTGTTGGGCACGTAGTACTGCCCGAAATACTTCTTGATTTCCGTGATGGACGGATTCTGCAGGTGCTCGATGGTCCCGATGGTGGTCTGGGTGCCGTACTCGTGCTTCTGAAACAGGCTGGCGTTCAGGGCTTCAAACTCCTTACGAAAATCGGAGTCGAGGCCGCGGTTTTTCTCTTCGTACACTGCTTCCAGCTCCGTGTGGAACAGGCGCGGCACCATTTCCTGCATGCGCTCGGCCTGAATGGCGGCCCACTTTTCGAGCTGGTTGCTAGGTATGTCTTCCTGATAAACCGTCTGCTCGACGGAGGTGTAAGCGTTGGAGCCCTTCGCCCCAATGGCACCCATCACCTTGTCGTACTCGTTAGCCACGGCGTACTTGGCCGCTACCCCCGAGATGGAATCAATCTGGTGGTACGTGCGCTTGCGGGCGGCGGGGTCGTTGCGCTGGCTGCGGTACTGTTCGTAGAGGGCTTCAATCTTATCGAGCTCTACTTTCTCGGCGGCCCAGTTTTGCGTGCCTAGCTTCGAAGTGCCCTTGAACACCATGTGCTCGAGGTAATGCGCTAGGCCGGTGGCGGTGCTGGGGTCGTTTTTGGAGCCGGCGCGCACGGCCAGGTAGGTCTGGATGCGGGGGGCGTCGTCGTAGTCAGAAAGGTAAACGGTCAGGCCGTTGTCGAGGGTGTAGACGCGTGCCTTGAGCGGGTCGCCTTCCACCGTCTGATACTTGTATTCTTTCTGCTGAGCGGCCGGAGCGGTAGCCGCCGGAGTAGCGGCAGCGGTGGTTGTAGCGGCCGGCTTGCTTGTCTGGCACTGGGTAAGCCCAAGCGTAGCCAGCGCCGGAATGAGAAACAGCAGGGGTTTTTTCACAAGCAAATCGACGCGGAAAGCGAATCAGGAAGGAACAAGGAATCAAAGATAGGCGGCCCCTCCGGGAATAAAAAGCCTGATAGAAGCCCCACGCCTTCGAAGTGCGAAAATTTGTGTATGAGAATCACCGGTTTACAGCCCGCAAACGTCCCAAGGCTGAAGCGGTAAGGACGAGCTTCATCGCCTGCTGGCTGCAGCGTTTCATCGGGCTTGGTAGAACTTCATTTGCCAGGACGACCTAGCAATCAGCTAAAAGCAGAAAAGAGGAATCTGGCTAGCTCACCGGAGCTACTGCCAGATTCCTCTTGTTAAGGAAAAATCACTACCCCAGAAAACCAGCGCAACCTGCTTGTAAGCGCTGTAACGGCCTAGTGGGTTTAAAAGTCGGCGTCGAGGCCCAGGCGCTGCTTCATGGCCGTGAGCATCGGGTACTTCTCCATCAGGTATTCCATCTTGTCATTGGAGGTGTACAGCTTGCGGCCGGTTTCTACGCGCTCCACTACCTCGGCTTGCACGTTCAGGCGGGGGTAGCCGGTGCGGCGGCGCAATTCGCCCAGAAACTCAGCCCGGAACTCATTGAACTGGTCTTCCTGCACGGGGTTATCTACGCGCAGCATAATCAGGTGCTGCTCGTTGGCCTGAATGGGCCGCTTCAACAAGCTATAATGCATCATGCTGATGGCTTTGCGCTCCTCCGTCAGCTCCGACCACACCCGCTGCAATACCTCATCGTTGATGGTGGGCAAGCCCATCACGGGGCCACTCGGCTCGGCTTCAACGGCAGCTTTACCGGCTGCCTGCTGCTGCTCCAGTTGGGCCTTCATGGCACTAAGGCTACCTAGTCCGGGTAGTTTGGTGCCCAATCCCATAGGCTTGCCGCTGGGCATTCCGGGGCGAGGTGGGGGGAGGGGAGCCGCCGTAACCGGAATCTGGCCGGGCTCGTGGCCGGCTACACTAGGCTTCCCGATTTCCACGTGCGGCACGGTGTCGCGCAGCTTATGGGTGGTGGGCACCTCCGTAGCGGCTTTGTCCTCGATGCTGGGGGTAGCGTGCATTTCCTCCACGCCATTGTTTACCGGCACAATCGGCTCGGGGTCGGCGGGGGCATGGGCCAAAGGAGCAGAAGCCGCCGTAGCCACTGGCACAACAACTGGCTCACTAGCCCTCGTGGCAGCTGAAACTGGTGCGGCTTGAGTTGGGGCGCTAGCCGCTGGCTGATTCGCCTCCGGAGTGCGGGCGGCCGGGGTTACGCTACTTTTTTTTTTCGCCTCGCCGTTTTCTGACGATGCTTTCGGGGCGCTGGCAGTAGCGGCCGGGCCGGTTCCCATGTCGCGGGCAAACTGCACGGCGCCGTTGAGGTAAGCCAGCTTCATGAGCATCAGCTCCACATGGAGGCGCTGGTTTTTGGCTTGCTTAAACTCCCGGTCGCACTGGCTTACTAAGTTCAGGGCCGAAAGCAGAAAGGCCAACGGCGCCGCCTGGGCCTGCTGCACGTAGCGGCTCCGGATGTTTTCAGATACTTCCAGCAGCTGCACCGTCACGGGGTCTTTGCACACAAGCAGGCCACGCAGGTGCTCAGCTGCACCTACCACAAAGTTGTGCAGGTCAAAGCCATTCTGTACTACCTCTTCCAGCAAGAGCAATGTGCCCGACAGGTTTTCCGTCAGCAGCGCCTCCACCAGCCGGAAGTAGTACTCGTAATCCAGAATGTGCAGGTTCTGCACTACGTCTTTGTAGCGCAGATCATGACCCGAGAAGGTCACCATCTGGTCGAACATGCTCAGCGCGTCGCGCAAGCCGCCATCGGCTTTTTGAGCCAACAGGTGCAGGGCATCGTCTTCGGCCTGAATCTGCTCCTGCGTGGCTACGTAGCGCAAATGCCCCCGGATGTCATCTACCCGAATCCGGTTGAAATCGAAGATCTGACAGCGCGAGAGAATGGTGGGGATGATCTTGTGGCGCTCGGTGGTAGCCAGAATAAAAATGGCGTAGCCCGGCGGCTCTTCCAGCGTTTTGAGGAAGGCATTGAAGGCCGCATTCGAGAGCATGTGCACCTCATCAATGATGTACACCTTGAAGCGGCCTTGCTGCGGCGCGTAGCGCACCTGCTCTACCAGGCTCCGAATGTCTTCGACCGAGTTATTAGAGGCCGCATCCAGCTCGTGCACGTTAAACGAGGCGTTTTCCTGAAACGCGCGGCACGACGAGCACTTCCCGCAGGCTTCGAGCTCAAAGGGGGTGTTGTCGGGGTCAGAGGCCGTCTGTAGGGCATCGGGCACAATGTCGGGCTGGGTTTTCAGCAGCTCCGAAACCGGCCGGCCTTTGCGCACGTGCTCTTCTACAAACTCGCAGTTGATGGTTTTGGCCAGAATCCGGGCGCAGGTGGTTTTGCCCACCCCGCGCGGACCGCAGAACAGAAACGCCTGGGCCAAGTGCTGGCTGACAATGGCGTTCTGCAACGTAGTAGTAACGTGCTGCTGCCCAACTACACTGCGAAACGTAGCGGGCCGATACTTGCGGGCTGAAACAACGAAATTCTCCATACGACTAGCCACAAAGATACCCCGAAAAGCTGGGCTTTGGAAGGGTACATGCACCTAGGAAAACCGAGAAATAAGAACTGCTAGCTGACGCGAAGCGCCGAACTAGGCATGGGTTATATTCTATGTGGTCAGTACACAAAACGGGAACAATTTTGCCTCCCAGCAACGTTTTCTCCCTGATGTGCGTACATTCGCACCCCGCTATTCGTGGCGGAAATCGTTCTTTCTAAATTGGGGCTGACCGGAATTGACAGCTTGTGCATGTCGCGAGTAAGCGTGTCGGGAGTTGGATGAATCTCCCGTTAAAAAGTCGTCCAAACAACAACCGGCGAGTATAGCTACGCCATGGCTGCTTAGTCTAGGTACTAAGTAATGTCATCGTCCCGCATCCGTCTTCCTCTTCACGGGTGAGTTCGGGGCGTCGTAAGTATTAGGATAGTCTTGGGGGCGCTGCGACTCTAAGGCGAAACTCAAGCAGATAAGGACAAACCAAGGGCCTGATGTGCGCCTGGAATGTCTCGAAAATTTAAGCATAGATACACACGTAGAAAGCTCGACGCCTTCCTTGTCTGGACCAGGGTTCGACTCCCTGCAGCTCCACCTTAAAACCCTGCTCACTTACTGTGGGCAGGGTTTTTTATTTTTCAGCATGTATAGCGTTTTGAGCGAAGGACTTAGCTAGTACTGCCACAAGGGTGTTTGGGCGCGCAAAGCCTCTGAAATACTCTAATCTTTCACTTTACCGAATGCTGTATTTGGTATTATTTCAAGTATAGTTAATACCTAGTATACTTTTGTCGACTCCATGATAAGATTGGTCGATAAGTGCTATGATTCTTCCGGGGCCTAGTGTATGTTTGGTCATCTGTTCTGCCAAACCACTGTCTACCTTGGAAAAAACCTCTACTCAGAATACGCTGGCATCTCATGAGAAGGGTGCTATGTATGTAACTGCCGGTCTGGTGCTAGCCTTGCTGCCCCTCATTTACGCCGCCTTTATCTAACACATACTTCGCCAGCCTATACGCTTGGCGCAAAAGAACATAGAAAAGCCTACCAGCCTTTGGGCGGGTAGGCTTTTTCCTTGATGGGCAGGTCGTACGCTTACGGTTGGGCTTCCAGCTTGCTTCCGGCTTTCAACAGCGTATCTGATAAGGTCTGCAGGCCTGCGCGCACGTCTTCGGGGGCGTTACGGGCGGCTTCGGCAGTTTGGGCACCTAACATGCTCAAGGAGCGACCAATGGCCTGGCCATCTAAGCCAGCGGAACCCACGGTCAGCAACGACTGCAGATTGCCCAGTTCCCGGCCGATGTCCTGCAGGCCAGGCTCTCCGCTTTGCAGCAGCTGTTGTTGCCAGTTTTCGGTGGTATCCATGGCCGTGCTGATGGGCAGGCCGGTAATGCCGTTGCTTAAGGCTTGGGTAGTGGCGTTCAGAAGGTCAGATGAAGTCATAAGAAGAAAAGTAGGAGTGAGTTATACCTCGGCGGTAGTGGCAATACGGCCTAGGTTGCGCAAAATGCCGCAAGCACGGCCGGCGCTGGCTTCTTTGTCTTTGATTTCGAGCATGATGTCCACGTCTAGGTCGCCTAGCTCCGTCAGGAAGTTGTGGAACAAATCTTCTTCCAGAGATGCCGTGTGCTTACCGCGCCGTTCGCCGGGTGCCTGCGAGCTGTAGTCCATCAGCATCACGCCGTCGCGGGTGGGGTGCCAGGTAGCGGCAGCCATGCGCAGTGCTTCAGCCATGGGCTCGCCATGGTTCAGGCACTCATGATGGAAATTATCAAACAGAATCGGGATGCCCACGGCTGCGTGCACGCGCAGGCAATCTTGCAGGCTAAATAGCCGGTCATCGTTTTCAATTACCAAGCGCGCTTTCACGGCTTCGGGCAAGGTATGGTAGGTGGCAATAAAGCGGGAAATGGCTAGCTCCCGGTCGTTGTACAAACCACCTACATGAATCTGAAGCTTGTGCGTGCTATCCAGCTGCATCAAATCCAGCATCGAGCCCTGGTACACCAGCTCCTGAATGCTGCGCTCCACAATGCCGGCATCGGGCGAGTTCAGCACCACAAACTGATCGGGGTGGAACGATACCCGCATGTTGTGGGCCTTGATATAGTCGCCGATGGCCTTAAACTCCGAAGCAAAGCGCGTTTGCCACGGATAGGTGTTAATAGCATGAGAGCCAAACGGCACAATGCCCGAGCCGATGCGGAAAAACAGCAGGTGCTGCGCCACATTATACACCAGAATGCGCTGCAGGCAACTGAGGTTGTTAGCTACGGCCAACTCAACCCGTTCATCGGAATACGAAGCCAGCCGAAAGGTGCTGGTAGAAGTGCAGTCTAACGACTCATTAACGCAAGGATAGCCTATTCTCATACTCCGGCTTACGTAAGAAAACGGGAAAAGGCGAAGCGCCGGGTTTGCAGTTTGGTGAGGCCTAGGCCTTGCAAACAGTTAAACCTGGCGCTTCATCTTTCCTGACGGCGTACATTATTACTCTTCGTAGCCGCGATTGTCCTTGAAGTTGGTGTTGTACTTGCGCCGGGCCTGTTGGGCTTTTTTGGCCGCTTCCTCGGCCTGAATTTCCTCCATTTTGCGGCGCTCTTTGCCGGCCCTCGAGAACTGCTCGTAAATCAGGCTGACGGGGCTGGCCAGGGTGGGAACGGGCGCTTTGGGCGCGGCCGAATCGACGGGGAACATGGGCTTGGGCGCGGGCGGACGCTTTACGGCGCTAGTGGGCGCGGTACTAGGCCGCTTGATGTTGCGAAGTGCTCTGTTGATGGTGGCGCGGTCGGGGCGGCCTTCCGTTACGCGCACTTCGCCGAGCTGCACCGTATCCTGCTGCAGCTTAATGTGCACAATAAGCTGCGACAAGCCCGAGCCACCCAGCGGCAACCGCACCGCCTTAAAGCCAACGGCTCGGAAAAGCAGCGTGTCGGTGCTATTTGCTGAAATGCTGAACTCGCCTTCTTGGTCAGCCATGATGCCCAGCTTGGTGCGCTGCACTACCACCGAAGCACCCGGAATGGGTTTTTTGGTGCTGGCGTCCGATACGCTGCCGGTCACGCGTATCTGGGCGGCGGCGCCTAGGGTGCCCAGCAGCAACAGCAGTAAAAGGGCAAGCCCGCGACGCAGCATCAAGAAATTAGAACGAAAGGGCATTATCACTAGGCAAACTAATGCACGAAGGTCAAAGGAAATCAAAGGAAACCGATTAAAAGCTCCCATTCATCGACCAACAAACGACGGACAGTAAGGCAGAGAGACGAAAAGAGCCCGCACCGTTGCAGGTGCGGGCTCTTGGTAACGCAAAAAAGGCGCCCGAAATTCGGGGGAGCTTATTTGATAACGGTTTTGTCGCCGTCTTCGGGCTTCACTTTCATGGTAGCGTCGTCGGCGTCCACTTTGGCTTTGTTGCCTTCCGAGTCTTTCATTTTGATGTCGCCATCGGCTTTCACCTTCAGCTTGCTACCGTCTTCGGCCTTCACTTTGCTGGTTCCCATGCCGCTGCCTGAAGCATCAGCGCTGGCCGATGAGCTCATGTCGGTAGTGGCCATGTTGGTATCATCGTCCATGTAGCGGTCGTCCATGTACTCCACGCGGCTTGACTCGTACGCTGAGTACTGGGTAGGGTCGGCCAGCACGGTCTTCATTTCCAGGTCGGCGTTATTGTACACCTCGCGCATAGCGGCGGCGCGGCCAGTGGTATCAGCAGCGTACTTTTCCTGCAGCTCGCCCAGGCGCTGGCCACGGGTTACATACACCGTGCGCACTTTGGTGCGGGTAGCTTCGTCGAACTTCATTTTTGCGGCCATATCGGCCGCAATGCGGTCGGCACGGCGCTCAATGGCATCCGTTGAGTACGAAGTAGTTGTGGTGGTGGTAGTAGTTGTAGTGCTGGTGCCGTCGGCTGCCGTGGTGGTTGCGGTGTCCGTTTCGGCCGTTTTATTTTCAGAGCACGAAGCCATAGTAAAGGCAGCGGCTACGGAGAGAAGAAGCAGGGTCTTTTTCATGATGGAGAGAAACGTGAGAGAGAGGGGGAGAGAGAAGAGAGTCGGAAAATTCCGATGGCCCCTATACGGTGGGGCTGCGCAGAGGTTTTCGGCCTGAAAAAGCGTGAAAACAAAAAGCCGCCACGATACCTCGTAGCGGCTTCAGGCAAGCTATAAATGGCCGAGTACTAGGCCCGGCGCAGCTCAAAAACCGTGATTTCGGGCAGGAAGCCTACCCGGCCATGATACCCGATAAAGCCTAGGCCCGCATTTACATACAAGTACTGCTTGCCGCGCTGGTACAGGCCCGCCCACTGCTTGTAGGCATACTGCACTGGGCTCCATTTCAGGAAGGGCAAATTCACGCCAAACTGCATGCCGTGGGTGTGGCCCGAAAGCGTCAAGTCAATGTCTTCGAACTGGTGCACCTGCTCATCCCAGTGCGAGGGGTCATGCGAGAGCAGAATCTTGAACGAGGCACTAGGGTCGGCGGCGGCGTGCGCTTTATCGAGCTTGCCGTACTGCGCAAAGCCGCGGGCTCCCCAGTTTTGCACCCCTAACACACTTATTTTTTCGCCGTTGCGCTCAATGGTACGGGCCTCATCCAGGAGCAGGTTCCAGCCAATTTTGGCGTGGTGCTGCTTGAGCCGAGCCAGGTTAGCCGCCTTGGCTTGGGCACCGCCCTGCTCTTCCCAGTTCACGTAGTCGGAGTAATCGTGGTTGCCAAGAATGGAGTAGATAGGCAGCTTGGACTGGATGCCGGCCAGTGTATCGATGTGCTCCTCTACCTCGTGGGCAAAGTTGTTCACTAGGTCGCCGGTCATGAACACGAGGTCGGCTTCCTGCTTGTTAATTAGGGCAACGGCTCGTTGCAACGGCTCTTTTGATTGAAAAGAACCCGTGTGCAAATCCGAAATCTGGAGCAGCTTAAAGCCATCGAACGAAGCTGGCAGGTTGGGGAACCGCAGCGTTACGCGCTTCACGGTGTAGTCGGTGCCGCCCTTCAGCATGCCCCAAATCAGGGCCGTAAACGGAATAGCGCCGGCTACAAGGGCTAGTTTGCTCAGAAACTCGCTGCGGGAAATGGCCGAGCCACCCGCACTAGCCCCTTTCGGGCCCGAAACCGCCTGCACGGCCCAGCGGCCTACGCGCACTACATCTTCTAGCAGCAGCGGAATAACCACCACAATTTTGGCCGCCACCATAGCCAGCAGCACCCCGCCCAGATACGATTTAAAGGACGCATGCTCGCGGCGGTTGCTCATGGCCCAGATGCCCAGGCCCCAGATCAGAACCGTCAGGACCCAATACAGTGCCGTGGTGAGGCGGCGCGAGCCAGGGGAGGCGTGTTGCACCATGGTGCGCACCGCTTGGAAACCATACCACTCGCCGGCAATTACCAGCGCAAAAAAGATAAACGGAAGAGTTGCTCTTGACATAGGTGAAAGGCAAACCTGCGCAGAAAGGATTAGTTCGGGGCCGGGTGCTACTGCAGCAGACGGCGTTGCGCGGTTTTTGCTTTAAATTCCGGGCTGTACAACAACGGTGCCCTATGCAAGAGTTTGACAATCTGTCGGAAAATCTACCAGAACATCTATCGGAACCTGCTACCCCCGCGCTAGGCCCCTTGCGCTACGAAACCCCTACGGCCTTCGGAATAAAAAGCTGGGCCGAGGAAGACAGGCCGCGGGAAAAACTGCTGCAGAAAGGCCGCGCGGCCCTGTCTGATGCCGAGTTGATGGCTATTCTGCTAGGCTCGGGCACGGCCAAACTCTCGGCCGTAGACGTGGCCAAACTGGTGCTGAATGCCGCCAACAATGACCTGAACGTACTGGCCCGCTTCTCAGTGAAGGAGCTGATGCGCCAAAAAGGCATTGGCGAGGCCAAAGCCATTACCATCGTGGCGGCCTTGGAGCTGGGCCGCCGGCGCAAGGAAGCCGATGCGCCGGCCCGCCCGACCATTACCAACTCCCACGACATCTACCGCATCATGCGCCCCCACTTGCAGGATTTGCCGCACGAGGAGTTTTGGGTAGTGCTCCTGAACCGGGCCAACGTGGTGATGCGCATCGTGAGCATCAGCCGTGGCGGTGTGGCCGGCACCGTTGCCGACCCGAAGCTGATTTTCAAGGAAGCCTTGGAGCAGTTGGCATCATCTGTCATTTTGGTGCACAACCACCCGAGCGGCAACCGCAACCCCAGCGCCGCCGACATTGCTCTCACCCGCAAGCTCAAAGAAGCCGGCCAGTTTCTGGATTTACCCATTCTCGACCACCTGATTTATACGGATGCCGGATACTACAGCTTCGCCGATGAAGGCATGCTGTAAGCCACTTCTTGAAAGTGAACATCATGCTGAGCGCAGCCGAAGCATCTCTACCGATTCATCTAGGCCAGTTAATTAGCCAGAGGTAGAGATGCTTCGACAAGCTCAGCATGACGGTCTTATTTGCTAGGGTAACTTACTAGCCCAACATCAGCACGCAAGCTGCTTCGGCAAGCTCAGCATGATGTTCTAGTGTAGTAAAAAGCACTAACTATGCTCTAGCCAGTAAGTAAATGACCTGCGCGAAGCCGGGGCGCTGCCGTACCTTTGCCGCATGCGAATCAATCCGAAACTTTTCATTGCCCTGGGCCTGCTGCTCGTGTTTGGCTACTTTTTGCAGGATATTGTACTGGGTAGCAATCAGTTTGCAGCCGGTATTTACAAAGCCCGCAAGGAAAAAAACGACTCGTTTCGTCGCGCTAAAAACTCGCCCCTGACCTCGGAGCAGCGTGAGGAGTTCGACAGCCTGCGCTACTTCGTGCCCGAAAAGGACTACCTAGTAAATGCTAAGCTAGAGCGCTTCGCCAAGCCCGAAACCATCCGGATTCCGCTCACCGATGGTAAAGCCGACGCCTACCTGCGCTGGGGGAAAGCTTCGTTTGAGGTAAATGATGTGCCCCTGCAGCTAGTGGTGCTGCTGAAAGTAGATGAGAAGGACGGCAAGCTGTTCATTCCGTTCACCGACAAAACCAACGGCTTCACTACCTACGGCGGCGGCCGCTACCTCGATGTGGCCGTACCTGCCGAAGGCGAAGACGAACTCACCCTCGACTTCAACCAGGCTTATAACCCCTTCTGCGCGTACGGCGCGGGCTTTGCCTGCCCCGTGCCGCCCGCGGAAAACCGGCTGGCCGTAGAAATCAGAGCCGGTGAAATGGCTTTTCCCAAAATCGACCACACGGGCCACAAGCACTAGGCCTCCGCAACGCCGCAACCCGGCGACTCAGGGCCCGAAGCAGGCATTTTCGGCGCCCGCCCGAATCCGTACCTTTGTGCTGCTTTCTGGCTCCTAGGGGCTCAGAACCCGGCAACCGATAACTGGCATCTGACTCATGAAAATTTCCCTCGACTGGCTCCGCACGCTTATTCCTACCGACAAACCCGCCGAGGAAATCGGGCAGTTGCTCACCGGCTCCGGGCTGGAGGTAGAGGGTATTGAGGAGCTGGAAAGTGTACCGGGTGGCTTGCGCGGCCTCGTACTGGGCACGGTGCTCACCTGCGAAAAGCATCCCGACGCCGATAAGCTCAGCTTAACTACTGTGGACGTAGGCGATGAAACGCCCCGCCAGATTGTGTGCGGCGCGGCCAATGTGCGCGCCGGCCTGAAAGTGGTGGTGGCGCTGGAAGGCGCCATGCTGTACCCCACGCAGGGTGAGCCGTTCAAAATCAAGAAGTCCAAAATTCGCGGTGCGGCCTCTGAAGGCATGATTTGCGCCGAGGACGAAATCGGTTTGGGCACTTCGCACGCCGGCATCATGGAGCTGGACACCGACCTGCCCAACGGTACCCCCGCTGCCGACTACTTCGGCTTGGGCTCTGACTCCGTATTCGAAATTGGCCTGACGCCAAACCGCGCCGATGCCGCTTCGCATTACGGCGTGGCCCGCGAGCTGCGCGCCCTGTTGCGCCAGCCCTGCCACCTACCCGATATCAGCAAGTTCCATGCTCCCGCCGAGGCGGCCCAGAACATCCGGGTTACGCTGGAAGATGCGGCTGCTGCACCGCGCTACGCGGGCCTGCTGCTGGAAAACGTGCAGGTAGGGCCGTCGCCGGAGTGGCTGCAGCGCCGCCTGCGTAGCATTGGCCTCTCGCCGATTAACAACGTAGTCGATATCACCAACTTTGTGCTGCACGAGCTGGGTCAGCCCCTGCACGCCTTCGATGCCGACCAGATTACGGGCAGCCATATTCGGGTAAAGCGCGCCGAAGCGGGCGAGCGGTTCATCACCCTCGATGGCCTAGAGCGTACCCTGCGCCCCGAAGACCTGGTAATTGCCGATGCCAACGGAGCCCCCATGGCACTGGCCGGCGTATTCGGCGGTAAGACCTCGGGTGTATCGGACGCAACGACGCGCGTGTTTCTGGAAAGCGCCTACTTCAGCCCCGCCGCAGTGCGCAAAACCGGCCAGACGCACCAGCTCAAAACCGATGCGTCGTTCCGCTTTGAGCGCGGCACTGATCCGCATATGGTGCCTATTGCCCTGAAGCGCGCCGCCCTGTTACTGCAGGAAGTAGCCGGTGCTACAATAGCGGCCCCTATTGTTGATGAGTATCCAACCCACATCAGCCACACACCAGTGCGCCTGCGGTTGCCGCGCGTAGAGAAGCTAGTGGGCCAGTTCATTGCGCCCGAGCGGATTCGTCAGATCCTCACCGACCTCGATATTCTCGTTTCGGAAGAACTGACGGATGATGCTGGCCACGCCGAGTGGATTTTGTCGGTGCCGCCGCATAAGGTAGATGTTACCCGCGAGGCCGATATCATCGAAGAGATTCTGCGCATTTATGGCTACAACCACGTGGCCTTGCGCCCGCACAACTCGGCCAGCTACCTCGCCAAATTTCCAAACCCCGACCCAGAGGTAATTCGCCAGAACACGGCGCGCCTGCTCAGCGGCCAAGGCTTCTCGGAAATCATTACCAACTCCATCACCAACTCGCTGTACTTTGAGAAGGAGGGCGAAACGGACGAAGCGCTGGTGCGCCTGCTCAACTTCAATAGCGCCGAGCTGAACGTGCTGCGGCCCACGCTGCTACACAGCGGCCTGGAGGTAGTGCGCCACAATGTAAACCGCCGCCAGCGCGACCTGAAGCTGTATGAGTTCGGTAAAACCTACCGCCAGCTCGGCAACGGCCAGTACGAGGAGCACAACAAGCTCGTGATTTACCTCACCGGCAACACCGCCGCCGAAACGTGGCAGCAGAAGTCGGATAAGGCTACCTACCACCAGCTGGCGGGTGCCGTGCAGCAAGTACTGGCTTCGCTTGGGTTCCCGGCGCCTACCTCACACCCGGTGCAGCACCCGTATCTGGCCGGTGGCCTCACGTTGCTCGCCCAAAACCAGCCGGTAGCGCAGTTGGGTGCCGTGTCGGGGGTAGTGCTGAAGAAGATGGACGTGTCGCAGCCTGTGTGGTACGCCGAGCTGGACTGGGATTGGCTGATGCGCAAGTACAAGAACAGCTTGGTAGCCCGCGAGCTGCCCAAGTTTCCGGAAGTGCGCCGCGACCTGAGCCTGGTGGTCAACAAAACCGTCACCTTCGACCAACTCCAGCATATTGCCCGCCGCACCGAAAAGAAGCTGCTGCAGCAGGTGAATGTGTTTGATGTGTACGAAGGCGAAAACCTGGGTTCCGACAAAAAGTCGTACTCAGTAAGCTTCCTGCTCCAGGACCCTACCCAAACCCTAACCGACCAAGCCATTGACGGCGTGATGCAGCGCCTGATTCAGCAATTCGAGCAGCATGCTGGGGCCCTGATCCGGAAATAAATCACTAGCCATCAGACGTAGTATAAGTCAATAGAAACCAGTTTATTTACCCGCCATCTACTGCAGATGGCGGGTATTTTTTTGTTCTAATTCGTTAGTGTTTATGTATTCACGATACTTCCTGGGCTTGTTGGGCCTAGTGCTGACGGCCGCGCCGGCTATAGCGCAGCAAAAACCAGCCAAGGCTACGGCCGCCAAAACGGCCACTGCGGCAACCGCTTCCGGCACTAAGCTGGTGGAAAAAGTAACCCGCAAAGGCTCGGAGCTGGTTATTCCCTACGAGAAATATGTGCTGCCCAACGGCCTCACACTCCTGGTCCACGAAGATCATTCGGACCCGCTGGTGCACGTTGATGTAACCTACCACGTAGGTTCAGCCCGTGAGCAGGTGGGCAAGTCGGGCTTTGCCCACTTCTTTGAGCACATGATGTTCCAGGGCTCCGATAACGTGGGCGACGAACAGCACTTCAAGCTGGTAACGGCCGCGGGCGGCGACCTGAACGGCACCACCAACCAAGACCGCACGAATTACTTTGAAACCGTACCTAGTAACCAGCTGGAAACGGCACTGTGGCTAGAGGCCGACCGCATGGGCTTTCTGCTTGATGCCGTAACCCAGCCCAAGTTTGAAACACAACGCGCTACCGTGAAAAACGAGCGAGGCCAGAACGTGGACAACCGGCCCTACGGCCGCGCCTACGAGATAGTGGCAAGGACCATGTTTCCGTATGGGCATCCGTATTCCTGGTCGGTGATTGGCTCGCTCGAAGACCTGGACCGCTCCAATGTAGACGACCTGAAGAACTTCTTCCTGCGCTGGTACGGCCCCAACAATGCTACCCTTACCATTGCCGGCGACGTGCAACCGGCCCAAGCCGTGCTGCTGGCCGAAAAATATTTTGGGACGATAAACCGCGGTCCGGCTGTGCGCAACATGAAGCTGCCGGCTCCGGTACTAGGTCTGAATCGGTACGTAAGCTACGAGGACAACATCACCCAGCCCATGCTGATGCTGTCAATGCCGACCATTCCGGTCTATCATCAGGATGAGGCCGCCTTGGATGCCGTGGCCGACCTGCTGGGCGGCGACAAGAACAGCTTGCTGTATAAAAACCTGGTCAAAAATCAGTTGTCGCCGGAAGCGTATAGCTACCAGAGCAACTCCGAGCTGGCCGGCGAATTTGTTATTGGCGTCATGGCGTTTGAAGGCCAGCGGCTGGATAGCGCCGAAGCCCGGGTGCGCCGCACCCTCGCTGAATTTGAACGTAAAGGCATTGCCCCCGCTGATCTGGAGCGCTACAAAGCCCAGGCCGAAGTAAACCTGATCAACAGCCTCAGCAGCGTAGGTTACAAGGCCAGCCGGTTGGCGCAATATCAGACCCTAGGCGGCAACGCCAACCTGCTGCCACAGCAACTGCAGCGCCTGCGCGCCCTCACGCCCGCCACGGTGCAGGCCGCTTACGATAAATACCTGCGCGGCAAGCCTGCCGTGATACTAAGCGTAGTGCCCAAAGGCAAACCCGAGCTGGTAGCCCACGCCGATAACTTCACGGTAGATAAAGCCAGCTACAAAGCCCCGGCCGATGAATACGCCGGCCTCAAATACATCAAAGCCAAGGATAGTTTCGACCGAAGCAAGCAGCCCAAAGCCGGTGCCAACCCCGTGCTGAAAGTGCCCGCGTACTGGCAGCGCGAAATGCCCAACGGCCTGCGCGTCATCGGAACCCGCAACGACGAAGTACCTACCGTCACGATGCTACTCACCATTCAGGGTGGCCAGCGCCTGCTGCAAAGCCGCCCCGATAAAGTGGGCCTCGTGGAAATGACGGCCAAAATGGTGAGTGAAGGCTCGCAGAAGTACACCACCGAAGAGCTGGAGGCAAAGCTGAAAGCGTTGGGTAGCAGCATGTACATCTCCGCCGGCGATGACGATATCAAGGTGTATGTGCAAAGCCTGACGAAGAACTTGGACCCCACGCTGGCCCTAGTAGAGGAGCGCCTCCTGCACCCCCGCTTTGACGCCGCCGACTTCGAGCGCCTGAAAAAGCAGCAGTTGGCCATGGTGAACGACTTCCAGAGCCAAGCCCGCGTAACTGCCGACCTCGTGTTTAATGGCTTGGCGTACGGGCCCGGTAACGTAACCGGGGTAGCCGTGGCCGGCACGCCTGCCAGCATTGCCGGCATCACGCTCGATGACGTTAAGCAGTTCTATCAGCAAAGCTTCGCGCCGAATGTCAGCTTCCTGACGCTGGTAGGAGACGTAACGGAGCAGCAGGTGCTGCCCAAACTTGGCTTCCTGCAAGCGTGGCAGCGCCACGAGGTGCCCGCACTGGTAGCCGCCCCGGCCGCCCCGCAACCCGACAAAACCAAACTCTACTTTGTAGCCAAGGAAAACGCGCCCCAGTCAGAAATCCGGATTGGGTACCTGACGGCTTTGTCTTACGATGCTACCGGCGACTATTACCGCGCTACGCTGGCCAACTACCTGCTGGGCGGCGCCTTCAACTCGCGCATCAACTTGAACCTGCGCGAAGACAAGGGCTACACTTACGGCGCCTTCACCGACTTCACCAGCACCCGCTATGCCGCGCCTTTCACGGCCCAAGCCGGCGTGCGCGCCGATGCTACCGCGGCCTCCGTACGCGAAATGATGAAGGAGCTCACCAACTACCGCGAAGGCATTTCGGCCGATGAGCTCCAGTTTCTGCAAGCCTCAGTGGGGCAGAGCGAAGCGCTTAAGTATGAAACCGGACAGCAAAAAGCCCAATTCCTGAGCCGCATGCTGGAGTATAACCTCAAGCCTGATTTTATTGATCAGCAGTCGGCCATACTACGCCAGCTCACGGCCGCTGACGTGCAAGCTGCCGCCCAGAAAAACCTGCCCGTCGACAAGATGTACATTGTGGTTGTCGGCGATCGGAAATACTTGCCGGAGCTGCAACAGCTAGGGTATGAAGTAGTAGAAACCAGCTTCGCCAATAACATCGTCTCTACAGGAGCAGCGGCGGCACCTAGCGTGGCTGCTCCGGCTGAGCTGCCGGCAGGTAAGCTGAAAGTTGAAGACACCACGGGCCGCAAGGTGAAAGTGAAGCGCAAAGCCGGAAAGTAAGCGGCCCGCTTAATACCTGAATCTCCCTGCGTCTGGCTTTTCCGTTCGGGAACAGCTAGGCGTGGGGAGTGTGTTTGTGCGGTGGAGGTTTGCTACCTTCACCAAAAATATTCTCTCTGCCTATGGCATCTACTCAGCAGCTTGCGCAACTCGACCGCATGGAACGACAGGTGACCACCTTAGTGGCTGCCTATCAGCAGTTGCGTGAGGAGCTTGCCGATGCGCAGACGACCATTCAGCAGCTGCGGGCCGATGTACGCGACCGGGAGCGCCAGTTGAAGGATTTCCAGAATCAGGAGAATATCACTAAACTTGTCAATACCATAGCCGGAGAACCGGCCAATGTCAACGAGCTGAAACTTCGCCTCAACGAATACATCCGAGAAATAGATAAGTGTCTTGCCTATTTGAGGGAGTAACCACCACCTAACCCCACCACCTACTGGCTACTGATGTCCGATCTGTCCATCAAAATCCGCGTTGCTGACCGGGACTACCCTATGCGGGTAAGCCCCCAGGATGAGGAACGCCTGCGCATGGCAGGCCGGCTGCTAAACGAGCGGCTGAAGGAATTTCGTGAACAGTATGGCATTCAGGACAAGCAGGACTTGCTGGCCATGATTGCGTTATCAACAATGGCTGACCGCCTGAAGGTCAGCAAGGAAAAGGACGGGACCGACGCGGCCCTCACCGAGCGCCTC
Source organism: Hymenobacter seoulensis (assembly GCF_054780535.1). NCBI lineage: Bacteria > Pseudomonadati > Bacteroidota > Cytophagia > Cytophagales > Hymenobacteraceae > Hymenobacter > Hymenobacter seoulensis. Next base: position 927,348 of record NZ_BAAGWD010000002.1, read on the forward strand.
GCGCGCCTGGATGAGCTGCTGTCGGGAGTGGTGCTGGTCTAGCCAGTTACGCGGCTAGCAGCAGCGCGAAGCGTAAGCCCGAGCAGGGTGGGGTAATCGGCCCCGCTTACTGCGCGGGCATTGGTGTTTCTACGGAGCTGTGGGTTTCTTCCTTCCTTTAACCCCCCCTTATAGCTCATGTCCGAACCTCTCTATATTGTTCTTGCTGCTGTGCTAGCCCTTGTGGTTGGCGTAGTGCTCGGACGCCTGCTGGCCGGTAAGGCCCGGCAGGATCATGAAGCCGACGCGAAAGCCCGGGCCCAGCAGATCTTGGCCGAGGCGGAAGCCCAGGCGACCCGTACCCGCGACGAGCGGATTCAGCAGTCGAAAGATAAATTCCGCACCCTTAAGCAGGAGTTTGAGCAGGAAAGCCGCCGCCAGAAGCAAGCCCTGGAGCAAGAACTCACCGAGCGCCGCGCCACCGTAGTGGAGCAGGAGCAAAGCATCAAGCAGCTCACCCTCACTACTCAAAAGCAGCTGGAGCAAATTCAGCGCAAAGAGAAAGACCTGGAAGCTACCCGCGAGCGGATTGAAACCCAGGCGCAGCAGCAGCGCGAGAAACTGGAAGCCCAAGAGGAAAAGCGCCGCACTACCCTCGAAAACCAATTGGCTAAACTGGAACAGCGCGAGCAGGAAGTAGAAACCGAGCTGGAAGAAGGCCGCCAGGAGTTAAGCGAGAAGCTGCAGCTAGTAACCTCGCAGCTGGAAAGCATTTCAGGCCTCACAGCCGCCGAAGCCCGTGAACAACTGGTGGAGTCGCTGAAAAACGAAGCCCAGATTCAGGCCTCTTCTTACATCAAAGACGTGGTAGCCCAGGCCAAGCTCACGGCTACCAAAGACGCCAAGAAAGTGGTGCTGGAAACCATTCAGCGCACTGCTGCCGAACATGCCATTGAGAACTGTGTGTCGGTGTTCAACATCGAATCGGACGATGTAAAAGGCAAGATTATCGGCCGTGAGGGTCGTAACATTCGGGCGCTGGAAGCCGCTACGGGTGTGGAAATCATTGTGGATGATACCCCGGAAGCTATTATTATTTCGGGCTTCGACCCGGTTCGTCGGGAGGTGGCTCGCCTAAGCCTGCACTTGCTGGTGAAGGATGGCCGGATTCACCCGGCTCGCATCGAGGAGATTGTGGCCAAAACCCGCAAGAACATCGACGAGGAAATCGTGGAAATCGGGGAAAAAACTATCATCGACCTGGGCATCCACGGCTTGCATCCCGAGCTGATTAAGATGGTAGGCCGGATGCGTTTCCGCTCCAGCTACGGCCAGAACTTGCTCCAGCACTCCCGCGAAGTAGCCAACCTTTGCGCCACTATGGCCGCAGAGCTGGGCCTGAACGTGAAGCACGCCAAGCGTGCTGGTCTGTTGCACGACATTGGAAAAGTAAGCACCGAGGAGCCCGAACTGCCCCACGCCATCTTGGGCATGGAAATGGCCAAGAAGTACAAGGAGCATCCCGACGTAGTGAACGCCATTGGCGCTCACCACGACGAAATGGAAATGACGGCCATGATTTCGCCGCTGGTGCAGGCTTGCGACGCTATTTCCGGCTCGCGCCCCGGTGCCCGCCGCGAGATGATGGAAAGCTACATCAAGCGCTTGAAGCAGCTAGAGGAAACCGCCAACGGCTTTAAAGGCGTGAATCAGTGTTTTGCTATTCAGGCCGGCCGCGAGCTGCGCGTAATGGTAGACGCCGAAAACGTAACTGACGAACGCGCCGCCGAGTTGAGCTACGAAATTTCGCAGAAAATCGAGAAAGAAATGCAGTACCCCGGCCAGATCAAAATCACGGTAATCCGGGAGATGCGGGCGGTGGCTTACGCCAAGTAAGCACCTAGTAACCGACGTACAGAGCCCGCCGCAACAGATGTTGCGGCGGGCTTTTTTTGTGGAATGTGCAACGTTTACTCGGCCGCTATACTCTACTCACTAGGCCCAGAAATAAGTGAAAGCTATACCCTATTGCTATGCCAAAAAATATACGCTTTCAACGCAGCTTATTGGTTCTATTGGCTTGGTCAATGGGAAGTTGCTCGGTGTATGCACCTTTGCAGCCCGCCGCTCCTGTAGTACGCCAAAAGGGAGAGGCAGAGGTAGTTGGTAGCGTGTATGGCAATGGTCGTTTGGAGGCCTCAGCCAGCTATTCCCCGATCAAGCATGTGGTACTACGGGCGGCAGGGGGCTTGCGCACAGGTGGCGGCGACTCCACCTATTTCCGAAACCGTCAGATGGAGTTTGGGGCAGGCACGTATTGGTACCTGAAAGAGCAATGGTTAGTAGGCGGCATGGTGGGGTACGGCGTTGGCCGGAGCAACCGGCGGTTCACCCGCGACGGATTTGAGTCGCTGTTTCTAACTCCCTCAGTAACCTATGATTACGCGGCACGCTATTGTAAGCTGTTTGCCGACGCATACATCGCCAACGACGCGGATAGAGTAACCTACGGCGGTGCGTTTCGGTTGTCGCAGGTGCGTTTTACTTCGCTTACCGATAAAGGCCTATCTATACCATTACGGCGCATGACTCGCGTAGAGCCACTGCTGTTTATGCGCTTTAGCGGCAGAAATAGCGCACGTTGGTTGCAGCTGCAACTGGCCACTAGCGTGTCGTTTTCGCCGGATGAAAGAAAGAATGGTTCTAGTGACATCCGCATTCGGGATACAAAAGAAGGACGGTTGTACACCTCTTTGGGGCTAGTAATTTATCCTCACCTATTTAAAGAGTAGGCCCAGTACTACACCTTTTCCAGCTTCGCAAACAAGTTATTAAGCGCTTCAGCCCAGGTCGGGTGGGCAAATACGGTGTTCTGCAAATCGTCGCAGGTGAGGCCTCCCGCCATGGCCAGCTGTATCATCGACATGATTTCTCCTCCTTGCTCGCAGAAGACGGTAGCTCCGATGATGTGGCTGCGGCCGTCAACCAGCACTTTCATGAAGCCTGTGGTGTGCCCGGTTTCTTGTGAGCGACCGACATACTTCACGGGCATGGTGGCTACGCGATACGCAAGCTTTTGCTCCTGAGCCTGTTTCTCAGAAAGACCAATGCGGCCGAGCTGGGGCTGAGTAAATACCACATAGGGTAGAGGTCGGGCTTTGGCCGAGCGGCGCTTGCGATGCAGGAGGTTGTCGCGGACTACGCGGTAGTCGTCGTAGCTAAGGTGGGTGAACTGAGGACCCGGGTGCACATCGCCTAGGGCATACACGCCGCGCACGTTGGTTTGCAGCCGCTCGTTCACCAAGATATAGCCCTTCTCATCGGTTTGGATGCCAGCCGCTTCTAGCCCCAGGTCATCGGTGTTGGGCTCCCGGCCTACAGCCACGAGCAGGTGGGAGCCACGGATTCGTCGTTCGCCGGTGGGGGTGGAGGCCGTAAGTGTATACAGGCCATCGGGGTTACGGGAAACCAGCCGTACTTCGGCTTCCAGCACAAATTCGATTCCATCAGCTTCTAGCTGCCCGCGCATGGCCTCACATACGTCATCGTCTTCGCGCTCCAGCAGGTTATGAGAGGCATCAATAACCGTTACGCGGGACCCAAAGCGGCGAAACATCTGGCTGAATTCTAGGCCAATATAGCCACCGCCCAGAATGATCAGATGTTCGGGGAGCTCCTTTACATCCAGCATTTCCAGGTTAGTAAGAAAGCCGCTCTCCACTAACCCTTCAATGGGCGGCACGGCGGCCCTGGTGCCCGTATTAATAAAAACAAGCGGCGCGGTAAGCTCCTGTTGCTCCCCGCTGGCCAAGGCTACGCGAAGGGTACGTGGGCCAGTAAAGGTGGCGTGGCCGTGCAGGACGGTAATGCCCGGGTGCTCCTGCGTCAGGTTTTTGCGCACGCCTTCGCGCTTGGCTTCAATAATGGCGTTTTTGCGCGCTACAATGGCCCGCAAATCTGCTTTGGGCTGACTGGTCCGCACGCCGTAGTCGGCGGCACTGCTGATTTGTTGCATCCGTTCGGCAGAGGCCAGCATGGCTTTCACGGGCGAGCAGCCGTAATTGATGCAAGAGCCACCTAGCAGGTATTTCTCAATTATTGCTACCTTTTTTCCGGCATCAGCCAAGGCCGTTGCCAAGGGTGAGCCAGCTTGGCCGGAGCCGATAATGAGCGCGTCGAAGCGGGTAGTAGAAGCCATACAGGTACAGTGCCGAAGAAGCGGCCGAAGCCCGGCCGTAGTGCCTATACGAAGCTTGGCTCTAAACTACTGATGTGGCTCTTTTACCAACAGGTTTTGCTCAGCTTACACAACGAAAGTCAACTTCCTGCGTTCTGCCCAACCAGCCACCATTCTGCTGCCGATGCCGCTCTTTTTCCGTCGTTGCCTAGTCGTGTTGTTGCCGTTGCTGGCCAGCTGCACGTCGTTGTATTTTCCGCCGCCGCCCCAAGTACCTCTGCTCACCCAGAAAGGCGAGTTCAGCGCGAGCCTGCACACCAATTTCAGCCAGAATACGGCGCTGCAGGGCGCTTATGCTATTTCCGACCACTTGGGCGTAATGGGTTCGGCCTCCTCATTGAGCACCAATAAAAAGCGGCGGGCCGAAAACCACGATTTTGGCGAGGTGGGCCTGGGCTATTACACCCGCCTGGCCGACCGGAGGGTGTTGGAAATCTATGGCGGCTACGGCTTGGGCAAAACCAAGCGTGTGGAGCGCACCCCCGACGAAGGCATTACCCGCACCCTGGAAGGCAACCTGACCAAGTACTTCGTGCAGGTAAACTACACCTCCAAAGACCGCAAGAGCTTTCACGTACTAGGCCGCGACTGGCCCGTAAGCTATGGCACGGCCTTGCGAGCCAGCTACATGCAACTGGATAACTTCCGCATTGATGGGCTGGGCAGCACGCCCGAAGACAACGTTTTTCTGGAGCCCATTACCTATACCCGCGTTACGCTGGTCGGGCCCGTCGATTTTCAGGTAATCAGCGGCAGTAATTTTGGCCTGCGGCAGCGCAAGTTTCTGAAAGCAGCCAACTCCGTATTTCAGTTTGGGCTAGTAGTGAACCTAGGCGGGCAGAGCGGCGACAAATAGTGCTTCGTGCCCGATGAAAAGTCTGATTACGGGCCGGGGTTTGGGCACTTCAGGGGCCTAGTACGTCCGAACATAGCGGAAACAGGCTAGCCGATGCAGGCTCTGTAAAGTCAGTATAGGAACTATGTTGGTTTGGGGGCCGGCAGGAAAGGAAGCTACTTGAAGCACTCCTTTCCCGGCCGCTGCATGAAACTACTGTTATCCTGCCTGACTACGCTTGCCCTAGCGGGTTGCTGTGTGTATTTGCCCATGCAGCCAACTATGCCGCTTCTCGAAGAAAAGGGCCAGCTGGAAGTAGCCGCAAATATCCAGCTTACCGGGCGCATGGAGGCCACCGCAGCGTATTCGCCGCTGGAGCACGTGCTGGTTACCGGAGCCGGCAGTGTTGGGTTTAAGTGGGCAAATGAACAGGACGGCTATGTCCGTACCCGGCAAGGGGAGGTGGGGTTGGGCGGCTACTGGAACCTAGGAGAAGCGTGGCTACTGACCGCAACTACTGGCGTAGGGGCCGCCACCTCGCACGTAAAAAGCTGCTGGTGGGGCTGTGATGACGAGTTTAAGGGAGACTACCGCAAGCTCTATGGGCAGCTCGGTATTGCGCACTTCGGGCGCTTTAACACCCTAGGGGTTACCTACCGCCTGGCCTCGGTGCAGTTCACTAATCTTTTGGCTGATAGAGAACCAGTTCCTGGCCTGCAAACCATGCGGCATGAGCTGGCCGTTCAGCAGCGCAGAAGCCTGTACGGTTCCTCCCAGTGGTTTGTGCAGTCGGTGGTAGGTATTTCGCTGAGTAATATTTCTGATAGCAACGACGGCTTGCAGATTAAGTCTGATCAGTATTTCACGGTTGGGCGGCCGGCTGTCTTCTGGAGTTTGGGTCTTGCGTGGCAGCCTCTGCTCAAACGCGCTGCCGTGCGGGTGCGCAACTAACTCACTATATCTAAATCTAAGGCAATTTACTAGGTGCCATAGGCGCCCAACTCCTTATTAACAGCTGATAAACGACTATATGAAAAAGTATCTGGTGCTTTGTGGGGCTTGCCTTTCCGGTTGTGCGGTTTACGTGCCCACGGTGCCTAGTACGCCTCTGCTTCGCGAGAAAGGGGAAGTGGAAATTACGGCCGCTGTTCGCAGTCTTTCCAGCTTTGAAACTGGCGCTGCCTGGTCGCCGGCCCGGCGCCTGCTGGTGGCCGGAGAAGGGGCTGCCCAGACAAGAGAGACCAGCGTAACCAGCAACAACAGTACAGCTACCTACCGCAGTACGCATCGGCAGGTTGGAGTAGGGCTGGGAACATACAGGCTGCTCGGCCGAGACCAGTCCGTGTATCTCGCGGCATTGGGCGGCGTTGGGGTTGCGAAAGCCAAGGTGTATGACCAGGATATTGAGCGCTTTGCGCTCATCATTCCAATTCCTGGTCCGCAGGTACAATACCAGGCCACGTATCTGCGCTACTACGGGCAACTCTATGCAGCCCGGCAGCTACCAAAGGTTAGCTACGGGCTTTCTGTCCGAAGCACGCTAGTGAATTATACCCAGCTGCTGCGCGACGATACGGCTATTGAGCCCGCAAACAGATTTTTTCTGGAGCCGACTGGTTTTGTACGGGTCGGAGGAGGGCCACTCCAGGCAATGGCCACGCTCGGCGTTTCCCTGCCCGGCCGTGCTGCCTCCGGAAACCCCGACCGCCAGCAGGTGGCGCCAGTCAGCTCCTTAATTAGCTTTGGGGTAGTATTTCGGCCTCATTTGCTACAGCCAGCTGCTGCGAAGAAATAAGGTTAGGCACGCCACAAAAAAGCCCCAACTTGCGCCGGGGCTTTCTTATATCGTTCAGCTGGTTTGAGCTTACTTGTTGCCTAGTACGCGCAGCATCGTGTCGCCGATTTCAGCAGGCGAGTCTACTACGTGGATACCACACTCGCGCATGATGGCCATTTTAGCAGCAGCCGTGTCGTCGGCGCCACCTACAATGGCACCAGCGTGGCCCATGCGGCGGCCGGGAGGTGCGGTTTGGCCAGCAATGAAGCCTACTACGGGCTTTTTGTTGCCGGTTTCTTTAATCCAGCGAGCAGCTTCAGCTTCCATGCCACCGCCAATTTCACCAATCATCACGATACCCTCGGTCTCGGGGTCGTTCATGAGTAGCTCTACGGCTTCTTTGGTGGTAGTACCAATGATAGGGTCGCCGCCAATGCCGATAGCCGTGGTTTGGCCCAGGCCGGCTTTGGTTAGCTGGTCAACAGCTTCGTAGGTCAGGGTACCCGACTTCGAAACGATGCCTACACGACCTTTGGTGAAGATAAAGCCGGGCATAATGCCCACTTTGCACTCACCGGCAGTCATTACGCCGGGGCAGTTAGGCCCAATCATGCGCAGACCTTCGCGGCCTTTCAGATACTCCTTCACCGCAATCATGTCCTTGGTCGGGATGCCTTCGGTGATAGTTACAATGACTTTGATGCCAGCGTCGGCGGCTTCCATAATGGCGTCGGCAGCAAATGCCGGCGGCACAAAGATGATGCTGGTATCGGCGCCGGCCTGCTCTACGGCTTCCGCTACGGTGTTGAACACGGGACGGTCGAGGTGCTGCGTGCCGCCTTTGCCGGGCGTTACGCCACCCACCACGTTGGTGCCGTACTCAATCATCTGTTGAGCGTGGAATGAGCCTTCGGAGCCGGTGAAGCCCTGCACAATCACTTTGGAATCCTTGTTTACCAGAACACTCATAGAAGTGGGGTTAGAGGAAGATGCGGGTTTGGGGTGGGGTACTGCTCGTCGACTACCGTCGACGGTGCGCAAAAGTAGGCTTTTTTGGGTGTCGGGCGAAGTGCCGGGCCGGGAAAGATGCCGCGGCTGCCGTTTCACATAAGACAGTCCGCTGTGTGCTGCCCTCACTAGCTTCCAGAATGCCTATTGGGGCAGCCCTAAGCTCGGCTGTGCAACTAGGCACCGGTATACACCAAGCCGCCGACCTGAAATTCGTACCTTTGTGGCCTCTCTCCAATACCACCTACCTCTCACCCATGTATTTGAATAACATCGTTGAGGCTATCGGCAATACGCCGCTCGTAAAGCTCAACAAAGTCACGGATGGCATTAAAGGCACTGTGCTGGCCAAAGTGGAATATTTTAACCCCGGCAACTCTGTGAAGGACCGTATGGCCCTGAAAATGGTGGAGGATGCTGAGAAAGCCGGGCTCCTGAAGCCAGGTGGAACTATCATTGAGGGCACTTCCGGCAACACCGGCATGGGCCTGGCGCTGGCCGCCATTGCGAAGGGCTACAAGTGCATCTTCACGATGAGCGACAAGCAAAGCAAGGAAAAGCAGGATATTCTGAGGGCTGTAGGAGCCGAGGTAATTGTGTGCCCTACTAATGTAGCGCCCGATGATCCGCGCAGCTACTACTCGGTGGCTCGCAAGCTCAACGCCGAAATTCCGAACTCCATCTACCCCAACCAGTACGATAACCCTTCCAACTCTCAGGCGCACTACGAAACCACCGGCCCCGAGCTGTGGGCCCAGACGGAAGGCAAAATCACGCATTACGCGGCGGGCGTAGGCACGGGCGGCACCATCTGCGGCACGGCCAAATACCTCAAAGAGCAGAACCCCAACCTGGTAACCGTTGGTTTGGACACCTATGGCTCCGTGTTTAAAAAGTACAAGGAGACCGGTATTTTCGATGAAAACGAAATCTATGCCTACAAAACGGAAGGCATCGGGGAAGATATTCTGCCCAAGAATGTTAACTTTGATTTGATTGACCTGTTCATCAAAGTAACTGACAAGGATGCGGCTTTGATGACGCGCCGGTTGGCCAAAGAAGAGGGCTTGTTCGTGGGTTGGTCGTGCGGATCGGCTGTGTACGGCGCTCTGGAATATGCCAAGGAGCATTTGAAGGAAGAGGATACCATGGTCATTATACTACCCGACCACGGCACTCGCTACCTCGGAAAAATCTATAACGATGAGTGGATGCGGGAGCAGGGCTGGCTCTAGGCCCAGGTTTTCTCCTCTACTCTTTTCACTTAAAGAATATCGATACCATGTCAAAGAAGTTGCGCAACGTGGTGCTGGTGGACGACAACGAAACCACTAGCTTCCTGAATAATCGTCTGCTCAGCCGCCTCGACGTGGCCGAGCAGGTACAAACCTTTTCTAAAGCGGAGCAGGCTTACCAGCAGTTTTGGGGCGGCCCCAATGGCGAGCCGGCGAAGGAAGAAGTTCCGGACCTCGTGTTCGTGGACTTGAAAATGCCCGGTATGGATGGTTTCGAGTTCCTGAAGCTGTTCAGCTCCTTGCCCGAATCGGTACGCGAAAAAACGGTAATGGCCGTCCTGACTACCTCTATGCACGCCGCCGATACGGCCCGTGTAGCGCAGTATGAAGGTGTTGAATACCTAGCCAAACCGCTTACCGAAGAGAAAATGCAGAAGCTGCTGCAAAAGCGCTTTGTATCGGTTGAATAGGTTTTTGAACCTAGTAACCCCCTCATAAAAACGCCCCGTGCTGCTAAGCACGGGGCGTTTTGCTTTCAGGCGAAGAACAGATTACACAACTGCCTCCACAAACCGGAACGCCTCCCCATCAAACAAGCCTTTGTCGCTGAGCTTGAGGCTAGGAATTACAAGAAGCGCCATAAACGAGAGCGTCATGAAGGGGGCCTGCAGCGGCGAGCCCAGTTGCTTGGCCAAGGCATCAACAGCGCCATATGCTTCGGCCACGTGGTACCCATCCTGGTCCGACATGAGGCCCGCTACGGGCAGTGGCAGCACTAGTTCCTCACCATCCGGCGACACCACCGCCAGGCCGCCCCGGGCTTCAATAACTAGGTTCACGGCCCGGGCAAGGCTAGCGTCGTCGCAGCCGACGGCCGTGATGTTGTGCGAGTCATGGCCTACGCTGCTGGCCAGCGCGCCGCGCTTCAGGCCAAAGCCTTTGATAAAGGCAACTGCTGGCGGGGCGCTGTGGTAGCGGTTCACCACCGTAAGCTTCAGCACATCCTCAGTTAGATTTGGTACTACCAACCCATTTTCTACAAGGGCTGGTACATCGTGCCGGGCCGTGATAAGCTGGCCGTCAAAGCACTCAATCACCCGAACGGTAGCAGCTTGCTGGGGCGCGGGCAACTGAAAATCCTGGGCCTGCACCGGGTTGGTATCGAAGTTATTGACGACCTCAACGGCTACGGCCGGAATGCGCGTTTGGCCATTTTCGGCTACTAGCTCCCCGTTCAGGTAGGTTTGGCGGACGGCGAAATCTACTAGGTCGTCTACCACGATAAAGTCGGCGGGGTCGCCTTCGCGCAGCAGCCCTACGGGCAGTTTGTAGTGCTCTACAGGGTTGCGGCAGGCTACGCGCAGCACCTTCAGCACCTCCTGGCCGCGGGCTACGGCGCGCTGCACGAGTTGATTGATGTGGCCCAACACCAGCGTATCGGGGTGCTTGTCGTCGGAGCAGAACATCAGGTGCTCGTAGTGCTCTGGCAGCAAATCAATCAGGGCCTCGAAGTTGCGGGCCGCGGATCCTTCCCGAATCAGTATTTTCATGCCTACTGCCAGCTTGTCGAGGGCTTCTTCGGCCGTAAAGCACTCGTGGTCGGTGCTGATGCCGGCGGCGGCGTACTGGCGGGCATCCTCGCCGCGGAGGCCGGGGGCGTGCCCGTCCACGGGGCGGCCGTACTGCTGGGCCAGCCGGATTTTTTCCATCACCAGCTCGTCGCGGTGCAGCACGCCGGGCCAGTTCATCATTTCGGCGAGGTAGCCAATTTCCGGATGCTCCTGAAACAGCAGTTCAATATCGTGGGCGGTTATTTCGGCCCCGGCGGTTTCAAAAGGGGTAGCAGGCACGCACGAGGGAGCACCAAAGCAGAACTTAAACGGCACCTGTTGCCCGTTCTGGAGCATATACTTCACGCCGGCCACACCCAGCACGTTGCCAATTTCGTGCGGGTCGGAAACGGTAGCTACGGTGCCGTGCACCACGGCCAGGCGGGCAAACTCTGAGGGCACTAGCAAGGAGCTCTCCACGTGCACGTGGGCATCCACGAAGCCAGGTAGTGCGTAGGGCAGCGCTGGGTCGGGGGCGGTAGCGCTGGTTGGTTCAATTTGATGGATACGACCATTGGCTACGTGCAGGGTGGCCGGTGTTATAGTGTTCTGAAACAGGTTGATAACGTTGGCCTGAAGCTGAAATTCGGTAGGCATAGGGCAGGAGGGAGGCGCAGTGAAAAGAAAAGCCGGAGGGCGGCTAACGGGTAAAGAACCGTATATTTGCCGAAAATCCGCGCCGTGAGAAAGATTGTGACTTTGCTGCTGGCCACCCTTATCGGGAGCACGGGCCTAGTGGCCACGGGCTGTGCTACCCGCAGTCCGCAGCAGAAAAAAACCGCCTCTTACAAGCGCAAGGCCACGATGGGGAAAGTGCCCTGCCCCTGCGACAGTCATTAACCTGACGCGCCGCACCCCCCGTCACGTATCATCAGAAGCTTCTCTATTGCCTCCGTTCAGCCTTGCCCCTCTATGCCCGATTCTAATCCGCTAGCCTCGCTTGTTGCCGCTGCCGAAGCTGTGCGCCAACAGCTGCAAGTCAACCAATTTGATGCCGCCGCTGTGCAGCGCCTCGCTGGTTTTATTGAGGAGCAGCGTCCTACCGTGAAAGAAGCCGACCGCCAGGGCGTTATTACGGCGCTAGGGTGCTTTCTGGGCCAATGCCTAGTAGAAACCTACGGCGGTACCTGGGCCAAAGGGCCCGATGGTGCCACTGGCGTGGGCATTAACGATACCAATTTTTTCAATCCGTTTTACCGCGTAAGCGAGCAACTGACCAAGGGCCTGGCCCAGTCGGTGGCCACGTTTTTCGCGGGTGTACCTGAGCGCCTGGCTGCCAAGCCAAGCCGTAAATCCTGGATTTAGTGAGTCCTTTTACTTCGCTTGAGCCTAGCCCAACTCCTGCCATGAGAAAAATCGTCATTGCCATCGACGGCTACTCTTCCTGTGGCAAAAGCACCACGGCCAAAGCCGTAGCCGCTGAGCTAGGCTACGCCTACATCGATACCGGCGCCATGTACCGCGGTGTTACGCTGTATTTACTGGAGCACGGCATCAGCTTCGACGATTTGCCCCGCATTGAGCAGGCGCTCAGTGAAATGCACATCACCTTCAAGCGCAACCGCAAAACCGGCCGCAACGAGCTGTGCCTTGATGGCGTGATTCGGGAAGATGAAATCCGGCAGATGCGCATTTCCAATTCCGTGAGCGAGGTATCGGTTATTCCGGCTGTGCGCCACGCCATGGTTAGCCAGCAGCAGCGGATGGGCCGCAAGCGTGGGGTAGTGATGGACGGCCGCGATATTGGCACCACCGTTTTTCCGGATGCGGAAGTGAAGATTTTTATGACGGCTGATGTGCTCACGCGGGCCTTGCGCCGCCAAGAGGAGCTAGCGCTCAAGGAAGAGCACGTGCCCGTAGAAGACATTGTGGAAAACCTGCGCAAGCGCGACCACCTCGACTCAACGCGCGCCGAAAGCCCCTTGCGCCGCGCTTCTGATGCCGTGCTGCTCGACACCACCCACATGATGATTGACGAGCAGGTAGACTTTGTGCTGGAACGCGTTTCCGCCTCCTTATTTTCTTTGGCAGCTGCGGGCTGGACAGGAAGCGTACCGAAATAAACTACCTGCTGTTTTGGCAAGTAAAAGTGCGGCAGAATTGTTGTAGTTATAGCAGCTTCCAAATTCGTAGCCTGCAGAGTAGGCGCCGGTTGCGCCGCTGAGGATAGGTAGTACTCTTACAGTGGCGTGCCAAAATCTAGAGCCCATGAACGTCATCATCGATAAAAATTCTGGCTATTGCTTCGGCGTTGAGTTTGCCATTCAAATGGCCGAAGACGAGTTAGGGCAACAGGAAACCTTGTATTGCCTCGGCGATATTGTGCACAACCGCATGGAGGTAGAACGCCTGCATGGCTTGGGGCTGCGCATTATTGACCGAGACCAGCTAGAAGAACTGCACGATGCCAAAGTACTCATCAGGGCGCACGGCGAGCCGCCGGAAACTTACGAGCTGGCCCTGCGCAACAACATTGAACTGATTGACGCCTCCTGCCCGGTGGTACTCAAGCTGCAGAACCGCGTAAAGCATGCCTTCGATGCCACTACGCGCCAGAATGGGCAGGTAGTAATTTATGGGCAGCCCGGCCACGCCGAGGTAATTGGCCTGACGGGCCAGACGCGCAACCAGGCCATCATTGTCATGACGGAGCAGGACCTGGACCAGGTAGACTTCTCGCGCCCCGTGACGTTGTTCAGCCAGACCACCAAAAGCACTGCGGGCTTCTACCACATGAAAGAGGTGATAGAGGAGCGCATTAAGTTGGCTGGCGGCTCCTTGGATGCCTTTGATGCCAATGACAGCATCTGCCGGCAGGTAAGCAACCGGGAGCCGGCGCTAACCAAGTTTGCCCAGCAGCACGATGTAGTGGTATTTGTGAGCGGCCGCAAAAGCTCCAATGGTAAAGCTCTGTTTTCGGTAGTCAATAAGTTTAACCCGCGCAGCTACTTCGTTGAGAACGAGCAGGAGCTGCAAGAGGAGTGGTTTGAGGGCGCCGAGTCAGTAGGTATCTGTGGCGCCACCAGCACGCCCATGTGGCTGATGCAGCGCGTGAAAGACCGCATTGAGGACGTGGCCGAGCCCGTAGCATAACCTAGCACTAGCCCTGCTACCGGCCTACACCGCCGGCCAGCAAAGGCACAACCCAGACCGAGTACCTGCGAAGCCGCGCTTCCGGGTACTCGTTTTTGTGTCGGCTCCGGTAACTTGCGGGCCAACTTCTCTGCCCATGCGTCGCATCATTAATTATTTTCTCAACGGATTTCTCATTGTCGCGCCGGTCGGCCTCACAGTTTATATCCTGTATGCGCTACTGCACTGGCTCAACGACCTGTTTGCGGGCCTGAGCTTTGATATTCCTGGGCTGGGGTTGCTGGTGGCCATCGGCTTTATTACGCTGGTGGGCTTTGTAGCGAAGTCGTTTCTGGTGCGGCCGTTTCTCATTATCATGGAGCGGTTACTACACCGCACGCCCCTGGTAAGCATCATCTACTCCAGCCTGAAAGACCTGTTTGATGCCTTCGTGGGCGATAATCAGAAGTTCAACCGCCCGGTGCTAGTGCGCCTGAGCGCTGCGGAGCAAACGTATAAAATGGGCTTCGTGACCCAAACCACCATGAACGGCCTGCACCGCGACGACCTGCTGGCCGTGTACTTTCCGCACTCCTATAACTTCTCGGGCGAGCTGGTGCTGGTGCCGGTCCAGAATATCACGTACCTCGATTTGCCCAGCAGTGAGGTCATGAAATTTATTGTGTCGGGTGGGGTTTCCCGACTAGGGTAGGGTGGAGCTCAAAGTGCAGTAGTACCTGTGAAAACAGCACCCAGCGCGAATTCCTCGTAGTACGGTTGCCGCCTTTACCGCTACGCTCATGAAAACCCAGTTGCACTTTCAGAAATACGGAACGGGGCCGCGGGTAGTACTGGCCTTCCATGGCTACGGGCAAAGCGAGGGCCACTGGCGTAGCTTCGTTCAGGCCCTAGGCCCCGAGGTGACGGTGTATGCCTTCGACCTGTTTTACCACGGGCGCAGCAAGCTAGCCAAAACCGATGCACCTCTTTCCAAGCAGCGGGTAGGAGCGTTGCTGGGCGAGTTTCTGGAAGCGCATAGCATTCATGAGTTCAGCTTGCTGGCCTTTAGCATGGGCGCTAAGTTCGCCCTCACGGCGGTTGAGCAGTTTCCGGACCTGGTAAAGCAGGTGTGGCTATTGGCTCCTGATGGCTTACAGCGGCAGTTTTGGTACACTATGGCCACGTATCCGCCCTGGATGCGCGGCGTGCTGGGCCGGGCCGTACTGCGCCCCCAGCGCATTTTGCGCTTCCTCGATACCCTGCATGAGCGCCGCCTGCTCGATGCCAACCTGATCCGGTTTGCGCAATGGCAACTGGATAGCCGCGAAAAACGGCTGCGCGTGTACCGCAGTTGGGTGGGGTTCCGAAACCTGACCTTTGATCTGAAAAAGCTGGCCATACTGCTAAACCGGCGGCCAACGCCCGTTACCTTTTTCCTGGGGCGCCACGATCGGGTGATTCCGCATGCGGGCTTGCAACGCTTCATCACGTCTTTGCAACAGGCGCACACCGTGCTGCTGGAAACCGGCCACGCTGGCCTGATTTACGATGTGGCGTCCTACCTGCGCCGCCACCCTGAGCTACGGTTGGCCTAGCGCTTGCTCTAAAAGGTGGTAGCTTTCTTCGTCGAAGGCCACAAATACAACCTCCTGCGGCAGCTCATGCTCCTGCAAAAACTGCCGCACCTGCCGCACGGCAATGGTCGTAGCTTCGGCTTTGGGGTAACCATATATTCCGGTGCTGATTCCCGGAAAGGCTATACTATGTAGCTTATGGTCAGCTGCTATGTGCAAGCTGTTGCGGTAGCAATCGGCCAGTAGCTCTGGCTCGTGTTTGTGCCCTCCGTTCCAGACGGGGCCTACAGTATGAATGACGTGCCGCGCTGGCAGCCGCCCGCCGGTAGTGAGTACGGCTTTGCCCGTAGCCAGGCCGCTACCGTAGTGACTAGCCCGCAGCGTACGGCAAGCATCCAAAATCTCGGGGCCGCCGGCGCGGTGAATGGCCCCATCAACGCCCCCGCCTCCGAGCAGGCTGGAGTTGGCCGCATTCACGATGGCATCGGTATCAAGATGAATGATGTTGCCGCGGTAAAGCAGGATACGGTCAAAACGCTGCGCTTCGGTGCGCCAAGAGGAAACAGAAGGAGAGGCCATACAGAAAGGGATACGGAACATGCCGGTTGGCATAACGAAGTGACCTAGGGCGCCGTTGCGGCCGAAGGTAGCAGAAAGTTGTAAGCGGTTGAGTCTGCTTTTCCGACGGTTCAGCCTAGTATTTATACCGTTCGGGTATATATGAATTTGTGTATGCTAATGAACTGTATATGTTTGGCTATCCATCAACCGCAACCCTACTCAACCATGGAAGCCTCGCAGCGTGACCCTCAACTATGGCGGATGGCAAAACAGCGTGCCAAATTCAAATCACACCTGTTTACCTACGTTACCGTAAATGCCCTGCTCTGGACGATATGGCTGCTGACCGGGCGCCCAGGCACGCCGCTCCCTTGGCCTGTGTGGTCAACCGTGTTCTGGGGCATAGGCGTGGCTATTCAGGGGTTTGGCACGTATGGCAGCCTAGGGCGGACGCAACTCTCGGAGCGGGAGTATGAGCGACTGGTGCGGCAGCGCGCCGACCGGGTTTAGCCCCGGCCCGGGGCTAGTAGCTGCAACCTTCCGGCGGCGCTCTGGGTTAGTGGCAGTATGAAAACCCGCTACTTTCTTCCGCTGCTCGCGCTGGCTCCGCTGGCCCTAGCTGCCTCTATGCCCGAAACCCCGGCCGCTGTGGCCCCGGATGCAAACCTGAGCAAAATAAAGCTGCCGGCTGGCTTCACCATCAGCTACTTCGCCAAGGGTGTGAAAAGTGCCCGGGAGCTGGCTGTGGGGCCTGATGGCACCGTGTACGTGGGCACCAAAGACGACAAAGTGTTTGCCCTGCCCGACCGCAACAAAGACGGCCGCGCCGATGAGGTAGTGACCGTAGCTACGGGCCTGAATGCGCCCAACGGGGTAGCCGTGCGCAACGGCGCGCTGTACGTAGGCGAAATCAACCGCATTATCCGCTACGACAACATTGCTACTAGGCTCAAGCAGAAGCCCAAGCCGGTTGTGATTGGTACGCTGCCTAGCAAAGAGTGGCACGGCTACCGCTACATTGCCTTCGGGCCCGATGGCAAGCTGTACGTGCCTGTGGGGGCGCCTTGCAACAGCTGCCTGCCCGAAGAACCCATTTTCGCCACCATCAACCGCATGAATGCCGACGGTACGGGCCTCGAAACCTTTGCCTATGGTGTGCGCAACACTGTGGGCTTCGACTGGAGCCCCCAGGACAAAGCCATGTGGTTTACCGATAATGGCCGCGACAAACTCGGCGACAACCTGCCGGCTGATGAGTTAAACCGCGCTGCCGGCCCAGGCCAGCACTTTGGCTTTCCGTACTTTTTCGCCGGCGATGTGGCTGATCCGGAGTTCAGCAAAGGCAAGTCGGCCGATACATATGTGAAGCCGGCCCGCAAGCTGGGGCCGCACGTAGCCGCGCTGGGTATGAAGTTCTATACCGGCAAGCAGTTCCCGGCCCAGTACCGCAACCAGATTTTTATTCCGGAGCACGGCTCCTGGAACCGCAGCAACAAAATCGGGTACCGCATCAGCCTCGTGCGCCTCGATGCTACTGGCAAGCAGGCCAAGAGCTACGAAACCTTTGCGGAAGGCTGGCTGCAAGGCCAGACGCCCTGGGGCCGCCCTGTGTGCCTGCTCGTGCTGCCTGATGGCTCACTGCTGGTTTCCGACGACCAGAACGATGCCGTGTACCGCATCAGCTACAAAGGCTAGCTACTGAAAACCTAAAAAGAACGTCATGCAGGGGCTTTGGCCGGCATGGCGTTCTTTTATTTTGTCCTTTCCTGAGTTACCAGGCCGTCTTACCATGTCACCTGCTATCTTGCCAGCCATGAAAACACAGCGCGTGCCCAAGCGAATGGTCGGTCGGCGGGAACTGGTAGATTTTCCGGATTTTCAGCTCTGGGGGGTAGAGGCCAAGGTAGATACCGGGGCCTATACCGCCGCTATTCACTGCTCCAATATTCACGTGGAAACCTTTGCCGACGGGCGGCAACGCCTGCACGTGCAGCTTCTGGATCCGTCGCACCCAAACTTCGATGGCTCGCCTATGCAGTTTGATGAGTTTGGCCTGCGCGATATTAAGAGCTCCAATGGCGAAGTGCAAGAGCGCTACGTGATTCGGGCCGCCATTCGGTTGTTCGGCGAAGATTTTATTACCGAATTTTCGTTGTCTGACCGCTCCGACATGAAATATCCCGTACTGATAGGCCGGGTTTTGCTGCGCGAGGCGCGGTTGGTGGTAGATGTGGCGCGGCGCAACCTCTCGTACAAAAACCAGCCTACTACTCGCTAGCCCCGTCGGGCTTGCCAACCGTGTCGCCTATCTTTGTGGCAGGCTTCTGCTCTTTATCTCTCATACGTACCCTGCATCCGATGAAACTGGCGATTCTATCGCGCGAGCCGAAGCTATATTCTACCAAGCGACTTGTAGAAGCTGCCGAGCAGCGTGGCCACGAGGCCGTGGTACTAGACCATTTGCATTGCAATCTGGTGCTGGAGAAAGGTCAGCCTGGTATTATTTACCAAGGCCAGCGCCTAGAAGGCTTCGATGCCATTATCCCGCGTATTGGCGCTTCCGTTACGTTTTATGGCTGCGCTGTGGTGCGTCAGTTTGAAATGATGAAGGTTCGCACGGCCGTGGAAAGCCAGGCCATTGTGCGCAGCCGCGACAAGCTCCGCTCCATGCAAATTCTGGCGCGGGCTGGGGTAGGTATGCCCAAAACCGCCTTTACCAACTACTCAGATGAAGTAGCCGAAATGATTCAGCAGGTAGGCGGCGCCCCCGTTATCATCAAGCTGCTGGAGGGCACGCAGGGCCTAGGCGTGGTGCTAGCGGAGTCGGCGAAAGCGGCGCAATCGGTTATTGAAGCGTTTCATAATCTGAAGGCTCGCATTATTGTGCAGGAATTCATTGCTGAAAGCAAAGGTGCCGATTTGCGGGCCTTTGTGGTAAATGGTGAGGTAGTAGGCGCCATGAAGCGCCAGGGCAAGGAAGGCGAGTTTCGCTCGAACCTGCACCGCGGCGGCTCTGGTACCCTAGTAAAGCTTACCCGCGCCGAGAAAGCCGCTGCCTTGCTGGCCACCAAAGCCCTCGGCCTCGGTATTGCTGGCGTAGATATGCTTCAGAGCAAGCGCGGTCCGCTGGTGCTGGAAGTAAACTCCTCGCCGGGTCTGGAAGGCATTGAAAAAGCCACGGGCCTTAACATTGCCGGCAAAATCATTGAGTACACTGAGCAGTTGTCGCATAAGAAAAAGCCCAAAAAGACCACCAAAGCTGCTGCCCCCGGCGGCATGCCCGATACCCAAGCTGATTAAGTAGAGCCCTGAGCTACTGTTCTGCACTACGGCCCACCTGCCAATTGGCAAGTGGGCCGTAGTGCATTTACTACCCCTCAAACCCAGGCAAACCGTTATGGGCTTTCGCCCATAACGGCCAGAATGTGCCGGGCATTCTCTATCTTCCGCAGTGTCGGGCAAGAGTGGGCGCAGGGCATCTGACGTTTTCAGGGCAGGGACAGCAACGGGGTGCACGGATGGAAACCAGGAAGCCGGGCGTACGCTTTAGCCCGTAACGGAGGCTAGTACCCCGCGCCGGATATAACTACTGGTGGTTGGGCAGCGTTCTGTACTTATTTCACCTGGCTGGCGGCGGTTGCTGCCGGTCTCACCGCCTTGCTCTGTGTCTGAACTCCCGCCGCCTGCTGCTCCTGATGAAAGTCTGTGTTTAAACGGCCTGACCATTGCGCCGGGCCAGCAGGTGCTCACGCGGCTCGTGATTTCGCGGCTTCCTTCCGGCACCGTTATCGACATTCCCGTGTACGTATTTCGGGCCCTGGAGCCCGGCCCCACGGTGCTGCTGATGGCGGGCCTGCACGGCGACGAAGTAAATGGCATTGAAATTATTCGGCGCATGATCCGGCGCAAAATGCTGCACCCTACGCGAGGCACCATCATTGCTATTCCTATTCTCAATATTTACGGGTTTCTGAACTTCTCGCGTGAGGTGCCCGACGGCAAAGACGTAAACCGCTCCTTTCCGGGCAACCCGCGCGGCTCGTTGGCCAGCCGCGTAGCCGCCCGCTTCATGCGCGAAATCATGCCTCTCATTGATTACGGCATTGATTTTCATACGGGGGGAGCAGCCCGAGCCAACATCTCCCAAATCCGGTGCCTGCTGCACCAAGATGCCATGACCGACGCCATGGCTGAAGCATTTGCTGCCCCCTTTACGCTGCACGCGGGCCTGCGCGCCGGCTCGCTGCGCGAAACCGCTATGCAGCAAGAGCGGCGCATTATTGTGTATGAAACCGGCGAGTCGTTGCGGCTGGATGAAGCGGGTATTGACCTGGGTATTGCGGGTACGTTTCGGGTGCTGCACTTTTTGGGGATGGTGCCGGAGGCCGAGCCCGCGCCGCAGGAGTCGGTAGTGTGTATGCGCTCTACCTGGTTGCGCGCCAAGTATGCCGGCCTGTTTCGCAGTTTGGTGCACCTAGGGCAGTACATTGAAAAGGGCCAGGTGTTCGGGACCGTAGCCGATCCGTACGGCGAAAACTCCGTGCGGCTGGAGTCGCCGGTAGCAGGCTATATCATTGGCCTCAACCATATGCCCGTGGTAAACCAAGGTGATGCCCTTGTGCACGTAGGCCGCACCGATTTCAACCCCAGTCGGGCCGACTTGGCAGTGCCCTTCGATGAAAAGCCCATGGGCCCGATTGATACGGAAACGGAGGAAGACGAAGAAGCAGGCGAAGAAGAGCTGATGTAGCACACCTCAACCGTAGCCAGTACTTAGCGCGAAGTCATGCCGGCGAAAGGTAGCTGCGCTTGCCGCGGCTACTGACAGTTTTTGCGTTTCTTTGCCGGGCCATCTGCGGCTCTCTTCCTGATTTACCCAATGAAAAACTCTCTTCAGCTAGTCATTAATATCGTATTGGGCCTGGCCATAGTGGTGCTGTTCTATCTGCACTTTGCCAGCAAACCTACCGTAATCGCCAAAAAGCCAGTAGCCGCTGTGCAAACCCCTGACTCAACTGCCACTGCAGCGGTTGAAGCGGAAGAGGAGCCTAGCAAGCCAGTAGCTGCTGTAGCCGATACCAACAAAGTAGCCTACGTAGAGTCAGGGAAGCTGCTGGATGGCTACCAGGGCATGAAGGATGCCCGCAAGAATTTCGAAGCCAAAGCCCGCCGCTGGGAAACGCAAAACCAGACACTGGTGCAAGGCTTCCAGACGGCCGTGCAGCAGTACCAGCAGAAAGCTGAGGGCATGACCCAGGAGCAGCGTGCTACCACCGAGCAGCAACTGCAGGCCCGCCAGATGAAGGTGGCCCAGGAGCAGGAAAAACTGCAGCGCCAGGCCCAGGAAGAGGAAATGAAAATGACCCAGCAAGTACTGGAGCGCATTAATAAGCAAATTGAGAAATACGGCAAAGACAACGGCTACCGCCTGATTCTGATTGCGGCGCCGAGTGGCACCATCGCCTACGGCCGCAAAGACCTCGACATTACCAATACGGTGCTCAAGCGCCTCAACGACGAATACCGGAACAGCAAAAAGTAACCAGCCTTACGCTACCGAAGTAGCAAATCGCCGGCTTTTCCCTGAAGGAAAAGCCGGCGATTTGCGTTATAACTCGCGCCATAGCATGTCGTTAAACCTTGCAGCTCTGTTGTAATCTAACAGAAACACGGCCCACATTTGGCGCCCATTTACCTGCTTGCTATGAAAAAGCTTATGAAGTATCCGGTTCTGTTTCTGGTGGCCTTTCTGGCTTTGTCGGCTTCTCTGTCTAGTTGCGTTACGAGCGCGCAGCCGGCGGTGGTGGTAGGTCCGCCTCCGGGGCCTTACTATGGGTATCCGCCGCCTCGCCCGCTTTATCGCCCATACTATCGGGGGTACCGGCGGCCCTACTACCGGCCCTATTATAGGCCGCGCCCAGCCAGGGTAGTGGTGGTAGAGCCGCGCCGCCGCGATGTGGTAGTGCCTGCTCCGCGCCCTTATGGCCGAATGCGGCCGGGTGGCATTTGGTAGGTTTGGCCTCACGTGTTGCCTAGTACCCACAAGCCCCATTTGTAGTCCGGGTGGGTTTAGATGCTTAAAGGGGCTAGTAGATTTCAGCTCAAACAGATAGAGCGCAAGTGGGAACATAGCGCTGCCACTCGTTTCTGAAAGCCAAAAGCCCGGTCTCACTTAATGTGAAACCGGGCTTTTGGCTTTCAAGTAGCTAGTAGTTTTTACTAGAAGGCGAAGCGCAGGCTGAAAGCGGCATCGTTATAGAAGCCGGTGTAGCCATCAAACACCTCGAAAAATGGCTTGTAATCGACGCCAACGGTGAAGGGCAGGTCGGCCATTTTGTACTCCAGACCCAGAATCAGGTCGGCGCCGGCTACGATGTAGTTTTTGTCGTCGTAGTAGTAGCTCGAGTAGTAATACTTGTCTTTGCCCCGGCGGAAACGCCCATCGGTGAAGTAGTAGCGGCCTTGGTAAGAGCCAACATGGGCCCCGGCGCCGTAGTAAAACTGCAAGCCTTTAAAGTCAGAAACGGGCAGGTGTTTTTCCAGCAATAAGGTCAGGCGTCCGCCGCGGGCAGCATACTCGCGGGTAAGCAGGCCTTCCACGGCCACATTGTTCTTGCCGCTCAAGAAGTGCTTGACCGTCAGGCCCGATGACCAGCCGCCGCCGCGCAGGCCAATAGCCGTTTGGTAGCCGGCACCACCGCCGCCGCCTTTCTTTTTACTCTGAGCTTGGACCCCTTCACTACCAGCCAACAACCCAAGGGTCATCAAGCCAAAAACCAGACACTTCATGCGGAAAAGGAAGAATGTAAAACGTATGCTTCCGGCAAAAGTACAACTTGCCTTCGATAATTACAGCCTCTCGCGGCCTTCCTTTTCTATGGTACTTGATAGGTGAACGTGCAGGCCGCTCTCATCGGTGGCAGCGGCGCGCAGCATGGCCCGCGCCACTGTGGCTGCCTCAATAGCCCGGTAATGGCGCAGCGGGCCTAGTAGCGCGGGCTTTACCAAGCTCAGCAGCACACCAGCTACCTGCTCGCCTGCGCGCTTTTCGGGGCGGTCGCCAAGCAGCAGAGAAGGCCGAAAGAAATGGATGGCCCGAAACGGCGCCTGCCGTACGGCCTCTTCCATCTCGCCCTTCACGCGGTTATAGTAGAAGCCCGAGGAGGCCTTAGCGCCCATAGCCGAAACCACCAGCAGCTGCGCCGCAAAATTAGCTGCCGTCAGGGCCGCCAGCTTTACTACATACAGGAAATCTACAGCGTAAAATGCTTCCTTGGAGCCAGCTTGGCGCAGCGTAGTGCCTAGGCAGCAAAACACGTCATCGGCAATAAGCTGCAGCCGGTGCTCTTCCAGCTGCTCAAACCTAACGATGCGCTGCTCCAGCTTAGGGTGTACCATCGGCAAAGGGCGCCGGCCCACTGCTATAACGCGGTTGTAGCGCTCGGAAGCTAGCAGCAGGGGCAGCAGCTGGCTACCTACCAGACCACTGGCACCGGCAATGAGGGCGGTCTTTTGCATCAGGAAGTGAAAAGCAGGAACGTACTAGGCAAAGCTTGCTGCCCAGCCTCGCTACGAAGGCTACACATGTACAGCAGCTAGCTAGTAGATGCCAACATGCTTCTGTCCGTTGCCTGTAAGCACAGAAAGCATCTTGCTTGAAGGCCTGTGGCCCCTAGGCACCTTTCTGCGCCAAACCGGTTACTTGGCCGGCTCTACCAAGTGTGTGTGCTCAGGCTCCAGGCGTACGAGGCCTTGCTTATACAAGGTGCCTAGCGCTTTCTTGAACACCTTTTTGCTCATGCCCAGGCGGCGGTAGATGTCGTCTGGCTCGCTTTTATCGCCTAGGGGTAGGGTTCCGCCGGCTTTGCGTAAGGCTTCCAGCAGCGTTTCAGAAGCAGCCACGGCTTCGTCGTAACCTTGGCGTTGCAGGCTTAGGTCGAGCTTGCCATCGGGGCGCACCTGCCGCACGTAGCCGGTGTGCACATCGCCGAGCCGCAGGGGCTTGAACACTTCATTATGGTAAAGCAACCCCTGGTGGGTACCGTCCACAATTACTTTGTAGCCCATGTCGGTTTCTTCGGCCACAAACAGCTCGGCCGTGTCGCCTTCTTTGCCGGGGTAGGGCTGGTCGCTGAGAAACCACTCCCACTTGGCCGAGGCCACAATGCGGTCAGAAGTTTCATCGAGGTACACAAACACGGTGGCCCGGTCGCCGGGACGGAGCGAGCGGCGTAGGTTGCGGTAAGGTAGAAGCAGGTCTTTCTCCAGGCCCCAATCGAGAAAGGCGCCGGTAGGCGTTACGTCGCGCACGGTAAGCGCGGCAAACTGGCCCACCCGCACGTAGGGCTCCAAGTTGGTGGCAATCAGGCGGTCTTCGGAGTCGCGGTACACAAACACGCGCACCATGTCGCCAATCTGGGTGCCGGCCGGAATATACTTGCGCGGCAGCAGCAGGTCGCCGTCGTCGGAAGTCAGATACATGCCGAAGTCTACCTCGCGGGCTACCTCCAGTTCGTTGAAATCACCTAGTTGCATACGCTTGCCGATTGTTGTTGCGGACCCGGCTGCGAAGAGCGCAGCACATGGTTGGTAGGCAAAGGTACGTGCCGGGCAAGTTGCAGGGTTATTCTCGGCGCAAACTCTCAGGTACTAGCCCTTTCTAGCTTCTAAAGTGTGCGGTTTGATCAGCGAGACGAGCTAGTGTTTACTGATAGACCAGCACGCTAGGCTGGGCAAAGCTAAAGTCGCTGAAGTCGTAGTAGGGCCGGGAGTTTTCGAAAATACGGATGCCGTTGGGCGCGCTCATGCCGCGGGGGTAAAAGCCAAACGAAATCTGAAAGGTGCGCAGGGCCGCGTATTCGTTGCGGAAGCGCAAGCCCAAGCCAAAACCCGTGTACGGCGCCTCGAAGAAGGGAAGTGGCCGATTAGGAGTGCGTGCGTTCAGCCAAGCCACATCGGCAAAGGCAATACCAGCCATCCGGAAGCCCAGAAAGGAAACCGGGGTGAACAGGGTGGCTTCGTAGTTGAAGGTTACGCGGCTGGTGCCGGCTAGCAGCCCGTCGGGCCGGAACCCGCGCAGACCTCGCTCGCCGGCAATGCTCAGAAGCTGCTCGCCGGGCCGGCGGTTAAGCCCGATGCTGCTGCGCTGCCAGAAAAAATGGCGCCACTGGTAGTTGCCCGTGTGGTACAAGCGCGTGAAGTAGAGCAGCTCACCAGCAATCAGGCCCTGTTGCCAGTCGTTGCCACGGTTCCGCACAAAGGTGCCCACTTCGCCGTTCAGATACAGGTAGCCCCGTTGCGGATGGTAGCCCGCATACGCCAGCCGGAAGCTGTAGTAGCGGCGGTTACGGGCCTCATTAAACTCATAGCCGCTGGTAAGGCTCACCAGCGTGCCGGTCGGAATGTCCTCGGTGCGGCCAAAGCCAAACAGATACTTGTCTTTATAGTAGCGCCGTACACTGTAGCCGAAAGTGCCCAGCAGCAGGTTGGCCGTCAGGTCCTCGGGGTAGGCCTTCTGCTCATACGAGGTCCGGATGACGCGGCCCGAAACGATAAAGCGGCCGGGGTTTTCGTAGCCCAGGTCGTAGCTTTTCATGCGCAGGGCCCGGCCGGCCCACACATCCATAATGTTGAAGCGCTGTGGGGTGAATACAAACGGCTTTTCCTCGGTGCCTTCCCCATCGGTGGTGATGATGCGGTTGAAGTAGCTGTAGTTTACGGCGCCGGCGTAGCGTGTATTAATGGAAAAGAAGTCGCGGGCGAAGCCGAGGCTGGCTTCCTCGTTGCGCGTACCGTTGAGGTAGCGCGCTTGCCCGTACACGAAGTTGCGAAACGGAACCAGGTAGCTGCCCTCGTAACGCCAGGGTTTGGTGCCGGGCCCATCATCGCTGCGGCCGTACTCGTAGCGGTTCCGGAACTGGTGGCCCAGCCCTAGGAAGTTCACGTCGCGCACGCCAATAACGCCGGCTCCCACATCCCGAAGCTGAAACGTGCCACTGAGGCTAAATACATCCTTGGTTATCACCTGCACATCCACGCTGTCGGCGGTGCTAGTGCGCTCATTCACGAACACGCGGGCATCCAGCAACTCGCTGGTTTGGCGCAGCAAACGTTCTGATTCGGCCAGATCCTGGGGCTCCAACTCTTCACCTTCCCGAAACAGCAGCACCTGCCGCACCCGCGCCTTGGAGGTTTTGATGTGGAATGTATTGCCGGTTTTCTCCAGAATGTTGCGCGGAATCCGGGTGGAGTCTGAGATGCTGAAGCCGAAAGCATCCAGCGTCCGGATATCAATCTTGCGGATTACTTTGTAGTTGTGCCGGTCGAATTGCCTATCGAGCAGCGTAACATCTAGGCCAATGCGGTCTTCGCTGCGCTCAGTAAAGTTGAATAGCGCCGAAACGGCCTTACCGGCAATGGTTTTGCGCTTGGCGTAGGCCTTCAAGCCATTCAGCATCCGCTCTTGGTCAAAGCGTCGGCGCAGCGAGTCCGGAGCAGTTTTGGAGACGCGGGCAGTATCGGGTGGGGTAGTTTGGGACCGGGCAGGTACAGCAAGGCCGAACCCTAGCATTACTACCCCAAGCCACACTACATACTTCATATTTTAGGCAAAACCAGCCTTGGCAAGATACAGCGCAAATGCATTTCGCGCCGGTTTAAGTTGGGCTTGTGCCTAGTAAACTAGGCTTCAGGCTTTACTAACGATACTTCAGATAAAAGTCGGTGTCAAGGGAACAATTCCAAAAAAATTAGCCTTTCATACTATTGCGTATTTACGCATAAGCTTCTATTTTTAAGCCCAGATACGGCCCCGATGAACGAGCGAATCCAGGAAAAGCTAAATATTTTGGCAGATGCCGCGAAGTACGATGTTTCGTGCTCCAGCAGCGGTGGTAAGCGCAAAAATGAAAACCGTGGCTTGGGCAACGCCGAGGGCATGGGCATCTGCCATAGCTATACTGAAGATGGCCGTTGCGTGAGCCTTCTGAAGATCTTGCTCACCAATCATTGCATCTTCGACTGTGCCTATTGTGTGTCGCGCCGCTCGAATGATGTGAAGCGCGCCGCATTCACCGTGGATGAAGTAGTGGACCTGACCATGAACTTCTACCGCCGGAACTACATCGAAGGGCTGTTTCTGAGCTCTGGTATCTTCTCCTCGCCCGACTACACGATGGAGCGTTTGGTGCGCATCATCAAGAAGCTGCGCACCGAGCACAAGTTCAATGGTTACATCCATGTGAAAGCCATTCCGGGCGCTTCGGAAGAGCTGATTCAGGAAGCTGGCCTGTATGCCGACCGCCTGAGCGTGAACATTGAGCTGCCCTCTGAAATGAGCTTGCAAAACCTCGCGCCGGAAAAGAACTACGAGGAAATCCTGACGCCGATGGCTCAGATTCGGGACGGCATTCAGCAGAATAAAGAGGAGAAGGCCCTGTTCAAGAAAGTGCCGCAGTTTGCCACGGCCGGCCAGAGCACACAGCTGATTGTGGGCGCCTCCGCCGAAAATGACCTGCAGATTATCAGCCTCACTGACTCGCTCTATAAAGGCTATGGCCTGAAACGCGTGTACTACTCCGGCTACATTCCGGTAACCGACGACGCCCGCCTGCCGCAGGTAACGCAGCCGCCGCTTATTCGGGAGCACCGCCTCTACCAGACGGACTGGCTGATGCGCTTCTACGGGTTTGAGGCTGACGAAATTCTGGACCCCGCGCACCCATTCCTCGATCTGGAAATTGACCCTAAGCTGGCCTGGGCGCTGCGCAACCGCCATGCCTTCCCGGTTGATGTAAACACCGCTGACTACGAGATGATACTACGCATTCCGGGCGTGGGAGCTCGCTCAGCTAAGCGTATTGTGGCTGCCCGCCGTTTCTCGCCCATTACGCTCGACCACCTGCACAAGTTTGGGGTAGTGCTCAAGCGCGCTAAATTCTTCCTTACCTGCCGCGGCCAAGCTCTAGAAAAGCGCGACTATGATGAGCAGACCATCCGGCGCCAGATCCTGTTTGGGGCTGGCTCGGTACGGTCGGCGCTGGTTACGCAGCAGCTCGATTTGTTTGCCCAGGCATCCTGAGTAGTTGTTAAGGTGGTTGGTTTTTAGTGCGTTGACAGAAGTGCTTACCTGATTTTTTGCCCAAACTGCTTAAACACCCCATCTATAACTTCTCCCTGACATGACTATTTCACATCGCGCCCCTGCCGACGCGTCGGCCGCTGCTTCCAACTCTTCGAAACCCGTGAAAGTGGCCCGGATGGCGTGCTGCTGCAAGCTCTCGGAGTTGCTGCCCATTGTGCAGCAATTGCACCGCGAAGCCGCCAGCACAAGAGTTGCCCGTGCCACTTCACGCTCCGAGGCAGCCTAGTACAAGGGCTTCGCTGCAACCTCAGCGCGCCTAGCGGGGTAGTAGTGCTCTATGGCCTACGAACTTGATTTCCAACACGTCCAAACCAACGGCATTACGCTGCATGTGGCGCAATGCGGGCCCTCGGATGGTCCGTTGGTGTTGCTGTTGCACGGCTTTCCGGAGTTTTGGTACGGCTGGCGGCACCAGATAGAAGTGCTGGCAGCAGCCGGGTTTCGAGTGTGGGCTCCTGATCAGCGGGGCTATAATTTCAGCGACAAGCCCACGCGCATTGCCGACTATCAGATGAGCAAGCTGGGGGCCGACATTCTGGGTTTGATGGACGCGGCCGGCCACCAGAAGGCGGCCATTATTGGGCACGACTGGGGCGCGGCCGTAACCTGGTGGCTGGCTGCCAACCATCCTGAGCGGCTAACCCGTGCCGTGGTGCTGAATGTACCACATCCGGCAGTACTAGGCCAGGCGTTGCGCCGAACCCCGCGGCAGCTACTGAAAAGCTGGTACATCTTCTTTTTTCAGTTGCCATGGCTTCCGGAAAAAATGTTCCGCCGACGCCAGTACCGTTTTGGGCGGGGCGCGTTGCGCGGCACTAGTCGAAAAGGCACCTTCACTACCGCCGATTTGCAGCATTATGTGCAGGCCTGGAGCCAGCCCGGCGCACTTACCGGCATGATTAACTGGTACCGAGCCGCCGTGCGCACGCCCCGTAAAACAGGGCAAGTAGGGAAAATTACGCTGCCGCTGCGCATTCTGTGGGGCCGTAAAGATGCCTTTTTGGAGCCGGAGCTGGCTCAGCTGAGCCTGGAGTACTGCACCCAAGCCGAGCTTACATACTTTGATGAAGCCACGCATTGGCTGCATCAGGAAGAATCCGAACGCGTAAATCACCTATTGCTGGAGTTCCTAGGCCCGGCCTCCATCACAACTTCCTGAAAAGCCGCACTATGAGTCGTTCCTTAGGCCCCCTTACCCGCCATGAGGTTGCTTTGCCCGGGAAGGGTAGTGCGGTTCAGCCCCGCGTGGCAGCACCTGCCCTTACGAACCCTCCTCTGGACTATGCCTACGATGGCTCGTTCGAGGGCTTGCTGTCGGTGCTATTTCAGGTGTATACCCGTAAGGCCGCGCCGAACAGCATTCAGCCTCTGGGCGCCGTGCAAGGTGGCTTGTTCGCCCAGCCCGTGCAGATTGATACCGACGAAGCCGCGGCGGCCCGCGTATGGGAAGGGCTGCTGCGCTACATGGATAAAGAAGCACGGACTCGCTTGTTCCATACGTTTCTGAGTGAACAGCCAGATCGGGAGCTATTGATTTTTCGCTATGCTGACCTAGCCATGCGCGCCGGCCGCGACATTTCGGAGAACTACGCCGATGATAATGTGCGCCGCGTGGCCAGCATTGCCCAGCAGATGTACCGCGAAAAGCATCGCATGGAAGCATTCGTGCGTTTCGAGAAAACCTCCGACGGCCTGTTTCATGCTACCATCGACCCAGATTTCGATGTGCTGCCGCTTATTGCGCCCCACTTTACCAAGCGCTATGCCGACCAGCGCTGGCTTATATTTGACCAGCGCCGCCGGTATGGCCTCTATTACGACCTAGTGCGCACCGACATTGTGCAGTTTGAAACCAGCGCTCCGCAGCGCAATACGGCTATTTCTGCTACCGTGCTCGATGAGCGGGAGCCGCTGTTTAAGTTGCTCTGGCAATCGTACTTCGACCACGTGAACATTCCGGAGCGCAAAAACATGAAGCTGCACCGCCGCCACATGCCGCTGCGTTACTGGCGCTACCTCAGCGAAAAACAACCGCGTGAACAGCGTTTTGAGCCCATCAAGAACAAGCGCCTGGTGCAGGAAGGTGGCCCGAAGCTGGATTGAAAAAGCTAATTTGCAGCGTTCTGGCTTCGTATATGGCAAGCCAGATGTATAGCACTACTAGGTAGCCCAAGCCCATGAACCGGCTTTTGGGCCTCACAACGCAGCATATTTCATGGGTAACGTACTTGTATTTGGAGCCTCCGGGCAATTGGGCCAGTGCCTGCAACACGTTTCAAGAGAGCGTAGCCTGACCAACTTGGTTTTTCTGCCCGAAGCGCAGGCCAACATACTCAATGTAGAGGCGCTGCAAGCTGTTTTTGCGGAATACAAGCCGACCTATATCATCAATTGCGCCGCCTATACGGCCGTAGATAAGGCCGAGGATGAAGTGGAAATTGCCCGTAAGGTAAACCGCGACGGTGCCGCCAATTTGGCCCGGTTGTGCGGTGAGCATGGTACCACACTCATCCACATTTCCACCGATTTTGTGTTTGCCGGCACCGGCAACACGCCGCTTGTGGAAACCGATGCCGCTGAACCCATCAGCATCTATGGCCTCACGAAGCTGGAAGGCGAGCAGGTGATTCCGGAGCACACGGAGCAGTATTTCATTCTGCGCACCAGCTGGCTCTACTCAGAATATGCAGGCAACTTCGTGAAGACTATGCTCAAGTATGGCCGCGAGCGGGAAGAAATGAAGGTGATTTGGGACCAGGCGGGCACGCCTACCTATGCCATCGACCTGGCCGGCTGCATCCTAACTATTATCGAAACTGATAGCCAAGAGTACGGCATCTACCACTACAGCAACGAAGGCATCACGTCTTGGTACGACTTCGCGGTGGCCATTTTTGAGCTAGGCAACGTGTCGGTGCGTACCCTGCCTATCCGCACCGCTGAGTACCCCACCAAAGCCACCCGCCCGGCTTACTCCGTGATGGATAAATCCAAAGCGAAAACGCAGCTAGGCGTTGCCATTCCGTACTGGCGCGACAGTCTGAAAGTGTGTATCGGGCGGTTAGAGGCGTAAGTAGGGCTAGTAAACCGGATTATATTGAAGCTACAATTGTGCATCTGCTGCGAAGCAGGTGAGCAGTTGTAGCTTGATTTTTTATAGGCGCTACTTCAACTCCACTTCACTACTCTCAGTTCGGCCGTAAAACCGATTTACTAGGTACGCAGCGACGACAAACCCCAAGCCCACGCCGCACACGCCCAGCCACTGAAAGTGAGTCCAGGCGATGCCGCCCAGGAAGGAACCTAAGGAGGCACCGATAAAGCAGGTGGTCATGTACACGGTGTTGAGGCGGCTGCGGGCTTCCGGCCGTAGCGAGAAGATGCGGGTCTGGTTGGAAATGTGTGTCATCTGCTGGCCTACATCCAGAATCACTACCCCCACAATGAGGCCCAACAGGTAGTAGCCGCCAAACGCCAGTAGCACATAAGCCCCCAGAAACATCACAATACCCAGGTTCAGGGCATAGTCAGCGCCTTTGCGGTCAGCCGATTTACCGGCGAAGGAAGCCGCAAAAGCTCCACTAGCCCCAATCAGCCCGAAAAGCCCCGCTACTTCACTGCCATAGTGATACGCGTCGCTTTCCAGGAAAAATACCAGCGTAGTCCAGAAGGCACTGAAACCGGCAAACATGCAGGCACCCACCAACGCTGAGCGGCGCAGCACGGGTAGTTCGCGCGTGAGCGTACCAAGTGACTTCAGCAACCCAGCGTAGCTGCCCACAAAGTGCGGCTGATTGCGGGGCAGCATGCGGGCCAGAATGCCAGTGAGCAGTACCATGATGGCCGCGCCTACCCAAAACATAGTGCGCCAGCCGAACTGGGCGCCCACATACCCGCTGATGGTGCGGGAAAGCAAAATCCCGATCAGCAAACCGCTCATTACCTTGCCTACTACGCGGCCACGCTGCTCGTCGCTGGCCAACGAAGCGGCCATTGGAATCAGCAATTGCGGCACCGAGGAGAAGATACCAATGAGCAGACTAGCCCCGGCCAGCAGCGCAAACGAAGGCGCAAAGGCCGCTGCCGCCATGCACACCGCCGCGCACAACAGCATCACCAGAATTAGACTTTTCCGCTCGCGCTTGTCGCCTAGGGGTACCACGAACAGCAAGCCTAGCGTGTAGCCAATTTGGGTGATAGTAGCCACTAAGCTCACGCGGCTTTCCCTCAGGCCGAAACTGCGCCCGATTTCGGCTAGCAGCGGCTGGTTGTAATAAATATTGGCCACCACCAGGCCGCAGGTAATGGCCATCAGCCACACCAGGGCCGGCGCCAAGGGTAGGGGAGGAGTAGGACGAGCGTCCTCTATCACGGGCTGAACATCAGCCGCTACTGCTTCGGTCATGAGGCGAAATAAGGGGCTGCGACAGGGCAGTCCGTTGGTTAGGCCTCAGGTAACAGCGTTTTGAAGGGGAAGGTTGTGGTACTTACTGGAAAGATGTACCGGTTTGCGCCCAAACGGACCCTAGGAACATCATCCCCGCCGCACTCAACAGGATGAATGAAAGATGCAGATATGCCGCAGCTTAGCCCGCTACGTACTGCTTTTTGTAGAGCCCCGGCGTAATGCCTTCGTACTGCTTGAAGAGCTTTTGAAAGTAGGCCGTGTTGTTAAATCCAGCCCGGAAGCACACATCGGCTACGGTAGTAACCGGGTTGCGCAGCAGGCGTTTGGCCTCCGCTAGGCGCTCCTGTATGATATACTCTACGGGCGTAAGGCCCAGTTCACGCTTAAATACCCGGAAGAAGGTAGCCTTGCTCATGCAGGCCAGCTCCGAAAGCTTCTCTACCGTAATCTGCTCCGTGAGGTGCTGCTTGATGTACTGCACCACCGCGGCAAAGCGGTGCGAGGCCGCGTGCAGGTTGTAGTTGTGGAAAAGCAGCTGGCGGGCCTGCGTTTGCATCAGGCGCACCAGCATCTCCTGAATAGTGAAGTTGGCCAGCACATCTTTCACCCGGCCCGTGTCGCGGGAAAGCTGCACGAGGCGCTCCAGCGTGCTGGTAAGCTCGGGCGTATTCTGGAAGTGGGCGTAGGTGTTCGTATCCAGGTGCCAGGGTAGTTGGGCTTCGGCGCGGGGGTAGTCTTCGTTGAGCAAGTCCACGGTATGCCGGATGGTATCCGTTGGAATGGCCACTGCCAAGCATTGGGTAGGGTGAGCCTCATCCGCCTCCGGGAAATCAATTACCATCGTCTCGTTCTCACCCACTATCACCGATTCGCCGGGCAAGTACTCGAAGGCCGGGCGGTTAGATAGGTGCATTACCTTTTTGCCCCGCAACATGGTAGTAAGCACCACGTGGCCCATACTCAGGGGCACCTGATGCGCCTGGCGGTGGGTTTCGAAGACGTTCAGCTCAAACCCTTCCAAGGAGTATACGGTGCGGTTTTCTACCAGCGTAGTAAGCTGCTCAGTGGGGCGCAGGGCTATAGGAGCGGGCAAATGCGACATAAGGCGGAACGAATTAGAAAAGACGCTAGGCGAAGAAGCCCGAAGTACCTGATGAAAATACAAAAGCTAAGGCGGCGGCCATACAACTGGCTCTCAAGTAAGCCCATCTGCTAGCAAAACCTGTACGTGCGGAAACAGGTTTATTGTTGAGGTGAGTGAGTGGTTACAACTTGCGACGATAGGTCGCTTTTGTGAGAGAATAATACAGCTATTTCGCCGCAATAGAAAGCTAGCTTGGGGTATCTGAATTCCACCAAAATCTCACCTCGAATGGAAACCCTTGAAAAACCCACCACACTCGTTGATCGGCCCAAATTCAAATCCCATTACGATAATTTCATTGGCGGCAAATGGGTGGCTCCGGTAAAAGGCCAGTACTTCGATAACCCGTCGCCTATTGATGGCAAAGCTTTCACCAAAGTTGCGCGCAGCACCAAAGAAGATATTGAGCTAGCTCTTGATGCAGCTCACGAGGCGTTCAAATCGTGGAGCAAGGCCTCGGCCGCCACGCGCAGTAATGTGCTCCTCAAAATTGCCGACATCATGGAGGCCAATCTGGCCCATTTGGCAGCCGTAGAAACTGTAGAGAATGGTAAAGCCATCCGGGAAACCATGGCCGCCGACCTGCCCCTGTGTATCGACCACTTCCGGTACTTTGCAGGCGTAATTCGGGCCGAGGAAGGATCCGCTACGGAGTTAAATGAAACTACCTTGTCGCTCGTAATTCAGGAGCCGCTAGGGGTAGTGGGCCAAATTATCCCCTGGAACTTCCCGCTCTTGATGGCCACCTGGAAGCTGGCACCCGCGCTGGCCGCCGGCTGCTGCGTGGTAATGAAGCCCGCTGAGCAGACCCCCGCCAGTATTATGGTGCTCATGGAGCTTCTTCAGGACGTAATACCCGCCGGTGTGGTGAACGTGGTGAACGGCTTTGGGTTGGAAGCCGGCAAGCCGCTGGCCAGCAACAAGCGTGTGCAGAAAGTATCGTTCACGGGCGAAACCACTACGGGCCGCCTCATCTTGCAATACGCCGCCGAAAATATCATTCCCGTGACCATGGAGCTGGGCGGCAAGTCGCCGAACATCTTCTGCAAATCGGTAATGGACCACGACGACGATTTCCTGGATAAGTGCCTGGAAGGCGCCGCCATGTTCGCCCTCAACCAAGGCGAAATCTGTACCTGCCCATCGCGCCTACTTATCCACGAGGACATCTACGATGAGTTTATGCCGCGCCTGATTGAGCGCGTGAAGGCCATCAAGCTGGGTCACCCCCTGGATATGGAAACCATGATGGGCGCCCAAGCCAGCAACGACCAGTACGAGAAAATTCTGAGCTACCTAGAAATTGGCAAAGCCGAAGGAGCCGAAGTGCTAACCGGCGGCGAGGCTCACACACACGACCACGAGGACCTCACCGAAGGCTACTACATCAAGCCCACCATCTTCCGGGGGCACAATAAAATGCGGATTTTCCAAGAGGAAATCTTTGGCCCGGTGCTGTCCGTAACCACGTTCAAAACTAACGAGGAAGCCATTGAAATGGCCAACGACACACTGTATGGCCTGGGTGCCGGCCTCTGGAGCCGCGACGCGCACGAGCTGTACCAGATGCCCCGCGCCATTCAGGCCGGCCGCGTGTGGGTGAACTGCTACCACGATTACCCTGCCGGCGCGCCTTTCGGTGGTTATAAGGCTTCTGGTTTCGGCCGCGAAAACCACAAAATGATGCTTTCGCACTACCGCCAGACCAAGAATATGCTGATTTCTTACAGCCAGCAGAAACTCGGTTTCTTCTAGGCCGTTCTGAGCTGGCATACTAGGTCGTCATGCTGAGTGAAGTGGAAGCATCTGGCATGTTGCGTTAGCGTTGCAACATCAGCACGCGAGGTGCTTTGACTGAGCTCAGCATGACGTGCTGGTTCCTGTGGTTGCTGTTTCTGATTTTTAAGCTAGGTTGCGTCTTACCATACCCTAGCGTGTTCCTTCTATGAAGATACGGTTGCTATCTTTTGTGCTGCTGACCTGCGGAGTTTCGGCTCGGGCACAACTGTTGCCGGTGCCAGGTGCCTCGAACCCCGATTGGACGCTTGTTAAAAAGCATACGCCGCCTGCATCGCCCGGCGACTCCGGCCCCATGCCAACCGACCGGATGCCGAATGGCGCGCCCAAAGGCGTAACCAGCATGGGTAACCATCATTTTCATTGGGACAGTGAGCGGGAGCTAACCTACGAATGGGACAGCCGGCCAGGCTCGGGGACTGTGGCTCCTGATAAAGCCGTAACGGTGCATGAGCGAAAAACTAACAGCACCTACACCTTCCGCCGCCGAGCCCAACCAGTAGGTAGGCCACAAGCTTTGCCTAGCCCATCCACTCCATCCAAATAATCTGCCTATGTCAACGCCCCGCGTGCTGGTAACCCAGGCTGCTGAAGCAACCATTGATGTGCTCCGCGACGAGCACGGCCCGCTTATGTTCCACCAAAGTGGCGGTTGCTGCGACGGCTCTTCGCCCATGTGCTTTCAGGCGGGTGAATTCCGGGTAGGAGCCAGCGACGTGTGGCTAGGTCAGATTCACGGGTGCCATTTCTTTATGAGCGCCTCACAGTTTGAGTACTGGAAGCACACCCAGCTCACCGTAGATGTCACGAAAGGCCGGGGAGCGAGCTTTTCGCTGGAAATACCCCTAGGCGTTCGGTTCCTGATTCGGTCCCGTTTGTTTACGGAAGAAGAATCGGAGAACATGAGCCCGGTATATGATGGCGAGGAGTACTTGCAGTACACCAGTGTTGCGCCGTAGCAAGCAGCCGGATTCTACGCATAAGCCAAAAAAGCCCCGACAAGCAGTTGTCGGGGCTTTTGATTGTAGAAGGGGCTAGGGAGCCTAAGGCTGCGGAGTTAGTTTTTAACTTTTACCGGCAGGCCTTCAAGCTGCACGTAGCTGAGCTTCCAAGAGTTATTTTTCTGTTTTTTCCAGAGTAGAATAAAGTTGCCTTCGCCTTCGCCGTGGGACTGGCCGGGCGCCTCAGGCAGCACATCCGTTGAGAAAGTGCCAGCCTCGTAGGCAATATTTTCGCCGGTGCCGTTGCTGGTGGCGTAGGTTTTCAGGTCTGAGATGGTACCCATGGTGGAGCGTACCCACTTGTCAGCTACCTCTGATTTGCCATTAAACCGCGACTCGCCTTGGGCATACTGCACGTCGTCGGCCAGCAGCGTGTCGAGGGCAGCAGTGTTTTTAGCATTCCAGGCACCAATAAACTGCTGGTTGAGGCTTTGCACATTTACGGCTTCGGCATCGGTTTTGGGGCCAGAGCAAGAGGCCAGCAGGGCGCCTCCGAGCAGGAGGCCAAGAAAGGATTTCATGGAAACAAGGTTTTGGTAAGAGAGCAGAACGAGTTGTAAAGTAACACAAAGCCCAGGTACTATGACCTGGGCTTTGTGCAAATCTAGAAAGGACGTATTACCAGCTCTTACGACGCACTTCCGAAGAAGGATAAGCGGCATCACGCTGGCCAAACGAAGGGTTAGGCAGGTAGGCTGAGTTCATGGCGAAGGCAGCAGGAGCAGCGCCAGGAGCGCCAAAGCTGTTCATCATAGCGGGAGCAGCAGGAGCAGCGGCGGCGGCAGCCAAAGCAGCTTGGTTGTTGGCGCGGGCTTTCGCCTCACCACGAGCAATACCTGAGCGGTAAGCGGCAGCACGGTTGGCCTCGGCGCGGCGGGCAGCCGCTACCCGAGCCGCTTCGGCGCGGCGCTTGTTATCAGCGGTTCGGCCGATGGAGTAACCTAGGCCAGCCCCAGCAGCGCCACCCACGGCACCACCTACTACGCGGTTTTTCTTATTGATAAGAGCACCAGCGGCAGCACCACCGAGGCCACCAATTACGGCACCTTTAGCGCTGGAGCTAATCTTACGATCTTGAGCAAAGCTATTGGCAAATGAAGCAAAGAACATTACCAGGGCGAGAAGCAAACTTACCTTTTTCATGTTGAGAGAAGTTTAGTGATTAGCGAGCCGGTAATCAGCGGCTCTGAGAAGTGTTTTACAAGCACCATGCCAATACGGGCAGATCTGGCCTCAGGTTTACCTCAACAGTAGAGCTAGTCAGGCCGTAAAGCCACACGTTGCCCTAGAGTTGAAAACGGCTGTAACCGGCTTTAAATGCGTGTTTTGCGTACAGTGAGCTATGAAAGAAAAATTATTATTCCGGGTTGATAAAATTTTTCCGTTACCCGGTTTAGGCCTGCTCTTGTTGCCCCAGATTACGGCTCCTGAGCTACATCAACTTGACTTGTACACGGCCTTGAAGCTCCACTTGTACTACCCCTCCGGGCACACCCAAATTGTAATAGCGAGTGTAGAAGAAATTACGCGGGATGAAGCTGGTGTCATTCGAGGAGTGCTGCTCACGCAGGAAAGCTCATTGCAGGTACCACCAGGCACGGAAGTATGGTGGGCAGGCACCGTTGCTGAGTGGGATGAACTGGTTTAACGCAGCCAGCCGCCGGCATCAAGCCAATTGTGCAGCCGGTCGGTCCAGTTGTCTTTGGTGGTGGGGTTGTTCATTCCGAAGCCGTGGCCGCCTTTAGGATACAAGTGCATTTCTACGAATACCTTGTGCTGTAAGCATGCCTGATAAAATACCAAGCTGTTTTGCACAGGCACCACCGCATCGTCGGCCGCATGCATCAGAAAAGTAGGGGGCGTTTTCGCTGAAACCTGCCGCTCAGCAGAATAGTGTAGTATCTGGGCAGCGGTGGGGGCGGCTCCCAGCAGCGCCGTGCGTGAGCCCGCGTGCGTTAGGGAGTCGGCGAAACTAATGACCGGATACAATAGCACCAGAAAATCGGGCCGTACAGAGGTCTGGTCCTTCGGGTCGCCGACGGGCTTAGTGAAGAGCGTGCCGGCGGTTGCTGCTAGGTGCCCGCCCGCCGAAAACCCCATCAAGCCTATGTGCGCCGGCTTGATACCAAACTCAGTAGCTCGCTGCCGTACCACCCGGATAGCCTGTTGGGCATCGAGCAGCGGCGCAAGGGCCTTATCGGTTTGGCTCTCATTGCTGGGCAACCGATACTTAAGCACAAACGCCGTAATGCCCATTTCCGTGAGCCGCTTGGCTACATCATACCCTTCGTGGTCCATGGCCAGCAGGCCGTAACCGCCACCAGGGCAGATAATGACCGCCGTGCCGTTGACTTTTTCCTTTGGTGCCCGATACACCGTAAGCGTGGGCTGCACCACCTTGGATATGCGGATTTTGCCGTTCTCGTTGTCTACCTTTTCCTGCACTTGACTAGGTCTGGAATTGGGCGCAACCCCAGCGTACAACGGAATTACGGAGGGAGTTTGGGCCAAAGCAGTCATTGCCACAATCAAACAAAAAAGGGTGAGCAGAAGAGGTTTGCGCATGGTGGGAGGGTAGTGGAAATCAGAATGCTCTAAACAAAACAGACCGTCATGCTACGGTAACGGTAGCATGACGGTCTATGGGTTTAGAAATCCCGTATCTTACGCCGGGCTAGGAGCCGGATGCGTGCCTTCGCCAGCGGGTTTATCGGGGGCGGGGCCACCATGCTCTTCGTCGGGCTGGTAGTTGGCTTCCAGCTCCGCCAGCTTTTCTTTGCCATAGGCAAAGCGCGTGATAAGCACATACAGCACGGGCACAATGAAGATGGCCAGCACGGTTGCCGAAATCATACCCCCTAGTACCGTCCAGCCAATGGTCTGGCGGCTTTGGGCACCGGCACCGGAAGCAAACACCAGCGGCAACACGCCCAGAATAAAGGCCAACGACGTCATGATAATGGGGCGCAAACGCAGACGCACCGCTTCCAGCGTGGCTTCCACCAGCGGCATGCCTTTATCAACC
This sequence comes from Hymenobacter seoulensis, assembly GCF_054780535.1. Taxonomy (NCBI): domain Bacteria; kingdom Pseudomonadati; phylum Bacteroidota; class Cytophagia; order Cytophagales; family Hymenobacteraceae; genus Hymenobacter; species Hymenobacter seoulensis. Next base: position 966,753 of record NZ_BAAGWD010000002.1, read on the forward strand.
CGTTCCTTCGCGAATTCAATAATCAGAATGGCGTTTTTGGCTGACAAACCAATCAGAGTAATCAGGCCAATCTGGGCATAGACGTTGTTGGTGAGTTTGGGCAGGAACGTGAGGGCCAGAATAGCACCAAATGCTCCTAGCGGCACGGCCAGCAGCACCGAGAAGGGCACCGACCAGCTTTCATACAGCGCAGCCAAAAACAGAAATACAAACGCCAACGACAGTCCAAAAATGTACACCGTCTGGCCACCCGCCAGAAGTTCTTCCCGCGTCAGGCCCGAAAACTCAAAGCCATAGCCAGCCGGAAGGTTTTGCGCGGCCGTTTCCTGCAAGGCCTTGATGGCGTCGCCGGAAGAGTAGCCCGGCGCTGCGTTGCCGTTGATTTCGGCCGAGCGGAACAGGTTGTAATGCGAAATCAGGGGGGCGCTTTCCGAGCGTTGGTAGCTTGTAACCGTGCTCAAGGGCACCATGCCGCCCGAAGAGTTGCGCACGTAATACTGCCCCAAGTTGCTGATGTCGCCGCGGTACATGGAGTCGGCCTGCGTTACTACCCGGAAGTTGCGGCCGTACACCGTAAAGTCGTTCACGTACGACGAGCCCAAGTAGGTGCGCAGCGCCGTACCAATATCAGCAATAGATACGCCGAGCTTTTTAGCTTTCTCTCTATCAATAGTGAGCTGATAACCGGGCGTGTTGGCGGTGAAGAACGAGAACGGAGCCGCAATTTCGGGCCGCTTGCGCAAGGCACCAAGGAAGGATTGCAGGTTGGCATCGAAGTTCTTGATGTCGCCGCCGGCCTCACGCTCCTGGAACACAAAGCTAAAGCCACCAGAGTTACCTAAGCCCGGAATAGCCGGCGGTGAAATCACTACAATGTTTGCTTCGCGCAGGCGGCTCAGGCGTTGCTGCACAGTAGCAATCAGGCTTTGCAGCTGTAGTTCCTTTTCCTTGCGGTCGTCCCAGGGCTCCAGCTGACAGAATACGGTGCCGCTGTTCGACTTAGACGAGAAGTTTACCACGTTTAACCCGCCTAGGCCCGCGTAGTGCTTGATGCCTTTAATCTGGCTTAGCTCCTTCATCACCTCTTTCAGGGTGCTTACCGTGCGCTCCGTCGACGACGCCTCGGGCAGGGTAAACGTCACGAACAGGCGGCCCTCGTCCTCGGTGGGTATAAAACCAGAAGCCTTGTTCTTAAACAACAGCCCCGTGCCTGCCACAATGCACACCAGAAGTATAACTACCAGGCGGGAGTGCTTAATACCGCTCTGTACGCCGCGGCCATACTTGCTCGTCACCTTATCAAACCAGGTGTTGAACTTGTAAAACATACGGTCGAGGCCCGTGGAGTTTTCGTCGCGCTTGTGGGGCTTGAGCAGCAGTACGCACAACGCGGGCGTAAGCGAAAGCGCCACAAAGGCCGAGATAATCACCGAAATGGCAATGGTAATAGCGAACTGCTGATACAAACGGCCCGTGATGCCCGGAATAAAGCCTACCGGCACGAACACCGCTGCCAGAATAAGCGCAATAGCAATTACCGGAGCCGAGATTTCGCGCATGGCGGCCAGCGTGGCTTCCAAGGGGCTCAGGCCTCGCTCGTTCATGTTGTGCTCCACAGCTTCCACTACCACAATGGCGTCATCCACCACAATACCAATGGCCAGCACAAAGCCGAACATGGTGAGCGTATTGATGGTGAAGCCCAGCGGAATGAACATGATGAAGGTGCCGATAATAGACACCGGAATGGCCAGCACCGGAATAAGGGTAGAGCGCCAGCTTTGCAGGAACAGGTACACCACAATGGTTACCAGTACCAAGGCCTCAATCAGGGTATGCAGTACCTCATTGATGGAGACCTTCACCACTGTAGCCGACTCGAAAGGAACTATGTAGTCAAGGTCAGTAGGAAACTGCTTTTTTAGCTGATTCATGGTGGTCAGCACGTTCTCGTAGGTTTCCAAGGCATTGGCGCCGGGAGCCTGATACACGAGCAGGTAAGCGGCGCGTTTGCCATCCACGAAGGAGTTGCTGGCATAGTTAAACTTGCCTAGTTCCAAGCGGGCTACATCTTTCAGATAGACCACTGCTCCATCCTCCGGGCGCGTCCGGACGATGATGTTGCCGAACTCCTCGGTATTTACTAAGCGGCCCTTCACAAATACAATGTACTCGAACGTTTGGCCGGTTTGGGCCGGCGGGGCGCCAATGGAGCCGGCCGCAATCTGGGCGTTCTGCTCCTGGATAGCGGCCGTTACTTCCTGAGCCGTTACGCCCAGCTGGGCTAGTTTATCGGGCTTAAGCCAGACGCGCATCGAGAAGTCATCGGCGCGGCTTACGATGTCGCCTACCCCTTTGGTACGGAGCAAAGCGTCTTTTACAAATACGTTGGCGTAGTTATCCAGGAAGGTAGTATTGTGCGAGCCTTTGGGTGCGTACATGGCTACCAGCATCAGAATGCTAGGGTTCCGTTTGCGCACAACCAAGCCCAGGCGCTGTACTTCCTGTGGCAGCGTGGGCTGGGCAATGCCCACCCGGTTCTGCACATCCAGCGCGGCAATGTTGATGTCGGTGCCAACTTCAAAGTTCACCGTCATGCTCATCTGCCCATTGCTGGTGCTATTGCTCTGCAGATAAGTCATGCCGGGAGTACCGTTTACTTGCACTTCCACGGGGGTAGCCACGGTTTGCTCCACCGTTTGGGCATCGGCCCCGGTGTAGGTGCCACTCACCGATACGGTAGGCGGCGTAATCTCCGGATACTGGCCTACGGGCAAGTTCAGGATAGCCAGCAGCCCCACCATCACAATCACCAGGGAGGTGACAATGGCCGTGACGGGGCGCCGGATAAAGGTTTCTGCAATCATAATGGAGTATTTACCTGATACGCTTACTTAGCTGAGGCTAGAGAGCTAGTTCCCCTCCTCAGATGAGGACGGGTTAGGGGTGGTTGAAAAGCTAGAGGTAGAAACTAGAGTTAGTAATCGTTCAACGATTGGTCAACCACCCCCAACCCCTCCTCAGCTGAGGAGAGGAGCTAGTTGATGGCTCTAGTTTCTAAGCTTACTTGGCGCCGCCAGCGGCGGGAGCACTGCCGCCCGCCTGAGCCTGAGCAGGCGTACCCACCTGAATCTGGCCGCCGTCGCGGAGGCGCTGGAGGCCTTCAGTTACTACCTTGTCGCCTTCCTTAATGCCGTTCATCACCACAATCTGGTCGCGGAGGCGCGGGCCTAGCTCCACTTTGCGCTGATAGGCCTTGCTGCTGTCGCCGGCAATAAACACGAAGTTCTCTCCCATCTGCTCCACAATAGCCTTATAGGGTACCACAATGCGGCGGCCCGACTGGCGGTTAAGCACACTTAGCACAGTGCTCATGCCATCCTTCAGCTTGCGGTCAGGGTTCGTGAACTGCACCCGAATCTGGACGGTACCAGTTTGCTGGTTTACGCCTCTATCAATGGCTAGTATTTTGCCGGGCTGCGTGTAGCGCGAGCCATCGGGGAGCACTAGGCGGAAGGTAGAGTCGTCTTTGCCGCCGGCCTGGCGCTGCAAGTCAGCAAAGCGGCTGAGGTCCGATTCCGTAATCACGAAATCAACACCCATGGGGTCTTCGCCGCTAATGGTGTTGAGCAGCGTGGAGCCGGGGCTTACCTGGGAGCCGAGGCGCACCTGCGAAATACCGATGCGGCCCGTGAAAGGCGCTTTAATCAGAGAATAATCGAGGTCGGTGCGGGCCGCGGCTACGTTGGCTTGGGCTACCGCTACCTGCGCCTGCGCTGTAGCGTAGGCCGTGGAGGCATTGTCCACAATCTGCTTGGCAATGGCGTCTTGCTGGGCTAGGCGCTGGTAGCGGTCGAGGTTGACTTTCGCATTTTGAACCGTAGCACGGGTACTGGCCAGGCCCGCCAGCGCCTGCTGGTAGGCTGCCTGGTACTTGCGGCGGTCGATTTCGTAGAGCGTTTTGCCCTTCTGCACCACGTCGCCTTCCTTAAAGAAGATCTGGGTGATAAAGCCGGCCACCTGGCTGCGCAGCTCCACATTGTTGATGGCCACCACGGTAGCCGGATATTCATCGTAGTATACCGCGTCGGAGGTCTGGGCCGTAACTAAGGTTACGGGCGTAGCCGGTGGCGGGCCAGCGGCTTTTTCGTCTTCTTTTTTGCCGCAGCTCGCAAAGGCCAGCAGACTGGCAGTGTACGTTAGGGCAATAAGAGTCTTGTTCATATACATCAAGGAGAAGCAGCGGAAGGCTAGTAGGAGGTAGACAGATTGCCCTGTGCGCGCAGCAAATCCACTTTGCTGCTCAACACCTGAAACAGGGCACTGTAGTAATTAAGCTGGGCAGTACGCAGGGTGGTTTGCGCCACAATTACATCGAGGTAGGTTTTGATACCCTCCCGGTATTGCAGGTTCACCACCGAGTACACCTCGCGCGACAAATCGAGGTTGCGTTGCCCAATTCTGTAGTCGGCGTAGTAGCTCTTGTAGCTGGCTAGGGCCTGCTCAAACTCGGTGTTGATACGGTTGCGGGCCAGCAGAATATCCTGGTCGATGCGCTGGTCGGTCAGCCGCTCGCGGCGCAGGTTCTGGAGGCGTCGGCCACCCGTGAACAGGGGCAGGCTCAGCTGTAGGCCAGCATAAGAACTGGGAAAACGCTGGCTGTACAGGTCGCCGAAGTTATTGTTCTGGAAAACTGAGTTGTAGTTGCCAAAGGCTGAAAGCGAAGGCAGGAAGCCCCAACGGTAGTAGCTGATCTGGGCCGCCTGCAGGGCTTTTTGGGTTTGCAGCTGCTGCACCTCAATGCGGTTGGCGGGGTCGAGGGCTACGGTCGTGTCCAGTACAGCGTCGCGCATGAGCTGCACCGTGTCGTATTGCAGGGCAAGCGGCTGCGTTCCGGCTACGCCCATCAGTTCCTTGAGGTAAGCCGATTTAGCCTTCACTGCTTCCAGGGCTTGCTTGCGCGCCACCACGGAGTTGTTCAGCAGAATCTCCGCTTGTTTGTAGTCGGTTTTATCAACAATTCCCGCGTCGTAGCGGGCCTTGGCATCTTTGAGGCTGCGCTGAAGCCGCACAATGTCCTCGCTGAGCACCTCTAGCTGGCGCTGCGAAAGCAGCACATCGTAGAAGGCTTTGCTTACATCCGACACCACATCAATGCGGACGCTAGCCGTATTCTGCTGGAAAAGCTGTCGGGAAGGCCGCGCGCTCCGGGTGGCCAGCTGCACATCATTATTGTAAATGGTTTGAGTAGCTGCTAGGCCTATAGTAGAGGTATTTTTGAGGCCCACCTGGCGGGGCACGTTTACGCCGTCCGCATTCGGAAATACGATGAAGGGCAGCTGGAAATAGTGCTGGCCCGTGGCGTTGAGGCCCAGCTGGGGCAGCCAGCCAGCCTTGCCAATCCGGATGTCGGCGTCGTTGGTTTCCTCATCAATGCGCGCTTGGCGCAGCACGGGCTGGTTCTGCAAGGCGTATTGCAGGCACTGCTCCAGGGTAAGCTGACTGGCAGGAAGAGCAGGGGCCGTAGGTTGGGCCTGCGCCCAGACAGGGGCAAGCAGCAAAAGGCCGAATAGCAGCCGGAGCGCCCGTTTCATGTGTTTCATATCCTAATAAAAAGCAGCTACCGAATTCCGTAGCTAAAACATTGCTGGCTACCATCTGCACCAGCCACCACTCCAGACACTAGGCGCAAGGACACGGCCGACGGTCTGGGCGCTGCCTGTGCCTAGTAATTTTCAGTTGAAAAAATGACCTGACTCTTGGCAGTCAGTGGGGTATACGTTCAAGAATATCGGCTCCCGAATTAGATTCGACCTTAGATTACAAGGCAGGTTAACCAAGCTGTAAGCAAAAGGTTGTGTTGCTCAGCAAAAAGATTCTCGCTGCCGCGGGTTCGCGTGGGCAGGGGGCCTAGTAAAGTAGGTGGTTCGCTAATAGTGCTGGTTTAGAGCTTATTCCAGCTCAGTTACCGTCACGAGTACATCGGTATTGCGGCCGTGGTCGTCGGCGCAGGAAATCTTGAGCGGGCCTGGGCTGGGCTGGAAAAAGATTCGCTCGGTAGCGGCAGCCGTCTGCAGAAACTGGTCGTTGACGTACCAGTATACCTGTCGCACTTCGCTGTCGGTGGTGCAGCTGAGCAAAAGCTGCTGCTTTTCGTGGCGGTTGAGCACGTACTCGGTATTGGCAGTAGGCGAGGTGATGCTGGGCGCCCGCTCTGCACCGCCGCGCACTAGCTGGCACTGCGGATTGTGCACCGGCAGCCGTCGGTACGGAATGCCTTGCGCTTCTTTAAAGGCCGCTACTTCGGGCAGTAAATTGGGGTATAACTCCCGCCGAAACCCCGCGGCCGGCGCGCAGGCCCGGCAGTACGTAAAGCTCCCATCAGCCGACACCAGCACTTCTCGCACGTGTTGGCACCGCTGCCCCGAGGATACACTAGGCAGAAAATAGTCGATAACCTGATTAGGGCAGTTTTCGCCGGGTACTAGGCCACTCTCCGCGCACACCAATCGAAAATCCAGCGCAGATGGGGGCGCATACCAGTCGTTCGGCGAGTTGTAGGCGAGAGCATTGAACAAGTCGAAGAGCAAGGGGGTGGCTACCTCTGAGCCCGTAAGCGCTGGGCTGCCTTGGCCGCTGAAGTTACCCACCCACACGCCAATGGTGTATTGTTTGTTGTAGCCAATGCTCCAAGCGTCGCGGCGGCCGTAGCTGGTGCCGGTTTTCCACGCAATTTTGGGTAACCGCATGCTACTGGCGGCGTTTATGGGCAAATCAGGCCTAGTAAGCTGGGCCAGGATATCAGTGGTCAGAAACGCAGCGCCTTCAGAAATAAGAGGCCTAGCAGGTGTGCTTTTCTGCGTTGATGTGAGGTGAAGGTTGCCATACAGGCCGCCGTTAGCCAGGGTCACATACAGGTTGGTCAGTTCTTCGAGGCTAGCGCCGCAGCCACCCAAAATGCTGCTTAAGCCCAGCTGGGTGCGGTTGCGCGTTATGCTCTGGAAGCCAGCCTTGCGCAACTTGTCAGTGAAGGTGGGCACGCCGAGCTGATTGAGCACGCGCACCGCCGGAATGTTGAGCGAGTATGCCAGGGCGCGCTCCAGCGTTACTTCCCCGTTGCAGTGTTTATCAAAGTTCTCGGGGCGGTAGCCCTGGAAGTTGGTTGGCACATCGGGCAGTAGTTGCTTGGGCGTTACGAGGCCTCGGTCCATGGCCAAAGCATACAGAAACGGCTTGAGTGTGCTGCCCGGCGAGCGGACGGCCAGTACCCCATCGTTCTGGCCTTGGTTAACGAAGTCGCGAAAATCAGCGGAGCCCACGTAGGCCTCTACCCGGCAGGTGCGGTTATTCACGACCAGCACGGCGGCCTGCGTGATGCCCAGCTCATAGAGGCGCCGCACATAGTTACGCGTCAGGTCTTCGGCCTTGGCTTGCTTGCTGCGCTCCAAACTACTCCGGATGATGGCCTGCCGTGAAAACTGCCGCACCAACCGCCGCGACAGGTGCGGAGCCAATGCCGGCGCCGCGTGGCGCTGCACGTCTAATGGCTCCAGCAGTGCATCTTCCACATCCTGCTTCGGAAACAATCCAGCTTCTGCAAACCGGCGCAGCCACCGGTTCCGCTCTTGCCATACGGCCACGTTGTTCTTCCCTAATATCAAGCCCCGAGGCCGGTTTGGGATGATGGCCAGCGTAACGGTTTGGGCTAGCGAGAGGTAGTCGGGAGTTTGCTGGAAGTAGAGCAGCGCCGCTGATTTTACGCCTTCTACGTTGCCGCCATAGGGCACCAAGTTCAGGTAAAGCTGCAGAATCTCGTCTTTGCTATAGTGCAGCTCTAGCTGCGTAGCGCGCAGCATCTCCAGCAGCTTGTTACGGAAGGTGCGCTCTTTGGGCTCCAGCAGCCTGGCCACTTGCATAGTGATGGTGCTGGCCCCGGTCGTGCGACCTTTTCCAAACAAGTTGCGCCCGGCTGCCTGCACCAGTGCCACCGGGTTCACCCCCAAGTGCCACCGAAACCACCGGTCTTCCTTCTCGATAATAGCCTTGCGCAGCACCGGGGTAATTTCGCGCAGCTCAGTTTTCATCCGCCACTTCTGGGTGGGGTTGAGGTAGGCGTGCAGCACCGATCCATCGGCGGCCAGCACAATGGGCGAGTAGTGCGGCGCGGGCGGGAGGGGAAACGCTAAGTCCAGTACTAGGCCTAACGCCAGCACCAACCCCACAACGGCAAAAACTTTGGCAGCGCGATTCATGCACCCATCAAGCAACCTGCCGGCCATTCGTAGCGGGCAGCAAAGGCGGCAAGATAGGAAAGCACCAACTACGGCGCCGCTTTATTTAGGCGGCTCGGGCACTTCTACCTGCAACTCGAAGTCGCGCTTGGGCGGGGCGGTGTTATCGGCCGCATTGCGGTACAAAAAGCGCAGTGTTGTCTGGCCCGGGTTCAGGGCCTGAAACTGAAACGTTACGTCTTCGGGTGTGCCGGCCTTCGCCTTTTTTTTCGGCTTCTTGCCGGGCTGCTCAGCGGCCGGGGTAATCAGCTTAACTACAGTATCCGAAATGGGCATTACTTCCCAGGTGTACTGCGAGCCGGCCGTGTTATCCAGCCGAATGTCCAGCTGGTCGCCTTTGTTCACTTTCACGCGGCTGTGGTTGCCATATTCCGTGATGTTCACGTTTTTAGCTACCCCGGGCTTATCGATGGTAACAAACACATGGAAAAAGCCGCCCAACTGGGCATAGCCCGTTCCAGGCTGCGCCGATACCAGCGCCAAGTCAATACCTCCGGTGCCAATAGCCTGAAAGTGAATTTCGAAGGTTGCCGGAGCGCCCGGTACGCCACTATTAACGCCCGGAAGCACATTCGTAAACGTAGGAGTCAGCTGCCCCGGATACGACTGGGTAAGGCGCCACCCAAAGCGTGGCGAGATGGTAGGCAGTCGTACCACTAGCTGGTCGCCAATGGTCAACTGTACTTGCTTGCCGTTGTCATTGGCATTCACCGTCACGATGTCGGCTTGGGCAGAAAACGGACCTAGTAAAGCACTACTCAGTAGTAGGGCGGCAAGCCAAAGGCTGCGCAAATTGTGCGCGCAAAGGGCCGTAGTAGAACACAATAGCTTCATCACAAGAGTATAACAGTAAGGTGTAACAACAACACAGCCGGCAGCTTGTGCGTGCCGGCTGTATGGATAAAACTGTACGAAGGCAGCGCGGAAAAGCTGCAGTTGAGTTAACCAGATTAAAAGAACTTAGGTCTGATGTACCCAGTACCGAGCCACTTTGCCCTGAACAAACTCTAGGGATAAGGCATCACCATCTAGCGCAAACAGACTAGGCTTAATTCCTACATGATATACCCAGAGGCCGGCGTCCTGATAGTCTGGAGTCCCTAGCAGGTTGGCTACCTGTTCTTTTGTTAGGCCAGTAAGCTGGTGAGTACTTTGCAGATCCTCCACCATCTCGTAGCGCTTATTCACATCAGAAGCCCATTTATCTCTCTGGAACTCCCGATGGGGATAATATAGGTAGATGGTTAGCGCCAGATATCCCCCGGCCAGACACAGAAAGGGCGTCGCAGCTACTGACACCGCCCCCGCAATGCGTTTCGGATGCTGTTGACCCGGCCAGAACCGGTGTAGCAATGCCCTAGTGGCTGCAAACACCACAATAAAGGCGGGCAGGGTAAATAGGGCTAGGACTACGTAGAACAGCAAGTCACTCCAGGATTTCATAGGTAGATAGGTATGGATACCAGTAGATGCAGATAATTGCAAAGCTCAGCGTATGGAAGTGCTGATGTCTTCCAAATGTATGGACAGGGATAGAAAAAATGGTCATGCTGAGCGCAGCCGAAGCAACTCACTTATTAGTAATTAGATGACTTTGGCAACCTCAGCATGCGAGATGCTTCGACTGCGCTCAGCATGACGGTCAAGATGATCAAAAGCATTTTTCAGACACCGCCTAGATACATGCTTTATCGCACCCGCACCACGCCGGCGCCATTGTAGCTATGGTACTCAGCGTTGTACATGGCGTCAGCACTGACGGGGCCTAGCTTGAAGGTGCCTTTGCTCACGGCGCGGCAGAGGTAGTAAAACGACTTCGGCTCGGTGGTGACGGTAGTGAACAGGTTGATCCGGTCGTCGCGCACGTCCATGTAATCGGGTTGGGCGGCGTCTTTGGCCCAGGCCAGGTCCCGCACGGCCCCGATGCGCGGGTTCTCGATTTCCAGGCCAGCGGGCAGTAGGTCGGTGATGGCTACATTCTTGACTTCGCCCGCGGTTTCAGCCGATTGAATGGTGATTTTGACCACTACCAAGTCGTTTTGCTTGAAGGAGGTAGAGCCCACCAGGTTGCCGTTGCGGTCCAGAAACTGGCGGCGGACTTGCAGGTAGGCGTCTTCCTCGCGCACTTGGCCGGTGGGGGAGATGCCCTCGGTTTCCCAGAAGTAGTAGAGGCTGCCTTTGCCGCTGGTGCGCAGCTGTAGCTGGCGGTTGGCCACGTTGCTTACGGTGAGGTCTTTGCCTGAGAAGTTGCCAATGGCCTTGCCATCGGCCAGCAGGCTAGCCACTGCAGTGCTGCCAGCATTTTTCTTCGCCAGCTTGCCTAGGGCCAGCAGCGCAAATGCCCGTTCCTGGGTGTTGAGCCAGCCGGCTTGTTTTACCTGACGGCTGAGCTGGCGGGCCAACTGGTTTACCTGCGGGTTGGCGGGGTCTGCGGCGAGCAGGGCGTTGAGCACCAGGGCTTCGTCGCGGATGGGGGAGGAGAAGGCGCCGTCGAGCTGGCGGCCGGCAATGGTGGGCGCGGCGCCGAAACGCGTGGGCACGGTGCTTTGGTAGCCGCGCTGGTTGCCGCTCAGGGCGAAGGCCGCCGCCAGCAGGTAGCGCGAGTCTTCAGCCAGTTGGCGGCGGTTGGCTTTGTAGTAGTTAAGGCCTACGGCATCGGGGCGGCCGGCCAGGGCCAGCACGTAGAGGGAGTAGGTCACTTCCTTCTTGGCCAGCGTCACGGGCTGAATCACGCCGCCGGTCTGGATGATGTTGTACGTCTCGGTTTCGCGCTTGCGCACCCGGGCTTGCAGGTAGCGCAGCACTCTATCTAGCACGTTCTTGTTTACATCGAAGCCGGCTTGCTGGGCTTCCAGCAGGAAATGGGCGGCGTAGGTGGTGGCCCACCAGTTGTCGTACTCGCCGCCGGGCCAGTAGCTGAGGGAGCCGTTGTACATCTGCTGGGCTTCCACCTTCCGGATGGCTTCCTGCACGTGGTAGTTGGGGTTGAACAGGCCCGCCTTGCCGGTTTTGCCGGTTTTCTGACCCAGTGTGGCGGCCAAATCACCGTAGTACAGCTGCGGGAAAGCGGCCGACACAGTTTGCTCCAGGCAGCCGTAGGGGTACTGCAGCAGGTAGCGCAGGTCCTTGGCAAATTCCGTCATCGGGGAGCGGCTCACCACCAGCTGGCTCCGTAGCGACGAAGGTAGGAAGTCGGTTTTCAGGTTCAGCTGCTGGGCCGCGCCACCCGCCACCACACCCGCCCCCGTACGCTTCTGCAGCGGCGAAGCAGGACGTATAGGTAGCTCGATGGTTTCGGTGAATATTTCGTTGGTTTTTGAATTCCTAGCTGTAATTGCGACGATACCATTGCCAATAGATGGCTTCGCATTGATACGGAAACTGATTCGCTTCTCTGTGTTAGCAGGAAGCTTAACAGCATATCCAGCAGGCTCTACTTTGTCTGGTAAAGAACCATCTCGAATCAATGGCTCAGATGATGCAAGAGGGCCAGTGAGCTGTTTCTTGACCATCACCCACGTTTCCTTACCCGTCGTGTTCGTCAGTGTTACGGGCACGTCAATGGTATCGCCGGGGCTGAGGAATCGGGGCAGGGCGGTGCTGATTACTACTGGGTCAGCTACGCGCATGGTGTGCTCGGCGGAACCGAAGGCGTCGTTTTTGTAGGCCACCGCCATGATGCGCACGGCCCCGCTAAACTGGGGCACTTGCAGCTTGTAGCGCACCTTGCCGCTGGCATCGGCGGTGAGCACGCCGCTCCATTTGGCGAGCAGCTTCACGCGGCGGTTGGGCACGGGCGTGGTGCGGCGCGAGAGGTCGTAGCCGTCTCCGCCGGTGCTGCTGGTCCCGAGTTCGGGCAGCAGGAAAGGGTACACATCGTAGGCCTGTACTTCTAGGGCGCGCTTCTGGTAGAAATAGCCGTAGGGGTCGGGCGTGCGGAAGTCCTTCATCTGCAGAATGCCCTCATCCACCATCGCCAGCGTTACCTGGGCACCGGGGGCAGTGGTTACTTCAATGGTCTGGGCAGTCTGAGAACGGCTTTGCGTGGGCGCTTTGATGGCCACTTGCAGCTTGGCACCGGGCTTTTCTACCGTGAGTGGTACGAAGCCCCGGGCCACCGTGAGGGGTAGGCGGTTGTCCTTGATTTCGCGAATGGCGGTGGCCGTCACATACACATTGGGCACATGGCCGGTGCGGATGGGAATGCTCACGCGGGCCGATTTCTCGTCGGTGTTCACGTAGAAGTGGTCCAGCACCCGGTCCCGCTCCACCGTCACGAGTACCCGGCCGGGGAAGGGCGTTTTCAGCAGCAGATTGGCAGTCTCACCAGGCTGGTACTTGGTCTTGTCGGCTTCAATGGTCACCTCGCCCTCGTTGTTCACCTCGAAAGAGTTACTCTGGGTGTCGCCGTAGCCGTAAGCGTACACGTGCTGGGCCACGTAGGTCACGGCGCCTGGCCTAGACACCCGGATTTCGTACTCGCCGGAATAAGTCGGCGTGAAGCCCAGGCCGGCATCGGAGCCGCCGCTGGCTACCGTTACGGTGCGGCTTAACACCACTTGCTCACGCTTCTGCGAGTTGTAGATGTAGCGGCCTCCCTGGCGCTCAATCACGGTTTCCCAGAGTAGGCGTACCACGCGCACCGTAGCCTGGGCCGAGGTGGGCGTACCGGCCGGCGTAAGGGCTACTAGCCGCACCGGCAGGGCTTGGCGGGTTTGCACCAGCTCGTCCATGTTCTTCACCCCAAACAGCACTGGCTGGGTTTGCACCTCGAAGGTAGCTAGGCGATTTACAGGGCGGCCGGTTTCATCGAATACCGTCGTGAAAGCCGCGCCTTCCAGGATGCCTAAGTCGCTGTAATCGGGCACCTCGTAGGTGGCGGCGCCGCGGCCGGCGGCATCGGTGGTGCCTTCGCGGGTGGTCTTCTCGAAGCGGTCCGAAATCGGCGTAGAAACCTGGTCGCCGTAGGTGCCGCGCTGCTTGTCGCCGCTGTTGATGGCGAAGGTGTAGTCGGTGTAGTTTTTCGGAGTGAAGGGCTTTTCCTTGAGCGAAAACTCCACCTCAAACTTGCGGTCGGCGGCGGGCGGACCAAACAGGTTCTGGGCTGTAATCTGGGCGGAAATGGTTTGGCCAGGCTTCACGACTGGCCTAGAGGCTTTCACCGTCACCTTCATACGGTCGGGAATAAATTCCTCCACCGAGAGCTTGCGCGAAGTCAGCAGCACATCGTTACCGGTCAGGACTTCCAGGGTGTAGAGGCCGGTCATTACGGCCGGGGGTAGCAGGAAGCGCGCTTCGAAGGAGCCGGCCGCGTTCAGGGTTTTCTGCAGGCTGGCGTACTCCTTGCCGGTGGGTAGCAACAGCCTGATCTTAACTGGCAAGCCTTTGGGCGGTGCCTGCCAGTCCTCGGTCCGGATGACGGTGTTGGTTTGGATGGTGTCGCCGGGGCGGTACAGGTCCCGGTCGCCGTAGAGGAAGGCTTGGTAGCGGGCGGCGTTGCTTTGTAGGCCACCGACCTCGAAGCGGGAGGTTTCCACGCGGCTGCGGCTCAGGTCGAGGAAAGTGAAGTCGTTGCCCTGCTGGGCCATTACCATACCCAGCTTGAAGCGGCCGTTTTGAGCCGTGCTATCGAATTTCGCTACCCCCTCACGGTTGGTCAGGCCGGTGCCCATTACCTGGTTATTGGTGCTGATAAAGCGCATTTCCACGCCGCTCAGGGCCTTGGCGTTGCGGATGGAGTTGGCAAATACCAGCGTGCTACCGGCCTTGCCCTGCTTCACAATCAGCCCAATATCCGACACGGCCACCAGCTTGCTCACCTGTAGCCACTGGCGCTCCGTATCCTGCACTTTGATGATGTATAGTCCCTTCAAGCCGCCGGCAAACTCCAGGTCCTTGAGGTTCAGGTTCAGCAGCCGCAGCCCTTGAGCCTTTGGTAGCCCCGAGACAGTGTAGGTGCGCTCCGTAAGCACGTTGCCTAGGTTCTCGACGTCGTAGTATTGGTAGGAGTGGTCCACGTATTCGCCCTCCTCACTTTCCTCTTCCTCGCCAGATTCTTCGCCGTCGTAACCGTATTGAATGCCGCCGCGCAACAGCTGCTGAATATTGTTGGCGTAGACCTTGGCAATGGTCACTTTCACCTGGCCTACCTCGTTGATGCGCACGCCCAGGTTACGGGAGCCCAGCGCATCGAGGTACATGGCCTTCTCGGCGCTGGCAAAGCTGATGGTTGGCCGCTCATCGTAAAAGCTCACCGTTTGGGTGAAGTCTTCGCCCAGATGTCCGCCTAGACCACCCCGCAACCCCTGGCGCAAACTCACTTGGTAGCTTTTGCCCACCTCGAAACCGCCTTTGAGCCGGAAACCACTTTCCAGCTCCTCCACCTCATAGGCCACCTGCGGCGACACCGACAGGGCATTTCGTAGGTCACCAGTTGTTACCGGCTGGTTGGTCAGGATAGTTATAATTGGGTCAGCTGCTTGCAGGCTCCCCGTGATGGAGCGCACTTCCAGCGCCTCCGGGTCGGGCACCTGTACCTGCTTTTCGTACTCGGAAGTAGAGGCCTGGTCGCTGCCCTGGGCACGCAGACCCTGGCCTAGCGCCACCGTGAGCGGACTACCGGGGCGCACCTGCTGGTTGAGGCTCACGCGCACCACCTGGCCTGGCTCCCCGCTCACCTCGAAGGCTACCGGCTGCCCATCCTGCGTCACGCGCAGCAAGGGCTTCACATCAGCGGGCTTCACGGGGTAGTTGAAGGGTAGTTCCACGCGCATTTCGGCCGTGCCTGCCGCCCGCTCTGAGCGGCCCCAGAATGCCTGTGGCTCCTGCAGCTGCAGGTAGGGCGTGTGGAATTTCTGACGATTCTCGGGTAGCTCCACATTGCGCTTGCCTTCCGGCAGGGCCTCTTTTCGCAAGGTGGCGGTAAAGGCGGTGCTGGGCCGGAACGGCGTGGTGGGCGAGAATATCAGCTCTCTATCCGAAGTCCACTTGAACTTGCCGCGCATGGCCGGCTCGAACTTTACCACCTGCACCGTATCCCAGCGGTCCTGCTGGTCCTTATCGGCTACGGCATCAGCAAACTGAAACACCAGATTCTGGTAGGGGTCAATTTCCTCGCCATTGGGGTCCTGGCTGGCATCGGAGCCTAGTTTAGAGCACGCGCATAGCAATGCCAGCAGCACCAGCAGCGGCAGGCGAGAAACGGAGCGGAATAGCATGGATAGGGAGGAGCTTAGATAAACGCCGGAAGGTATAGAAAAACGTCGTTTCTGCTATGTTATGTATATGTTTGGATAGGAAATTATTAATAAATCGAGGCCATCAACTATGAAACTGGTGAACACTATTTTTCTGCTATTATCAATTGTTTCAACTGGCCTTATTACCACTGGTTGTAAAGACCAAAATAAACCTAAGTACAGAGTGAAGCCAAGCTACAACTTCACTCTTAAGGCAACCCTATCGGATGGCGGGGGCGAAAGCGGATGCGGAACAAACACAGAGTATAGACTGGCACAAAAAGACAGGTGGATAAAAGCGTATTCAAGGAAATATTTTTTTGAATCAGGCAATCCTGAGGCTGTGATGTATATCTACCGATTCAGAACCCACTTTGGGTATGATAGTAAATCGGGTAGGTGTAAAGTAGTTTCCGGTGATACGTTGATGTCAGATGTGACTGAACATCAAGCAGACAGTTTGCTTGTTTTGGGAAAGGCAGTATTTAAGAATGTAGTGGTTTCAAATCTTGACACGGTGTACGATGGGCCGGCAAAATATTTTTCCATCGTTTTCCACGATGCAGGGGGGCAGTTGAATTCGAGAACCGTTCTACTCACGTCAAGATGTATACAGGCGGGCTAAACAGCTCGGATAATATTCATGCAGTCCCATTTAGGGCACTTACTAATAAGTTTGAAGCAGTGTTTTCCAGAGTGAAAAAATAAGTTTCGGCTGCTAATGATTTCACTTTCCTATGCCATCTCGATGCCGAACTCTGGGAGTGTGTGCATGAAATGAGGTCGAGCGTGTATAACTCTTAATTCGCCTTGTTACTTCGTGCCAATGCAACCTACTATTCTTATTGTGCCCGGCCTCGGCAATTCAGGCCCGGAGCACTGGCAAACGCATTGGGAGCAGCACTACGGCTATCAGCGCGTCCAGCAAGGCAATTGGGATAATCCGGTGCTCGCCGACTCGGTGCAAGCGGTTGAAGATGCCGTGACAACTGCTGGTCCTGACGTGGTGTTAGTTGGGCACAGCCTGGGTTGCATTGCCATTGCGCATTGGGCCACTACTACGCAGCACCGCATCAAAGGAGCATTGTTGGTAGCTCCCGCTGATGTTGACCGCCCTGATATGCCTCCGGAGGTAATGAATTTTGCGCCCATTCCGTTGGCGCGTTTGCCCTTCCCAAGTATCGTGGTGACCAGCACTACTGATGAGTACATAACCGTGGCGCGAGCGGAGCAGTTGGCCCAAGCTTGGGGAAGCCGGTTGGTGAATGTTGGGCCCCTAGGGCACATTAACTCGGAAACAGCGCTGGGGCTGTGGCCTGAAGGGTATGCACTTTTGCAAGAACTGGTTGGCACCTGACTGGCCTTCAATATACCTGCTACTCATCTCGTGTCTGTGCAGCGAAGCGGGAGAGTACTGCTTTTACTAGGGGTGCTTGGGCTTGCAACCGGCAGATGGTGGTGGGCAAGGCGGGCACATCTGCCGTATATAGGCGCTCCCATCCATTCCGCCCCACTATGCACGCCGACCAAAACCGCCTGTACGCCGACGTTAAGTTTCTGACGTCGCTGCAACCTGCCCGCCATTATCGCAACCTGAAGTCCTTGAACCAGGCGGCTGATTATATCAAGGCAGAGTTTGAAAAGCTGGAAACCGGGCAGGTAGAGGAACAGGTGTTTCGGGCCGATGGGCGTGAGTATCGCAACATTATTCTGGCTATAGGCTCGCCGGAAGCGCTCCGCTTGGTGGTGGGCGCTCATTATGACGTGTATGGCTACTCGCCCGGAGCCGACGACAACGCCAGCGCCGTGGCCGGACTGCTGGAAACGGCCCGCTTGCTCCAGCAGCTGGGCTCGAACCTGAAATACCGCCTGGAGCTGGTGGCGTACCCGAATGAGGAGCCGCCTTACTTTGCCACCAAGCACATGGGCAGCGCCGTGCATGCCAAGTCGTTGCACGATGCAGGCGTGCCGGTGCGGGCCATGCTGTGCTATGAAATGATTGGCTATTTCAGCGACGTGCCCAACTCGCAGCGCTTCCCGAATGAGCAACTGGCCATGCAATATCCCAACACAGGCAACTTTATCATTGTAGTGGGCCGCACGGGGCAGGAGGCTTTCACGCAGCAAGTGCAGCAGCTGATACAAACCACCGCGGTTATAGACGTGCAGCGCATCAATCTGCCCCAGGAAATGGGACTGGCTGGCCTTTCAGACCACCGCAACTACTGGCACTACGGCTATGAGGCCCTGATGATCAACGACACATCCTTCCTGCGCAACCCCAACTACCACCTCGCCTCCGACACCATCGAAACCCTGGACTTCAAGCGCATGGCCGAGGTAGTAAACGGGGTGTATGCAGCTATTTTGGGGTTGTAGGTTGCATGGGGCTGCTGGCGTAGAGGCTACCGGAACTAGCTTTATCGGAAACGGCGTAGCTTCGATGCTTCTCCTGCCCACCTTGTAACAGAGTATGCTTTCCCATCCGCACGAAGTTTTTCTGGAAGTGGCGCGACAGCTTAGCTTTACAAAAGCGGGTCAAATCCTGTTTCTAAGCCAGTCGGCGGTGAGCAAGCAGGTGAAAGCGCTGGAAGAACACTACAAAACCGGCCTGTTTGAACGGCTCGGTAATAGCGTAAAGCTCACACCGGCCGGCGAGCTGCTATACCAGAAGCTGCTACTGGCCCGGCAGCTGCAGCACGAGCTGCACCAGGAGTTTGCAGAGCTGAGTCCAGGCTTCTCGCCGCAGGTTCACATGGTAATTGGGGCTAGTACTACCATTTCGCTGTACGTGATTCCGCCGGTGCTGTCGGCATATTTAGGTCGGTTCCCGCACACGCAGCTTACGCTCAAAAACCGCAACTCCGAGAACATTCTCAAGGCGCTGTTGGAGCATGAAATCGACCTAGGCATAATTGAGGGCATTCATAAAGTCAGCAACGTGACCTACACGCCCCTGCTGACTGATGAGGTAGTGGCTGTGTGCTCGGCCCGCAACCCGTTGTACCGGCAGGAGCTGGAAGCTCAGGACTTGCTGCGCATTCCGGTGGCCCTGCGCGAAACCGGCTCGGGTACGCTGGCCGTGCTGGAAGAAGCACTAAACGAGAAAGGCATCCGGCTCAATGACTTGCCCGTGAAAGTGAGGCTAGGCGGCACGGAGGCCCTCAAAAACTTCGTGCGCGTGGATACCTGCTTGGCATTTCTGCCCCGCCAGTCGGTGATGAAGGAGCTGGCTGCCGGCGAGCTGATGGAGGTACAGGTGCGCGACCTGAACCTAGTGCGCCACTTTGATTTTGTGCAGCGCAAAGGCACTGAAAACAACCTGCCGTACAAGGCGTTTGTGCAGTTTGCGCGCCGCTACTATGGCGCCGGGCAGCTGGCTGCCAAGGGGTTCACGGCTTAAGCGGGGCTAGGCAAGCAGTGGGTTGAAACAGGGAGAGCCAAAGCTTGCGGCTAGACCGCTTTCATGCTCTCACAGCAAAAAAGCACGTGGGCGTGTGGAAATAGATGAGTTCCGGCATCTGGTTTTTACCAACTTGCCCTCCTTATCCGTTCTGACTATATGCGTTCCTTCCTGTTCAGCTTATTCGCCCTCTTGATGCTATTTTCCACGGGTTCTTCGCAAACTACCCCGCCCGGCAGCGGCGGCAATGCGCCTACCTGGAATAAAATTGATCAGCTACTGGATAAGCGCCAAACTGCCTCGGCAGCCAAACTACTTGAGCCCATTTACCAGCGCGCCCGCCAACAGCAAAACACGCCCGAGTACTTGCGCGCGTTGCTCTACAAGCTGCGCCTGCTGGAAGCCAAAGAAGAAGAAGCCGACGAAAAAGCCATAGCGTTACTTGAGGCCGACCTGAAAACGGCCAAGTTTCCGGTCCGCCCTATTCTGCACAGCCTGCTAGGCCAGCTCTACGCCACTTACTACCAAGAGCACCGCTACCAGCTCCACGACCGCACCCGCACCGCTGCCCCCGATGCCGCTGACCAAAGCCGCGACGATATCCGCACCTGGGATGCCGCCCGTTTGGGCAGCGCCGTGGTGCAGCACTACCGCGCCTCCGTGGCCGAGGAAGCCAAGCGTCAGCAGCAACTCACCCTCCGGCAGTTGGGCTACGCCGTGCGCCTAGGCGATGCCGAAGGCCAAGCTCTGCGCCCCACGCTTTATGATCTGTTGGCCCACCGCGCCATTGATGGCCTGCAAAACGACGAGTACTACATTACGACTCCGGCCCAGCAGTTTGAGCTGCGGGATGCTGGCCTGTTTGGCCCAGCCGCTGACTTTGCGCGCCTTAAGCTAACGGCACCCCTAGCAGACTCACTGAATGGCCAGTTTCATGCCCTGCAAGTGTTGCAGCAACTCACCACTTTCCGGTTGCAGGACACCAAGAACCTAGCCGCCCTCGCCGATGTGGAGCTGAAGCGCCTGCGCTTTGTGCACCAACACACAGAGCTCGCAACCAAAGCAGAGCTGTACCGCGCCGCTCTGGCTCAGGCCGCCGAAACGTTTGCCGCCGTGCCCGTTTCCACTGAGTTTCTGACGGAACAAGCCGAAACATATACGGAAAGCCAGCCCGCCAAAGCGCGTGAGCTGGCTTTGCAGGCAGAAAAGCGCTTCCCAACATCAAGGGGGGCGCAGCAGGCGCTAGCGCTCCGTCGTCGCCTCGAAGCCGTGGAGCTTTCCTTCACCACCGAGGAGGTCGTGTTGCCCAACCAAGCTTGGCTGCTGAAGCTAAACGTGCGCAATGTAACGCAGCTGTATGCCAAGGCCTATCGGGTAAGCGTTGCCCAACTACTTCGCCAGCAGGAGCAGCCTGAGCGGAATGAAAACCAATCATTGCAAAAGCGCTATGCCCGCGTGTTGGCTGCTACCCCCGCCGCTACCTGGAAGCTTCCCATGCCTGGCCCCAGTGACTATAAGAGCCACACGGTGCAGCACGCCGGACCCGCGCTACCACTTGGTCACTACCTTATCGTGGTGAGTACCGCTCCAGACGCTCCCACGAAAGAGCGTCAAGGCGTCACTACCTCTCACTCGGAGCTAAGCGTAAGTGAGCTAAGTCAGGTCCGGCGAAGTGCTGCTCAACAGGAAGGACCAGAATTGCTGGTGCTGCACCGCCAAAGTGGGCAGATGCTAGCTGGTGTGCAGGTACTGCCTTTTATGCAGTACTACGATCAGAAAGCACAGCAACACAGAAGCCGGCGAGGGGCAACTGTAACCACCTCCACAGAAGGTGTAGCACAGATACCGTTCGGATTGGTGTCTGGCGAAAATACTCAACTTGAAGCAGTACTACTTACTAAGGGCAGAGACTCCTTACTGATAGCAGAAGGTGGGTACTACTTCCCACGCCGAGCGCGCAATCAAGAGGTCGAGCAGCCCCAGCGGCGCACGTTCCTGTACACTGACCGCGCCATTTACCGCCCCGGCCAGACGCTGTATTTCAAAGGCATTCTGACCGAAAGTCAGGCGGGAAAATCTCGGTTGCTAACCAAGCAGGCTATATCGGTACGGCTGATAGATGTAAACGGCCAAACCGTGCAGACGCTGCCTTTCACTACCTCTGATTTCGGCTCCTTCCACAGCTCTATCGTACTGCCCACTGGCCTGCTGAATGGCGAAATGAGCCTCCAGACGGATGATGGCAGCATCAGCTTTGCGGTGGAAGATTACAAGCGGCCTACCTTCCAGGTAACGTTTGAGCCAGTGCAGGGCACGCCGGTGCTCGGCCAGGAAATAACCATGCGCGGCAAAGCCACGGCCTATGCCGGCCAACCCATTGATGGGGCTACCGTGAACTACCGGGTTGTGCGCAACACGCTATGGCCCATGTTTGGCCGGGGGTACGGCGGCTACGGACCTAGCCGGCCCGAAGTGGAAATCCTGAGTGGCACAGCCCAGACCGATTCGGCAGGTGGGTTCACGGTGAAGTTCACGGCGAAAGGAGAGGAGAACCCCGCCCGCAACAAACGCGGCCCCTGGCAGCCTGGCTATGTGTTTGAAGTAACCGCCGACGTAACCGATGCCGCCGGCGAAACCCGCACCGGCGAGCAGCGCGTGAGCTTGGGTACCGAGGCCCTAACCTTGCGCTTGGAAATCCCCGAACTGCTAAACCGCGAAAAGCTACCAACGCTGCGTCTGCTCAGTACCAACGCTACCGGCGAGCTCCAGCCCGCCCGTGGTACCCTCCGGCTTTACCGCCTGACTCCCCCTAGCAAAGGCCTGCGTCCCCGTGCCTGGCCGCAACCCGAGCGTGAAGCCTTGAGCCTGGAAGAGTTTAAGCGCCAGTTTCCACTCGATGCCTACGGCAAAGAGGATAACGACAGCACCTGGGCCCGCACCCTCGTGCTCACGCAGGAATTCGATACCGAGAAGTCGCCGTTACTGCCGGGGCTAGCAGCTCCATTGGCGCAGCAGGCGCCCGGGCGGTATGTTCTGGAGGCCACCGCTACGTTGCCAGCCAGTGCCCAACCGGCTAAAGCGGAACAACGCTTCACGTTGTATGCCCCCGCGGCCACCACGCTGCCATTGCCTACCCCCGACTGGTTTGTGAACCTCCAGGATAGTGTAGCGCCCGGCCAGCCCGTGCGCTTGTTAGTGGGTAGCTCTGAAGCTGGGGCGCGCATCTTGGTGCAGGCAGAAGCCAAAGGCCAAACCCTGCGCCAAGAGTGGCTTACCCTAGCCGCCGGCGAACAGCGCCAGCTAAAAATACCAGTGCCCGCCAACCTCGGCGAAACGCAGGTGTATGTGCACACCACCCAGGTGCGCGACAATCGCCTGTACACCCACACGGCTACCATAGAAGTGGCCACGCCGACCGCACCCCTAGCCCTCAGCATTGCCACGTTCCGCGACAAGCTTCAACCCGGCCAGAAGGAAACCTGGCGCGTTACCATTCATCAAACCGGTGGTAAGCCCGCCCAAGCGGAGTTGCTCGCCTCGCTCTACGATAAGTCTCTGGATACCTTCCGGCCCCATGCATTTATGGAGCTGGAGTTTCCGAAGCCCTACTACCAGCCTGTTTTGGCTTGGCAGGGGCGGTTTGGGACAGAGAATTCGAATGAATTGTTCAATACTCAGCGTGGTTTCCATACGTCCTTCTCGTGGTGCTACCCCCATCTTAATGCTTGGGGATATTCAGTCCTAGGTTCTGAGGATGATGTTATGTGCGATTTGACAGAAGAGGATATTAATCGCCACTTTAAAAAGGGTAAACCCGGTCCAGCAGCTCAAGCTTATTTCAAGAGGCAGGATAGAATGATGAAGGGTGCTGGAGGGACTGGAGCAGCTAACGGAGCTTCTGCACAAATGGAGGATATGGCAATGGCCGCCGCACCGAAGGCTTCAAGCGCAAGATTCACCCCGCCAGTTATCAAAAAGGACGAAGAAGTACAACAGGATGCTGCCGAGGCAGAGCAAGTTAATCAACCTGACCTAACTGCTGTTCAAGCCCGCAAGGACTTCCGCGAAACGGCTTTCTGGATGCCTGAGTTGCGCACTAATGCCCAGGGCGAAACCGTGCTGGAGTTCCAGATGCCCGAAGCCGTAACGCGCTGGCAGTTGCTGGCCTTGGCTCATGATCAGCAACTCCATACTGGCCTGCTGCGCCGGGAGCTAGTCACGCAAAAGCAGTTGCAGGTAACACCTAACGCCCCGCGCTTCTTCCGCGAAGGCGACCAACTACGCTTCACGGCCAAGCTCAGCAATCTCACGAGCCAGCCATTGCAAGGCACAGCGCAACTGTTCCTCTTCGATGCCCGCAATCAACAACCCCTAGAAAGCCGCCTGCTGAAAAGCAGCGCTAGCCTCCGCTTTGACCTAAAGGCCAATCAAAGCAGCGCCCTGAGCTGGGACCTAGCTATTCCGGAAACTGCCGAAGGAAAAATACCCTTGGAGGCCATAACCTACCGCGTAGTAGCCCAAACGGCCGCACCTAAAAAAGCCAAGGGCAAAGCCAAGCAGCCGGTGGAGGTATTCTCGGATGGCGAGGAAAACACGCTGCCAGTCCTGCCCAACCGGCTGCTTATCACGGAAAGTCTGCCGCTGCCCATTGTGGGGCCAGCTACTAGGGAGTTCGAGCTGAAAAAGCTCACGAGCACTACCTCGCCTACGCGCCGCAACTACTCGCTCACGCTGGAAATGACCCAGAACCCGGCGTGGTATGCGGTGCAGGCGCTGCCCTATCTTATGGAGTACCCCTATGAGTGCTCGGAACAGGTTTTCAGCCGCCTCTACGCCAACCTGCTAGCTACCAAAATTCTGCAAAGCAACCCGGGCCTCCGCAGCACGCTGGAAGAGTGGAAGCGCGCTGCCCAGTTCGGCGACAAAGCCGCTCTCACTAGCAAGTTAGAGCAAAACCAAGAGCTGAAAAATCTGCTGCTGCAGGAAACGCCGTGGGTGCGCGATGCCCAGTCGGAAACGGAGCGGATGCGCCGCCTCACAGAGCTGTTTGATGCGCCTCGCCTGAAGGCCGAAACCACGCGCGCAGTAACCAAGCTAGCCAAAATGCAGCAGCCTAACGGCGCTTTCCCGTGGTTTGAGCGCATGCCCGATGACCGGTACATCACGCAACTGATTGTAGCTGGGTTTGGCAAGCTCAACAAGCTAGGCGCCTTTAATGCCGCTGAGGATGAGCAGGCAAGCCAGATTCTGCAGCGTGCCCTAGCCTACCTTGACGCTGAACTGCAACGCGACTATGCTACCTTACAAAAGCAGCCGAAGGTGGACCTAAAGAAAAACCACTTAGCAGACCTACAGATTCAGGCCCTATATGCCCGTAGCTTCTGGCTGGCGCAACCCGTAGCCAAAGCCGCGCAGCCCGCCCTAGCCTATTATCAGCAGCAAACCGCTACTTACTGGAAAGACCAGACCCGCTACCTCCAGGCCCAGGTGGCCCTAGCCCTGCACCGCGCCCAAACCCAGCCCGCCGCCACCAAAGAAATCCTGACGGCTCTGAGCGAAAACGCCTTGCACAGCCCGGAACTCGGCATGTACTGGAAGGAAGTGCGCGGCGGCTACTACTGGCGCGAGGCTCCTACCGAAACCCAGGCGACACTTATTGAAGCCTTTGATGAGGTACAAAACGACCAGAAATCGGTGGATGAAATGAAACTCTGGCTGCTAAAGCAAAAGCAAACCCAAAACTGGGAAAGCACCCGCGCCACCGCCGATGCCTGCTACGCCCTGCTGCTGCGCGGCTCCAACTGGCTTCAGACCACGCAACCCATTCAGGTAACTGTAGGTGGGGAGCCCGTAAAGCCTACTGCCCAACAGGCCGGCACGGGGTACTTTAAAACCATGTTCCCCAGCGCCAGCATTACACCCGCCCAAGGCAAAGTCACGGTGAAGAAAACCGATGCCGGCGTGGCCTGGGGTGCTCTGTACTGGCAGTATTTCGAGCAGCTGGATAAGATTACGCCCGCCACCAACGCGTTGCAGCTGGAACGCCAGCTCTATCGTGAGCAGCGCACGACGGGCGGCCCCACGCTGGAGCGCCTCACCGCCGCTACCCCGCTGAGGGTGGGTGATGTGCTGGTAGTGCGCCTAGTGCTGCGCTCCGACCGCGACCTGGAATATGTACACCTCAAAGACCAGCGTGCCGCTGGGTTGGAACTCATCGGCCAAACGTCAGGGTATCGGTACCAAAGTGGCTTAGGCTATTACGAGAGTCCCCGGGATGCCGCCACCAACTTTTTCATCAGCTACTTTCCCAAAGGCACGCACACCTTCGAATATCGGTTGCGCGCTGCCCAAAGCGGCGACTTCTCCGGCGGGCTTTCGCAGCTTCAGTGCCTCTACGCCCCCGAATTCACGGTGCACTCAGCTGGTACCAGAGTGCAAATTGCTGCTCAGAAATAAAACTGTTTACGGTTCAGCTTCCTTGAGTATAAGTGAGCTTATTATTCAGTAAATCAATGGGTTGTTACTTTTTGTTTGAGACTACGGTCCCGGAATTGTACATTTGCGACTCGTTAGTTTTTTCAGGTAGGATGATGTTGATGCATAAACTAGTACTTGCGGTTGGGGTGATGCTGGCTAGCAGCGCCACGGCCTGGGCTCAGGGAAATAAAAAACCACAGGCTGCCATTACTACCCCTACGCAGCTACCCGGCGAGGAGAAACTTTCGGCGCAGGAGCGTGCCGAGCGGGATTTTCTGATGCCTGTACGCCGCAAACACGCCGCCACGTTGCGGGCTGCCGCTGAAGAAACCGGCGCCTCACAGCCCGCCGTAGAAGTAACGGCTCGTCATCTGGAAGCTGTGAAGGAAGAAGAAAAGCCAGCAGAAGCCGCTGAAGCGAAAGCGGCCCCGTCTACTGCGCCTCGCCGCACCAGCACGCACCGTTCGTCGTCAGCACGCCGGAAATCGTCCTCTTCACACCGGACTTCCTCCAAGAAATCGACTACCAAAAAGAAAACAACCAGCCGTCGCCGGCGCTAGGTTACTTATAACTCTAAACCCAAAAGAGCCGCCTCAACATTGTTGAGGCGGCTCTTTTGGGTTTCTGGCTACTTAGTAGGTGCTAGGCATTCTGGGGCATGAGGCGTACTACTAGTCCATCAATGCGCGGCGTAATACGGATCTGGCAGGAGAGGCGGCTGCCTTGCGTCATCACGGGCAGGCTTTCCAGCATAGCTAGTTCGTCGTCGCCAGGTTCGGGCAACTCGGGGCCGGCCAGCACCTCCACGTGGCAGGTACCGCACAGGGCCATTCCGCCGCAAGTAGCCTGAATGTCATACCCATCAGCCTTCAGCATTTCCATCAGGCTCAGGCCCATGTCGGTCGGAGCCACAATCTCGCGCCGTTGGCCGGGCGCTTCTTCTACATATACGCGTACTTCGTCGGTCATAGAGGTTTAGTTGCCAATTACCAGAGGAGAGTGGCCGGCTGCCCTGGGTTCCTGAACAGAACGCACCAGCAACCGACCACTCTCCTCTGGTAACTTGATTATAAGGTCGGGACTCCGTTTACAGTAGTGTACTTAAGTACGTACTTTTTATCGGGGTTGATATACTTGAAAGCGCCTTGGCACATCAGGGCTGCTTCGTGGAAGCCACACAGAATCAGCTTCAGCTTGCCCGGATACGTGTTGATGTCGCCGATGGCATAAATACCGGGCTCCGAGGTAGAGTAGTCCACGGTGTTCACCTTCACGGCATCATCTTCTAGCTCCAGCCCCCAGTCACCAATAGGTCCTAGCTTGGGCGTGAGGCCGAACAGCGGAATAAAGCTGTCAACGGGTAGTGTTTCAGTGTCGCCGCTGTTAGCCGTGATGGTCACGGCCTCCAAGTGGCCGTTGCCGTGCACGTGCGTTACGTTGCTGCTGAGCACCAATTTTACTTTGCCCGCTTCGTGCAGGTCTTTTACTTTCTCAGCGGAGTCGGCGGCGCCACGGAAGGTAGTGCCGCGGTGTACTAGGGTCACTTCCTTGGCCACATTCGCCAGGAAAATAGTCCAGTCCAGAGCAGAGTCGCCACCGCCGGCAATCACCAAGCGTTGGTCGCGGAAGGTTTCCGGGTCGCGTACCATGTAGTACACCCCTTTGCCGCCTTCGAAGTTTGTCAGATCTTCAATGGCTGGCTTTCGGGGCTCAAAAGAGCCTAGGCCCCCAGCAATAGCAATGGCTTTGCAGTGGATTTCGGTGCCATCAATGGTGGTGACGATAAACGAGCCATCCTCCAATTTCTGGTATCCCTCTACTCGCTCACCCAGCGTGAACGTAGGGTGGAAAGGCTCAATCTGGCGCATCAGGTTTTGCACCAGGTCGCCGGCCAGCACCTCCGGGAAGCCCGGGATATCGTAAATCGGCTTCTTCGGATAGATTTCGGACAGCTGACCGCCTACCTGCGGCAGGGCATCTACCACATGGCAGCGCAACTTCAGCAACCCAGCTTCAAATACAGCAAACAGCCCCACCGGGCCAGCCCCGATAATGCAGATATCGGTGGAAATGGAATTCGTCATGTACTACGTACTAACAGCGAGAAACAGAACAAACGGGCCGGAGGCCCCTGGCATAACAGCGAAGGCAGCCAAATCGTTGGCGAAGACCAACAATGCCTACGACAGTCGGGTGTTACGCGGGCGCAAAGATAGGGAGCCGGCTGCCAGCCCGCACCCTAGGTGCCAAACTATGTAAAGGCCCAGCTAAGCAGAAAGATGAAAGGCAACAAAAAAGGCTCTCAGCACAGTGCTGAGAGCCCTTTAGTGGTCACGTAAGAATTTGACGCGTCCGGTAAGCTGTAATAGGACGCGGAAGAAAGCGGCAAACTATGGCAAATATGAGGCTTTTAGCTCTTGTGCTGCTTGCCATAGTTTACCGCTACTTGCCAGTGTTTACCGGAGTTCGTCACACACTAGTTGTATTAGTGTGCGACCTGGCGCGGGCTATCTTCCAATAGCTGGGGGGTAATCGTAGCCTGACTGTGTATGACTGTGTACCGATGCTTGATACGTAAGAAGGGCTTTTCCAAATAGTTGTAAGACAGGTAGGCCAATAGCATTGTGGATCCTATAACAGAACCATACGCTACCAGCAGTTTTACATACGTGTCTAGTTCCAATCCCATCATAAGCTTAGCCAGCAATACAATGAGCAAAGGGTGTATCACATATATGCCATAAGAGATTTTGCCGATGAAATCGAAGAACTTGTTATCCAAGCTAATTATATGGTTCCTCTTTGTTATCTGCCCTATAATCAACACAATTGTAATTAGACTAACCAGCTCATTATCAACAAAAGATGCGATATGAAACTTGTTAAGGATGATAAGTCCTAAGCCGAACCAGGCAGCTAGTTGCGTGACAATATTTTGCGTGATGAGCATGAACAACTTGTTGTTGTCATTATACCACATGCTTGCCACCGCCCCGAAAAGCATGCAGTGAAAGCGAGTTATGTGTAGTGCCCTATAAGAGTTGGAGTAGTCGAAATGAGGGTTAGTGAACCGAATGGCAACCTTCGCTAGGACCAACACCGCTGCTAAGGCGATTGTCATATATAAAAATGTTCGCTTCTCTAGCTTAGCCATAAAGGGCCAGAAAAGGTAAAACTGCTCTTCTACTCCTAGTGACCAGTAGTGGGCAACAAGAGGGATTACCTTGCCTAAAATAAAAGGGACATTTGCTGCTAGCAAGATATAAAAGGGTAACTGGGAGGCATTCGGAATACTACCCTCAGTACTAAGATAGTATGCGCAGCAAGCAACAAAAAACAAGTAGTACAACGGCCAAATACGCAATGCACGTCTGACGTAGAACTTTTTAAACTGGACAGTATGTGTCTCTTCCTTTTCTTTTAATAAAAGATAAGTGATTAAGAAGCCGCTAAGGCAAAAGAACATACTTACGCCAAAGCCTGCTAATGTTAAGCCTTTAGAATAACTACCCAGTACCGTTGCATCAATGTTAAATGCTGGGAGCTCATGGGTCGTGTGGGATACTACGACCCCTAGTGCCGCTATGGCCCGAATACCGTTTAAACCGGTCAGATGTAAAGGTTTACTCAAGATGGTATGCGTTTAAGAAATGAAAGGTGCAACATGGTTCGAAGTGCAGGAATTCCAGTTACCTGTATTCTTCGTTAAGGGGTGGAGTTGGCATCAGTCTGTTTGATGCGTAAATTCTGGAATGCCGACTTGGTAGCCGCATGGCGCTTCTGTTCACGGCTCTTGGCATAACGCCGGGTTGTCTGAATAGCCGAGTGGCCTAGGCTATCATGTACCTGGCGTAAGTCAGCATCACCATCTAGCAGAATAGTAGCAAAGGTATGCCGTGCAACGTGAGCGGTAATGAACTCATAGAGTTAACCGCGCCGCTCTACTCGATGCGGGCCGCGCTGGCGTACCTGCTTTATGGGCCGCACGAGGCCGGCAATCTTCGCCGCCTCTTTGATGGCCATGTTCATTTCCTGATTGACTGGTACGGGTAGCCGGCCCTGGTAGCGCTGCCAGATTTCCAGCGGAATTTCATCGAGCGCTACCCGAATCTTCAGCTTCTTCCGCTGGCCTTTGATCTGTACATATTATAAGATGTGCTCCCCATGATCTTCTACCACGTCGCCGTGCTCCAGCGTCCGGAGGTTGCCAAAGCGGGGGGCCAGTGAAGCAGTTAAATACAAACACGTCCCGAACTCTGGTTAGGTGCCCGGTAGGCATCGGGGTTTTATAGAGGCGGATCACTTCCTCAAATACGAGTGGGTCTATCTCAATATCGTAGCTGTACTCATCGGTAAGCCAAGCGAAGGGCAGGCCCGAAAACTTCAGCAGCGCCCGTAGGCTTTTGAGGTAGCGGCCAACGGTGTTGGATTCAAGGCCGGTGACGCCGTTGCGGGTGGGTGCTTCATCAATAAGATAGTTGCACCATTGTTCTACCAAATCCGAACGGCAGGTTTTGGCATCAGGTAAGATATCCTGCAGCGTGGTACCTGGGCGGAAGGCGTCCCAGTGCATGCCTACGGGATCAACTTTGCGCAGGTAGTTCGGGGTGTACTTGGCTTTGTAGAATACCTTCCACTCCTCAGCTACCTGCGCTATGGTCGGCTCGGTTGGCTTAGGAGTGGGAGCTTCGGCGGGCTCCACTAGGTTCAGCTCCATGAGCAGGGCGTTGCGCATCTGCTCTGGCGTTACCTTCTGTCTGGCGTCCTTGGCAGTGGTGAGCAAGTCTTCGGCTACTTTATAGAGCTTGCCAAGCTTACGATTGAAGCGGGTACAGCGGCCCTGGTCCTGGGTGCTTACCCGTTGCTTCGAAGTCCAGTACTTCTTAACCATCGAGTCACGCACACCCATCCGCACTACTGGGGTAGTTCCCAAATCGGCAGCGGCATGCTTAGCCCAGCGCACTTCCATATAAATAGGATGCCGGACTTCCGTCGCTTTGTTGTGTAAGTAGAACCGGATGGTCATTAAAATTTAAAGTAATTATTTTATTATTTATCTAAAAAGGCGGCAAATCTAGAGAATCCAGAATTTTATTAAGAATAGCGACACGATGAGGGAGATTTTTAAAATTGATTGTTTCTAAATCTTGTAGTACTACATTGTATGTGTTTTGAATCAATAAGTCGTAAAGACGTTGCTGTCTTTTATCTACGTTTACAGCTATCAAATCTCTAAAATATCTTTCTTTAATATTGTCATAAGTGGAAATTTACTCAGTAATAAAATCAATATCCTCTTTATATTTATTTTAAAAGCCTGGGATTACCTGGCTGTTATTCAAAAATATAACTTGTCCTTTGTGACTCATTGATAATTTTTACTGTTAATACATCTTCGAGTTTTGAAACCTTATTTAGTAATAGCTTTATTGCTTCAACTTGATTTACATCAACTGTTTTTACATAGGATAGCTTTAGATCTGGGATAGTTAAATGATCTAAAAACGACTTGTAATCCTTCCTCTTCACTTCCGGAAAGGCATCATTGATGGCCTAGGTGAGCTTGGTTTTAAATTCAAGTATCTCATAATAGTTTAAGTTATGAGGATATTGTATGTATTCTATTGGTGATGCGTCAAAAGAATATTTATTAATTGAGTATTTTATAACAATAAATGGAATTTGGACTCAGACTTGAGTCTAAATTCCAGTATAACATTTGGATTAATATTGCTAACATCGCATATTGCTATATCATCTTGGTAAATATTAGTAACAATGCGATTATGAATTATTGAGGAATTATTCCCGTCGCTAACAATGTGTGGTTCGTGGTCTGCTGCTCGAATTGCTTCTGAAATAATTTCACGTAATATCTCCCAATAGGTACTGGAATATTCGTCCGCTGTAGATATAGGCATTGTAATACCGCAATGAGGATTTGTTTCTTGTGTCACTTCATTCACAGTTTCTGAAGATCCCTCGTGATTCTCTGCTTTCTGCGAGTTACTAGACTTGCTCATATAGATTTAGGCAACTAGGTTCGTTATTAGTCAATTGGTGTGAACACACCCCAGCGTACCTTCCATACCCCTCGTATGTCTTCCCCTCGCACTTCTAGTGTTCCACCCTTTAGGTTATCGGAGTGAAGCGTAAGCATACCAGTGCTCAGTAGCGTATTATCCTTTACCCGTTTGATGACGAAGGTTGAGCGGAATACAAAGCAGTAGACGCCGCTAGGCATGTACTGCCAATCATCCCGCTGCATTGGGGTAACTAGGACACGAGCACCACTACGCAGGGTAGAGTTTTCGCCTTGGTCCATGCTGTCACCATCAACCTCGATAATCAAGGCTTCTTCATACTCTTTGGTATCGGGTACTCCTGGTACTGGGATAAGATCTTGATCCTCATATTTATACGAGTCATCAGTATATAATTCAGCGAAGCTGGTACGGGCTCGCACTGGTAGAAATGGGATATCCCGAAAATTAACTTGCACTGTTGGGATCCGGCGCGCACTGTCTTGGGGAGCCATTATCGCAGGCTTATCTTGCTCTGGCTTCGGGTGCTTGCCGCTTTCTATGTATTCAGGTGATGTCTTATAAGCATCTGCAAATTTCTTCAGCACAGAAGGCTTTATGTAGATAGTGTCATTCTTCTCAATCTTACTGATTTGAGAAAAAGCCAGCCCTACAGCTTCTGCAGCCTCCCTAAGAGTGAGTTCAGCATTTAGTCGGAGCTGCTTCATCCGCTCACCCCGCGCGTTTTGTGTCTCTAATGCCTCCATATTGGACACGAAATAGCACTAATATACACATTATTGCAATTTATTTTTCTAAATGTGTTAGATTGTTATCTAATGTGTCGTATACTTGTCATGTCAATTCACCTTTTACCGCACCATAATGGTTGCTACTCCCAAATCCCCAGCATCAGTCAACGTATAACATGTGCGGTATCTCGGTGCGACCAAGCTACGCCATGCGCTGCAAAACGAACAAGCCAGAAGACTTTTACAAATTGGCAAAAAGATCAATGTCATGGGTATCGCATCCGAATGGCTTGAAGAAAAGACAGCTCAACTAGAGACCTGAATTTTTTTGCCTTGTTTGTTTCCATTCGTTTCTAATATTCCCCATTGGTTCACTTTCTCAATCCTTCACAATGTCAACGCTCTCCCCAACCAACACCTTACCGTTGCGTCAGGCGGTGCTAACATCAACCCCGACTGGGTAACGATGCTGGAAATTTAAGCCAAAGCTCAGGCCGAAGCTGAAGTAGCTACCCGCACTTATGTGCAGAGCCCCAAACATAGTGCCGATAAGAAGTATGATGACCGGCTGCACATCCGCTTAGGCTGCGGCAAGACGAAAGCCTACGAGTTGCTAAAAGCTTATGAGGAAGGGAAGGAGTGGGGCCTACGTCACATCCGGGTAGGCGCGAAATACATCATCAATACCTTCGTTCTATTCCTTCAACCTGCTGTCACTAAATGCCCAGATTGGGTTAGTGGTATTCGAGGGCACATTCCTGGCCAACTGCTTGGGTGAAGAAGGCGATTACATCAACTTCTGCCATATGGGCAGCTTCTTTGCTGAGCTTTACTATGACTCGGGGATGAATGTGCTGTAGCACTGTCGAACCCTCGTAAGCAGTGGTCCACTGGAAGCATACACGCAGCTGATTGACTTAACTAGGTTGGAATAGCCCCGATTCCTATAAAAATTGGGGCTCCCTTAGACTCAGTAGAAATATTATTTTTGCTCAGCTAATCTAATTATAATCTGCTATAAATAAGGGCATTGTATCTTTGCTACATTGTTGAGCTAGTTAGCTTAACCCTTCTCCTTACTTGTACTTCTTTGAAACTACTTTTATACGGATTGGGCTCACAAGCCGAATTAGCGTATTACTTCTTTACACATGACAGTGCGTACGAGGTAGTGGCTTTTTGTATCGAGGCAGCCTATATGCCAGAAGATGAGTCTACACTACTCGGCTTGCCTATTGTGGCGTTTGAGCAAGTGAGTAACCTATACTCGCCCCAGGAGGTTAAGATGCATATTGCGGTGGGTCAGCAGGCCGCTCGACACCGTCTATACTTAGCCGCCAAGCATCTCGGCTACTCGCTTGCGAACTACATTGCATCCCGCGCCCAAGTGTGGCCTGATTTACTTATAGGAGAGAATGTCTTCATTGATGAAGTAAGCTCCATTCATCCTTTTGTTACCATTGGAAACAACGTCATGCTTATTGGAGCACGCGTTGGGCACCATAGCCACATAGGCGACCATGTATTGCTATCAGCATGTACGCTTGGTGGGAGCGTACAGGTAGGTAATCACACTTTCATTGGGATGGGAACGGTTGTGAATGAGCATGTGCATATCGGTGCGAACAATATTATTGGTTCGGGCTGTCTAATGAATCGGCCCACTACCGATAACGCTATCTTCTCTGCTCCAGCTTCTAAACCTCGGCGTGTAGACGCCACCCGGTTTACTCTATTCAAATAAACAATAGTGCCCTGTGGTGCAAGGATAGGGGGCACTTTGTCATCTTTTCTGGATAACCACCTTGATCTGGCCCCGAATGTCGGGTACGGCTCTTCTTGGGTGAAGACAGCTGGTAGCATGCCTTTTAGTAAACAGCCCCAGCTTCTCGCAAGAGCCAAGGCTTTATTTGCTAGCTAATCTTTCTACTTACAAGCTTTAACGAAGAGAACGGCTAATTGAGTGCTTTGGTAATTTCCTTTCTCAAATACATACTCTTTGCCATCTCTATCTAAGTGGAAACCTTGGAGGTGCAAGTAGGCACTAACCAGCTCTTTATGTTCATCATTGAACGCTGGGAAGTATTTGTCTTTAATAAATCCCAAGGCTATCAGATTTGAAAAGTAGAAACGAACTCTTTCTGGTACATATAGTAAGGCTAAAATATGTTCTGGTATTTTTTTGTAGACCTCAGGCTTTCACCTACAGAATGACCACTGTAAGGCACTGCGAATTTCGATCTATGAATGATCGTCAAATATGCATTCTGCCCATACCTCGCTCCAGTAACAGTACTTCATTAGGCGTTAAGCTCTTAATTAATGATATAAACCTAGGATGTACCTCTGTGGCGTAATCCACATTCGAAGCGTTAGCCAGTAGGTTGATATAAAGCTCACTCAATTTTAGATTTGTTGTACGGCCCAAACGCTCAATTATTGGGACACCTATTTCAGGTGCAACCTCTACAATCTTTTCTTCGGGTACGTTTTCAAGCTTAAGTCGCAGTTGCTCCATATAGTACTTATAGAGCATTTGGTTGGCATCATTTACTCCTTGAACTGGCAACAAAAGAGTATTCGTTAGACCTAATACTGTAGATAAAGCCTTGCCTACCTTTCGAACTCCAGGCTTGGCTAGGTCGTCATACAATCCGAGTAATATTTTCTCATTCATCTTAGCCAGCACTGCGGCTCCGCCGGCTAAAACAGATTCTAAAGTGTAGGGTGGGATGCTATTTAAATCTATTTGAATAGGTAAAGGTTGAGTAAACTTGAATGAGGAAAGCTAACTAAATTGATCGAGGCCGAAGAGTCGAGTACAGCTCATCTTCAAAGTACACATCTCAGTACTGTTTACTCACTTGGTACACATTGTAGGTGTACCCATCCAGTGCTTTGAACTTGCCGCGCCACGTCACGGTGAGAATAGGCCAGCCACTTTCCAGCGTTATCAGGTTGCCCGGCTTCTACTTGTAGTCACCTAGGGTAAGCATGCTAATGGTATGGGGCACTCGGGTGATTCAGTAGTTTTGGCTAAACTATAACCTGAACCTATGTATGCTTTTGAATCGAATGCTAAGTGGCTACTTACCGTGAAGGTAGTTGACCGTTAC
The DNA here is from genome assembly GCF_054780535.1 of Hymenobacter seoulensis. Lineage (NCBI taxonomy): Bacteria > Pseudomonadati > Bacteroidota > Cytophagia > Cytophagales > Hymenobacteraceae > Hymenobacter > Hymenobacter seoulensis. The sequence continues at coordinate 1,002,053 of NZ_BAAGWD010000002.1, forward strand.
GCTGACCCACTTCAATTTGCTTTTGAGCGGGGCATGTTTGATCAGGACACAGTACACATTGAAATCTCGCAGTACGGCTGGGCACAGATTGGCCCTTCCCAATCTGCTGGACTGCTGATAGACCGCTACTTTGAGTAGTATCCGGAAGAGTTGCAGCGTGTAGGCTACCGCGTGGTGACTTCCTGTGTGATGAGTGCCCTAGGCTTAGACCGGAGCTAAGGCTATTATACTTTAGTAATTCAGTTCTGCCTGCACGGCATATATATTCTGGTGATAGAACGGAATGTTACCGCCTTTTACCTCTGGGTTGGGTTGGTGAAGGCATCTCTGTACCTGACTAATGTGCGTATAAGCGGGAACGTAACCGCTCACTAGCTCTAGCATTTCAGAGGCCAGGTGCTCCTGAATTTCTTCAGGGTAGTCGTTGAAGCGCCTACCCATTAGTCCCCGAGGCCGCCATGCTCGGCAGCACTATTACTACCATTACATGCCGGGTTACTTGAAGCAATGGGTACCCAGTTCTGTAGAAATTCGTGTAGGCTAGAATAATGGTGCACATCAGCGCCTATCACCACCGCTTGAATAAAGTCTCGGCAATTATCCAAGGCAATAGAATACGTTCTGCCATTCTCAAATTTACTGGTAGATTCCCTTTGTAGACAAAGGTTTCAGTCATAGCACCAAGGGTAGGAGAGAGGTAGTATATGCGCTTTTCACACACTCAGTCACACACCAGAAAAACAAAACCCCGATTCTGAATCAGAACCGGGGTTTATATTAGTTGTTGTGGTCACGTAAGGAGTCGAACCTTAAACCTTCTGATTCGTAGTCAGATGCTCTATCCAATTGAGCTACGCAACCAATTTTCACCATTTCGGGAGCGTTCCTCCGTTTTGGTTGTGCAAAGATAGCAGGGAAAAACTGGGGCGTGCAAACTGTCAGGCAAAATTTCAAGCAAAAACCATAGCTAAGACGTGCAAGATGCTGAATCTCAATTGAAATTTTTTTGCTCCTGTTTCACACTTTTCTCCAAAGAACGCTTCACGGCCCGGGTAAACAAGAAATATAGCCCGAACAACGATACCGCAATCAAGACCACTACCAGCACTTTGCCGGTGGTGCCAGTATCGGGGTCTTGGATCAGGAGCAATACATCCTGGGCTTTGGTTCCTAGCCAGTAGAAGAACAGCGTACGGGGTAGCATGCCTACTACGGATGCCGTCAGGAATTTGCCCCGCGGTACGCCCATCACGGCCAGAATAAAGGTTATCATGGCGAAGGGTAGGACCGGCGAAAGGCGCGTAAGCAGCACCAGACGCCAACTGTCGCCGCGTAGCTCGTGCATAACGGCGTGGGCTTTCGGAAACTTTTCCAGCAGCTGAATGAGCTTGCCCTTGTCTAGGGAGGTAGCGAGCATATGCCCGAACAAGGCGGCGAGCATGTAGGTCAGGATCATGCCCGGAAAGCCAGCCCAATCAAAATAAAACGCTGTAACTAGCACAACCACTGTGGTGTGCGTCAGGGCAAACGTCATGGTAAACGCTACCCCCACAAAGTACAGCAACATCTGCAGTAAGGAAGGGTCCTGCAGCCACCCCGCATTCTGGTGCAGGCCCCAGGCCAGAGCACTATCGCCGACCAGCGGCAGGAGCGCCATTAGAAACAGCGAGACGATGGTGGAGGTATTCTGGTGAAACAGTTCTTTCAGGAAAGCCATAGGCAAGTAAAACAAACGGGCCGGCGCACGAGGGCCGGCCCGAATGTAAGAACGTAAAAATGGCTCCGATGGCTATGCGGGTGTCTCGTCGCTAGGGTCGCCGCCGGCCAAAACCGGCTGTAGCTCATCGTCCTTGGCTTTGCCGCCGAAGAACCGACGAATGGCCGTCCAGGCGCCGGCGAGCAGCGCCAAGCCAATTTTCCAGAACTTGAGGATGATGGCAAAGAAGCCCACCTTCGCTAGCACCTTGCCGGCCACTAAGCCGCCAATGCCGTAGGCCGCTACTTCATCCAGCTCGGGATTAAAATCGGCGTAGCGCAGGCCTTGCGCAAACGAAACGCTTTTGATCACGGCCGGAATGGTGCTGCGTACCTCGGCCAGTTGGCTGGTTTCGCCCACAGCATTGAGGTTTAGCACACCTTTGCGGCCTAGTAGGCGCACGTTGTAGTTGAGCGTGTTGGTAGGGGAATTGCCAAACTTGAGCACTTTAGCCCAGTGCAGCACGTTCAGGCCCTTGTCGTAATAGGGCTTGGCAGCCCAACCCACCAGCGTCACGGGCTCGTAGCCGGCTTGCGTCCGTTCGGCGTTGGCCTCTTCCGTGTCGGACTGCATGTCCTTCAGCAGATCGTCGTAATCAATATCGGCCGCGTCGTCATCTTTCACGTAGCCCATACCTTCGTATTCCAGCACAAAGGCCCAGTTGTTTTTGCTGAGTGGGCCTCGGTCGGCGGGCATCAACATACCCAGCGACGAGCCATCGGGGTTACCCCACACCTGCGTGAGCAGGCGCTTGCTTTGGTCGGCATCGAGGTAGCGAAAACCAGTGGGTACGGCTAATTCACCCAGGTTTTCGGGCAACTGCACGCGGCCGGTCTGGTAGTGAAAAGTAGCATTTACTGAGTCGACGTATGCCTGCATGCGGGCCGCAGAGTCGAGGGCAGTAGGAGGGGTAGGCGCGGCGGTAGCTGTGAGGTAGCCGCACGCTAGCGCCGCTAGGAGTAGTAGTTTTTTCAAACAGATAAAGAAAAAGTGAATAGGATTTTAGGGGAAAGATAGAAAGTAGAGATGATCAGCACAACTTCAACAAACGGCTCCGCGCCTCGGCCGTACAGGACTAGGTACCTTCTGCGCCTGAACCGGTTGTAATAGCTTCTTCTTCTACCTTTGCGCTCCAACTCCTGAACCTCTTCGTTTCAACGACCACCCACATGAAATTCGGAACCAAAGTAATTCACGCCGGTGTGCATCCGGACCCCACCACCGGGGCTATCATGACGCCTATTTACCAGACCTCGACCTATGTGCAACGCTCGCCCGGCGACCACAAAGGCTTCGAATATTCCCGCACGCACAACCCCACCCGCACGCAGCTGCAGGATGCCCTAGCGGCTCTGGATGGCGGCAAGCATGGGCTGGCCTTTGCTACCGGCATGGCGGCCATCGACTGCATTGTGAAGCTGCTGCAACCCGGCGACGAGGTGATTTCGACCAACGACTTGTACGGTGGCTCGTACCGTCTCTTCACGAAAGTATACGCAGCGTATGGCATCAAATTTCACTTTGTGCCCATGCACGACATGACGGCCGTGGAAGCGGCCGTGACAGAGCGCACCAAGCTGATTTGGGTGGAAACGCCTACTAACCCGCTGCTGAACGTAATTGATATTGCTGCTGCCTCGGCTGTAGCTAAGAAGGCTGGTGCGCTGCTGGTGGTGGACAATACTTTCTCGACGCCCTATCTGCAAACGCCGCTGGAGCTCGGCGCCGATATGGTGATGTACTCGCTCACGAAGTATATGGCCGGCCACTCCGACACGGTGATGGGTGCCGTGGTGGTGAACGATGACCAGTTGCACGAGCGCCTAAGCTTCTACCAGAACGCCTGCGGTGGCACACCCGGTCCTCAGGACTGCTTCCTGGTGCTGCGCGGCCTCAAAACGCTGCACGTGCGCATGCAGCGCCACTGCGAAAACGGCCGCAAAATAGCCGAGTACCTCAAGAGCCACCCCAAAGTGGAGAAAGTGTACTGGCCCGGTTTCCAGGACCACCCCAATCACGCCATTGCGGCCAAGCAGATGCGGGATTTTGGGGGCATGATTTCTTTCGTGCTGCAAGGCGACCGGAAGGAAGACGCCATTGCCTGCCTGGAAAAATTCGAGCTATTCTCGCTGGCGGAAAGCCTGGGCGGCGTCGAAAGCCTTTCAGGCCACCCCGCTACCATGACGCACGCCAGCATTCCGGCCGAGGAACGTCGCAAGGCTGGCCTCTCGGACTCGCTGATTCGCTTGAGCGTGGGCATTGAGGATGCCGATGACCTAATCGAAGATCTAAAGCAGGCCATCGGGTAATGTGCACCAGCTGGTTAGCAGTTGTATCAGGGTTGGTGTTGGGAACGGCCGGCGCAGCTGTAGCGCAGCAGCAACCTCAGGTGGCGGCTGCGCCCTTCAGCCGGGCCAATATCGTGCTCGTGCAAACCTCCGCTCGCCCTGATTCAGTCTTGGCGCAGCTTCAGCAACATCTGCAGGCCCATGGGTTCATTATTGATACCCTGGATGCCACGCGAGGCCTACTCACCACTAAAGTGATAGTGCCGGCCCAGCGCCCAGCGGAGCAGCTTAAGCTCCGGGCAGTGCGCCAAGAAGCCGGTTGGAAGCTGACTGGGCTGTTTACCATAGAAGGCCCCGGGCGTGGGCAGGCCACGGCTTTTCCTGCCCAATACTTGGGCCTAGAAAATGCACCAGCAAAAACTGCTTTCCGCGAAGTGGAGGCACTAGCCCGCGCCGTACCACGAGGCCGCCTGAGCTACAGCCGGGCCAAAGTCAGCTTCGGGGCTTTAACCAAGCTAGAAGATGCCTTAAAGGCCGTCTGGTAACCTGCTGCACAACGTTTACCCAGCTGCCCGGCCATTTGGTCGGGCAGTTGTGGTTTAGGGCAGTGTAGGTGTAGCTCAGTAGGCTAGTAGCTCTGCTGCTACCAAGTCGTGGGGTATTCTTAGAACTAGTGTGGCACAAAGGAATTGCCTTGGTGCAATCTGGGTTATGCGCAATGGCGTACGTCATTGCTCTACCTCCTACAGCCCTATTACACATGCGGATTCTGCTCTTCTTGTCCTTGCTACTCAGTTTCGGCTGTGAGCAGTCTAACCCGGCACCAGCGCCGGCTCCTACAAGCACCACTCCAACCGCTCCTGTCACTCCGCCAAGCACCGCAACCGTCAGCTTTCTTTCGCTCGGCGACTCGTATACCATTGGGGAAGGAGTAAGCGAAACGGACCGCTGGAGTGTGCAGTTAGCGCGGTTGGGACAAGCTGAGGGGCTAGCAACGCCCGACATTATTGCTCGCACTGGCTGGACTACTGGGGCACTGCTACAGGCTATTGCTTCCGCGAACAATCAAAAAAAATACGAGTTGGTTTCCCTCATGATTGGCGTAAACAACCAATTCCGGGGGCTGCCGGTGGCCACGTACCGCTCTGAGTTTCGGGAATTGCTGCAAACCGCCATTCAATTTGCCGGCAACCGGCCGGGGCGCGTAGTAGTGCTGTCGATTCCAGATTGGGGCCGCTCGCCCTACGGCAGCAGCTCCGACCAGGCCCGTATTTCTACTGAAATCGATCAGTTTAACGCCGCCGCTAAGCAGGAATGCGCTCAGGCTGCAGTAACCTACATTGATATCACCGACCTAACCCGGGCCGCTGCCACCGACCGTACGCAGTTTGCCTCCGATGGCTTGCATTACTCCGGCAAACACATGCAGCAGTGGGCCGATCGGGTGCTCCCAACGGTGCGGCAGCTGCTGAAGTAGACTTCGGGCCGAGTTATTACCTAGGAAAGTAAAGTAAACGGCTGGGCTCTGCGTCAACAGTTGCAGGCGGTTTAAGTAGTTTCCCTGCCTAGTAGCTATGAAAACACCTTCCCGCTTTACGGGCAAAAAGTATCTGAACACCATTCCCACCAGCATGTCGGCCGATTACGGGCGGATGATGCGGCGGTGGCTTACGGGTAAGGAAGAGCGGGAGCCTCGCAGCCCACTAGGCCCGTTCCGCGCTGATGTTGCGACTTTGCAGGAGCCCGTGTCGGCCAGCGCGCTGCGGGTAACGTGGTTTGGGCACTCGAGCACCCTAGTAGAGCTCGATGGCAAACGATTCCTGACTGACCCCGTCTGGCGCCTGCGGGCGTCGCCGGTAGCTATAGGACCTAAGCGCTTCTTCGCGCCGCCACTAGCCCTGTCCGAGCTGCCAACCCTCGACGGCGTTCTGATTTCGCACGACCACTACGACCACCTCGATAAAGAGGCCATCCGAGCCTTGATGCCGACCGGTGTGCCGTTTTTTTGCCCGCTGGGAGTAGGCAAACACTTGCGCCGCTGGGGCGTGCCGGCTACCCAAATAACCGAGCTAGACTGGTGGCAGGAAGTTAAAATAGGCGATACGCACACATTGGTGGCTACCCCGGCCCGTCACTTTTCCGGCCGCGGCCTCACCCGCGACGATACGTTGTGGGCCTCGTGGTGTGTGCTCGGCCCCACGCACCGCGCCTTCTTCGGCGGCGACTCAGGGCCCTATGAAGAGGGTTTTCGCGAAATAGGGGAGGCGTATGGCCCCTTTCAGTTAGTAATGTTGGAAATAGGTGCCTACGACGACCAGTGGGCCGATATCCATATGGGTCCCGACGAGGCCTTGGTGGCGCACCAGGCCCTAGGCGGCGGGGCGCTACTGCCCTTGCACTGGGCCACATTTAACCTCGCTTTCCATAGCTGGCACGAGCCCGCCGATCGGCTAGTAGCCGCCGCTGGCCCGAAAGTACCGTTGCTGCTTCCCGCACCTGGGCAGCGAGTGAATGTGGCAGATGGAGTGCTGCCCGAAAGGTGGTGGGCTGCCTACCGTGGGGAGGTAGTAGGTGCCTCAAGCCCAGTACTAGTAGCTGAGCAGTAAAAAACACCTGCAAAACAAAATCCTGGCTTATCTGTAGTTGATATCCTGTGCCGAAGAAATGCCGTATGCTTTTTTGGACCAGCTATTTTACTTTTGCCGCGTGAAAAATATCTTCTCAGCCGCCTGCTACGTGCAGAAACATCGGCTGAATGCTACCTGCTTTTCTACTCCCAACACGGTTGAGCCAGCGTGTGTTTGCGCGGCTGCGGTTGGGTGTTGTTGCTGTTGTTAGCCTAGAAGGCTGCCGTTAAGCAGCGTGGCGGCAGTTGCGCCGCCTTATTCCTCTCAGTTTCTGGGGTTGCTTTTCGTAGCTAAACGCTATCAGCTTTTGGGCGCCGTTGTGCGTATGCACGAATGAAGCCTTTCTGTAAGCTCCGGTGAGATAGTGGTGGGGTGCCCGTGGGGGCGCTGTTGTACTGCACAGAACTACAAGCTAGTAAAGTTAAAATCTGCCACTAGGCCACTTAGGTTGGCCTAGTGGCCTTCGCACTCGTTTCTTTTTGCTTTTTGATATGAAAAATTTATTCTCCGCTCGAATAGGGCTGGTTACGGCAGTGTCGCTGTCGAGCTTTGCCGCCGTTGCCCAAAATGTGGCCGTAACGGGCCGCGTAACGAATACCGCCGGCCAAGGCCAACCGGGCGTTACGGTACTGGAGCGCGGCACCAACAATGGCACCAGCACCGATGCGGATGGCCGCTTCAGCTTAAGCGTTTCGCCGGCCGCTACCTTGGTGGTTTCTGCTATTGGCTCCACCACCCAACAGATTCCGCTGAACGGCCGCACTAGCCTGGAGGTGCGCCTGGCTGATAATGAAACCGCGCTGAACGAGGTAGTAGTAACTGGCTCGCGCGCTACAGAAGGCCGCTCCAACATCCTGACCACCTCGCCCGTTGATGTTATTTCGGCCCGCGAAATCAAGGCCTACGCCCAAACCGACGTTACGCAGATCCTGACGTACATCGCACCTTCCTTCCAGAGCACCCGCCAGACCGTAACAGACGGCACCGACTTCGTGGACCCGGCTACCCTGCGCGGCCTGGGACCCGACCAGGTACTGGTGCTGGTGAATGGCAAACGCCGCCACACCTCGGCGCTAGTCAACATCAATGGCACGCCCGGCCGCGGCTCCGTGGGCACTGATATGAACGTGATTCCGCCGGCAGCTATCAAGCGCATTGAGGTGCTGCGCGAAGGTGCAGCCGCCCAGTATGGCTCCGATGCCATTGCCGGCGTCATCAACATCCAGCTCAAAGACGACACTACCGGCGTACAGGCCAGCAGCACCGTAGGCCAGACGGTAGAAGGCGACGGTGATTTATTTCAGGCCGATGCCAATACGGGTTTCGGGCTGGGGCGTCGGGGCTTTGTAGATGTAAGCGGACAGTTCAGCAACCGCAGCTACTTCGACCGCAGCGGCCGCGACACGGCACCCCTCATCTATAAAGGTACCAGCAGTGGCAACTATCCTGCGGGTCTCTCCAACGACCAAAAGCGCGCGCTCAAAGCTGAGGATGACGCCCTGATTGCCCAAAATGGCTTCAACCGCCGCAATATTCGGGTGGGCGCTTCGGACACTCGCACCTACGGGGGCTTTCTGAATGCGGCCTATACGTTGGCCCCGGCCAGTGGCCTAGAGGCTTACATAGCTGGTGGTATCACGCGGCGCACGGGCAAGGGTGGGGCACTCTACCGCCTACCTACCCAAACCACGCAAATCGACCTAAGCATCTATCCGAACGGCTTCCTGCCTTTTATTAACAGTACCGTCGATGACCAGTCGATTATTACCGGTCTGCGTGGTAATGTCCTGGGTTTCCAGGCTGATCTAAGCAATACCTTCGGCCGCAATAGCTTGCGCTACGACATTACCAACACGCTGAACGCCTCGCTGCCGCTGGGCACCAGCCCGACGGAGTTCTACGCGGGCACGCTTGTGTTTCAGCAGAACACCGTGAACTTAGGCTTCTCGCGCAAATTCACCAGCGTACCCGTACTCAGCACCCTGAACGTGGCGTTTGGTGGCGAGTACCGGGTAGATAACTTCCAGATTAAAGCTGGTGAAACCGGTTCGTACGCCAACGGCATCAATGAGCAGGGTCGGGTGATTACACCGGCCAGCGGCAATACGGCCGCTACCTATGCCTCAGCTGGCTCGCAGGGCTTTGCTGGCTACCGCCCTTCTGATGCTACCGACCGCTCCCGCAACAACGTGGCCGGGTACATTGACTTGGAAAGCGACATCACGGAAAAGCTGCTGGTGAGCGTGGCCGGCCGCGCTGAGCGCTACAGCGACTTTGGCAACAACGTAAGTGGCAAGCTGGCCGCCCGTTACAGCATCCTGCCCGATTTGGCAGTGCGCGGCAACATCGGCAATGGCTTCCGGGCGCCTTCTCTGCAGCAGCGCTACTTCACCAACTCCAGCACCCAGTTTACCAGCGGCGAACTGCGCGAAGTACTGACCACCAACAACGACAACCCCCTAACGCGCGCCTTTGGTATCGGCCCTCTAAAGCAGGAAAAGTCGAAAAACTACAGCTTGGGCCTCACGGCACGGGTACTCCGCACGATTACGCTGACCGTGGACGCGTATCAGATTGACATTGATGACCGGATTGTGCTCAGCAGCCAGTACAACCGCGGCAACGCCACCGTAAACCAGATTCTGGGCACATTGCCTGTGCAGGGCATCCAGTTCTTTGCTAACGCCGTGAACACCCGCACCCGCGGCCTCGATGTAGTAGCTAATGAGCGCCTGAACCTGGGCCCCGATAGTCGCCTGAGCCTGACGGCCGCAGCCAACTTCAACGAAACCACCGTGCGCGGCTTCAATAGCTCATTTATTATTGATGCAAATCCTGCGTTGCAGAACACGTTGTTCGACCGCGCTCAGCGGGCCCGCCTGACCAATGGCCAGCCCCGCAGCAAAATCAACCTGAGCGCCGACTACGCCTACAAAATATTCAGTGCCAACCTACGGACGGTGCGCTTTGGAGAGGTGCAAACCAAGGACAGCAACCCCGACCGCGCCTTCATCGACCAGACGTTCTCGGCAAAATGGGTAACGGATTTGGTACTCAGTGCCCAGGTTATTAAGAACCTGAGCCTAAGTGTGGGCGTGAACAACCTGTTCAATGTATACCCTGACCGCCTCTATCAGGATCCTAACAACAATGAGCAGAGCCTGGCTTATAGCACCCTTGATGCTACCAACCGCGGCCGCTTTCAGTACAGCTCCAACCAATTTGGGTACAGCGGAGCTTTCTATTTCGGGCGCGTGAATTTCTCACTCTAAGTAGGTCATTTGCTTAGGCACATGCTTTGTGCAAAGCCGCTTCTGCAACCGCAGGGGCGGCTTTTTACTTCCAGGCCACCCGTGTCGTTTCAGCTAAGCAGAGGGGTTTTCCTTGAATAACTCTCGTCGCTCGGCTTTACGGGTTAACTGTACGTGTCATTTTATGGAATCCTGCTTACACACTTTAAACGGCCTAGGCTACTTTACAAACAAAAGCGCCGACTCTCAGGAGTCGGCGCTTTTGTTTAGGGGTTTCGTAACGTTACTCACGTACTAGCCTTACCAATTGCTTACCATCGGCGGTTCGGGCGAAGTATAGGCCGGCATTTACTGTTTCAGCGGGTTGCCAGGTAACGGTACCATCGGGGCGGCTTGTAAGGAGAGCAATAACGCGGCCCAGGCCATCAAGTACCGTTACGGGTTGCGGCTTGGCTATCTGGAAGGACACCTGGGTATGAAATGGATTGGGGCTGGCCGGCAGAAGAAGTGGCCTAGGGGTAGTAGCACCCAATATTTGGTTGGTCACTAGGAATGTAATGGTGCGTACTTCGCTGGCATTAAGAGGGCAGCTATCATCGGCTACTCCTACCGCGAGGCGGTATCGGCCCATCGGAAGGGTGCTCGGTACAGTCCAGGTTAGGCGAGCCTGGGTGGCGTTCAGGGTTTGCAACGTGGCACCGGGAACTACCTCAGGAGCATCACTTACGAAGCGAAGTTTCTGGCCCGCATCAGCATCAGACGCGGTAAGCGTCAGGGATACTTTCTGGCCTGGGTTCACCCGAATGACCTGTTCAAGCGGTTGAGCCGTAGTGCCGTTGTTCACGGTAAGGCCAGTAAACGTAGGGTTGAGGCTGGAACTGGTATAGGCCCGATACATCTGGTCGCGGGTTACGCTGCCAATCTTCGTCCAGACGTTGTTGAGCTTTCGGTATTCATCTACCCGAACGGGCAGCACATAATCGCCTAGTACTAAAGCTGCTGAAGTAGGAAGCAGCGCACCCGTAGCAGCATCTATAGTAAAATGAGGAGCCGCCGAATAATTTGGGATTTCAGTGCTGCAAGCGAACTGCTGTTCCGATGCTGCAGTGTTTTCTCGTGGCGCCACAATCTGATAAACCAACGAGTCGCCGTCTATGTCAAAGGCGCTGGAGCTGTACTGGTGAACCTGATTGCCGCTCAGATACGGCAGCTTGTAGGAGGTGAACTTGGGAGAGGAATTTACCAAGCCGCTAGAGTTATCCAGAAACGACTCAATATGCTGGCTGTGCTGGATTGCCTGGTTTATGTTGAGAATAGCTGGTGAGCGGTTTATCTGCCATGTACTCAGCAGCCAACGGCCAGGCGGCAACGTCACATCCCCCTCGAAAACACTTGCTTCATCTAAATATATCCCACACCTGATGGCATCAAGAGAGATGACTTTCGTACGGGGTAGGTTTACAACAAAGCTTCCGGCAGAAGCAGCATCGCAACTATTCTTGGTGCAATGCAAGGAAATTGATCCTCCAAAGTCAGCGACTCCGGGTCCTTCCGTTCTAAACAACCGGACCTTGATGTGGTAACGGTCTGCTGAACCAGCAATAGGCTCATACAGAATTTCACCTCCAGCGGCGTGCGTGGCCCAAGCGTGGGTAGATACCAGCAGCCCGCCCAGCAGTAGTAACCAGAATCGAAGGATAATATTTTTCATAAGTTTCAGATTAGTAAAGAAATAAGATATGGCAATATACCAAAAGAGCGGAGCCAGACATGCTGGCTCCGCTCTTTTATAGGAAGTGCCCCAAGCCTACTTGCCGCCGGCGGTAGAGTTGCTGTCTAGAATCTTGAGCAGCTCGTTGAGTTTGGGCGTGAGAATGATTTCGGTGCGGCGATTCAGGGCCTTATTAGCGGGTGAGTCGTTGGCGGCTACGGGCACAAACTGCGAGCGTCCGGAGGCCGTAACGCGGTCGGGCGCTACTCCTCCCGAGGTGAGCAACCGGGCAATTTCGGTGGCGCGCAGCACGCTCAGGTCCCAGTTATCCTGCATGGCGCCGGCGGGCCGGCTGAACGGTACGTTATCGGTGTGGCCTTCTACCACCACATTCACATCGGGCTGTTGCTGGAGCACCACGGCTAGCTGCTTTAGTGCCTCCTGGCCTTTGGGGTCAACTTTGGTAGAGCCGGTTTTGAACAGCAGCTGTTCCGAAAGCGACACGTACACTTTGCCATCCTTCATCTTGACCTGCAAATCGGTGCCTTGGAAGCCGCGCAGGGCGTTGCTTACGCTGGCCTTGAGGTCGTCCACGGCTTTGTCTTTATCGGCCAGTGCTTTTTGTAGCTCCTTTAGGCGGGCTTCGCGGGCGGTGAGGTCGGCGTTGAGCTTATCGATGTCGGCGCGGCTTTTCCGCAGGCTAGTGTCTAGCTCGCCTAGCTCGGCTTCGCGGCGGGCTAGGTCCTTGGCTACCTTATTATAGTCGGCCGATTTGTCGGCCATGGCGCGGTCTGAGTTTTTAAGCAGCTTGTCATACGAGTCCGTGAGCTGGGCATTGAGCTGGCGCGTGCGGCGCAGGCTGCGGCCTGTTTCAGTCGAGTCATCAATGAGGCGGCGGCTTTGCAGGCGCAGCTCGGCTAGCTCATCGGAGGCTTTTTTCAGCTCTGATACCGCTTGGCGCTGCTGGCGTTCCAGGTCGGCTTTGGCTTGTTCGGTAGCGGTTTGGCGGGCTCTTAGGTCGTCGTATTTCTTAGAGGCCACGCAGCCTGGCAGCGCGGCAGAGGCCAGAAGGGCGCAAACCGCCAGAGTAGAAAAGTTTTTCACAGAAAGTACGCGGAGTAAGTGCAACAACGGAAAGCCGGCTCAACTGCCCGGTTTTCTCGCGGCAAGGTACAGCACCTTCGCCGGATGTGCTACCCTAGGCGCCGCGGCAAAGCCAGCTTTCACGCTATATTTAACGTAGCTGCTACCTGCTCATCGTTACTCTAACCCGTTCAGCCCATGGCGTCTATCCTCGAAGGACTTCCTGCCGAAACCACTGCGTTGCTGGAGCACGCATGCCACACTATCCCAAAAGAGCAACTGCACCTTCCCGGGCCCGATTTTCTGGACCGTTGCTTTGTGCCATCCAGCCGCACCCCGCAGGTACTCCGGAGCCTGGGGCAGCTTTACAACCATGGGCGACTAGGCGGCACCGGCTACCTCAGCATTCTGCCCGTCGACCAGGGAATTGAGCACACGGCCGGCGCTTCCTTTGGGCCAAACCCCATGTACTTCGATCCGGAGAACATCATTAAGCTGGCGCTGGAAGGCAATTGCAATGCCGTAGCAACCACGTTTGGCACCTTTGGCACGGTAGCGCGGTGCTACGCTCACAAGATTCCGTTTCTGGTTAAAATCAACCATAATGAGCTGCTGAGCTACCCCAATACCTACGACCAGATTCTGTTTGGCTCCGTGGAAGAAGCCTGGAACCTGGGAGCGGTGGCGGTAGGGGCTACCATTTATTTTGGTTCGGAGGAATCCCGGAGGCAGATTCAGGAAATAGCGGCGGCCTTTGAGCGTGCCCACGAGCTAGGCATGGCTACCGTGCTATGGTGCTACACGCGCAATAACGCCTTTAAAACCAAGGATAAGGACTTTCACGTGTCGGCTGACCTCACTGGGCAAGCCAACCATTTGGGCGTCACCATCGGGGCCGATATTATCAAGCAGAAGCTGCCTGAAAATAACGGCGGCTTCAGCACGCTCCAGTTTGGCAAAACGCACCCGGCCATGTACGAGCAGCTTTCCTCCGACAACCCCATTGACCTGACGCGCTACCAAGTGGCCAACTGCTACATGGGCCGCATTGGCCTGATTAACTCTGGCGGCGAAAGCCTAGGTGCCGGCGACCGGCAAGTCGCCATCCGGACGGCCATTATCAACAAGCGCGCTGGCGGGCAAGGACTTATTTCCGGCCGTAAGGCCTTTCAGCGGCCCTTCGCCGAAGGAGTAGAGCTGCTACATGCCATTCAGGATGTGTATCTTGATGATTTGATTACGTTGGCTTCACCAGGAAGCAAGGGCTAGTAAACATACCTTAAGTAAGCAGAACCGTTGTTAGGGGCTGGCAGAGGGCTACTTGCGTAGATAAAGTGCCTGCAGTTGCCTGTTTCGTTGCCGGGTACGTACCTTTCATTCGCATTTCGCACTTTTGCATTCTGCCGTAACTTGCAGCACGGAAGAACTCTAAATCTGGCTTCGGCTAGCTTCCTTCTGCTCCTCTCATCGACCCAAGCATCTCACAGAAATATGTCCTCCTGGTTTAAGCGCAAAGAGAAAGGCATCGTCACGCCGACGGAACAAAAAAAGGAGACCCCCGACGGCCTGTGGTACAAATGCCCTGAGTGTAAGCACGTAGCTACCATGGCCGAGCACAAGCGCCTGTTAGCTACCTGTGGTAGCTGCGGCTACCACGACCGGCTAGATGCCGCGGATTACTTCGACTTCCTGTTCGACAACCATGAGTACCAGGAACTAGACGCCGACCTGCGCTCGGCTGACCCCCTGAACTTTGTCGACACCAAAGCCTACCCCCAGCGCGTAGCGGCCACCGAGAAAAACACGGGCCTGAAAGATGCCGTGCGCTCGGCGCATGGCCAGATGAACGGCCTGGGTTTGGTAGTAGCCGCTATGGATTTCAAATTCATTGGTGGCTCGATGGGCTCAGTAGTAGGGGAGAAGATTGCCCGCGCCATTGACTATGCCCGCCAAAACCGGCTACCCTTCCTCATGATTTCGCGCTCCGGCGGGGCCCGCATGATGGAAGCTGGCTACTCGTTGATGCAGATGGCCAAAACCTCAGCCAAGCTGGCGTTGCTCTCCGAAGCTGGCATCCCGTACATCTCACTGCTGACCGACCCTACTACGGGCGGTGTTACGGCTTCTTTCGCCATGCTCGGCGACTTTAACATTGCCGAACCTGGCGCCCTGATTGGCTTTGCCGGCCCGCGTGTTATCAAAGAAACCATCGGGAAAGATTTGCCCAAGGGTTTCCAGAGTGCTGAGTTTGTATTAGAGCACGGCTTTCTTGATTTCATTGTGGACCGGAAAGAGCTCAAACATAAGCTCACCGATTTGCTGAAGATGCTAAAGCCAGTGGAAGTGCCTGCTCGTGAGGTAGCTACAGTTGAGCAGTAAGCCACTAGTCGGCTAGCCCTTCATTTCCGGCAAGCTTTTTGAAAACGCCCCTGCACCACCTGTCCGGTGGTTTGCAGGGGCGTTTCGGTTAAGCGAATTGGGTACCCTAGTGTAAACGGAAGCAAGTATCCATACTGGACTATATTTGCAGAACATTTTTCGCTAATCCGCAGTAGAAGCTGCAAAACCAACCGGTCGACATTCTCTCAACCTATTTTCTTAAGATCATGACATCTCGTAGTTCACTTCTAACATTGCTGATGGCTGTGCTGCTTTTCGTAAGCTCTTGCGCTAGCACCAGCACCCGCAACCCCAACATTCCGGAAGCTGACACCAACGGCACCGGCCCGCGTAAAACCGGCATGAGCAAAACGGCTAAAGGTGGCCTGATTGGCGCTGGCGGTGGTGCTGCAGCAGGTGCTATCTTGGGCCGCGTAATCGGTGGTAAGTCGGGTACGGCTGCCGGCGCTATTATTGGTGCTGCCGTGGGTGGTACTGGTGGTGCTCTTATTGGCCGCCGTATGGACAAGCAGGCAGAAGAGCTGCAGCGCGATATGCAAAATGCCAAAGTGGAGCGCGTAGGCGAGGGTATCAAAATTACCTTCGACTCGGGCATCCTCTTCGATACCAACAAGAGCGAGCTGCGTGCTGCTTCGATGACGGAAATTCAGAAAATGGCTGAGGTATTGAAAAAGTACCCCGACACCAACGTGCTAGTAGAAGGCCACACCGATGCTTCCGGCTCGGACGCCATCAACCAGCCCCTGTCGGAGCGCCGCGCCCAGGCCGTTGCTAACTACACCCAGCAGCAAGGCGTTGAAGCCGGTCGTATTACCAGCAAAGGCTATGGCTCAAGCCAGCCGATTGCGGATAACACCACGGCTGAAGGCAAGCAGGCTAACCGCCGCGTAGAAATTGCCATCTATGCCAACGAGAAAATGAAGAAGGCCGCCGAAGAAGGCCGTCTGTAAGCTTACACAAGCTTTTAGTTTCAGAAAAGCCGCTCCTGTTGGGGCGGCTTTTTTTGTGCCCTAGCCTCCAGATAGCAACAAAGTATCAATAACGGTAACTCAAAATACTGCGTCTGGCTATCAGTCAGTGATTTAGGTGCGAAGGGTTTGGGCAGGAGCAGGGGCTAGTAAAATGTGCAAGCAAACGCATTGATGGACAGCGTGCTGTAATTTTTAACGCGGGGTTTTGATACTTTAGAGGTGGTAGAGAGCGTTTTTGGCAAGGTGGTTGCAAAACGCTTTTTCCAGAACTGAAGCCTCAAACGAAAGTTGTCCTGATATCTTTGCCCCTGAGGCTTTCGCTTACCTCATACCACTACACTCAAACCTTGCCCTCATGAAAAATCTACGTTCCTTATTCGTGCTGATGTTGGCTGTGCTGCTACTAGGCAGCAGCTACGCGGAAGCCCAAACCACAACGACTACTAAAAAACCCTGGAGCAAAACCGCAAAAGGCGCTGTAATTGGCGGCTTGGGTGGTGCTGCCGGTGGTGCAGTGCTAGGCCGCGTAATTGGCGGTAAGTCGGGCACGGCGAAAGGCGCAATTATTGGTGCTGCCGTGGGTGGTGCTGGTGGAGCTCTTATCGGCCGCCGCATGGACAAGCAGGCTGCTGAACTGCGGAAAGAAATGGCTGGCGCTACGGTTGAGCGCGTAGGCGAAGGCATCAAAATTACCTTCGACTCGGGTTTGCTGTTCTCTAAGAACTCGTCGGCTCTGACCGCTACGGCACAGTCTAACATTCAGGATCTGGCTAAAACCCTCATCAAGTACGGCGACACCAACGTAATTGTAGAAGGCCACACCGACACCAGCGGCAGCGACGCTATCAACAACCCGCTTTCGCAGCGCCGCGCTCAAGCTGTAGCTAACTATGCCCAGCAGCAAGGCGTAGATGCTTCGCGCTTCACGGTAACGGGCTACGGTTCGCGTCAGCCCATTGCCGATAACTCTACGGAAGCTGGCCGCGTAGCCAACCGCCGGGTAGAGGTGGCTATTTTCGCCAACGAAAAGCTCAAGAAAGCTGCTGAAAAAGGCACCATCTAAGCATTAGAGCAACTGCCTTACTTTTGAGACAACAGAAACGGTGGCTCCCGCAAAGGAGCCACCGTTTTTTTATGGATTTTGTGGTCAGGAGTGCCCTAGGAGCCCGGAGTGGGTGCAACCTGCGCGCCACCTGAGCGGTACAACCTGCTATGCCCACAACCTACACCTCGCCGCCCGCTGAAAAAACCAATCAGGACCATCTGCTATTAAACGAGTTTTATCCGCCGCTTACCCAAGAAACCACGCGCCGCTCACCCATGCGCGAGCTGATTTCGACGGTACTCTCACACCGCACCACCCACGCCGATGAGGAACTGGCCTACGACCGGATGCTAGACACCTTCGGGGATTGGGAAGGCGTACTAGCTGCGCCTACGGCTGAACTGGCCCACGCCATTCGTACTACCCGCTGGCCCGATACGCAGGCACCCCGCATCCAGGAAATTTTGCGTCGGATAAAAGCGGAACGAGGCGAGTTTACCCTCGATTTTCTGGAAGAGTGGCCCACGGAGCAAGGCATGCAGTGGCTGAATGATATGCCGGGTATTGGACTGAAAACAGCGTCCTTGGTGCTGCTGTTCAACTTTCGCAAGCCCGTACTGCCCGTGGATACGCATGTGCACCGCATTGCCCAGCGCGTAGGCATGATCGGGCCGAAAGCCTCTGCTGACAAAGCGCACCAAGTGCTGCTAGAACAACTGCCCAAAGATTCGCTGGTCCTGCTTAACTTTCATAAACACAACTACTGGCACGGTCAGAAGATTTGTCTCTACACTAAGCCCGATTGCCCCCGCTGCCCCCTAAAAGGCTTCTGTAATTACTATCTGGAGCATTACGGCCCGGCTACTCCGGAGGCCCTGGCAGCAACCCCCACTACCTGGGATAGTGCCTGGGGCGCATTGCCACACTAGGTCTGCTTGGTCGCGGAAGTGCTGCTAGGTTGGCTGCTAGCCCAAATCGAATGCCCTGCAGGCACACTCGCTTCCTGGCCGTACCTTTACCCGCCTATGCGTCTTGTTCGTCATCCGGTTCTGTGCAATTACTACGTCACCTATCGGTGTAACGCGAAATGCTCGTTCTGCGACATTTGGGAAAAGCCTTCTCCCTACATTCAGCTGGAAGATGTAGAGCGTAACCTGCGCGACCTGAAACGGCTAGGGGTATCGGTAGTAGATTTTACGGGTGGTGAGCCGCTCCTGCATCGCCAGATCCATGAGTTTGTGGGCCTAGCGCATGATATGGGCTTTATCACAACGCTAACCACCAATTGCCTGCTTTACCCCAAGTACGCCGAAAAGCTGCGCGGCAAGGTGGATATGCTGCACTTTTCCCTGGATGCTTCAGAGAAAGAAGTGCACGATAAAGGTCGCGGTGTGGCGTGCTTTGATTTCGTGCTGGAAAGCATCCGGGTGGCGAAGGAGTTGGGCGAGCGGCCGGATATTCTGTTCACGGTGTTTCGCGAAAACCTGGCCGATCTGGAAAAGGTCTACCAAGAAATAACGCGGCCCAACAAGCTGGTGCTGATTCTGAACCCGGCCTTTGAGTACAACACCGTGGAAACCGGCGAACAGCTCACGGCCGCTGAACTTGACTACCTCTCTGATTTCGGTAAGCGCCCGGGCGTGTACCTGAATGAGGCGTTTATTCAGTTGCGACGCGACGGGGGCAACCACGTAGCTGCGCCCGTGTGCCGGGCCGCTAGTACTACGTTGGTCATTTCGCCCAGCAATGAGCTGGTGCTGCCGTGCTACCACTTGGGCGAGCAGAAATTCCCAATTGCCAACGACCTGTTCGGGCTGTATAATTCTGCGCCGGTACAGCAGTTGGCTGCCCTTGAAGGCCGTTTGCCCCAGTGCGAAGGCTGTACCATCAATTGCTACATGCAACCGAGCTTTGCGGTGGAAACCAGCAAGTATTTCTGGCAGGCGCTGCCCAGCACGCTCAAATACAACTGGGACAAAGGCACCTGGAAGCGGATGCTGGCGCGCTAAAAGGTGAAATCACTAGGTTTGTTTATCCAACCAACCTAGTAACTGTTGCTGGTTGCACCTTCGGTCGCCTACGCGCTATTCCTCGCTCGCCCACTTCACTTCCTATCCTATGCCCGCGCTCATTCTTCCAGTTCAAGGCAAATACCCCCAACTAGGCCCCGACTGCTTTGTGGCCGAAAACGCTACCATTGTAGGCGACGTGACACTAGGCGCTAACTGCACGGTATGGTTTAACGCCGTAATTCGGGGGGATGTGAACAGCATCCGCATCGGCGAAAAAACGAACATCCAGGACGGCGCCGTGATTCACTGCACCTACCTCAAGGCCGCTACTACTATCGGCTCGCGCGTTAGCATCGGCCACAAAGCCATTGTGCACGGCTGCACGGTAGAAGATGACGTGCTGATTGGGATGGGCGCCATCGTGATGGACCAAGCCGTAGTGGGGGCTGGCTGCATTATCGCGGCCGGGGCGGTAGTACTCGAAAATACCCAGTGCGAGCCAGGCTACCTCTATGCCGGCATTCCGGCCCGTAAAATCAAGCCCGTTACGGAAGAGCAACGCGCCAACATGCTGCGCACCGCCGATAATTATGTGATGTACGCCGGGTGGTTTACGCCTGAGTAGGAGCTAGGCTGAGCAAAAAACGTAAACGAAACAGACGAGGAAGTACTAGCCCTCCTTATGCGTCGAAGGCCTCAGATGGCTCTTCGTCGCGCTCGGCTTGCGTGGTTACGCGTAGCTGCACTAGCTCCACGGCGCGGCGGGAGCGTTTCAATACCCGAAACTCGTAGTTGTCGAGTACGGCTACATCGCCTACTTCCGGGATGTTGCCATAAATCACGTTGAGCAGGCCGCCCACCGTCTCGTAGTCATCGCCTTCGGGTAGGGGGAAAGGGAGGTATTCGTTAGCATCTGGGATGGCGGTAGACGAGGCTACGCGATACTCGGCTTCCGAAACCTTTTCCACTACCGGCACCTCGTTATCGTATTCATCCTGGATTTCGCCTACCAGCTCTTCCATAATGTCTTCGATGGTGACAATGCCCGACACGCCCCCAAACTCGTCGCTGACGATGGCCATGTGCGTGTGCTTGCGCTGAAACTGGCGCAGCAACCGGTTAATCTTCTTGGTCTCAGGCACGAAATACGCCGGCCGGATAATCTTCTGTAGTTCAATTGGCTCACTCCGACGAATAATCTGGAGCAGATCCTTCACGTACAGAATGCCGATGATATTGTCGATGTTGCCCTCGTACACCGGGATGCGCGAGTAGCCTTCGTTGTATACGGCTTCCAGCACGGCATCCTGAGGCGTGTTCACGTCAATAGCAGAAAGCTTGGTGCGCGGCACCATAATCTGCTTTACCATTCGGTCGTTGAACTGAAACACGTTCTCAATCAGCTCATGCTCCGAGTCCTGAATTTCGCCGCTTTGCTTGCTCTGGTCGATTAGCAGGCGCAGCTCTTCGGCGGTGTGTACTTCGTGTTCGGATACTTGCTGAATGCCAAACAAGCGCAGCACTAGGCCCGAAAGCCAGTTCAGCACGACAATAGGAATGCGGAATACAGTATAAAACACCCGCAACGGCAGGGCCACAAACATGCTGGTGGCTTCGGGCTGCTGGATAGCTAGTGATTTGGGCGCCAGCTCCCCAAACACAATGTGCAGGATGGTGATGAGCGCAAACGAAGTAGGCAGGGCAATGCTGTGAGCGGTAGCATCGGTCATTTCCAGGCCCAGCGCGTGTACTGTGGCAATTATGATCTGAGAAACCACACTCTCGCCAATCCAACCTAAGCCCAGCGAAGCCAGCGTAATACCTAGCTGGGTGGCCGATAAGTAGCCGTCGAGGTTGTGCAGGATGCCTTCGGTCATTTTGGCAAACCGGTTGCCAGTCTGCGCTTTCAACTCAATCTGGGAGAGTCGAACTTTCACAATGGCAAATTCTGCCGCCACGAAAAACCCGTTCAACAATACCAGAAGAACAGTAAGAAGTATATTTAAGAGCATAGATGCGGAAGCAAGACTCGACCGGCCTGCCTTCCTTTGTAAGGCAAAAGTACGACATTCAGCGCAAGCGGTTCGGAATGAGGAGCGCTATTATAACCCAAAAGCCCAGGAAGTGGCCTGCGGGGCATTCAAGCTCACTACAGAAAACTACTTCTTGGCTGTAGCTGTTGCGGTTTCTGCCGACCTTTGTATTTCCTTTCGGCATCCGTTTGCCGTTTCTTTCTCTACTTCATGCCTCGTCGTACGTTTTATTTGCTCCCGTTGCTGCTAGCCTTGCTAGCGGCCCTAGGAGTTCAGGCCCAGGTCCTGACCCCCACCAAGCTTTCTGCTGCCGTAAGTAAATCCTCTGTGAAAGTGGGGGAGGAAGTAGAGCTCATTGTTAATGCCCGCATCGACGACAAGTGGCATCTGTACGCCACTAACTTCGACCCCGATCTGGGGCCCACCGTGTTTACCTTCACGTTTACCAAGAACCCGGCTTACGAGCTGGTAGGTAAGCCCACGTCCATCGGGACCAAGAAAAAATTTGACGAAGTATTTAAGGGCGACATCACTTACTTCGAGAAGACCGGCCAGATTCGGCAGCGCATTCGGGTGTTGCAGCCCGGTGCTCTGACTATTACGGCGGAAACCGAGTTTCAGACCTGCACCGATATTGACGGCCGTTGCATTCCGGGTGAAGAAACCCTGAGCTTTGGCCCGCTGGAAGTAACTGGCACTGCTGCCGCACCCGCTACGCCCAAGCCCGCCGCTACCCCCGGTACTACCGGCGCACTAGCCCCGGCGGTAGCCCCTAGCAGCGCCGTGGCCGCAGTTACTGACACGGCGGTTGAAGCTGCCCCGGTAGCTAGTGCTCTTGCTGCGCCTGCCCCCGACTCGGGGCAGACTGCGGCCGCCGTGGTAGCGCCTGCCAAATTAGATGGAACTGTTGCGGCGGGAGCATCGGCCGCTACACCGGCTGGCACGGCCCTGTCTCTGTGGAAGTTCTTGCTAATTGCCTTCGGAGCGGGTTTGGTGGCCGTTATCATGCCCTGCGTGTATCCCATGCTCCCCATGACGGTATCGTACTTCACCAACAACAGCCGCAGCCGTAGTGAGGCCATTGCCAAAGCCTCCGTCTATGGTCTCTCGATTATCGGGATTTATACTGGCGCTGGTGTGGTGTTGAGCTTGTTGTTTGGGGCCGATGCCGCCAACCTGATCAGCTCCCACTGGCTGCCCAATCTGCTGTCGTTCGTCATCTTCATCATCTTCGGGATGTCGTTTCTGGGGCTTTTCGAGATTAATGCCCCTAGCAGCCTAGTAAACAAAGTAGATGCCCAAGCCGACAAAGGCGGCTGGTCGGGGCTGTTTTTTATGGCGGCTACTTTGGTGCTGGTGTCGTTCTCATGTACCGTGCCCATTGTGGGCTCGGTGGCTATTTCAGCCGCGAATGGTGAGCTGCTGCGGCCCACGCTAGCTATGCTGTCGTTCTCAACTGCCTTTGCGCTGCCGTTCGTGCTGTTTGCCTTGTTTCCTACCTGGCTGAAGTCGATTCCTCGGTCGGGCGGCTGGCTGAACACCCTGAAAGTAGCGCTAGGTTTTGTAGAGCTGGGCATGGCGTTTAAGTTCCTGAGCTCCGCCGACCTCTCGTACCACTGGGGGCTGCTGCCGCGGCCGGTGTTCCTGGCCATCTGGATTGTGCTGGCCGGTTTACTGGGCCTATATCTGCTCGGGAAATTCCGGCTTTCCCATGACAGCGAAACCTCGCATGTAAGCGTGCCCCGGTTGCTGCTGGCTACGCTGGTATTCTCATTTATGGTGTATATGGTGCCCGGCTTGTTTGGCGCGCCTCTGAACGGCCTTTCGGCGCTGGCACCGCCGCCGGCCCGCCAGGATTTCGCCTGGCTGAACGCTACCCCCACCGCATCGGCAAACCCCGCCGCTTCTGCTTTGTGCAGCGTGCCGCGCTTCCAAGGCGATTTGGAATTGCCGCTCAACCTGGAAGGGTACTTCACACTGGAAGAAGCTCTGGCATGTGCCCGCCAGCAGAAGAAGCCTATTTTCGTTGATTTTACGGGCCATAACTGCGGCAATTGCCGCGTAATGGAGTCCACTGTGTGGAGCGACCCGCGTGTGCTGCAGCGCCTGCGCGAAAAGTTTGTGGTAGTAGCCCTCTATGCCGATGACAAAACCGAGCTGCCCCAAAACCAGTGGTACACCTCCACGCGCGACCAACGGGTAAAGAAAACGCTGGGCGAGCAAAATCTGGACTTTCAGATCAGCCGCTTCAACATGAATGCCCAGCCGTACTACGTAATTCTAGACCCGGCCAGTACACCTGAGCAGCCACTGGCTCTGACGGCATCCGTAGCCTATGAGCCTGATATTACGGCCTTCGTGAAGTTTCTGGATGCCGGCCTAGCGCGCTATCAGCAACAAACCCTAGCTACTCGATAATAGCACCCCCTTCTCGGTCTGCCCGCTCCGGATACAAGTCTGGGGTGGGCAGTTGGTTTATGGGCTATAATGGGCTAGTAAAAAGGCGAGGATTATACCTTCAGAAGCAGGCTAGCGTTGTGTAATCAGGCACAGGCGGGCCGTAACAAAAAGAGAAAGACCACAACAGAAATAGAGAAGGCTTTTTTGCCAAGATGGGTGCTTAACCGATAAGAAAAAGCGAACTTTGCGGCCGATTTCAGAAAGTACTGCTTCTGTTTGCCAGAACAGGCAAATACTTACCGGCAATAAAAAATAAAAGGCGGCACCCACCCAGATGCCGCCTCTTGATTCAGAACGTACCCACCCAGATACGTCCCGTTTTTCCCTCCTCACATGATCCACCCAATACTGTTTGTGCTGTAGAAGAAGGATTCGAACCTCCACGGAGTGGTTAGCCGGCCGCCGGACCAGTTTTTCCCGAATCTCCACCCCCGAGAGAGGAGGGTATGTCTGCCAGTTTCATCATTCTACAGTGTCAAAATTCTCCCCCGCCGTTCGCGTTGGATTATGACAAATGTAGCGCCTAACTTGCTGTGATAAAATAATTTCAGACATTTGTATTAAAATTTACATACTTTTTAAAAA
This sequence comes from Hymenobacter seoulensis, assembly GCF_054780535.1. Taxonomy (NCBI): domain Bacteria; kingdom Pseudomonadati; phylum Bacteroidota; class Cytophagia; order Cytophagales; family Hymenobacteraceae; genus Hymenobacter; species Hymenobacter seoulensis. The sequence continues at coordinate 1,026,275 of NZ_BAAGWD010000002.1, forward strand.
AAGTAGCTCGTCATTAAAATATCCGTAATCAACATAGAAAAAAATGGCCCGTAATTACGAACTTGACGACACCGATCGGAAGATTCTGGCGCTCCTAATCGACGATGCCAAAATGCCGTACACTGAAATTGCGCGTAAGGTGCATGTTTCGGGAGGAACGGTACACGTGCGGATGGCCCGCCTAGAGGAGCTAGGCATTGTGCTGGGCGCTACCCTCAAAATTGATTATCAGAAGCTTGGCTACGGCGTGCGGGCTTTCCTAGGCATCTATCTGCAGAAAAGCTCCGTGTATGAAAGCGTAGTAGAACAGTTGCGGCAGATACCCGAGGTAGTAAGCATCGACTTCACGACGGGCGCCTACGGCATCTTTGCCCGACTGATTTGCCGGGATACCAACCACCTACGCGAGGTACTGCACGAGCAGATTCAGCTAATTGAAGGGATTGAGCGTACCGAAACGCTTATCTCGCTGGAGGAGGCCTTCAACCGGCCAATTCAGCTGCAGGAAATAGAAGAGCGCACCAACTAGTTTAGCGCAAGCCCAAAACAGCACCTCATGCCGCTGCTCCGTTTTTCGGGGTAGCGGCTGCTGTGTTTAACTGCCCTAGATAAGTTATCTTTCAAATAGAAGCGGGCAGAAGCTACAGCGTAGCGTACTGGTGGCAGTGGAACTGGGTGGGTTGTTGGGTGTTAAGCAGCTGAAATAGTATTTTTTTGATGAAGTTGGACTGGTGCTTGGGTCTTGATTACCTGCGGGTTATATTTCGTTCACCCTCCGCACGTAAGCCCTTACCCTAGTTGCTAATGAGAAAACAATACGCGCTTCTCTTGCCGTTGCTGCTAGCAATACACCTAGGTTGGTCCCAGAGTTTACCGGCCGTTTATCTGAATAACCGCGACGAAGCGACCGTGCCCGATAGCGCCACCCATTACCGGGTGGTAGATCGGAAAAACGAGTTGCTGGGCACGTACGCCATGCGAGAGTACTCTTTGTCGGGTACGTTGCTGCTGCGTGGTACGCTCTCATCCATTGATCCACCCATTCGCAACGGGCTTCTTACGTGGTATCATCCGAGTGGCAGCAAGGCCGGCCAGGTGCACTACCGCGACGATGAAGCCCAAGGCCTGTACGTGGGCTGGTACGAAGACGGCCGCGTAAGCCAGCGCGGCGACTATGCCGATGGCCAACGTGTGGGCCGCTGGATTTCGGTGCACCGCAACGGCCAGAAGCGCTCCGAAGGGCGCTACAACGCGGGCCGACCAGTGGGCGAGTGGCATTACTTTTACAACACTGGACAGCTCAGCGCCATTGAAATGCCTGACCGGCAAGGGAAGCCCTTGGCCCTGGCGTTTTTTAATGAAGACGGCTCGCCATTTATGGGCAAAGTACGAGCCCGTGAGCTCCCGCAATTTCCGGGCGGTGAGGCGGCTATGCTGAATTTTATTGCCCAGAATACCAATTACCCCCGCAACGTTCGGCGCAAGGGCATTACCGGCAATGTGTACATAAGCTACACTGTGGGTGAAGATGGCCGCGTGGGGCAGGTGCAGGTGGTGCAGAGCCTAGCTCCGGAAGCCGACCAGGAAGCCCGGCGCGTGGTCGCCAGCTTACCGGCTTTTGAGCCAGGGCGTGAGTACAATCTGCCCACGGCCATGACGTTCACCATCCCTATCCACTTTGCTCCCAACTTTTCTCTGCTGTCCGGGCTGAGGCCCCCGCAGCTAGCTCCCTCCGAAGCACGCGTGTTTGCGCCTGATGAAAGCTGGTAACCCTTCATGGCTTCCCTAGGCACTTTGCTAGGGTACAATGCCTAGGGAAACGCCCCTCATACTGTAGCAATAAAAAAGCCCCGCCTCTTTCAAGGCGGGGCTTTTTTATGGGAGGTGGTTAAGGCAAGCGTTACGCCGTAACCTGAGCGTCAAGTTTCTGAGCCAGCACGTGCTTCGGTACAGCACCTACTTGCTTGTCCACAATCTGGCCGTTCTTGAACACGAGCAGCGTTGGAATGCTGCGAATGCCAAACTTGGCTGAGGTCTGTGGGTTAGAGTCTACGTCAACTTTGCCAATAATAGCTTTGCCTTCGTATTCGCCAGCCAGTTCCTCAACTACTGGGCCTACCATGCGGCACGGACCGCACCACTCGGCCCAGAAATCCACGAGCACGGGCTTATCAGAGTTGATGATCTGGTCGAAGTTAGCATCGGTAATTTCGATGGCTTTATGTCCCATAACAGAAGGGGGTTTAATGGAATGTGTGTGCTGTTTACGGTCAACCGGGCCGCAAGGTAGCAGATTGCGATTCAACAAGCCACGAGCCAGAAAGTTCACTCGGCCAGAGTGGCAGTTCCGCCGGCCAATTGCGCTTCGGCCCCGATGACGCTGGGCCGGCTTTGATGAAAGGGGAACGGCCTTTCCTTGGCCGCTTTCTATTCACTAAAGAGTTAGCGTGGTGGCTGTGGGCACAACTAAAATAGAAGTGCTAGGTGAAAAAGAATGGCCAAACTGCCCTGAGAATTTCTTACCAAAACACGCGCCCCATTGCTAGGGCGCGTGTTTTGGTAAAGTCATTTTTACTAGGGTTAAATCAGCTGGCAAGCGTCAATTTCCATCTCGCGCATCTTCCGGATAAACTCCTTGGGCTCGATGCGGTAGCGGCGCGAGTAGGTATCGACAGTGAGATGTTCATGAGGCTCAGCAAACTTGATTTCCAGCTTCTTGCTGCCGGGGGCCGCTTCCACAGCTTCCATGAAACGGTCCATAAAGGGCTCCGTGATGGTGCGCAGGTCAAGCTGCACTCGCACGCCGTTAGCTAGCTTCTCCGCTACGTTGAATAGCGGTTCCATGGTCAAGATCTTGAATTCAAACTGGTCGGAGTCGCGGAAACGCTGGGCGTATTTGCCTCGGATGTACATGGGAGGAACCTGCTCCTTGTCGTAGTTACGCGGGTTAATGAGGGCCGAGAACCGGCTGTAATCATCGCGGAAAAGCGCTAGGTTCAATGACGACTCGTAGTCTTCCACGCTGAATGACACGAACGGCTGCCCGGTCTTGGTGGTCTTGAACAGCACGTTTGAAATCAGGCCGGCCACGGTTACTTCGCGGTTCTTGTAATTCTCTACCTTATCCAGCCCGCAGGTGCAGTACGAGTCAATTTCCAGCTTGAAATCATCGAGCGGGTGGCCTGAAAGGTAAAAACCTACTACCTCCTTTTCGCGGCGCAACTGCTCCGTAGCGGGCCAGGGCTCCATGTCGGGCACTTTGGGCAGCGGCATGGCCACGGCCCCGAAGGCGCCGCCGCCAAACAAGCTCTGCTGCGCCGACTCCAGCTCCGCCTGGTACTGCTGGCCCATGCGCACGGCTTTGTCAATCAGGTTTTGGTCGCCGGAAGGCGCTTCCACAAACTGCCGGCGGTGATAGCGCTCAAACGAATCGAAGGCGCCGGCCAGGGCCAGGCTCTCGAAAGTTTTCTTGTTGACGGCGCGCAGGTTCACGCGCTTCGAAAAGTCGAAAATATCAGTGTAGGGCCCGCCTTTTTCGCGCTCCTGCACCAAGCTTTCCACGGCCGCTTCGCCCGCGCCTTTCACGGCCGCCATGCCAAAGCGGATCTGGCCCTGCTTGTTCACGTTGAACTTCAGGATGGATTCGTTGACATCGGGACCTAGTACCGGAATGCCCTGCTTGCGCGCTTCCTCAATAAAGAACGTCACCTTTTTGATGTCGCCCATGTTGTTGGTGAGCACCGCGGCCATATATTCAGCGGGGTAGTTGGCCTTCAGGTAACCCGTCTGATAGGCCACCACGGAGTAGGCAGCGGAGTGAGAGCGGTTGAAGCCGTAGGCCGCAAACTTCTCCATCACGTCGAACACCTCGGAGGCCTTTTTGGCGGGAATGTTATGTAGCTTTTTGGCACCTTCCACGAATTTCTCGCGCTCCTGGGCCATCTTCTTCATGTCCTTCTTACCCATGGCGCGCCGCAGCAAGTCGGCGCCGCCGAGGGAGTAGCCGGCCAAAATCTGGGCGGCTTGCATGATCTGCTCCTGGTACACCATAATGCCCTGGGAGTAGTTCAGGATGGGCTCCAGCAACTCGTGCGGGTACTCTACCGGCTCGCGGCCGTGCTTGCGGTTGATGAAGTTCGGGATGAACTGCATCGGGCCCGGGCGGTAGAGGGCGTTCATGGCAATCAGGTCCTCAATGTTGGTGGGTTTGAGGTCCTTGAGGTACATGCGCATGCCCTCCGACTCGAACTGGAACGTGCCGATGGTGTCGCCGCGCTGATACAGCTCGTAGGTTTTCGGGTCGTCAATCGGGATTTCGTCGATGTCGATCCGAATGCCGTGGTTCTGCTCAATCAGGTTGATGGCGTCCACGATAATCGTGAGCGTTTTCAGGCCCAGGAAGTCCATTTTGAGCATCCCGGCACTCTCAATCACCTTGCCGTCGAACTGGGTCACGAGCAGGTCCGAGTCCTTGGACGTGGAAACCGGAATGTACTTCGTGATATCGTCGGGGGCGATGATAACGCCAGCCGCGTGAATGCCCGTGTTGCGGACCGAGCCCTCCAGCTTTTCGGCCAGGCGCAGGATCTGGCCGCGCAGGTTGTCGGGCGCATCGTCGCGCCGGATCATGTCCAGCTCCTGGTTTTCCGCAAAGGCCTTGGCCAGTGTAGTACCCACCTGGTCGGGCACCATTTTTACTAGGTCGTTGGCTTGCGGCAACGGCAAATCCATGGCCCTGGACACGTCTTTGATGGACGACTTGGCGGCCATCGTACCAAAGGTGATGATCTGGGCGACCTGCGTTTTGCCGTACTTATCCACCACGTAGTCAATGACTTTCTGGCGGTTCACGTCGTCGAAGTCTATGTCAATATCGGGCATCGACACGCGTTCCGGATTCAGGAAACGCTCGAACAGGAGCGAATACTTAATCGGGTCGATGTTGGTGATGCCGATGCAGTACGCTACGGCCGAGCCCGCCGCCGAACCCCGGCCCGGGCCCACGGCCACGCCAATATTGCGGCCGTGGTTAATAAAGTCTTGGGTGATAAGGAAATAACCAGCAAAGCCCATCGTCTCAATCACGCGCAGCTCGTAGTTCAGGCGCTCCTCAATGTCGGCAGTGCGCTCTGAGTAGCGGGGGCGCGGACCCTCGAAAGCTCCCTTGAAGGTGAGGTGGCGCAGGAAGGCATCGGCAGTGGGGTGCTCTGGGGGCAGCGGGAAGTTGGGGAGCAGAATGTCGCGCTGCAGCTTGGGCGGCGTGATCTTATCCACAATTTCGTTGGTGTTGTCCACGCTTTCCGGCACATCCCGAAACAGCCGGTTCATTTCCTCCTGGCTTTTGAAGTAGAACTGGTCGTTGGGGAAGCCGAAGCGGGAGCGGGGCTTGGGCATTTGCGCTTCCTCATCAATGCGCATGAGTTGGCGGCGCACCTGGTCGTCGGAGGAGGCTAGGGGGCGCAGGTTGTCCAAGTGGTCGTACAGCACCTTGTTGTCTTGCGACATCAGCCGGAAGTACTTGGTCTGGAAGTCACCCACCGGGATGCTGTGCTCCTCGCCCGTATTCACGCACAGCAGAATATCGTGGGGGGCAAAGTCGGTCTGATCGACGTAGTGCGAGTCGTTGGTGCAGATAACTTTCACGTTGTACTTCTGCGCCCACTTCAGCAGCACTTGGTTCAGGTCTTCCTGGCTTTTGCCGGTATTGTCGATGTTCTCGATGCCGTGGCGCTGAATCTCGATGTAATAGTCATCACCAAATACATCCAGCCACCATTTTAGCTGCTTTTCGGCTTCTTCCTCCGTCTTCCAGAGCAGGGCCTGCGGAATTTCGGCGCCAATGCAGCAGCTAGTAGCAATCAGGCCTTCGTGGTACTGCAGCAGCAGCTCCTTATCAATGCGCGGGTACTTGCTGTACACGCCCTCAATAAAGCTCATGGAGCAGAGCTTTGCCAGGTTCTGGTATCCGGCCTGGTCTTTGGCCAGTAGCAGCTGGTGGTGGCGCACGTCCCGCTCACCTTTCTCGCGGCTGAAGCTTTTCTTATGCCGGTCTTCTACCAGATAAAACTCGCAGCCTACAATCGGCTTCACGTTGTACTTATTCGCTTCGGCCACAAAGTTGAAGGCCCCGAACATGTTGCCGTGGTCGGTGAGGGCTACGGCAGGCATGCCATCGGCCTGGGCCTTTTTCATCAGAGCCGAAATGCTGGCCTGACCATCGAGAAGCGAATATTGAGTGTGGCAGTGAAGGTGCGAGAATACGGGCATGGGCAAACGACTTCGGCCATTAGAGGCACGAAGCATCAGGTAAAGTTACCCACGAAATGGCGGCCGGGAAAGGTTGCGCGGCAACGGATTTTGGCGTATTACCGGTAAGTGCACCTTAGGCACCTAGTAAAAGCAAACGCAGCAGAAGCAGTGCTACCTAACAAATTCGTAAGCTTTTGCCGCTAACATTCAGCCAGAACGACAAGACCTAAAACCCAACAGGGGCGACCACAAGTGGCCGCCCCTGTTGGGTTGCTGTGCATAAGAGGCCTAGTTGCTCGCCTCCACCGTCAAGACTTCGCCAATTTTTACGCTGCTGCTGGCTTTGCCATTCCAGGCCTGTAGTTGCGCTGGCTCTACGCCGTAGCGCCGGGCAATGCTAAAGAGCGTTTCGCCTTTTACTACGGTGTGGCGGTGGGTAGCGCTAACCGCAGGCTTGGGCGCGGCAGCAGGGGTAGCAGCTACGGGGGCAGTAGCGGGAGTGGTGGCCGCAGGGGCAGATGCCGGAGCGGAAGCCGGAGCAACCGTTTGGGTGCTGGCAACTGCAGCTGGCGTAGCGCCCGTGCCCATAAACCCAGCCGCCCGGAGCTGGGCAGCAGCTGCTTTCAGCTCGGGGTTTTTGGCGGCGCGGGCCTCGAAGCCGCGGTACTGGGGGCTGTTTAGTAGGGTTCGGAGCTCAATTTGCCAGGGTTGCTTGCGTAAGCGTTGAGCCAGCACTTGCTGCTGCTCTCGGGAAAGGCTGGCGGTGTAATGGCTCAGCCGCTGATTAAAAGCCGGAATGTCGTGCAGGGCGGCTCCAATTAGTTTAATCGTTTGCGCCTCGTTGGGCTCAAAGTAAATGGCACGCAACTGGCGCACACTAGCCTGCACCAACCCTGACATCACGCGCACGGAGTCATCGGAAAGGGCAGCGGGGGGAGCGGGCGTTTGTTGGGCTTGAGCCGAGAAGGAGCCTAGTGCGAGGCCGGAAAGCAGAAAGAATGCGAAAGAAGAAAACCGCATTGATAAGAAATTACTAGGGATGATAAATATGCGAAGCCAATACACTGGCCTTCAGAGGCTATCTACTAAAGTGGCTGCAGAAAGGCACTTTGGGCCATAGCAGGGGCTAGCGAAACGCTATTTGGCTGGCTGAATAATGAGCACTTCACCGGGCTTCACGGAAAAGTCGGGCTTGCCGTTCCACTCCATAATCTGCTTGATGGTGACGCCGTATTTGCGCGACACGCTATACATCGTTTCGCCAGCTAATACAGTATGGCGCACAGTAGCTGGGGCTGCCGGAGTAGCCGGAGCGGAGGCAGCGGACTTGGGTGTAACGGCAGAAGACGAGGGCTTGGGGGCTGGTGCCGGGGTAGCAGGTACTGGAACAGCGGTAGTTGAGGCATCGGGCGCGGCTACCCGCAATACCTGGCCAATGCGCAACGACGGGTTTTGAGGTAGATTATTCCAGGCAATGATATCGGCGGGACGCAACGCAAAACGGCGCGCTACAGAATACAGGTTTTCCTTAGGTTGAACAGTATGCAAGCCGTTTGCTGGAACGGGTTCTACCACGGTCGTAATTGGTGCAGGAGCTGCGGGTTGCGGAGTTGCAGGTGCCGCTGAAGGCGTGGAAGTCGTGGTTGGGGTAGAGGCCGGTACAGTTGGCTTAGTAGCAGCTTTGGGCGTGGCCGCGGGCGCTGCCGGGGCCGGCGCTATGCTAGGCTCATCAGCAGACGCAACCTCCTCTGAAGGCTCATCGGCAATGGATGTAGATGCAGGCAGCGGTTTGCGAGGGGCCGGCGCCATAGCGGGTTCAGGAGTGGTAGCAGATGGCGCCGATGGTACACTTCCGGCCGGAGCAGTTGCTGGCGCCGAAGAAGCAGGTAGCTCGTTGAGGTTTTCGGTGTGCTCGTCGGTGGCGCTGTCGGGCTGTACTACATTGCCAGGGGTTTCTTCCTGCACAGCATCTTCCAGCACACGGCTAGAGCTGGCCGTACGGCCCGTATACGGCTCCGAGGTATCGATTTTGCGCTTCTTCTCCGGCTGGGCTGGCGCTGGTGCCGGGGATGAAGCAGGGCTAGTAGCCGAAGTAGCCACTGGCTTTTCGAAGGCCGCTAGGGCCGTTGCGTTATTGCCATCGGCATACTCAACGGGTACATTTTTAGGGCGCGTGTGCTGCAGCCACAATACCCGGCCGGCGCGCAACTCTTCATTGCGGGCCATGCGGTTTTTGCTCCAGATAGCCTTCGCGCGCACCCCGTATTTCTGCGACACCGTGGCCACACTCTCGCCGGGGCGGGCCACGTGGTATTCTACGGCAGCCTTGTCGCGCTTCTTTTGCACGAAGTAGGGCTGGCCCGCTACAATATTGTCGAAGGCAAACAGGTCGTTGTATTGCATGAACCGCTTCACCTTCAAATCAGCCCGCTTGGCCATACTTTCCTTGGTGTCACCGGGCAGGGCTACCAAGGCTCGCAACCCGTTTACCCGCACGAAATCCGCATTTTCGGGGTCGGCGGTGGGCTGGTTTAGGAGCTGGCCGGAGGTAGCGTTTTTCTGCTGGGCCGCCAGAGCTGTGAGTTGCAGTGGGTCCGTGATGGGCACCAGCATCGTGTACACCCGGTCGGTGGGCACGGTGGGAGCCAGCAGCCAACGGTTGTGCTTGGCCAAGTCTTCGGGGTTTTGCTGCAGCGCCTGCGCCATGGTGGAGAGGGGCTGGCCAGCTGGCGCCGGAAACTCCTGAAACAGCAGTGGGGGCTTGGTATTAAGGCCGATGGCAGGCTCGAAAGCAATTTTATGCGCCAGAAACGTCAGAATATACGGATGCGTCTGCTCCGTAATTTCTACCTCGGTAGCATCTACATCGGTAGGCAACGTGTAGGGCTTGGTACCGGTTAGGCCTAGGTTGTAGCTCAGCAGCGCGTTAGCCCAGTTGCGGAACGTTTTGTTGTTGCGCAGCAGGTATTGGGCGGCGGCTTTCGAAGAGGCCACAATGTGCTTGCGCTCATCCACGGCGTCGTTCATTAGCAACCCAAAATCCTGCGCCGACTCGCGCTTAAACTGCCAGTAACCCACGGCATCATGAATGCTCTGGGCATCGCCCTGCAAGCCACTTTCCTGTAAGGCCAGAAAGTGGAAGTCGAGGGGTAGTCCTTCCTGCTGAAACACCCGGTCGATGAGCGGGAAGTAGGCATCGGCCAGCACTACGCGGGCCTGGAAAGAGGCCGGGTGGCGGCGTAAGGCATCTACCTTTTGCTGCAGAGCCGTGCGGCCGCCATCGGTAAAGCGAAAGCGCAGACCCGCCAGGTTTATCTCGGCCGGAACCGGAACAGTTTGGGCTGTGGCCAGCAAAGGCAGCAGCAAAAACAGAAGAAGTACAACTCGTTTCATGAGGGCAAGCAATTGACAAAGCGGCACGCAATAGCGCTACTAGCTCTGTTAGCCCTACAAAGTAGAAGAAAAATTGACTGCCAAGGCGCTAATCAAACGCAAATCCAACAGAATGCTAGAATTCTACTCTCTCCATCAAGGCGGGCATCTGGTTGTGTAGCGAAAGCAGCCAGTGCCTAAGCTTCGTTTTCGGTGCGGGCTGAAACCAGCACTGCCCCGGCGGTGGGCCGAGGCAGTACTGGTACTAGGCTTCAATGGAAGGCAAACCGCGCTGAAGAGCTACATGCCCCCGCCGGGAGGCGGGCCAAACCCGCCCGGGCGCTGACCGCCTGGCCGTTGCCCGCCGGGGCGCATACCGTCTTCGGGTAAGGCGTTGCCGCGGCCGGTGCCGCTGAAGTTGCGAATGTTGTAGGTAAACATCAGCATGAAATAGCGCTGCAGAATGTTGGTTTGCACGTCCTCGGTGTAGGCTGCCGTAATATTGCGCTGAATGCTGTTGTTCTGGCCCAGCAAGTCGAAGGCAAACAGCTTGATTTCAGCCTGCTGACTAGCCCCCAGCTTCTTGCCAACCGATGCGTTCCAGAGCACAAAGTTCTGGTTGAAGCCCGCCGACAAGCCCGAGTACAGCTGGTGGTTTACATCCGACTGCACCGTCACGCCCTTCACCACAATCCAGTTGAAACGCAGCGTTGTGTTTTGGCGGAAGAAGGTGCTGTTGAGCTGCTGGCGCAAGGAGTTGCGCACGTAGCTCTGGCTGGAGTTGGAAGAAAGCGTGAAGTCGAGCTCGGGGCTGATGTTGCTGCTCAGTACTACCCCTAGCCCGGCCGTGGGCGTGCGGCTGTAGTTCAGCTCACTGAACACCAGGCCTGGGGTTTGGGAGTAGGTAGCGTTGGCATTCAGGTTCAGGTTTGATTTCATGAACGTGAGGGGCAGGCTGTAGTTGATGAAGGAGCGGAGCGTGTACTGCGCATCCAGGTTAACGGGGCGCGTGAGCTGGCCGCCCGCCGGAATAACTACTCCATCTACCGTAATAGGCTCCGTAGCGGCGAAAATGGTGTTATTGGTGATGTAGTTGTTGGTATAAGAGCCGCCCAGTAAAGCAAAAAACGACGTTGATTTCTCGGGTACTGCCGAGGAGTAGCGCACAAAGAGGTTATGGCGGTCTTCCTGCTGCAGGTTGGGGTTGCCGGTGGTCAGCTGCAAGGGGTTGGAGTTGTTGACTACCTCCTGCAGCTGGTTGATGCTCGGCGGATTGGTGTTCATGCGGTAGTTCAGCCGCAGGTTTTGCTGCTTTGAGAAATTGTAGCGCACCTGGGCGTTGGGCAGCACGTTCACAAACGCGCGGCGGGTGGCGCCGGGGCGCGGATACTCCTGCTCACTGCGCAGCTGCGCGCTCTGCAGCGCCGCCCCCACCGACCACTGAAACTCCTTGTTCTGGAAGCGGTACGTCACTTCACCGGTATTGGTGAGGTAGCGGCTCTGGAACACGTTACTCAGCGTATCGTTCAGGATGGAGTACTGCTGCTCGCCCGGAGAGAAATTATAGGTTTTCTTGTCGGAGTCGTTGGGGGTATAGCCGATACGGTAGCCGAGTTGCAGAATGCTGTTGGCCCCAATTGGCTCCGTATAGTTCAGGTTTCCATTCCACGACCAGCCCGTTTGGCTTAGCTCCGAAAATTGGTTAAGCACGGTGTTACGCAGCGTATCGGCCCGCAGAAACGAGGTAGTGGAAAGCAGCGTGTTGTCGCCGTCCTTGGTATTGTAGCCCGTGTTTACGCCCAGCGTAAAGGTGCGCCCGCGCCGCTGGAACCGGCGGCGGTACTGGAGCTGGTTGGTGCCCGTGATGCCCGTCAGGGCCGAGCGGTAATTGCTGTTGTTGGCGCCCTGCGTGGTTGTCGCGTCGCCACCAATTACCTGAAACGTGGAGCCATCCAGCAGGTTGGTGCCGGTGTTGCGCTGCACCGAGAGGCTAGGCCGCCACAAAATCGAGTTCAGGGAGTCAAACTTGTGCTCGAGGCGCAGATTAAAGCGGTTGTTGATGTTGCGGCTGCTGGCCAGTGAGTTTTCGTTGTAGCGCAAATCCTGGTTCTGGCCCGTTGGCGAAACGTAGCGGCGCAGCAGGTTCGTGCGGCTGTTGTTGTCGCTTAGGTTGAAAAAGTAGCTGCCTTGCACCTCGGTTTTGGCGCCCCAGCTATCCGAATAATTGAGGCCCAAGGCGTGCGTTTGGGAAATGCCGCCCTGTTGGTTTACTAGAAAGTCGCCGGCGTTATTGCCGCCACCTCCGCCACCGCCTTGGTTTCCGCCGCCCCCTACACGGCCGCCGCCTTGGCCGCGCTGGCCCTGGCCTTGCCCGCCGCCCTGCCTTGAGGAGCCCACCACGCCTAGCAGGTCTTCGGTGCCGAAGTTCTGCTCGTTCACATTGTTGCTTTGGGCTACAATGGAAAGGCGCTGCTTACCCTTAAACGAGTTGATGTTGCCACTCAGGCGATACCGGTCGTCCTGGGGGCCGTACCCGGCGAGCACGCGCCCAAAGGTGCCATTGCGGAATTGGGGCTTAGTAACAATGTTGATGGTTTTCTGTTGGTTGCCGTCGTCGAAGCCCGTGAATTGCGCCTGGTCGGAGGCACGGTCATATACCTGAATTTTGTCGATTACCTCGGCCGGAATGTTCTTGAGCACGGCGTCAGGGTCGTTGCCAAAAAACTCCTTGCCATCTATCAGAATGCGCTGGACCTGCTCGCCCTGGGCCTGCACTTTGCCATCGGCCCCAACAGTTACGCCGGGCATTTTGGTGATGAGGTCCTGGGCGTTGGCGTCGGGGTTGGTTTTGTAGGAGCCGGCGTTGAACTGCGAGGTATCACCCTTCTGCACAGCAGCCGCGGCTCGGCCTACTACTTCCACGCCTTTCAACGTAACGCCGGCGGTTTGCAGGGTCAGGGTACCTAGTACCAGCGGCTGGCCGGTTACCTCCACCGTGCGGCGCAGGTTCTGATACCCCAGAAACGATACTGTGAGGAAATAGCGCCCCGGCGTTACGCCTGGCACGCTAAAGCTGCCATCCGCGTCTACCGCGGCGCCGCGCTTGGTGGAGTCCGGAATCTGGGTGAGCAGTACGTTGGCCCCAATCAGCGGCGACTGGTCTTTGCCATCGAGCACGCGGCCACTTACAGTAGTTGTTTGGGCCTGCGCTATTGTAGTAATAATGGCGAGCAGAAGGATAAGTAGTAGAAAGCGTTTTTGCATCAGTCCGGAAGAATGGGTCACTAGCCCGGATAGACGCAAAATCTGTCTAATCGTTTAATCCTATATTTCGGAGACGCCTGCTTTTGCCCCTAATTGTTGGGCTAGGCGCTGAAAACCAACTGTTTTATTTTTCAAACTGCCTATCAGCCCTAAAGGGTTTGCGGCCTTCAACAGCCTAGTAAAATTGGGTGTGCTTATGTGAGCGGCAAGTAAAGGTGCTGAATGGCAGGCCTACTTTTTCCGCACGAGCAGCAGCCCGTCGCGCATAGGCAAAAACACGTTTTCTACCCGTTCATCGGCTTGCACCTTGTCATTAAAAGCGCGCACGGCATGCGTGTCTTTGTCGGAGGGCTTCACGGAGTAGGAGTCTACTACTTTGCCGCCCCACAGCACATTATCCACAAGCAAAAATCCGCCGGGCCGCACGTGGGGCAGCACCAGTTCGTAATAGGTGTCGTTGTTAATTTTATCGGCGTCTAAAAACACGAGGTCCCAGGTCTCGGCCAGAGTGGGCACAATAGCGCGGGCATCTCCAATGTGCAGCTGAATCTGCTGCTCTAGCCCAGCTTCCTGCACGTAGCGCATGATTCGGTCTTCCAGCTCGGGATTTTGCTCTATGGTATGGAGCAGGCCATCGGGTGCCAGTCCTTCTGCCAAACACAGCGCCGAGTACCCAGTGAATGTACCCAGCTCCAGAACCCGCTGCGGCCGTACCATGTGGCTTAACATGCTCAGCAACCGGCCCTGCGCGTGGCCCGAAAGCATCCGGGCGTGCAGCAGCTGCACGTGGGTTTCGCGGTTGAGGCGGGCTAGGAGCGAGCTTTCAGCGGTGGTGTGGCGGTCGGCGTAGAGCTGAGCTTCGTCGGGAGAATACATACAGGAGAAATAAAGTGGCCGTTTCGTGCCTTAAGCAAGGCGTGTGATAATGGCCTTTTAAGGTAGGGTGGTAAACGGCACCAGATGAAACTTCCAGACCAAATACCCCGACTTGCCAGCTTCGTTAGCTGCCCCAATAACCTGGAACAAGCCCTCATAGCGGTAGCCACTGCCGGCCTCGGTAGCTACTTTGCGGAATACACGCACTGGTAGCCCCGTTTCCAGACTACGGCGCAGCATCACATTGCGCCCAGACATTTCCTGGTTGGTAGTTTGCTTGCCCGTGCGAGGGTCGCGGCCTCCGCTGCCCGAGTAAATGATGTCCAGTTCGCGAAAATCATCGTCTTCGTACTGATCGGCCAGGATGATGGAATCGGCGCCTTCCGCTTCGCTGCCACTCACACCGGCCCGCGTGGGGCGGTGCAGGCCGGCCCGGCTTAAAGCCAAGCGGTTTTCCAGCACGTCGCCCGGGAGGTAATAGCTGATGTGGCCAAAGATGGGCATAAGAAAGTGGAGGTGTTCCCGAAGGCCAAAACACCTGCCATCCGTTGCTTAGGATGGCAGGTGCATGATGAAAAGTGAACGGGCCGCGCTACTACTCCGGCACGTATTGCAGCACGCTGAGGTTGTCCTCGTGCAGCACGTCGTTGGCCAGCTCCAGCAGCTGGGAAGAAGTGATGCGGCGCACCTGCTCGAAGATTTCGTTGATGCTTTCCACGCGGCCCAGGTCGAGGGTACTTTTGGCTAGTAGCTGCATCAGGCCGCTGTTGCTTTCCTCGGCCATAGCCAACTGGCCCATCAGTTGCTCCTTGGAGGTATGGAGCTGCGAGGTGCCTAGGGCTTGCTCGCGCAGGCGCTTCAGTTCCTTTTGTACCAGTGAAATAGTACGGTTTACCTGCTTCTTCTCGGTGCCGAAGTAAATGCCAAACAAGCCCGTATCGGTGTAGGGTGAGTACGTGGCATCGATGGTATATACAAGGCCATATTTTTCGCGCACGGCCAGGTTGAGGCGCGAGTTCATGCCGGGGCCGCCCAACAGGTTGTTCAGCAGGAAAAACGGAATACGCCGCTCATCATGCAGGGCATAAGCGGGCCCGCCAATGAGGCAATGTGCCTGCGTAATGGGCTTGCGCTCCAGCCGCTCGAGGCGCTGATACCCGGTGAAGGGGGTGCGAGGCCGCGCCCCCAGCTTCGGAGGCAACGGAGCCAAGAATTTGTCGGCCAGGCGCTTTACTTCCTTGAAGGGCAGGTTGCTGACGGAGCTGAACACCAACCGGTCGGTGCGCACGTTGTCCTGCAGAAACTGCCGGAAATCGGCCTGCTGAAAGCCCGATACACTTTCGCGGGTTCCGAGGATATTATGCCCTAGCGTGTGGCGGGCAAACACTACATCATCAAAATCATCGATAATGGCGTCTTCGGGCGCGTCGTGGTACATGGCCATTTCTTCCAGAATCACGCCGCGTTCCTTCTCAATTTCCTTTTCCGGAAACACGGAATGGAACGTGAGGTCAGTCAGCAGTTCAAACGCGCGCTCAAAGTGCGTGCTAAGCAGCGAGGCATAAAAGCAGATTTTCTCCTTGGTCGTGTACGCGTTCAGCTCGCCGCCCACCGTTTCGAGGCGGTTGAGGATATGAAAGCTTTTGCGCTTTTCGGTACCCTTGAAGGCCATGTGCTCCCAGAAATGGGCCAGGCCCAACTGGTGCGGCTTTTCATCGCGCGAGCCAATATCCAGCAGGAAACCGCAGTGCGCAATTTTGGTGTGTAAGACTTGTTTATGCAAAACCCGGATGCCGTTGGGCAACTCGTACAGGTCGTAATCAGACATTTTCTGGAATCTTGGGTAGGATAGAGCCAGGCAGTATAAGGCAAAAGCCAGCCCCGGTTCAGTATAACCACGCAGCTAGGCGAGTGGTTGCAAAGGTACGAAGCCTGGCGCCTAGGCCCAGAGTTTCAGCGAACCAGGCAGGTAGTAGCCTGAAACATTTCGGCCTCCACCAGCACATCCAGCAGTTGCTGCGTCCGGATGCCGTAGGCGCAACGGAAGTGGCCCAGGGGGCATTTGCGGTAGCCATGCAGGCCACAGGGCTGGCACGCCAGTTCTTCCTCAATCTGCACTACTCTGGAAAATGGGCTGAGCGGACCGAAGCCAAAAAATGGTACTGTAGAGCAGTACACGGCACACACTGGCGCGCCCACCGAAGAGCACAAATGCATAGGCGCCGAGTCGTTGACGTAGTTCAGTACCGCCCCGCGCATCAGCGCCGCCGAAGCCAGCAGCGAGAGTTTACCAGCCAGGTTTACCACGTTCGGGCGGCTAGTAGCAGCCTGAATGCGGGCGCATGCCTCCACATCGGGCGGGCCTCCGAGCAGATATACCGTGTAGTGCGGGGGAAGGGCCGCCAGTAGCTTTAGCCACTGTTCTTCCGGAAACTGCTTGGTATACCACACGGAGGTTGGCGCCAAACAGATATAGGGGCCCACAGCCGCGTAAGGGGCTACTGCCGCTTCATCCTGCGGGCTGGGGTAGAGGCGGGGTGGCGTCAGGTGGCCTTCAAAAGCCGGGTCCAGCAGATGCAGATTACGTGAGACCTCGTGCACGCCCGCTCCAATAACGTGCGGAATAGCGCGCGTAAACCGCACGGCAAAGGGGTTCTTATCAAACCCAATGCGCTCCGGGGCACCAGAAAAGGCCGTCAGGAAGCCAGTGCTGGCAAATCGCTGCAACGTAACCACGCGGCCATACTGTGCCTGCCGTATTTGCTGAAGCAGTTTCCAGAGGCCTGGGTATTTGTCCTTTTTCTTGTCCCAAACCAGAACCTGCCGCACGTGCGGATTGCCTTTCAGCAAGCCTTCATTGCCTTTGCGCACCAAAAAGTCAACGGGCGTACCAGGCTCGGTCAGATGCAAGTGTTCCAGCAGCGCCGTGGCTAAAATCACGTCGCCAATGAAGGCAGTTTGAATGAGCAGGACGGCGTGACGGGTAGGTGAATCGGGCATAATGCAATAGCAATATACAAAGATACCGCTTCGCATCATGCGCACTACTATATTGTCTTATTGCTAGATAGGAAAATGAGTATGCCAGCGTCCTGGGCAGAAGCACTTCTTGAAAGCAACTGCCTCGTACTGTGGCTCGTTTGCGGCAGAAGGTTACTACCCTCTGATAGCGCGCAAAGTGTTGTACTAGGTGCTAATTTGTAGCAAACCCTTTGCTCCACATACTGGGCGGTTGCGGTGATCGGGAGGGGTAGGCCCTGCTGATTTCCGTGCGGCAAAGCCGCGCGGAACTGCCTAACTTGCCCCGGCCGCTTTGGCGGTTTCCGTTTGTGCCACCTAATCGTCCCTTCCGCTCATGCGCTACGGCTCTATTTCGCCCGATTTGTTTATTGAGAACCGCCGCCGCTTCACCCAGCAGCTGCCCCCGGCTTCGCTTGCCATTTTCCAGTCCAACGACATCATGCCGACGAATGCCGACGGTACGATGCCTTTTCGCCAGAACAACGACCTGTTCTACCTTTCCGGGGTAGATCAGGAGGAAAGCATCCTGGTCATCTTCCCCGACGCCGTACTGCCCCAGTACCGCGAAATCCTGTTCCTGAAGGAAACCAGCGAGCATATTCTGGTGTGGGAAGGCTACAAGCTGACGAAAGAGCAAGCCCGCGAGCAAACCGGCGTGCGCACCATTATGTGGCTAGAGCAATTCAAAACGGTGCTGCCGGCCCTCATGAATGAGGCTGAAAACGTGTTTTTGAACACCAACGAGCACATTCGGGCAGTAGTGGAGGTAGAAACCCGCGACGCCCGCTTTGGTAAGTGGCTGCGCGAAGCCTATCCGCTGCACACCTACCGCCGCGTTGCGCCCATCATGCACCACCTGCGCGCCATCAAGAGCGACGAGGAAATCCGGCTGATGCGCCGCGCGGCCGACATCACCGAAAAAGCATTTCGCCGGTTGCTGGGCTTCGTGAAGCCTGGTGTGATGGAGTATGAAATTGAGGCCGAAATCTACCACGAGTTCCTGCGTAATGCCTCGCGCGGCCCTGCGTATGGCAGCATCATTGCCTCCGGCGCCAACGCATGCATTCTGCACTACGTCTCGAACGACCGGGAATGCCAGGACGGCGACGTGCTCTTGATGGACTTCGGCGCGGAGTTCGCCAACTACGCCGCTGACCTCTCACGCTCCATCCCCGTGAACGGCAAGTTCACGAAGCGCCAGCGCGACGTGTATGAAGCTGTGCTGCGCGTAATGAAATCGGCTACCTCGCAGCTGGTGGCCGGTAACAACATTGAGGAGTACCACGCTGCCGTGGGCCGCACCATGGAGCAGGAGCTGATTAAGCTAGACCTCCTGAATGCGTCCGATGTGAAAAACCAGGACCCTGCCGCACCGCTCTACAAGAAGTACTTCATGCATGGCACCTCGCACTATCTCGGCCTGGATGTGCACGATGTGGGCGCCAAGTACCGGGTGTTCGAGCCGGGCATGGTTTATACCTGTGAGCCGGGCATCTACATCCGCGAAGAGGGCTTGGGCATTCGTCTGGAAAATGATATTCTCATCACCAAAACCGGCAACGACGACCTGATGAAGAATATCCCGCTGGAAGTAGCCGACATAGAGCGCCTGATGCAGCGCTAGTTGTTGGTACTACCCCTCCAAGAAGATTGAAACCAAAAAAAGTAGACGTCGCCCATGGGCAACGTCTACTTTTTTTTGATGTTTTTTAATTGACTTTATCTGATATTCAATTTTGTCTCTTAAAGAACAGTGCAATTGTACACTACATGCATATCTTTTAATATAAATTACTGAATATGTAGCTGTTGAGTAGGGTGGAGGAGAGATGAAAATGGGTTTTTACCGCAGAAAGGGCAACTTTATTTAAAAGAACGGGTATAGGCGGATAGTCTGGGATTATGTTATGCCGGCGGCGGCACCTTCCGCCTGTGCAATTACTTCACCTAATTTCGCCCTCATGAGACACATTTTAACAACCTCAACAGTCCTGGGTCTGACGCTGCTGGCGGCGGCCCCTCGGGCTCAGGCGCAGAACGCCGACCGCAAGACGGCCATCGGGCTCAACGTGAGTGCCATGCAGTACAAAGGCAACTTCGGCTCCGACTACTGGAAGTGGGGCGAAAACAAGTACGCACCGGGCATCACCATCAGCCGCTACCTGACCAGCGGCCTGGACCTGCAGCTGAGCGGCAACTACGTCGAGTTCAAGAAGACAGCCCCCAACAGCGCGCCCCTCTTCGGCTCCAACTTCGCGACCAACGTAGTGAATGTGAACCTGGGCTTGAAGTTTAAGCTGCTGGGCGAAGACTCGCCTGTACGCCCCTACCTGCTGGCTGCTCCCGGCCTGACGTACATGAGCCGTGAGAGCACCATCAACCGCAACAACCAGAACTCGGTTCTGAACGAAGACAAAAACCACTTCGACCTTTTCGGAGCCGCGGGTATTGACTTCCGCTTGGGTGATGCCGTGACCCTGTTTGTGCAGACCGGCCAGCACTTCCCGCTCAACGCCAACATCGACGGCGACCCAGCACGTGATGACAACAAAATTGACGACCGGTTCCTGCAGCACACCATCGGCTTTAACTTTGCCTTGGGCAAAGCCAAAGACACCGATGTGGACGGCGTTCCGGACCGCAAAGACAAATGCCCCGATACGCCTTCGGGCGTAGCAGTAGACGAGAATGGCTGCCCGCTTGACGGCGATAAGGACGGCGTTCCAGACTACCAAGATCAGTGTCCCACCGAAGCTGGTACGGCTGCTATGCAGGGCTGCCCTGATAAAGACAGCGACGGTGTAGCGGACAAAGACGACGAGTGCCCAGACCAGGCTGGCCTGCCCGCACTGCGCGGCTGCCCAGATGCTGACGGCGACGGCGTAGCTGACAAAAACGATAAATGCCCCGACACGCCTGCTGGTACGCAGGTTGACGCCAACGGCTGCCCCTTGGTAGTTGACGCTGACGGCGACGGTGTTCCAGACAGCGCTGATAAGTGCCCCGATACCCCGAAAGGCGGTAAAGTAGACGCCAACGGCTGCCCAATGGAAATTGATCCGGGCGTACGTAAGCTCGAACAGCCTATCCGCTTCGAGACCAACAGCACTGTTATCAAGCGCACCTCGTATGGCACGCTCGATAAGATGGTGAAAGCCCTCAACGACCATCCTGAGTACAGCCTGCGCGTAATTGGCCACGCTGACTCACGCGGTACCGATGAGTACAACCAAGCGCTGTCGGAGCGTCGGGCTGGTTCGGTGAAGCGTTACTTCACTGGCAAGAAGCTTGATCCTTCGCGCATCGTGACGGAAGGCCGTGGTGAGTCGGAGCCATCTGCCCCGAACACTTCGTCGAAGAACATGTCGCAGAACCGTCGGGTAGAGTTCAAGTTTGAATTCTTCATCCCGAATGCTCCTCAGCCCTAAGGCACCGGAGTAGCTAGCAAAAAAGGCGGCGTACCAGTAGGTGCGCCGCCTTTTTGCTGTAGTTCTTACTAGGTGCTTCCAGCGTTATAACCCAACACGGCCAACAGCCGGCGCCCTAGCTGCGTACAGGCAGAATCTTTTCCCTTATCTCAACCTTCCATGAAACTTCGCAATTACTCTTTTCTGCTGGCAGTAGTGCTTCTCTTACTGGCCGGCTGTCGGGCCAGCGGGCCTGGTACTCCGGCGCGCACTGTAGCCGAGTTCTTTAATAAGTACGAAAACCGACCTGGCTTCAAGGCAACCGATTGGAACGCCGGCCTCACTACCCGTTTTTTATTAGGCAAGATTGGCAAGCTGGGCGGCGACAACGACATCAGCCAGGCCCTGACGGCTGTGCGTAGCGCCAAGGTGATTACGTTTGCGCCCACCACCAACAGTGCTCGTGATTTGGTAACTGAGGGCCTCACGAAAGAGGTAGAAGGCCTGCTGGCCAATGAGCGCTATACCCCGCTGGTAGTGGCCGAAACCGATAACCCTAACCGCCTGCGCTACTCGGTGCGCGAGCAAGGTGGGCGCGTTTCGGAGTTTGTAGTAGTAGGCAATCAGGGCTCTACCGACTCATTTTTCATGGCATCGGTAGCCGGCAACTTTACCCGTGAGCAGGTTGGCCAATTGGTGAAAGTATTGCCTAATGTGGTAGATGGGTTATAAGAGCCTATTCTAGCCAAGGATATACAGCAACGTGTCCCTCCTGCTTGCAGGAGGGGCACGTTGCTGTTGTGGGCAGTTGATGAGGCTTAGGCAGCTAGTACCCGGCCTGTAGTACGGTTTGCCATTGATAGGAGGCTAGTCTACTCAAAGTCCAGCACGTTGATGAAGAACACGTCGCGGGCTTCTCCCTTCTCAATGCGCACGTGCTGGTAGCCCGTGGCCAAAAAACGGCTGCCGTACCAGGTCTGGAGCTCCTCCTGCTTGGTTTCCGTTGCTTTTTCCTTAACGTCCGACATGGTAGTTCTTAGCAGTACCTGCCAGTCGTTAGGGGAGGAGACATCCTGGTCGATGATTTTGTAGTGGAACTCGTCTTTTTTGAGGTAAGCCAGGGCAATGCGTCGGCCATCGGCCAAGGGGCGCGCCCGCACGTTCTCCTGCAAATCAAAACGCTCCATTTCCTTCAGGATAAACGAGTTATCCCAAAGTAAATTCCCTTGGCGGTCGAAACCACAAACCAGGGCTTGGGTGGTGCGGTAGCCTTCGCTGCGGCGGCCGTTGTAGGTGTTGTAGTAGCGGGAAAGGGAGTTCAGGCCACCGTAGCCGTAGTAGCTATTTGCCGGAAGGCCATAGTTACCAAAGCCGGTGTTGCTATAGCGCGGATAATAAACCTCTGATACCAGCACGTAACCGTCGCGGGTGGGCATCATATCGTGCATCAGCAGCATGTAACGGTGCCGGTACTGCCGGTCAGAAGCGCGGAGCTGTGCGCTCTTTTTGCGCATACGGGCCAGGCGTGCGGGCTTCATGAAATCGAAGAAGTGCTTCAGGTTCAGGAAATCGTAGTAGCGCAGGGAACGGCGCTGGCCGGTAGCCGTGACGCCCGCGTTCAGATCAGAAGCAAAAAGGCCCTGGGAGTAGCGGGAGTCGCGGAGAGTGTAAGTGCCGGCCAGCAGGCGGGCAGCGCTGTCGCCGGGGCTTAGTTGCGCATCTAGCAGGCCTCGCTCGCTGCTGGCCTGCACAAACTCAGAGCGCAGCAACGACCCATCATCGGCTAGCTGCTTGAGTTGCAGGCGCGACTTAAAGCCGTTGCTTTCGCTTAAAATCAGCTCGGCGCGCTTGGTAGCTGAGTCGGCCAGGAATGTGAAACGGCTGGGCAGCGGCTCGTAAATAGAAGGCAGAAACCGGAACTCGGCCTTTTGCAGATCCAGCAATAGTAGCGTGAGGTGCTGATCTACTTCCACCGTCACGAACAGGTTGCCGTCCAGCGCTTTCAGGTCATGCACTTGGCGGGTGCGCTTGGTTTCAAACTCGCCGGTGCCTAGCTCACCGGTCCGGGAATCGAAGGCTGCTACCCACAACGTGCCCTGGTCGGTGCCTTGAAAAAGGGCGTATACATCGGTGCCTTCTGAGCAAACCTCCAATAGCTCATAACTACGCGGCACGGGTACATCTACCTTCTTAACCGGCCTAAGATCTCTATCGAACTTCTGAAAATAAAACTCGGGCTTGCCGGCCAACAGTGGGTCTTTCTCAATCAGGAGCACCAGGCTACTGTCTTCGAGTAGGGGCTGTACCTGCACACTGCTGGTGTAGGTTTCCAGGGGCAGCTCTAAGCGCAGGAGTTGCCGCGGCTCTACTGCCGGCTTCTGTGCCAGCGCCACGGTAACGCCTGAAAAAAGGCAGATAAGAAAATATAGTTTTTTCATAACGCAGGCTGGAAAAGCGAAGCGTGAGTTGCTTAAGTAAGATACGGCGAATGCGCCGTATCGCCTAACCTCTCCTTCCTGATTATGATGCCGTAATGCCTGAAAATGCACACTGCCCGCCCAAATAAATGGAGCGGGCAGTGCCTACTATGCTTAAAGGCCGAGTGATTAGCTTCCTAGCTCCAGTATAACGTCAAACTCCTCCGGCTTCAGGGGCATAACCGAGAGGCGCGACTGGCGCAGCAACCCAATCTGGGTGAGGCGCTCATCTTGCTTAATCTGGGCCAGGGAAACGGGGCGGGGCAGAGGCTCATGTGGTTGGAGGTGCACGGCCACCCAGCCGCTGCCAGCCTCGGCGGTGGCATCGGGCGCGGCGGCGGCCGCTACTGTAGCCACGCCTACCACCTGCTTGTCGGTTACGCTGTGATAGTACAGTACTAGGTCGCCGGGCTGCATTTGCTGCAGAAAGTTACGGGCCTGAAAGTTGCGCACCCCCGTCCAGTCGGTGCTGCCGTCGCGGTTAAAATCGGCCCAGGAATAGGCCGCAGGTTCAGATTTTACCAGCCAATGATTCATGGGGTGCAAGCTACGAAAGAAGCACTAGGCCTTGGTAGCACCGCAAGTAGGTTTCACGAAGGTGAGGGGCTAGTACCTAAGCCGGGCTAGCAGTTTGCTGACCCACGGAAGAGAATGTAATTGATTCTCATCCTCGTAAGGGCAAAGAAAAAGGCTCTACCCAGTAGAGCCTTTTGATGGGAACACAATGGCAGCTTATTTTTCCAGCCGCCGGATTTTCAGCACGTCGTTTTCCAACGATACAATCTGGAGTTTGTAGTCCGCGTCTCTTTTGTCGTCGAGCATGATGCGGATGGTATTGTCGCCTTCGGCCTGCCAGCGGCCTTTGCGGCCTTCAATGCCATCGGTGGGGGCAATATCATACTGCGTGAAGAGGCCGTTGTGGTCGAAGGCAAACCCGGTGCGGCCGCGCGAGGGCGGGAAAGCATACGTATTGGGGCGGTACACCCGGATGTCGCCCTGGTCCTCTTCATGGGCGTGGAGCCAGGTGCGCTCCAGTTGTTGTAATTGCATGGCGGTTTTGGGGTCGTTGTTGCAGGTAGCAGCGAGCAGCAGCACGCTCAGGCAGCACAGCAAAGTAAACAGACGCATAGTGGTGGCAGGTTGTGTATGGAAGGCAGTACGTAGAGAAGTGCGCGCCGGTGGCAGCCATTCGGGAAGGGCTTGCGTACCTGCACAAGGAAGGCTGACTCGGCTTATGGCACCCAATGTAAGCAAAATGGTTGCGGGCTAGGGGCAATTCCCTCCTGAACTCCCAAAAGCACCACCTACACGCTACCTTTGCCCCCTATGGATAACCGCGCCCTCATCCGAGCTTTCCGCCTCGCCGCCCAGCTGCTAGAACTGCACGAGGAAAACCCGTTTAAAATCCGGGCCTATGAGGGCACCGTGAATGCCCTGGAGCAGCTGAGTGTGCCCGTGGCTACGCTGGAGCGCCACGGCCTGCCCGACCGCACCGGCCTCAGCAAAACCGCCGCCGCCAAAGTAGCCGAAATGCTCGATACGGGCTCGTTTGAGGAGCTTACGCGTCTGCTCAGCATCACGCCGCCTGGTGTAGTGGAGCTGCTGAGCGTGAAAGGCATTGGTCCCAAAAAAATCCGAAGCTTGTGGAAAGAGCTAGGCATTGAAAGCCCCGAGCAACTGCGCGAAGCTGCCGAAAACGATGAAGTAAGCAAACTCAAAGGATTCGGCAAGAAAACCCAGGATTCCATTCTGGCGGCCCTGGAATTCACCAGCCAAAGCCGCGGCAAGCTGCTGTACCCGCAAGCCGAGGAACTGGCCGAAGACCTAGCCCGGCGTATTGGCGAGCTAGCCGGCGTAGCGCAAACAGCCGTAGCCGGCGAGGTGCGCCGCCGCCTCGAAACCATTGAAGCCGTAACCGTGGTAGCCGCAACCACCCAGCCCGCGCGGGTGCATGAGCTGTTGAACACGCTTGATGGCCTTTCACCCGACCCCAAACGCAGCGGCCCCTATGCGTGGCGCGGGGTAGCTACTCCTTCGGGAGTTAGGGTAGAGGTAGTGCTGGTGTCGCCCGAAAACTTCACCAATCAGCTGCTGCTGCACTCGGCCGCCGAAGCACACTTAGTAGGCCCTCTGACTGAAGAGCCCCGCCCCGGCCAACCTACTAGCTTCCGCCAGCTGCTAAAGCGGGAGCGGTTTGCTACCGAGCAGGAAGCCTACCAACGGGCGGGCTTGCAGTACGTGGAGCCTGAGCTGCGCGAAGGGCTAGGCGAGCTAGAGCTGGCCCGCGAAAACAAGCTGCCCCAGCTGCTGGAAGATGCCGACCTGCGTGGCTCCCTGCACAACCACAGCACGTACTCCGACGGCAGCCACTCCTTGCGCGATATGGCCACCTTCCTGCGCGACCAAGGCTACGAATACCTCGGCATCTGCGACCATTCGCAGGCGGCGCACTACGCCAACGGCCTCTCGCCGGAGCGCGTGCGCCAGCAGCAGCGCGAGATTGAGGAGCTCAACCAGGAGCTGGCGCCATTCCGCATTTTCAAAGGCATTGAGTCGGATATCCTCTCCGATGGCTCCCTCGACTACCCCCCCACGGTGCTCGAAACCTTCGATTTCATTGTGGCCTCGGTGCACTCCAATCTGAAAATGGATGAGCGCAAAGCCACTGCCCGCGTGCTGCGCGCCGTTGAGAACCCCTATACCACCATGCTGGGCCACCCCACCGGGCGTCTGCTGCTGCGCCGCGAAGGGTATCCGCTCGACCACAAAACCATTATTGACGCCTGCGCCCAGCACAACGTCATCATCGAAATCAACGCCAACCCCTGGCGCCTCGACCTCGACTGGCGCTGGGTGCGCTACGCCCTCGACCAGGGCGTGCAGCTCAGCATCAACCCCGACGCCCACCACACCAACGGCTACGCCGATATGCGCTACGGCGTGCTGATGGGCCGCAAAGGCGGCCTGACGAAAGCCATGACGTTCAATACCAAATCGGCCGCTGAGGCCGCCGACTATTTTGCCAAGCGCAAAGCCGGCATTAAGCCGCCGCTGGAGTTCAAGGATTCGTTGTTTGGATAATTAGTTTTCAGTTACCGGTTGCCAGTGAGTTGCCAGGTAGGAAGTCTGGCAACTCACCACTGGCACCTGGCATCTGAAACCAGCTCACCCGTATGAAAATCCTTGTTCTGCGCTTTTCTTCCATCGGCGACATTGTTCTGACGACGCCCGTTGTGCGGTGCCTGAAACTGCAGGTGCCGGGCGCGCAGGTGCATTTTGCAACCAAGCCCGGCTTCCGCAGCTTCTTGGAGCCCAACCCTTACATTGATAAGGTACACTGCCTCACGGGCTCGTTGCAGGAGCTGGTAGCCGAGCTGAAAGCCGAGCAGTTTGACTTCGTGGTAGATCTGCACCACAACCTGCGCACCTCACTTATTAAAGCGCAACTCGGCGTAAAATCGGCGTCGTTTGATAAGCTGAACTGGCGCAAGTGGCTGCTTGTGAATCTGAAGATTAACACCCTGCCGCGCGTGCACATCGTGGACCGGTACCTGGCGGCGGCGGCTTCGCTAGGGGTAAAGAACGACGGACAAGGGCTAGACTACTTTATTCCGGCCAAGGATGAGGTAGACCTGAGCACAACCCTGCCCATCAGTTTTCAGCAAGGCTACGTGGCCTTCGCTATTGGAGCCCAGCATGCCACCAAGCGCCTGCCCGTTGAGCGGATTATTGAGCTCTGCGGCCTGTTGCGCCAGCCCGTAGTGCTGCTAGGTGGCCCCGAGGATGAAAGTACCGGCCACGTCATTGAGCTGGCCTTTGATAACGAGGTAGCAACCTCTCCGCCCGCGCCGGGCCGCATTCCGGAAAGCCCATATTATTTCCCTGGACCTAAGGAGGCGTCCGAAGCCCGCACGGTCATCTTTAACGCCTGCGGTAAATTCAACCTCAACCAGTCGGCGTCCTTGGTGCGGCAGGCTAGGTTTGTAGTCAGCCACGACACCGGCCTGATGCACATTGCCTCTGCTTTCCGCAAGGAGATATTCAGTGTATGGGGCAACACGGTGCCGGAGTTTGGCATGTACCCCTACCGCACAGAGTTTCGCATTCTGGAGGTGAAAGATTTGCCGTGCCGGCCATGCTCAAAAATTGGCTATGCCAAATGCCCGCAAGGCCACTTCCGGTGCATGCGCGACATCCAATTCAACCTCGACCTGCCCCCATCCCGCGACGGACGCTAAGCATCACCTCGGGCCAGTGTGGAAGCAGATTCGTAGCTTATTAGCGCAATAGGGCACTGCTGCCAGCTGAGCTGTGCGCTGCCCCACCGACAGTAGAAGTTTTGCTAGCCCGTTGTACGCCATGAACCCAGAAGCTGCTACTCCCAATTCGGCCACCGTCGTGGTGAAAGTAGGTGCCGACGCCCTGATAGCCGAAATTCAGGCCGGCCGGCATACCTACTTTGTTGATGAGCCAGTAGCGGTAGGCGGGCACGACAGCGGGCCGACGCCGTATGACTTGCTACTCTCGGCGCTAGGTGCCTGCACGGCCATAACCCTGCGCCTCTATGCCACCCAGAAAAAGTGGCCGCTCGAAGGCATTGAAGTTCGGCTAAGCCACCAGCGCGTGCACCGCCTCGATTGCGACAAGTGTGAACAGCCGGGCCAGATGCTGGAAGAAATACGCAAGGAACTGCTGCTGCTAGGTCCGCTTTCCGCTGAGCAGCGCCAGCGCCTGCACGCCATTTCCGAAAAGTGCCCTGTCCAGAAAACCCTGACCAGCGGCGCCCTCCGCGTTGTCACCGAAATAGTAGAAAGCTAACGAGTTTTTCACCTGATTTCCTTGACCAGCTATGGCTCTCTGTTCTCATTTGCAAGCTGTTGAAACCGTGCTGTCAGCACCCGCTGAGCACGTCTGTCCCGAATGCGTGGCAATAGGAGCTACCTGGGTGCACCTGCGCGTGTGCCAAACCTGCGGGCACGTCGGCTGCTGCGACTCGTCGCCGAACCAGCACGCCACCCGGCATTTTCAGGCCAGCCAGCACCCGGTAGTCACCTCCGCTGAACCCGGCGAGCAGTGGGCCTGGTGCTACCTGGATCAGCAGCTGGCCGAATACTAGGCCTTGTGGTAAAACAAAGCCCCGTCACCTCTTGGCAGGTGACGGGGCTTTCTCGTTGTTGTGGGGCTAGTAAGCAAGACTAGGTCCTACTTGCTCTTGAAGTGCTGAATGGCTTTCCGGGTGAACTCCGACAGCACCAACCGGCCACTGATGGCCGCCCGCTCTACCAGCAACTGGTCCCAGTGTTCGGCGCCGGCCCAAATAACGCGCTTTAAATCTGTGAGGGCTTCCGGATTGTAGGCCGCCAGCTTAGTAGCAAAGGCCTGCACTGCCGCATCCAACTCTTCTTCGGTATCCAACAGTTCGGCGTACAGGCCTTTCTCTTGGGCCCAAGCCGCTGAGCGGAACTCGGCAGCATCCAGCGCCAGCTGCGCGTAGGCGGCTACGCCAATTTTGCGCTCCACGGCCGGCCCTACCACAAACGGACCAATGCCCACTACCAGCTCGCTTAGCTTCACAGAGGCCTGGGCGCTGGCAAAGCAGTAATCCGTAGAAGCAGCTATGCCCACGCCCCCGCCAATCGCCTTGCCCTGCACCCGGCCAATGATAATTTTAGGCGAGGTGCGGCAAGCGTTAATCACCTTCGCGAAGCCCGAGAAGAACGCCAGCCCTTGCGCTTCATCTTCAATGGCAATCAGCTCATCGAAACTGGCGCCGGCACAAAATGTGCGGCTGCCTTCGCTGCGCAGCACAATAACCTTAGCCGACGCGTTCTGACCTACTGTCGTTATTGTTTCGGCAAGCTCCGTGAGCAGCGCACTAGGCAGGGAGTTGTGGCTGGGATGAAAGAAGCTGATAGTGGCAATGCCTTGTGCATCGAGAGTGGTTTCAACGCGGCCAGCGGCTAGGGTATCGGTATTCATGGAGGTGAGTTGTTTAGATGCTATAGTTACAAACTAGCTCCCCTTCTCAGAAGAGGAGGGGTTGGGGGTGGTTGACTTGGCCTAGAACAACCTATACTTGATCGTCATTCCGAGGGGAGTTGAGGAATGACCGGCTGGGTAAACAACGATTGTCAACCACCCCCAACCCCTCCTCATCTGAGGAGGGGAGCTAGTAACTAGGGCTTACTTTATTCCTGGTTCTTTTTCTTGACCATTGTCAGGATGGTGGCTACGGCTACGGTTTCGCCGGTTTCATCCGATACATCTACCAGCCAGCGCACAATGCCTTTGGCTACGTCTTCAGCGTCACGCTTTTCCTGCCCTATTTTCTCTTTCACGGTCAGCTTCACGCCAATGGTCATGCCCGGGTACACGGGTTTGGTGAAGCGGCACTCGTCGAGGCCATAGTTCAGCAGAACGGGCCCTTTGCGCGGGTCCACGAACATGCCGGCGGCTTTGCTCAGAATGTAATAGCCGTGGGCCACACGGCCCGTGAAGAGTGTTCCTTCCAACGACGTAGCATCAACGTGAGCGTAGAAATTGTCGCCGGAAACCTGTGCAAAATTGGTAATGTCCGACTCCGTTACGGTGTGGCGGTGCGTGGTGTACGTCTGCCCAATTTCCAGTTCCTCGAAGTAGTGCTGGAAGGGGTGCTTGTCCTTCTCAATCTGCTTGGCTTTGGGCTGATATACTTCCGTAATGGCCGTAATCATGCTCGGCGAACCCTGAATAGCCACGCGCTGCATAAAGTGCTCTACACCGCGCATGCCGCCCATTTCCTGTCCGCCGCCCGCGCGGCCGGGGCCGCCATGAATCAGCAAGGGGAGGGGTGAGCCATGGCCGGTGCTTTCCTTCGCTACCTCTCCGTTGATAACCAAGATGCGGCCGTGGTGCGTGGCGGCGCCCAGCACAAAGTCCTGGGCTGTGCGTGGGTCGTTGGTAGCCACCGAGCACACCAACGAGCCTTTGCCCATGTTGGAGAGCGTAATGGCTTCGTCGAGGTTTTTGTACGGCATAAGGGTAGCAACGGGCCCGAAAGCCTCTACCTCATGCGAGTCAGTGTACTTAAACGGCTCGGAGTTCAGCAGCACAATCGGCGACATGAACGCGCCGGTTTTGCAGTCGCCGCCAATTACCTGCACGTTGTCTAGGTCGCCGTACACGATAGGCGTATTTTTGGCTAGCTCCCGCACTTGCTCGCGCACGCGGTTGGCTTGCGTCATGTTCACGAGGGCGCCCATGCGCACACCTTCGGCCTGCGGATGGCCAACGGTGGTTTGGGCCAGGGCCTTGCCTAGGGCAATCTGTACGTCTTCGAGCAGGTTTTCAGGCACAATAGCGCGGCGAATGGCCGTGCATTTCTGGCCCGCCTTTGCCGTCATTTCCTTCCGGATTTCCTTGATAAACAAGTCGAACTCTACGGTGCCCGGCACGGCATCCGGCCCTAGCACCGCCGCGTTCAGCGAGTCGGCTTCCATTGTAAACGGCACGGCTTCGGCCACAATACGAGGGTGCGCCTTCAGCTTGCGACCGGTTTCCGCCGAGCCCGTGAAGGTCACCACGTCCTGATACGTCACGTGGTCCAAGATGCCCTGGCCGGTGCCGCATACTAGCTGCAACGCGCCTTCCGGCAGAATTTTGGAGGCAATGATTTCGCGTACAACGGCCTCAGTTAAGTATGCTGTGGGAACAGCCGGCTTCACGATGGCCGGCATGCCGGCTAGTAGGTTCACGGCAATCTTCTCCAGCATGCCCCAAATGGGGAAGTTGTAGGCATTGATGTGCACGGCCACGCCTTCCTTCGGCACCAGTATGTGGTGGCCCATGAAATTGCCCGCCTTCGACAGCGCAATCGGGTCCGACTCCACGTAGAATGGCTTATCGGGGAATTTGCGGCGCAGGGAGGCGTTGGCAAACAGGTTACCGATGCCCCCCTCAATGTCAATCCAGGAGTCGGCGCGGGTGGCACCGCTGCGGTAGCTGAGCGTGTAGAAGTCTTCTTTCTTGCTGTCGAGGTACAGGGCAAGCGCTTTAATCATGCGGCCGCGCTCATGGAAAGTCATCTTGCGCAGGGCCTGGTTGCCGGTGCGGCGGGCGTAATCGAACATGGCCGCGTAGTCGAGACCTTCGCCATTGGCAATGGCAACGACCTCGCCGGTAGAGGCATCGTACAGCTCTTGCTGCTCGCCCGAGCCAGCCATCCAGCGGCCCAGAGCGTAGTTTTCGAGGGTGGGAGTCATATCGGTCGGGAGGGAATTAGGAGGTTTGAAGAGGAGAGGAGGGTAGGAACGCAAGCGCCGCCGTAACCAGCGTTTAGTGGGTGCTCAGCTACCCAAAGTTCTGCATTACACCTTTTCGATGATAGCCGCATAGCCCTGGCCCACGCCCACGCACATGGTGATGAGAGCGTAGCGTTTGTTTTGCTTGTGCAGCTCCAGCGCGGCCGTGTTTAGGATTCGGGCGCCGCTCATGCCTAGGGGGTGGCCTAGGGCAATAGCACCCCCGTTGGGGTTGATGCGTGGGTCGTTACCTTCCAAGCCCAGGCCGCGGATGCAGGCTAGTGTTTGGGCGGCAAAGGCCTCGTTGAATTCTATTAGGTCGATTTGGTCGAGTATTAAGCCCGCCTTTTTCAGGGCCAGTTGCGAGGCTGGCACCGGCCCGATGCCCATGGTACACGGCTCTACGCCTGCTACCCCCATGCTTACGATGCGGGCCCGTGGGGTAAGGTTGTGTTGCTTGATACCTGCTTCCGAAGCCAGCAGCAAGGCCGCCGCGCCATCATTCAGGCCCGAGGAGTTGCCGGCCGTTACGGAGCCGTTCTTGCGGAACGCAGGGCGGAGCTTGGCCAGCCCATCGAGGGTAGTGTTTGACTTGATAAACTCATCCTCCGAAAACAGCAGCGGCTCGCCCTTCCGCTGAGGAATAGCAACGGGCACAATTTCCTCAGCAAAGCGGCCGGAGTCGCGGGCGCGGCCGGCGCGCTGGTGCGAGTCGTAGGCAAACTGGTCCTGGTCTTCGCGGCTGATATGGTATTGGTCCACGAGGTTTTCGGCCGTTTCGCCCATGGCATCGATGCCGTACAGCTCTTCCATGCGCTGATTGACGAAGCGCCAGCCGAAGCTGGAATCGTACATTTTAGAATCAGTGCCAAATGCTTTGGTAGGCTTCGACATGACGTAGGGCGCGCGGGTCATGCTCTCTACCCCGCCCGAGATAAACAGGTCTCCGTCGCCGCTCTGAATGCCACGGGCGGCAGCAATGCTAGCCGAAAGTCCGGAGGCACACAAGCGGTTCACGGTTTCGCCGGGCACGGAGGTCGGCAGGCCCGCCAGCAGCAGGGCCATGCGGGCCACGTTGCGGTTGTCCTCGCCAGCTTGGTTGGCGCAGCCCAGAATCACGTCAGCAATGGCAGCCGGATCAACGGAGGCGTTGCGCTTCAGCAGTTCCTGGAGTACAAGGGCCGCCATGTCATCGGGGCGAACAGCCGACAACGTACCACCGAAGTTGCCAATGGGAGTCCGGATGCCGTCAATTATATACGCTTGGTTCATGAGGTGTTTTCTCAATTTTAGAACGTCCTGCTGAGCTGGTCGAAGCATCTCTACCGCTTCGTTGCAGGCTTTATGAAGCTAGCCGGAGATAGAGATGCTTCGACCAGCTCCGCATGACGTTCTTTCATCTTTATAATATTTCCTGGCTCGTGCGGTAGGCTGTGCCTTTGAAGAGGGCTAGTACCACGCCGTGTTGGTTGGTGGCCCGGATCTGATACACGCCTACTTTGTGCTTGAGGCTTTCTTCGCGGGCCTCCACGGTAATGACGTCGCCGAGCTTACCGGCTTCTAGGTAGTCAATCGTGACGGTGAGGCCCACGCTTTGGCGGCCGTGGCTGTTGCAGGCAAAGGCAAACGCCGAGTCGGCGGCGGAAAACGTAACGCCGCCGTGCAACGCCGCAAAGCCATTAAGCATGTCGGGGCGCACGGTAAAGTGGAGGCGGCAGTAGCCCGGGCCGGTTTCATCTACTTCCAGGCCTAGCAGTTTGCTGAAGGCATCGTGCTGCAGCATGCGGTCCTTTACGGCCTCGGCTTGGCTGTTAGCGGCTGACAGCTGGCTCATGCTGAAAGAAAGTCTGGCCGGCCTTCACCATGCGGCGGAGGAGCGGGCTGGCGCGGTAGCGGTCCTCGTGATATTCCTCATAGAGGTCGTCGAGGGTCCGAAGTACGGTTTCGGGTCCTAGCTCATCGGCCCACGCGAGCAGGCCTTTGGGGTAATTTACCCCCTTGGTCATGGCTAGTTCCAGGTCTTCTTTCGAGGCGACGTTCAGGGCCAGGGCATCCACAGCTTCGTTGATGAGCATGGCTAGGATACGGTTTAGCACCACGCGACCTAGGGTCTCGTCGCGGGTTGGCGCGGTCTGCACGGCATCAGCGGCGTAGCTATAGAAGCCGCGGCCCGACTTACGGCCGTAGTAGCCGGCCTCAAACAACCGTTTCTGGGTAAAGGACGGCTTGTAGCGCGGATCAAAAAAGAACGACGTGAAAACAGACTCCGTAACGCGGTAGTTGACATCGTGCCCAATAAAGTCCATCAAGGCAAACGGCCCCATGCGGAAACCGCCCAGCTCGGTCATGGCCCAGTCTATGGTCGCCATATCGGCAATGCCTTCTTCCAGCACCCGAATCGCCTCGCCGTAAAACGGCCGCGCCACCCGGTTCACGATGAAGCCCGGTGTATCCTTGGTGAGTACCGGCAGCTTACCCCAGCTGTGTACTAGGTCGCGCACCTGTTCGGCCAGCCCAGCCCGGGTCTGTACCGCCGGAATCACCTCCACCAACTGCATGATGGGCGCTGGGTTGAAGAAGTGAATGCCGATAAACCGCTCCGGCTTCTGGCAGGCCGCGGCAATAGAAGCAATAGACAGCGAAGACGTATTGCTGGCTAAGATGCAAGCATCTGACACCAGCATTTCCACTTCCCGGAACAGCTGCTGCTTCACGCTCAAATCCTCTACAATAGCTTCCAACACCAGCTCACAATCTTGGAAGGTGCCGATATCTTCCGTCAGGTGCAGGCGAGTGAAGATGGCCGCCGCCATTTCAACCGTGAGTTTGCCTTTTTCCGCCAGCTTATCCAGGCCGGTTTGGATAAACTTGCCGGCGCGTTGTAATGCTTGCGTATTCTGGTCGAGCAAACGGACGGTGTGGCCTGCGGTGGCTACCACCTGCGCGATGCCAGCTCCCATGGCTCCGCTCCCGATAATGCCGATAATCATTGGCCCGTGAAGCTAGGTTGACGTTTCTCGATAAAGGCCGAAACCCCTTCTTTGTAGTCAGAGGTGCTGCCAGCGCGGAGCTGGAAGTCGGCCTCGTAGCGTAGCTGCTGGGTCAGGTCGTTGCTGAACGAGACGTTCAGCAGCTGCTTGGTATACGCCAAGCCCTTCGTTGGCATGGCGGCTAGCTTCTTCACCAGGGCCTGAGCCTCTTGCTCGAATGAGTCGTCGGGGAAGGTCTTGTAGATCATGCCCATCTGCAC
Organism: Hymenobacter seoulensis; assembly: GCF_054780535.1. NCBI lineage: Bacteria > Pseudomonadati > Bacteroidota > Cytophagia > Cytophagales > Hymenobacteraceae > Hymenobacter > Hymenobacter seoulensis. The sequence continues at coordinate 1,060,470 of NZ_BAAGWD010000002.1, forward strand.
GGCTTCCGTGGCCGAAACCTTATCGCCGGTCATCATCAGGGCCGAAGCACGCTGCATCCCAATCAGGCGCGGTAGGAAATACGTGCCCGCGCTGTCCGGAATCAACCCAATCTTGCTGAATGCCTGAATAAATGAAGCCGATTCCTTGGCAACCACAATGTCGCAGGCCAGGGCCAGGTTGGCACCAGCACCGGCCGCCACGCCATTCACGGCCGCCACTACGGGTTTTTCCAGCGCCCGAATCAGCTCCACAATGGGGTTGTACAGCTTCTCTACAATCTCGGCTACTTCTGGGCTATCGGGGCCGGTGATTTCCGCTAGGTCCTGGCCAGCACAAAAGGCTTTGCCAGTGCCAGTAAGCAGCACGGCGCGAACCTCTGGGTTTTGTTGGCACTCGCGCAGATGCTGTTGCAGCGCCAAGGCTACCTCTTTGTTTACGCTATTGAAAACTTGGGGCCGGTTGAAGCAGATGGTAGCTACGCCACCATCAATCGAGAAAAGTAGGGAAGGAGTATCGGACATGAGTAGTAGGGTGGGAGAGAACAAAATCGTCCGTCATGCTGAGCTGGTCGAAGCATCTCTACCTCTGACTAACCAACTGGCCTAGCACCAGCAGCGCGCGAGATGCTTCGACCAGCTCAGCATGACGTTCATGCGTATCGACTCAAATTACGCATGGCATTTGAAGTAATCGAAGGGCTCAAGGCAGTCGTCACACTGGTAGTGAGCTTTGCAGGCGGTAGAGCCAAATTGGCTAACAAGGTGCGTGTTCTCGGACTTGCAGAGCGGGCAACGTACGGCCGTGTCTTTGCCGAACAGGTTGAGCATGTGGCCCGTGGCGGTGCCATCAACGGGTGGCGCAATACCATAGGCTTCGAGCTTCTCGCGGCCGGCTTGGCTCATCCAGTCCGTAGTCCAGGCGGGGCTGAGTTGGTTGTGGATGTGCACCTTAGTAATGCCTCCCGAGAGCAGGCGCAGCCGAATTTCGGTGGCAATTACGTTCATGGCTGGGCAGCCAGAGTAGGTGGGCGTGATGGTTACATGCACTTCCTCGCCTTCTACCCGCACTGCGCGCACAATGCCCAGGTCCAGGATGCTGAGCACGGGCACTTCCGGGTCGGAAACCTCTTCCAGCAGCTGCCAGATGTGCTCCTCAGTCGGTGCCGCTAGGTGCTCTACCATTGCAAACCGGGATACGTACGCTGGAGGTATTGCAGCTCTGCCAGCAAGTAGCCCAAATGCTCAGAGTGGCGACCCTCTTTGCCGCCTTTCTGCATAAACACGCCTTGGGGCACTGGCAAGGTGGCTTCGTCAAACACGCGGGCTACGTGGGCATCAATCTGTTGCTGAAGCGCCGCGTAGTCAGGCACGAAACCGGCTGCCTGCAGGGCCTTCTCGGTGGCCGAAGGGGTAGTAAGCTCGCCCGAGTAGCGCCACAAATTGTCAATGGCTTTTTCTACGCGGCGGCGGCTTTCCTCGGTTCCGTCACCTAGGCGGATGATCCACTCAGAGCTCCACTTGATGTGATACGCCGCTTCCTTCACCGATTTCTCGGCAATAGCCGCTAGGTGCGCATCTGGGCCCGACTTCAGCTGAAGCAGCAAATTGTAGTGGAAGCAGTCGTAGATGAACTGCCGCACGATGGTACTAGCAAAGTCGCCATTAGGCTGTTCTACCAGCAATGGGTTGCGGTATTCCACGGCGCTGCGCAGGTAGGCCAGATCGTCTTCGGTGCGCCCTTTGCCTTCCAGCTCTGCCGCGTACTGATAGTAGCTACGAGCTTCTCCCAGCAAATCCAGGGCAATGTTGGCCATGGCCAAGTCCTGCTCCAGAATAGGGCCGTGGCCGCACCACTCCGAGAGGCGGTGCGCCAAAATCAGGCTGGTATCGGCTAGCTGCAGCACAAAGGAAAACAGGTTCGCCTGCATTTCGGGGGTAGCAGTAGCGTCGGCGACTTGCGCGGGCATCGTGGAGTCCGTCATCATTACATGTGCTTGATGGAATCCGGCACCTGGTAAAAGGTCGGATGGCGGTAGATTTTGTCGTTGGCTGGCTCGTAGAATGCAGCCGCGTCATCGGGGTTAGAGGCGTGCACGTGCGTCGACTCCACTACCCAGATACTGACGCCCTCAAGGCGGCGCGTGTACACGTCGCGGGCGTTCTGGATGGCCATTTCAGCGTCGGCGGCATGGAGGCTGCCCACGTGCTTATGGTCGAGGCCTTGCTTGCTGCGGATGAAAACTTCCCACAGCGGCCATTCTTTTTGCGTCATTTCTCGGGAGTATTGGGAGCTTGAGGTTCCAGGAGTTCAGGCACCTAGTAAAATGGGCCGTTCTGCTGGGCTTATCCGAGCATTTCGCGAGCTGGAGCTGGGTGGGAACTCCGCAAACTCAAGCAAAATGCTCCGACAAGCTCAGCAGAACGGGTAATTCAGAACGGGCTACGCGGCTACGGCTTCGCGCTGCTTGCGTTTTTCGGCGTGGGCCAAGGCAGCTTCGCGTACCCAAGCACCTTCTTCGTGGGCTTGTACGCGGGCCTGCAAACGCTCTTTGTTGCACATGCCGTTGCCCTTCACCACGTTCCAGAACTCTTCCCAGTCCACGTCGCCGAAATCGTAGCCTTGCTTGGCCTCGTTCCACTTTAGGTTGGGGTCGGGCACCGTGAGGCCCAGAAACTCGGCCTGAGGTACCATCATGTCCACAAACTTCTGGCGCAGCTCGTCGTTGGTGAAGCGCTTGATACGCCAGTTCATCGACTGGGCCGTGTTAGGCGACTCAGAGTCCTTCGGGCCGAACATCATCAGCGTGGGCCACCACCAGCGGTTAAGGCCTTCCTGCGCCATAGCCTTCTGTTCCGGCGAGCCTTCGCATAAGGTCTGCATGATTTCAAAGCCCTGGCGCTGGTGGAAGCTTTCCTCCTTGCACACGCGCACCATCGCGCGAGCATACGGGCCATACGAAGTGCGGCATAGCGGCACTTGGTTCAGAATGGCGGCACCATCTACCAACCAGCCCACGCAGCCCATATCGGCCCAGCTCAGGGTCGGGTAATTGAAAATGCTCGAATACTTGGCTTTGCCGGAGTGCAGGTCGGCCAGCATTTGGTCGCGGGAAGTACCTAGGGTTTCAGCAGCCGAGTACAGGTAGAGGCCGTGGCCAGCTTCGTCCTGCACCTTGGCCAGCAAGATGGACTTGCGCTTGAGCGAAGGAGCCCGCGTAATCCAGTTGCCTTCTGGCAGCATACCCACCAACTCAGAGTGCGCGTGCTGCGAAATCTGGCGAATGAGGGTTTTACGGTAGGCATCAGGCATCCAATCCTTGGGCTCGATGCGCACATCCGCATCAATACGGGCCTGAAACTGTTCTTCCTGGGTGAGTTCTAGCGTTTCCATGCCTCTTTAACAAAGCTTAACTAACATTCGTTAGTTAAATGTAGAGAAAAGTTTGGGTTCTAGCTCCTAAAGTTCTAAGTGGGCTAGTAAAATCTAATACTAGGTTGCTTACTGGTCGAAATCCACAGTCACTTTCTCCGAGGTAGGGCGGGCCTGGCAGGAGAGGACGTAGCCTTTAGCTACTTCGGTGTCGGATAGAGAGTAGTTCACATCCATTTCTACGGCGCCTTCCGTCACGCGGCAGCGGCAGGTGCTGCACATGCCGTTTTTGCAGGAGTAGGGCGCATCGGCGCCAGTTTCTAGCAGGGCATCCAAAATGGTGTCGCCGTAGTACGACATTTCCAGAATACGCTTCGTGCCTTCCAACTGCACGGTTACCTGGCTGTGCTTATCGTCTTCGCCAGCGGGGCGCTGGGCCTGGCGGGCAGCGGCACGCTGGGCACCACCAGCCGAGGTGAACATCTCGAAGTGAATTTTCTCAGGAGCTACTCCCGCTTCAGTTAGCACGTCCTTCACATCGTTGATCATCTCCTCCGGGCCGCAGATAAAGCACTCATCAATTTCGCGGGCGGGCACAATCTTCTGCAAAAACAGACGGGCTTTGTCGGCGTTAATGCGGCCGAACAGCAGGTCGGTGTCGCCCTGCTCGCGGCTCAAGATGTGGTAGACGCTGAGGCGATTAACAAACTTGTTTTTCAGGGCCTCAATTTCCTCCTTGAAAATTATGGAGTTGCGGCCGCGGTTACCATAAATCAGGTACACCTGGCTGTTAGGCTCCGTCAGAAGCACCGTTTTGATGATGGACATTACCGGCGTAATGCCGCTACCCGCCGCAAACATCACATAAAGCTTCTGCTGATCAGGATGTAACTCCGTGTAGAAATGGCCCATCGGCGGCATCACCTCCAACTCTTCACCTACCCGTAGCTTTTCCACGGCCAGCGAGGAAAAACGGCCTTCCGGCACCTTCTTGATGGCCACGCGCCACTCGTTATCAAGCGGGCTGCTGCAAATGGAGTAGGAGCGGCGCAACTCTTCGCCCTCGTGTTCGCGGCGGAAGGTAAGGTACTGGCCCTGGGTGAATTTAAACGTCTCGCGTAGGTCGGCGGGCACGTCCAGGGACACGCTCACGCAGTCCGGGGTTTCGCGGACGATGCTCTTGATTTTTACTTTATGAAAACGGCTCATGGTTACTTTTTCTCCAGCCCGGTAAGGAGCATGGTAATAATGTTGGCTTCCAATTCTTCGGCCGATAGCTCGCGGCCGGGGCGGTACCACAGCTCTACCCAGCGCACGGCCGATAGAATGGTAAACAAGGCCACCGACACATTCACAGGCTGAAACTCACCGGCCGCAATGCCCTGCTCAATGAGGGCCGCAAAGCCTTTTTCGTACTGCTTGCGCGTGTTTTTAAACTCCGTTAGAGCTGGTTCGGGCAGGTATTTCCAATCGTGGTTGGCTACCGATACGGCGGCACCATCCTCAATCATCAGCCTAATATGGAGGCTGATCAGGGCCTTGATTTTCTCGACGTACGATGCGCTGGTAGCCTCAATTTCGGCCAGTTGAGAAATATACATGCCCGATACCCGAAAGCAGATCAGCTCCAGAATCTCGTCCTTGGACTTGATGTGGTTGTACATGCTAGCGGCCTCAATGCCCACTTCGCCGGCCAAATCGCGCATGGAGGCGCCACTGAAGCCTTTTTGCTTGAACAGCTTCGCGGCTTCTTCCAGAATAAGCTGGCGCTTGTTGGTTTTGCGAGTCGTAATCATAGGTGGGTGGTAGAGGGTCAGTAGCCGTACGCCAACGGCCTTCTAAAGATTGCGCAAATCTTTGACGCGGCTCAATTTCCCGCCTTCGCTACGCGGCAGCTGTCCGTGCGCAAGCAGCGTTACCTTCATACTCAGGCCAATGTTGTCTTTGATTTTCTTGGCAAATGCTCCTTTCAGCAACTTCAGGCGGTCGTGTTGCTGCACAATGTCATCGGTTAAGGAGTCTAGGCCCAACTCCCGCATGAGGGTCTCCGCAATTTCTACGTTTACCTCCACCTCATCTAAGTTACCCCGGCGCGAAGCCACCACCTGGTAGTAGGGGCTTACATGCTCTAGGCTGCTGATAATGTCTTCGACTTGCGTTGGAAAGAAGTTGACACCCCGAATGATAAGCATGTCATCAGCACGGCCGCGGATGGGACCCATTTTCACGTGGGTGCGTTTGTGGGAGTGCTCGTAAGAAAGGTTGGTGATGTCGCCGGTCCAGTAGCGCAGAATGGGCATGGCCTTTTTAGTGAGGGTAGTGAGCACCAGCACGCCATACTCACCCTCGGCCACGGGCTCGCCCGTTTCCTGATGTACTATTTCGGGGTAGAAATGGTCTTCCCAAATGTAGCTGCCCGTGCCCCGTTCGTCCACGTCTTCCTGCGAAACGCTCGGCCCCATAATCTCGCTGAGGCCGTAAATATTGGTGGCTTGCACGTGCAGTCCCTCTTGCACTTGGTCGCGAATGGCCTCGTTCCAGGGCTCGGCGCCCAGCACGGCGTAGCGCAGGTTAAGGGTTTCTAGCGGAACATGGCGCCGCTTTAGTTCTTCGGCCAGCACCTGAGCGTAGGAGGGAGTAGCACAGATGATTTCAGGCTGAAAGTCTTGCAGCAGCTGCACCTGCCGGTCGGTACTACCCCCCGAAACGGGAATAACCGTCAGGCCCAGCTTTTCGGCGCCGTAGTGGATGCCAAGGCCGCCGGTAAACAGGCCATAGCCGTAGGCATTCTGGAGTTTCATGCCCGGTCGGCAGCCGGCAGCGGCCAGAGAGCGAGCCACTACCTCGGCAAAAATCTGCAAGTCCTCGGCGGTGTAGCCTACTACAGTGGCTTTGCCAGTGGTGCCGCTGGAGCAGTGTAAGCGCGCCACCTCCGGCTGAGGCACGGCAAATAAGCCAAATGGGTAATTGTCGCGGAAGTCTTTTTTCTGGGTGAAGCCTAGCTTTCCTAGGTCCTCTAAGCCCTTAAACGTATTGGGGTTGATGCCCAATTCATCGAGTTTCTGCCGGTAAAATGGTACGCGCTGGTACACGTACTGTACCTGCTCCTTAAGGCGCACGTTTTGCAACGCCCGGAGCTGCGGGAGCGGCAAACACTCAACTTCAGGATTGAACAACATGGGTGGGAGAAGACAGGTGACGCAAGGACCAAAGTAAAGATAATAACGCGTACAAACTAATGTTTGTTAGTCTTTCAAGGAGCTCATTATCGGTTAAGCGCCTGCTAGGGGTTACTCATGAGCGAGAGCGTAGTAAATCCTTCAGCCCATTGAAAAGTAAAAGCCCGCCGGACATCTGTCCGGCGGGCTTTTACTAGGGTTGGTTTGTTAGCTAATCTTGCTGAAACCGCAGTAGGAGTGGAGCACCTCCGGCAGATGTATACCGTCTTCCTGCTGGTTGTTTTCAAGCAACGCCGCCACAATACGAGGCAGAGCCAGCGCCGAGCCGTTGAGCGTATGCAGGAGCTGGGTTTTGCCGTTTTCGCCGCGGTAGCGCAGCTTCAGGCGGTTGGCCTGATAGGTTTCAAAGTTCGAGCACGACGATACTTCCAGCCAGCGGCCTTGGGCAGCGCTCCACACTTCCAGATCGTACGTCAGGGCCGAGGTGAAGCCCATGTCGCCGCCGCAGAGGCGCAGCACGCGGTAGGGGAGCTGCAATTTCTGGAGCAGCCCCTCAATGTGGGCCAGCATTTCCTCCAGAATAGCATAGCTCTGCTCCGGCAAAGCCACCTGCACAATCTCTACTTTATCAAACTGGTGCAGACGGTTGAGGCCGCGTACATCGGCACCCCAGGAGCCCGCCTCGCGGCGGAAGCACGGCGTGTAGCCCGCATTCCGGATAGGCAGCTTATCAACCGCCACAATCTCGTCGCGGTAGAGGTTAGTAATCGGTACTTCAGCCGTCGGGATGAGGTAGAGATTATCCTGGGCGTCGTGGTACATCTGGCCCTCCTTGTCGGGGAGTTGGCCGGTACCGTATCCGGAGGCTTCGTTTACCAGAATCGGCGGCTGAATTTCAGTGTAGCCAGCGTCGCGGGCCTCATCCAGGAAAAAGTTGATGAGGGCGCGCTGCAGACGGGCGCCTTGCTTTTTGTATACGGGGAAGCCAGCGCCAGTAATTTTTACGCCGAGGTCGAAGTCAATGATATCGTACTTCTTGATCAGCTCCCAATGGGGCTGAGCACCAGCCGGCAGCGTAGGCTGCTGGCCCACTTCGCGTACTACCTCGTTATCTTCGGCGGAGCGGCCAGTGGGTACGCTGGCGTGGGGTAAGTTAGGTAGTTTGTAAAGCTGTTCCTGTAGCGCAATTTCCACTTGGCTGAGCTCGTCGGCGTGGGCTTTGGTTTGCTGCTTGAGCTCGGCAGTGCGGGCTTTCAGGGTTTCGGCCCCGGCCTTATCGCCCGATTTCATCAGGCCGCCAATCTGCCGGGCCAGCTCATTAGCTTCGGCCTGGGCCGAGTCATGAGCGGTTTGCAGTTCCTTGCGGCGCTGGTCAAGGGTTAGAATAGACTGCACATCGGCTTCGGCAGTTTTATAGTGTTTTTTGGCCAAACCGGCCAGCACGGCATCGGTGTGCTCTCTCAGGACAGAAACTTGCAGCATAACGGCAGAAAACGCGAAATGGAATCAGACAAAAGTAAACGGCTTATCTGTATTGATACGGACCGGCTCAAAAAAATCAAGCTGTCTTCGATTAAGGCTACTTTTAGGCCTAGGCCTTAATTGACAAAGAAGTGGGGTTGGGAATGATAATGGAGCCGAGAAGGTTGCGGTATAAGCGGCTGGCTACCTGTATCCTTCTTGCCGTAACTTCCGTACTCAATCCAATCTGCAAAATCTGTAACAGGATTTGGCAGTTCCGGTGTATTGCGCTAACATTGCACGTATAAGCCGGAGTTGGCTGCCGGACCTGTTGGGGCTTTTTCCCGCGTCTGGCCTGAAGTTTTCTCTACTGCCGCCCGGCCCCCACCCAAGGATTTTTTATCACCGCTTTTCTTTGCGTTTGGCACCGCACTGCGGTTGCTCCCTGTGCCCAGAATGCCCTGTGCTGCCCATTTTGGCTATTTGCCTCCCCGCCTGATTTTTTCGCTCAGCTTCCTATATGTACACTATTGACGAGTTAAAGGACCGACTGTTGTCCGAACTAAAAGAAATTGCTGAAAACCTGAAAGTTGGCAATTTCAAGAAACTCAGCAAGCAGGATCTGATTTACAAGATTCTCGACCAGCAAGCTATAACGCCCCCAGATAAGCTTCCTCAAAAAGTTAAATCGGCCGCGGCCGCTGCGTCCGAGGTTGTAGCTGACCCAGTTGCGGAGCCTGCTGCTGCTCCGGCTGCCAAAACGGCTGCGCCGCGGGCACCCCGCGCGCCGCGCCCTGCCGCAACCCGCGCCAAAGCCCCGGCCCGCGCTACCGCCGAGGCGTCTGTAGCTGACGTAGCGGTGGTAGAAGCACCTGCTCCCGTGGCTGAGGTTCCGGCAGTTGAACCAGAGGCTGCGCCGCGTGTAGCTGCCCCGGCTGCCGAGGTACCGGAGACTCCGGCCCCCAACGCAACGCCTGAGGCAGATACCGAAGCTGGCCCGGAGCGCCCCGTGAAATTGTACCAGCGCCCTGAGCGCCGCGCCCGCACCGACCGTGCTGGCCGGCCCATTGTGGCTCCCTTGGCTTCTTCGGATGAAGCAGTTGCCGTAGCCGAAGTAGATGCGCCCGCAGAGGCTGCCCCAACTGCGGTATCGGAGCTAGCTCCCGTTCCCGCCGAAACCTATACTGCCGCTCCTGAAACCCGTCCGGCTCCGGCCCGCGAAGGCCGCCCTGAGCAGCCTCGGGTTTTCCGCGAAGGCCGCGAGTACCGCAACGACGCGCCTCGGTCCGAGTTCCGGGGCGAAGGTGGCCGTGAAGGCCGGGCAGAAGGCAATGGCCGCGCCAATGACCAGCCCCGGGAGTCGCGCAATGATGCCCCCCGTGCTGATTTCCGTACTGAAGGTAGCGGCCGTGAGGGCCGGATGGACCAGCAGCCCCGCGCCCTGCGGGAAGGCGGTCGGCCAGATGGCCGCGAGCAACGGGAGCAGCGCCGCGAAGAGCGATACGCCGCTCGCGAGTTGCAGCGTCAGCAACGGATGGAACAGCGTCAGCTGAACGGTGGCGTAGAACAGCCCCGCCCTGAGCGTGCCGAGCGCCCAGAGCGCCAGCCCGACCAGCGCCCCGCCCGTCAGGAGTTCGATATTACGATTCCCGGCGACGGTACCCTAGAAATGATGCCCGATGGTGGCTATGGTTTCCTACGCAGCCCCTTCTACAACTACTTAGCCTCGCCCGATGATATTTATGTGTCGCCGCAGCAGGTAAAGCAGTTCACCCTGAAGGCCGGCGATACGGTAAAATGCACTATTCGTCCGCCCCGCGACGGCGAGAAGTATTTTGCCTTGGTAAGCGTGGAAGGCATTAACGGCCGCAGCGTGGAAGAAGCCCGCGACCGGATTCCGTTCAACAACCTCACGCCGCTGTTTGCCGAGGAGCGTCTGAAGCTGACCACTAAATCGGGGCAGTACAGCACCCGCATTCTGGACTTGTTTGCTCCTATCGGTAAAGGCCAGCGCGGTCTGATTGTGGCCCAGCCTAAAACGGGTAAAACGGTGCTGCTGCAGGAAATTGCTAACGCCATCAGCGAAAACCACCCCGAGGTGTACCTGATGATTCTGTTGATTGACGAACGCCCGGAAGAAGTGACGGACATGGCTCGCTCGGTGAAAGCCGAAGTGCTCAGCTCAACCTTCGATGAAACGGCCGACCGTCATGTGAAGATTGCCACCATTGCGATGGAGAAAGCCAAGCGCCTAGTAGAGTGCGGCCACGATGTGGTAATTCTGCTGGACTCTATTACCCGCTTGGCCCGCGCCTACAACACGGTGCAGCCAGCTTCCGGTAAAATTCTCTCGGGTGGTGTGGATGCTAATGCCCTGCACAAGCCAAAGCGCTTCTTTGGTGCCGCTCGAAACGTAGAGGATGGCGGCTCGCTGACCATCATTGCTACGGCCCTGATTGAAACCGGCTCCAAAATGGACGAGGTTATCTTCGAGGAATTCAAAGGTACCGGCAATATGGAATTGCAGCTGGACCGCAAACTGGCCAACAAGCGGATCTTCCCCGCCATCGACGTACCGGCTTCCGGCACCCGCCGCGAGGACTTGCTCATGAGCAAGGACGAGCTCAACCGCATCTGGGTGCTGCGCAAGTTCATGTCGGATATGACGGCCTCTGAGGCAATGGAGTTCCTGAAGGACCGCATGAAAGGCACCCGCGACAACGAAGAGTTCTTGATGGCCATGAATGGCTAACTAGTCAGAAACACACTAGGTCCAATACCAGCTCAAAGGCCCGTTCTGCAATTGCAGAACGGGCCTTTGAGCTGGTATTGGACCTAGTAAACTAACGGCCACTTACTGCCGCACAAAGCGCTGCACCCGGTGCTTATCTCCGCTAGTGAGCTCCACGAAATACAGGCCGGCCGGCACCTTCTGGATGTCAATTTCCGAGCCACCGAGAGCTTCGCCGGTAACCATATTCTGGCCCGTGGAGGAGAAGATCCGGTATTTCACTAGGCTACCAGTAGCAGGCAGGGTAACGGTGGTGTTGCTGGGGTTTGGGTAGAAAGAAGCTTCCAGCTCGTGGCTGCCGCTTACGGCCACTACTTGAGAAAATACTTCGGTGCCATCCACGTCTACTTTGCGCAGGCGGTAGTAGCTGGTACCTGAGAGGGGAGTGCGGTCAAGGAAGGAGTACGCCGCGCCCGTGGCGGTAGTGCCATTGCCGTTTACGCGACCCTGCGCAGTAAAGGCTTCTCTATCGGGGCTTCGCTGCACCTCGAAGAAAGCATTACCTTTTTCAGCAGCGGTTATCCATTTCAGCAAGACGCCCTGTGGCTGGCGGGAAGCGGAAAAACTGGTCAGCTCAACGGGCAGAGGATTATTGCCAGGAGCCTGACTTAGCTGCGTGCTTGATAGTACAAAATCGCCCAGGGTGCTGAACGGAATACCAGAAGTGATAGCGCCGGCGTAATAAGGAGGAGTAATAGCCGTAAAGCTGGTATTGCCGCCCACGCTCACCCAATTGGAGCCTACGCTCTGGGCAATACGCAGGAAACCAGCATTATCAACCTGATCATCTGTCCCGAAGGAAAGCGTAATTCTGCCATTGTTAAAAGTCGCTCCTGGCGCAGTCAGGGTAAAGTAGCGGATGCGGGATACGCGCTTAATGCTGGCCGGATCAGAGGGCGGGAAGCTGCGGGCGGGCGGCGAGCCCTCAAACTGCTGCGCCGTATAAGAGCTGGCCGACGGCTGGTTGGGGTTGAACGTTAAGGGCCGGTACACCGGCGTAGTACCCCGAATGGCCCCAATGGGGTACACTATAGTTGGTTGGCCGGTTTCGGTGCCCGTAATAACGCGGGTAAGCGGGCCATTCACGAAACTGGTTGGGCTGCCCCCGGTAACCAGGGCATCGGAGCTGGAGTTAACCGCGAAGGGCACGGTAATTACGTTGCTGACTCCGCCGGTTGGTAGGGTAGTAAGAAGGCCATTGGTTAAGGTAAGCCCGGCCACTGTCACGGGCTTAAGCATCGTTACGCCACCCGTGGAGGTGTTGTTCACCACTAGGCGGGCCAGGCTGCCAAAGGTTAAGGTGCCGGAGCCCGTGCCGCTGCCAATTCCACCCACTGACTGTGCAACTGCTCCGTTCAGTGTTACATTACTAGCAGAGCCGGGATTAAATATGAGGCTGCCGGCGGTAGCACCATTGGCATTGATGATAATATCCCCCCCGATTGTGGTACCGGCTATTTGGGGTGTAGCCGTGGTAACCGGCGGTGTGCCCCCAATTACGTTGAGGTTGGCCGTAGCGCCCGATACGGTAAGGTTATTAAGAACAACCAGGTTGCGAGTGCCAGCCACAGTAGCGGCCGTGCGCAGCTCTAGGTTGCCATACTGCTGGCCCACCGGGGAAAGGGTGCCACCGGAATAAATATAAGTGCTGCCAGCATTGAATACTGCAACCGGGCTAGCGCCATTGCTGAATGGAGTGAATGGATCAGTTCCGGAAAGTTGTTGAAAGGTGGCACCGGAATTAAACACAACAGAACCTGAGCCCCCAACTATATCATCATTAGGATTGCCACTTGGAATAGACCCGCTGGTTCCGAAAGGGTGCCCGTAAATACTGCGCGCAATGATAGAACCGCCAGTTTGCACCTGGATAGCATTGGCACTCACTGCCGTCAGGCGTTGCGGCAACGGCTGACCATTGGTATTACCGTTTAGGTTCACCACTCCATTTATTACGCCCGTAGCGCCAGATGTAAGCGAGATAACGATGTAACGGTTGGTGGTAGAGGCAGTAGACCGTAAGGTTAAGCTTGATCCTGATGGTACTTGCAAATCGTTTCCAGTCAGGTTGTTTACTAGTATAGTACCTGCTCCATTACTAGTAGAGGGCCCAAGCAAATCAACACTCACATTGTTTATTAGAATTATTTGACCCACTGTTATGCTGCCAATTTCTTTCTGTACAATAGGATTAGCCCTGGTACTTCCGTCGAAAACTAAAATGTCGGCGCTGGTGGGGGCAGTTCCTGCTCCAGTCCTTACATAGGTAGTAGGGTTCACTGTTTCCCAGCTGCTAGCGTTGTTAAAATCAGTAGCTATACCGGAAGTGCCAATCCAACGCAATGTCGCTCCTAGTGAAGCCGATATTCCTCCTAGCAGGAGCGCTGCAGTAAAAGCGGCTCCCTTGGTGAGTGTGCCTAATGAGTATTTCTGCTGGCTCATGGTCGTAGAGAATTAGTTTGGTTTTCAAACAGCTATTCAGACTACTATCATTAAATAAACAATAAAAAATTGTCTTTTCTAAATATGTATATGATAATTTATATATAAAAGAAAAGTTGATATTAGCCCTGTTATATGGCGCATTATTAAGTACAACCTCACAACAGATTATCGGATAAACTTGGAGTTAGGCTTCGGTCTATGTGTTCTTTGCTTTATGGAACAGCAACCCGACCTCCCCGAACTTCTTTACATCTCTGACCCGCTCTGTGGCTGGTGCTACGGCATGAGCAGCGTTATCCGGCGCGCGCAGCAGGAATTTACCGGGCTAGTAGACGTGTCGGTGCTATGCGGCGGGATGATAACAGGCGAGCAGGTTGGCCCTATCGGCGAAGAGTGGCCGACATTATCAGGAGCCCTGCAGCAGATGGAGCGTGTAACTGGGGTGCCGGTTGGAGCGGCGTTCCGGGCTAGGGGAGAAGAAGGCAGCTACGTGCTGAACTCCGAGCCCCCGTGCCGGGCCATCCATGCGTTTCGGCAGTTGCGCCAACCGCAGGCCGCACAATTTGCTCATGAAGTGCAGCAGGCCTTTTTCCGCGACGGCGCCGACCTGAATGACCTAGCCACCTACGAACCCCTGGCAGCCAAGCACGGCATTGACCCCGCTGAATTTCGGCAGGCACTAACTAAACCCGAAGTGATACGCGGGACGCTGCTTGAATTCGCCGCTGTGGGCAAAATAGGCGTGCAAGGCTTCCCGACGACAATTTTGCGCGTAGGCAGCCAAGGCTATGTGCTGGCACGCGGCTATGTGCCCTACGATACGTTTGCCGCCGATTTAGCGGAAGCTCTGCGCCAGGCCGGTACCGAGTTCGATACGGAGTAAGCAGAACGATGACCCGCATAAAAAAAGCCGAAGCAGTAGCGCTTCGGCTTTTTTATTACCTAGGGAAGGCGCACTACCTGCTTGCGCAGTGGCGACCAGGCAATGATGTGGCGGTCTTCCTTGCCCACTAGGTACTGAAAGCTGATGGCATCTGGGCGGCGGCGCAAATCGTCCCAGGCGGCGCGGTCGGAGCCGGCCGGCACTTCCGTATCGGCCGGATACGTGGCCGTAGCCGCCACCGCTGGGCGCTGGAAGTTTTTGTCGGCAAAAAACTCCCGCACCCGGCGCCTGACGTAGGCTTCACGCTCGGCCTGGGTGGCAGTGGGGCCTTTCATTTCATATACCATGGCCGCCTCCAAATCAGTGGCGGGCAGCACCTCGCGGAAGATTACCTGGCCAGAAGAAGTAGTGATGGTGAACGTAGCTTCGCTGGTAAGCACCGCCGGCCCGCGCAACACCAGCGAAAATGCATCGGGGGTAGCCGCCGATGAAAACTTGTGCTGGCTGCGGGCCGTGAGCAGCGTATCGGCTTGCGCTGGTATGGCGGCGGGGCGCGCCGTGTCCATGGGCTCTACTGGCTCAAGAGCAGCATCTGCGCCACTGGCTGCCTCCGAAGCTGCGGCAGAATCTTGCTCAGTAGCAGGCGAGGAGCAGGCAACGGCCAGCGAAAGGAAAAGCAGCAGCGGATACGGGCGCATGGGAGTTTGGGAAAAGCGAGAGGCTAGTACGTTGTACGCAAGCCCGACCATACTAGGTTATGGCAGTTGGGGTGTGCTTATCGACACATGAAAAATGCCTGACGAAGACAGATTTGCTACCCCCTGGCTGGCCTCAAACCTACCAGAACAGCATCAGGATAAAGGCCGCGCTCATACACAACGACGACACCTGGTTCATGCGCATGGTGTGGTCAAAATCAGCGGCGGTTTCCTGCTGCCAAACGGCATGAGCCCACCGCCCAAACAGCAGCACGACGGGGCCGGTAGCAACCAGAAATATCAGAAGATGCTGCGGCTCGTGGCGGGCGAGGTAGGTGGCAGCTAGCAAGGCTGCACCCCCGGCCAGCGCTACACCAGCAAACACAAACGTGCCCCGAATGCCCAGGCGTAAGCTCAGCGTACGGTCGCCGCGCTGGGCATCTTCCGCGTGCTGATATACCTGGGTAAGCGGGTAAGAGCCGCACAGAAACAACGTGCTAACCAAGGCCAGCAGCAGGTTGTCGGGTGCGGAGAGGGTAGCGAGGCTGGCTCCAACGCCGATTTGCGTCATCAGGAACGTATAAGCCCCCTGGAATACCACCACTACTGCGGTGCTCACCAGCGGATACTTTTTCAGCCGAATTCCTTCATAGCTATACGCCTTCGAAACCAGCAAGTAAACGGCCACCAACCCCGCAAACAGCGGGCTCAGCAGCAGGGCTCCTAGCACGGCCAGCACATCGAAAAGCCAGACGAGGTGCAGCAACTCGCGCGAGACTTTGGGTGGGCGTCGCAATCCGCCGATGCTGCCTTCGTCGCGGTCGTAGTAGCTGTTGTAGCCATTGGAGGCCGGATATGCCAGCAGGTGCAGCACCACAAATACACCCGCCGCCCGAATGGGGCTAAAGGGCTGCCGCAGGGCGCTTAACCCAAACCAGAAAACCGGCATCAGATACACCGAAAAAGGAATGCGCAGTAAGGGCAGCGCGCGGCGGTAGGCAGCAAAAGACATAGAAAGGAGCGGCAGCTTCGGCAGAGGCAGGCGCCACGCGGCCCTAAGCCGCCGGCGAGGTGTGCAAGCTACAGCTTAGCCAGTAGTTTTGGCGGGTATGCCTATCAGGTAGGTTACCTTGGGTCCCCACCAGTGGCGCACTACCCCTGCCTGCCACACAAAGCTACCGGTTGGGTCGGCACGTTGGGCTAGGGCAAGCAACTGCTCGGGCGGGTACATGCGCAAGATGGAAACGCACCCGTCCCAGATAGTGAATAAGGGAATCAGTGGGACCAGATAGGTGAAAAAGAGCCGGCTAAGCCGGAAAGGCCGGATAAAGGGGGTGATGAGCAGCTGCGCGATGGGCAGTACGGTGCAGGCCAGCAGAATTTCGCCCCAATGTTTGCCTGCGCCCTCAAATACGCCAATGCCGGCCCGCTGCCGTACCGCATCGGCCAGAATAGCTTCTGCAGCGGGCGGCGAGAAATGGTGAAACGCCGAGAAAATAGTGCGAAACCCAGTGAGAGAAGGTGCTACGGCGGTGGCATCAACGGCACTCCGCTCAAACGAAAGGCCCGGAGTGTGCTCTTGCAACTGCTGCCAAGCGGCCGGTTGGGGGTACAAATCCGTGAGTGTCACGCGGGCCTCCGGAAGGCCAGTGGTCTGCAGCCGGCGCAAGACGCCAGCCGTGCCGCCCCCGGCCCCGGCCCCTAATTCCAGCATGTGAGTTTGGTTGGTACTGCGTAGCGCCTGCTGAAGCAGAGGTACAATGGGCTGGTAGGTACCCAAAGTGGAAATCATAAAGCGCAGATAATCCATCATGCCGGCCCGGATAACCGCCGGAAACCAAGACAAATCTTCAAACTCAAATAACTGGAGACGCAGCTTCATGGCCGTAAGCTACGCGAAAGGGCTTGTTTTGGCTGAACGAAGGAAAGCAGGCACTTGTAGCGCACAGTTATATGATGCCACGGTGTGGGGGCTGCAAACGAAAAACCGTCATGTGGAGGCGGAGCATCTCACGTGCTGAGCTTGTAAAAGTAAGCCAACGACTTCAGCGAGATGCTTCAGCTTTGTACGACAGCTGGATTTGACAGCAGGAAGTTTTGCTGGCCTGCGCTACTAGGTACCTGAGCAAAGCAAAGTGGTTTTCAGCAAGGCTTTACCTAGGATAGTCGAGACAAGCAGGATCAGGCTATTGGTGCTTACCAGTATGCACGGTTTACTAGGTAGGTACGCTACTTAAACCCCCTTGCCTATCAGCTTCGCAAAGAAGTCAGAAGAAATTACCAAGTTCAAGCTAGGAAATAGCTCAATTCTTTTCTTGCTTTGCAATACAAAGTGCTTTTCAATTATGACGCAGCCCGCTACCGATCCACTTGCTCAGCTTACCGAGATTCGCGCCATTATGGAGCGGTCGTCCCGTTTCATCTCGCTTAGTGGCCTCTCGGGCGTAGGAGCAGGGGTAGTAGCGCTGGTAGGGGCAGGGGTGGGCCATTGGTATCTGGAGCAGCGCTACCCTACGGCGGGCTACCTACAGCTGCTGCATAGCACTCCCGAAGAGCGGCAGCAGATACTGCCGGCGTTGCTGGTGCTGACACTGGGCATGATTGGGGCTGCCTTGGCCGTGGCTATCTTCTTCACTGTGCGCCGCGCCCGCCGGGCTGGCCAGCCGGTATGGAGCGCCCTGGGCCGCCGCTTGGCCATCAGCCTCCTGATTCCGCTGGTGGCTGGAGGCTTATTTTGCGTGGCGCTGTTTCAGCAGGGTGCTGTGGGGCTGGTTGTGCCGGGCTTGCTCTTATTTTATGGGCTAGCCCTGCTCAACGCTAGTAAGTACACCTTCGATGAAATTCGGTGGCTAGGCCTGACTGAAATTGCCCTGGGTTTGCTGGCTGTGTTGCTCCCTGGCTTTGGGTTGGCGTTCTTTGCGCTCGGTTTCGGGCTAGGGCATATTGGGTATGGCCTGCTCATGTACAGCCGCTACGAGCGCACCTAACGTCTCAACCTGGCAGCTGGCTCCACTGGGGCGCTGCTGAATTTCGTTGCTTTTCCTGCTTCTGTGAAACACGTCATCCATACACTTAACAAGGCTTTCGACAACCGAGTGCGGCTGGGTGTCATGGCAGTGCTGATGGCCAATGAAATGGTCAGCTTTAACGAGCTGAAAGAAGCGCTGGACCTCACCGATGGCAACCTGGCCAGCCACGTGGCGGCTCTGGAAAAAGCGGGTTACGTGCTGGTAAGCAAGCAGTTTGTGGGCAAGAAGCCAAACACCACGTATGCTGCCTCCAAAGAAGGAAAATCGGCTTTTCAAGACCATCTGACGGCTTTAGAAAAGCTGCTGCGCGGTAACGGCTAAATTTTTTTGCGCATCAACTTTGAAATACAAAGTACTTTAATAATTTAGATTATGGCCTCCTTTCAAACCGTCGTGCCAGCTGCTTTAGCCGCACCTTCCCAGCCTCCGCTGCGTGCTGTACCGCTTTCTGCGCTGCAAAAGCTCCTGATTCCGTTGGGCGCCATTGCTTTTGATGTGCTGTTCTGGAACCAGGAGGTTGGACTAAATCTGGCCTTGTACACCTTGCTGGTGGTAGGGGCCCATCTGGTGCGGTTGCCCCGGCACGCGGCGGTGTGGCGCTCCGGTTACTTTCGTTTCCTGCTGTTTGGCGTGCTGCTGAGTGCAGGCGGCGTGGTAGTACTAGGCTCGGGCGTGGCCAAACTGGCGTGCGTAGTCTCACTGGTACTGGTGCTGGGGTTTCTTAATCAACCGCACTTGCAGCAGCTAGCCTTTGCCTTCCTGACGGCCCTAGGCAGCGCTATGCGGGTATGGCCCAGGCTGTTGCCCTACCTGCGGCTCCCACGAGGCGAGAGTGGCGGCTGGAGTCATGTTCGTTTCTATGGGCGGCTGTTGCTGCTGCCGCTGGTTATTCTGGTGGTATTTCACTGCTTGTTTACGGCTGCCAACCCACGTTATGCGGCGCTGGCTGCAGCGGTACTCGCTAGGGTAGGAGAGTGGCTGTCCTTGCTGTTGCCCTCCATATCGGTGCTGCACGTGCTCTTCTTTCTGCTGGGGTTGCTGCTCACGGCGGGAGCAGTGGTAGTGGTTCCCTTTCACTTCTTCCTCGATCAGGAGTCGCGCCTAGGTGAATTTGTACGGCGCCAGCGCGACCGGGTGGCCTCCTTTGGGGTACGGAACCCCAGCTTCCAAACGAAGGAGTTTCGCACGCTTGATCTGCGGAAAGAATACCTCGTGGCAGTAGCCGTGTTTGGCCTGATAAATACCTTACTGGCAATCGTGAATGTGATTGATATCAACTGGATCTGGTTTGACTTTACCCCAGCTCCCGGCTTCGATCTGACCCAGTTTGTGCACGAGGGTACGTACGTTCTGATTCTGAGCATTCTGGTAGCCATGGGCATTGTGCTGTGGTTTTTCCGCCGGAACCTCAACTTCTATGGCCCAGGCTTAGACTGGCTGCGCTGGGGCGCCACGGTGTGGGTGGTGCAAAATGCCGTGCTGGTAGTATCGGTGGCGCTGCGCAATTACTACTACATCGTAAACACGGGGCTGGCCTATAAGCGCATTGGTGTGTATGGGTTTTTGTTGCTCACGCTGTTTGGCCTGGGCACTGTGCTGCTGAAAATATGGCAGCGCCGCTCCACTTTTTCCTTGGTGCGCTTAAATAGCCTGGCCGCCTATGCCTTGCTGCTAGGATTGGCCCTCGGCAACTGGGAAATCTGGATAGTGCGCTACAACCTGAGTCCGCGCTTTCAGCATATTGATTTGGGCTTTTTGCTGGAAATGCCCGCGCGGGTACTGCCTGAGCTGGCCGCTCGCCAAAGCATATTGGGAGGTATGGATAATATCACCATCAGTTCGCCCGGTAGCTATACCACTACCAAGGCCGCAGCCAACGAAGCGCAAGCGGCCATTCAGGCGCGCGTGGCGGCCTGGAAGCGTACCTACCCGCGTTACCACAGCTGGCAAAGCTGGACCTATGCCGAGTCAGAAGCCTATGCGCAGCTGACGGCTCGCTAGTACTAGGCCTGCCCGCAAGGCAAACCGCTTCCATATTTCCATTACACTTTCCATTAAGCTTATCTCAACATGACCATGTCTCAATTGGGCCTGACACTGGGCGGTCTGCTAGTCTGCGCGCTGTGCCTGGCTGCTCTGGCCGTGCTCCTGACTTGGCGCGAACGTGCCCCCTCTACCCCCGAGCGGTGGCGCCGCCTGGTAGCCGTAGTGCTACCTGGCTCAGCCCTGCTGCTGGGCCTGCTGCTCTGGACGCTGCTGCACGTAATGCTGCTGTGGGCGCCCACTACCGCCTCGCCCATTGCCATCCGCTAAGCCTGCGGCTTTGGTAGTCCATCGGGTGAGAGCCGCAAGGCGCACGTTTTTACTAGCCCATACCGTAGCCTAAACCCCTCATGAACGCACCTCCTTCTTCTTCACCTCCACGCCCCTCACTGGGTACGCAACTTGTACAGTTTGTAGTATACACGCTGCCGGCGGTGGCGCCGATTGGGTTGTGGTGGACCGGAGGGCTAGTAATTTTTAGTGTGCTGAACCTAGGGCTGGCGCAGGAAATCTGGCCGAACACCCCGCAGGCTAAGCCGGTACTTATAGCCCTGTTGCTGGGGAGCCTGCTCATCGCTCCGTGGCTGCTGGTTACTACCACCCGACGACTGACCAACCTCCTGGACAGCGGGTGGTGCTGGGGCTTCTGGAAGCTGGTAACCATCGGCTGCTACCTGGCCATCGGACTAGAGTTATTCGCAGCCTGCTTGGTACTCGCTTTCATCTTGCCAGACCTGCTTTTTTAAACCAGTAAGCGGCGCGCCCGGGCCGGTTTGGCCTCTGTGCAGGCCTAGTGCATTGAGGTGCGCAGCCACTAACAGACATACGGAGAAGTCTTTTCATCTGTGGGCCGGCCCGAACTGGTATATTTGCGCCTCCGTTGCTGGCTCGTCCGGTGTCGTTTGCTTCACTGCGCTCTGCATGTCTGCTCCTAAGTCGTCGAATACAACTCTTCCGTCTGCCCCGCCCCGCCGATGGCCTAACATTCTCTCGCGCACGCTATGGGGGATTTTTGTTATCGGGGCCGGTACCTTTCTGCTCTATCCTATTTTGGTGAGCATGAACTTTATGTTCTTGTTCGGGAAGTCGCCGAGCCTAGAGGAGCTGGAAAACCCGCGGGTAGAGCAGCCCTCAGAGGTATACACTGCCGATGGCGTACAGATTGGCCGCTACTTCCGCGAAAACCGCTCGCCGGTGCCGCTCAGCAGCATGTCGCCGTGGCTGATAAAGGCCCTGATTGCCACCGAAGACGTGCGATTTCAGGAGCATTCCGGTATTGACCCCAAGGCCATTGCCCGGGCCGTGATGGGCGTTGCCAGCGGCGGCAATGGCGGTGGGGGCTCTACCATCACGCAGCAGCTCGCTAAAAACCTGTATAAAACCCGGCGCAAGGAAAATACCGGGTTGCTCGGCCACATCCCTTTAGTAGGCACCATCATCAGCAAAACCAAGGAGTGGCTGACGGCCGTGGAGCTGGAGCGCCGCTACACCAAAGACGAGATTCTGGCCCTGTATTTCAATACCGTGGAGTATGGTTCGCAGGCCTACGGCATTAAGGTAGCCGCCAAAACCTTTTATAGCACTTCCCCCGATAGCCTCACCATTGAGCAGGCCGCTACCCTGGTCGGGATGCTCAACAACCCTACCGCCTACAATCCCAAATTCCACCCGGTAGCTTCGCAGCGCCGCCGCGACCTGGTGCTTACCCGTATGGGCCAGGCCGGCGTGCTTACGCCAGCACAGGTGCAAGAGCAGCAGGCCCAGCCCATTGTGCTGCAATACCAGGTTGAAAAGCACGTCGATGGCCCGGAAACCTACTTCCGGGGCGCCGTGAGCCAGTTCGTGAATGAGTGGTGCAAAAAGAACGGCTACGACATGTACCGCGACGGCCTGCGCATCTACACCACCATCGACTCACGCATGCAAGGCTACGCCGAGGAAGCAGTGCATAGTAAGATGAAGACGCTGCAGCGCTCCTTCGATAATTTCTGGCGCAACCGGGATTCAAACCCGTGGGTGGATGAAGATGGCAAGGAGATTCCCAACTTCATCGAAAACCAGATGAAGCGCACGGAGCAGTACAAGGAGCTGGCGGCCCGCTACAAAGGTCGTCCCGATCTGCTGGACTCTGCCCTGCACCGCAAGCGCCCCATGAAGGTGTTTACCTGGAAAGGCGACGGTGACACCACGCTGGTAATGTCGCCGCTCGACTCGCTGGCCTACTACAAGCATTTTCTGCGGGCCGGTATGATGACGATGGACCCCTTCACGGGCCAGATTAAGGCGTGGGTTGGGGGCCTTGACTATCGTTTCTTCCAGTACGACCATGTGCGCCAGGGCCGGCGCCAGGCGGGCTCTACCTTCAAGCCCTTCGTGTACCTCACGGCCCTCGACAACGGCTACTCGCCCTGCGACCGGATCAGAGACCAGCGCGTGACCATTAACTACGTGGAAAACGGGCAACCCATGGAGTGGAAGCCCGACAACGTAACGCGCGAATACACCGGCAACAACATGACGCTGCGCCACGCCATGGCGCGCTCCGTAAACTCCGTTACGGCGCAGCTCACCGAGAAAGTGGGTTGGGATAATGTGGCCAAGTACGCCAATAAAGTAGGCATCCGAAGCAAGTTGCTGCCGGTGCCCAGCATCGGACTAGGCTCGGGCGGTGACGTAAGCGTGTACGAAATGGTAAACGCCTACAGCACCTTCGTGAACCAGGGCTTCCGGTCGGAGCCTATGCTAGTGACGCGCATCGAAGACCAGAACGGCAACGTAATCGTGCAGTTTGATCCGCAGCAGAAGCGCGTGATTCCGGCCGAAACGGCCTGGCTTATGACCTACATGCTGCGTGGCGGTATGGAAGAGCCCGGCGGAACGTCGCAGGCACTCTGGGACTATGAACTCTGGAAGAAAAACAACCAGATTGGCGGCAAAACCGGCACCACCAGCAACTACTCCGATGGCTGGTACATGGGCATCACGAAGGACCTAGTAACCGGTGTGTGGGTTGGCGGCGAAGACCGGAGCATCCACTTTCTGAACTCGCAGCAGGGCGAAGGCGGCCGAACGGCGCTGCCCATCTTCGGTAGTTACATGGAGAAGCTCTACAAAGACCCCGAGCTGGACATCCGGATGGGTCCGTTCCCGCAGCCTACCGTTAAAATCAACAAGAAGTATAACTGCGTGACGGCCGCCGAGCCCCGGCCCCGGCGCGAAGCGGAAACCGTGGACACTATTGTGGTCGACAACCTGCTGGAAAACCTGAATAACGGGACCTTGGAAATACCCGATAGCTTAAAGCTATAGCCGTTACTAGGCCTAGAAAACGAGGAAAGCCCCTCGGTACAACGCACGTTTAGTGGTTTGTGCCGAGGGGCTTTCCTCGTTTTCTAGGCCTAGTAAAAATCAGTCGTCGCCGTAAAACGATACCAGGGCTTCCCGCAGCTTCGGATATTCAAACGAAAAGCCTTGGTGTAGCACTTTCTCCGCGCTTACGCGCTGGCTGGCCAGTACAATTTCGCTCATTTCGCCCATCATCAGCTTCAACCCGAACTCCGGTACTTTGGGCAGTACCAGCGGCCGGTGCAGCACATCTGCGAGCGTTTCAGTGAAAACCTGGTTGGTAACCGGATTAGGCGCAACGGCATTGTAGGTGCCCTGCCATTGGGGCTCCTCCATGGCCTGAATAAACAGGCGGCATAAGTCGTCGAGGTGAATCCAGGACATGTACTGCTTGCCAGAGCCTAGCGGCGCCCCGGCCATCATCTTCACGGTGCGGGCCAGCGGAACCAATGCGCCGCCTTCCGGGCTCAGCACAATGCCAATGCGGAAAATAGCCGTCCGGATACCATCCTCGGCCACATTGTGCGCGGCGGCTTCCCACTGCTGGCACACCTGCGCCAGAAAATCGTCGGTGGCCGGAAGAGTTTCTTCGTTTACTACCTCGTTGTCCCGGTCGCCGTAAATGCCAATAGCTGAGGCAGAAATAAAGGCCTGTACGTGGTGGTTTTTCTTGGCCAGCTCGCGGGCCATCAACTGGGTTCCGGCCAAACGGCTCGACAGGATTTCGCGCTTGCGCTCCTGCGTCCATTTGCCATCCGAAACGCTGCTGCCCGCCAGGTTAATGATGTAGTCGGCGTACGTAACAGCGGCCTCATCAATGGTGCCAGCCAGCGGATTCCAGCGGAAGCCCCTGTAACGGCTGGCTCCCGGAGTGCGGCTAAGCAGCGCCACTTCGTAGCCGGCATCAATAAGCATCTCGGCCAGGCGAGTGCCAATCATGCCCGTACCTCCGGTAATCAGAACTTTGCGAGACATGTAGTGCTAAGCCGTTAGCAGATGCCGTAAGGGCATGTGCAGTAAATAGGTGGGTTGGAACTGATACGCAAGCTAGTGGCGCGGCGCCAACTTGCAAGCCGAAAGTTATTTTCCGATAAGCCGCAGAAACTCCTGCCGCAACGCATCGTCGCGTCCGAAAGCGCCACCATACTCAGCAGTTAGCGTGCTACTGTTAGTATCGTTTACCCCGCGGCTCATCACGCACAGGTGATCAGCCTCAATAAGAACTGCTACATCGTTGGTGCGCAGGGTAGTTTTTAGCTCTTCTGCAATCTGGCGGGTGAGGCGCTCCTGCACCTGTGGGCGGCGGGCAAAGTACTGCACTACCCGGTTCAGCTTGCTCAACCCTACTACGTGCTCGCCGGGCAGGTACGCCACATGCGCCTTCCCAATAATGGGCACAAAGTGGTGCTCACAGCAAGAAAATAGGGTGATGTCGCGCTCTACCAGCATATTCTGGTACTGGTAGCGGTTCTCAAACAGCTTTACATCGGGCCGGTGCTTGGGGTCGAGGCCCTTAAACCACTCCTGCACGTACATTTTGGCTACTCGCTTGGGAGTGCCGCTCAGGCTGTCATCCGTCAGGTCGAGGCCCAGCACTTCCATGATGCCACGGAAATGTTCGGAGATGGCCGCAATTTTCTCGTCATCACTGAGCAGAAAAGCATCGGAGCGAAGCGGGGTGCGCAGGTCGGCGGGCAACTGAGTATCAAGGGCCGACCGGTCGGGGGTGCTATCCGCAGCAGTAGCGGCAGGCACGGAATTATCCATGGTATTCTACAAAATTGCGTTCAGTCTCATAGAGCGTAACCGCAAGGGCTAGGCGCTCCTCAACATGAGGACGTAGTCGGTTCCAAATCACCACGGCAATATTTTCGGCAGTGGGGTTCAGATGCCGAAATTCTTCGGTGTCTAAATTCAGATTCCGGTGGTCAAAGGTATCCAGAATCTCGCGTTTGATGAGGTCACTCAACCGCTTCATGTCATAGACGTATCCCGTGGCCGGATCAATGGCCCCAGTCAACCGAACAATGAGTTCGTAGTTATGTCCATGATAATGAGGGTTGTTGCACTTGCCAAACGTGGCTTGGTTCTGCTCATCGTCCCAAGCTGGGTTGTGTAAACGATGGGCGGCGTTGAAGTGCTCTTTACGGCAGACGGTAATTTGCATAGTCGGGATTGAACCGGGTAGAGTTGCTTTTGTTTACGGCTGAGCTACGGAAAATGAGCAGGTTATGGCCTAAAATCCGGTTTATACATCTTTGTATAGGTATATAAGTATGGTACCTAAACTATTCTGAATATTAATTTTTTAACAAAAGCCAATATTCTTAAAAAAAAACAATCGGAGGCTCGGAAAGATGCGGGGAGTCTGGTTAAATTTGGTCAGTCGGACATAGGAGCGCCGCACACCATACTTGCAAATCATTTCTTTTCAACCCATTTCATTCTCTTATGAAACGAGGCTTACTCTTCTCTATGCTGCTGATGTTGGCAACGACGGTGACTAGCATTGCGCAAAAGTCGCCCGTTGACGAAACGGAAATGGCCGTCAAAGGCATTCCGCGCAAAGGTCAGCGTGTATCCGTGCAGCTTGACAGCAAGCGCGTAGAAGATTCCTGGAAAAAGCAGCTGGACGAGCAGTTCGGCAGCAAAGTAAAGGCCGATAAAGGCGTTTACACCATGGATGGCGTAGTTATCGAATCCATTTCGAAAACTCCCGTACGTGTAATCAGCAAAGTGGATGCCGTTCCGACTGGTACCACCATCTGGTGGTCAATTGACTTGGGTAATGCATACCTAGGCAAAGATGCTACTCCCGTGCAGTGGAAGTCGGCAGAAGGCTACCTGAAGGACTTTGCCCGCAAGCTCTACCGTGAGGACTTGGCTGTGCAGGTTGCTGAAGCTGAGAAAGCCCTGGTGTCGTCGCAGAACAACCACATGGCCGTTATCACCAAAGCCGATGCCATCAAGAAGGACATCGACAAGAACAAGCAGCGCAAAATTGAAATCCAGCAGCAGCTGGCTCAGAACGCCGCTGAACTGCAGCAGTACAACAACCAGGTTGACCTGAACCTGAAAGAGCAGGAAGCTGCCCGCGCCGACATTGTGAACATGCGTGTTGCGCTGGAAGCAGTGAAGGAGCGCATGAACAAGATTGAGTAGTCGGCCTCTGCGCTAGCACTACAAGTAAAAACCCCGCTGATTCGTCAGCGGGGTTTTTTTGTGTCCTGCAAAAGCTACTCGCATGGGGAGCGCCTGCTTATTTCATGTGTTTACGGATGTACTGTTCGGCCACCTTCTCATCTTTCCATCCTACAATGCGGGTTTCATTGGGGCGGATGCGGTGCCGAAACCATAAGCTTAAGCCAGCCCGAACGGCCGGGTAGCGTTGGGTAAGGGTGGCCCAGTCGGTGGCATCAGGCAGAATGCGCTGGGCGGGGCGGGCCGGAACGGCTACTACCACTTGCTGCAGGGTTCCGCTAATGTCAAGCAACAATAAGCTAATAGGAACTACCTCCTGTACGGTACCAGCCGGTTGGGTTTCGGAAAGCACCAGAGCCGGCAGTGGCCCGCCACCGGCAGTAGTGCCGGCAGCGGGTGCTTGCGTACCCGGAATAAAGCCCAAATTGCCCGGTGCTGGCAGAAACTCCACCAACTGGTTAGCACCAGCTTCCTGAAGAGGCTGAAATTGCTTGTTTTCCGGGGCGTAGCGCTGCTCTACGTTGGTGCCGGCAGGCATTTCCACCACCACCTGCAAAAGCTTGTGCTCCGCCGAAAAAGTAGGCAAATCGGCATAATCAGTTTGGCAGGCGGTTAGTCCGCTTACCAAGCCTAGTAACAGAAGAGGCACTACACGCATACAATGCTTCCGATAGGGTTATTGGGCGAGCTGCTCGTTCAGAATCCGGAACGGGTTCAGCTGCTCTAGGTGAAGCACAAACCTGATTCGGTCAGTGAAATCCTTGCGGCTGCTGGGCAAACCGTTGGCGTATTGCGAGCCTGCTATTGGCAAGTACAACCGGAACACTTTTTTGATGGGCACTACTAGGCCGGCATCGTAATAAAGCCGCTGACTGCCCCGTTCTGCTGATACCGTCTGAAACTCTTTGGTGGCTCCTAGGTCAGCAAATACCGCCAACGACGTAACGGGCAGGTCAGCCTCTAGCCCCAGCGTACTGAGCCAGGAGTTGCTAGTTGCGGGCAAGAAGGCTTTAAAAGCGCCGTCGCGGTCGTCCGTCTGATGACGCTGCGCGGTGTATACATCAGAAATTTGCTGCCGGTCGAGGAAAGCAGTTTGCCGGCGGTAGTCGGGGCTGCCACTCAGGCCCATGACAAATGGGTTGGCTGAAGTAGATTTCAGGAAGCGTCCGCCAAACAAGCGGGCCCGTACCTGCTTTTTAGCGTTGTAGTAGCGGCTATAGGTGGCAGTAGCACGCAGCAGCGCGGCCTCCTGTGTGCTAAGCTCAAGCGAGGTGTTAGGCGTCAGGTAATTCAGCTCAACATGAGCCGACCAACTCTGGAGAGCGTTTTTGTGCTGTACTAGGTACTCCAGCGTCTGGAAGCTGCTGGTAGTGCCTTCATCTTGGTCGCGTACGGTGGTGTTGGCAAAACGCACTAGGTGCTGCGGACCCGCAAAGGCCGAGTGGGGGAGAAGCAGCGTGATGCTGGGCTCTATTTTGCGGTAGCGCTCAAAACGCTGGATCTGCACGCTGGTTAGCAGTTGCCTCGATACAGTGCGGGGCAGTACGTTCAGGCTCAGGGCGCCAATACCGTTCAACTCATTGCGGTTGAAGCTGTACATAGGCATGGCCAGGAAGTTCAGCCGTTTCGGGGCCAGCGCATTGTTATAAAAAGCGGCTCCCAGCATAAACTTATCGGAGGTATTGGCGCCTGCCACAGGTATCCAATTGAGTGTGCTCCGGTCCCAGCGCTCTATGCCAGCCAACGGTTTGATCTGAAGCGGCTCCCAGGAGCGGAACGAGCCGTTAAGCTTCAGGCGGTCGTCGCGGCGGTTGAGCTGGGGCGTAAGATAGCCGGGGTCGACTACCACGGCGGCTACGTTTTCGCTATTGAAGTTGAGCTGGGTTTCATCTTTGCGGTCATCATCGGTGCCACCGAAAGCGGGCGTCCATTTGGTCTCCAGTACCTTGCCTTGCGCATCGAGGGTAGCAACGGGTACAGCAAATGGGGCCGGTGAGTCATTGCGCACGAGCACCTTTACTGTCTTATCCGCCACCAGAATGTCGGATACGGAGGCTTCATACCGGTTTTCGGTTGTGAGCATGTCGCGGAAAAACCACGCCAGCTTTTGGCCACTCACTTCCTCAAACACAGCCTGCATATCCTCGGGGTAGGGGTGCCGGAACTGCCACCGCTGATAATACGCCTGCATAGCGGCATCAAACTTTTCTTGACCTAGGAAACCCGCCAGATACTTAAGCAGGGAAGACGTTTTGCCATACACGATGAACCCATAGTTCAGCCGGCCAAATTCCGCCGAAGTAGGTCCACTGACGGGTTGGTCGAGGCCCCGGGAAGCCGCAAGCTGGTACGGAATCTGGTTTAGTGCCGCTGCTGGCAACCCATCCCATCCCATTTTAACCGCCAGTTCGGGACGCTTAGCGAAGAAATCAAGCTGACTGGCCGTGCTATTACTCAACTCGGCTACCCGTTGCTCCACGTAGGAGTTCACGCCTTCATCCAGCCACGGAAAATCCCGCTCATTTGAGCCCAGGATGCCATAAAACCAGTTGTGGCCCACCTCATGTACAATGGCGCTGGGCTGGGTCACTGTCACCATGGGGTATTCCATGCCAGAGCCGGCACTCAGGGCTCCGTCTACGGCCGTGGCTGATGCATACGGATATTCGCCTACCCACTGCGAGTAATAGGTAAGGGCGTCGTTCACGTCCTGCAAGCCTTTGATCCACTTTTGGGCTTCTTTGTTGGTGAACAGTACCCAGGAGGTTACTTGTTTCCCGGAGGGTAGTGTCACGCCGCTTTTCAGCACATTGAAGCGCTTATCGGCGAACCAAGCAAAGTCATGCACGCGGTCCTGCACGTAGCGCAGCGTTTTGGTTGTGGGCGCCGAGGCTGGAAAGTCCAGGCTTTCGCCAAAGTCTTTCTGGGTTTTCTTCTGAGCCGTGGCGGCGGCTAAGGTATCGAGGCGCTGCTGTTCCTCGGGGTTCTGGAGTACGCCGGTAGCGCCTACCACGTAATTTGCCGGCAGCGTAATGCGCACATCAAAGGAGCCAAATTCCGAATAGAATTCGCCTTGGTCGAGGTAAGGCATTTGGTGCCAGCCTTTCTTATCGTATACCGCCGGCTTTGGGTACCACTGCGTAATCTGGTAGGCCTGGCCTACGTGCCCGAAGCGGGAAAAGGAGTCCGGAATTTTCACCCGGAACGGCGTGGTAATAGTGATGCTGTCGCCGGGAGCCAAAGGTTTCGGTAGCACCAGCTTGGCCATGTC
The DNA here is from genome assembly GCF_054780535.1 of Hymenobacter seoulensis. Taxonomy (NCBI): domain Bacteria; kingdom Pseudomonadati; phylum Bacteroidota; class Cytophagia; order Cytophagales; family Hymenobacteraceae; genus Hymenobacter; species Hymenobacter seoulensis. The sequence goes on from NZ_BAAGWD010000002.1 coordinate 1,090,186, forward strand.
TGGGTTGCTAGGGTCGTATTGAAGCTGAGCCGGCTGGCCGTTTACCTGAAAATCAAGCCCATCAATGAAGCCGCGCTGCTCGGGTTTGGCAAACTGAAACTTGCGGCTGCCGTTGCGAAGCTGCTGCCGGGCAAAAGCCGTGGTGTTGTCGCGGTAGGCATTGGGCCACAGATGAAACCAGATATAAGGCAGCTTTGCCGCGGAGTTGTTGGTATAGGTTATTTGCTCGCGCCCGGTTAAAATATGCTTGCTGTCGTCCAGCGTAACGTCAATAGAGTAGTTAACCTGCTGCTGCCAGGCGGCTTTGCTGGCTTGGGCAATGCTTACATAAGGCAATACGGCTAGGCTTATAAGGCTTAGAATTTTCTTCATACTAAATTGAAAGAAGCGAATGAGGGAACGGATAAGCGAAAGTACTTCTTCGGTTGGGAAGATGCGCCACAACCTTTACCGCAGCCCCGCGTTTGCACGGGTATTCCCAACTGTCCTGCTGCTAGCAGCAGATTAACCTAGCCTACTATGTCTTTCCACAAGCAGCCCAAAGACGATACCCAGCATCAAAACCATTTAGACGGCGCCGTGAAAATTCTATCCGGCGACCTGCAGGATGAAGCGGACCGCGCTGGCCTCGATAATCATTTCCAGCGCTGGATTGAAGATCTGAAGGATGTAAATAACCCCGAACTGCACCAGATTGTCGTGGACATGCAGGCTCTGAAGGCACACTTCGGAGGCGGCACCATTGATAAGGACTTGGTAAGCCAGCTGCTGGCCCGCCTAGGTGCAAATACCACGAAAGCCGCAGTATTTGCCGATAATCCGAATACAGCCGAGCGAGTAACCAATTTGGGCGAGGCCCTGAGTGCAGCTGCCAAGCAGGTGCATGGCGGCGGTACTTCTACTCCCGAGCAGGATCTGCAGCAGAACTCCGCGCAGAACTCGTAACCACACAGCACTCCACAAAAAAGCCCGCTCCTATAGGAACGGGCTTTTTTGTGGAGTGCTGTGTAAAAGGGTAATTGCATATCTCACTTAACGCAGCAAAACGCTTCTACTACCTGTTCAGTAGCTTTGTGTGCTGGGAGTAGTGGAAAACAAAAAAGCCGGTTTCTTCTGGGAAGAAACCGGCTTTTGTATGTGCAAAGAAGCTTATGCTGCAACTACAGCGCGACGCTTCTCCTTGATACGAGCAGCTTTGCCCGACAGGCCACGCAGATAGAACAGACGAGCACGACGTACTTGGCCACGACGAATGACTTCGATCTTGTCGATGTTAGGCGACAGGAGGGGGAAGATACGCTCGGTACCGATCTGGTTAGAAATCTTACGTACGGTGAAAGTCTCGCCGTTCGAGTTGCTGTTCTTGCGCTGGATTACAACGCCCTGGAACTGCTGAATGCGCTCCTTGTTGCCTTCCCGGATCTTAACGTGTACGTTAATGGTGTCGCCGGCGGCAAAAATAGGGAAGCTGGCGCGGCGCTCCTGGGATTCCTGCTGGATAAAATCGAGTAGTACGCTCATGGCTGGAAAAACTTTGAAAGGACGGCCGCGCCGTCCGAAGGGGTTTCGGGTAAAGAGGCGCAAATATAGCGCTCTGATTTGATGATTACAAATACGGCAAAGGTGAAGAGTATGAGCTGCGTAGAAAATGTGAATCAGGAGGGCGCGGAGCCTCTTAAATTGTCACATCAACCAGCAACATCACCGAGCTGTATGCTAAGAAAGCAAGTCGGGCCGGCGCTGTTCCGTGCGGGCCAAGGCCTGCTCGTGGCGCCAGACGTCTATTTTCGGGGTGTTGCCCGAAAGCAGAATTTCCGGAACTGTAAGTCCGCGCCACTCGGCCGGCCTGGTGTACACGGGAGGAGCTAAGAGGTTGTCCTGAAACGAGTCGCTCAGGGCCGATTCCTCGTTGCCCAGCACGCCGGGCAACAACCGCACTACCGCATCTACCAATATGGCTGCGCCTAGTTCACCGCCACTCAGTACGTAGTCGCCTACGCTGATTTCGTGGGTGATATAGGCCGCCCGAATCCGCTCATCAACGCCCTTATAGTGGCCGCACAGAATGAGCAGGTTACCAGCAAGTGACAAGCGGTTGACGAGCGGCTGCCGGAGCGTTTCTCCATCGGGCGTCATGTAAATGACGGCTTCATAGGAACGTTGGGCTAGCAACTCATCAAAGCAAGCGGCAATAGGCTCCACACGCAGCACCATGCCGGCACCACCGCCAAACACATAGTCATCAATCTGACCGTGTTTGTTGATGGCGTAGCGGCGCAGGTCGTGCAAATGGATTTCGGCCAGCCCTTTCTCCTGTGCGCGCTTCACAATGGAATGCGCAAAGGGGCTGACCAGCAAATCCGGCTGGCACGTGACAATGTCAACACGCATGGTGTGGGCTACCCCCTACGGCTCTACAAACTCGTCGGGCTCATCACGCTCGCGTGAGGCGGGCGTCAGATACACGTCGAGGAGGCCATCGGGCAAGTTTACGTATAGTTTCCGCTCCTTCACATCGGCATGAGAAACCAGCTCGTCGGCAACCGGAATCAGTACTTCCTGCCCTTTGTAGCGCATAGAAAGTACATCTTGCTGCGGCAGCTCATAGAAGGTTTCTACCGTGCCCAGCTCGCCCTGCTGCTCATCCACTACGGTGTAGCCGATGACATCATGGAAGTAGAACTGGTCGTCGGCGAGCTTCGGCAGCTCAGAGAGCGGACGCCAGAGCTTTGCATTGCGCAAGGGCTCAGCGTCTTCTATCCGGTCAATGCCTTTGAACTTCACCAGGGCCCTAGCGTCGCTTTGCGGCTGAAGCTTCTCTACGAAGAACTCCGTGAGCTTACCAGGGGCTGAGGGCAACTCCAGCAGCACCGATTTTAGCTTGCGGTATTCATCGAGGTTATCCACGTCCAAGGCAGCCACTACAAACCCTTTCAGGCCGTGAGGCTTCACCACAGAACCCAGCTCGTAGCAGTCGTCGAGAGTCATGGCAAAGAGAAATGAGGAGGGAAAACGTGCGAAGGTGATGAGGTAGAACAAGGGGATAGGCGGGGTAAGCCGTCTGTACTCCTCAATTTTACCTCATCACCTTCTTACGTAAGCCTGAAATTAGGCGCCAGCTTCCTCAGTGGTTTCGGCTGGAGCAGCAGCTTCAGTCGTCTCGCCTTCAGCTTCAGCAGCAGGAGCCGGAGCGTTAGCAGCCTCGAGGGCAGCCTGCTTGGCGCGCTGTGCTTCAGCACGAGCTTCTTTAACTTTGGTTTCGGCAGCCAGACGCTCTTTACGAGCCTCTTCCTTGGCTGTGCCGAGGGTAGTACGCTTGCCTTCGATTTTAGCGTCTTTCTCTTCTTTCCAAGCGGTGTAGCGCTGATCAGCAACGTCCTGCGAAATGGCGCCTTTAATTACGCCAAGCTGCAAGTGCTTGCGGTAGAGCACACCACGGTAAGAGAGCATAGCACGTACCGTATCGGTAGGCTGGGCACCTTTCATGATCCAGTCGAACGCCTTGTCACCATCGAAGTTGATGGTAGCGGGGTTAGTCTGGGGGTTGTAGGTACCGATTTTTTCGATGAAGCGGCCGTCGCGGGGCGAGCGGGAGTCAGCAACAACGATGTCGAACTGTGCGGCCTTTTTGCGGCCACGACGGGCGAGGCGGATTTTAACTGCCATAAACCGGTTTGGTTAAGCGACGCATCCCGTGCGTCTGGTTGAAAATGAGGTGCAAAGGTAGAGAAAAGAGTTGGGCTTTGGAAGTCTCTTCGTCTATTGCTGAGGCCTAGCAACTCAATTGCGGTTTGGCTTACCTAGCAACCTAGTAAACCTACTACCTCCTCTGACGCCGCAAACCCAATTTTGAGCTAAAAGAAAAAGGCTGCTTTCGTAAGAAAACAGCCTTTTTTGAATATTTAGCCACGAGTTACGCCGCCATAGGCACGGGTTGCTGCCACTTGCGTTTGACTTTCACCACGCCAATCTTATCAAGGCCCCAGATAAACATGTAGGTGGGGTCCAGCTCCCATTTCTTCACGCCGAAGTTGACGCGCATGGGTAGCTTGTGGTGGTTATTCTGGAATAGCTCGCCAAACGCCAGGAAGTCGAAGGGCAAGGTGTTCTTGGAATGGTCGTGGTTGTCGAAGTTCTGGTAGCCATACTTGTGGCCGCCCCAGTTCACAATAGCGCCATGAATGGGCCCCATCAGGAAGTGTACTGGTAGCAGCAGGAACTGCCACCACGCCGTAGCGAACTGCACATAGAACAGCACATACAACGCGCCCCAGCCAATGCGGGAATACCACTTGTCGCCGAGGTTTTCAATTGCTTTCCACTCAGGGTAGTCGCCTTCGAAACGCTCCGCCAACTCGTAGTTGTGGTTGAGCACATCATTGTAGATGTTTTTGGTCTTCCACATCATGGTAAATGCATTGGAAGAGTACAAAGGCGAGTGCGGGTCCAGCTCCGTATCGGAGTAGGCGTGGTGCATGCGGTGCAGCAAGGCATATGCCCTAGGCGACAGGAACGAAGAACCCTGGCAGATGTAGGTGAACAGGAAGAAAAACTTCTCCCAGAACTTGTTCATCGTGAACATCTTGTGGGCCGCGTAGCGGTGCAAATAGAAGGTCTGCGTGAACAGCGACAGGTAGTAGTGCGCTATGAAAAAGAAAAGTATCGCCATGGGGCAGAAAGTTAGAGGTCGAGACCAGGAGCAGCCTTGCTTCTGTGCGGAGAAGCTTAAAAGCTGAGGTTAAGTTCAGCAGCCGTGTTACAAAACTACGGCCACATCTGCCTGGAGTGCAATTCGCCTCTACAAAAGGCCAAAATGTTGTTCAGGTTCAGCAAAGGTGGAGGGGTAGCAAATGACACCCAATGATTTTTGTCATCTGCTACCCTCAAAATTTTGGCAAAGCACCTTAGTAATATGCTTCAGCAGCTTCCCAATGGGCTATATCTGGCAAGGGCGCGCGGAAACACATTTCTTCCTTGGTAACGGGGTGCTGAAACTCTAGCTGCCGGGCGTGCAGGGCAATGCTTACATCGGGCAGGGGGGCTAGGAAACCGTATTTCACGTCGCCGACGATAGGAGTGCCGAGCCCTGAGCTGAGCTGCACCCTGATCTGGTGAGGCCGGCCCGTAATAGGGTTTACTTGTATCAACCAACGGTTGCCGGCCTGGCCCAATACTTTGTAGTCAAGGTCTGACTTCAGACCCTGACCGTGGCGCTCGGTGTAGGCTTTGGTGGTGTTGCGGATGGGGTCTTTTACCAGCCAGTGCGTGAGGTGGCCCTCGGTGGGAGAGGGGCACTTGCCGGTGAGGGCCCAGTACGTTTTATGCACCTTATTGTCGCGGAACATTTCGTTCAGGCGGCTCAGGGCTTTGCTGGTTTTGGCCAAGGCTACCACGCCGCTTACCGGCCGGTCGAGGCGGTGCGCCACACCCACAAAGGCAGCGCCGGGCTTCTTATACTTAAAGCGCAAATACTCCTCGGCCTTAGCCGAAAGAGGCTCGTCGCCGGTAGCATCGCCTTGCACAAGCAGGCCGGCGGGTTTGTTGATAATGAGCAGGTGGTTGTCTTCGAACAGAATTTCTTTCCGCTCCGACCACAGATTCGGACGATTCACTAGGGGTAAAATTTAAGCAACTGAAGTTTCAGCGGGGGCATCATCGGTAGCATACCAATTGATGTGCCGCGAGAGATACATCACGATGGCCAGTACCAGCAGCAGGCCCAGGCTGCCAATCAGCAGAGCATAGTCTTGGAGCTGAAGCACTACAAACACGAAGCCATACACTAGGGTCAGTACTGCGGCCGTGATGAGAATAAGGCGGCGCTGCCGGAATATGCTAGCCGCATAAGCCGTTACGAGCCCAATAATAGCGAGACCAGCTAGGGCATACGCCGCATTAAACGACATATGCTCGGAAAGGGCCAGCAACAGCACGTAGAAAATAACGAGGCCCAAACCTACCAGAATATACTGAAAAGGATGGATTCGCCTGCGGTTAAGTACCTCTACAAAAAAGAAAATCAGAAACGTTAGCGAGATGGGCAGCAAGGCATACTTGGCGGCCCGCATGTTTTTCTGATACTCATCAACGGGCACAATCAGCCGGGCGCCGAATGCTGAGTTGTCAACATCGGGGCGGAAGTCGGCGGTGCGCCAGCGTTGGGGGTAGCTACGGTTTAGGTGCAGCACGCGCCAGGTAGCCTCAAACCCTTGGGACGTTACGCTGTGCTGGCGCGGCAAAAAGGCCCCTCCGAAACTCGGGTCAGGCCACGGCGCCCGCAGCTGTACCCGCGTTTCCCGACCTAGTGGAGCAAAGAAAAGTGCCGAGCTACCGTTGAGAGCAATGTTAAATTCGAAGGTATGTTTTTGGGCCAGGCTAGCGGCGTCAGGGAGCGGCACCGGAGAGCTCATGGCTTCCGTTGCCAGGCCGTTGTTGCCAGCTGTCAGGTCAATTTCAGCAGTGCCAGCATAGCGGGTGGCCTGCTGTACTTCGAAGGTCAGGGAGCTGGTTTGGGGAGCCGAGGAGACGGGCATTACGTCGGGCGAGGGTACGCCCGGCTCAAAGGCTATGGGCCGCCCGTCCCACCGTAGTGAAATGCCATTGCGAATGCCTTTCATATCCGATAGGCCCACCGCTACAAAGGCTTCGGGCCAGCGGATGTCGGTGGGGTTAATATTCCAATCGGCCAGGGAAGCAGTTTGGAAAGTGCCCTTCACACGCAGCCGTGAGCTGTACACCACCACGTCGTATATGCCTCTTTGGCGTCGTTCAGGGGCTAGTGAGCCGTCGATCAGCAGCGTGTCGGGCAGAAAGCAGGCGTAACTCGTGCTTTCCAGCAGCTGGTTTTTGGCGTCGCGCTCCAGGCGGCGGTAAGGTACCACCAGCACCGGACCTGTAAACTGCTGCGGACCGCCCCATTTGGCGCTTACCTCTGCCGTGGCTAGGTCGCGGGTGGTGGCCCGCTCCTGCACCAGGTTCTCTACCATCGAGGCCGGAATCAGCAGCAGCAAGATCAGGATGCCGATAGACAGCAGCTTGATGGTCACCGAATGCCGGACCCACGTATTGAGGCGTTCGAAAGTAGATGGCGAAGACATGGGAAACGTCGGGCTTCGGGGCCGTAGGGCGTACGTATAACTGAATTTGGTTTTCTGCGGGCAGAAAACGTACTAGGTGGCCTACCCGCCCGAAGCAGACTTGCTGTTCTGAAGTAGCCTAGTATGCTTCGTCCTGCGTAGGAAACTCGCGGGCCTTCACGTCCTGAATGTACCGCTGTACGGCGTCGTGCATCAGGTCACCCAGCTCGGCGTAGCGACGCAGAAAACGAGGCTTGAATTCTTTGGTGATGCCCAGCATATCGTGCACTACCAGCACTTGGCCGTCCACATCAGGCCCGGCGCCAATGCCAATAACCGGAATAGTAAGCTTTTCGGCTACTTGCTTGGCCAGGGAAGATGGAATCTTCTCCAGTACCAGGGCAAAACAGCCAATTTCCTCTAGCAGCAGCGCGTCTTCGATCAGCTTCTGGGCCTCGGCTTCTTCCTTGGCCCGCACCGTGTAGGTGCCAAATTTATAAATACTTTGCGGAGTAAGCCCTAGGTGGCCCATCACCGGAATGCCAGCCGTCAGAATGCGCGTGATGCTGTCTTTGATTTCGGCGCCGCCTTCTAGCTTAATACCGTGCCCACCCGATTCCTTCATGATGCGGATAGCCGAGCGCAGTGCTTCCGACGAATTGCCCTGATACGAACCAAACGGCATATCCACCACCACAAACGCCCGCTTCACAGCCCGTACCACGCTCTGGGCATGATAGATCATCTGGTCCAGCGTGATAGGTAGCGTTGTCTCGTGGCCGGCCATTACGTTCGAGGCCGAGTCGCCAACTAGCAGCACATCCACACCCGCGCCGTCCAGAATCTGCGCCATCGAGAAGTCGTAGGCCGTGAGCATGGATATTTTCTCGCCGCGCTGCTTCATGGCCAGCAGTTGGTGCGTGGTCACGAGCTTAACTTCTTTGTGCTGGGACATTGTTAGGAACTTTGGAGCATATGAATGAGGAAACCGGCGGCCACTACAGCAGTAACTCAGCCTTACCGAAAGCCAAAGCTGCGGAATTTTCCGAAAATAGCGGCGGCCTCCTCCTTTACTAGCCCTCTTGCATGCCCAAACCTGCCCAGGCTGCGGCTAATAGTTCAGGAATGTGCGGTTGCGGCTTAGCTTCAAGTCCTGCAGCAGCGACGACTTAGCTGCAATGGTTACAAAGTAGCCGCGGGTTTGGCCAAAGGGCCGCCAGTTGCCCGTTATCTGCCAGCAGTGCAGGTCTTTGGTCACATCCAGGGTTGTGAAGGCCATGGTCTGGTTGGCAAAGTCGTAGTTGGTGCTGAAGCCAAAGCGCATGGTTTCGGTGAGCTTTACGGAGCCGTTGAGGTTCAGCGAGGCCGCTGTATACGGGCTGTTGCGAATGCGGCCCGGCCGCGAGGGCAGGGGCCCCTGGTCGGCGTAGGAGGCCGTGAAACTGGTGTTCAGCTCCCAAGGAATGTTGAAATCCACGTAATCCTCGTAAGGGTTTAGGCGGTCGGGCGAGCCTAGTGTGGGGTCGTTCACTGGCGCGGCATCTCGCTTAATGGTGGATTTGCGCGTGCCCTGGCTAGGGTTAAACTGATAGGTAAGCGAGGCATTGGCCGTAGCCAAGCGGGCCAGGCGAATGTTCTTCTGCTGCCACAGAAACTTGTTGCGAATGGTGCCCGACGAGTCGCGCTGGTAAAAGTCGAAGTTACCGTTGATGGTAATATTCAGCTTGCGCGCTACCTGCGTCCGAAACGTAGTACTGAGCGGAGCCAGCCGCAGGCGGTTCGCGGCAAAATTGTAGCCGGTGCTAAAGTCAAGCCCATCAATGAGGCTTACCTTGTTAAAAGGGGTAGTGCCGGTGGTGTCGTTGGAGTTGCGCACCTTCATTTCCACCGAGTTCTGTAGCGAGAAGCTCAGCTGCCGCACCTCGCTGGCCGTGGGTACCCCGTACAGGAACCCATTGAAGCGCGGAAACAGAAAGCCGTTGTTGGCCTGGTAGGTTTCCGCCTCCGAGTACAGCCGCCCGGTAGAAGGATCACGCAGGCCAGCCAGCTCAATGGGGCCGGTAAACGCTGGGTTGTTGGCCCGCGGGCCAGGGGCATAGCTAAAGCTGAAGTTAGGCGTAACTTTGTGGCGGAGCGCCTGAATCTTGCGGGTGCCTTTCCGGTTAATAGTGCCGTAGAAGTTAGTGCTCAGGTTCAGGCCGGCCGTGTAGCTATTCAGGCGGTTAAAGCTGGGAATGGTATCAATTTTAACTGCCTGCGCGGTTTCGTTGTACTGGTAGTCCAGCTTCTTGAAATACCAGATTTCCCCGTAGGTCACGCTCGGGTTCAGGTTGAAGTGCCGCAGCAGCGTGTAGTTGCCCAGCGTAATGCCAAAGTTGTGGCGCATACCCGTCTGGGAGTTTCGCAGCAGCTTCGAGAAGTTTGAGAACTGCAACGGGACCAAGGTCACGGAGTTCGAGCCCCCAATCAGAGGAATAGCGCCGCCGTTGATCTGCCGGGAAGGCAAGGAGTTAGTAAGGCGGTTCTGATAAGTTAGGTCGTAAGAGAAGGCTAGCTGCTGATAGAAGGGCTTCGGGTCAAGCCCCAGCAGCTCGTATACATATTGCCGGGCCACACCTACCGTCACGTCGGGCAGCGTAAAGTCCATGGTTCCGGTCTGCGTGTTCTGGCTTTGGCTCAGCTGCAGGGCGTAGTTGATGGGCGCATTGCGCAGCTGCTTGGAGTAGCTGATAGTAGAAGAGAAGGCCGGGGTCAGGAACTGGCGCGGATCGTAGCTATTCTGCCGGAAATAGTTGTTGCTGCTCACGTTCACGTTGGCCGAAAACCGCCCGCCCCCTGGGCGCGCCACTGGCGTGTGGTTCCAGGCCAGCTGGAAGGTGCGTGATGAGCGCGGGACGTTAAACGTAGGGTTTGTGTTTACATCGGTGCTGCCAAGCAGGCGCTCCGTGGGCTGCGAGCTGTAGTTGAACGTGAACAGGCCGCTGTAGCGGTAGCGCGTGACGTATTGCATCTCAGCCGTACCACGCCAGCCCCCGAAACGCTCCGCATTACCGGAGTAAATGTCGCCGGTAAGGCGCACTCCAATGTGCTCGTTGGCCGCCCAGTAGTAGCCGCCATTGCGCAGGAAAAAGCCCCGGTCGGCAGCCTGCCCGAAGGTAGGAATGATAAAGCCCGAGGCCCTTTTGTTGGATTTAGGGGTAGGGAAGTAGCCAAACAAAAAGCCCAGCGGCGTCGGAATGTCCCCAATTACCAAGTTGAAAGGACCCGTCACGACGTTCTCGCCCGGGGTCACCTTCATTTTGGAGGCATTAATGTAAAAGTGAGGGTGCTCGAGGTTGCAGGTGGTGTAGCGCCCGTGCAGGCCAAAGAGCTCGTTGCGGTTATTCTTCTTGATGGTTTCGGCGTGAATGTAGCCTTCGCCCTGCTGCGTTACTACGTCCGTAATCCGGCCCCGCTTTGATTTGATGTTGTAGTCGATGCGGCCGGCTTGGTAGGTTTCGGCGCCTTGCTTGAACACGGGCTTATCTCGCACTCTTCCCGTCGAGTCAGGCGCTCCCTCGGCCGTTACAATGTTGCGGCTGTAGTCAACGGTTATAATGGCGGCCTTCAGGTTCATGTCGCCATAATCCACGTTGGCCTTGTCGTAGAGTATAGCGCGCTTGTTCTGGACCTCAAACCGGATAGAGTCCTGAGCCTTGTATTTCACCGTTGACTCCACAGCGCCTTTTCGGCCGCCAGCGGCTACGTTCAATGAGTCGGGGGTGCCGCCGGAGAGGAGAGTAGTATCGCGTACCGGGGCATTTGTGCGGGGTGGGTTAACCACGCGGGGCGCCGGCCGTACATCAGCCGGAACATTAGTTGTACGGGGCCGTTGCTGGCTGTAGCCGGGCCGTACTAGGCCTATGCTCAGCCCTAGGATGAGCAGCAAAGGCTGCTGACGCAACTGGTATAATGCACGCAATAATGAATGGATCACAGGCGCGAATGAGGCCACGTAGTTTTTATCGTTTATTTTGTGGCGGTTTGCAAAGGTAGCGGGTCGCTACCCCAACTAACGAACTCCGTGCGGAATATTGTCGCTCTGGGCGCGGCGGCCCTGTTATTTCTCGCCGGCTCTATTAGTTTCTCCACTCCGCGGGCTTCGGCGCCCGGCGGCCGGGCGCCCTATAAATATAAGCTCCGGACCGTAGTGTTGGATGCCGGGCACGGTGGCAAAGACCGCGGCTGCGCGGGTGTAAAAGCCCGGGAGGCCGATGTGGCTCTGAAAATCATTCTGGCCCTAGGGCAGCAGATTGAGGAAAACATGCCCGACGTGAAGGTGGTGTACACCCGCAAAACCGACGTGTTTGTGGAGTTGGCCGACCGCGCCGGCCTAGCCAACAAGCACAACGCCGACCTGTTCATCTCCGTCCATTGCAATGCCAGTGCCCCTTCCGCCTATGGTACCGAGGTCTGGACGATGGGCCCGCACAAGACCGACGCCAACCTGAGCGTAGCTAAGCGCGAAAACTCGGTAATTCTGCAGGAAGAAAACTACAAAGAGCGCTATAATGGCTTCGATCCGACGTCGCCGCAAAGTCACATTCTGTTTTCACTGTTCCAAAGCGCCCACATGGTAAACAGCATTCGGTTTGCTCAGCAAGTCGACCGTCAGTTCCGGACTACAGTGGGGCGGCCTTCCCGAGGAGTAAAGCAGGCTGGCTTTCTGGTACTTTGGAAGTCAACGATGCCGGCAGCCCTGATTGAGTCCGGATTTTTAACTAACCGTCAGGAAGAATTGTATCTGAACGATAAAACCGGGCAATCGTATATGGCCTCGGGTATTTACCGGGCCTTCCGCGACTACAAGAACGAGTTGGAAGCAAATTCCGGCGAATAGCCCTTTCGGCTCGGGTAACCGGGCCACTAGCCCCGCCTCTCTCATCAACTGCTGACTCCGTGTCGAAAGAAATCAAAGTAGCCCTGCTGGGCATTGTCGCTGTTGCCCTGCTTGTTGTGGGCTTCAACTTCCTGAAGGGAAGCAATTTGCTCTCTTCAGACCGAACGTATTATGCCAAGTATGATAACGTGGATGGCCTGACCATAGGCAATCCGGTGATTCTCAACGGCATCAAGGTGGGCCAGGTAAAGGAAATGAGCCTGCTGCCCGAGGAAGGAAACCGCGTGAAGGTAGCCGTGGAACTCCAGAAGGGCGTGACGGTTGGCGACTCAACGGTAGCTAGTCTGAGTGGCTCGCTGCTGGGCTCCAAAACCATTACGCTGTTTCTGGGCAAAAACACCAAGGTGTATGAGGGCGGCCAAGAGCTGAAGTCGTACACAGTGGCCAGCATTACGGATGCGTTCCAGGCCAAAGCTTTGCCGGTGTTGGGTACTGTCGACTCAACACTGATTAAAGTGAACAGCTTCCTGAGCAAAGATGCCAAAGTGAGCCTGCAGGCTACCTTGGTAAATGCGCAGGGCAGCACGGAGGCGCTAAAGAACCTGCTGCTGATGAACCAGCGCAACATTAACCAGATTACCACCAACATGGCTCGCCTCACATCCGACCTGAATAAGACCAGTGCGAAGTTCGACCGGATTGCCAGCAACTTTGCCCTGCTCAGCGACTCACTCAAGAACGCACCAGTAGGCCCGGCCATGCGCAAGCTCAACGCCACCATGACGGAAGCCCAAAGCACCATGACCACGCTTAACCGCTCCCTCACCGACCAGAAAGGTTCTTTGGGTAAGCTCATCAGCGACACGTTGCTCTATAATAACCTCAACGCCACCGCCGCCAGCTCCAATACCCTGATCAAAGACTTACAGGCCAATCCCAAGCGCTACGTGCATTTCTCGGTATTTGGCGGGGGCAAGGCCAAAAAGAGCAAGCAGGAAGTAGAAACCACTACTACACAGCCCAACGGCAGCACCGTAGAAACGGAAGCTAAAACCACGGTGAAATAGCCTGCGGCCCTACTACTGCAATCTATTACCTTTGAATCCGCCCCTTCCGGGGGCGGATTTTTTGTTCCTTCCTGTGGTGAAACCAGGAGGTAGTGAACAGCTAATGTTGGCTCTGGCCCGCGCTACTAGGTGCTGGCAGCCGACAAACGTGCCTGTTCATCTGCCTGTTGTTTCACCTTTCCCACCCACACTACCCATCCCACCCGCATGGACCTCGAGTTCAACAAAAACGAAGACAGCATTAAGCAACTTACTTTTCAGCTGCAACAGCGCCTTAAGAAAGTGCACCTTGGCGGCGGCGAAAAGCGCATTGAAGCTCACAAAGCCAAAGGCAAGCTCACAGCCCGCGAGCGAATTGAGTACCTGCTCGACAAAGACTCGGAAACCGTTGAAATCGGAGCTTTTGCCGGCGAGGGCATGTACCAGGAGGAAGGCGGCTGCCCCAGTGGCGGCGTGGTGGTAGTCATTGGCTGGGTGCAGGGCCGCCAGTGCGTAATAGTCGCCAACGATGCCACCGTGAAAGCCGGCGCCTGGTTCCCGATTACGGCCAAGAAGAACCTGCGGGCCCAGGAAATCAGCATCGAAAACAAGCTGCCCATTATTTACCTTGTCGATTCCGCGGGGGTGTACCTGCCCATGCAGGACGAGATTTTTCCCGATAAGGAGCACTTCGGCCGCATCTTCCGCAACAACGCCGTGATGAGCAGCATGGGCATTGTGCAATTGGCTGCCATTATGGGCCCCTGCGTGGCTGGTGGCGCGTATCTGCCCATCATGAGCGACGAGGCCATGATTGTAGACGGTACGGGCTCGGTGTTTCTGGCAGGTTCCTACCTAGTAAAATCGGCCATCGGGGAGTCTATCGATAATGAGACCCTAGGCGGGGCTACCACGCACTCCGAAATTTCGGGCGTGACAGACTATAAGTTCCAGAACGACGAAGAGTGCCTTGACCACATCCGGAATATCTTCGATAAGCTGGGTGGCCACGCTACCGCTGGTTTCTCGCGCAAAGCACCCGCTCAACCCAAGGAAAACCCACAGGAACTACTAGGCTTGCTGCCCGCCGATAGGGTGAAGCCCTACAACATGATGGACATCATCAACCGCTTGGTGGATGACTCGGAGTTTGAGCCTTATAAGGACCTGTATGGCCAGACGCTGATTTGCGGGCTGGCTCGCATCGATGGCTGGGCCGTGGGCATTGTAGCCAACCAGCGCAAAATCGTGAAGACCAAGAAAGGCGCCATGCAGATGGGCGGCGTTATCTACTCGGACTCCGCTGATAAGGCCGCGCGCTTCATCATGAACTGCAACCAGAAGCGCATTCCGTTGGTGTTCCTGCACGATGTGTCGGGCTTTATGGTGGGCTCGCAGAGTGAGCACGGTGGCATCATTAAGGACGGCGCTAAAATGGTGAATGCCATGGCCAACTCCGTGGTGCCCAAGTTCTCGGTTATTATCGGCAACAGCTACGGTGCCGGCAACTACGCCATGTGCGGCAAGGCCTACGACCCGCGCCTGATTGTGGCTTGGCCCACGGCCCAGCTGGCCGTAATGAGTGGTGCTGCCGCTGCTAACACCCTCCTCCAGATTCAGGTGGCCTCCCTGAAAGCCAAAGGCGAAGTCATCACGCCTGAAGCCGAGAAGGAGCTGCTAGACCGCATCAAAGCCCGCTACGACGAGCAACTCTCGCCCTACTACGCGGCAGCACGCCTCTGGGTAGACGCCATCATCGACCCGCTGGAAACCCGCAAAGTCATTTCCCAAGGCATATCCATGGCCAACCACGCGCCCATTGAAAAGGCCTACAACGTGGGTGTGATTCAGGTGTGAGATAGGGCCTAGATAGTGAATTTTTAAATTGGCATTGTCGGCCCGCATGTACCACTTGGTGCGGCGGGCCGCGTGCTTTTTAGAGTAGTCAGCATTAGTAAGTTTCTAGATATATTTTGCGTCGCTACTACTATTCGCTGCTGGCTGCCAAGACCATTATACACATAAAGAAAAGCTTATGCCTGCTACTACTGGCTGGCGCTATGAAATCGGCCTTAGGGCAATCTGCCAGCAAGCAAAAGGTTTTTACGGAGGATGTTGACCGTTTCTGGGTAGCCTATGACAGCGTCCGAACCACCACAGACCGGACCAAGCAACTGGCCTACATCAACAATCTGTACATCAAGCCGGGCACAGAAGGATTGGTGGCGTTCATGAAAGCGCGGGACTACTCAGCAGAGCTGTGGGTTGATTTGATCAACCAGCTTCCCAAGTATTGGGCGTCTATCCGGCCGAATACATTGGCGGTGAAGTCTCAAACAAAGGGCATCGAGAAAAGCATTCGCCGGTTCAAGCGGCTCTACCCAGAGCTGCGGGAAGCCAGCATGTACTTCACGGTGGGCGGGCTGCGCTCAGGTGGGACCGTAGAGGGAAACAAGGTGCTCATCGGGACGGAAATAGCGACGGGAACTGCGCTGACCGATGTGTCGGAGTTTAAAAATCCGTGGCTGGCAACTGTGCTCAAGGAGCAGACGCTGGACAACATCGTGCCTTTGAACGTGCACGAGTATGTGCATACCCAGCAGCATGGCGGAGATGCCAGCCTATTAGGCCAGTCGCTGAAGGAAGGTGCCTGTGATTTTGTGACGGAACTGGTGATGCGACAGCCGATGCGGGCCAGTTACCTCACCTACGGGGCCGCGCATGAAAAGGAGTTGCGGGAAGCCTTCAAGCAGGAAATGTTTTCCTCGCTCTACTCGCACTGGCTCTACAACGGCGCCATCTACAGCGCTACCCCCGATTTGGGGTACTTTATGGGCTACGCTATCAACAAGGCCTACTACACACAGGCCAAGAACAAGCGGCAGGCCATCAAGGATATCATCGAGCTGGAGTACGCTAACCCAGACGCTGTGGAGCGGTTCGTGAAGCAGTCGGGGTACTACCCCGAGGGCTGGAACAAGGCGGAACTGCTAGCGGCGTTTGCGGCCCGGCAACCGCAGGTAGTGAGCACCACTCCGGCTACCAGCGGCAGCGCTACCCTGGATGCCAGCGTGAAAGAACTCGTGATTCATTTCGACCGGGAAATGGACGATGCTACTTCCTTTACGCCAGGTCCACGCGGCAAAGAATATTTCCCGCTGAAGAAACCCGTCGGCTTCTCCCCCGATCATACCGCCTTTACCCTCGAAGTGGAGCTACAGCCCAACCACGAGTACGAGTTTGTGGTGACACCACGCGGCTTTAAATCCAAGGACGGTTACCCGCTGCGGCAGGAGTACACCATTCAGTTCAAGACGAAGTAGCCGTGGATTTACAACTGTACTCATAGTGGAGAACTGATGGCACGCTCTTACCGCCGGACACCCAAATTGGGCGTTACAACCGCCGAATCGGAGAAACAGGATAAGCAATACGCGAACCGATTACTGCGGCGGAAGGTGCGGCAGGGCCAGCTCTATCTAACGTTGCGGGACGTAAGCAATGTATGGGCCTTTGGCAAAGACGGGAAGACGTATCAACTATCTGTGTCGCCAAAAGCCATGAGAAAGTAATTGTCCCGCTTTTCGTTTTTACTACTAGGCTGCCTGCATCGCCAAACCCATAGCAAGGCCGCGTACCTTTGCCCTCCACCCATGTAGCTTTCCACTCGTGACTGACGCCACCATCTCCGCCTTTAATAAAGCCCGCACTGGCCTCTGGACCAGCCTGCAAAAGCACTTAGCAGCGGTGTACAGCGCCGAGAAGACCTTTCTGAAAGCCACGGCCTTTGTGGAGGCGTTCCCGTTTGCGCTGCACACGGCAACCGAAGAGCAGCAGGCTGATTACCAAAGCGCCCGCCGTGGCCTCCGCGACTTGTACACTGATGAAACGGCGCAGCTAGATGTGTTGGTAAAAGCCATCCGGACTAAAGGCTATTCCGAGGACGAAAAGAAGCAGCTCTATTTGCTCATTCTGGGTTATATGGATATTGCGGCTTCAGTATTTGAGCTGCTGCACACGCACGTGGTTACCAAGCAGCCCGAGGATGAGGAGCTGGAAGCGGCTACGGCTAAGTTTGAGCGGGTCCGGAAATTCGCTCGGCTCAATGTGAAGGGTTTGGCTGGCTTGTTGGGCTAGGGAAGCACCGGCTGGGGCAACCAGAAAGACTGCTATATTCCACCAGTCATCTCAACCTCTGCTACCCCTGCCATGACGACCGACTACCTCACCAGTGTCCGCAAGCAGTTCGAGTACTACAAGCTGCTCGGGGATAACACCTTTCGTCAACTGCCCGATGAGGCTTTGTTCTGGCAGGTTAACCCGGAAAGCAACAGTATTGCTACCATTGTGAAGCACCTATGGGGCAACATGCTCTCGCGCTGGACGGATTTTCTGACTACGGATGGCGAAAAGGAGTGGCGCCAGCGCGAAGCCGAATTCGACAACGACCTCCAAAGCCGTGCTGACATGTTGGCTAAGTGGGAGGAGGGCTGGCAGTGCTTGTTTGCGGCCCTGGATTCTCTGACGCCCGCCAACTGGGACCAACTCGTGTACATTCGCAACCAAGGCCACTCGGTTACGGAAGCTATTAACCGGCAGCTGGCGCATTACCCTTACCACGTGGGGCAAATCGTGTTTATTGGCAAAATGGTGCAGGCCGGAGCGTGGCAGTCCCTCTCCATTCCGCGCGGAAATTCGGCGGCTTTCAACGCTGATAAGTTTGCCCAGCCTCCGCACAAAGCCCACTTCACCGACGACTACCTGAACACCACACCGCCCCAAGTGTAGTAGCTTGTTGCTGCACTTGGGGCTACGCAATAATTCCTCCTGCGCTTGCGTACGTCAGCGCCTGCGTTACTATATACTTTCTGTCCTTACTCCACTTACACTATCCCGAATGAGAAAGAGCTTGCTGACCACGCTACTTGCCCTGGTGGCTGTTACCGGTAGCTACGCGCAAGACTACAAAACCGTGGTAAAAACCATTGCCGCTGACAAACCCAAAGCGCAGGCGCAGATTATGATACTGGGTTCCTCGCATTTCGGGCAGGAAGGGTTTTACAAGGAGTTTCCTAAAGGCGACTTGTTCAGTGCCCAGCGCCAGCAGGAGGTAGCCCAGGTAACCAAGCAACTGGCTAAGTTCAATCCGGATATTATCATGATTGAAACTACCCCCGAGGAGCAATCCAGCCTGGATAGCCTCTATACCCTGTACAAAACCGATAAGGTGAAGCTGGAGGATATTCCCTATGGCCGGGCCGAGCGGTTTCAGTTTGGCTACCGGCTAGGTAAGATGCTAAACCGCTCGCGCCTTTTTTCCGCTGACTATTATGAGGCCGTATCGAACCGCATCCTGACCAGTGGGGAAAATTTTGAGCTGTATCAGACGGACGCGGCTAAATTCTCGAATGTAGGTAAGCAGGCGGAAATCCGTTTCAAGGAAGGCAACGCGACGCTCAGTGAGTTTCTGTTGTTCATGAACGATCCGGAGGTGCTGGACTGGACTTACCGGGTGATGTTCGTGAATCCGGCGCGCGTGAAAAACGGCCAGTTTACCAACCCGCCGGCGCAGTACGTAGACACAGCGTATGTGAACAAGCAGTACATCGGGGCCGAATATATTTCCATCTTCAAGGAGAGAGACCTGAAAATATATTCGAACATTGTGACCACCCAACTGCGCGAAAAAGGCAAGCGCATTCTGGTAATTATGGGGCAGCGTCACGCTGCCACCTTGCCCAAAATTTTTGCCGATGATCCGGCTTTTAAGCTGATACCGGTGAGCGCCTACCTAAAGTAAGCAGGCGGGTCGGTAGAGCTGTTTGGGTGCAGGAATACCTAGTGAAAAACAGGGGTGGTAGCTGTTACGCACTCGAAAATATAGACTTTCGTTGGGCTGGCTTCCTCGGCGGAATGCGGCGGTTGCGGCCTGTCAGGGGGCTAGTACTCAGTGATAAAGGCGGCTATAACGCGCTTCTGCTAGCCTTCGAGGACGAATAAGGCCGGTTGGTTGAACAATATCACTTAGGGAATATGTTAATTCTTGGCAACCGACGACGGCAAAACCGCGTCAGATGCTTTTATTTGCCTCTTCCCGTACACCTGGTAGCCTACTCGGCTCCCGGCCGATCTGCTACATGACCAACAAAGAGATTAAAGCCCTTATCTCCCTGCTCGACGACCCGGAAATTGCCCCGCATATTCAGGAGAAAATCCAGACGCTGGGCGAGAGCATCATTCCGTTTCTGGAAGAGTCGTGGGAAGAAACGCTGGACTCGCAGCAGCAGCAACGCTTGGAGGATCTGATCCACCATCTGCAGTTCGAGGGGTTGCAGCAGCGCCTGCGTGTGTGGCGCGAGTCGGGCGGCGAAAACTTGCTGGAAGGCATGTGGCTCCTGAATTCGTATCAGTACCCTGATGCTGATTTTCAGGTGCTGAACCGCGCCATTGAGCAGCTGCGGTTTGAAGCCTGGACGCTGCTGCAACCGGAAATGCACCCCGCCGACCAGGTTCAGACCCTTAACTACGTCCTGTTCCGGACGCACAAGTTTGCCGCTAACACCCAAAACTTTCATTCGCCGGCTAACTCCATGCTGCACCGGGTGCTGGAAACGCGCCGCGGCAATCCACTCACGCTGTGCGTAATTTACCTACTGGTGGCCCAGCGCCTGAAGCTGCCGGTGTTTGGCGTGAACCTGCCGAACCTGTTTGTGCTGACGTATAAGCTCGATCCTCCGCTGGAGCCATTCTACATCAACTGCTACAACCGGGGCTTGGTGCTTTCGCGAACTGATATTGAGCACTACATCGGGCAACTGAACCTGACGCCCAACGAAATGTTCTTTGAGCCCTGCTCGCACATTGATATTGTGCGCCGGGCCCTGCGCAACCTGCAACTCAGCTTTGAGAAGCTACAGGAGCCTAGCAAAGCAGCCGAGGTAGCCACCTTGCTCGCCATCTTAACCGATGAAGCCGGCCCCACTACCGATAGCCAACAAGACCCCGACGCCGAGTAGGTTGCGCTAAAACACTACCCTAGTAAAACGTACAAACCCCTGACTACTCCATGTAGTCAGGGGTTTGTACGTTTTACTAGGGTAGTAACGGTGGCTAACCCTTAGAATTTCTTAATCAGGCAGCCAGCGGCGCGCTTATCAGCCACGCCGGCGGGGCGGCCGGCTAGTACGTTGTTGAGGGCCTGGGCCAGGTAGCGCTCCTTCACGTAGCCTTCTACCTGGGGGTTATCATCAATGGCACCTTTATAGCGCACGGCAAACCCATCGGCGGTGGGCTGGAGCAGCACTACTTCCGGGGTTTTGGTGGCCCCAAGCAGGGTGCTTACTTGTTGGCTCTCGTCAGTCAGCAAGGGCAGGTCAGCGCCTAGGGTTTTTACCTTCAGCTTTTCCGTGTCGGAGTCTGCGGCGCTGGCTTCCAGGTTGATGGGCGTATTGATGAACAGAAACTGCACGCCTTTCGCGCCATACTCAGCGCTCAGCGCGTTCAGGCGGTTTTGGTACAGCTTAGAGAAGGCACAAGTTGGGTTCACGAACACCACCACTACGGCCTTGCTGCTGGCGTAACTTTTCAGGGCGACTTCGGTGTTCGCGCTGTTTTTGAGGCTGAAATCAGAGACGGAGCGGCTGCCTTGCGCGCGGGCTACACCTACTGCCACAGTGCAAAACAACAGGGTGGCGGCAGTTAGAATGGAAATGCGGCGAAGAGACATGCGGAAGAAAAGTGAAATGGTGACTGGCAAGATGAGAAAACGGTAACGAAAACAAGAGAGAGCCGCCGCATGCACAGCGGCTTCCTCGGCATGCTACGCTTTCACCACTTCACCTACGGCATACGTGAGTACGTAGCCCGGACTGGGGTAAGAATAGTGAATCTGGTGTTGGCTGCGGGAGTTTTCGAGCAGCAAGTGTCCCGTCAAAACACCAGCCTCCCGCAGCTCAAACGGATCGAGCAATAATTGCTCTTTAAACACCAGGCCCCGCCGATTATGCAGCTTATAAAGCGTCTCCTTGGCACTCCAGTAGAGACTATATTTCACTGCATCATCGCCGGCGTTGGCCTGCTCCGTTTCCGATAGAAACCGGCGAGCCAACTTTTGCGCTTTGGTGCGAACCAGTTCAATATCTGTGCCAACCGCTGCGTGCGTGGAAACTACTGCGGCCACCCACTCGCCGGAGTGGGAGAGCGAAACGCCAAAATCAGGCAGCTCCTGCAAGTACGGCCGTCCGTTTACGTCATTGGCGAGGGTAGCAGGCGCATCGTTTAGTTCCCGCAGCAATTGGTGCACCAGTACACGTCCCGCTAACCATTGCCGCGCTCGCAGCGCATCGCGCCCATCCGGAAACCGAGCTAGGTAATGTGCCTGCGCGGGTAGGGCGGGCCATAGTTCCTCGGCTGACTCGGTGAGGTGCCAGAGACCTAGTAAGCACGTTTGAGAAACTGGGGAAAGCGAGTGAAGCGGCACTGAGCAGAAATAAGCAGAAGAAGCGATACAGAAAAGTAAAGATAGGCCCAGCCACCTCAACCCGCTACAGTTGCGACATTGTGCAGGCCTAGTAGGTAGTATGCCGCTGAAAATACTCTGCTACCCGTGCTTCTGCTGTAAACCGAACCGTAGGATTGCCACCTCCAACTACGTTGGGCCGCGTACCTTTGCGCTTCCGGTACCCCTAGTCCCACGTTACAGCCTATTCCATCTTGTCGTCACTTCCGCGCCCCCAAGTCCAGAAACTCGCTAGCCTTACCGGCCACCGCGACTGTGTGTATACACTAGCCGGCACGGTGGGGGAGGAGGTGTTCTATTCGGCCGGCGCCGATGGCATGGTAGCGGCCTGGCGCAACACGGCCGCGGAGCAAGATGGGGAGCTAGTAGCCAAAGTTGAAAACTCGGTGTATGCGCTGCTGCACCTGCCGGAGCGCAATTTGCTGGTGCTGGGCCACAATTTTCAAGGCGTACAGGCTATTGATCTGGCCGAAAAAAAGCTGGTCTTTGCTACGGCTCTGCCTCCGGCCGCCATCTTTGATATGGTGCACTCCGCAGCCCAGCAACGCCTATACGTTGCCCTCGGCGACGGTACGCTGGCCGTGTTGCGCACCTCTGATTTCAGGGTAGAAACGCTGCTGCGCATCTCCGAGAAAAGCCTGCGCTGCCTGTCCCTGCACGAAGAACGGGGCGAGCTGGCCATTGGCGGCTCCGATTGGCAGGTGCATGTGCTGGATACCGCCTCAATGCAGATAAAACAACGGATTCAGGGCGCTACCAACTCCGTGTTTACCTGCGCCTACTCGCCCGATGGGCGCTACCTGCTCACGGCGGGCCGCGACGCGCACCTGCGCATCTGGGATGTGGCGGCGGGCTACCAAGAACACCGCAGCATTGTAGCGCACATGTTTACCATCAACCACCTGGCGTTTTCGTCCGATGGGCTGCTGCTGGCTACCTGCAGCATGGACAAAAGCATCAAGCTCTGGAATGCTGAGTCGTGGGAGCTGCTGCGGGTAGTAGACCGGGCGCGGCATGCGGGCCACGGAACTTCCGTAAACAAGTTATTTTGGCCGGGAAGGCAGAATAGGCTAGTTTCGTGTAGCGACGACCGCAGCCTTGCCGTTTGGCAACTACAACTGAGAGACGAGGAGTGAGCAAGGGTCGAAGTTGATTGCCATCAGCTGCCGGTACTTCCTCTGTCCTCAGTGCTTACTGCTTATTGATCATGAAAATCACCGCCCTCGATATTCGGCAGAAAACCTTTGAAAAAGCCTTCCGGGGCCTCGACAAAGACGAAGTACAAGCTTTCCTGCAAACGCTTTCGCAGCAGTGGGAGCGGATGGGCGATGAAAACCGCGAGCTGCGCCTGAAACTGGAGCACGCTACGCAGGAGGTAAGCAAGATGCGCGAGGTAGAAACCAGCCTGTACCGCACCCTCAAAACCGCCGAGGATACCGGCAACAGCATTACGGAGCAAGCCCAGCGCGATGCCCAGCTCCGTATCCGGGAAGCCCAGTTGCAGGCCGAGCAACTACTAGCCGATGCCCGACAGAAAGCCCGCACGGTGGTAGAGGATGCCTACCAGCAAGCCGAGCGGACAGTGACCGATATGCAGCGGGAAGTAAACGGCCTGGGCCAGGAGTGCCACCGGCTGGAGCGCCTGCTTGATGGACTCACCAGCGACCTGCACAACCTGGCGTCTGATGCGCTGGATAAAGTAGAAAAAGCCCGCAACCGGCCAAAAGCCAGCACCGCCGCTATCCTTTCGCGCGCGGCTAGCGTAAAAGTGAACCGTCCGCACACTCCTGCGGATGACTCACCTAAACCCGACGCTGCCATGTACGTTAGCACTGCTTCCACTTCTTCTGCCGCGGCTATTGCCGGCGGTTCCGCAGCTATCCTGGGCGGCTCTGTTTCAGCTTCTGAGCGCCCTGCTGCTCCTGATATGGCTACTACCACCGGCTACAATCCCAAGCCCGGCCAACAGCCCGACCCCGGTGCGCCGGCTCAGGCGCCTGGCCCTGAAATTGAGCGCCCTGGTGCCCCCCGCGAAAACCCCGGTATTTCGCCCGCGCCCCACATCGATCCGCCGGCACCTTCGCAGGTGCCCGATCCGCACTCCCCGCGTGTAGAGCCAACCGCCCCGGATATTCAGCCCATTGGCCCCAACCACCCAGAAATTGCACAGCCTTCGCCCGCCACGCACCCGGGCCAGCCCGGCATGGCGGCCGCCGCAACTCTCAGCGAAAAGTCGTTTTTTGATGAGCTGTAAGCCGCTTGCAGAAATTTAAGCACACACAAAGCCTGCCTTTCAGGGTAGGCTTTGTTGTTTTGTAGGTGCCGGGCAGTTTTGCTCGGGCCTAGGGCCTAGGGTGCCTTCGCGCTTCAACCTCTTCACTAAGGGTTCGGGCGCCATGCAGCCCTAGCAACTCACCACCTCACACTTTCACTACCGAACTACATGGGCCAGATTGCACTGGAAGGAATGGAGTTTTTTGCCTTTCACGGCTACTACGACGAGGAGCAGAAAATCGGCAACAAATACGGCGTCGACCTATACATTGACACCGACTTGCATGCGGCCGGCACCACAGATCAGCTGCGCGAGACGGTTAACTATGAAGTGCTGTATCGGGTAGTGACGGAGGAAATGCTGGCGCCCGCGCGCTTGCTCGAGCACATTGGCCACCGCGTGATGGACCGGGTGCTGGAAGAGTTCCCCTACATCGAGAGCGTACGCGTCAGCGTTTCGAAGTTTAACCCACCGCTGGGCGGCATCTGCCACCGCGCCCGCGTGACGTTGGAGCGCCGGCGCAGCTAGGCCTGATTTTATCGAAATACGCAATGAGCCAAGCGGCTCCGTGGTGCCTGGCACTGCGGAGCCGCTTGGCATTTATGGCAACCTGAAAAATATTTTACTACCTCTGTAACGAATAGCAAACCTGGCGGTACCCCTCACAACTCTCCCGCAAACGCTCCTACTACTCCCGTGCAAAGCCCCAGCGACGAAACCCTGATGGAGCAAGTCCGTGACAACGACCTCGACCAGCTTTCCACGCTGTTTGAGCGCTATCAGGGGCTGCTGTTTGGTTTCCTGCTACGGTTGACCAATGACCCTGACACGGCCCAGGACTTGGTGCAAAATGTGTTTCTGCGCATTATGAAATACCGCACCAGCTACCAGCCCACGTACCCCTTCCGGGCCTGGATTTACCAGCTCGCCCGCAACGTGTACGCCGACCACTGGAAAAAGCACCACGTGCCGGCCGCCGACCTAGAAATGGCCGAACGGACGCCTACCATGCGCCGCGCCGCCATGGCCGGGGTAGCGGCCACCTACGATGGACAGGATGTGCAGGAAGCCTTAGCCCTGCTACCTGCTGCGCAGCGCGAAATACTAGTGCTGCACCGCTTCCAGGGCTTTGATTACGCCGAGATAGGAGAGATGCTAGGCTGCTCAGAAGGGGCCGCCCGCGTGAAAGCGCACCGGGCCCTGGAGGCCTTGCGCAAAATTTACTTCAGCTGATATCCCGACTACCTCGTGATGTTTACCCCCGAAAACCACCAGCCCACACCGCCCGACTGCTCTGAGCTAGAGCCGTTGTTGATGGACTATGCGGCCCGCACCCTACCACCCGCCGAGCGGGCGCAGGTGGCAGCACACCTAGCCCAATGCCCAGTGTGCCAAGAGCGGGCCTCGCAATACAGCACTCTGCTCACGGCCATTGATGACCTGCCGCCCGTAATGCCGCCCATGGGCCTGCGCGACGACTTTCAAGCCATGTTGGCCGCTGAAAAAGCACGCCTGCCTGTAGCAGCCCCAGCGCAGCCGCACGAAGCGAAAGTAGTGCCCCTGCACGCAGCCTCTAGTGCTGCGGCGGCATCCTATACGGTTATGTGGCTGCGCATAGCGGCCAGTATAGCGTTGCTTGCCGTAGGCACTGTAATTGGGCTGCTGTTGAGCCGGCCCGGCGCGCCAGTACTAGCTGTTTCGCCGGATATGCAGGCCCAAAGCCTGGCCGCCCGCCTTACGGCCGCCAGCCAGCAACCGGCAACGGCCAGCCACCGCATTCAGATGGTGAGTGAAGCATCCGGCACTTCTCGCCCCGGCGACCCCACCGTGCTCGTGCTCATCAATACGCTGAACTCTGACCCCAACCCCAACGTGCGGCTGGCGGCGGCTGAAGCGCTCTACAATCTGCGGGCCGACTCGCTGGTAGCCCCGGCGTTGGTGCAGGCCCTGCCCGTACAAACCGACCCCAACGTGCAGATTACGCTAATTGAGCTGCTCGTGAAGCTACGCGACAAACAAGCCGTGCCCCAGCTTAAGCGTCTCTCGCAGCGGCCCGATGCGCTACCTGCCGTGCGCGACCAAGCCCGCCAAGGCCTCAGTATCCTGATTTAACCTTTTCCTACTTCTCCCATATGGCGTGGGGGCAGCTCTCGGAGTCCGCGGCTCCTGATGGCTAATCCACCGCACATCCGTAACGGACTCTTTCTCATGAAAAAGCATACAATTCTTCTGTTTATCAGCTTGCTACTAGCTAGTTCCGCAGCGCAAGCCCAAGAATACCGCACCAAGCTCGGCGGCAAAGACCGTAAAGTCGTTATCGAAATGCAACGCAGCAGTGAGGTAACGGTGGAAGGCTACGAGGGCGATGAAATTATCATCAAAGGCGATAAGGCCGAAGAGTTGCCCAAGCGCGCGGAAGGGCTACGAGCAGTGTATAACTCTGCCGAAGACAATACCCGCATGGGCCTGGCCGTGACGAAAGAAGCCAATAACACGGTGCGTATTGTGAAAGCATCGCGGCAGGAAGGGCACTACACTATTCGGGTGCCGCGTTCCGCCGATGTGGTGTACCGGGAGGTACAATGGGGCGGTGGCGATGTAGTGCTACAAAACCTGCAAGGCAAGCTGGAGGTGATGATGAAAAGCGCCAGTGTGAAGATGCTGAACGTAACGGGCCCCGTAGTAGCCAGCAGCACCAGCGGCGACATTACGGTGCGTTACGCTAGCCTCGGCAGTGGCCCAAGCGCCATCACCAACATCAGTGGCGCTATTGATGTGGCTTTGCCCGCGGCTACCAAAGCCTCTCTCATGATGCGCACCATATCCGGAGAGGTGTATACTGATTTTGACATGGCCTTACCGAAGCCAGCGAATGGCAATGGCCTCACCCAAATTGGCGGGCAGACGCTGAATGGCGCCATCAACGGGGGCGGCACCTCCATCTCGCTGAAAAATGTGAGCGGCGACGTGTACGTGCGCAAAGCCAAATAGCCCATCAGGAGCCGCTATACTATTCTTTCACCCCTCTACTACCATTCCCATGTTTCGTTTCTTGCTGTTGCTGTCGGTCCTGCTTGGGCTGAGCAGCCTGGGTGCCTACGCCCAAAAAGTACTCGAACAAAAAGCCACCTTGTCCTCGGGGCAACGCTTAAACCTGGAGCTAAAACACGCCACATCCATCAAAATGCATCCGGCCAGCGGCTCTGAGATGGTGCTGCGCGCTACCGTCACCATCAACGGTGGGCAACTAAATGAGGCCGTAACACTAACTTCCAGCAAGTCTTCCGATGGCTTCACCATTACCTCGATTCTCGATGAAAAGATGGTGCAAAGCAGCCAAGCAACGAATTGCCCGGATGGGCAAGGAGTGAGCCGTTGGGGCGGCAACTGGAACAACGGCAAATCGAACGGCGGGGGCATATGCCTGAAGGTGGAGGTAGATGTGGCCGTACCTGCGGGCGTATCGGTGCGCGTGAACACCATTAGCGGCAACATTGAAGTAAATGGCCTTACGGCCCCGCTCGACGCAAAATCCATCAGTGGATTTGTAGATGTAAGCTGGCCTCCGCAGAAAGGGGCCGATGTAGCATTCAAAACCATTACTGGCGAGGTGTACACCGATCAGGAAATTGCCTTCGCCAACCGCAAGGAGAACCCTATTGTGGGGTATCAGCTGCGGGGCACCCTAGGCAGTAGCGGCCCCGCAGTGCGCCTGGAGTCAGTAAGCGGCGACGTGTATTTCCGCAAGCGCAAATAAGGCTGGCTTTCTTGGCAGAAGTACCCTAGGCTTTCAACTAGCTCCTGAGTTTTCATAGCTTAGGAGCTAGTAGAAGGGTGATAATAAGTAAGATAAAACCCGGGAAGAAATATAGTACGAAATAAATCGTAGATTACGCTTGTATCTACGATTCTATTCGTATATGTTTGAAGTACGAATGAATTCGTATAATATAGCTGCTCTGGCGGCCCTTGCGCAGGGGTGGCCAGAACCCGGGCAACGGTTCGGGGCAGCGCGGTGTCTTACTTACTGACAGGTTACTTTTTGGCCATGAGCAAACCCCCCATTCCCAAACCTACTGAATCGGAGCTGGAAATCCTGCAGGTTCTGTGGCAACACGGCCCTAGTACCGTCCGATTTGTGAACGACGAGCTCAGCAAGAAGCGGGAGGTGGGCTACACCACCACGCTGAAATTGCTACAGCTTATGCTAGACAAAGGCATTGTGCTGCGCGATGACGACAGCAAAACCCACGTGTACCGTGCCGCCGTGCGCGAAGAAGAAACCCAAGGCCTGCTGCTCGATCGGTTTGTAGACTCCACTTTCGGAGGCTCTGCCATGAAGCTTGTAATGCAGGCGCTCGGCAACCGCCGCACCTCCCGGGAAGAACTAGCCCAGATCCGGCGCCTGCTCAACGACATTGAGATTCAGAACGATACTACCCCACCTTCAACCGACGATGCCCGATGAACTGGCTCGAACAACTTCTGCCTCCGGCGCTGGTGCGCGCCCTGGGCTGGACTCTGGTGCACTCGCTCTGGCAGGGTGCTGTAGTAGCGTTAGCGCTGGCCGGCTTACTGCTATTGCTGCGCCGCCACAGTGCGGAAGTGCGCTACCGCGCCGCCACGGTTGGCCTATTGGTGCTGCTGTTGCTCGCGGGCGTTACGTTTTTGCGCTACTACACAGCCGCCCCCGCAACCGGAACCTCAGTAGCCGGCATTAGCATCGGCGACGAAGCGGCTTTGCTCGCCGATGGCCTATTACCTACCAATGCTGGCCAGGGCTTTAGCCGCCAACCTGCCCTAGTAGCAGGCACGGAACCAGCCGTGGCTATAACTTCAAGCTTACCAGCTTGGCTCCAGTATTTCGATCAGAATATTCCGGTGTTGGTAGCCGCGTGGCTTCTAGGGTTGCTGGCCATGACGCTTCGCCTGCTTGGTGGGCTGGCGTATGTGCAGCGGCTGCGCCGGTATCGGGTGCAGCCACTAGGAGCCGAGTGGCAAGCCCGCCTGGCCGCATTGGCTACGAAAGCCGGCCTAACGCAACCCATAGAACTGCTGGAGTCGGCGCTGGTGCGCGTGCCGGTGGTAGTGGGGCATTTGCGGCCCGTGGTACTGCTGCCGCTAGGTACCGTTACGGGCCTAAGCACTGCCTATCTGGAAGCCATTCTGGCCCATGAGCTGGCTCATGTGCAGCGCCGCGACTACCTCCTGAACCTGCTGCAGTCCATTGCCGAAACGGTGTTCTTTTATCACCCGGCCGTATGGTTTATCACGGCGTGTGTGCGTACCGAGCGCGAAAACTGCTGCGATGATGCCGCTACCGCGCTCATTGGTGGCAACCCCCTTACCGTAGCGCGCGCCTTGGCCGCGTTGGCCGAGCTGAGCGTGGCTCCTGAGCCCGTTAATCAGTTTGCAATGTCAGCCCTGGGGCCTGATGGGTCAGTGCTGGGCCGTATCCGCCGGTTGGTACAAGGCCGCACGGCTCCCACGTTTTCCGAAGGGTTTATGGCGGCTTGCGTAGTACTAGGGGGCTTAGTGCTCTTAACCTCCGCCGTAGCCATGGCCGATCCGCGCCCGGTGTCTGCTGATCAGGATGCCGACGAAGGAACCTTGTCGCGGCTGCCATTCCTGGGCTTGGCCACCGATACCACCCGCAAAAAGCCCGAGGCCACTACCGATTTTGTACTTCCCGACGCGCACATTTTGCAAACCGCGCCGCAAGCCCTGGCTCCGGCTATAGAGCCTGAGTGGGCCGATACAGAGCAACTGGAAGTGGATGAACTAACCGAGGATAGTGGCCTCGGCTTCGCTACCAGCAACGATGCCGACGACAAGGACAAACCCAAAAAGCGCCGGAAGCGCGGCCAGCAAGTAGTGGTAGTGCAGGAGCCCCGGCGGGGGAGTGGCAGCACGGTGGTTATCGAAAAAGATAAGAAAGGCCGCCTAACCAACCTGACCGTCGATGGTCAACCCATCGACACCGGTAAAAGCAAAAAATTGAGCAAGAGCGCCGCTCAAAATGTGGAAGTAA
Source organism: Hymenobacter seoulensis (assembly GCF_054780535.1). Lineage (NCBI taxonomy): Bacteria > Pseudomonadati > Bacteroidota > Cytophagia > Cytophagales > Hymenobacteraceae > Hymenobacter > Hymenobacter seoulensis. Next base: position 1,120,011 of record NZ_BAAGWD010000002.1, read on the forward strand.
TTCGGCTTCCTAGCAATGGCCGCACCATCTGGTCGGGCAACTCGGGTTTCGGCTTCAACGGTAACACTAGCCGCAACTTTGTATTCACCCGGCCATCTATAAGCGAAAATGAGATTATCCGGATTCAGCGCGATGCGGATCAGGTCTTTGTTGACGCTAGCCGTCAGTTTGGCGGAAACCAGCGCGGGTATACCTTCGAGCGTGGGACTAGGCACCTGAGCGCACTGCAAGGTGCGGAGCGGGCCTTGCGCAACACTTTGCGCGACGGAAACCTCAACGACGAGCAGCGCCAGCGCATTAGTCAGCAGCTGGCCGAGGTGCAGCGCAAACAGGAGGAGTTCCGCAAGCAAAGCGGCACGGTGCGCATACTGGACCTGGAGCGCGAAGAGGAACTGCAAGACGGCGAACGGAGCGCTGATGATGCCCGCCGCGAGGCTGAAGCCGAGATGCGCCGCCACAGTGCTGAAATGCGCCGCCTGGATGCCGAGATGCGTCGGCATGAACTGGAAATGCGCCGCAATGAGGTGGAAATGCGGCGCCTAGATAGCGAGTCCCGGGCGGAAAGAGCCCGCGGCAGTGAAGTGGAAGAAGCCCTGCGTCGTGAGCTGCGCAAAGATGGCCTGATTAAAAGCGAAACTAACTTCCAGATGGAGCTTAACGCCACTAGCCTCACGGTGAATGGCAAAAAGCAATCGGCCGCCCTGCGCGACAAATACCTGCGCCTGGTGGAGTCAAAAACGGGCCGTAAGCTAGGCCCCAAGAGCACGTTTGGCATCAACCGCCAGGAAGCTAACCGCACGATAGTTAACGAGATGGTGGCTCCTCCGCGCCCGCCGCGCGCTCCAATGGCGCCCCCTGCCCCAGCTGCTCCGGCCTCCGGCGCCCCCATGGCCCCTCCAGCCCCTTCTTTGCAGTTGCCCCCGCCTCCACCAGCGCCTCCGGCTCCTCCTCGCTTTGACTCCGATGAGGTTCGGAAGGAGTTGCGCAAGGATGGGGTGCTAGGCGCTTCGGAAAAGTCCTTCCAGTTTCAGCTCAACGACTCGGGCATGACGGTAAACGGCAAAAAGCAACCAGAAGCGCTGGCCAAGAAATACCGCAAGCTGCTGGAATTGCCCGCCGAAACCGATGGCAAATCCCGTCGCAACATCCAGATTTCGATTAATGAATAAGTAGCCAACTACTAGCCTCCGGCCGCCGCTGCAACGGCGGCCGGTTTTTTTATGGCAGTACAAGCAGTTGCTTGGTCGTGTATTCCAGCGTGCAGATTACCGGTCAGCCACTTGACTATCAGAGACCCGGCTCTAGATTTTTATAAAGCGATACGTCAATGCCAGCGTGTAGCGGCGAATGATAACGCTGGACTCTTGCTGCTGACGAAAAGTTGGGCCAATTATTTCGCGTGATGTCTGGCGGTATTTCTGAAAAGGACTGCTCACGGAAAAGCTTGCACGGGCCTTCTTATTCTTTAAGAACTCTTTATTGACCGCTAGTGAGCTCCAGCTGTAGCCGCTGGTTTTACCTTGCAGTACTATTCGGCTGGAAGTATAACTGATATTGCCACTAGCCCGCCAATCTTTACCAAACCGGTAGCTGGTATTGCCAGAGGCGTTGTACGTAATGCCTTTGTTGTTCTGCGGCCGGCCTGCTACAATGCTGGTGAGCTCCGTATAGGCAGTGCCACCGCTAAGGCTGAGGTTTAGCTTTTTAAAGAGGGTAGTGTTGCTACTCAAAGTCAGGCCATATGTACGGTTCTGGCCTACATTAGCAAAAGTTGTGCGTGCTACCGAATCGGTGCCTAGGGTAGTAAGTTGCTGAATAGAATTGTTGGTGAACTGGTGAAAGAGGTCCGCGTTGAATGAGGTTGATTTCAGGAAGGTGTTGAAGCCCAGGTTGAGCACATGGCTGGTAGTGGGTACCAGCCCCGGATTGCCGTAGCTGATGTTGCGCGGATCTGTTATATCTACGTACGGGTTCAGGTAATAAAGCCCGGGGCGCTCTAGGCGCTGGGTGTAGCTCAGGTTACACATACCAGAGCCCCCAAGCCGGCGCGAGACGCTTATACTAGGAATCAGGTTTGAGTAGGCTTGCTGAGCAGCCGTCTGTACTGATTCAAAGCGCGCATCAATGTTGGTAAGCTCTAGCCGAGCGCCCGCTTTCAGGCCCCAGTTGTTTTTGCGGAGCGAGAGGCTAGTGTACGCGGCATGGATGCGCTGCTCGTAGCTGTAGCGGTTGCTGAGGGCCGGGTCGAGCGCAAAGGTGTTGGTTTGCACATCCAGCATCTTGTACAAATAGTCGCTGCTGTTGCCCTGCAGTGCCGTTTTAAGGCCAAGCTCAAGGGTTTGCTTTCCCAAGGGCTGCACGTAGTCAGCCTGTAGGCTTTGCTCCCGGGTATGCTCCTGATTGCTGGTACTGCTTACCTGATCTTTGTAGTTGAGCAGCGACTGCAACGCAAAGTCGGTGGAGCCGGAGCCAGTATTAGCACTGAGCTTGTACGCCATACTAAGCTGCCGGACCTCATTATTCTTAAAGCTATGCTGGTAGTTTAGGCCCGCATCATAACCTAGCCAGCCGTTGGTACCGTTGTTCAGGTTGCGGTACGCTTGCGTAAGCTCATCTTGGCTATTGCGTAGCGCTGCTTCCTGCGCACTGCTATTCTCGTTTCGGCTACGGCTGCGGCCATAGCTGATGCTTAGCTGGGTTTGCGTACCTAGTTCATAGCCTATCTCGCCACCCATATGCTGCCCATCACTATGGTTATTACTGGTCCCTGTTTGCGTTAGGCTGTTTAGCTGTAGCCTGTCTTCCCGCAGCGAGGAGTGCTGTGCTGTGGGGCTGTTTTGTGTTGTAAGGCCTAGGTTGCCTGCTAGGTTAAACTTGCCCACTTTAGCCGAGGTGGCGGCGCTCAGGTTCCACCCATTGGGGTTACTAGCCCCTAGGGTCACAGAGCCGTTGTAGCCGCTGAGGTTTTTCTTGTAGGTAATGATGTTTATAATGCCCCCGGTACCTTGGGCGTCGTACCGGGCGGGCGGATTGGTGATTACCTCAATTTGCTTGATCATGTCAGCGGGCATGCTTCTGAAAGCGTCGCTGGGACTTTGCGCAAAAAGGGCTGAAGGCTGCCCGTTAATAAGGATCCGGTAATTGCTGGTGCCATTAAGCTGCAGCGCATCATCCGCATCCAAGGTCAGCAGGGGCACTTTACGCAGCATATCGAGCGCCGAAAGTGTACTCCTCTCGGGGTCAGCCTCTACATTGTAAATTAATTTGTCCAGATCCCGTTCAATCAGTGCTTTCGCAGCTAGTATTTGTACTTCCTTCAGTTGCGTAGGTATAACAGCCAAGTGGATGGTGCCTAGGTCCAGAACGGAGGTGGAAGCGGCCGGAACAAGGATAGTCTTAGGTCGATAGCCGAGATACGTGAAAGTGAGTTGGGTATTCTGGCTAAGGATGATTTCAAGCGCAAATGATCCATTTGTACCTGAGGTTACTTTGTTGATGAGTTGTCCTTTAGTTGTTAGGTGCAGAATAGTGACATACTCTAGTGGCTGTAGTGTAAGAGAGTCAATTATTTTTCCCTTTACAAAATGTGTAATATTTGATTTATGGGGTAATAAATTCCTGGCAAATGACGTATTAAATGAAAAGTTTGCTACTAGTATTGTATATACTAGTAGCAAACTTTTCATGCGACGAAAATATATTTTTGACATGATACACTACTCACAGTAATCCGGAGTTCATGAGTATATTTTCGCTAGATAAATGCTAAACATTTGTTAAATATATTTAGGAAGTTGAGCTAAAAATCGCCGTGATTACATTCTTGGATACTTTTCCGATAAATATTATTTATGAGTAAGTGCTAAGGATTAGTAGCAGTAAAAGATTTACCTAGTACAGTAAGTTTGACATTGGTAAATGTTACATCCGAAACTGACCCAGTCCATTTAGAGTTAGGGCAGTCGCCTGCTGGAAACACTTTGGTACTTGTAACACAGCCATGAATTCTTCCATTGCGTACAGGGACTGTAATTGTTTCGGAGTTGCTAGGATATGACTTCGATTGGCCCGGGGCAATATTATCCCCTGGATTCGTGCATTGTGTATAAACATAGGCATCATAAGTTAGTGTTACATCTACTGAAGTTAAATTTCCAAGGCCTGCAACATCATAGCAGACCTTTACTAACTTTCCAAGATCATAAGCTATAAGTGGCTCCTTTTCTTTAATACTTTGTGCTTGTACAGTATTAATATTAAATATTGCAAGCAACAGAATCAGGAGTGTTATGAATTTAGTTTTCATGACAGTGTGTATTAAGGTGTGTTATTGGAAATGCACGTGTGATAATGGCATGGCGCAGCCGTGCCACGCTGTTTGAAGCAGTGGTTTTGAACACAAATGCCAGTGCCGGGGTGAAAGCAACGTAAGGCAGGGCGCGTACCTGCCTGAATTTATTGGTGCTAGTATGGTTAGGGGCATCTACAGTGCCCTAACTCAGCACTTGCTATAGCACTGAAAGAGGCTATACTATCGGGCCCGATAGTAGCTTATAGGAAAGCCGTAGCTTTCAAACTCAGTAATTTACTACTGCAGAAGTATGGGCGCAGCGGCACCACGCAGCAGTTTTGGAAGAACGGAAAATGGAGGAGGGGAGGAAACAAGCCTTGATAAGAGGCCAAGCTTGTTGGTTCTGATGCCTTGCATCACTACACATTACTTTGGCCAAAGGCCTAGAGCCGGTATATACTGTAACACTATCAGGATACCGGGGAGCGGCCTACGGAATCAGACATCCGTGAGCAGTTGGGGAGGTGGCTAGCCTGTATCTAAGTTAACGTAATTATTGAATAAGTAAAAAAATAAATAATTTTAATGATAAAATATTGGTGGCTCTTACAGCAAGACCCGCTGCTGTAGCCCTGAGCAGCTTTTTGTTGAAAGACTTGCCAGTGTGAGGCAACGGTTGAGACGGATAGCGCATCTATTGCTGCATTCCGCTCTAGCTATATATCAGGGCACCGGCTTCCCGGCCTGCTGACTTGTGAGTGCCTAGTCGGCGGCTATACCACCCATTCAACTACCCACCTGCTTGCTTTACATTTATTTACGTCATCAGATCGTGAGAGGCTTCCGTGTGTGCTTGTTCATCTGGCTGACGGCCTTTGCTAACATGGCCTGGGCTCAATCGGCAGAAACCGTTGCCAACGCCGCGGCCGCGGTGCCCGCCCCCAAACGCCAGCTACAGGCCCTGCGCATCACGGAAGGCATAAAGCTCGATGGTGTGTTGGATGAAGCTATCTGGCAGCAGGCGCCCATTGCCACCGATTTCATCCAGAACCGGCCTAACCCCGGCCCCCGCGAAAAGCACCCCACCGAAGTGCGGGTGCTTTATGATGACGCCAACCTGTACGTGGGCGCCATTATGCACGATGTCTCGCAGGATTCCATCATGCGGGAGCTGTCGGCCCGCGACGACATCGGCAACTCCGACTTTATCGGTATTTTCCTGGATACTTACCACGACCAGCTCAACGGCTATAGCTTTCTCGTGACCACGGGCGGCGTACAGGTAGATGCCCGCTACTCGCCAGCCGGGGGCGAAGACGGCAACTGGAACGCCGTGTGGGACTCGCGTACCTCCATGCAAGGCACCGACTGGTTCTGTGAAATTCGGATTCCATACTCGGCCATTCGCTTTAGCAAAGCGTCGGAACAGGTGTGGGGCCTGAATTTTATGCGCCAGCGCAAGCGCGACAACCAGGGTTTTTTCTGGAACGAAGTGAAGCCCGCCGTAGATGGCTTCGTGAACCAGTGGGGTGAGCTCCACGGCCTGCGCGATATTAAGCCGCCGCTGCGCCTTTCGCTCACGCCCTACATCTCGGCCTACGCGAATCACTACCCCTACAAGGAGCAGGGAACCCGCAACACCAGCACCAGCTTCAATGGGGGCGCTGATATCAAGTGGGGCATCAACGAGAGCTTTACCCTCGATGCGACCCTAGTACCCGACTTTGGGCAGGTGCAAAGCGACAACCAGGTGCTGAACCTTTCGCCTTTTGAGGTGCAGTTTCAGGAAAACCGGCAGTTTTTCACTGAAGGCACGGAGCTGTTCAATAAAGGCAACCTGTTTTATTCAAGGCGCGTGGGCGCTACCCCCATTGGCTTCGGGAACGTGGCCGGGCAGGTGCGCCAGCGCGAAAGAGGCCTCGATGGTGAGTGGCGGCCAGGCGAGGAGGTTATCAGCAACCCGGGCGTAACGCGCCTGCTGAATGCCACGAAAGTATCGGGCCGGACCAAGCAGGGGCTGGGCGTGGGTGTGTTCAATGCGCTCAGCAACGATGTATTCGCTACCCTTCGCGACTCGGTGGATGGTAGTGAGCGGCAAGTGCTAACGCAGCCGTTCAGCAACTACAACATCATGGTGCTGGACCAGAGCCTGAAAAACAACTCGTACGTGTCGCTCATCAACACCAACGTCACGCGCTGGGGCAGCACCTACGATGCCAACGTGACGGGCGGCCTGTTTCGCTTTGCCAACAAGAAAAACTCTTACGCCATCGACGGCCGCCTGGTGTACTCACGCCGGCGCGGCACTGAGTTTGGCTCGGAGGCGCAAATCGGGGACCAGAACGGCTACAAGTACCAGCTTGGCATCAGTAAAATCAGTGGCAACTTCACCTGGGGCTTGAACCACGGCATTGAGTCGGATACCTACAACCCGAACGACCTGGGCATTTTGTTTGGCAACAATAACATCAGCCAAGGCTTGTATGCTAGCTACAACAAGTATAAGCCCTTCTGGAAGGTCAATAACTTCTACTCGTTTTTGAACCTGAATCACTCGTTGCTGTACAAGCCCACGCGCTACCAGAACGCCAACATTGCGGCCGGTTTCAACACCACCTTCACCAAGAACTTTCTGACCGTTGGGGCCAACTTCGATGCAAACCCCGTCACGCACGACTACTACGAGCCGCGCCAATACCCACTGGGTAGCTACTATGTGCGCGTGCCCGTGAATGCCAACATTGGCGGTTTCTTGTCCTCAGACTACCGGAAGAAACTAGCCTGGGATTTGAACGCCGGCGTGCGCTGGTATGCTCAGGATGAGCGCTTGGACAGACCGCGCCGCATGGGCTACGGCTGGGCCATTTCGCCGCGCTACCGCGTCAGCAACCAGCTGAACTTCCGGTACAGCCTCGACTGGAACCTGCGCCAAAATCAGGTTGGCTACGTGAATGGCGGTATTGACACTAGCCTGCCCGACGACGCAGAGTTTCGGCGGAACAACCCCACGGATGTGTTGCTAGGGCGGCGGCGCGTACTAACCGTGACCAATACTATTTCGGGCGGCTACACGTTCAACAACCGCATGTCGCTGACTATCCGGACGCGCCACTACACCAGCACCGTGAACTATCAGGACTTTGCCCGCCTAGGTACTGATGGCCGAGAAACCCTGGTAGACTACCGCCGCAACCGCGACAACACGTTCAATGCCTTCAATGTGGATGCGGTGTACTCGTGGTGGTTTGCGCCCGGTTCGCAGGTGAGCATTGTCTGGAAAAATGCCAGTGCTTCGTTTCTTGAAGCGAATGAGGCTACTCCGCTTTACTTCGACAACCTGAGCAACACCGTGAACACGCCGCACAACAACAACGTGTCCATCAAAGTCCTGTACTACCTCGATTACCTGATGCTGAAGCGCCGCCGGAGCTAACCGGCGGCAATAGCCTCTAGCGCACATCTTGCTGCGCAGCTGGCGCATTAAGCCAGAGGCCGAAACAGCTGCGTGCTGATGCTAGGAGCCTAAATAATGGGAGAAGTGCTGCTGGAGCTAGTTGCTAGGGTTTACACCCGTTACAACCCTAGTAATTCCTCGGCTGCGCCGAAGGCCGATTTGCGCCCATCCATTACCTGCTGCCGGATGTCGGGCAGGCGGGCAGCTACGTCGGGGCGGGCATAAAAACGGGTTTCCAGCGTTTCACGTATGGTTTCATGGAGCCAGTGCAGGTTTTGCTCCTGACGGCGGCGCAGAAAGTAGCCGCTGGCTTTGGTTTGCTCCACGTACTGTTCTACTAGCTGCCACACGGCCGGAACCCCCGCCCCCGTCACGGCCGAAGAAACCGTAACGACCGGGTTCCATTGCGAAGGGGCCAACGGAAACAGGTGCAGGGCATTTTGATACTCCACGCGTGCCCGGCGGGCGGCCTGCTCGTTGCCGCCATCGGCTTTGGTGATAGTCACGGCATCAGCCATTTCCATGATGCCTTTCTTGATACCCTGCAGCTCGTCGCCGGCGCCGGCCAGCATCAGCAACAGAAAAAAATCGACCATGCCGTGCACGGCGGTTTCACTCTGGCCCACGCCCACGGTTTCCACAAAAATTACGTCGTGGCCGGCCGCTTCGCAGAGCACCAGCGCCTCGCGGGTGCTGCGCGTTACGCCGCCCAGGCTGCGGCCTGCCGGCGACGGGCGAATGAAGGCGTGCGGGTGCGCGGCCAGTTCGTTCATGCGGGTTTTGTCGCCGAGGATACTGCCGCCGCTGCGCTGGCTGGTGGGGTCAATAGCTAGTACGGCCAGCCGCTTGCCCTGTTCCCGCACCAAATGCAACCCCAATGCCTCAATAAACGTGCTTTTGCCAACTCCCGGCACGCCGGTAATACCCACGCGCACGGAGCGGCCGGCGTGGGGCAGTACGGCATCCAGCACTTGCTGCGCCAGGGCTTGGTCAGAGGGGAGCGTGCTTTCCACCAGCGTGATGGCGCGGCTGAGTAGCACCCGGTTGCCAGACAAAATGCCATCAATGTATTCGGAAGCGGAAAAGCGTTTGGCCATGAGAGCGGGAACGAAGCGAACCGAAAAGTAGCGGATCAGAAAGCAATGCTGGTGCAAACTACCCCATATCGTACATTTGAAAAACTACCCCGGCGCCTTGCCCGTCTGCTTATTTTTTCAACTACCTGGTATTATGGGTAAAAACTTCTACTTCTCGGTTGCGGCCCTATTGTTAGCTAGTGCAGCGCCTCTGTACGCTCAAAATGAGCTAAGTAACTTTACGGCCACCGGCCGCGGGGGCGTGGCCACCACCTTTGCCACCGACTACCAGTCCATTGGCATCAACCCCGCAAACCTGGGCCGGATAGGCGGTTCTACGGTGGCTTTTACCATCGGTGAGTTCGGGGCAGGAGCGGGTTCCCAGTCGCTCACGCGCAAACAGTTAAGCCGGTTCGTCTTTCATTCTAACCAAACCCTCACGCTGGCCGATAAGCAGGAGCTAGCCCGGGCCTTTACCTCCGACAACGCCTTCAACTTCAATGCCGACGCGACTACCCTGGCGGTGGCCGTGCAGCTGCCGGTAATTGGCGGCATTGCCATCAGCAACCGGGTGCGCACGGCTGGGCATATAGGCATGAACCAGAACGCCGCCGAAATTGCCTTTTTGGGCCGGAGTGCGCCTATTTTCGCCTCAACCAGCACCGGCAATGTGCCCTTGGTATCCGAGGCGCTGGCCGGTACGGATGTGCAGCTGGCTGTGCTCAACGAATTTAACTTGGCCTGGGGCACTCGGCTGATTGATTTGCCCCTATTCCAGCTCTCAGCAGGAGCGGGCTACCGCTACATTCAGGGGATAGGCATTATCGATGTGCGGGTGCAGCCTGGTAATCTGCAAAGCTTCACCTCTATGTCGCCCCTGTTCAAAATCGACTACGGCGACATGGTCAATGACCCCAGCTTTAACCTACGGGAGCGCACCAACGGCTTACAACCCGTAGGCAAAGGCCATGGCTTCGACCTCGGGCTAGCCCTGGAAGCAGGCAAAGCCCTACGCCTCGGCCTGGCCATTACGGACTTGGGCAACATGACCTGGGAAGGCAACCTGGTAACCGGCAATGACCAGAAGCTGAAGCGCCTGAACTCCGATGGTATTGGCAGCTACAACGTAATCCGGGAAGGCGCGGAGATATTTGCCGCCGGCACCGACAGCCTGTTTCAGTATCAAACGGGCCAAGAGCGCAAGGCATCGTTGCCTACCAAGCTGCGGGCCGGGGCCGGCGTGCGCATCAGTGAGTTTTTTGAGGCTGGGCTGGATGTAACGTTGCCCCTGAATGAAGTGGCTGGCAACCTTACCACGGCCTTTGTGGGTGCTGGTATTGATTACAAACCGGCCACTTGGCTGCGCCTGAGCAGCGGCGTGAGTGCCGGTGCCGGATACGGCCTCAATGTGCCCCTAGGCATCACCCTGACCTCGAGTGTGTATGAAATTGGAGTAAGCACCCGCGATGTGCCCGGCTTGTTCACCTCCCAGAATCCGTATTACTCGGTGGCCGGCGGGTTCTTTCGGTTCAAGCTGGGCAGCAAAACCCAGTAGAATGCAGAATGCCGACGGTTTATCGTTCTGCGGGGCCTCGGCCTTACAGAACGGCAAACCGTCGGCATTCATGGTTTTAGCGCCCAGCCGCTTTATTTGGGCTCCGTGATAAAGTTGGGCAGGCCCAGTTTGCTGCGGCGGCCGCCTAGTTTCAAGCCATTATCAAGGTACTTGGCAGCGTCCGAGTTTGGGTTCTGGATGACACCTAGGAACGGGTTGTCTTCGCGGGCCACGTAAATGTTGCCATCGGGGGCGCGCTGCAGGGAGCCTACTTTGCGGTTAGCCGATTTGCCGATGACGGTGGCTTTACCCGTTTTCAAATCGAACTGGTAAATCTGGGCCATGCCGCCGCCTTCGCCATTGCTGGAGCCATAGAGCTTGCTACCGTCGGGCGAGAACTCCACACCGTAAGCTTCAGGATAAGGAGCAAAGGATTTGGCGTTGCGCACTTGGCCGGTGCTGCGGTCAAAGTCGAACACCTCGTATTTATTGGCTTCGCGCCACAGCGCTACGGCCAGCTTACGGCCATCGGGCGAGAATTTCATGGCGCCAATGGCGTTGCGGCCGGGGCCGGCGTGCATGCTGCCTACGTTGCTCATAATGGGCTTGCTCTGTACGCCATCGGCTGTGACCAAGAAGCTTACAAATGCATTGGAGTTCCAGCGGTGCGCCACAATCCAGACGTCGCGGCCGTTTTGGTGGCGCACGGCGGCTAGCTTTTCGGCCACGGGGGTAATAAGCAAGGCATTGGAGCGCGGCACGTCGCCGAAGCCGTTGTCGCGGGTCATATCCACGGTGGAGTAGCGCAAGCCGTTGGAGCCGCCTTGCGCACCTACCGTGAACACATAGAACACGTTGCCGCTCCCAGGGTCGGGCACGATAAGCGCGCTTTGGGTGCTGGAGTTAGAGCCCATCAGCTTTTTGCCGTTGGGCATTACCTGGTGCTTGCGGTTGAACACAAATTCGCCGTTGGTATAAAACAGCAGCTGGCCTTGCTGGTTGGTGGCTACGGCCGAGCCTTCATACGTGGTCATTTTGCTGGTGAGCAAGGGAGTAGGAGCGCCCCCATCGGCCGGAAACGTAAGGCCAGCTTGCTGCCCAAACAGCCACACAGATTGCTCGCGTTGGGCCAGCACCACGCCAGGCAACAGCAACGCCAGCAGCATGGGCAAAAGCGAAAGTCGTTTCATAGAAGTCGGAAAAATCAACAATAGGCTAGAATGAAATTTCGTGCCAACTATGCGGCTAGGGAGGTTCACCGCTTTGTTAGACCTAGTAAAGTTGGGGTGCGAAAGTAGCACTAGCCCTTTCTTGGCTCTAAAGCTCCCACTCGCCGGCCAGTAAACGCGGAATAAGGGGCTGAATGATCCGGTAGCTAGCGCCCCACAGCTGGTAGCCATTCCCGACGCGGTAGTACGGCACGAGGTGGGGCGTGGGCCAGCCCGCCAGCTGCCAGGTTTCCTCGGTGTGGTTGGCCGCATTCGCGAGGTGGCGCAGCGGTATTTCCAGCACCTCGTCTATTTCCGACGTCTGCCACTGCCATACCTCCGGCCTGCGAATACGACCCAGAAACGGCGAAATTCGGAAACCAGTGGGCACAGCAATAGTGGGTAAGGCCTCCAGGACTTCTATGTTGTCCGCGGCCAAGCCCACTTCTTCAAAGGCTTCCCGCAGGGCCGTGGCTCGCAGGTCAGTATCGTCGGGGTCGTGCTTGCCGCCGGGAAAGGCCAACTGGCCGCCGTGCACACCAAAGGCGGCGCGGCGTACCATCACTACATGCAGCTCTTGGTCCTCATCGCGGAAAACCGGCACCAGCACGGCAGATTCGCGCAGGTTTTTAGGAATCGGGAAATCGGGCATAACGAAACAGCGCCGACGCGGATGGACCGCGTCGGCGCTGGAAAGGTACGGAGCGAACGGACTTTAGATGCCGTTTAACCGTTTAGGAAGGCTAGTACAATGCGTTCAAAGCCGTTACGTCGTTGGCATTGAACGGGCGGTTCTGGCCCGAGCCAATGCAGGCCAGCATCCAGGAGTTGGGGTCGGCAGCGGCCGGAGTACCCGGAATCAGGATAGCGCCCACCGTGCTGGCACCCTCGTTGGAGGTAGCGCCGCCGCAGCTGTAGCTGCGGTCCATGTAGTCAGTGTGGCGGAAGCCGATGCAGTGGCCTACTTCGTGGGCCAGAATGGTAGCAATGTAGGTAGTGGGGTTCGCGGTGCCGATGGCGCGCGAGTTCACCTTCACTTCGCCGTAGGGGTTGCCGCCGGTTGGGAAACCTGCCGAAGCGAGGTAGCTGCCGCTGGCCCGTACAATATTGATGTTACCGCCCGAGGCCACGCGGCTGAACGTAATGGTCAGGCCCTCGGCATTAAAGCGGCGCACTACCTCATCAATGGCAGTAACATAGGCCGAAGGCAACTGGCTGGAAACGCTGATGGATATGTTGCGTCCGCCGTTTACTAGGTTCGTGGTGCGGTACTGTTCGGCATCACCTACGCGCAGCAGCTTGGTAGAGGCACCATTGCTCAAAGCCGAGGGGCTCAGGACAATATCACCTTCTACTAGGTAGTTGCCGGCCTCATCACGCTGGATACCAGCCGTGCTGAAACCCAACTGCCGAATCTGGCTGATAGCATCGGCGCTGATTTCTTTCGAGGTGTTTACTACTGCTTCTTTTTCTGAGCAGCCGCTGGCTAAAGTCAAGGTAGCCAAGGCAGCCATTACGAAGTACGAAGTGATTTTCATAGGGTGTTATTGGTTGTGTTAGAGTGAATGAGATTACAATGTATTCAAAATATTGATACAATAAGTACTTTAATTTTATTTCGTGATGAATAATATTGTAAAAATGGCAGTTTAAGGCGGGGTGTTTTACTGAATGGCATAGGTGCCATCTTCGGCTACCGCCACGTTGGGGAGCTGGTGCGTGTCCTCAAAATGCTGGTAGCCGGGGGCCAGTTTCTGCCAAAAGGCTAGGTGCGGGCTTGCCATCCGAAGCGCCAGATTATCGGCGGTGAGCTCGAACGGGAAGATGTGCACCGGAATGGCAGTTTGCCCGGCTGCGCGGGCCTCCACGGCCAGCACATACAGCTCCCGAATGCCCGCGTCGGTGATGGGCAGGCACCCGATGGTAACGTCGGAGCCATGAATAAAAATATCGTTGCCGGGGTCCAGAAGGCCGCTGCGGAATCGGTCGGCGGCATTGGGGTAGTCCAGGCCCAACGATAGGTAGTACTTGCTGTCGGGGTTAAACCGGTCAATGGTATAGAAGCCTTCCGGCACTTGTCCGTCGCCGGCTTTCGCCTTGGGCCCTAGCGTGCCGGACGTGCCCGCCAGCCGAAACGTGCGCAGCAATACAAACTGCGCGCTACCCTGGTTGCGGCCCCATACCTCCAGCCGGCGCCCTACTTTAAATGCCCGCAGAAACAGCTCCAGCCGCTCAGGCGCCAGACCGTGCCGACGCAGCAACGCCTGGGTAGCTGCTTCATGCAACCCATACGCCGCCCTAACGCGCGGGAAAAGCAGTTGGCCGGCCCGAAAAGAAGGGTTTGGTTCGGGCCGAGAGGTTGTGGAGCGGGCATACAAAGCCACGAGCAGCGCGGCAGCGAGCAGAAACAGGGTGCGCATAAGAAGAGAAGGGAGCGGCCGGTAGTTACAGGTAGCCGCGTGTGCCAACTGAACGGCAAGGTATTGCCAGCTAGTATAGAAGCGCAGGTATATAGGAAGAAAAAAGTGTTTTTTAGGTAAGTTGATGAACCCGAAACCTCATCTGCTGCCGGCCCCTACCCGTACTGTTGCCATGCCTACTACTTCTGCCTCCTCCGCCACCTATCAGCCCGATCCACTAGGTAAGGATTTCGAGCAACTCGTCATCTCGCAGCCGAATGATTACGAAGGGCTGGTCCGGGCGGTGCTGGTGCGTTACCGCCCGGAGCCCGTTCCGCCCACGCCGCGGGCCGTGCTATACGTGCATGGCTTCAACGATTATTTTTTTCAGCGCGAAATGGCCGCTGAGTACATGGCTCATGGCTACCGGTTTTTTGCCCTCGATTTGCGCAAGTATGGCCGCGCCCTGTTGCCTCACCAGCGCCCCAACAACGTGCGCGACCTGACCGAGTACTTCGCCGACCTAGCTGCCGCCCTGCAGCAGATACACACGGAGGGCTACCCGCAGGTGGTACTGAGCGGACACTCAACGGGCGGGCTGATTACGGCGTTATATGCGGCCCAACAACCTGCTTCTGGCCTAGTAGCCCTGGTGCTCAATAGCCCGTTTCTAGAGCTGCATCAGTCGTGGTTGCGGCGCCACGTAGCGGTGCCGATGGCTACTGCGCTGGGTGCCCGCTGGCCCGATTTGCCACTGCCTTCCGGCCTGACAGATACCTACGGGCAAAGTTTGCACCGCGCCTACCGCGGCCAATGGGAGTATGATCTGGCCTGGAAACCCAATCAGGTGTTTGCCGTGAATGCCGGCTGGTTGCGCGCCATCAGGCGGGGGCAGCAGCGCATCCGGCGCGGGCTGGGCCTGCACCTGCCCGTACTCGTGCTGCACTCCGACCGCACAGCCGTTGGGCGTGCCTGGCACGAGGATTTTCAGCGCACCGATATCGTGCTCAACGTCCAGCACATTCAGCAGCTCGCTCCCCGCCTCGGAGCTAACGTAACCACCAAGGCCGTGCCGGGCGCCGTGCATGATGTCTTTCTTTCAGCGCCTGAAGTGCGGAAAGCAGCGTATCAGCGCGTATTTGAGTGGTTGCAGCAAACGGAAGGGCTAGTGACCCAACCCTCGAAAACCAGCCAACTAACAAGCAACTCCTAAAGCTAGGCAGTAAGTAAATACTTCGTCACGCTCAGCACCAAGAGCTGGCAGAAGGGTTAGCACGCAGCTGTGCTCCAGTCCATACAAGTTAATTCGGGGTAGAGAAACAGGCCACGGGCCGTTGGGTTACTAGGGTGCGTATCTGTTCAAACCGCTTTTGTTTATGCTATTTCAGACCACCCTTGGGTTACTGGTTGCGCTTGGCCTAGGCGGCAGCATTACGGCACTGGCCCAAACAGCACCGGCTAGCTCGTTGGCGGCTACTATCAAGGCCAGCAAATGGCAGAAACGAGTGTTACTGCTGTGTGCCGGCAGCCCCGACGACACCAGCCTGCTTCGGCAACAGCAGCTGCTGGCACCCGCCAAAGCCGAGCTGGATAGCCGCGACCTGCTTGTGCGGGAAGTTATTCCAAGTCAGCTTTCCGGCTCCGACCAGCGCTACCTCCGCCAGCAGCTCAACGTGACCGGAACAGGGTTTATGGTACTGCTTATTGGCAAAGACGGCGGCGTAAAACGGCGCGAAACCCAACCCTTGGCGCCCGCGCAAGTGTTTGCCACTATTGATGCCATGCCCATGCGGCAGCAGGAAATGAAGCGCCCGAAATAAGTGTTGCAACGCCACAACCAGAGGCTGTGCGTACTTTCGGGCGTGGCCTTGCATACTGATTATGATGTGCTGATTGTAGGAGCCGGTCCGGCTGGGGCTGCCTGTGCCCTGGGGCTGGCGGCAAGCGGCCTGCGTGTGGCCCTCCTCGATAAGGCTCAATTCCCCCGCGACAAAGTGTGCGGTGATGCTATTCCGGGACCCACACTGAAGGCACTGGCCCGCTTGAACCCACAGTATGCCGAGGAGTTGCGCGCCCTCACCCAGGCTCACCGCACCGATGTTCGCACCAGCCGCTTGGTTTCGCCGGCCGGTGCTGAGCTGCAGGTAGAGTGGAAGGCTCCGGCCTTCAACAGCCCCCGGCTGCATTTCGATGATGCCCTGCTCACGTTGGTGCGTCGGCATACCACCACTGAAATCCTAGAAAACTGCGCAGTGAAAGTTGTGCGGGCCGATGCGGATGGGGGAGAGGTAGTGCTGGCAGATACAACACGGCTACGGGCACAGCTGCTTGTTGGGTGCGACGGCGCCAACTCAGTAGTGGCCCGCTGCCTGGCCCCGCAGCCCCTTAACCGCTCCCGCCATTGTGCCGCCGTGCGGGCTTACTACCAGGGCGTAATGGAAGCCCCCGAAACTACCAGCGACTTTCTCTTTCTGCGCCGCTACCGCGCGGGCTACTGCTGGGTATTTCCGGTGGGCGGCGGCACCTACAATGTGGGTTTTGGTATGCTCTCTTCCGACATTGCCCGGGAGAAAGTAGATCTAAAGCAGGTGCTGGAAGAACTGATAACCACGCACCCGCACTTGGCGGGTCGGTTCACGTCGGCGCAACGCCTAGGGCCGGTGCTGGGCTTTGGGCTACCACTGGGCGGCTCCCGACGGCCTCTTACCGGGCCCCGCACGCTGCTCTGCGGCGATGCTGCCGCCCTCATTGATCCTCTCCAGGGCCATGGCATCGATAAGGCCGTGCTGAGTGGAATACTGGCCGCCGAGCATGCCAGGCGCTGTTGCCAGACGCAGGACTTTTCAGCTCTTTCCCTGCTGCAGTACCAGCTGCAGGTACACCGCCGCCTAGGCCGCGACCTAACCCGGCGCTACCACCTCATGCAGGTGCTGGCCCGTGCCCCGTGGCTAGTAGAAGCAGCCTTCCGGGCCAGCCAATGGCCGTGGTTGCGGCAGTGGCTGGTGCGTAAGGTAGGGTAGTAAGGCATCAACCAGTCTAAATGACTTAACTAAGCTCCTTGCTGGTGGCTTTTCTTGCTTTTACTGAGAGGAGGCATCCGTGCTGAAAGCTTACATTTTAGCCAATGCTGCGAATCACGCCGCCATCAACCCGCACCGAGGCGCCATTGGTAGCAATAGAAAGCGGGCTGGCGAGGAAGACTACCATGTTGGCAATTTCCTCGGGCGTGATAAACCGCTTCAGCAACGACGAAGGGCGCGCATCGCGGAAGAACTCGTGCTCGGCCTCCTCGCGGGTTTTGCCGTCGCCGGCCAGCTTCTGCAGAAACTCCTCTACGCCTTCGGAGGCAGTAGGGCCGGGCAGCACCGAATTAACGGTTACCTCAGTGCCTTTGGTAAGTTCGGCTAGCCCCCGGGCTACGGCCAACTGTGCCGTTTTGGTGGTGCCGTAATGAATCATTTCTTCCGGAATCTGGAGGCCCGATTCGCTGGAGATAAACAGGATACGCCCCCAGTTCTTTTGCAGCATCAGGGGGAAATATTGCCGCGAGAGGCGCACGCCACTCAGCACATTCACCTCGAAAAAGTGCAGCCAGTCTTCGTCCGGAATTTCGGCAAACGGCTTGGGCTCGAATATGCCTACGTTGTTGACCAGAATATCAACAGCAGGCACTTGCAGCAGCAGGCGCGTTACCTGCTCGGCCCGGCCAAAATCGACGGGAACGGTGCGCAGCTTGGCGGACGGCGTTTCGTGTAAAATCAGGCGGCGAGCCTCTGCCAGGCGGGCTTCGGTACGACCCGTGAGAATAACTTCGGCGCCCTCAGCGGCAAGGCGGCGCGCAATGGCCAGCCCAATGCCGGCGGTAGAGCCCGTCACGAGGGCTAGCTTATCCGTGAGTTGTAAGTCCATGCTAATGGAAAGTAGTGGCTAGGGAATGAAGGAAGTAAAAGAACCGACAACGGCCGGTTTTGTAAGCCAGTCGCTACTTTTCTCTGCCAAGGAAGGCCGGTAATCCATTTCGGGTGGTTATCGTATGGGTTTTCTGGTGCTACTAGACCCTGCTCGGCTACCGTGCACTTGGTGCAGGTTACTGGCCTAGGTGCCGCAGTCGGCCCAACTTGTTTTACCGTTTTCGGTTGTTTACTCCTTATCAACTCTACCGCTCTTATGTCCTTTACCTCTGCCCGTCCCGAAGATTTGCTGATGAATGCAGCCCGCCAAGGCGATAAAGAAACCATTCAGGCGCTGCTAGCCGAAGGCGTTGACGTAAACTACCAAGATGGCCGCGGGTTCACCCCTCTGATTCTGGCCGCCTACGATGGACACATTGACGCCACCAAACTGCTGCTCGAAGCCGGCGCTAACCCCAACGTGCACGATGCCAGCGGCAACACGGCCCTCATGGGCGTGGCCTTCAAAGGCTACCCCGAAATAGTACAGATGCTCATTGACAACGGCGCCGACTTGAACGCCCGCAACGGCAACGACGGCACGGCCCTCATGTTTGCTACCCTCTTCGGCCGCCACAACATCGTGCCCATTCTGCTGAAAGCCGGGGCCGATGCCACGCTCCGCGACGTGCGTGGCCTTTCGGCCCGGGACCTAGCCATTCAGCAGGGCAACCAAACCGCCCTCGAGTTACTAGGGGAGCAATAGGCTTAAACCCCAGCGTATACCTAGTAAAGGCCCTCCTGAATGTGCTCTTCGCAGTATCAGGAGGGCCTTTGGTGTAGGTAGGTTGTAGCCTTTTGCAGTTGCTATTCTACCGTGATGGTGCGGTTAATTACTTCCTTGTTGTACTCTAGGCGCAGCACATAAATACCCTTGGGCAAACTGCTGGTGTTAAAGCGCGCTTCTAGTTTCTGACCAGCCGAAATGGCTTTCTGCTCGGCCACTACCCGGCCAAAGGAATTGTAGAGGGTAGCCCGAATGGCAGAGTTTATGCCAGCATTTTCCAGCGTCAATACAAAGTGGCTTTGGGCCGGGTTTGGGTACACACTAATAGCCACATCCGACTGGCCGCTAACCGAGCGGGAAAGCTGGCTACCATACCGGGCCAGGTACCCTTCAGTGAAGGTGCTGGAAATGGTTATTGGCCCGAACTGGTTGGTGCCGGTAAAGATGCCAATGGTATAAATGTTGTTATGTTTATCCAGGGCAAGCTTGGCTCCTGAACTGGTGCCTGGCCCACCTACCAGTTCTGTTTTGAGTGCTCCGGTTCTGGGCTGCAGCTCCGTCAGGAAGGCCTGTGAAGTATAGGGATAATCGTTGCTTAGGTTGAATGCCCCCGTTAAAAACACCTTCCCGGAAGACGCATCCGCTTGTATGCCGCCGGGATAGTCGCCGTTGGCAGTACCCAGCGAAACGGCGCTCAAGGCGCGGCCTGTGTCGTTGTAGTGTGCGATGTAGATATCGGTGCGGCCTTTGCTGGTGAGGGTGCTGGAGCCAAAGTGAACCGTACCGTAATAGCTATTGGCCAGGTACAGCTCGTCCTTGCCAGCCAGCGCCAGACTACGGCCATCGCCAGTGCCCGGCACCGAAGTAGCCCACATCAGACCACCTTTCTTCGCCTCAAAGCGGGCTAGATACATGTTGCTGTTGTTGTCAGCTGAGCGTACTGTAATTCCATCCAGCTGCCAGGCATCGTATTGTGAGCCAGATAAATACACATCGCCTGACTGATGTACCACTACTGCTCCGCCGCTGCTCGTTGAGCCAGGAGTAAACTCACTACCCTGCGGAATTAAGCCCTCCATTACTCTAGCCCAGCGCAGTTCTCCTGTTGGCGAGTAGCTGGCCAGAAAGGCTTGATTGTAGCGGTCAGAAAAGGCGGTTTTAGCATCGAACTGCACCGTTGTGCCACTAATAGTGCCCGTTACATAGCTGTTGCCGGCCTTATCCACCGCAATGTTTTGGCCAACGTTGCTGCTATAGTAATAGTAGTAGGGCTGGGTGCTGCTGATTTGACGAAGCCATTGTACTGCACCATCCTGACCACACTTAAGTACGAACACATCCTGTTGGGGCTGTCCGTCAAACGTCGATTTAGAAGTTATACTCTGGCCTGACTTTGCGCTGAGAGAGCCTCGGAACGTTCCGGTAACGTACGCCTGGCCCGACGCATCAATTGCAACGCCAAACGGAATGGCATCAGATGAGCCCAGGAGCTTGGTTACCTGTATCACTTCGCCCGATGGCCGGCACTTGGCCACGTACACACACAGGCCAGATGCCGTAATGCGCGTGTTCCCCAGGGTAATTGCATCGTAGAACCGCCCGGTAACATAGTAATTGCCACTTTGGTCTGTGGCTATATCCATTAGTCCATTTGGTTGTTCTACAGCTTGCACGGAGGTCCAACCGGGCGTTTGGGCCTGGGCGGAAAACGTTAGAAATGCGGCAATGAGAAGTAAAAGCTGTTTCATAGAAAAGCGGATATAGGATGGGGTGAAAACTGAAATCGATGAGTAGTTAGATTGGTGTTGGCGCCCGGGGCAGTATTGTAATGGTCGTATCAGCTGCGTATCCTTCCTCCTGCCCGAGTCTGGCTGCCATGCGTATAGCGGTAGCCCTTATTATCAATAGGTTGGCCTCTTATGTCGCCCTAGTATTCTTAGGTAGTTGGTAAGAACCAAGCGCTCAGCCTATCGGGTTAAAGCTACAGTAAAGAGAGGATATAAATAGGAAAATTATTACTTTTTATATAACTAAACTATTTGACGGTTTTGGCTGTGCTATGCACCTATATATGCTCTTTGCAAGCACTTTAAGCAAACTAGTGGGCTAGTAATGTTTGCTTTATGCGATGAGTCAAGGCGTAGCTGCACAGCAGCAAAAAGCCCGCTTACCTGTAGTAGCAGGCAAGCGGGCTTACGATGAGTAGCTAGTAACTTCGGCTGGCGTTTTAGGGGAGGTGAGTGTCGGAAGTAATTGCAAAAAGGCAGGTTTGGGTTGGCAGACGACCTAGAAAGGTGCTACAGCGGTTGCCATACCACATCAGCCACGGCCGAGGTGTTAGTAGAAAGGTACTGGCTATACAAGGCCTGCGCCTGGCCCTGTTCGGGCTCACTGCCATCCGAGTGCAACACGAGCAGGTGCTCATCGGGGCCTAGGCCTAGTCGCTTGCTTAACTGTTGGGTGAGTGGGGCCGAGATGCTGAGCCCATCCTGCAGCTTCACCACAGTCACTTGCTGCCCATCTTGCTCAATGCGGGTATACACGCCGGCGGGGCCAGCGGAAAAGGTTTCGGTGTCGGTTTTCATAGAGTACGGGCTTGGGTTGAGCTAGCCTATACGAAAACGGCTCCTGCGCCGTCGACTTTCCGCAGGGTTCCTAGGCCTAGGGTAGCGCCTGCTTGTAAGGTATGCACCGTTACGCCGTCAGCAGGAGTGAGGTGGGCCTGCAGCTGCTCCGGAGTGCCTAGCAAGGAAGGGAAGGTGCCAAAGTGAAAAGGTACTAGGTGCCGCACCCGAAGCAACCGGGCTGCATGGGCAGCCTCCAGTGGCCCCATGGTGTACCGGTCGCCGATGGGCAGCAGGGCAACGGTTGGCTGGTAGAGGTCGGCTAGCAGGCGCATATCCCCGAACAGACCCGTGTCGCCGGCGGCGTACAGCACAGTGCCATCAGAGAAGCGCACTACAAAGCCCACGCCTTCGTGCGGGAAACCGGTTTTGCCGCCGGGCAAATCAATGTGGGCCGCGTGGTGGGCTACGGTCATGGTCAGGCGCAGGCCTAGTAGCTCAATGCTACCGCCTACGTTCATGGGCTCGCACTGGGCGGCTGGCACGCCCTGCTCCCGCAGGTAAAACCGAACCGGCGCGGGTGCGGCCACCTTGGCTCCGGTGCGGGCGAGTAGTGCTGGAAGCTCCGCGTCGAGGTGGTCGTCGTGGCCATGCGTGAGCAGCACCAAGTCGGCGCGCTCTGGCTGGCGCAGGTGTTCCGGCACGTAGGGGTTGTTGCTCAGCCAAGGGTCGAGCAGAATAACGTAGCCTTCCGGCGTGGTGATGCGGAAGCTGGCGTGCCCCAGAAACTGAAGTTGCGTGGTAGTTGGCATAAAGCAGATAACGTCAGAAAGCAAAAGCTACCGTGGTTGCACCCGACCAGTGATGGTGAGCAACGCCTCGGACAGCGGCTCAAAGCTCGTAATTTCCGCTACGTGCGCCAGCAGCCGCAACCCCGCAAACCGGTTCAGCCACACCGGCCGAATCCCGACCTGCAGGGCCCCCACTATATCGGCGTGCCAGTTATCGCCTACCATCACGGTTTCGGCCGCGTAGCTACCTAGGCGCTCCAGGGCCACCTGAAAAATGCGCGGGTTGGGCTTCGTCACCCCAATATCCTCGGAGGTGATGAGGGCATCAACCAAGTGCGCCATGCCCAGATGCCGCAGTTTTTCTTCCTGCTCAGCGGTACGGTTATTCGTGACGATGCCAATTTTGTAGTGGGGCCTGAGAGCCTCCAGTAACGCCAGCGCGCCCACAATGGGGTGGCGCAGGCGTTGGTAATGCCCGTAGTGCTGCTGCGCGAAGTGAGCTGCCTCGGCCTCGGTAGGTGCTACCCCATATGGCGCCAGTAACCGCTGAAACCGCAGGCGGCGGGCATCTTCGTAGGTGAATTCGCCGGCCAACACCCGCGGGTGCATTTCCTCTAGTATCTCGCTGTACTGCTGATATAAGGCTTCTAAGTCAGCGCCCGCAAACTCCGGCAGTCCGGCCGTGCTGGTCGCCAGCGCCGCGCGGGCTGTGTTGGCGTGGTCGAATAAGGTGTCGTCTAAATCGAAGAGTACGGTGGTGAGGGGCATAGGGCTAGGGGGCAGCTAGGGCCGGATGGCAAGGCAAGCAAATAACGGCATGAAAGCACTGGTACACGAAACTGCCCCGTTGCTAGCGGGGCGGTTTCGTGTACCAGTGCTAGTACCTTTCCCTAGGCCATGGGTTTTTGCAAACCGCTCTTTCGACTGATGCCTGAGCCCTACTCAACGTGCAATCTGGCCTACAAGCCAAAAAGTCGGCCTCAGTGCCATTCGTGACCTGATGATTACTGCCAACCGGGCCGGTAGTCGCGCTTGACGAAACGATTTACTTCCTCGAAGTTGGTAACGCGAAGCTGTTTGGGGTCCCAGAGCAGTTCAATGCCCCGGCCGGGGTAGTCGACACCGGAGCCGGTGGCTTTGGGCCGCTGCAAATCGTAGCCCCGAATAGCGAGGTTGGCCATCAGCAGAGCCTCCGTTAGGGGGCCGGCCGTTTCAAAGGGCGCACTCAGGTAGTGGTTGCCATAACCGGCCAAGCAGGCTTCTACCCATTGGGCATAGTGCCCGTCGGCGCCGCCCGGCACGCGGGTTAGGGTTTGCTTCACCTTTACCTCTTGGTTACGCGAGGTGGGCAGCAGGCGCGGATCGGCGGCGTAGGTGCTGGCCATCATCTTGCCCTTGGTGCCCACGAACAGAATGCCGTTGCCGCCGTCGCCAAATAGCTCGTTTGGGCCCAGTTCCTCGGGGCGCTCGGGCTGGATGCCGCCGTCCATCCAATGCACCGTTACTTCATGCTTGTTTTTGTCGGTTTTCGGAAACTTCAGGATGACGTGGCTAGAGGGCGGGCAGCTTTCCGGGAAGTAACCACGCTTAAACTCATCTACGTACACGCTGCCCACGCTGGCCTGCACGGCGCTGGCGTATTGCAGGCCCAGCACTCGGAAGGGCGCTTCCAGCAGATGGCAGCCCATGTCGCCGAGGGCGCCGGTGCCGTACTCCCACCAGCCGCGCCAGTTAAAGGGCACCAGCTTATCCACGTAGGGGCGAAATGGTGCCGTACCCAGCCACAGGTCCCAGTCCAGCTCCTTGGGCACGCTGGCCGCCGTAGTGGGCCAGGCAATGCCCTGGGGCCACACGGGGCGGTCGGTCCAGCAGTACACGGTGTGCACCTTGCCTATTTCGTTGGCGTCGTACCATTCCTGAAGCTGGCGCACACCGTCGCCGGAGGCGCCCTGGTTGCCCATTTGCGTAACTACCTTGTGGCGTTTGGCTGCTTCCGTGAGGGCACGGGCTTCGTAGAGGTCGTGGGTGAGGGGTTTTTGCACGTACACGTGCTTGCCCAGCTGCATGGCAGCCAACGTTACGGCCGCGTGGTTGTGGTCGGGCGTGGCCACCGATACGGCGTCAAAGTTCTTGCCTTCCTTGTCTAGCAGCTGCCGCCAGTCTTTGTAGTACTTGGCCTGCGGGTAGGCTTGCACGGCACGGGCGGCCCGCCGGTCGTCTACGTCGCAGAGATAGGCAATTCGGGCCTTACCCGATTGCACAAACGACGCCAGGTCGCTTTCCCCTTTGCCGCCTACCCCCACGCCGGCAATCAATAGTTGGTCGCTGGGGGCGGTGTAGCCTTTGCCGCCCAGCACAAAACGCGGCACAATCATGAAGGTGGCGACGGCGGCAGCGCTCTGCTTAATAAACTCGCGGCGAGAAGGCAGAGAAGAATTCTGACTCATAGAAGATGGGTAGGACGATGGAATACGAATAAAATACTCCCAAACAAGTGGGTGCGCTAGCCCCCCTACTACAGCCTGGGTCACTCAGGATAAGGTGTTTAAGGTAATAAAATCAAGCAAGTAGCCAGCCTAAAAACAACCCGGCCCGCTAGGAGCGGGCCGGGTTTTATAGAATGGTTGCTACGTCCAGGGTGGTTTGCCCCGCCACGGGACCTAGCAGTTGGGTGCGGCGCAGCAGCGTGGCTATGTTCTTGGGCAGCTCGACTACCGTGAGCGGGCGCAACGGCTGGGCCACTAGGTAGTACCGCGCGTCAGACCGCTGGTGGAGGCGGGTTTTGGCGAAGGAGTACAGGCCGCGCCGGGCATAGCGCGCGAAACCTTGGTAGCTGCCTTCATCGGTGCCATCAGCCACCTCAGCCACCACCGCCGAATCGGTTTCCGGCAGCGTCAGGAAATACTGATGCAGCTCCAGCAGCACCTCCTGCGAAGCCGCCACCGACTCGGGCAGTATCCCGCCGCCGGACGCTACGTGCAGGATATAGCCGTTGCTATCCGCCGCAAACCAGTCAATGTCCGCGTCTTCTTGGTCTATTTCGTCAATGCGCATGTATAAGCCTAGATTTATGGAGTATGGGCAGGAGGCTAACTCAACAAGGCTTTAAGCTTATTCACATATTGCTCTTTGCTCAACTTAGTTAGCCAGGTTTTCGGGAGGTAAGTTTCAAAATATGCCCATGCATGAGCTTTATTCACTTTCTTCTCCAAGCGTTGAATGATGAAACCTAGATGCTGATGATTCCAAGCCCAAACTTCTTCATCGCGCAAGACTAGCTTATACCAAAGTTCGTAAGCTTTCAATTGCTGCCAATTTGCCTCCCGGCCAAAACCGCAATGGAAGCAGTTAATCAGCCAGAGATTACGGAAAGAAGCAATATCTAAGAAGTGTGCATAGTCAGCGGGACAGTCAACATTGGTAGCTGAAGCCTGTCGACCACAAGTCGCACATTTCAATGCTACTTGTCGAGGAAAATGGAAATGGCCGTAACGTACGTGGCTATCCATTCCAACTTACTCGCTCAGCTTCTCTAAAATCTCCTGAGCCGCCACAGCAATGACCGTCCCTGGGCCGTACACACCGACTACCCCGGCGTTGTAGAGGAAGTCGTAGTCTTGGGCGGGGATGACGCCGCCGGCAATGACGAGGATATCTTCGCGGCCGAGCTGCCGGAGCTCCTCGATGAGCTGCGGAATCAGGGTTTTGTGTCCAGCGGCGAGGCTGCTCACGCCCACCACGTGCACGTCGTTCTCGGCTGCCTGGCGGGCTACCTCGTCGGGGGTTTGGAACAGGGGCGCAATGTCCACGTCGAAGCCCACATCGGCGAAAGAGGTAGCAATAATTTTGGAGCCCCGGTCGTGGCCGTCCTGGCCCATTTTGGCCACCATCATGCGGGGGCGGCGGCCTTCCTTGGCTGCAAAGTCGTCGGCCATCTGGCGGGCCTTGGCAAACTGCTCGTCGTAATTCATTTCCTGAGAATACACACCCGAAATAGCCCGGATAGT
This sequence comes from Hymenobacter seoulensis, assembly GCF_054780535.1. Lineage (NCBI taxonomy): Bacteria > Pseudomonadati > Bacteroidota > Cytophagia > Cytophagales > Hymenobacteraceae > Hymenobacter > Hymenobacter seoulensis. Next base: position 1,146,033 of record NZ_BAAGWD010000002.1, read on the forward strand.
AGCCTGGTGGCGGCCGTACACTTTCTCCAGAGCATCGGAAATTTCGCCGAGGGTAGCGCGCAGGCGGGCCGCCTGCACGGCTAGGGCCAGCAGGTTGTCGTTGCCGGTGCGGGCCGCTTCCGTGAGGGCCTCCAGGGCCTGCTGCACGGCGGCGTTGTCGCGGGTGGCTTTAATCTGGTTTAGGCGCGCAATCTGCGACTCGCGCACGGCGGCGTTGTCGATGTCGAGCACCTCAATTTCGGTGGCCTCGTCGATGCGGTACTTGTTCACACCTACCACAATCTCCTTGTTCGAGTCGATGCGGGCCTGCTTGCGGGCGGCGGCTTCCTCGATGCGCATTTTGGGCAGCCCGGTTTCAATGGCCTTGGCCATACCGCCCAGCTCCTCCACTTCCTGAATCAGGGCCCAGGCTTTGTCAGCTAGCTCGTGCGTAAGGCTTTCCACGTAGTACGAGCCGCCCCAGGGGTCCACCACGCGGGTAATATCCGTTTCGTGCTGAATATAGAGCTGGGTGTTGCGGGCAATGCGCGCCGAGAAGTCGGTGGGCAGGGCAATGGCCTCATCGAGGGCGTTGGTGTGCAGGCTCTGGGTGCCGCCCAGCGCCGCGGCCATGGCCTCAATGCAGGTGCGTGCCACGTTGTTGAAGGGGTCCTGCTCCGTGAGGGAGTAGCCCGAGGTCTGGCAGTGCGTGCGCAGGGCCAGGCTTTTGGGGTTCTGGGGCTCGAACTGCTTGATGAGCTTGGCCCACAGCAAACGACCGGCCCGCAGCTTGGCAATTTCCATGAAGTGGTTCATGCCAATGGCCCAGAAGAACGACAGGCGCGGGGCAAAGTCGTCAATTTTCATGCCTGCGGCCAAACCAGCCCTCACGTACTCCAGCCCATCGGCTAGGGTGTAGGCCAGCTCCAAGTCGGCAGTGGCGCCAGCTTCCTGCATGTGGTAGCCCGAGATGCTGATGCTGTTGAACTTAGGCATATTCTGAGCCGTGTACCCGAAGATATCGGCAATGATGCGCATGCTCGGCAGGGGCGGGTAGATGTAGGTGTTGCGCACCATAAACTCCTTCAGAATGTCGTTCTGAATAGTGCCTGCCAGCTTATCTGGCGTTACGCCCTGCTCTTCCGCCGCCACAATGTAAAACGCCATAATGGGTAACACGGCTCCGTTCATGGTCATCGACACCGACATCTGGTCCAGCGGAATCTCATCAAACAAGAGCTTCATGTCCTCCACCGAGTCGATGGCCACACCTGCTTTGCCCACGTCGCCTACCACGCGCGGGTGGTCGGAGTCGTAGCCGCGGTGCGTGGCCAGGTCGAACGCCACCGACAAGCCTTTCTGGCCGCCCGCGAGGTTGCGGCGGTAGAAGGCATTGCTTTCCTCAGCCGTTGAAAAACCCGCGTACTGCCGGATGGTCCAGGGATTCTGGATATACATGGTGCTGTATGGCCCGCGCAGGTAGGGCGCTTGCCCCGCGCCAAAGCCCAGGTGGGTGAGGTGCTGCACATCGTGGGCGGTATAGAACTGCTTGAGCGCAATGCCTTCGGGCGTGGCCGTTTCGGGTGCTTCCGTGGTGGGGGCAGGCAGCTGGGCCGCGTCGTAGGCTATCTGAGAGAAGTCGGGCTTCATCGGGAGTTGGGTGGGTGGTGAGGGGTAGTGAGCGGGTAGCTTGCCGCAGCGCTTAGTGCTGCAGGTGGTAAGCAAACTCGCCTACACTCATACCAAACCGAAAAATGAAATACGCCGACACAGCAATGAGCACCGCCTTACCGGGCTTGGTATCGAGCAGATAGAGATAGTTGGTGAGCTTCTGCATGATGATTTCGTGTTTATTTCTTGCCTTGCAAACGGGCCAGCACATCCTCCGTGCTGTAGCCTTGTACCGAAAACTCCTTTAGGCCAAATACCTGTACGGCTTCCTGCATGGTAGCCAGGTCGGCGGTAAGCAGCGCCGGCGGAATAAAGTTGGGCTCATCAATGGGCACCCGACTGATGGCCCGCGCCAGCCTCCCGAACTGCTCAGGGGTAGCGTACATCAACGTAGCTTCCTCGGCCGAGGAAAACAGCACCGATAAGGTGCCCTCCGGATGCGCTTCGTGCAGCGCTAAACGCTCCTGATCTGGCAGCGTCAGCAGGAATGACTCCAGAATGATTTGGTTGGTGTGAGCACCTAGCAGCACCAGGGCGGCGCGCTTCTTTTTCTTTTCGCGCCGCTCAAAGTGCAGAGCCGTGGCCAGGCGCAGTACCTCGGTGGGGTAGGTGGCGCGGGTGCTATCAAAGTCCCGGCTGCGCAGCAGGCGCTTGGGGTTGTAGTCGAACTTCTCGTTGGGGTTCTGGTACTTGTTGGTGCCCACTACTATCTGCTCGCCGTTGGCAATGCGCCGGAACTGGGCCTGCGCCGAGGCGTGCAACTCCTGCATTACTAGGCCTGTGGCAGCGGGCAACCCGCCGGCTTCCTCAATCTTCTGAAACAGAGCCCAGGCTTCGCGGGCTATCTGGTCGGTGAGGGTTTCGAGGTAGTACGAGCCGGCCGCGGGGTCCTGCACTCTATCCAGGTAGGCTTCTTCGCGCAGCAGCACCGGCAGGTTGCGGGCCAGGCGCTCGGCAAACTCGTTGGGGCCATGAAACAGGCAGTCGAAGGCACCCACGCTAATGGCATCGGCGCCGGCCATCACGGCGCTCATGGCCTCGGTGGTAGTGCGCAGCAGGTTGGTGTGTGGATCGAGGGTAGTCTGGCTCCAGGTGGCGGTAGTGGCAAAAATGGTGAGCTGCTGGGCTAGCTCGGTCGGCAGCTCAAAGGCATGGAGCAGGGTAGCCCACAGGCGCCGCAAAGCTCGCAGCTTAGCTATTTCAAAAAAGTAATTAGGGCCTACGGCCACTTTCAGGTGCATGGCAGCTGCTACTTCCGCCAAGGGCAAGTCAGTGCTAGGCAGTGTGCTGAGGTAAGCCGCCGCCGTAGCTAGCGTGAAGGCTACCTGCTGAGTAGCTGTAGCGCCCCGGTTGCCATAAAAGGCTGCATCCAGCCCCAGCGCCCGGAACTCCGGCCAGCTCCGGCTGATACGGATTGCTTCCCGCAGTTCCTTTTGCTGCACGGCCATGTCAGGCGCGTGGCGCGACAAGGGGTCCGAAATCAGGAAGCCGCGCATCGGAATGTCGGTGGTTGCCAGCTGCTGCATCAGTTTGGCTGCCCCTCCGCGCACGGTATAGCCAACGTAGGTTTCGGCGAGCGGCACGCGCTGCGAAAGAAGCTCCACATCAAAGGCTTCGGCGTGGGCCAGCACAAAGTGGGCGCCATCGGCTCCCCGGCTGAGGGCCGATGCGGCGCGCTCAATGGCCGAGTGTCCGCGCTCAATGGCCGCCACGGAGTACGTGGGCACATTGCGCCAGTGAGTGGTTGGGCGCACCTGCGGGGCAGGCGCGCCGCCTAGCTCGTTTAGCGCCTCCAAGTGGTAGAAGGGCTGCACCGGAAAGCCGTCGGGCGTTTCCCAAACCAACGCGGCGGGGTCTTTGCCCTTCAGGTCGCGGGCAATGCGCTCCTGCCACTGCGGGGTAGAAACGGCATCAAACTCGGAAAAGGAAACAGGCACAGAACGCGGCGAATCGGCCATAATACGGCGGGGTGGGGATGGTAAGGGAATGCCCAAAGAGGCGCGCTAAAGATACTGGTTCGAAGAGAGAATGTTGGGTAGTATCTATTGAAGCCGCTTTCTACCTTTGCGCGCCTATTTGGGGTGTGGATAGCTGTATTAGCTAGTTCTATCTTTTTCAATCTTTTGTGTAGATGAGAAAACAACTACTCTTTTTACCCCTGCTACTAGGGGTTGTTTCGGCGTATGCCCAAACCAATTTTCGTCCGGGCTACGTGCTGCCGCTTTCCGGCGATACCCTGCGCGGCGAAGTAGACTCGCGGAGCGAGCGGCGCAACAGCATTATGTGCCGCTTCCGGCCCGCAGCAGGCGCCGAGGTAACCGAATATAAGCCGGAGCAGCTGCGGGCCTACGGGTTTACCCAAGCCCGGAAGTACCAAACCCGCCTATTGCCTACGGCCGCCCGCTCCGCCGCATTTGTGCAGGTGCTGGTCGATGGCCCGCTTTCCCTATATCACTTCACCAACGAAGACGACAAGGAACTCTATTACGCTCAAAAAGGCATAGAAAACGCCCTGCTGCCGCTAGTGCAGCGCGATACGACCATTCTGCAGTATAACCAGCAAACCAGGTCTCAGACCAAGGTTCAGAACCGGGTATACTTGTTTCGCAATACCCTGTGGAGTGTAATGGCCGATTGCCCGAAGGTGCAGTCTACGCTTACCCGCACGGAGCTGACGGAGTCGCAGTTGATGAAGGTAGTTTCGGCGTACAATGAGTGCGTCGGCGGGCAGCAGTCCATTGCCCCTACGGCCAAGTCCAAGATGAATCTGCAGGTGTTTGGCGGCGGCTTTCAGGCCAAGGTGAACTATAACTTCGATGGCGAAAGGGAGCTCAGCTCGTCTATGCGTCCTACGTTTGGCGCCGGCGTGCAGGTGCATCCCAGCCGGTTTAACTACCACCTTTCCCTAGTAGGGCAGGCCCTGTACGTGCAGCAGAAATACGCCACGGCCTATACCGGCAACGGCACGCTAGGCCCAGGCTACAAGCGAACCGCCAGCATTGAGTTCTCCTCGGTTCGGATTCCGCTGCTGATGCGCTACAGCCTGACGAAAAGCGTTATCCGCCCCTACATCCAGGCCGGACCCGTTTTCGCTCTGAATATGGGCCGCGACGCCTACCGAACCGATCATCTGGAGCGTTTCTCGGCGGAGCCAACCGTTACGCCCATCGACCTTCGTTCCTACGGTATTGGCGGAACCATCGGGGTAGGCGTGGCCATTCCGGCAGGAGCAGCCGGCTACTTCAACCTAGAGGCCCGCGCCGACCGGTTTGATAACACGTCGGAAGAAACAGGGGTTATTTCCGGTTCCACGGGTCTGTCACTGCTGGCGGGGTTCACTTTCGGCAAGTAAGCAGGCCAGACAGTGTCTGAAAACTCAAGCTCAGCATGACGTTCAGGCAGAGCAAATCATCTTTTCAGACACCTCATTAAATTTTGAAGTGCAAGCAGCGCCCGGGACCAGTTTTCCGGGCGCTGCTTTGTTTATAGGGCAGGGGCGGGGGCAAACCACCAGCTTTTTAGCAACTCCCGCTGCGCCGCCGTACCTTTGCGGCTCGCTTTCCTATTTCTTCTTACCCGATGCAACTTCTTCGTTCCCGTCTGGCGGCTCTGAGCTTGCTGGCTGCTGTAGCCTTAGCTCCGGCGTGTCAGCGTGGCGCTTATCAGCCTAAAGCGCAGCTAGCGCCCGTTACGGCGCAGCCCGTTGGCGCTACCATCACCGAAGACCCCAAAGCCGCCTCCACCATTGCCCCGTACCGCCAGCGCGTAACCGAGCAAATGACTACCGTGCTGGGTAATGCGCCGGTAGCGATAACCAAAAACAACGGCGAGTCGCCGCTGGCTAACTACGTAGCAGATATTCAGCGGGAGCGCGCCAGCAAGGAGTTGGGCCAGACCATCGACCTAGGCGTGATGACGAATGGCGGCCTGCGGGCGCCACTGCCGGCCGGCCCCGTTACGCTCGGCTCGGTATTCGAGTTGATGCCATTCGAGAACGAGCTGGTGGTGCTGGATGCGCCCGGCGCCGTAGTGCAGCAGCTGTTCGACTATTCCGCTCGCATCAAGATGGCCGTGGCGGGTGCCGTATATACCGTTTCGCCGGAGGGCAAGGCGCAGGATGTGCGCATCGGGGGAAAACCATTTGACCCAACCCGCACTTATACCATCGCCATTTCAGACTATCTGGCCGGCGGCGGCGACAACTTGGTGTTCTTCAAAACGATTAAGCCCCGCGGTACCGGTGTGCTGTTGCGCTCCGCCATTGCTGAATATATTAAAGAGCAAACCCGGCAGGGCAAGCCCATTGAAGCGAAAGTAGAGGGCCGGGTAAAAATTTAAGCTGAACGGCACGGCCGGTATGAGTGACGTGCTACTTCCGGCTGAAGCATTGGGCTGAAGCCGGGGATGAAAAAACCTCACTGATTTGTTGGCACTGCTTTGGCGCTGCCAGTATCACATTTCCACATCTAGCATATTCTTTCCGTGGATCGTCGCGAATTTCTGAAACATACCGGCCTGGGGGCCGCTAGTCTGGGGTTGCTAGGGGTTGCGGGGTTGCCAGCCGCGGCCGCCGATAAGAAAGGCCACCGCCTGACCATCCTGCACACCAACGATATGCACTCCCGCATTGAGCCCTTCCCCGACAATGCAGCCCAGTGGGCTGGCCTGGGCGGAATGGCCCGACGCGCGGCGCTCATCGAGCAAATCCGGAAGCAGGAGTCGAATGTGCTGCTGCTGGACTCCGGCGACATCTGGCAGGGCACGCCGTACTTCAACTTTTTCCAGGGCGAGCTAGAGTTTAAGCTCATGAGCCAAATGGCCTATGACGCCAGTACCCTCGGTAACCACGACTTCGATAATGGCCTGGGGGGTTTGCAAAAGCAGCTTCCGAACGCCACGTTCCCGTTCCTGATTGCTAACTACGACTTCACGAACACCATTCTGGCCGGCAAATTTCAGCCGTACAAGGTGTTCGATAAGCAAGGCATTCGGGTGGGTGTGTTTGGTCTGGGCATTGAAATGGCCGGGCTGGTAGCCGACAAAAACTTTGGCGCCACCAAATATCTTGACCCGGTATCGACGGCCAAAGAGATGGTAGCCAAGCTGCGCGGTCCCGAGAAGTGTGATATGGTTATCTGCCTCTCGCACCTGGGCTATAAGTACGAAAGCGCCAAAATCGACGACCGGAAACTGGCCGCGCAGGTAAGCGGTATCGACCTGATTCTGGGAGGGCACACGCACACTTTCCTGGATGCGCCTCAGCCCGTAGCCAGCCCCAACGGCCAGAACACGCTTATTAACCAGGTCGGCTGGTCGGGTATCAACCTGGGCCGCCTCGATTATTCGTTTGAGCGTGGTTCGCGGCGCCCGGCAGTTGCCGCCACCGCCGTTCTGCCAGTGGGGCTAAGCTAGCCCCACGGCAGAACCCGTAATAATATACGGTTGAGGTTTCTGTGTGGTAAAAGCGTGTAATATGCAATAGCCAGGAGTGTTTTTTTGTCTCCTGACTTTTCCACATTTTTGTCTCCCCCTAAAAAAACAGGCCCCCTGAAAGCCTGCGGCCGGCTCATTATTCCCCTCACCTGCACACCTGTTGCTTTTGCCCTAACGTATTGATGCTGAAGGATTGCCGAACCGTATGGGCCAACTGTCTTCGCGTCATCAAAGCAACAATTGGTGAGCAGAGCTTCCGAACGTGGTTCCAACCCATCGTGCCGGTACAGCTCCACAATAACGTTTTGTTGATTCAGGTGCCCAGCACCTATTTCTACGAGTTTCTGGAGGAGCACTATGTGGAGGAGCTTAAGCGCGCCATCCATCAGGAGCTAGGTCCGGAAGGACGGCTGGAGTATAGCATTGTGGTAGATCAGGGCAATGCCCAGCAGAAGCCACGCACGCTTAACCTGCCCACCACCCGCAAAACGGCGGGCCCGGCAACCTCTAATTCGTACGCGGCTACTTCCATGGCGGCCAGCGCCCAAACAGCCTCGGCCCGTAACGTGGCTGCTGCGGCCGTAGCGCCCGCGCCTACCCCCGCCACGCTTCGCAACCCGTTTGAGGCTAGTAAAACGATTGAGCGCGACTATCTTAAGTCACAGCTCAATACTACCTACACCTTCGAGAACTACATTGAGGGCGACTGCAACCGGTTGGCGCGCTCAGCGGGGTTGGCCGTGGCCAATAAACCGGGTACTACTTCCTTCAACCCGCTCATGGTGTATGGCGGGGTAGGACTGGGCAAAACACATTTGGTACAGGCCATCGGCAACCACATCAAAGCCACGAACACCGATAAGTTTGTGCTCTATGTGTCGGCGGAGAAGTTTACCAACCAGTTTATTGAAAGTCTGCGCTCCAACCAGGTGCAAGACTTTGCCAACTTTTACCTACTCGTTGATATCCTGATTCTGGACGACGTGCAGTTTTTGTCAGGCAAAGACAAAACCCAGGAGATGTTCTTCCACATCTTCAATCACTTGCACCAGGCTGGTAAGCAGATTGTAATGACCTCGGACCGGCCGCCGCGCGACTTGGTAGGCCTAGAGGACCGGCTGCTTTCCCGCTTTAAGTGGGGCCTGACTGCCGACCTGCAAAGCCCCGACTTCGAGACGCGGATGGCCATTATCCAGAACAAGATGCAGCAGGATGGCATTGATATTCCGCCGCAAGTAGTGGAGTACCTGGCCCATTCGGTGAACACCAACGTGCGGGAGCTGGAAGGCGTGCTGATTTCCTTGGTGGCTCAGAGTAGCCTGAACCGCCGCGAAATTGACATGGAAATGGCCAAGCAGGCATTACGCCATATCATTGAAGAAGTAGAAGCGGAGGTGAACCTGGATTTCATTCAGAAAGCCTGCGCCGAGTACTTCGGGGTGCCCCTAGACCTGCTGAAAGCTAAAACCCGCAAAAAAGAAGTGGTTACGGCCCGGCAGGTGGCCATGTACTTTGCCAAGGAGCACACCACGCATTCCCTTAAAAGCATCGGCCACCACTTTGGCGGCCGCGACCATAGCACCGTAATCCACTCCGTCCAGACGGTTTCGGACCTAATTGACTCCGACAAGAGCTTCCGTAGCACTATTGTAGAGCTGCGCAAGAAGTTTGCCGGCCGATAAAGCCTAATAGCCGTTTGGGTCATGTCAACAAAAAAGCCACCTGCTAGCAGGTAGCTTTTTTATTGGTTGCCGGTTGAGCAAGGCCTAGGCCTGTCCGTCGCGGAAAGGGATGTCGTGCTTGGCGGCAAAGGCCCGCACCTGCTCGCGCATGAGGCGCTTGCGTTTGGCGCCTTTTACTTGGCGTAGGCTCAGGGAGTAGTTGCCACCTTCCTTCAGCTGCAGGCGCAGCAGTTGGGGGGCCAGCTCCATGGCAGAAATTCCCTCAGCTGCAAATGCCTGCTTGGGCCGAAACAGGCCGTCTTTATGCACTATATAAGCTGGCGTGAACTCTAGGTAGCTCTGCGTGCCGAATACGGGCGCGTTGTGCACCAGCACATAGCCCAAGTACACCAAGCTAAACACCAGGAACACATAATGCAGGAAGTGCATGTCGCTGGCGCCTTCGCCCGTTACAATCAGTGCGATGGTGTACCCAATCCATAACAAGCCCAAAAAGAGCTGGCCGAGGAAGGGGATGCGCTGCGTGTTGGCGGGCTGCAGACGAATGCGAGTAGAATCTGGATGCATAAGGGCGGTAAAGTCGCTGGAGCCGACAAAAGTAAGAAGTTGTTGTCGGTTCAGCGTTGCCGGAGGGGTAGCGGATTCCGAGATGGCGGCGAAAAGCAGGCGGCTACTAGCTGTTTGGCGTGCGCCATGGCCTAGCAAAGCCTAGTTCTTCAACTGGGCCGAAGCTAGCTCCATTTCCGGTACGGCACTCAGCAGCTGCGAAATAGGACACTCTTTTTTGGCCTTTTCGGCGAATTTCTGAAACTCCTCCTGCGAGATGCCCGCTACCTCGCCTTCCGTAGTAAGCGTGATTTTGGTGATTTTCGGCACCTCGCCGGAAGTATCCAACGTCACCTTCGATTCCGTCCGGATCTGCTTTACCTGCTTGCCATCCTTGCTCAGAATGCTGGTCAGGAACATGGTGTAGCAGCCGGCATGCGCCGCGCCGATCAGTTCTTCGGGGTTCGTGCCTTTCTGTCCTTCAAACCGAGCTCCTACGGAATATGGTGCCGATACAGTTCCGCTTTGGGTGCTGATGGTGCCACCGCCTTTGATGTCGCCGTTCCAGATGGCGTTGCCACGTTGATTTATCATGAGGTGTAGTATAAGTGTGGAATGATGAGGTTAGGTACGATACTCGTGTTAAAAAGGCTGAGCCTGCCGCATACAGCCAAGTTAGCCGGCAGCGTATCTTTGAAGACTTCCTACTGTACATAAGTAGCCCGCCGCGCTTCTTCACCTCATCTTTTCCCTGCTAATGGGCCTGAAATCTACCCTGAGTCGGCCGCTGGCTGCCTACGTTGTTCGCCAGTACCAGCAGTGGCAGCAAGATCCGCTCGGTACCCAGCACCGGGTATTCCAGAAGCTGCTGGCCCAAGGTACGCGTACGGCCTTTGGCCGCGACCATCATTTTGAAGGAATCCGGACGCATCAGGACTTCGCCTGGCAGGTACCCGTCCGCGACTACGAAGCGCTAAGTCCGTATTTCAATCGAGTGAAAGCCGGCGAGCCGGATGTGCTCTGGCCCGGTAAGCCGTTGTATCTGGCCAAAACCAGCGGCACCACCTCCGGCGCCAAGTATATCCCGATTACCTCAGACAGCATTCCCAACCACATCAACGGTGCCCGCGATGCCCTGCTTCACTACGTGCACAAAACCGGCAAAAGCCGTTTTCTGGATGGCAAGCTGATTTTTTTATCGGGCTCACCGGAGCTGGAAAAAGTCAGTGGCATTAACACCGGCCGCTTATCGGGCATTGCCAATCACCACGTGCCGGCTTACCTGCGCCGCAACCAGCTGCCTAGTTACCAGACCAACATCATCGAAGATTGGGAAACCAAGCTCGACCGCATTGTAGATGAAACGCTGGCCCAGCCGATGACCTTGATTTCGGGTATTCCGCCGTGGGTGCAGATGTATTTCGACCGGATTGTGCAGCGCACCGGCCGGCCAGTGGGGGAGGCGTTTCCACAGTTCGACCTATTCGTGTACGGCGGCGTCAACTTCGAGCCCTACCGCAAAAAGCTGTTCGATACCATCGGGCGACCGGTAGATAGCATCGAGCTGTTTCCGGCTTCCGAGGGCTTCCTGGCCTTTCAGGATGAGCCCGGAAACCCGGGCCTGTTGTTGCTGCTGAACGCCGGTATTTACTTCGAGTTTGTGCCAGCGGAGCGTTTTTTCGAGAAGAACCCGCCGCGCCTGACCTTAGCAGAGGTGGAGTTGGACAAGCAATATGCCCTAGTACTGAGCTCGAATGCGGGCCTGTGGGGCTACAGCATTGGCGATACGGTGCGCTTCACCCAGAAATATCCGTTCCGGGTGGTGGTTACGGGTCGCATCAAGCACTTTCTATCAGCCTTCGGGGAGCACGTGATTGGCGAAGAAGTAGAACAAACCCTCCGCGAAGCCATGCGGTTGTACCCCGAAACGGAGGTAGTAGAATTCACGGTAGCACCCCGCGTCAGCGACAACCCCGCCGTGCCGTCGCGCCACGAGTGGCTCATCGAGTTTGCTCGCCCGCCACATGATGCCGCCGCCTTTGCCGCCGCCCTCGATACCGGCTTGCGTCAGCGCAACGTGTACTACGATGATTTACTCAGCGGCAACATCCTGGCTCCGCTGCTGCTCACGCCCCTGCCAGCCGGCGCGTTTCAGCGCTACATGAAAAGCCAGGGTAAGCTCGGCGGCCAAAACAAAGTGCCACGGTTGAGCAATGACCGGAAGCTAGCAGAAGGATTACTAGGATAGCTAGTAGCGTAACACCTCATTCATTTGAAATGAATAGTCATGTACCCTTCTATATAGGAACAGGTCTTACCCTAGCGTTATTGCTGCTAGGGTTGGAAAAGCAGTTAAGAAATAACAGTCTACTTAAGATTATTCTGAGTGTTACCCTTTTTATAGGGTGCCTAGGATTTTATATACGTAGTCCGGCTTACCAATCAGTTGGAGCTAATGCCGCAGATTCTTTGTGGTCACCCTTCTTTTTCATCCTTTCTTATGTGGCACTAAGCTGGGTATACATACGCATATACCAGCAGAATCCTACGTACTATCGAAATTCATGGTACGATCCTAATGAAGGTCGCAATCAGAATTGGTTAGATGTTGTAGTTCATTTAGTGCCACTACCGATAGGGCTCTTATTGCCTATGTTTATAACGCATTTGTTAAAATAAATGGCCGACAAACCCCAACTCCACACCGCGTGCCTTGCCTACGTGCAGGAACGCATCGAAGCCTGTGAGGCCGCTATGCGCGCCGCTCAGGAATCGGCCAACTCTGAAACCAAAAGCAGTGCCGGCGACAAGTACGAAACCGGCCGCGCCATGGCCCAGAACGAGCGGGACCGAAACGCTGTGCAGCTTCAGCAGGCCCGGCAGCTACTAGCCGAGGTAGAGCGCATCAACCCCGAGCTGCCCTGCGACACGGTGCGCCCGGGTGCCTTGGTGGCAACCAGCATGGGCCAGTTCTATATCAGCATCAGCGCCGGTAAGCTTTCATTGGATGGCCAAGACTACTTTGCTGTGTCGGCGGCGGCGCCGGTAGCCGCTGCACTGGCTGGCAAGCGGGCGGGCGAGCAAGCTCTGTTCAATGGCAAACCCGTGCATATTTCGGCCATTCAGTAATGTTTTGGGAAGTTACTAGGCACCAACGGTTGAGGTTAGGCCTGCCGCGTCAGCAACTGGCTGGGCTTCGTGTACCTTTGCTTTCGTCCTGCCTTATCTGAATATGCTTTCTACCTTTCCCAAACGCGTAACCCTGCTCGGTTCAACCGGCTCCATTGGCACCCAGGCCCTAGAGGTAATACGGAGCCAGCCCGGTAAATTCACCGTTACGGCGCTTTCCGCGCATTCCAACGCTGAGTTGCTGGTGCAGCAAGCCCGCGAGTTCCGGCCCGCTGCCGTGGTTATCGGCGACGAAGCGAAATACGCCACTGTGAAGTCGGCGCTGGCCAACCAACCAGAAACCCAAGTGCTGACGGGCGCTGCCGCGCTGGCCGATGTGGCTGGCCGCGAGGATACCGACGTCGTGCTGACGGCCATGGTAGGCTACGCCGGGCTGCTGCCCACGGTGCGCGCCATTAAGGCCGGCAAAACCATTGCCTTGGCCAACAAAGAAACCCTAGTAGTGGCTGGGCAGCTGATTACGGAGCTGGTAAAAGAGTGCGGCGTAGGCCTGTACCCCGTCGATTCAGAGCACTCGGCTATTTTTCAGTGCCTGGTAGGAGAGGAGCAGAACCCGATTGAAAAGATAATCCTGACGGCTTCGGGTGGGCCGTTTCGGGGCCGCAGCCGCGAGCAGCTGGCGTTGGTTACCAAAGCACAGGCCCTCAAGCACCCCAACTGGGACATGGGCGCCAAAATCACCATCGACTCAGCTTCCTTGATGAATAAGGGTCTGGAGGTAATTGAAGCCAAATGGTTGTTTGGCCTCCAGGACAGCCAGATTGATGTGGTAGTGCACCCGCAGAGCATCATTCATTCCCTGGTGCAGTTTCAGGATGGCTCGTTGAAAGCCCAGTTGGGCCTGCCCGATATGAAGCTGCCCATTCAGTACGCGCTTGGCTATCCGCAGCGGTTGCCGAGCAGCTTCCCGCGTTTTTCATTCCTCGATTACCCGCAGCTTACCTTCGAGCAGCCCGATACAAGCACGTTCCGCAACCTGGGCCTGGCGTTCGAGGCCATGAAGCGGGCCGGAAATGCGCCGTGCGTGCTCAACGCCGCCAATGAGGTAGCAGTGGCTGCCTTCCTGCGCGACGAAATAGGGTTCCTGGAAATGTCGGACCTAGTAGAAACCAGCCTCGCTAGGGTTTCGTACCTTGCCAGCCCAACCCTGGACGACTATGTGCAGACCGACCGCGAAACGCGCCGCATCGCGCAGGAGCTGCTAGGTGCCCGCACCTGACACCCTGACCGAAACACGGCACTAGATGGCGAATCGGTGCGTTGTTTGTAGCAAGGGCACTAGCCAATCTTGTTACGCTTAGTCGTCTTTGGTTGGCGCCTTCTCCACAATAAGTGTCTACTAGCTTAGGTACCTTGCTTCGGCAACCCAACTAAGCTCACTGGCAGCTTGTTGCATCATTACTAATCACCTAATACCCTACCCCCTTTGGAAGGACTTATCATGGCCGGGCAGATGCTGCTGGGCCTTTCAATTCTGGTTGGCTTGCACGAGTTCGGACACTTTGCAACCGCCAAATACTTCAAGATTCGGGTCGATAAGTTTTACATCTTCTTCGACTTCCTGTTTCCGCTGCCCGGCGTGATGAACTTCGCGCTGTTCAAAAAGAAAATTGGCGACACGGAATACGGTCTGGGTTGGTTTCCGCTGGGTGGCTACGTTGCCATTCACGGCATGATCGACGAAACCCAGGATGCCGACAGCCTATCTGCTGAGCCGCAACCCAATGAGTTTCGGGCCAAGCCAGCATGGCAGCGCCTCATCGTGATGCTCGGTGGTATCATTATGAACGTGATTACGGGCATTGTTATCTTCACGCTCCTGACGTTTAAGTACGGCGAGAGCTACCTACCGGCCTCTGAAGCTCGCTACGGCATTGTACCGAACGAACTAGGCAAGGAAATCGGCTTCCGCACCGGCGACAAAATCGTGAAGATCAACGGCCGCCCGTTCACGGAGTTTAACGATGTGTACAGCCCCGATGTGGTACTAGGCAACAATGCCTACTATACCGTCGACCGCGCCGGCCAGATTGTGGACGTGCCCGTGCCAGCCAACTTCATGGACCGCCTTGCTGATGAAGGCCAAGCCGCTTTTGTACTGCCCTTGGACCCCTTCGTGGTAGACCAGGTGGTAGCCAGCAGCCCCGCCGCCAAAGCCGGTTTGCAGCCCAACGACCGCATCCTGAAAGTAGGCGCCCAGCCTATTCAGTTCTTTCCGGAGCTTCAGAAAGCCCTGAAAGACCAAGCTGGTAAAACGGTGCCCGTACAAGTGGAGCGTGCCGGCCAGCCCGTAACGCTGAGCGTGAATGTAGATGAGGATGGCAAAATCGGTTTCCTGCCTAAGTCGCTCTTGCGTTTTGCCACGCGCCAATACAGCCTCCTGGAAGCTGTGCCGGTAGGCACAAAACAGGCTTTCGGAGTTGTTACTACCCAGATTAAGGCCTTCGCAAAGATTTTCCGGGGCGAGGCTTCCTTCCGCAAGTCCATTGGCGGGCCTATTGAAATTGCCCAGCAGTACGGCGGCAAGTGGGATTGGCTGCGCTTCTGGACCCTCACGGGTATGCTTTCCATGGTGCTGGCCTTCATGAACCTGCTGCCCATTCCGGCCCTCGATGGCGGCCACGTTATCTTTCTGCTCTATGAAATGATAGCTGGCCGCAAGCCGTCGGATAAATTTCTGGAGAATGCGCAAAAAGTGGGCATGATCATGATTCTGGGCCTAATGGCTTTCGTGCTGATTGTGAACCCACTGCTGAAGGCGTTTGCCAAATAAGAAATCAGTAAATTAGTTGCTGCTGAAAGCCGTGCTGCCTTGGGGTGGCACGGCTTTTATAATAGAAGGTAGCAGCGGTTTTGCTGCAACTGCCTGCCCCGTTTTCCACCTTTCGGTTATGTTCCCCTTTAAATACGCGCGTCAGCTTTTCCTACTTACCGGCTTTGTGCTGCTGGGGCACCTAGTAGCTTGGGCCCACGCCTACCACGTCAGCATTATGGAGCTGCGCTTCAACCCCGAAAAGCAGCGCCTCGAAATGGCTATGAAGGTATTTATTGATGACTTAGAGAAAGGCTTATCGGCAGGTAAGCCGGCAACGGTTCGGACCGATTTGCTACCTAGGGCTCAACTGAATCCTATGCTTACGGAGTTGCTGAACCGGTCTATTCAGTTCAGCGCCCGGCCTGGTGAAACGCTGCCCCTTACGCTGGTAGGTATGCAAAAGGAGTCCGATTCGTACTGGCTGTACTTTACGGCGCCGCTGCCTGCCTCCGCTACCGGTGTTAGCCTGCGGCACCAGTTTCTGTTCAGCACCTTCCCCGATCAGATGAACATCGTCAACCTGGAGGCGAAAGGGCAAAAGCAAAGCCTGCTCTTTCGAGCGGATGAAGCCCAACAGCAGCTGAAGTGGTAACTACCCCTTTAAAAGCCAGAAGCCGCTCGGAACAGTGTTCCGAGCGGCTTCTGGCTTTTATATACACCTATTACACCCAGGTTACTACCAGCCGCTGCCTGCGCCGGAATCTTTCTTGCTGCTATCTGCATCGCCTTCGGGTTTGATGAGCCGGAACTCTACGCGGCGGTTGGTGCGGGCGTCTTCTTCAGTGGCTTCATCCTGCTTCAGGGGCCTAGTAGAGCCGTAGCCGAAGCTGTCAATGCGGTTAGGTTGGAGCTTGCCTTTCTGCTCGATGTAGCGCCGGATGGCTTCGGCCCGCTCCTGCGAAAGCCGCTCATTGAAATCAGGGTCGCCTTTAGAGTCGGTGTGGCCGGCAATGCTCAGGCGGAACGTGGGGTGGTCGACCATGAACACGGCAATGCGGTCAAGAACGGGGTGCATGCTTGCCCGGATAGAGGCCTTATCCTGATCAAACTCGATGTTCTTGAAGATAAGCGGCAGCTTATAGTCAATGGAGTTGGTCATCAGCGTCATCACGGTGTCGCCCTCCAGCGCAAACTTCTTTTCTACGCTAAAGAAATCAGGGCTCTGGATTAGCAGTACGTAATGCGAGCCCTCAATCAAATCGAAGTCAAAGGAGCCGTCATCGCGCAGGTATTTGCTGGCTACCTCAATTCCGTTATCGGTATCAATAATACTGACAATGCCGTTCAAGGGCCTACGGCTAACTGAGTCAATTAGGGAGCCTTCTACGTGGGTGGTAGCCAGCGGCTGGGCTTCCATGGGCAGTGGGAAGGAAAAGAGGTCGAGGTTTTTCATCTCCTTTTCCTCGGAGCGCGCATAGTACAGGTTCTTCGACTCAGAGTCGATGGTGAAATAGTACTCCGAGCCCTTGCCATTTACTAGGGGCCCAATATTGATGGGCTCCTGCCAGCGGCCCCGCACACGGTACGTTTTGTAAATATCGAAGTCGCCGAAGTTGAGTAGCTGTCCGCGCGAGCTGAAATACAGCACGTGGTACAGCGGATGATAGAAGGGGCTTACCTCACTTTCGCGGGTATTCACGATGGGCCCCATGTTCTCGGCGCGGCCCCACTGCCCGTTTTTCTGCTTCACAGTGTACCAGATGTCAGAGAGGCCAAACCCACCGAGGCGGTCAGAGGCAAAGTACAGCGTATCCTCGTTGGGCGAGAGGGTAGGCTGCGAGTCCCAGGCATTTGAGTTTACGTTGGCACCTAGGCTTTTGGGCATCGTCCACTGTCCGTCCTTGAAAGTAGACGAGTACAAGTCGCAGTTGCCGTGGCAGCTTGGGCACTCGCACCGCGCGAAGTACAGCGTCTTGCCATCCTTGCTGATGCAGGCAGAGCCTTCGTTGTAAGTTGAGTTGATGGGCTTAGGTAGTGGCTCGGCTTCCGTCCAGAGGCCGTTTTCGCGGCGCGAGGTGTACAGATCCTCATCGATGATGCTATTGATACCCCGCATCTTTCGCTTTGAGGTAAAAATCAGCTGGTCGGCATCAGCATTTAGGGTAGGGCCGTAGTCTTCTACCGCTGAGTTGATGGCGTCGCCCATGGTAGTGTACACGCCCTTGGGCGGCCGGAATGCCGCAATATTCTTGCGGTACTCTACAATCTCGTAGTACGTTTTGAGCGGTACGTACAGGTCTGTCTCCTTTTGCTCCAGAGAGTCGTAGTAGAGCTGCACCTTTTTCATATCCTGGCGGCGGTGCTTCAGGGCAAGGCGGAAATAGGCCTTGGCGCGGTCCTCATTACCCGACTTCTCCCAGAGCTGACCTAGGCGCCAGAGCATGTTGGGGTTCTTGTAGAAATTCTCGATGCCGAACTGGCCTACATACGCTTCCAGCAGGTTGCGGGCAGCTGTCCAATTTTTGCGTTTTTCGGCGCGCTGAATTTCCCGCAAGGCCTTCTTATCATTGAAATAGGCAATACGGTTGATGTTCGGAAAGTCGGGAGTGGCATCGGTGCGGGCCCGGGCTGTGCGCACCATCTTGGCCGTGAGCTTGCGCTGAGCGTTGGGCAAGTTGCTTTTCTGCTGGGCAAAAACATAGCCAGGCAACAGGAATAGCAGAGCAGCCAGCAGATAAACGGAGGGCAAGCGAGAAAAGGGGAGCATAGTAACAATAGGGCACAAAGCGGTGGGAAACCGGCAAGCATCAAAAATAGGAATTTTTGGATGCTGGTGCATGTTCCCTAGGGCACAATAAGGCGCAAACTTGCCAGAAAGCGTACAAGCTCAGGCAGCAACCCTGCCGATGTGGCTGCCTGGCTGGATGGCACGGCACTTGCCGAATCAGTACCTTCGAAAAAATAGTCCCGTAATAGGGGTCGAAACCATTAGCTGCTGCTGTCATTCTGGCACCTGGGTTTCGTTTTTGCCCGCCTTTCCCTGCATGAGTCAACATAATTCCTCTAAGTCGCCGCTTTCTTCCTTACTGCTTATGGCTGAAGATGCTGAAGAAATGGTGTCCATTGTGGCCGCCGACCCCGACCAACCCCTTGGGCCCGATGAGTCGCCGGAAGTGCTGCCGCTGTTGCCAGTGCGCAACACGGTGCTGTTTCCGGGAGTAGTACTGCCGGTTACGGTCACGCGCAAAAAGAGCATTCGGCTGGTACGCAAGGCCTACCGCACCAACAAAATTGTGGGGGTAGTAGCCCAAAAAAACGGCCTCAGCGACGACCCGAACCTTCAGGATCTGTTTCAGGTAGGCACGATGGCCAAAATTCTGAAGCTGCTGGTGCTGCCCGATGGCAATACCACCATCATCATTCAGGGCCAGTCGCGCTTCCGGATTGAGGAAGAAGTGCAAAGCACGCCCTATCTCACGGCCCGCGTGAGCTACACTCCGGAGGCATTCCCAAACAAAACGTCGAAGGAAGTAAAGGCGCTGGTTTCGTCGTTGAAGGAAGCCGCGGCCAAGATGCTGAAGCTCAACCCCGAGATTCCGCAGGAGGCCCAGATTGCGCTGGATAATATTGAGTCGCCGTCGTTTCTGACGCACTTTCTGTCTTCCAACATTAACGTAGAAGTAAGCATTAAGCAGAAGCTGCTGGAAATCAACGACGGCGTGGAGCGCGGCACGCACCTGCTGGAGCTGATGATGAAGGAGATTCAGCTGCTGGAAATCAAGCGCGAAATCCAGACTAAAGTCCACACCGACATCGACCAGCAGCAGCGCGACTACTTCCTGCGGCAGCAAATTAAAGTGCTGCAAGATGAGCTCGGCTTTGATGGCCCCGACCAGGAAGTGGATAAGCTGCGCCAGCGGGCCAAAGCCAAAAAATGGCCGGAAGCCGTAGCTAAACACTTCAATAAGGAACTCGACAAGCTCACCCGCATTAACCCGCAAGCCGCTGAATATCCGGTGAGTGTAAACTACGTGGAGTTTCTGCTGGACTTGCCGTGGGCGGAGTACACCAAAGACAACTTTAATCTGAAGCGCACCCAAAAAATCCTCGACCAAGACCATTACGGTATGGAAAAGGTGAAGGCGCGCATCATCGAATATCTGGCTGTACTGAAGCTGAAGCAGGACCTAAAGGCCCCGATTCTGTGCCTGTATGGCCCGCCCGGCGTGGGCAAAACTTCCCTAGGCCGCTCCATCGCCAAAGCCCTCGGGCGGCAGTATGTGCGCATGAGCCTCGGGGGCGTGCGTGATGAAGCCGAAATCAGGGGACACCGCAAAACCTACGTGGGTGCTATGCCCGGCCGTATCATCTCGCAGATCAAAAAGGCCGGCGCCTCCAACCCGGTTATTGTGCTCGATGAAATTGATAAGCTGGCCTCTGACTTCCGCGGCGACCCAAGCTCGGCGTTGCTGGAAGTGCTGGACCCTGAGCAGAACTCTACGTTTACAGATAACTACCTTGAGGTAGAGTACGACCTCTCGCGGGTACTGTTCATTGCCACGGCTAACTCGCTGGATACCATTCAGCCCGCCCTGCGCGACCGGATGGAAATTATCGACCTGACGGGCTACACGCTGGAAGAGAAAACCCAGATTGCCAAAAAGCACCTGTGGCCTAAGTTGCTGCACGAGCATGGCCTAGGCCCCAAGGATTCTAACATCAGCACGCCCGCTTTGCAGCGCGTCATTGACGACTACACCCGCGAGTCGGGAGTGCGGAGCTTGGAGCGCAAGCTGGGGGCCGTGGTGCGGAATGTGGCCAAGAGCAAGGCTATGAAGGAAACGTACCCTAGCACGCTGGAGCCGAAAGATATTACCCGCATCCTGGGAGCAGCTATCTTCGACCGCGACCAGTACCAGGACAACGAAACCGCTGGGGTAGTAACCGGGCTGGCCTGGACCTCCGTGGGCGGCGACATTCTGTTTATAGAAAGTCTGCTGAGCCGTGGCCGGGGCAAGCTGACGCTCTCAGGGCAGCTCGGCGACGTCATGAAGGAATCGGCGGTAACGGCTTTAAGCTATCTGCGTAGCCGCGCTGAGGAGCTAGATATCGATTACCGACTTTTCGACCAGTACGACCTACACATTCACTTTCCGGAAGGGGCTGTGCCCAAAGACGGACCTAGTGCTGGTATTGCCATTTTCACCAGCATTGCCTCGGTGTTCACGCAGCGCAAAATCCGGAGCCATTTGGCCATGACCGGCGAAATCACGCTGCGTGGCAAGGTATTGCCCGTGGGCGGCATCAAGGAAAAAATTCTGGCGGCCAAGCGGGCCGGTGTGCGCGACATCATCCTGTGCCCGAAAAACAAAAAGGACATCGACGAAATATCGGCCGACTACCTCAAGGACCTCACCATTCACTATGCCGACCGGGTAGATGATGTGCTGCGGGTGGCGTTGCTGAAGGAAAAAGTAGCACACCCGATGAAGCTGATTGTGCGTGATGACGTCCCGGTGCCAGCCAGTCCGAGCGTAGAAGTAAGCTAGTAAACGCGCAGGCTCTTTTGGCTGGCTAGAAGGCTAGGCAGAAGGGCCTGCGCGTATAATCGGCTGCCATGCAATAAAGCTTCTTCGGTCGGCGTCTTATCCGACAACCTGCTTTATCTTTCGTTTGATGACCCGACCGTTACGCTGCACTATAGCGCTTGTTGCTTTACTAGGCCTGGCTTCGGGGGGAGCCTCGCGGGCACATGCGCAAATTGGCGGCAAACAGGCCTTTTCGTTTCTGAATCTGCCAACCAGCGCCAAGCTAGCCGGATTAGGCGGCGTGAACGTATCGGCCCGGGATGCAGACCCCACGATGCTATACGGCAACCCGGCCTTGCTGAATCCCGACATGGACGGCACCCTGGCCTTGGGCTACGTCGACTACCTAGCGGATATCAAGCAAAGCACGGCGGCCTACGTGTTCAATACTCAGAAAGCCGGCCGATTTGGGGTGGGCCTCACGTACCTAAACTATGGGCAGTTTGACCAGTTTGATGCGGCTGGAAATTCACTAGGGCAGTTTTCGGTGAATGAGTACGTGCTTAGTATTGCCGACGCGTACACGTCTGGGGTATTCACGCTCGCCGGTACGCTCAAGCTCGCCGGCTCCGGTATTGCCGGTAACCACTCGTTTGCTGCGCTGGCTGATGTTGGAGGGGTTTTCAAGCACCCGGAGCAAGACTTCACGGTGGGGCTGGTGGTACGCAATGTGGGCATTCAGCTTAAGCCCTATGATGGGGCTAGTCGGGAGCCGATGCCGCTGGATGTGCAAATAGGTACTTCCTTTAAGCCGGAGCACCTGCCGTTTCGCTTTTCCTTCACGGCCCACCACCTCCAGCAACTGGATATCGTGTACCTCGACCCCAACCAGCGCGGCCAACTGGACGAGAACGGGGTAGAGGTAAAGCCCAAAAAAAGCCTAGGCGACAAAATTGCCCGGCATTTTGTGGTAGGAGGGGAGCTCCTACTTAGCAAGAACCTTAACGTGCGGGTTGGCTACAACCATCTGCAGCGCCGCGAGCTTCGTTTGGATAATACCTCGGGCGGCGCGGGCTTTTCGTTTGGCGTGATGTTGCGTATCAGTCAGTTTCAGCTTGATTACACGCACGCCGGCTACCATGCATCGGGCGGTGCCAACTACCTTACCGTTTCCCGTAACCTGAATTCTTTGTTTAAAAAAGTACCAGCATCCTCTGCGCCCGTTACTCCCTAGGCTCAGAACTACGCTAAACCCTCCCAACCGCTGTGGCGCTGTGTATTGGCTTGGTCCGCGCCCGGCTTACCCTACTTGCCCTATGCTCGAATCATCTGATTTTCTGACCCCGGCCCAGATTGTGGCCGAGCTTGATAAATACATCATCGGCCAGCATGATGCCAAGCGGCACGTGGCTATTGCCTTGCGAAACCGCTGGCGCCGGCTGCACGCGCCCGCCGAAATGCAGCGCGAAATTGTGCCCAACAACATCCTCATGATTGGCTCGACGGGTGTTGGCAAAACTGAAATTGCCCGCCGGCTGGCCAGCATTTCCGGCGCTCCGTTCACCAAAGTAGAGGCCTCCAAGTTTACGGAAGTGGGCTACGTAGGCCGCGACGTAGAAAGCATGGTCCGCGACTTGGTAGAGCAATCCGTGAACATGGTAAAGCTGCGCCGCAAGGAAGAGGTGAAAGTGCAGGCGGCTCAAATGGTCGAAGACATTATCCTCGACATTCTAATTCCACCCGTTACGGCCAGCAATGGCGCTACAAAGCCTGCGCTGGGTTTTCCTACCACTACCGGCACTGAGCTGCCCGACTCCGATCAGGAGCTGAATGAGCGCACCCGGGAGCGGTTTCGGGAGAAAATCCGCAACGGTGAAATGGATGAGCGCAAAATTGACATCCGGGTGCAGCAAAGCAACAATCCGGGCATCGGTGTTATTGGGGGGCCTGCCGGAATGGATGAGGCGAGTATGGCCGGCATTCAAGATATGCTGGGCTCCATGCTCCCTAAAAAGACGCGTAAGCGCAAAGTAACCGTAGCTGAGGCCCGTAAAATCCTGCTGGATGAAGAGGCTGCTAAGCTCATCGATATGGATGAGGTAAAAGACGAAGCCATTCGTCACGCTGAAAACGCAGGTATCATCTTCATCGATGAAATTGACAAGGTTGCCAGTCGCAGCGGCAAAGGCGGTGGCGGCCCCGATGTAAGCCGCGAAGGTGTGCAGCGCGACTTGCTACCTATCGTGGAAGGCTCAGCCGTTAGCACCAAGTATGGCATCATCCACACCGACCACATCTTGTTCATTGCCGCTGGCGCATTTCACGTCTCGAAGCCATCGGACCTGATTCCGGAACTGCAGGGACGTTTCCCTATTCGCGTGGAGCTGCAGAGCTTAACCAAGGACGATTTCTATCGCATTCTAAAAGACCCCAAGAATGCTCTCACCAAGCAATACGAAGCGCTCTTGCAAGCCGAACAGGTGTTCCTGACCTTCGACGATTCGGCCCTGGAGCGGTTGGCGGAAATTGCCTTTGAGGTAAACAGTGAGGTAGAGAATATTGGCGCACGCCGCCTGCACACCGTTATGAGCCGCTTGCTCAATGATATTCTCTTCGATGTTCCGGACCTGATCGGGCCGAATGCCCGCATCCAGATTACGCGTGAAATGGTAGAAGAGCGGCTTAGCGGCATGGTCAGAAACCGTGACCTGAGCCAGTATATCCTGTAAGAATTGCTAGGTCCTAAAGAGGCTTAAACCTCCCGAAAGAATAAAAAAGGCAGCACACGCTGCCTTTTTTGCGTTTCCCGCGTACTTTTTAGCTGTCTGCCATCTTCCTTTATCCATTCCCATGCACTACTATATCATCACCGGAGCCAGCCGTGGCCTAGGTAAAGCGCTAGCCGAAGCAGTGCTACGCCAGTCTGCTACCACTGTTATTGGAGTTTGCCGCCACGCCACCATTGAGCACGAGCGGTACTGCCACCAGCCACTTGATTTATCGGATATGCTGGCCGTGCAGAATAACCTATACAAAGTATTTCCGCACTGGTCTGATGCCGACAGCATCACGCTGATAAATAACGCCGCCGTGCTTGGAGAAATTGGCTACCTAGGAGAGCACACCAACGAACATTTTGAGTTTGTGTTTGACGTGAATATAGTCGCGCCGGCTATGCTGATGAATACCTTCCTTAGTGCCTACAGGGGCAGTACGGTGCCGCGAACTATCCTAAATATCAGTAGCGGAGCCGCCCAACGTGCTGTCGATGGTTGGGGCGCCTACTCTGCCTCCAAAGCCGCCCTTGATGCCCTTTCCCGCACGGCGCAAAAGGAGCAAGACCTGCGGGGCAGTGGCGTGCGTATTCGCAGCTTAGCGCCTGGCATCCTTGATACCCCTATGCAGGAGCACATCCGGGCAGCCGACACGCATAGCTTCAGCGAGGCCGATCGGTTTGCAAGCTTTCACGCCGAAGGCAGGTTAGCCGAGCCTAAAGAGGTAGCAGAAAAGATTGTCAGTTGGTTACGCCACGCACCATCAGCTACGGAAGAGGTAGTGCTACGAATAACGGATATCTGATGCGGATAACATAAAAAAAGGCTCTCACATTGCGTGAGAGCCTTTTTTGGAACGATAAGCGTGCTGTTGACTAGTAACCAGGGTTCTGAGTTACAATGCCACCGCTAACCTGCACTTCCCGCTGCGGGATAGGCAACACGTTGCGGAATGCTTGCTCATAGGCCGGAATAGCCGTCTGGATCATGTTCGTACGGCGCAGGTCGAACCAGTAGTGGCCTTCATACGCCAGCTCCAAGCGGCGCTGGAGCATGATGTCCGTAATTAGGTCCGCTTCGGTTTCAGCCGTAGTAGGGGCTAGGCCAGCGCGTAGGCGAATCACATCTAACTTTGCTTTAGCGTTTACCAAGTCGCCAGTGCGGGCGTAAGCTTCTGCAAGGGTCAGCACCACTTCTGAGTAACGTACCATGCTGAACTGATCATCGCCAGTGGAGGTCCGGACAAACTTAGCGGTGGTTCCAGTCGGGGAAGTCTGCGAGTTGATAACGCGACGCAGGTCGCCGGTTGGGTGAGCTGCTATCAACGAAGGAGTTGGGTCAAACTCATTCCGTCCACCTGCGGTAGAGGGGAACCAGTAAAACGCCATAGCGTTTTGGTCGGTAGGCGAGAAGAACAAACGCCAGATAGCATCATTCGCTGGGGCCGCAGTAACTGCGCCAGCCGCATTAAAACCAGCGGTGGCCGGGACTTGTAGCGCGAACGTGAGAGCATCGGTGTAGTTGCGCATCCGCAGCTCCAGACGAGCCCGCAATGCTTGGGCCGAGTTCTTGGTGATGCGGTTGCCGTTACCAACCGGCAGATTGGCAATTGCAAAGTCCAGGTCAGCCCGGATGGCTGCCACTACTTCGGCTTCGCTTGCCCGAGCGGTGGGCTTGGTCGGTTCGCCAATCTCAGTAGTTGGGGTTAGGCGCAGCGGCACACCTAGGCCGTTAGGGTAGCCATACCCTTCCGTGGTACCACCCCAGAAAGCCAGCAGGTTCATGTAGTGGAAAGCACGGAGGGCGCGAGCTTCACCGAGGGTAGCATTCTTAGCGAATGCCGGATCGGTAATGGCTTCGCTCTGCTGTATAACATAGTTGGCGCGGTTGATGGCGTTATAAATAACGTTCCATGTGTTACCAAGCTCAATGTTATCAGGCAATACCTGGTTCTGGCCTACGGCACCATAGGTAGTATTGAAAGTACCCACGTGCAGGATGTTGCCCGAAATCAGGTCGGCAAACGCCGGATACGAAATGCCATAGTAGCTGGCATTCTGTACAGCATCGTAAGCGCCTAGCAGGCCAGCTGCCGCATCTTCTTTAGTTTTGAAGCCGGTGTCTGAGCTAATGCTGTTGCGGGGCTCAACTTCCAAGGCTTTGTCGCAGGCTGCAAGTCCTAATCCAAGGGTCAGCAGAAGGGCTGAACGAGTGGCCAGTTGACGAAGGGAAAATATTTGCATGACTATATGTGCGTCGAAGAAATGAATTAGAACCCGAGCGTGATGCCACCCGTGATGGTGCGGGCTTGTGGGTAAGTGAAGAAGTCGGTGCCGAGCGCCGTGTTATTACCGCTGAACGTGCTCACTTCTGGGTCAAGGCCCGAGTAGTTCGTGAACGTTACCAGGTTTTGTGCCTGGGCGTAAATGCGCACGGTGCGGATGTGGGCGCGGCTAGCCAAGGCGGAGGGCAGAGTGTAACCCAGCGTCAGGTTTTTCAGGCGAGCATACGAGCCATCTTCCAGGAAGCGGTCTGACGTACGAGCGTTGTTGTTGGGGTCGCCATATACGGCACGGGGCATATCCGTATCGGTGTTAGTAGGCGTCCAACGGTCCCGAACGGTAACATCCTGTCCGTAAACGGTGCTCATACCTTCCGTGAACGAACGGCTGCTGTTGTAAATGTCGTTGCCAACGTTGTACTGCAGGAACGCCGTCAGGTCGAAGTTCATGTAGCGCAGAGTGTTGGTAAAGCCACCATAAAACTTCGGCTGCGCATTACCAATGATTTCCTGGTCCGCTGCCGTAATCCGGCCGTCATTGTTCAAATCACGGAACTTGATGTCGCCAGGACGGGTGTTCAATGACTGATAGGTAATGCCAGCACCGTATCGGGCTGCGGCAGCATCATTCAGGCCCTGAAGCTCTTCCTGCGTCTGGAAAATTTTGTCTACCCGGTAGCCATAGAAAGCACCCAGCGGCTGACCCTTGATCAGGCGGCTAGCAAAACCAGAAGCCTGGCCTAAAGGGTTGGTCTGCTCGTCAGCCAGCTTGGTTACTTCGTTCCGGTTGATGCTCAGGTTGAAGTTGGTTTCCCAGTTGAAGCCAGTTCCTTCATTGCGAACGTTAATCGTGTTCAGGGCAAATTCAATACCCTTGTTTTCGATGTTACCAACGTTCTGTTGGTAGCTTAGGAAGCCCGAGCTGCCAACAACGACCTGACCCAATAGTAGGTCGTCGGTCTTGCGCTGATACACATCAGCCGATACATACACGCGGTTTTCCAAGAAACCCAGGTCAATACCTGCGTTTGCCGTGCGAGTACGCTCCCACTTCAGGTCAGGGTTAGCCAACTGTGAAATAGTCAGACCACCTTGGTCAAGGTAGTTGGCACCGGGGCTGATAAGACCACGGGAAGCAAAGTTGCCGATGGCCTGGTTACCGGTTTCGCCATAGCTACCACGCAGTTTCAGTTCACTTATTAGCGTCTGATCCTTCAGGAAGCCTTCTTCCAGCACACGCCAGCCAGCTGAAATAGCCGGGAAGTAACCTACTTGGTTGTTCGTGCCAAAGCGCGACGACCGGTCACGACGTACCGTAGCGCCGATCAGGTACTTACCTTTGTACGAGTAATCAACTTTACCCAATACGCCGAACAATGCGCTCAGGGTAGTAGATGATGTAGCGGCTGTCTTCTGAGCGCCTGCTGCCAGCTCCCGGATGGTGTTACCAGGAAAGTTAGTGGCTTGGGCATACGTGTCGCTATACACATCACGCTGGTATTCTGCTACAGCCAAGGCGCTGAGCGTATGGTCAGAACCGAACGTTTTGGAATAGTTGAAGGCGCTGACGTGGTTGTAGTTCGGGTTCTGGCTGGTGGCTACCGTTGCTTCACCCCGTACACCAACACCACCGTTGAGCAGCGTTGAAATAAAGCGGTCGTCGCGGAAGTACACATAGTCCAGACCGAAGGTAGCACGGTACTTCAGGTTTTTGATCAGCTCAAACTCCGTGTACTGCGAAGCAACCAGACGGTTGCTGACACCTTTAATGAACGGCTCCTTGGCGGCAGCTACAGGGTTTTCGATCGAACCAAACTTGGCATAGGTGCCATTAGGGTTATAAATCGGAATGTCGCTAGCCGTCAGGCGCGCGGTGGTAAGTACGCCGTAGATGCTGTTGTCGTTGATGATACGGTTGTTGACGCTTTGGCTCAAGCCCATCGAAACACCCATCCGAATTTTATCCGACAGCTTGTTATCGAGGGTTACGCGGGCACTGCCACGCTTGAAGCCCGAGCCAACTACCACCCCTTGCTGATCGAAGTAGTTAAGCGCAACGCGGTAGCGGCTCTGCTCAGTACCGCCCGAGAAGGTCAGGCCGTAGTTGCTGATAGGAGCCGTACGGAGTACTTCGTCGTTCCAGTTCGTGTTAGGCGAAGTGGTTGGATCCTGGAACTGAGAAAGCGGACGAATAGCCCCTGTGTTGTTAGAGATGTACAAGCCATTTGAAACAGCCAGTCCTCCAGGACCATACAAATAGTTAGCTAGGTCAGCATTGCTGCGGAATGTAACGCCCAATGCTGGTACCGTACCATTGGCTGCGGCCGGATAACGGTTCGCAGTAGCCTCCAGAAACAGACGCGTCTGCTCCTCGCCACCCAGTACCTCTGGCTTTTTCCACACTGACTGTGAGCCCGTGTAGTAATCGAAGTCAATTTTTGCTTTACCAGCCTTACCACGCTTGGTAGTAATAAGTACTACCCCGTTGGAAGCCCGCGAACCATAGATAGCCGCTGAAGCAGCATCCTTCAGAACTTCGATAGACTCGATGTCATTCGGGTTAATATCGGCCAGCGCGTTGGTTTGCTGGTTACCGGTGCCTAGCTGCGAATAGCTACCCGTATTAATAGGCAGGCCATCTACTACATAAAGAGGCTCGTTGCTAGCGCCAATAGAAGCTGCACCACGGATACGAACGGCAATACCAGAGCCAGGCGTACCGGAGTTCTGGTTAACCTGAACACCAGCTGCCCGACCTTGCAACGCTTGGTCGACACCTAGAATAGGCTGGTTCTGAAAGTCAGTTGATTTTACTGTGGCAATGGCGCCAATTACATCGCGCCGCTCTAGTTGCTGGCCGTAGCCCGTTACTACTACTTCGCTGAGCTGTTTGCTGTCAGCACTCATGGCTACCTGAATGTTGCCATCCGTGATAGGCTGATCCTGCGCCACAAACCCAACTGAGCTAAACGTGAGGGTAGTAGCTGAAGTAGGGGCGGTAAGTGTAAAGCTACCATCAGAGTTGGTAGATACACCAGTAGTAGTTCCTTTTACAAGTACCGTAACGCCTGGTAAGCCCTCTCCAGTGGCCCGATCGGTAACCCGTCCGGAAACGCTCCGGGTTTGAGCAACTACTTGTGTTGCCGTAATAGCAAGCAGGGGTAGTGCTACAAGTAATGTTCTTTTCATGAAAAAGGTAGATGTGTTGAAAAAGGCGTGATTTTTAGCAGCGTGGGTTGCGGAAATGCTAAAATAGTTATGGATTCAATACTTCCATCACCTAAAATCTACCTAGTTTCAAAATCTCCTTATATTCTCGATGAACGCATACATTTTCTAGGTGAAAGATAATTTCTGCCCCAATTTTTTTGTTTTTCATTGGTCCAAACAATTTCTGATTTCTTCTTTAATGCTGAATATATTGACAAAAGGATCTATGGAGCTTTAGCTTAATTTTGAACTTGTTCGATATGTTGCATAATTAAACTTAGCTTGCTGGGCCTTGCTTTGTAAATTTCCTTCTTATGCTTTCACACTTATGAACAGAAGTAAGCATGCATAATGCTAATGCGTGGTGCATTACCAAATAGTAGCAGGCATTAAGAATTTCAACCAATAACTCAATCGGACTGGATTTGGAGTTATGGAAGGTAGACTTTGTTACAAATAAGTTAATATTTAATATAAACAATAGTCATTTTAGCAATTGCCATTGAATGCGCAGTTATTTAAATAGTGTATGGCTTAAACAGAATATGTTCTTGTATCTTATATGTTATTAGTATTTAAAGTAGTTTAGATTGTATTTATGCTGTATTTTATATAAAATATACTATATATAGAACATTTTATAAGGTGATGCACTATTAACTACGCTTTATTTAACTCAAATTGTATACAGATATTTAAGTAAGTACCAACAATATAAACACCAATATTTCAAAGTTATTGGTGTACTAGCAAACTGTTACTAATCTTCTATTGTCAAGCCTAAATACAGGTGCTTATTGTGGAGCATGCACATTGCTTGAGGCGGCCAGAGTAGCAGCATCGCTTGATAACTTACTAGCCTCTTGGAATAAGTCAACTCCTCCTGTAGGCTAAAGGCATATATAACATCAACATATAAAGTAGTATCTGGCTTGGCTACATACTGCTAAGTAACCTTGTAGTTAATACCTAAGAAGAATCAATAGGTGGGTTTGAGACCATTACTAGCCTAGTGCAGGGTACTTATGCTAGTGTGGAGACTATACTTGCTGCGTATTTGGCTCCTCTGCTACTGTTATCTAGAGCTGAGTATTCTTATTTTGCGAAAAAAAAAGGTATATTAAGCCCGTATAGTTAAGTGAAGATCCTGCTTTAGCCGGATTGTAAGCTCAATACCCTGTTTTGATATGAGCACTTACTATAGCGAATGACGAAGTACAGAAGAAGGCAGGGTAGGCAGAGAGGGTATGGAGTAGGGGAGAGGTCTTAATCATACATCTACGATGACAAAGCTAATTTGACTTTGCTTCCTATAAGTGGCTAGTAGATGAAGCCTATATGAGAAGAGGGAGAAAGCCCTGTTGCGTTGCCAACTTCTGATGATATATAGGAGAGTAATTTAATTTTTTTCAGTTTTGAGCAGTAAATCCTAACTTGGAGCTCAGTTTCAATTCACCAAACTCTTTTCACTCACATGCGGAAAATTTTATTGACGGCGGCTCTGACCGCGCCCGTACTGTTGCAGCAGGCGGCCGCACAGAACCGGCAAGTCTCCGGACGAGTTACAGACCGTACTACAGGTCAGGGACTTCCGGGGGTTACGGTTCTCGCAAAGGGTACTAATAATGGGGTGTCGACGAATGCAGATGGTACTTACACACTATCCGTACCGTCTTCAGCTACTACCCTAACCTTCACCTCTATCGGCTTTGTATCGGTAGAGCGTGCAATCGGCGATGCTTCCTCCATTGACATTGGACTGGCTCCCGACACCAAGCAGTTGGGCGAAGTTGTAGTAACCGCCCAAAACGTAGAAAGAACCCGCAACTCGCTGCCATACTCGGCAACGCAGGTTGAGGGTGAAAGCATTACCAAGGCTCGTAACCCCAACTTCATTAACGGCCTGTCAGGTAAGGTTGCCGGTGTGAACGTTCGTCAGAGCAACACGCTGGGTGGATCAACTAACGTATTGATCCGCGGTACCAAGTCTATCTCGCGCAACAACCAGCCTCTGTTTGTTGTGGATGGTGTTCCGATCAGCAATGCCAACACGAACTCTGCCGATCAGCAGACTGGTCGTGGTGGTTATGACTATGGTAACGCTGCTGCTGACATCAACCCCGATGACATTGCCTCGACTACGGTACTGAAAGGTGCTGCCGCTACTGCTCTGTACGGTGAGCGTGCTGCCAACGGTGTAATTCTGATTACTACCAAGAAAGGCCGGAAAGGCTTGGGTGTAACCATTAACTTGGGGGCTACCGCTGGTCGTATCGACAAGAAGACCTTTATTAAGTATCAGGATCAGTATGGTGCCGGTTACGGCCGCTATTATGAAGACGAGAGCGGCTTCTTCCTGTCCCGCGACATCGACGGCGATGGTACAGATGACTTGGTAACGCCTTTGTCAGAAGATGCTTCTTATGGCGCTCGTTTCGATCCAAATTTGAACGTGTACCAGTGGGATTCTTTCGATCCTACTTCGCCAACCTACCGGAAGGCTACGCCTTGGGTAGCTGCGAAGAACGGCCCAGAAGAATTCTTCAAGACGGCTGTTACGCTCAACAATAGCATTTCTATTGATGGTGGTAACGATAATGGCTACTTCAAACTGGGCTACAACAACATCCGCGACAAGGGTGTTCTGGAGAACAGCGAAGTAAACAAGAACATCGTCAATTTCGCTGGTTCGCTGAACCTAACCCCTAAACTGACTACCTCGGCTTCCATCAACTACACCCGTGTAGATGGCAAAGGCCGCTACGGTACTGGCTACGGCGATGGTAACGTAATGACGAACTTCCGCCAGTGGTGGCAGACGAACGTTGACCTGAAAGAGCAGAAAGCTGCTTATGAGCGCACCGGCCAGAATAAGACGTATAACTACTCTGATCCAGACGATCTAAGCCCAATCTACTGGAACAACCCGTACTGGGTACGTTATAAGAACTACGAGACCGATAGCCGCAACCGCTTCTTCGGTAACGTAGCCGCTACGTATAAAGTAACCGACTGGTTTAACATCCTGGGTCGCGTAACTTCTGACTCGTACGACGAAATTCAGGAAGAGCGTAACGCTATTGGTAGCGTAGGCTTGTCGAGCTACAACCGTTACAACCGCACTTCGCGCGAGTACAACTACGATCTGCTTGGCAACTTCTCAAAGGATATCACCGAATCCTTCAGCCTGAAAGGTCTGATTGGTGCTAACCTTCGTCGTCAGTATATAAGCTCTGTCTATTCGGCTACGAACGGTGGCTTAGTTGTGCCCGAGTTGTACGCTTTGACCAACTCAGTGAGTGATCCGCTGCCTGCAACGGAAAATGAAACTAAGATTGGCGTAGATGGTATTTTTGCTAGCGCTACTTTGGGTTTCCGCGATATGTTGTTCTTAGATCTGACAGCTCGTCGTGATAAGTCAACCACATTGCCTAACGCAAATAATACCTTCTACTACCCTTCAGTTGCAGCTGGTTTCGTTTTCTCGGAACTATTGAAAGATGTGCAGTGGCTGTCATACGGTAAGGTGCGCGCTAACTACGCCGAAGTAGGCTCAGGAGCTGACGCTTTATCTGTAAATGACGTGTACACGAAAGTGTCAACTTTCAATGGTACGGCTCTTTATTCGGTTCCTGGCACGAAAAACAATCCTAACCTGAAGCCTGAGCGTACGAAAAGCGCCGAAGCTGGTTTAGAGATGAACTTTATCCAGAGCCGACTAGGGTTTGACTTTACAGTTTATCAGCAGAATACCATTGACCAGATCATTCCCGTTGCTCTTTCTACGGCCACTGGCTACAGCCAGCGTTTCGTAAACTCGGGTGAGGTTCGGAACCGTGGTATCGAGCTGTCGGCTTTCGTGACTCCAGTGAAAAACGAAAACATCACCTGGACCTTGAATGCCAACTGGACTCGTAACCGAAATAAAATCCTTTCACTCTATGAAGGTGTTGACAACATTGTGTTGGCTAACTACCAGGGTGGTGTAAGCTCCAACGCAACAGTAGGTGAGGCTTTCGGCTCAATCCGCGGCGGGGACTTTATTTACCTGAATGGTGAAAAGGTGGTAGGTGCTAACGGTTACTATGCGCAGACGGCAACGGTTAACAATGTGATTGGTAACCCTAATCCAGATTGGACGGGCGGTGTATCGAACACAGTGAGCTACAAGGGCGTGTCGTTGTATTTCCTCGTTGATTTCCGTCAGGGTGGTGATATCTTCTCGCTGGATCGTTATTATGGCCTAGCTACGGGTCTAACCCCAGAAACGGCTCAACTTAATGATCTAGGCAACCCATCGCGTAACACGATTGCCAACGGTGGTGGTGTAATTCTGCCAGGTGTGCTTGCTGATGGTACTCCTAACGCACGTCGGGTAAGCAATACCAACTACGGCTTGTATGGTTACTTGCGTAATCCTGCATCTGCATTCGTATACGATGCCAGCTTTGTGAAGCTACGTGAGGTGTCTCTGACCTACTCGTTGCCTACTACCATTGCCTCGAAAATCGGTGGCGTGAAAGGCATTGATTTCTCGCTGGTAGGTCGTAACCTGTGGATTATTTCCAAAAACCTCCCGGACGCTGACCCAGAGGATGCATTGAGCTCGGGTAACCTGGGCCAAGGCTATTCTTCGGGATCTTTCCCAGCCGTACGGACGTTTGGTGGTAATATCCGCTTTAGCTTCTAATTACTTCTAGAGATGAAAAAATCGCTTCTTTACATCCTGCCAGCGCTGGTACTAGCTACCTCCTGCGTTGAGACCCTGGATGATTATAACGTTGACCCTAAGCGCCCACAGTCTGGCCAAGTACCTGGCCCTACTCTGGTTTCGAGCGCTGAACTAGCTTTGGCTCGCACGGTAGTTAGCCCAAGCGTAAACCTCAACCCTTTCCGCCTGTATACGCAGTATTGGGCTGAAACCACTTACTTCGACGAGAGCATCTACGATATCAAAACCCGCAATATCAACGGTGGGTTCTGGACGTCGATCTATCGCGACGTGCTGCGCGACCTGCAGGAGGCCAAAACGATTATCTCGGCTAACAACGATCCGTTGTTTGACCCAGCTATGAAGGCTAACCAGCTTGCTTCTATTGAAGTACTGGAGGTGTATGCGTGGGCAACGCTAGTAGATACATTTGGTGACGTACCGTATTCAGAGGCGCTGGACTTCATGAAGGCACCTAAGTATGATGACGATGCCGCTATCTACACCGACCTGATTGCTCGTTTGGATGCCGCTATTGCGAAATTCGATGAAGGTGCAGGCTCCCTAGACCAAGCTGATCTGTTATATGGCCAAGGGCGTGGAGGTGTTGAAGGTTTCGTAAAGTTTGCCAACTCGCTAAAACTGCGTCTTGCCTTGACTATTGCTGACAAGGATCCAACTACGGCAGCGAAAATGGTTAGCGAAGTGAAAGGCAAGCTTATCTCCTCTAACGAGGAAAATGCTATAGTTTCCTTCCAGTCTTCTAACCCAAACACGAACCCTCTGTTTGAACAGCTGGTGCAGAGTGGCCGGAATGACTTTGTTGGAGCCAACACCTTCATTAACAAGCTGAATGAGTTGAAGGATCCTCGTATCGACAACTACTTCAAGCTGGCGAAAGATGGTACGTTCAAAGGTGGTGTGTATGGCACCAGCAACAACTACGCTACTTTCTCAGCTCCAGGTACAGAGCAGGAGAACGCTACTCACCCAGGCACTCTCCTTTCTTATGCTCAAGTTGAGTTTCTACTAGCAGAAGCCGTTGAGCGTGGATTTGATGTAGGGGGAGGAACTGCTGAGTCGCATTACAATGCAGCTGTTACGGCTTCTATCCTTGAGTGGGGTGGAACGGAGACAGAAGCTACTGCCTACTTGGCTCAGCCATCTGTTAAGTACACAACTGCTGCTGGGGACTACAAGCAGAAGATTGGTGTTCAGAAGTGGATTGCTCTGTATGATCAGCCAGTTGATTCATTCAGAGAGTACCGTCGTCTGGACTCGCCTACGTTAACGGCTCCTGCTGGTGCTCTGTCGGCTTTGCCAAAGCGCTTCCCATATCCAGTCGTTGAACAGAACCTGAACGCTACGAATAATACCGCCGCTGCCGCCGCAATTGGTGGTGACAACGTTGAGACTCGTGTGTTCTGGGATGTGAAATAACCCTTCACAGAATAAACCTAAAAAGGGCTGCCAATTTTGGCAGCCCTTTTTTTGTGACTTGGTAGCTAACAAAGTCCTAGTTCTGCATCAGGTAGGCTTTGATGTATTCTTCCAAGTCACCGTCCAGTACGTTCTGCACGTCGGTGCGTTCTACTCCGGTGCGTAGGTCTTTGATAAGCTTGTATGGGTGCAACACGTAGTTTCGGATTTGGGAGCCGAAGTCGATACGTTTTTTACCGGCCTCCACTATAGCCCTAGCCTCATTGCGCTTATCAAGTTCCATCTGGTACAGCCTGGACTTAAGCATACGCAACGCATGCTCTTTGTTCATGAGCTGGCTGCGCTCAATCTGGACGGCAATGATGATGCCCGAGGGCGCGTGGGTGAGGCGAACGGCAGTTTCTACCTTGTTTACGTTCTGCCCCCCGGCGCCTCCGGCTCGGTAGGTATCCCAGGTTATGTCGCTAGGGTTAATTTGGATGTTGATCGTGTCGTCTACCACCGGGTAGGCAAACACGGAGGCAAACGAGGTATGCCGGCGGCCGCTGCTATCGAAGGGGGAGATGCGCACCAAACGATGCACGCCGATTTCGCTTTTTAGGTAGCCGTAGGCAAATGGCCCGGTTATCTCCAAAGAAGCTGACTTGATACCCGCGCCTTCTCCCGGCTGGTAGTTGACCTGACGCACGGTGAAGCCTTGCTTTTCGCCCCACATGATGTACATGCGCATAAGCATCTCGGCCCAATCCTGGCTTTCGGTACCACCGGCCCCAGGATTGATGTCGATGATGGCAGAAAGCTGGTCTTCCTCATCGGACAGCATCCGCTTGAACTCGAGGCGCTCCACAGCCTGCTGAGCTGTGTTAAACTCACGTTGCATCTCATCCTCGGCAACGTCGCCTTCGCGGTAGAAGTCATAGAGCACCTCAAGGTCGCCGAGTAGCTTTTCAACCGCTTCGTATTCATCTGTCCAGACTTTAATGGACTTGATGTCTCGCATTACGGCCTCGGCTTTCTTAGAGTCATCCCAGAAGCCGGGGGCTGTTGTTTGTTGTTCGGTCTCTACGACCTGGGCTTTACGGGCATCGTAGTCAAAGATACCTCCTCAGGGCCTCAGCGCGGCCCTTCAATTCCTTCACCTGGTCGTGGGTCATGGGAAAGGTTAAAAGTGAAAATATGTGTGGCTCAAAGGTCGGCAAAAGAAAACAGCCGACTCGTATAGGAGCCGGCTGTTTCGGGTTTAAGGCAAAGAAAGACCTAGTAAAATGGGCTTCTATTACGTATATCTTGTTTACACGCGCACCATCCAGCCGTGCGTGTCAGGCGCTTCACCGCTGCGGATGGCAGCAAGCGCTGCAGACACCCGGTGCGAGAAAGCATCAGCAGCAGGAGTAGGCAGGGTATAGTCGTGGCCTTGGTAGCCAATTACGGAGATAGGCGCGATTGTAGCGGCAGTACCCACCCCAAAAGCTTCCTCCAGAGTGCCATTTGCCTGAGCGGCCATTATCTCAACGGCCGATACCTTGCGCTCTTCAACCGGTATACCCCAGTCTTGGGCCAGTTGGAGCACGCTGCGGCGGGTAATGCCATCCAGAATGGACGTGCTGAGAGCTGGCGTGATAACACGGCCATTAATCACGAAAACGGCATTCATGGTGCCAGATTCTTCTACATACTTATGTTCTGAAGCATCAGTCCAGATGAGCTGATTGTAGCCTTCCTGCTGGGCCACTTTGGTGGGGTACATGGCCGCGCCGTAGTTACCGGCATTTTTAGCGTAGCCAGCGCCGCCTTCCGCCGAGCGTACGTACTTCTCTTCGAAGCGCACACGCAGGGGCTTATTGTAGTACAGGCCTACCGGGCACGTGATGATTATGAAACGGTAGGAGTTGGAGGGACGCACACCCAAGAAGCCATCCGTAGCAAACATGAAGGGCCGAATGTACAGCGCACTGCCAGCAAAGTTGGGCACCCACTCGTTATCAAGCCGAATGAGCTGGCTTAGTCCCTGCATAAAAATCTCTTCCGGTACGGTGGGCATGCACATGCGCTCAGCCGAAAGGTTTAGCCGGTTCAGGTTATCGTAGGGGCGGAAAATGAAGACCTCATCCTGCTGATTTTTGTAGGCTTTCATGCCTTCAAAAATAGCCTGACCATAGTGCAGTGCAGAGTTGGCCGGGCTTACCGACATGTCGCCGTACGGTACAATATGGGGCTCCTGCCATTCGCCATCATGGTAGTCGACTACCAGCATATGGTCGGAGAAGGCCTTGCCGAATTCCAGCGTGTCGAAGTCTACTTCCGCGCGGCGCGAGGTAGTAGTACGCTGGGTGTTGATAGTGAGCGTGTCAAGCATAGGGAGTGGGGTGGGGAAAAGGGTAACTGAGACACAGCGGGTAGAGGCCTCTAAAAACGGAAGAGAGGCGACACCAGTTGTGCTGGAGTGGGTGGGACGAGAAGGTGATAAGAGCGGTTAAGTAAAGGTGCAGAATTTCTTCCGAACACTTGTTAGTCTGGCGTAACTGCCGCAGCTACATGCGAGGTTCCCACTTCACTTCTTCTGCCTGAAGCTCATGAGCCATCTGGCGGCTGAGCACAAAAAGGAAGTCGGAAAGGCGGTTCAGGTACATGATGACCAAGTCGGCTACGAAGGAATCTTCGCGGAGCTGGATTACCAGCCGCTCGGCCCGGCGGCATACGCACCGGGCTACGTGAGCAAAGGAAACGGACTGATGACCACCAGGAAGCACAAAAACCCGCAGCTCCGGCAGCGTTTCATTCATGCGGTCCATTTCCTGTTCCAGCAGAGTAATGTCCTGCTCGTGCAAATCCGGAATCTTCATCTTCGACTTTTCCGGGTCGGAAGCCAAGGAAGCCCCGATGGTAAAGAGCCGATCCTGGATTTCCTTGAGCAGGTCTCGGCGTTTGACATTTACTTCTTGGTCGCGCACTAGGCCCAAGTAGGAGTTTAACTCATCAACGGTGCCGTAGCAATCAATACGAAGGCTGGACTTTGGAACGCGCGTGCCGCCAATAAGCGAGGTGAGGCCTTTGTCGCCGGTTTTGGTATAGATCTTCAACTGAAAAAGGAAGAAAAAGTGGGCAGAAAGATCTACTACCAACCAAGCGCCTTAGTTGTTAGATGCAAGCCTCCATTTATAGCGCCTGGGTAGCTTTAATGACTTTCTACTGGCTGATAGCTAGCCAGATCGGTGTTCACCACATCGGACTCCACTAGGCCATCGCGCAACCGGACAATGCGGTGCGCGTGGCGGGCAATGTCCTCTTCGTGCGTTACCATAATAATGGTATTGCCCCGGACGTATAAGGCCTCAAACAGGTCCATTATCTCGTGGCTGGTGCGAGTATCGAGGGCGCCGGTAGGCTCGTCGGCCAGGATAATGCTGGGGTTATTGACGAGGGCACGGGCAATGGCCACGCGCTGGCGCTGTCCACCGCTTAGCTCGTTGGGCTTGTGCAAAGCGCGGTCGGCGAGGCCTACACTGCGCAGGGCTTCCCGGGCTAGCTCTTGCCGTTCGCTTTTGCCATAGCCCGCATAAATCAGGGGCAGCGCTACATTATCGAGGGCAGTGGCCCGGGGCAGCAGGTTGAATGATTGGAACACGAATCCAATCTCACGGTTACGCACATCGGCCAGCTGGTTGTCGCTCATATTGCTGACATCCTTGCCATTGAGGATATAGCGGCCACCCGAAGGCGTATCCAGACACCCTACGATGTTCATGAGGGTTGACTTGCCGGATCCCGATGGACCCATAAAGGCTACGTACTCACCGCGCTGAATAGTAATAGTTACTGATTGTAGCGCGTGGATTTCCTCTGCCCCCATCCGGTAGACCTTGGAAATATCGGTAGTTTCTATAACAGGAGGCAGCATAACCAGAATACCGGGGTTAGTTCCAGGGAGCAGCGGACGCTACACGCGACGCCCGCCGCGTTTCGTACTCTTTACGAAAGGTAGCGTAATCTGCGGGGGAAAGCAATGCCCCTAGGTGCTCAAGCGGCGTGGAGGCATATTCGGTGAGCCCAACCGGAATAGCGGCCAGTACATACGCCTTTAATAACACCACTGATTCCGGGTTGTAATCGATGCCGCGGAGCAAGGTGTTGTAAGCCGCCGGAAAATCGCGGCGGCGGGTATGGAAGTTGGCGGCGGCTACTAGGCCGGTTTCTACGAAAGGTGCTTCGCGCACGAGTTGGTCGTAGAGGCGGGCAGCGTCTTGAGGTTGCTTAGCTGCTTCGGCTATGGCCGCCCGGAAGTAGAGTCGGTAAAACCCATCAAAGCCCATGAAGCTGGCGTTATCTACCAATTCCTGGAGTTGCGGCCACTGCTGCTGTTGCGCTAATAGTTCGCCACGCCGCACATTCCAGGCTGAAGCTACAGGGCCTGGAGCCGTTGGGGCCGGTGCGATTTGCTCCACTACCTGCTGAGCGGCCGCCAACTCTCCGGCCTGAATAGCACGCGGCAACTGGGCCAGCAGCGCCGTTTCGCGCAGGGCGGGAGTTGTGATGGTTTGTGCTGAGGTTAGGAGTTCCTTAGCTGGTAGCTCGTCGCCGCGGAGTACCAAATATTCGGTGCGGAGCGAGTCGGGAGCCTGCGCATATTCGGTGCGTAGCTCGGGCGATAAAACCGCTGATAAGCGCCGTGCGGCCCGGTATGCGCTTTGCTCGGAGCCCGCCAATACCCGACGAATAACGCGCTGGGCAGAATCGGGTCGGTTGCTAAGGGCGAGGGCGTAAGCAGCCGGTAGGGCGGCGGTGGTGGCGCCGTTCTGCAGGGCTTCATTGAGGCGGTTGGCAGCTGGAGCGGGCAAGTGCTGATCCAGAAGCCACAAGCCTTGCAGCTGCTGGTAGTAGGCAGTAGTTGGCCCTGAGCCGGTAGCAAGGGGTAGCAGCGTGGTTTGGGCCGCTACCGGGCGGCCACCATAATGCTGCGTATAGGCCTGCAGAAACGTAAGCTGATCATGAAAGTCGCTGTTGGCGGCCCGTTGTGTCAGGCGCTTCAGCAGCGGCGCATAAGTTGTATCAGCAGCCGGTTTACTGCCTTTCGCATGCACCCGAAAGAGGGCCGCATGGTACAGATGAGCAAACTGGGCCGGAGTTAGGTCAGTACTAGGTACCGGTTGCGGCCAAACCGGCGTAGCAGTACCGGTTGGGCGTAGATGATACGCTAGCAACATATTGCTGGCCAAGGCATCATCTGAAGTAGTGGAGGCCTTTTGCATAAACTCCGAAACGGAGCCAAGCTGAGGGTCGCGTAGTAAGAAGGCTAGCCGGTTAGCCTGCAGTACTTCACTGTTGGGAGCTGCCGCTTCGGCGCGCTCCTGATAAAACTCTACGGAATCAGTTACGGTGGAGCGGCTGTACAGCTGCGCCATATCGCCGTTGAGGCGGGCGCTGTTGGGCGCTGCTTTCAGGGCATCACGCAGCACGGCCAAGCGGTCAAAAAAATCGCGGGGCTCATTGTATAACGCGGCCAATCGCAACGATACTTTTTCGGAAGGGCGGCGGCTGAGCGCCCGGCGCAGAATGTTGATTTCGTTTTGGCGCTGCAGGCGGAAGCGGTAAAGCGCCGCCCGCCCTAGACTGGCTTTGTGGTTATGCTGATCCAACACGTCGCTTTCAGCATAGTAGCGCTCGGCCAGCAGGGCTTGCGAAAGGTCGTCGGGCTGCAGCTCGCTTTGCAAGCGGGCCAGGTCGCCGAGGTTGTTGTAGTAGCCCGCCCGCACTTGGTCTACTATCGAAAAGTTGTTGCGCAGCAATACCAAGCCTAGTAGTACAACTCCGAGGGTGTACATGGCATAGAAGGGTAGGCGCCGCGGCTCGTAGGCTACCCGGTATACCGGCAGTTTCTTGCGTAGCAAGGGTCCGAAGTTCAGCAGTACATACAGCAGAAACGCCACGCCCACGCACAGAAACGCCAGCGCCGTGAAGTCGCGGGCGGCCATAAGCAGCGGGTCGTTGGCAGTGGCCAGCGCATAGCCCAGCGCCGCCGCGGCAAACACTACCAGGACTGGATAGAGGTAGCGCATGTCGGTGTGGTAGCCAATCCAGGGACCGTAAGTAGCTGCCCGGCGTTTCAGGCCAAACCAGCCAATGAGCACGGCCGGCAGCAACAGCACCAAGGGGTCGAGGTGCCAGCCGGGGAAGAGCAGTACTTCGCCATTGTTCCAGTAATACAGAAACAGCGTGCCCAGATACAGGCCACTAGCCAGCAGAAACGGGAAAAGCCCAAAGCGGCCCGCTGGTGAATCGGACTGCGTGTTCAGCCAGAGCAAGCCGTACACGTTTTCGAAGGCCACCCACAGCACCAGCAAAACCACCGCCACTGCCCCGGCCATGGTTACAAACGCAGTAAGGTGCAGGGCCGTTACCTCCGCCTGAGTGGGGTTCAGCCCGAACAGAAGCGCGCCCATCGCCAGCACCAGCACGCCAAACAGCAAAATGCGCTGGCTGAGCGGCACTTCCGGCCGGAAGGCGTGCAGGTAATATGCTGGCAGGCCCAGCACGGCCAGCGTCAGAATCAGAAAGTACTGCTGGCTTGCATCGAATATCCCCAGCAAGTCCGCATTCAACGACATGAGCAGGAAGATGACCAGCGCCATGCCGGCCACGAAAAAGGGCCGCGTCAGTCCGCTCACTACCGCCAGGAAATATGCCAGCGCTACCCCCATCAAACCCAGAAAGGCAAACGCAGCTTCGGTCCGCAGGAAGGGGCCGGCTACATCATGCGTTTGGGTGATGAGGTAGCCGTTGGCTTGCACAGGCAGCCTAGTAAGGCCAACCGCTACCTCACCAACCGTTAGGGGAACGGGAGCCAGCTGCGCTACCGGCTGGGCCGGCAGTACAGCATCATCGGCAGTGAAATAATGCCAGCCGGCCAAGCCCAGGGCCAGCAGAGCGCAGGCCAGAAGCAGGAAAAGCAGACCGTGCCAACCAGGATTGGGCCGGGTCGCGGGGGTAGTAGGAACGGAAGTGGACACCAGCAGTTATTCCAGCACTTTAGGTACGCGGAAGTAATCAGAATCTTTGCGCGGCGCATTGCTCAGGCCAGCCTGGTGGCTTACTGAGTTGTGGGCCTCATCGGCGCGCATCACGTTTACTTCCTGCGAAAGGTGCACCAAGGGTTCTACATCGGTGGTATCCAGCTGGCGCAGCTGGTCAACCCAATCCAAAATCTTGTTCAGGTCGCCGAGCATCTGCTGCTCTTTGGTGTCGTCAAATTCCAGGCGGGCCAGGTGGGCCAGGCCGCGGAGGGTAGCTAGGTCGGTGCTCAAGGGTAGTGAGGTATAAGAGATGATACTCAGGAATTGGACGCCGCCAGCTCCGTTTCTTTGGTTTCTGGGGTGGCTGGTTTGCCCGGATTGGGGCGCCGCCACGTGCTAGGCTCCGGAATTCCGCCGCCATCCGGCAGAAAACCGCTGGCAATGATATCATAGGCCTGTTGACGGAGCCTAGGAGCATCAGTGGCGGTAAGGCCGGTGGTTGGAATAGGTGCGTGCAGCGTGATGGCGAGCGGCGAATACCGCACCCGCAGACCTTCAACATCGGGCATGAAACGGTGGTTCAGCGGCATGGTAACCGGCACGATGGGTACGCCCATGGCAATAGCCAGCTGGAAGGCCCCATCCTTGAACGGCTCCATCTGCAGGCCGGGCGTCTTGGATATCTTGCCTTCCGGAAAAATAACCACCGAGCGGCCCGCTTCCAGGGTGCGGCGGGCCTGCACCATAGCCCGACCCCGGCTTACTGCACTGTCGCGGTCGACGGTGATGTAAGCGCGGCCGAAAATGGGACCCCACATGGGTACCTTGGCCAGTGAGCTTTTGCCCATGATATTTAGCCAGCCCGGAATGGTGCGGAACAGCAGCGGAATATCAATGTAGGAGCTATGGTTGGCCACGTACACGCAGGGCTGGCTCGCGGGCAACGGGTCTTTCCAGACAGTTTTTACCGGTACGGCCCACATCCGGATGAACAGCTTGCTCCAGTACCGATTCAGGTTGTGCAAGTGGCGGTGCCCCCAGGGTTGCTTGCTCAGCAGCCACTGCAACGGATACGTTAGCAAGAAGGGCGTCACAAACCAGAACGTAGCCCAGGTGGTGTACAGGCGGTGGCCAAGAAAGCGGAGCAGGCGTGACATAAACGCAAAAGTAGCGCTAATGAAAGGAACCGCCGAAACCCGGCGAGCAATGCGGGCACTTTGGCTGCGCTACACCCCTAGCAAACGGGCCGCTTTCAGCAAACCCGCTACACTGATGGCATCCGTAATCCGATTATCCATAATCAGCTGCACGGCCTCCGTGAGGGGCAGCTTCCAGAGGTGCAGCTCTTCGGTTTCTTCCGGCTCTACTTCGCCTTGCTCCAGGTCCTGGGCCAGAAACACGAAGCCTTCCTCATCGGTAACCGAGTTGGAGGTGTGTAGGCGCATGATGTTGGTCCAGCGGCGAGCTAGTAAGCCGGTTTCCTCCCGCAATTCACGCTGCGCCGACTCCAGAATATCCAGCTCCACGGGGCCACCACCCATCGGAATTTCCCAGCTGTATTCGCTGAGGGTGTAGCGGTACTGGCCCACCAACCAGGTATTGCCCTCGGCATCAACCGGCACAATGCCCAGGGCCTTGTTTTTCATCGAGACTACCCCGTAAATGCCTGGGTTGCCGGCGGGGTTGATGATTTGGTCTTGCCGAACCCGGATCCAGGGGTTTTGATAGATTATTTCCGAGCCCAGCGTTTGCCAGGGGTTGCGGGTTTCATCAAGGTTCGGGTCGGGTGTGGCTGCCATTAGGTAGTTAAATAAAGAAGTATTAGGGCTGTAAAGGTATAGCGCCGGCTGCAGTTTGCGGGGCAAGATAAGCGCCCCGCCGTTGGATTCGCCTGATTGACCGGGCCTAGCACGCAGTTGGTCCAATAATGCCGCGCTGGCCTAACGCATGCTATACCTTTGACTTACTAATTATTCAGCGCGCGTCAGGGTTAATGGAAAGGAAGACTCTCACCGCGTAGTGTTGACCACCGGCAAAAGGAGTAGGGTGGATGAATGAAATTTGCCGGCCAATGCGACGGAAAAGGCCGCTACCTCGGGTAGCGGCTTT
Organism: Hymenobacter seoulensis; assembly: GCF_054780535.1. NCBI lineage: Bacteria > Pseudomonadati > Bacteroidota > Cytophagia > Cytophagales > Hymenobacteraceae > Hymenobacter > Hymenobacter seoulensis. The sequence continues at coordinate 1,190,348 of NZ_BAAGWD010000002.1, forward strand.
TTTATTTTCCGGCGGGTGCAAAGGCAGAATCCTGTAAGCAGCCGAAGCCAACCTCTACCATGAGTGGTGCGTACGAGACCTTACACAGCTGTTCACTTCCCGGCTGTTGCCTTACTCTCTATGGCTAATCAACCCAAAAAGCAAGCTGCTCAGCCCCAGGAAGGGGATCCGCTATTCAATTTGAAACACGCACAAGCTGAAATGGAGCTGGCGCAGAAAACCGGCGGCCTAGGTCCTACCTCCAATGTGTACATTACCAATGATGAAGACGAGGCACTAGATGAAGGGCCCCGTGATAAGCAAGGTTTCCGCCGGGGAGAATCGTCTGGCCCTGAAACCGGCTCCACTGCTGGTAGCCACTAGCCTACTTACCCAGCCCTACGTGCCGAAAACCATAGAAAAGCCTCCGCGGGTGCTACGGCCACCGCGGAGGCTTTTCCCGTTTACAGGGTGCTCTACTAGGTGCTCACTTGGCTTGAAGTAGTGCCTAGTGAAGACGGAAGATGTAGTTTTGTGGCTATGCTACTTGTTTCTCATACGGGCGAGCCGCTGGAAGCTGGGCTTGATGAAGCCGGGCGCGGATGTCTGGCCGGGCCGGTGTTTGCCGCTGCCGTTATACTACCCCCCGATTTCTCGCCCCGCTACCTCAACGACTCCAAGCAGATGACGGCTAAGCGCCGAGACCAGGTGCGCGAAGAAATATGCCGTGAGGCCATAGCATGGGCCGTGGCAGAGGCCTCGCCGGAGGAAATTGCCAGCATCAATATTGCGCAGGCCAGCTACCTGGCCATGCACCGCGCTGCCGCGCAACTACAGCCGCAACCCACACACTTGCTCGTCGATGGCAACCGGTTTCGGGCGCACGCCACGCTGCCACACACCTGCATTATCGGGGGCGACGGTATTTACCGCAGCATTGCGGCTGCCTCGGTGCTGGCCAAAACCTTTCGGGATGAGCGCATGAGCGCGCTGGCTCAAACGTTTCCGGAATATGGCTGGGAGCAGAACGCGGGCTATCCAACCGCAAAACACCGTGCTGCTATTCGGGAATTTGGGCCCACGGAACACCATCGCCTAGGATTCCGGCTGCTTTAAGGCCTAGCGGGGCCTAGCAAAGAAGCAGTCAGTTACTTCAGTCGCAGCAAATCCAGAAACAGGCTGAAGCCATCCACGGTAGTGCCGCCTTCCCCAAACGTATCAAAACTCAAGGGCTTGATGATGTAGCCGCTCACGGCTAGGTCCTGGGCTTTTAGGCGGTCAGTTTCCAGATCGGAGGTAGTGGTGATAAACACGTTCAGGGCCACAAACTCAGGGTCGGAGCGGAGAGTTTCCAGCAGCTCTAGCCCGTTCATGCGGGGCATGTTCAGGTCCAGCATCACCACGCTAGGCTTCGGAATTTGCTGCTGGCCGGCTTCGCCGCGGAGCATGTTCAGCGCCTCGCGGCCATTGCGGGCAATGTGCAGCGGCACCTCAATATTATGCTTACGCAACTCGCGCTGCACATTTATAATATCCATTTGGTCGTCCTCGACGAGCAAAATGCTGGGCTGATCTAGGTCGGCGTTCATGAGCAAGTAGCGAAAAATGATGCCATAGGAGTGCAGTATACGGCAAATAGCATGTTTGGGCGGAAGTTGAAGGCCGGGACCAGCTTATTCGCGACGGCGCAACGGTTCCTTGGGCCAAGTGAAGATGAAGTTGGCACCTTGGCCTTCAGTTGATTCAACCCGAATGGTGCCGCCCTGGCGCTCCACTATTTTCTTTACAATAGCCAGCCCTACGCCGGTACTTTCCACCGTGTCGCGCTCCGTGAGGGTCTGGAAAATCACGAAAATGCGGGAGTGGTATTCGGCTGCAATGCCCGGGCCATCATCGGCCACAGAGAAGGTGTAAAACTTGGGGCCTTCCACGCAGCCAATGCGCACGTTGCCGTGTTCCGGGTTATGATGATATTTGAGGGCGTTGCTGATCAGGTTCGTGAATACCTGCTGCATTTGCACGCGGTTGGTGCGCAGGGTGGGCAAGTAGAAGGGCAGCTCCACGTTGAAGCCGGCGGGCAGCTCCAGGGAATCTACGATTTCACGCAGCAGCTGGCGCACAAACACGGGCTCATCGGCCTGCGGAATGCGGCCCACTCGCGCCAGGTCCAGAATGCCTGTAATCAGGTTTTCCATTCGGCTAACCCTAGTGCGCATCAGGCGTAGAAACTCCCGAATGTGCTCGGGCAGCTCCTGGCCCATGTCCTCCTCTATCCAGCGGGAGGCCGCTTCAATACCGCGCAGCGGAGCCTTCAAATCATGCGACACCACGTAGGAGAACTGGTCCAGCTCCTTGTTGCGGTGTTCCAGCTGCCCGATGTTGGCGTTGATGGTGTCCGTCATTGTGTTCAATGAGTCCACCAGCTCCGTGAGCTCATCCTGTTCTGTATCTTTTACCTGGGTCGTGTAGTCGCCATCAGCAATGCGCTGGGCTTGCTTTACCATACCGCCAATGCGCCGGGAAAGCTGCCGCACTAGGTACGACGCATAGAGCAACCCCAGCAGAATACTAATCAGCGTAATGCTCACCGACAGAATGCGCGTTTCGCGGATGCTGTCCTGGAGCTTGCGCCGCTGTTTTGCCCGAATCTCGGTTTCTTCGCGTTCAAACACCCCAAACAACACCCGAATCTGATCCATCAGGATTTTGCCGGTGAGGTCGGTGGTGAGGTTGCGGTGCTCCAGCCCATCGAGGCCGGTTTGGTTGGGGTTGCGGCGCAGGGCTTCCCGCTTTTCGCTGATCAGTAGATGCGAGTATGCCGACCACTGCTGAAACAGTTGCTGGGTCCGGATGATGCGTTGGTATTGGGGCGTGCCCACCGTCAACTCGTTGCGTAGCTCAGCAAACCGCCCCAACAGGTTTCGCTCGCCCTCATAGTACGGCGTCAGCACGGCTTCATTGCCAATCAGCAGGTAGCCCCGAAAGCCGGTTTCCATGTCAATGATGTTGCGCAGCAGGGTGGTGGCTTCGCCTGTAATGCGCGTGGAGCGCTCTACGCGTTGGGAGTTGCGCAGTACCGCCCGTGAAAGCTGGTAGTTGATAAGCGCCACCACGGCAAACAGTACCGATATGGCTACAAAACCCGCAAATAATTTGGTAGAGATTTTTAGTTTCATGCAAGAGCGGCAACAGGGCGGCAGCCGGGGCCTATTGGCCGGTCCGGAGTTTTTCCTCCATGGTACGCAACAGACGCGTAATGCGGTCGGCCAGCGTGTTTATTTCCGACAGACCAGCAATAGCCTCTTCCTGCTGGCCCTTCAGCTTCATGTCCATCAGGCGGTTGGCTACGGCGTGTATCTGCTGGTGCACGTGGTCTAGCTCACGGCTTTCGGGTAAGTGCCGGAAGTCGACGAGGGCGCGTTGGGTAATCCATTGGCCGAACGCGCACACCTGCGCATCCCGAATGGGCGCTTCATCAATATTGCTGCCATACAGAAAGGAGCGCACTTTAGATTTGAACAGCAGGTGCTTCACACTCACTGAATCAAATTCCTGCTTGAGTTCGACGGACATAGAGGTAAGGACTCTCTCGCTAGGATAGAGAATGAAAAGCAACGGATAAACCTACGAAAGCTGGCCGGAGCGGGTCGGCAATGCCGCTGAGCCATTCCAACAAAGATAACTGAATACCGACGGATGCCTCCCGGCCAGAATTGGCTACTTTCGTCCGTTCATTAGGCCTTGGCCGCCGAAAGTGCCCACTTTCAGCCGATGGTGCAGCGGTTATTTACTAGCTGTTGCCGGGCCTCAAACCTGCCTATCACATTTCCACCCATATGTCCGAAACTCTCAAAACCGTTCCGCTGAATGAAGTGCACCAGCAGCTAGGCGCCAAAATGGTGCCGTTTGCTGGCTACAACATGCCCGTTCGTTATTCCTCTGACCTCGATGAGCACCACACGGTGCGCCGGGCCGTGGGTATTTTCGATGTGTCGCACATGGGCGAGTTCCGGGTGCGCGGCCCCCAGGCGCTACCCCTCATTCAGCGCGTAACCTCCAACGATGCCAGCAAGCTTACGCCCGGCAAAGCCCAGTACTCTTGCCTGCCTAACCAGGAAGGCGGGATTGTAGACGACTTGCTGGTGTACATGCTGGGTGAGGAAGACTACCTGCTGGTAGTAAATGCCTCGAACATTGAGAAAGACTGGAACTGGATTCAGCAGTTCAACACCGACGGCGCCGAAATGCAGAACGTGTCGGACGAGATGAGCCTGTTTGCGGTGCAAGGCCCCAAAGCCATAGCCGCCCTGCAAAGCCTGACCGATGCTGACCTGGCTGGCATTCCGTATTACTCCTTTGTGCAGGGTACGTTTGCCGGCGCTCCTAACGTGATTATCTCGGCCACGGGCTACACCGGTGCCGGTGGCTTTGAGCTGTATGTGCCCAACGAGCACGCCCAGCAAGTGTGGGCTAAGGTGATGGAAGCCGGCCAGCCCTACGGCCTGAAGCCCATCGGCCTGGGTGCCCGTGATACCCTGCGCCTTGAAATGGGCTACTGCCTCTACGGCAACGACATTACCGATGAAACCTCACCGCTGGAAGCCGGCCTGGGCTGGATTACTAAGTTCACCAAAGACTTCACCAACGCCGACAGCCTGAAACAGCAGAAAGAAGCCGGCGTGCAGCGCAAGCTAGTGGGCTTCCTGATGGATGGCGCCGGCATTCCGCGCGGCCACTACGAGCTGGTAAACGAAGCCGGTGAGAAAGTAGGCGACGTAACCAGCGGCACCCAGTCGCCGAGCTTGAGCAAGGGCATTGGCCTAGGCTACGTGAAAACCGAGCTGAGCACGCCCGGTAGCAAAATTTTTGTGCAGGTGCGCGGCAAGAACCTGCCGGCCACGGTTGTGAAGCTGCCCTTCGTGAAAGGCACCGAGGAGGTTTAATCCTGCTTATACCACAACAAGCAGAACATCATGCTGAGCGCAGCCGAAGCATCTCGCGTGCGGTCGTTGCCTTGATAACCGTTTTGCTATAATAGAATGTCATGCTGAGCTGGTCGAAGCATTTCGCTCGCGTCGTTGGGGTTACTCCTGCAACGACCGCACGCGAGATGCTTCGACCAGCTCAGCATGACGTTCTATTTTACATTAGACAACCACACCCAACCTGGCTTTCATGCCCTCTATCGACATTTGTTTCTCCCCGGAGTTGCTACCCCTCTTCGACCTGCGTGGTAGGGTAGCGGTGGTGGTAGATATTCTGCGGGCTACGTCGTCCATTGTTACGGCTTTGGCGCAAGGCGTCACGCACATGGTGCCATTCAGCGAACTAGCCGACTGCCAAGCCATGGCAAAGGAAGGCTACCTGACCGCCGCCGAGCGCGACGGACGCCAGGCCGAAGGCGTAGACCTGGGCAATTCGCCCTTTGGCTACCTCGATGGGGTAGTAGCCGTGCGCGGCCGTGGTGTGGCCATCACTACCACCAATGGCACCCGCGCCCTGCACCTTTCTGCTGCCGCTGATGAAGTGTTGGTTGGAGCCTTCCTGAACATCGGGGCCGTTGCCGACCACTTGCGCCGCCTAGGCAAAGATGTAGTGGTAGTGTGCGCCGGCTGGAAAGGCAATTTCTGCCTCGAAGACACGCTATTCGGCGGTGCGCTGGCGGCCCGCCTGCAACCTGACTTCGACACCTTCAACTCCGATGCTACCCTAGCGGCCCTCGACCTGTGGCAAGCCGCCGAGCCTGATGTAGCGGGCTACCTGCTTAAATCCTCACACGTGCGCCGCCTCAACCACTTGGAGGCGCACAAAGACATGGAGTTCTGCATTCGGCAGGATGCGTATGCCATAGTGCCCGTGTTCCGGAATGGCCGCATAGATGCGCAGTTGTAAAAGGACTTTTTCGGATTATACAGACAGCCTGAACCTACAGCACGCATTAGCCCTCCACTCATAACAAAGGCCACGCAAAGCAGCGTGGCCTTTGTTTTTATAGGTTATCTGGCTCCAGATTTCTGGGAATCCGTGTCATCCCAGAAATCCGTTTCAATCGGTGATTTAGTGCTGGAACTGGGCTTCCTCGGTGCTGCCTACTAGGGCGCCGGTGCTGGTAAGGCCTGAGGTTACCACGTTCTGCACCGCATCAAAGTACCCAGTGCCTACAAAAGCTTGGTGCTTCACGGCTTTAAAGCCTTGCTTCTGGAGAGCAAACTCACGCTCCTGCAGTTCTGAGTAACCCGCCATGCCCCGGTCGCGGTAGGCAGCGGCCAGCTCGAACATGCTGGTATTGAGGGCGTGGAAACCAGCCAGCGTGATGAACTGAAACTTATAGCCCATGGCCGCCAGCTCCTCGCGGAAAGACTCCATCTGCTCAACGCTCAATTTGGCCGCCCAGTTGAAGGATGGCGAGCAGTTGTACGCCAGCAGCTTGCCCGGGAACTGCGCATGAATGGCATCGGCGAAGCGGCGTGCCTGCTCCAGGTCGGGCGTGGAGGTTTCCATCCAGATCAGGTCGGCGTAGGGCGCGTAGGCAAGGCCCCGGGCAATGCCTGCTTCTACGCCGCACCGCACGCGGTAAAAGCCTTCCGAAGTGCGCTCGGCTTCCTGCAGAATGAACGGTTTGTCCCGGTCATCTACGTCGGAGGTGATAAGGTCGGCGGCATCGGCATCGGTACGGGCTACTACCAGGGTTGGTACGCCCATTACGTCGGCGGCCAAGCGGGCGGCAATCAGCTTATTGATGGCTTCCTGCGTTGGCACCAGTACCTTGCCGCCGAGGTGGCCGCACTTCTTGGCGGAGGAAAGCTGATCTTCGAAGTGTACGCCCGCAGCGCCGGCCTCAATCATCATCTTCATCAGCTCAAAGGCATTCAGGTTGCCCCCAAAACCGGCTTCGGCATCGGCCACAATCGGCACCAACCAGTGCACGTCACCCTCGCCCGATACGCTCTGGATCTGGTCGGCGCGGAGCAGGGCGTTGTTAATACGGCGCACCACGTTGGGTACGCTGTCGGCGGGGTAGAGGCTTTGGTCGGGGTACATCTGGCCGGCGCCGTTGGCATCGGCGGCCACCTGCCAGCCCGAGAGGTAAATGGCGTTGAGGCCCGCCTGCACTTCCTGCACGGCCTGGTTACCAGTGAGGGCGCCTAAGCCAGCTACGTACTCTTCCGTGTGCAAGAGTTTCCAGAGCCGCTCCGCACCCTGGCGGGCCAAGGAATATTCAATCTGGACGGAGCCGCGCAGCTTCACTACTTCCTCAGCGGAATACGGGCGCTTGATGCCTCTCCAGCGGGAGTTAGTGGACCAATCCTGTTGCAATGCGGCAATACGTTCTTGCTTGTTCATGGCGAGTAGTGGTAAGGAAGTGAAGGGTAAGAAATGGCAAAGCGGTGCCCGGCCACCACAGAAAGCGGCTTTTTCAGGGCTTTGAAGCGCAAAAAGGGCTAGTACTTGCTGAGGGGTAACAGACCTCAGAGGCTAGCAGGAGGCAGCTTACGCCAACTGGTCGTAAGCCGGAACGGTCAGGAATTCGATGAACTTCTCGCTGGATACCAACCGGTCGAAGAGGCGGGCGGCTTCTAGGTAGTTGCCGCGGCTGTATTGCTCTTCCCCAACCTGAGCCCTGATTTTCTCTAGCTGGCTGGGCACCAGGGAGCGGTATAGCTCCTGCGTAACGGGGCGGCCATCGTCGAGGATCGTGCCGGGTGTGTGCAGCCACTGCCACACCTGCGCCCGACTGATTTCGGCGGTAGCGGCATCTTCCATCAGGTTGTAGATGGGCACACAACCGTTGCCACCCAACCACGACTCGAGGTACTGAATGGCCACATCAATGTTGAGCTTGAGCCCGTCTTCGGTGATGTGGCCTTCGGGCGCTTTTACTAGGTCGGCGGCGGTTACGTGCACGTCCTCGCGCTTATTGTCGATCTGGTTGGGCTGGGGCATCAGCTCATTGAACACATCCAGCGCCACCGGAACCAGGCCGGGGTGGGCCACCCATGTACCGTCGTGGCCATTGCGAGCTTCCCGAATTTTGTCCTGGCGTACTTTCTCCAGGGCCATTTCGTTGGCTTCGGGGTCGTTTTTGATGGGAATTTGGGCTGCCATACCACCCATGGCGTGCACGCCGCGGCGGTGGCAGGTCTGGATAACGAGCTGGGAGTAGGCCGCCATGAAGGGCACCGTCATGGTCACTTCGGCGCGGTTGGGCAAGCGGAACTCCGGCTTGAGGCCCAGGCGCTTGATATAGCTGAAGATGTAGTCCCAGCGGCCACAGTTGAGGCCGGCCGAGTGTTCGCGCAGCTCCCACAAAATTTCGTTCAGCTCGAAGGCAGCAGGCAGCGTCTCGATCAGCACGGTGGCCTTAATGGTGCACTTCTGCATTTTCAACGACCACTGCGCAAACCCAAATACGTCGTTCCAGAGGCGGGCCTCTAGGTGGCTTTCAATTTTGGGCAGGTAGAAGTACGGCCCTGTGCCGCGGGAACAGAGTTCATGGGCGTTATGGAAGTAGTAGAGGCCGAAGTCAAACAGCGAAGCGCTTACTGGCTCGCCATCTACTAGCATGTGTTTTTCCAGCAAGTGCCAGCCCCGTGGCCGCACCATGAGCACGGCGGTCTCCTCGTTGAGCTTGTACTCTTTGGTAGGTGTGCTAAGTGAAATGGTGCGGCGCACGGCGTCGCGGAGGTTGCGCTGGCCTTCCACCACGTTGGCCCAGGTAGGGGAGTTGGAGTCCTCCAAGTCAGCCATAAACACCTTGGCACCCGAGTTCAGGGCGTTGATGATCATTTTACGCTCTACGGGCCCCGTAATTTCTACGCGTCGGTCGAGCAAGTCCTGGGGAAGCGGCGCTACAGTCCAGGGCTTTTCGCGAATGAGGCGGGTTTCGGGCAAAAAGTCGGGCAAAATGCCGGCTTCAAACTGCAGCTGGCGCTCCTCGCGGCGCTTCAGCAACGCGCGGCGGGTGGCATCAAAGCGGCGGTGTAGCTCCGCTACAAAAGCCAAGGCCGAGGGCGTCAGGATTTCGGCGTACTCAGCCGTGTACTCCCCCACAATTTTTACGCGCTCCGGGGTGAGATAAGCAGGCGGCGAAACGAGGGTCTGGGGCTCGGCGAAAGGCGACATAGCATGGTGGTTTGGTAGTGACGGGAAAGGAACTCGTTCACACTGAACACTTCAAATATGCAAAAGCGAATTTTATCAAACAAGCGAATATTCGCTAATTTTTAATAAAGCTGGCAGAGGCGTAGATTTGCAGGTTTTTGATTTAGTTAGTTGTTTGCCTTCGGGTAAGAAGAAATAGCTAAACCCGGTCATTCCAGGCAAAGCCCCGCCTCCATTATGTAGCACGAAGCATTGCCTTAGCGCTCATTCTATCGTAGGAGGTTCGGTTTGTCTTGTCTGGATACCTAGTAGCGTCGTTTCTTCTGCTCCATCACTTTTTACTTCCCCTCTATGCTGAGTCACGGTCAGGTCGTCCGGTTGATTTTTGGGCTTAAACTGCGGGAGCTGCGCCAAGAGCGCGGCTACACGCCCGCCGAGCTGGCCCGCGCCTGCGACGTATCGGTTTCCTACCTCAATGAAATTGAGAAGGGAAAGAAGTATCCGAAGGCCGACAAAATTCTGAGCCTGAGCAAAGTGCTGGGCGTTACCTACGATCAGCTCACGTCCCTGACGCTGAGCCGCCGCCTGGAGCCCATTTCGGAACTGCTGCAATCCGACCTGCTCAAGGAGTTCCCCTTGGATATGTTCGGGCTGGACCCGCTGCGAATTGTGGAGCTGATTGCCGATGCGCCGGCCAAGATGAATGCTTTCATCAGCACGCTCTTTGAAATTGCGCGCAACTACGAAATGCGCCAGGAGCACTTTTTCCTGGCGGCGTTGCGCTCTTTCCAGGAGATGCACGACAACTATTTTGAGGAGCTGGAGCAGGATGTGCGCACGTTTATGGTGGAGCACAAACTGCCTGCCGCCGCTCCGTTCGACCGAAGCCAGCTGGAGCGTGTGCTAGTAGAAAAGTACGGCTACACTATTGACCGGGCAGGGTTGGAGGAGTACGGGCACCTAGGGCGTTTGCGCTCCGTTTTCCAGCCCAAAACCAAGCGGCTGCTGCTGCGCCCCAACATGAGCGGCGCACAGGAAGGGTTTGTGCTCGGGCGGGAGGTAGCGTTTAATTACCTGAATCTGCGGGAGCGGCCGTATGTGAATGCGTCGTTTCCGGTCCGTTCGTTTGAGGAGGTGCTCAATAACTTCAAGGCAAGCTACTTTGCCGGGGCACTGCTGATGGAGGAAGAAATGCTGGTGCGTGACCTTACTCGGTTCTTTAACACCAAAAAGTGGGAGCCCAACCTGCTCCTGGAGCTGCTGGCCAAGTATGATGTGTCGCCGGAGATGTTTATGCAGCGCATAACCAACCTGCTGCCGCGCCATTTTGGCATCCAGAGCCTGTTTTTCCTGCGTTTCGACCAAGCCAATGCCTCGGCGGGCTATAAGCTGACCAAAGAGCTGCACCTGTCGCGCCTGCACAACCCGCACGGCAACGAGTTGCACGAGCACTACTGCCGCCGCTGGATTTCGCTGCGCATGATTGCCGAGCTACGCCAGCAGCCTGCTACTTCGGCCCCAAACTATACCCTAGGCGCTCAACGCTCGCGCTACCCCAACAACGACGAGTATCTGTGCCTGACACTGGCCCGCGCCGGCTCGGCCACCGAGCCCGCCGTGAGCGTGACCGTGGGTTTGCTCTGCGACGACAACCTGCGCCAGAAGGTGCGCTTCCTGGATGATGTGGTCATCCCGCAGAAAGAGGTAAACGAAACCTGCGAGCGGTGTACCATTCCGAACTGCGAAGTGCGCGCCGCTGCTCCAGTGGAGGTGGAGCGCCGCCAGCGCCAGAAAGAGCTAGAGGAAGCTGTGGCAGCGTTGGTAAACGGTGGCTAGCCGAACCGCTAGCTCTGTTTAATGCAGCAACTGCACCACAGCACCCATTAGGCCACTGATGCCAATCCAGAGAATCAGGTTGACGTTGAAGCGGCGCAGGGCTACTACGGATATTACTACCCACACTAGGGCCAGCCAATCGGGTGAAGCGGCCCAACCGGCCGGCCACACCACGGCTTTGGCCAGGAACAGCGTAAGGTTCAGGATAACGCCTACCACTGCTGCGGTTACTATGCTGAGGGCAGCCTTCACGCGGCCATCTTGCCTAGTCTTTTCCACCAGCGGCGCTCCGGCGAAGATGAACAGGAAGCTAGGCAGGAAGGTGTAGAACGTGGTCAGGAGCAAACCAGCTGTACCCCACGCTACGGAATGGCCGCCTTGCTGCCAAGCGCCCATAAAGCCCACAAACACCAGCACCATAATAAGTGGGCCCGGCGTGGTTTCGCCCAAGGCCAGCCCATCTACCATCTGGGCCGAGGTCAGCCAGTGCAGCTTTTCGACGGCTACTTGCGCCACGTAGGGTAGCACGGCGTAGGCGCCGCCAAACGTAGAAAACGCGGCCGTAGTGAAGAAGCCTGCTAGCTGCCGCCAGAACGCCCAGTCGCCGAAAAGCAGGCCGGCGGCCACCAGCGGCAAAGCCCAGAGGCCCAGAAACACCAGCACCAGGCGTACGGCCCGCGCCCACAGGCCGGAGGACGAAGCAGCAGGAGAAGGCGCTACCGCAGGCACTGTTTGCCGGAGCCACTCCGGCCGCCAGCGGAACACGGCCCAGCCCAGCAGCAGCGCCGTGAACACCACCACCGGAAACGGAATGTGCCCTAGCGCCAGCGCCAGAAAACTCAGTGCCGCCACTACCACGTGCAGCGGCCCGAGCAACGCTTTCTGGCTAATCTTAAGCAAGGCGCCTAGCACAATGGCTACCACGGCCGGTTTCAGGCCATACAATAGGCCCGCTACCACTGGCAAGGTGCCAAACGTGACGTAAGCCCAGCTCAGCCCCAGCAGAATAAACGTAGACGGCAGCACGAACAAGGCGCCCGCTGCCAGTCCGCCCCGAATGCCGTGCAGCAGCCACCCGATATAGGTAGCCAGCTGTTGGGCTTCGGGGCCGGGCAGGAGCATGCAGTAGTTCAGCGCGTGCAGAAATTCTTCTTCCTGTAGCCACTTGCGGCGCTCCACCACATATTCGTGCAGAATGGCAATCTGGCCAGCCGGACCGCCGAAGCTGATGAAGCCCAGCTTTAGCCAGAAGCGAAGCGCCTCCCGGAAGGAAACTGCAGAAACCGTAGCAATGGGCATGGATCAAAGGCAAAGTGCTGCCGAAATGTACGGGCTTCTCACTGCACCTAAATGGGCTTACCACTCAAAATTGACCTAGTCCGCCAGAGGCCAGGTGGTAGCTGCTAGGTCTGCGTTTCAGGAAGAGAGGTTAAATTTGACCAGTTGACCTTTTGTATTTCCGTTTGACTGCTGCTCCTCGTTCTGCTTTTCGTCGCCTGTTGTGGCCCCTGGTGTTCCTGCTGTTTCTGCTGCTCGGAGGGCTAGGCGCGGCCTGGTATGTACTCTGGAAGCCGAATGTGCGCTCTTCGGCTTTCGGGCCGGCGTACCTCTATATTCGCACGGGTACGGGCTTTTCGGCGGTGCTCGATTCGTTACGCAAATACGAGCTGCTGCACCATGAAGGTACTTTTCAGCAGGTTGCCGAGTGGCAGAACTACCCGGCGCAGGTAAAGCCCGGCCGCTACCTGCTGCGCCCCGACTTGGGCAATGCGGCGCTGGTTGAGATGCTGCTGCGCGGTGAGCAGGATACGGTGCCCTTTACGCTCGATGCCTTCAAGTACAAGCCCCAGCTGGCCCGCCAGGTAGCCCGCCAGCTCGAAACAGACTCTGTAAGCCTGCGCCGTTTGCTACAGGACAATGCCTACTTGCAGCGCCGCTATCAGCTCGATACCACTACCATCCTGACGATGTTTCTGCCCGGCCCGTACCGCCTGTTCTGGAACACCTCAGCCCCGCAGTTCCTGGATTCCGCCGCGGCCATGCACCGCCGCTTCTGGACGCCGGCGCGCCGTCGCCAGGCCGATGCCCTTGGGTTGTCAGAGGTTGAAGTGCATGTGCTGGCTAGTATTGTGCAGCGCGAAACGGCCAAAAAGGAAGACAAGCCGCTGATTGCCGGTACTTACCTTAACCGCCTACGCCGGGGCATGCGCCTGCAGGCCGACCCCACGCTGCTCTGGGCCATCGGTAACTTTGGGGTGCGGCGGGTGCTGAACAAGGATAAGCTCGTGGACTCGCCCTACAACACCTACAAGCACAAAGGTCTGCCACCCGGTCCTATCACCTCGGCCAACCGCCAGAGCCTTGACGCTGTGCTTAAGCCCGCTCAGCACGACTACTTGTTCTTCTGCGCCCGCCCCGGCGGCAGTGGCTTCTCCGACTTCGCCTCCACCTTTGCTGAGCACAAGCAGAACGCCCGCCGCTACCAGCGCTGGCTGGACAGCTTGGGTGTAAAACGCTAGGTAGGCTGGGGCAGCAAACCGGCTACAAAGGAAGCAACCGCAGCTGCACCGAATCCTGGCGGGCCGCTTGCTGGAGGTTTAGGGTTTCGTGGTAGCCCAGGCCCGTGAACTCGGAGTGCTCCAAGAAAAGTAGGGGAGAGGTCAGCGGCGGCTCGGTCCAGGTGGCTACGGGTGCTAGGTGCCGTAGCGAGTCAAACTGCGCCACATTCGTAACGCGCCAATACCCATCGAGCAGCACGTAGCGGTAGCCTTGCTGGCGCAGGGCAGCCAGGTCGGCGGTGGAGTTGATTACCCGTAACGTATCAGAAGAGGCGCGAAACGGAGCGAGGCCCAAGCTTACGGTGCTGGCCACTTTTCCGCCGCCATGCGCCTGCAGCCAGGAGGCTACTGCGGGGTAGTTAGTAGGCGCATACGCGTAAATCTCGCGTTGAATTCGATAGATATTCAGGCCCACCGCCCCAAATACCAGCATCACCAGCGCAACAAGCGGCAATCGGCGCAGATGCAAAAAAGCGAGAGCATACCACAACCCATACGCCCACAAGAGGCCCCGCGGCGCTTTCAGCAGCAACGACATACCCGCCAGTAGACACCAGCCCCATACGGCTAGGTATAGCTCCATCGGGAGCGGCACCCCGCGCCGAACGCGGCGCACCAGCAACACGGGCCCCAGCAGCCCCACCCACACTACCGGTGACTCAAAATCCCAGAGGTAGCGCAGGTAGTAAAGAAAATCAGGTGCTAGAGTAGTGCTTCGGCCAGCTGCGTTGGCCGCATCCGGAAATGCTACTTTATAGTAAATGGCCGGCCACAAATACCACTTCAGGCCCGCTGCCACCCCCAAGGTGCCTAGTACCACGTAAGGAGCCGCTAACACCAGGGCCACCCGCCACCAGTGCCCGGCCCGCCACAGTAAACCGTCGGCTCGCCACCACTCCAAAACCGCCAAAATGGGCAGTGTCAGCAGAAATTTGTAGTTGAAGCACAGCCCCAGCATCAGCCAGAAAGCTACGCGGTATAGCGTCGCCGGAGTGGCCAGGTGCAGCCGCTGATAGTACGCCCGCAGCAAACCTGCAAAGCACAACAGACTCCAGGAACTCATGGTGAAGTCGCGGCCCGAGAAGGTAAGGAACACGCTGGTTCCCATCAGCAGCAGCAGCAACGCGGTTTGCCAGCCGGGGAGCTTGGCCTGGCGGGAAACGAAATCGGAAAGCAACGCTAGCGCTATTAGGGCTACCACGGCATTCAAGTGCTGAAACACCCGGTAATCACTTGTGAGCCAGGCTACCGGCGCGTACACCAGGTAGAATGCCGGACTACCATGCCGAAAGAAATGGCTGAGGTTGCCGTGGCTTACTTCCTGCACAATCTGCCAGTTGCGCACTGAGTCGTAGTCGGGCAAGGCGGCACCTATCAGCCCGTGCAGACGTAGGGCCGCAACCAGCCCTAGCGCCGCCAGCAGTAAAAGGACCCGAGCTAAATAACGTGACACGTGGGATGGAAACGGAAGGGTTACTAGGTGCCGACCAAGCCAGAACCGGTTGCGAAGGTAGTTTTCACCCCTGAATATTGCGGATTGCCAGCAATAGCGCCGTACTTGCGCGCCCGCTGCCCGCCGCCACTCGGGCAGCAACAGTTGTACTACCTCACTTTTCGTCTTAACATATGCGCATTGTGCTGCAACGCGTCAGGCACGCTAAAGTAACCGTGGAGGGCCGCATAACCGGGCAAATTGGGCCGGGGCTGCTGGTGCTGGCTGGGTTCGCCCCCGATGATGATGCTCGCGCCCTTGACTGGATGGCCCGCAAGCTGGTACAACTGCGAATTTTCTCCGACGAGGAAGGCAAAATGAACCGCTCCGTGCAAGATATTGGCGGTGAGGTGCTGGTAGTAAGCCAGTTTACGCTGCTGGCCGATGCCCGCAAAGGCAACCGCCCCAGTTACATTGGTGCCGCGCCGCCACCCGTGGCTATTCCGCTGTACGAACAGTTTGTGGGCGTTGTGGCTGCATTACTGGGCCGCCCCGTGGCAACCGGCGAGTTTGGGGCCGATATGCAGGTAGAGCTCCTAAACGACGGTCCCGTCACGATTGTGCTCGACTCGCCGGAGTAAGCCGCCGCACCCTGTTTTGGTAGTATCCATTTTCCTGCTTTCTACTAGCCCATGACAATCGAAGAAGCCCAGCAAACCGTCGACCAGTGGATTCAGACCACCGGCGTGCGCTATTTTAATGAACTCACCAACATGGCCATGCTTACGGAAGAGGTAGGCGAGGTGGCCCGCATCATTGCCCGCCAGTATGGGGAGCAGTCGTTTAAGGAGTCAGACAAAGACAAAGTGCTGGCCGACGAACTGGCTGATGTGCTGTTTGTGGTGATTTGCCTGGCTAACCAAACCGGCGTAAACCTCACCGATGCCCTACAGCGCAACCTCGAAAAGAAAACCCAGCGCGACGCTACCAGGCATCAGCAAAACGAAAAGCTGCGCTAACTGTGTGCCACGCACTACGCAAAACCGCGCCGGCAGCTGTAACTACCGGCGCGGTTTTGCAGTTTAAATGATACGCAGGCCTAGCCCTGAAAATCGAACGGATGTGCTATTTGCTGCATATCCAGGCCATGTTTTTGCGCGGTTTCCATTAGCAATTGATGTTGCCAGGGCTTCAGGGTTTGATCGGTGCCCTGTTCAATGATATCGGCAATAAGCCGGTTGCTAAGCACTAGGTTAGCCATAATAGGGCTATGATCTTCGGCCAAGTGCGTTTTCAAGGTCATCAGCAGGGCTTCGCGAGCATCGGCCTGGGCGGCTTTGGCCCCGGTCAGGCGGCGGCGAAACGGAAAACGGCGCTGCTCACTAGGCAGCGGCTGCTCCGGCTCCCGGTCGTCGTTCCCGATGCTAATGAGCCGCTCGGCAAATGGGCTGCGCTTCAGTTCTGGGTGCAGGCCCGGCGCATTGCGCAAGTGCCCGGTGCTTTGCAGGGGCAGGCGGGTAAGCTCGGCTAGCCGGTCGTTGCTGGCCACCATATACGAGGGGCGGTCGATGTGGCGGGCCACCTCATCGCGCAGCAGGAACAGGTCGCGGAAAACAGGCATTTCCTGGGGCTGAATGCGGTATTTGCCGGCCAGCCGCAGGTATGGACGCTCGTCGCGGGTGTAGCGAACCTCTTCCAGGGCCTTGTTTTCCTGCTCGGCCCACGCTGTGCGGCCCAGAGCCTCTAGCTTGGCCGTCAGGCGGTCAGCTAGCTCAAACAAGTACAGCACATCATTGGCCGCGTAGTGCTTCTGCGCATCGGTAAGAGGACGCTTCAGCCAGTTCGACTTCTGCTCACCCTTATCTACTTCTAAGCCAAGCTCTTGCTGGATCAAACGGCCGAGCGAGATGTTATTGTCAGCTTCCGCTAAAAGTGTATATTGTACACTGGTGTCGTTGATGGTACGCACGTGCACGCCGTAGAGCTCATCCAGCAGCAGAATATCGGATTTGCAGCTGTGAAATACCTTCTCTACAGCGGGGTCGCGCAGTACGGCCCACAATGGCTCCAGTTCCTGTGCTGGGTTGGTAAGCGGCAGCGGATCAATGAGGTAGACGGTTTGTCCGTCGAAAATCTGAATCAGCGCCAGGTTCCGACCGTAGCGGTGGCGCATGTCGTCGAATTCCAGGTCTACGGCCAGCCGGGTGCAGTGGTGCAAAGCCTGCGCCGCCTGCAGTACAGCGGGGCCGTCAGTGATATAAAGAATATCAGCCATTAAGTAACAGTTGTTCGAGAAAGAAGGGGTAGCGTCTCGTTCAGGGCAGGACACTGCAGTGCGGGTAAAGGTAGGCAGTACGGGGGTGCTAAACCACACGTCAGAGTATCCCCTTATAAAAAGCAGCGGAAGTACAAGTTTTATGTTGTTTATTACCACCGCTGTTTCGGGTATCCGTCTACCGGCATAGCACAGGCTGCGCAAATACAACAAAAGACAGTGCAACGCTTTTGATTTGGTTTGACGGATAACGGTTTAGCTTTTTTTCACTCTAATCGGCCTCAAGGAGGGTCAGGTTGTATGAAGCATAATTACTTAGTTCCTCTGGCATGTGGGATGCTCTTCGCAGCATCAGCCACTGCCCAAACGCGCGCTGTAAGCGGCCGCGTTACCGATGCCAGCGGCTCCGGCTTACCCGGAGTTACGGTGCTGGAGCAAGGCACCTCCAACGGCACCAGCACCTCCGCCGACGGTAGCTTCACGCTAACTGTGCAGCCAGGTGCGACACTGGTCATGAGCTCAATTGGGTTTGGAACTCAAAACGTGGTAGTAGGCGACCGTACTACACTGGCCGTAACCCTGAAAAGCAGCGCTACAGAGCTGGGCGAAGCGGTAGTAGTAGGTTACGGTACGCAGGCCAAAGCCGACGTAACGGGCTCTATCACGCAGCTCACCGGAAAAGACGTGGCCAATACTCCAGTGCCTAGCTTCGAGCAGGCTATTCAGGGTAAAGCGGCCGGGGTATTCGTTGAAAATACCAGTGGTAAGCTGGGCCAGGGCATTAAAGTCCGGGTGCGGGGTGCTACCTCCGTAAGCGGTGGCAACCAGCCGCTGTATGTGGTAGATGGCGTGCCCGTTATTTCGGAAAGCCAGTCAGGCATTAGCGCCGAAACCAACCCAATTGCCGATATCAACCCCAACGATATTGAGTCTATCAGCATCCTGAAAGATGCGTCGGCGTCGGCCATTTATGGTTCGCGGGCTTCCAACGGGGTAGTGCTCATTACTACCAAGCGCGGCCGCGAAGGAGCTACCCGATTTAACCTGAGCTACCAGACCGGTACCAGCAGCCCTACCCGCAAGCGCGACTTCCTCGATGCTACGCAATACGTAGCCCTAGCCCGTGAGGCCGCTGCAAACGTTGGCCTTGAGGCGTTCACTGAAACTCGCTTGCAGCGCTATGCAGCCGGTTCTACCAATGTAAACGCTTACAGCACCGACTGGCAGGAAGAAGTATTCCAGGATGCGCCTTTCCACCAGGTTGATTTAAGCGCCAGCGGAGGCTCCGATAAAACCAAGTTTTTTGTTTCGGGCGGCTACAGCGACCAGAAAGGTATTCTGGTAGGTAACCAGTTCAAGCGCATTACTACTAGGGCCAACCTCGACCACAAGGCCTCTGACTTTGTAAATCTGGGCTTGAACTTCTCGCTGAGCCGCACGGAAAACCAGCGCCTAGCCGCCGACAATGCCTTCTCCAATCCGATGCAGATTGTGGCCTTGTCGCCGATTACGCCGCTGATTGACCCTAGGACCAACCTTATCAGCGGGGCCCTCGATAACAACACCGGCTTGCCCAACACCAACTATCCGGTGTACTACAACCCGTTGCTCAATACCATTGGGGCATCGTACCTGGCTACCGTGTACCGAAACCTCGGTAATATTTACGGGCAGCTAAACTTCACCAAGAACCTGTCCTTCCGCTCAGAACTGGGGGTTGACTTGCTGAATCAGGAGGAGGACTCCTACTACGGCCGCCTGACGGCACGCAACACGTCGTTTGCCGACAACGGCAACGGCCAGAACCGCACGGTTACGAATGGGCGCTTTATCAGCAACAACTTTGCTACGTATCGCCCCGTGTTCGGGGAGCTGCATTCCCTGGATCTGGTGGGCGGCTTTTCGTTTGAGAAGCGGCGTGTGAAGTCGAACAGCGTTACCGGTCAGCAGTTTCCCAGCGACGCCTACCGCCAGATTACAAGTGCCGCCCTTATCAGCGAGGGCTCCTCTACGCAAACGGAAAGCTCGCTGGTATCTTGGTTCGGGCGGGCTAACTACGCGTTCAGCAACCGCTACCTCGTGAACGTAAGCTTCCGCGCCGACGGCTCGTCGCGTTTCGGGGCTAACAACCAGTTTGGCTTTTTCCCGGCTGCGTCCGTGGGCTGGATTATCACGGAGGAAGATTTCCTGAAGGATAACGCCTTCATCAGCCAACTGAAGCCACGGGTAAGCTATGGCGTTACCGGCAACCAGTCGTTCCCCGACTTTCCGTGGCAGGCCTTGTACTCCGATGCTGGCTATGGCGGCGTACCGGGGCAGGCGCCCATCCAGATTGCCAACCCAGACCTAAAGTGGGAGTCAACCAGCCAACTTGATGTGGGCTTGGACTTTGGATTCTTCGATAATCGCCTGACCGGTGAGATAGATGTTTACCAAAAGAAAACCTCTGACTTAGCACTGAATGTGAACGTGCCCGGCATTACTGGCTTTGCCCAGCAGTTCCGTAACGTAGGTGATCTGGAGAACAAAGGCTTGGAAGTGGTGCTGAACACGCGCAACCTCGAAACCACCAACTTCACCTGGACCACTAGCTTTAACGCCGCCGCAAACCGTAACAAAATCACTAACCTGCAAGGCCAAATTATTGAGGGCGGCTACCTTAACCGCGCCCAGGAAGGCCAGCCGCTGGGCGTATTTTTTGGGGTAGAGTATGCCGGTGTTGATCCTCAGAACGGCGACGCGCTGTACTACCTCAACACCACCAACTCCGATGGCTCGTTGAACCGCGGAACAACCAATGACTACAATGCGGCGCAGCGAACCATCATTGGCAACCCCAACCCCGACTGGATTGGGGGGGTAACTAACACGTTCTCATTCAAAAATCTGATCGATCTCTCCTTCACGTTCCAGGGTGTATTCGGCAATCAGGTGTATGATGGCGGCGGTAAGTTTATGTCGGTTGGTTTCAACAACGGCTTTGATAACCAAACATCTGACCAATTGCGCCGCTGGCAGAAGCCCGGCGACATTACTGATGTACCCCAGGCGCGCCTGTTTGGCGGGAATGGTATCGGTGAGTCGTCTCGTTTCCTGTATGACGCTTCCTATGTTCGGTTACGCACCGTTACAATGGGCCTGAATCTGCCCAAAGGCCTAGCCTCCCGGGCCAAGCTTAACTCCGCCCGCATCTTCTTCTCAGGAGTTAACCTGCTCACCTTCACAGACTACAAGGGCTGGGACCCTGAGGTAAACACCGACTATCTGGCCGGTAATATTTCGCAGGGTAATGACTTCTACTCAGCGCCACAGGCTCGTACGTACACCTTTGGCCTCAATCTGGGTTTCTAAACTCTTGCAGACTCAACGTCATATGAAATATCTAATTCGTACTCTGACGGCCGCTGCCTTGCTAGGCATAGCGCCGCTCACTAGCTGCAATGATCAGCTGGATATTGATCCTCGCAACACCGTATTAACTGGTAATGCTCTCCAGACCTCTGCCGATGTTGAGGCCGCTATGGTAGGTGTGTATGATGCTCTCGGCAGCCAAACCCTCTATGGCGGGCAGTTGCAGTTTATGGGGGAGATGCTGGCTGATGATGGCGATATAGCTTTTGTAGGTACTTACAATGAACCAAACGAAGCCTATAGAAAAGCTATTCTGAGGAATAACGCGTTTGTATCGCAATCCTGGCTGGCTGGCTACCGCACCATCAATACCGCTAACAGCGTGTTGGCTGCCATTGAGAAGGTAAGCGAAGCCAAGCGCGGCCGCATCCAGGGCGAAGCGCTGTTTGTGCGTGGCCTGGTTTATTTTGATTTGGTGCGCTACTACGCCAAGGCTTGGAATGACGGCAACCCCCAAACAAATCCTGGGGTGCCGCTGGTGCTCACGCCTACTTCCACTCTCGACGCCAGCGCCCAGATAGCCCGTAACTCAGTGGCAGAAGTGTATGCGCAGGTGCTGAAGGATCTGGAGCAGGCGCGTACTTTACTACCTAACAGCAACGGTGTGTTTGCTTCCAAAAATGCTGCTTCGGCCATTCTGTCAAGGGTGTACTTGCAGCAAGGACGCTACGCTGATGCGGCCACAGCGGCCACGGAAGTTATTGCTTCCGGCCGGTATCGTCTGGATGAGTCGGTGGAAGCCGTGTTCACCAATACCAGCGCTTCGCCGGAAATCATCTTTGCCTTGCAGGTATCAAACCAGGATGGTAGCAATGATCTGAATACGTATTTCTCAGAGCAAAGCCGCGCCGACGTGGAGGTACAGGACCAGCACCTCGACCGCTACGATGCCAACGATACGCGCCTGGACCTATTCGGGAGTTCCGGTGGCACCAACTACCTGCTCAAGTATGACGATCCGTATGCTAACGTCGTTCTGATTCGACTGGCAGAAATGTACCTGACCCGCGCTGAGGCAAGATTCCGAACGGGCGATGCGCCGGGCGCACTTGCCGACCTCAACCTGATCAGAACCCGTTCGGGCTTGGCTCCTCTAACGGCGGCTCAGCTCACGCTGCCAGCTATTCTAGCAGAGCGTCGGCTGGAACTCGCCTTTGAAGGCTTCCGCCTACATGATGCGAAGCGCAACCAGGAGGCCGTAATTAATACAGCTCCTAACGTGGACGTAAATCTGGCCTGGAACTCTCCGCGCCTGATATTCCCGATTCCGCAGCGCGAAATTGACGTGAACCCTAAACTGGTTCAAAACGAAGGCTACTAACTTCAAGTGCGAAGAATACCTAGTAAAACAGAAGAGCCCCTGCGCACTGCGCAGGGGCTCTTCTGTTTTACTAGGTATTGAAAGCGGTTAAACCTTCGGGGAAGGCTAGTCTTCGTCGTCTTCCTCGGTTAGGTGGCTGAAGTCGAGGTTAGGGGCGAGCTTGAGGGCTTCCCGGATGACGTCATCCATCAGGGGCTGCGAGTCAGCATCGAGGGCGCGCTCGAAGAGGTTGAGGAGCAGCTCGCCTTCCTCGTTCACGTAGAGGTTAGTATAGAGCTTCTCGAAGACGTTGGCTTCCTTGGTAATGGTGGCATCAATGGCACTTACAGAGGGCGCACGCAGGGCTCGGTGCAGCACATCCAGCACCCGGCGGCTTTCTTCTAAGTCGCCGAGGTCAGAAAGCAGCTTCATAAGGGCCAGCGCCACCCCCAGGCGCACGCGCTCAAAGCGGTAGGCTATGTCCTGCGGGGCCGCTTGCTCAAACGTACGATACGCCGCCAGCGTGGTGGGGTGGAGGTATTGAGCCGCATCGGCTTCATTGGCAAACGCTACCTGAAGCAGCCGCTGGTAGGGAGAAACAAGCATAGAAGGCAGAAAAAATAGGTCGGCTTAAACCGGAGCCTACAAAATATAGTTGGGCTTGTATGTAACCCGATGCTGCAAAGGTACGATTGTGTATTTTGACGGGGACGCAAGTCCCCTGCCGCATTGGCTACGTATACTGGCTCTCTCTCACTTCCAACTTCCCTACACACCCATGACGCACAAAGAAAAATGGTTGGCATTTGCTCCCGCCGGACTGGTAGTAGTTGGGCTGGGCACTTGCTTGGTTCAATGGGCCTCCGATAAAAAGCGCAATGGACACTCAACCTCCGAATGGGTATCAGCCGGTACGGCAGCACTGGTAGTGCTCAATGCGGGCTTAAGCCTGTTTGGGCGCGGCGTGGCAGAAAGTGTATTGTATCAGCTTAAGGAAAAACCCGACGAAATGGACTACGACAACATTGGCCGGCTGTAAGTAAGAAGAGAGGCTGAACTGCACGGTTCAGCCTCTCTTTTTGCCTAGAGAACCTTCACGGTAAGCTGCGAAGGATGCTGAGGAGAGTGATATAGCCGGTGCGTGGCCGCCTGGAAATCCTTTTCGTCGGCCTCAAAAATGTTGGGTACGAACGTTTGCGGGTTGCGGTCCACGAGCGGAAACCAGCTACTTTGCACCTGCACCATGAGGCGGTGCCCTTTCCGGAACGTGTGGCACAGGTCCTGTACCGTGAATGGTACGGCCGTTACCTGATCTGGCACAAAGGCCTCGGGCTTCGAGAAGCTGTTGCGGAAGCGGCCGCGCATTACCTCTGAGCGCACCATTTGCTGGTAACCGCCCAACTTCACCGCCGGGTTGGTGCGCGGATTGTTGGGCGTATCGTCAGGATACACGTCAATGATTTTCACTACCCAGTCGGCATCGGTGCCGGTAGTAGCCACTTGCAACAGGGCCTGAATGGGACCGGCCAGCGTCAGGTCTTCGGTGAGTACCTCCGTCTGGTAGGTCAGTACATCGGGGCGGCGGCTGGCAAAGCGCTGGTCGTCGGTCATATACTCGCGGGTCATGCCGGTGGCGGTGGCTTCGGTAAACGGTACGGGGTGTGCTGGGTCGCTGAGGTACTGATCATAGGCCGGCCCATCCGTGGGCTTCTCAAACCCGATTTTGCCGTTGGTCTGGAAGTAGAGCGTGCGGTCCTGGGCTTGCTTGGGCGGCCAGGCATCGAAAGTACGCCAGCGGTTGGTGCCACTTTCAAACACCGTTGCCTCGGGCGTTGCGGCGGGCTTACCTTCCTTCAGATACGATCGGAAAAACGGCGCTTCAATTTCCTTTTGATAGTAGAGCGAAGGCGATTCGCCGTAGGCCACGTTGCCTACCATTTCGCCGGTTCCGCGGGCCCAACCGCCGTGCACCCAGGGGCCCATCACGAGGCCGTTGCGCATGCCGGGGTTTTGTTTTTCGATGCTGGCATAGGTATTCAGGGCGCCAAACAGGTTCTCGGCATCGTTGAAGCCCCCAACGGTGAGCACGGCGGTGCCTTTGTTTAATTTTCTGAGGTGCGGACGCAGGTTGCGGGCCTGCCAGAACTCGTCGTAGTTGGGGTGGCGGGCCATTTCGTTCCAGAAGGCCACCTTGCCTTGGTAATATTTGGCATCAGCATTTTTCAGGGGTCCCATCTTCAGGAAGAAGTCGTAGCCATCGGGTGTGCCGTGCTTGAAGCTAGGGTTGCCCGTGGGCGTGGGCTGGGGCCGCGCCAGACCAAAGGAGGCCAGGAAGTTGAACGCGTGAGGCAGGAAGAACGCCCCGTTATGATGAAAATCGTCCCAGAACCAGTCGGCAATTGGCGCCTGTGGCGAAGAAGCCTTCAGCGCCGGATGACGACTCAGCAACCCCGTAGTTGTGTAATAGCCGGGGTAGCTGATGCCCCACTGGCCTACGCGGCCGTTGTTTTTGGGTCCTTTTTTCAGGAGCCACTCAATGGTATCGTAGGTGTCAGTGCCTTCGTCGATGTCGTTCTTGCCTTGGTGGGTGTCCTTTTCCGGGCGCACATCCACAAACTCACCCTCCGACATATAGCGCCCGCGCACATCCTGGTACGCAAAAATGTAGCCCTCATGCATCATGAGGCTACTAGGCCCCAGGTTGAGCTTATGCTTGCCTGGGCCGTACGGGCCCACCGAGTAGGGAGTTCGGTTCAGCAGAATGGGGTAGCGGGTTTTGTCGGCATCCTTGGGCGCATACACAATGGTGTAGAGCTTTACGCCGTCGCGCATCGGAATCTGGTATTCCGTTTTGGTGTAGTGCTGCTGAATGTAGGCTGTATCGGCCAGCACAATAGCGAGCTGGGCTTTCTCCGCTTCAGAAGCCAACGGATAAGAAGTCGGAGTTTGGGCCTGCGCCGCCGTGAGGCTAGTCAGCAGCAGTGCCGCCAGGGCAGCAACGTAGGGAAAGGGTTTGGGCATAGGAGAGGGGTAGGGGAAGGATGCTTCTAATGTAGCTTATATTCAGTAACCTATATGCCCGCAGTGCTACTAGGCCCGGAAGTGGCGCAAAGTGCTCAGCAGAGGCTCCGGATGTAGAGTAGCAGAAGGTTTTGCTGTTTTATAGCGGTCCAATGGTTCTTTCTGCTTTCTTTGGTCTTCACTTGTTCTCTGCGGGCCAACGCCTGCGCAACCTGCCTTTCCGTGCTATACTCTCGTCTCCGGGCTGTCTTCCTACTGCTGTTGCTAGTGTGGGCGCCCCGTGTTTTTGCCCAGGCCCCGGCCACCACGGCGGCCGGTCCGTTGCTTACGCCCCGCCAGTTTTTAGGCTATGAGCTGGGCACCCGCTTCACGCCCCATGCCGAGTTGCTTCGCTACGTGGAGCACGTAGTGCAGCACAGCCCCGGCCGCATGCAGCTCCAGCGCTACGGCAAAACCTACGAAAACCGCCCCCTGGAACTGGTGTACGTGGCCTCAGCGGATAACTTCACCCGCCTGGATGGCATTCGCCGCAACAACCTACGCCTAGCCGGGCTGGAAACAGGAGCCGTGCAACGCCAGCAGCCCGCCGTGGTATGGCTGAGCTATAATGTGCACGGTAACGAGGCCGTGTCGTCGGAGGCCGTGATGCAGGTGCTCTATGATTTGGCTAACCCCCAGAACGAGCAAATGCAGACGTGGCTCCAGAACCTAGTGGTAATTGTGGACCCCTGCGTGAACCCCGATGGGCGCGACCGGTATGCCCAGTGGTACAACCGCGTGGCCAGCCAGCAGTCCAACGCCTCGCCTCTAAGCTGGGAGCACCACGAGCCCTGGCCCGGTGGCCGCTACAACCACTACTATTTCGATCTGAACCGCGACTGGGCTTGGCAAACGCAGAAAGAAAGCCGCCAGCGCATTGAGGTGTACAACCAGTGGCTACCGCAGGTACACGCCGATTTTCATGAAATGGGGCCCAATAATCCTTACTACTTCTCGCCGGCGGCCAAACCCTTCCACGCCGACCTCACGGAGTGGCAGCGCAAATTCCAGAACATCATTGGCGACTACAACCGTAAGGTGTTCGACAAAAACAACTGGCTCTACTTCACCCGCGAAACCTACGACCTGTTTGCTCCTTTTTACGGCGACACGTGGCCTTCTTTCAACGGGGCCATTGGCATGACTTACGAGCAAGGTGGCGGCGGACCAGCGGGCATCAGCTACGTGAAAACCGACGGCGATACGCTCACGCTCACGCAGCGCATTGAGCACCATCATGCCACCAGCTTGGCTACAATTCAGGCTGCCGCCGACCGCCACGATGAGCTAATTCGAGAGTTCCAGAAGTTCTATACCGATGCCCGCACCAAGCCCCGCGGCGAGTACAAATCGTACGTGCTGGCTGGCTCCTCCGATCCCGGTCAGATGCTGGCACTTACCGAGTACCTCGACCGCCAACAGATCAGCTACGGGTATGCCACTAAGCGCAGCAAGCTGAAGGGCTATAACTACGCGTCGGGCAAAACCGAGAATGTACAGGTAGAGCCGCGCGACGTGGTAATCAGTATGTTTCAGCCGAAATCTACCCTAGTAAAAGTGCTGTTCGAGCCCCAGTCTCAGCTAGAAGACTCGCTCACCTATGACCTTACGGCCTGGTCGTTGCCGTACGCCTTCGGGCTGCAGGGCTATGCCTTACGCAACCAGCTGGCCGTGACTACGGCCGCGCCGCCCGTCGCTACGGTAGTAGGTAAGAATAACCAACCGGTAACCAACCAGACACAGGTAGCCGCCGACCGGCCCTATGCTTACCTGGCGCGCTGGAATAGCCTGCAGGATATACGTTTTCTGAGCCGACTGCTCCAGCAGGGCGTGAAGCTGCGGGTGGCAGCCGAGCCCTTCGAAACGGAAGGCCAGAAGTATGAACGTGGTACGCTCATCATTCCGCGTACCGGCAACGAGCGTCTGGGCGCCCGCTTCGATCAGCTGGTGCAGGCCCAGGCCGATTCGTCGGGGGTGCGGGTGCGTGCCGTGCAGTCGGGCCTCTCTACTACCGGCGGCGACTTGGGCTCCAGCTCCGTTCGGCCTCTGAAACAGGTGAATGTGGCCATTTTGGCCGGCCCCGGGGTCGATGCCACCGCATTTGGCGAGGTCTGGCACTTCTTCGAGCAACAAGTAGGTTACCCCGTTTCCATTCTTGGTACTGACTACTTTAATACGGTGCCGCTCAGCAAGTTCGATGTACTGATTCTGCCCGATGGGAATTACGACAATGTGCTTTCGGAGCGCGGACTGGAAAACGTGAAAACGTGGGTGCGCGGTGGTGGCCGGCTGATTGCGCTGGAAGGAGCCTCGCGGTTCCTGGCCGGTAAAAAGGACTTCCTGCTCAAAACTAAACCTTCCGACTCGACGGCCACCTCCAAAAAGGCCAACCCCTACGCCGCCCTGCGCCGCTACGCCGATGCCGAGCGCGAACAGATTGGCGAACGGGTGCAGGGCAGCGTGTACCGCGTGCAGCTCGACAATACGCATCCACTAGCCTTCGGCTATGGCTCAACCTACTTTGCTTTGCTCCGCGATACGCCAAACTACCAGTTTCTACCCCAGGGCGGCTGGAATGTAGGCGTTCTGAAGAAAAACAGCTACGCTTCCGGTTTCACGGGGCGCAAGGCGCAGCGGGCGCTTACCGATAGTTTCGTACTCGGAACGCAGAGCCTGGGCCGGGGGCAGGTGGTATACCTCGGCGATAATCCGCTGTTCAGGGCGTTCTGGCAGGGCGGAAAGCTACTGTTTGGCAATGCCGTGTTCATGGTTGGGCAATAGACTGACCCTAGGACATAAAAAAAGCCCCGCTGACTTAGTCAGCGGGGCTTTTTTTATGAAGAGCAATAGATTAATCTACTACGTCCTCGGTCTTGTTTTTTACGGCTTTAGCACCCTTTTTCACGGCGTGGCCGGTCTTTCTGGCGCCTTTCTTCACTACCGTGCCGGTTTTGCGAGCACCACGGCCTACTGCGCTGCCCGTTTTCTTGCCAGCATCTTTTACGTCTTCTTTGGTGTTGTAAGCCTTCTGGCCAGCTTCCGTACGGCCGGTGCGGGCTTCTACTTTCGTGGTACCATTGTCGCGGGTAGTAATGGTGGTTTTAGCACCAGTAGTAGAGTCCCGGACGGTAGTTTTTTCGCCCTGGGCGAAAGCAGCCGTCGACAGAGCAACAGCTGCGGTAAGCATCAATATCTTTTTCATGTGGAGAGTCAGATTTAGTAAAGAATCTGAGCCTTATACGGAGTAGCGAAATTAGGGATAACAATGCAGGGGAAAATTGCCAACGCCCAAACCGTAAACCACTGATCAGAGGCTAGTAAACTTCCTCGAAAAAGTGTCTGTGTGAAGATAGAGAAGCCCTTCAAGCGGGTTGCTGCTCGGCACTAGGGTAGCAGCAACGATGAATCGCCGTAGCTCAGGAAGCGGTAGTTATTGGCCAGCGCATGGTCATACACGCGGCGCCAGTCGGGCCCAATAAGCGCGGCTACCAGCAGCAGCAAGGTGCTTTCAGGCTGATGAAAATTGGTAATCAGCCCGCTGATTAGCCGGAAGCGGTAGCCTGGCGCAATCAGCAGTTGCGTGGTCGCGTGTAATGAATCGGCTCCGCTAGCTTCCAGGTGCTGCAAAAGTGCCGTCAGGGCTGCTGCTGCCGGCACATCAGGCTGCTCTTCGTAGGGTTGCCACTGGGTTACGTGCCACTGGGGGCTAGTGGCGGGCTGCTGCACCAGCCGGGCGCCCAGCCAATACAGACTTTCCAGAGTACGCAGGCTGGTAGTGCCAACCGGAATGATGGGCTGGGGCAGATGCGCCAGCAAAGTGCGCAGCGTGGCTGCCGTAATGCTGATTGGCTCGCCGTGCATAGGGTGGCCATCCATGCGCTCGGCCTTTACGGGCTGAAAAGTGCCCGCACCCACGTGCAGTGTTACCCGCGCCGATGGAATCTGGCGGGCACTAAGCTCTGATAGCACGGCATCAGAAAAGTGCAGACCGGCAGTGGGCGCTGCTACAGCGCCTTCGTGAGCCGCATACACCGTTTGGTACCGGATGGCATCCACATCAGTATCGGCGCGGTTGAGGTAGGGCGGCAGTGGCAGATGCCCGGCGCCGCGCAGTACTTCGGCAAACGGTAGGGTACTAGGTTCCCAACTGAACTGAACCAGCGCGTAGCCTTCGCCTTGCTCTACCCGCTCCGCTGATAATGTGGCAGGCTGTCCTAGGGCTTCAAACTCCAGCGTAACCGGGCCTTCTTTCCAGCGCCGGCCATTGCCCACCAAACACTTCCATACGCAACTGCCCGTTTGCTGCATGGCCGGTTCAATGGCGCGGTGTGGCGCCACAGGTTCCAGACAAAACAACTCTACCATTCCCCCCGTAGGCCGCCGCGCAAACAGGCGTGCACGCACCACTTTGGTATCGTTAAAGACCAGTAGGCTACTAGGGGGCAGCAGGCCGGGCAACTCCTGAAAGTGCCGGTCCGTTAGCTCGCCGCTGCGGTACACCAGCAGCTTGGAGCTGTCCCGGTCGGGAAGGGGCTCCGGGGCGATGCGCTCGGCCGGCAGTTGATACGTGAAATCGTGAATGGAAAGCTGGCGCGGATCAGGGGTAAAAGCAGACATAGCCGCAAAGGTAGCGCGCCAAGCAACGTTGTGCCGACTAAAATACGCCAGCTACTAGCGCTGAAAAAACAGCAGATGCTGTTGGGGCAGCGTCTCCACTGAGTCGGTGAGGCGCAACCCCACGGCGGCCATTTCGCGGCGGGCTTGTGCAATGCTCATCTTATGAATACGCTTAATGGGCACCTTGGGGTCTTCGGCCCGATATTCTACTAGGGCAACCCGGCCCGTAGGGGTAAGCGAGTTGCGAATTTCCCGCATCATTTCCCGCGGGTGATCAAACTCATGATACGCATCTACCAGCAACACCAGGTCAACGCCATTGGCTGGCAGGTTGGGGCTTTGGGTGGTACCGCGCACGGGCACCACATTATTGGCCTTCAGCTTCTCTTTGGTTTCGCGGAGGGCCGTGAGCATTTCAGTTTGAATATCAACGGCCAGTACCCGGCCCTGCGGCACCAAGGGGCTGATGCGGAATGTAAAGAACCCCGTGCCCGCGCCAATATCGGCCACTACATCCGTTGGTTTCAGCTTCAGTTCGCGCAGCAAAATATCGGTGCCTTCTTCCTGCTGCCGGTCAGAGCGCTCCAGCCAGCTTGAGCCCTCATGGCCCATTACGTGTGCTATCTGGCGGCCCAGGTAGTACTTGCTGATGCCATTTGGGTCCTGCGGCGCCCGCTTCTCATAGCCGCTGGTATCGGGCTGCGCGGAGCGGCGGGTTTCGGCCAGCTGAACAGTGGTGCTTTCGGTGAGAGGCTGCGTGCAGGCCAAAGGCCAGAGCAGGAAACTGGCCGCACTAAGCCGCCGCAAGTATTTTGGGAGAAGGGACATGTGCACAGGTACAAATAAACAGCGAACCACTAACATCCATAGTGGCTTAACCGTTCAGCTGAACTATTCGGGCTTTAAAAATGCCGCCGACATAGTCATGAAAGTCAGCGCGCTACGTGCTTGATTTAACCTAAGGAAAATAGAATAAATTATGTTTTCTATTTCTGTTTTATAATTTGGCCCGTATAAACCCCGATTTCAAACTATTCACCCTAATTCCTTTCGCTCATGAAGCACCTATCCGGACTCTTGAACAAGCTGACGGCCGTAGCCGCTGTAGCCGTAGCCCTGACCAGCTGCAACCGCGCCGAGTATGCTATGTTGCCCAAAACTTCATCGGCCTACCATGGTACCCAGCGGGGTGTTATTGTGAAGCCAGCGCCAGCTACGGCTGTCGTTACCCCCGAGGTAGCAGCTCCTGCCGTTGCAGAGGTTGAAGCGCCCGTTGTGGCTACGCTAACTGCACCAGTTGCCGCTGAGAAGCCTGTAGTAGCCTCAGCTCCGGCAGCCGCGCCCAAAGTGGCCGCTCCGGTAGAAGCAGCGCGCCCCGAGGCTAAGAAAGCATTCAGCGGCGTGAAGCTGAACGCAGTGCAGAAAGCTGCGCTTGCCAAAATTGATAAGAAAGCCGACAAGATTGCCGCCAAGCTGACCAAAAAGGACACGGCTTCGGCTAACGCCATCAGCAGCAACTTGAAGCTTGGTATTATTCTGGTGCTTATCGGCGCCCTGATTACCATTCTGCCCGGCGGCATTTTTGACCTCCTCGGTAGCATCGTGGCTATCATTGGTATCGTGTTCATCATTCTGGCCCTACTGGACATGGCGTAAGCCATCCATCAACTCAGTTTATAAAAAGCCCCGGCTACTCTGGTAGTCGGGGCTTTTTTGTTCGGCATATATTGCTGTGCTTAGCGTCCGTTATATCTAATCAAGTTTACAGATTGCCCATAATGTTCAAGTCAGGATTACAATTGTGGATTGGGATAGTACTAGGGCTAACGGGGTGCCAAACCACCCGTGTATCTGCTACTTTACCCGCAGTACGGGAATATGACGAGGTTGTAAGCCGCACTTCCACCTCCAGTTTTGAGGCAACTCAAGCTCGACCACTTGCTACGCTGGTGGCAGCAAATCTTCCGGACCTGGCTTCGACTAGCCCCGATAGAATACTTCGGAGTGGAGAACCGCAAGTGCTTGACGTGGCAAAGTGGCACCCTAGGTCATCGGATGAGCTAAAGGCGCCCGGAGGGAGTGCGTCCTCGCACGTGTCAGCCGTACCTGATACCCTCAAAATGCCCCCAACATTGCCGCAGACAGTGCAGGAGATAAGTCCGAAGCCCGACCGTAATACGACCATTGTAAACCTATTTGGAGCGATTATTACGGCTCTCGGGCTAGGAGCGATTATTACGAATGCTTCTATGACCGCAACCGGATGGGGTGGACTTACGCTGTTGGGAGGTGTTTGGCTTGGTATTATATTGAGTATTGTCGGGATAGCTCTACTGTTCTTTCAGGGCAAGAATGGGCGGTGGCGGCGCTTACGTGAGGCGCGAAAACGAACGTAATCGTAGAGTATTCACGATTGTTGGGCCGGCTTGAGGCAACCTGAGAGCCTAGTAACTTTCAAGCAGACATCGAGTTTTACTGTGCCTGCTGCGGAAAATAAATTCGTACTCCTTACATCGGGTCTACATCGGCGGCGATGCGCACCTGCTTAAACTCTTTCTGGTCGCGGACGATGTCGATGGCAGCTTGAATATCGGCTTTGGCAGCGCGCAGCACGGTGTGTTCGCGGCTGAGCTTGATGGTAATTTCCTGCAGATAGAAATTCCGAATACGGAAGATATACGGCGCCTCGGGGCCAAGTACTGCCTCGCGCCCTAGGCGGTCAACCAGCTCCTGTGTGAGCAAAATGGCAGCCCGCTCACCAGCGGTAACATCCATGTGCTTTACCGTAAGCCGGATGATACGCATGAAGGGCGGGTAGCCATGCTCGCGCCGTTGCAGGATTTCGTACTCATAAAACTCCAGGTAGTCGTTGCGGATAACCTTGTCAAAGATTACCTGTTCCGGGTCGCCGGTCTGGATGATAACGCGGCCTTTTTTGCCTTTCCGGCCCGCGCGCCCGCTCACCTGCACAAACATCTGGAACGCCCGCTCATGCGCCCGGAAATCGGGGTAGTGAATGATACTGTCGGCGTTGATGATGCCTACCAGGCTCACATTGGCAAAGTCGAGGCCCTTGGTTACCATTTGGGTACCTACCAACACGTTAGTCGTCTGCTTCTCGAAGTCGGAAATGATCTGCTGATACGAGTTTTTAGCCCGGGTTGTGTCGAGGTCCATGCGCTGCACGTTGGCCTGGGGCAGCATCACCTTCAAGTCGTCTTCCAGCTTTTCGGTGCCGAAACCCACCGTCTTAACGTTGCGCGAGCCGCAGGCGGGGCATTGCACGGGCATCCGCTCGTGGTAGCCGCAGTAATGGCAGCGCAGCTCGTGGGCATGCTTGTGGTAGCTTAGGCTCACGGCGCAGCTCTTGCACTTGGGTATCCAGCCGCAGTCGAGGCAATTAATGAACGGAGCGTAGCCACGACGATTCTGAAACAGGATAACCTGCTCCTTCATGGCTAGCTTCGTCTCCATTTCCGTCATCAACTCCGGCGTGAAATGGTTGTGCATGGTTTTCTGCTCCCGGCTTTTGCGGGTATCCACCAGCACAATTTCCGGCAGGCCAGCTTCGCCAAAGCGCTTGGTCAGAGATACTAAGCCATAACGGCCGGCGCGGGCCTGGTAATATGTCTCAACGGCCGGCGTAGCTGAGCCCAGCAGCGTTTTAGAGCCCTGGAAGTTGGCCATCATTAGGGCTACCTCGCGGGCATTGTAGCGCGGCGCCGGGTCGTACTGCTTGTAGCTCGACTCGTGCTCTTCGTCGACGATAGTGAGGGCTAGGTTGTCGAAGGGCAGGAAGATGGACGAGCGCACGCCAATCACTACCTGAAAACGACCCGAGAGCACACCGTTCCAGACTTCTACCCGCTCGTTATCGGAAAACTTGGAATGGTACACGCCCAGGCGCGAGCCGAATACCCGCATCAGGCGCGTTACAATTTGGGCCGTAAGGGCAATTTCGGGTAGCAGGTACAGCACCTGTCCGCCACCGTCCAGGGCCTGCTTAATCAGCTCAATATAGATTTCGGTTTTGCCAGCGCCCGTCACGCCGTGCAGCAGCACAATGTCTTTCTCCTGAAACTGCCGCATGATGTCGTCGCGGGCTTCCTGCTGGGCTTCACTCAGTGTGAAGTGCATCTTGGCCTCGGCGTCGTCTTCATCCAGCGGAAAGCGCGACACAATGGTATCGAATTGCTCGAGCACGCCGTTTTTAATGAGCGTGTTCACGGCGGAAGGGGAAAGGTGCGGTGCGCTGGTAAGGGCGGCTTTCTCCAGGCCCTTGTGGTTGGCATGCTCACTCTGGTACACCGGCACCCGCTGCAGGTAGCGCATAAGCACATCCAGCTGCTTGGAGCGCGAAGCCAGTTGCGTAAATAGCTGCTCCAGCGCTGCTTCGGCTACGTAATGGTGGGCTAGGCGCACCTTCTTCACCACTTTGGGCGAGTACTTATCCTGCAGGTGCTCAAAAAGGAACACCACGTCCTTCTGCATCAAAGACTTGATGTACTTATGGAACGACGCAATGCCAAGCAGTTCGCCTACCTCCGTAAAGGTCATGGACTTGCCTTCCTCACCAGTGCTCAGCGCATCTACTACCTTCTGTTCCTGCTCAGATAGGGGGTAGGGATTGGTTTCAGGCTCGAAGGCGGGATGCAACTGCACGCGGCTTTCGGAGCTGAGTTTGAGCGCTGAGGGTAAGGCCGCATTGATGACTTCGCCGAGGGTGCAGAGGTAGTAATCGGCCATCCAGCGAAACAGCTTCAGCTGGGGCTGTGTCACGACGGGGGCGTCGTCGATAAACTCGAGGATGTATTTGGCCTGATATAGCGCCGGGGGCGTTTCGTGCACGGCCGCCACAATGCAGCTCAGCGTTTTCTTGGCCCCGAACTGCACAATCACGCGGCCGCCTACCACTACCTGGTCGTTCAGCTCGAACGGAACGCGGTAGGTGTATAGCTTAGGCAGCGGAAGCGGCAGAATCACATCGGCAAACAGCGTAACGCGGTCGGCAGCGGGTTCTGGCTGGGGCTGAACAAAATCAAACGTGAGGCTCAAAGGAAATCAGACTGGAAGCGGACAGTAAAGATAGCACCGCGGCGCCCGGAACCCGCACTATAACTGGCGCAACGCCTCGGCTACCGAGTGCACCGGCTGCTGGCAGGCACGGTTAAAGCAGACATAGAGGGTCGTCTGTTTGTTCCGGGCTTCGCGGCCTTGCAGTAAGGGTAATGTGCTGGTTTCCGTAGTTCCGGCTAGCACAACACTAGGCAAGTAGTGGCGGCTCAGCTGTTTGCGAAATTCTTCGGCTTCCGGACCCACAATGGCAATTTCAGCGGTGGGCCGCAACTGAGTGGCGTACAGCCGAGCCCAGTTGCTGAGGCTTTGCGGCTCGTTTGCCACTAGGTCCTGAACTTGCTGAAGCATAGCGGCGGCTAGGTCCGTGTACTGCTGGTTTCCGAGGTGCAGGCCTAGGCGGTGCAGGTTGTGCGCCATCACGGAGTTGGAGGCGGGAATAACGTTGTCGAACAGCTCCTTCTTGCGGGCTATAAGTGGCGCGCTTTGTTTATCAGTGAAGAAAAACAGCTGCTCACTAGGGTCGAAGAAGTGCCCAACCGCATACGCCGTCAGCCGGTCGGCTTCTTGTAGCCACTCTTCGGCGAAGGTGGCCTCATAGAGGCTGATGTATGCCTGAATCACTAGGGCATAATCTTCGAGAAAGCCGGCAATGGTAGCCCGACCGTTTTTGTAGTTGCGACATAGTCCTTCCGCAGAAGTTAGCTTATCGCGCAGAAAATGGGCGTTCTGTAGCGCCAGCGCCAGGAATTCGGGTTCGACGAAGGCACGGTACGCATCGAGAAGCCCTTGTAAGGTTAAGCCATTCCAACCGGTCAGGATCTTATCGTCGAGACCAGGGTGAGGGCGGGCTTCGCGGGCCGCCAAGAGTTGCTGTTGCCAGTTGCCCACCAGTTCCTCTACCAAAGCCGGCGCTAGGTTGTGTTCCTGCGCAAACTCCTCATCAAACATCCGGCGGTGCAAGATATTCACGCCGTGCTCCCAGTTGCCAATTGCCGTGCAGTTGTAGTACGCCGACGCTAGGGCTTCTTCCTGCCCCAAGACCTCGCGCAGCTCCGCCATCGTCCAGACGTAAAACCTGCCCTCCACGCCTTCGCTATCGGCGTCCAACGACGAATAGAAGCCGCCTTCCGGACTCAGCAGCTCGCGCTGTAGAAACGCAACGGTGTCATACACTACCCGCCGATACAGCTCCACCCCCGTTACCTGGTAGGCTTCGGCGTAGAGGCTCAGGAGCTGGCCATTATCATATAGCATTTTCTCGAAGTGCGGTACTAACCACTTTGCATCCACGGAGTACCTAGCAAAGCCGCCACCTATTTGATCATAAAGGCCGCCCCAGGCCATTTCCCGTAGCGTCAGGTGTAGTTGCTCCAGCATGTTGGGGCTGCCTGTAAGGGCGTGCGTGTGCAGCAAAAAGCGCCAAACACTAGGCATCGGAAACTTGGGAGCCGTACTCAGGCCACCCTGCTGCCGGTCAAACTTCGCGGCCAGGTTATACACGAGCAGCTTGAATTGCTGATCAGAG
This sequence comes from Hymenobacter seoulensis, assembly GCF_054780535.1. NCBI lineage: Bacteria > Pseudomonadati > Bacteroidota > Cytophagia > Cytophagales > Hymenobacteraceae > Hymenobacter > Hymenobacter seoulensis. The sequence continues at coordinate 1,226,519 of NZ_BAAGWD010000002.1, forward strand.
AGGGTCTCGGCAGTGCTCAATGGGCGGTATCTTTCCAGTTCACTAGCCTGCAACACCTGCCTAAACTGCTCCGCAGAGGCATTCAGCTCCGCCCGGTGCTCACCCGCATAGCCTTGCCCAATGCTGGTCAGCAGCTGCAGCCAGTTGCGCGGTGGGAAATACGTGCCGCCGTAGAACGGCTTGGCCTCCGAAGTGAGAAACACATTCAGGGGCCAGCCACCCTGCAGCCCCATGGCATGCAACGCCTCCATATACACCTGGTCCACATCGGGCCGCTCCTCTCGGTCTACCTTGATGCAGATAAAGTGCTGGTTCATGACGGCCGCCACCTGCGGATTCTCGAACGATTCGCGCTCCATCACATGGCACCAATGGCACGCTGCATAGCCGATACTCACCAGAATAGGCTTTTGCTCGTCGCGTGCCTGTTGCAGCGCCTCCTCGCCCCACGGGTACCACTCAACGGGGTTGTGGGCGTGCTGAAGCAGATACGGACTTGACTCCTGTGCTAAACGGTTGGTATGCGTCGGCATGGCAGATAAAGTTAGGATAGCGAATCAGGTAACTATCGGAATTTAGGTTCAGAGCAGGAGTAAGGCTAGGCCACTGTAGAACAGAAAACCCGGCCGAAGAGCCGGGTTTTCTTAATTACGTTGTTTCCGGGGCGGGTGTGTCAGCCCCTGGTTTACGCCGTGGCGGGCGGGGCTTGCGCTTGGGCGCTGCACTCGGTGCGGCGGCTTCTGCTGGCACAGGGGCTTCCGTTATAGCCGGAGCGGGTGCCAAGGCTTCAGTGGCCGCTTTCGGGCGGCGTGGTGGCCGTTTGCGAGCTGGTTTAGCCGTAACCGAAGGTGCTTCAGCGGCTGGTGCAGGTGCTGCTTCAGGCGTAACCGGTGGCTTGGCGGCCGGGCGCTTGCGGCTGCGTGCCGGTGCTTTTGCCGGTTTTGGTGCTGCTTCGGGGGTAGCGGTTACAGCTTCGGGAGTAGCTAGTACGGGGGCCGCGGGTGAGGGTGTGGGCTCGGGTACAGCTTCATGCGGCGTTGTTGTATCTGGTGCTTCAATTGGAGTAGCCCGCGGCGCCCGTGGCTTTGCTGGCGGACGCTTTCGGCTGCGGGTATTAGGGCTACTAGGCTCCGGGGCAGCGGCAACTGGCGCTGTTTCCAATGATGGGGCTTCTGCCTCGGAAGGGGTAGATACCACAACCACATCTGGCGTTATGCTGGCAGCAGGAGCAAGGGGTTGCTCATCTGCTTGGTCCTCAGTAGGAGCAGAAGCATATAAGGCAGGTCGTTCGGTACGTCCGCCAGAATGGGCAGGGCGTGGGGACCGCCGGTTGTTCCGCTCCCGCCGTGGCTGGTTACTAGCGGGTACCTCGGGAGCAGGCGCTGCCTCCTCCGCAGCAGGCGTAGGCCCTTGCTCGTCAGTAGTTGGCTGTATAGATGGTGCAACCTCAGCAGGAGAGCGTCGGCCGCGCCGCAACTCATCTTCCGTGATGTAAATAACCTCGTCAGCCGAAGTAGTTTCTTCAGCCTCATCCTGGATGTTGTCCGGCTGAGTGCTTAGGTCAGAAACAAATGCGGGCATGCTGGCCGTAACGGGCTGGTTTTGGGCCGCATCGACACCTAGCTCGGCCGCCAGACGGGCGTGCTTGCGCTTGGTCCGTTTGGCCCCACCGCGGGAACGGCGCTTTTTCTTCCGAACAGGTTCTTCCCCTTCAACAGTGACGTCATCAGAGTCAGTCACTGCGTCCGTTTCTACTTCCTCTTCGTCGGCTGCACCAGCTGTGTAGGCGTGCTCATACGCTAATTCCGATGAAACCTCATCTGCATCTTCGTTCTCCTGCTCCTCGTCATCCGTCTCCAGCAGTATACCGGCGCCGGCGCCATCCAGAGAGGCTTCCTGGCGGCTGCTTACGCTTGCTTCTACCACGCTGGATACACCAACATCAATGCGCTCCTCGTCATCGTCGTACTCTTCCTCTTCCGGCACCACCGGAGCAGGAGGGAGGGGCAAGCCGGCTAATTCACGCTCCAGATGCAGCGTTTCCATCCTAACATCTGCTAGGCCGCTAACTTTATGCAACCGCTCCAGTGTGCTTTCCAAGAACTGCCGATGTTCAGGAGATGCTGCATACAGCGGCCGATGCCCCAGCGCCTGCCGGATGCCTTCCCACTCTTTCTTAAAGCGCCCAAAAGCGGTATCAAAGAAAGTACGGGTAAACCGCTCCCAAATATAGTTTTCTGCCACTTCCGACGGATGCAGCATATCCGAAGCATAGAACCGATAGTCGCGCAGATCATCTACCAGCAGTTCGTAGGCTGGGAAATACGACACATCAGGCAGTAATTCGCTTAGGTAATGACAAGCAACCCGCAGCATTGCTTTGCTGGCTGAGTTCAGCACCAGCGTTTCCTTTACATGGCGCACAGGGCTAACCGTCAGAACAAAGCGTAAGCGCGGATTGATGCGGCGCAGATACGCGTGTGTTTCTGCTACAGCCGCAATAATCTCGTCCGCCGTGAGCAGTTCCTTCTCAAACTTCTCAGCAGGTACTTTGTGGCAGTTATTTACGATTTCGTCGGTTTCCCGCAGTCGGTACGCGTAAGCTGTACCCAGCGTCAGAACTACTAGGTCAGCAGTAGCCAGAAACACTCCGGTTTCGCGCGTTAGGGCCTGAATGTGCTGGAGCAATTCTACCGGCGAGCTGGCGCCCACCTCGGCATGCAAGTCATAGCTTTGCCAGCGGCCCCGAGCCTCTACTAGGTGCTGCTGCCAGTCCATATCTTCACCCGCCGCGGCACGAAGCAGCTTGCAGGCTGAAATAGGATTAAATACGGTGCCAAACGGATTAGCCATCGTCGCGACTTTAAAGTCACCGAGACGAGAGCCGATAGAGTCCGAAAAGCAGGAGCCTATCGTCAGCACCCGCGCTGAAAGCGGCAGCTGTTGCGGATGGGGCGTGAGCGGGAGTTCAGTTCGAAACATTTCTTATAATACGGCCTTTTTGGGGCCAACGGATAGGCAACCTACTCAACATCCCTCGTTCGGCCAAAATCCTGACCTAGGCGCTGCTTAAGCAAGGCGAGGGAGAGCCAGCGCAGAAAGGGTAGTGCTAACGGAAACTGAAGGACTTCGGGCGCCCGTAAAAGCCCGCTAGCAGGTAGTAAGAAGTAAAAAAGCGCCCGGTTGCATGGGCAACCGGGCGCTCTATACTAGGCATGCAGCCCAACCAGTAGCTTATTCAGCCACTACATTGAAGCGTACTTTGTGCTTCACCTCGCGGTGCAGATCAACCGTAGCGGTGTACTCACCAACTGCGCTCGGATCAGTGTCAAACGACAGACGCTTGCGGTCTACGTCAACACCTTTCGCTTTCAGCGCGTCAGCCAATTGCAGCGTGGTTACACGACCGAAAATGCGGCCGCTTTCACCCACTTTAGCAGCAATGTCAAGTACTACGTTACCGATTTTGTCAGCGATGCTCTGAGCATCAGCTTTCACCTTCTCGGCTTTATGAGCAGCCTGACGGATGTTTTCGGTTACGATCTTCTTGTTGCTTTTGTCGGCCAATACTGCCAGACCCTGCGGGAGCAGGTAGTTACGGCCGTAGCCTGGCTTTACCACGACGATGTCGTTCTTGTAGCCAAGGCCTTTAACGTCGTCTTTCAGAATTAATTCCATGTCTTTCTTTAGTATTGAGTAGTGAGTAGTAAGTATTGAGTAAGAACCGAGTGAAATAAATTCACAGCTGTCTCACTACTCAATACCAACTATTCAATACTAATTTTCTATTTCAAAGAGTCAGTTACGTAGGGCATCAGAGCCAAGTGACGTGCTTTCGCAACGGCTTGGGCTACTTTGCGCTGAAACTTCAGGCTAGTACCGGTGATGCGACGGGGCAGGATGCGGCCCTGCTCGTTCACAAACTTCAACAGGAAGTTCGGGTCTTTGTAGTCTACGTACTTAATGCCGTTCTTCTGGAAGCGGCAGTATTTCTTGCGCGTATCCTGCTTGTGGATTTTTTCGTTGGCGAGGCTCATCTTCTTGACTACTGGGCTACAGCTTCCGATTGTTTAACTTTCTGCTGGTTCATTTCGCCTTTACGACGACGCGTGCCATAAGCTACAGCATGCTTGTCCAATACAGTGGTGAGGAAACGGATAACCCGCTCGTCACGACGGAACGCAAGCTCCAGCGTGTCTACGACGTTACCTTCGCCGGTGAACTCCACAAGGAAGTAATACCCGGTGTTTTTTTTCTGAATCGGATACGCCAATTTCTTGAGGCCCCAGGATTCAGTGTTGATGATGTCGGCGCTATTTTCCTTAAGCACCTGAGAGAACTTCTCGACCGTCTCTTGCACTTGGCCCTCGTTTAGAACGGGGGTCAGAATGAAGACCGTCTCGTAATTTCTTACTGCCATTACGACGGGGTGAATGATGTGTGAAAAACTAAATGAGGGGCAAAGATAGCAGTATTTATGGCAAGAGCTACCTCTTGTATGTACTTTAATTACTATAAAGTGGCAGGCTAATAATTTGAGTGTCAATTCCCAAACCTTCTCTACTAATAGGAGTTAGCAAACTAAGGGGGATAAGACGGTGAGCACCGCACTCAGCGCGCTAAAGCACTGACAAGTGTACTAGCAGGAATAAGTGTAGTTGAGTTGTGGTTCTTAGAATGATTCTAAGCTAGCTAGCAAGGGCGAAAATTAGCCAAGGCTGGTTTGTTCTCTGGGTTTCCCGACCTACATTTGTGGCCTTGAAGCACCCCCGAGTTTCTTTTTTCCAGTCAAACTGTGCTATGAATAGCATCCGACTTCGTCCCCTTTCCCGTCTCTTTCTCGCTCTGTTTCTGACCGTTGCTTCCCTGGGTGATACCCTTGGGCAGGCAGTTGGTTCAGCTCCAGCTGTGAGCAAAGAAGGCGTGGCCCCCGGCGCTACTGATGGCGCAACTCCTGCTACGGCAACCGCTCCGGCGGCCGGTGGCGGCGATGCAGCGGCTATTGCCGCCGGCGATGCCCTATTTAAAGGCAATTGCGCTCAGTGCCATGCTGTCAACGATGTGATAGTAGGTCCGGCTTTAGCTGGTATCACCAAGCGCCGCCCCATGTCCTGGATTATTCCATGGATCAAGAATTCCAGCAAAATGGTTGCCGCTGGCGACGAGTATGCTGTGAAGATCTACAATCAGTATCAGAAACAGCAGATGCCAAGCTTCCAGCTGTCTGATCAGGAAATCACATCTATTGTAGCATGGGTAACTTCGCAAGAAGGTAATGCTAGCCCAGCTAACGGCAATGCGGCCGGAACTGGCATTAAGCCAGCCGATGGCAGCGAAACACCTGGCGTTGCTGGTGCTGAAGCAGGCGATGGTAAGTACATGAACGTGCTGCTTATCGTGCTGGTAGTAGTACTGATTGTGCTAGTAGTGACGCTGGTTATCATTGCCAACATCATGAAGGATGTCCTTCGCGGCCGCAAAGACCTTGATGGTCGCGACCGGGAAGTATTAGAGCAGCGCTTCGATTTCTCTAAAATCTACAAGTCGACGGCTGTTCGCGCGATCGTGGGGGTAGTATTTGTGCTAGCTGTATTGTATGAGACAATCCAAGGTGCAATGGGTGTTGGTCTGACCCAAGGGTATCAGCCTACCCAGCCCATCGCTTTCTCACACAAGCTGCACGCTGGCGAGCATCAGATCAACTGCGCCTACTGCCATACCTCGGTGTACAAGAGCAAGTCGGCTAACATCCCCTCGGCTAACATCTGTATGAACTGCCACTCGCAGATCAAAACGGAGTCCCCTGAAATCAAGAAAATCTACCGTGCTATCGAGCGCAAGCAGCCAATTCAGTGGGTGCGTATCCACAATCTGCCTGACTTGTCGTACTTCAACCACTCGCAGCACACCCAAGTAGGTGGCCTCGAGTGCCAGACGTGCCACGGCCCGATCCAGAATATGGAGGTAGTATATCAGTACTCGCCGCTCACAATGGGCTGGTGCATCAACTGTCACCGCGAAACTCCTCTCAATACGAAGGGTAACGCGTACTACGACAACCTGGTGAAGCTCCACGACAAAGACAATAACGCTGCACCATTCACGGTGTCGTCGAATGGTGGTACGGAGTGCTCGAAGTGCCACTACTAAACTGATAGACGCTCAGAAATCTCAGGCCGTGGTCATCTTGTCACGGCCTGAGGTCTCTAGGTTCAGATCAACCTTTAAAACAGCCTACTTGGAGACTTTAAGGACACATACCCCCAAGTCCCTAAGCCAACAAGACCCTAAGTCCCAAAAACACGATGCAAGAGTCGCCTAAGTACTGGAAGGGAATTGAGGAATTAGAGAACTCACCGGAGTTTGTGAAGAATGCACTCACTGAGTTTGCAGACTTCATGCCAGTGAAGGACTCGCATGGCAGTTCCGATAGCACGGTTGCGCCGCGTCGCGACTTCCTCAAGCTGATGGGCTTCGGCCTTGCTGCTGCAACCCTCGCCAGCTGCGAAACCCCTATTAGAAAAGCAATTCCCTACCTCAATAAGCCTGAAGAGGTTGATCCGGGTATTGCCAATTTTTACGCTTCTAGCTTTTTCAATGGCCAGGACTACAATAGTATCCTGGTAAAGACTCGCGAGGGTCGTCCAATTAAGCTTGAGGGTAACCCTGAGTCGCCTGTTACGCGTGGTGGTTTGTCGGCCCGGGCGCAAGCTTCGGTGTTGAGCCTCTATGATGGCGGCCGTCTGCAGCACTTTGCTAAGAAAGGCGCTAAGATTGATAAGGATCAGCTGGACCAAGAGGTTCGCAATGCCCTTGCTGGTGCTGGTCGTATTGCCATCGTATCACCTACGATCATCAGCCCTTCTACTAAGAAGGTAATTGCTGAGTTTGCTGGGCGCTTTGCTGGTACTGAGCACGTAATGTATGATGTGAACTCAGTATCTGGTTTGCTCCGTGCAAACGGTGGCGTTCTACCTTCTTACGACTTCAGCAAAGCGAACATTATTGTGAGCTTTGCCGCTGATTTCCTCGGAACGTGGATTTCACCGGTAGAGCATGCTGCTCAGTACGTAGCCAACCGCAAGGTTTCGAGCGAAAAGCGTGCTATGTCGCGTCACTATCAGTTTGAGTCTAACTTCTCCCTGACTGGTGCTAACGCTGACATTCGGGTGCCATTGAAGCCCTCCGAAATGGGAGAGGCAGTTCTGGCCCTGTATAATGAAGTAGTTGGTGGTGGTAGCGCGTCAAGCTACAAGAATGCTCGCTTGTCTAAGGCAGCCGCTGATTTGAAAAGCGCAGGAGCTGCTGGCTTGGTAGTTTCCGGTTCAAATGATCCGGCTGTTCAGGCACTGGTAGCTGCCATCAACCAACGGTTAGGTTCTACAGCAGTTGATGTTGCCAATCCATCTTTGGTGCGGCAAGGCGATGATGCTCGCATGAACCGCCTAGTGAGTGACATTATCAGTGGTCAGGTAGGTGCTGTAATATTCTACCATGCTAACCCTGTTTTTGATCACCCTAAAGGTGCCGAGCTAGCTGCGGCCTTGAAAGGTGGCAAGGTAAAAACCACTATTTCGCTGAATGATCGTCTCGACGAGACCGGCGAATTGTGCACGTACGCCGTGCCTGACCATAACTTCCTTGAGTCTTGGAATGATTATGAGCCTAAGCGTGGCTTCTTGAGCCTTGCTCAACCTGTAATCACTCCATTGTTCGCCACTCGTCAGGCTCAGGATTCTCTGCTGGCCTGGGCAGGAAACCCTACTACCTATTACAACTATCTGCGCACGCAGTGGAAAGCAGTACTAGGTGGTGATTTTAACAAAGCTTGGGACAAGGCAGTACACGATGGTGTTACTACGGGTACTGCTTCGCCGGCTACGGTGGCTCAGACGGGCGCTGCACTTGACGTTAACAATGCCATTGCGGCCATTAAGTCGGCCCCAAAGCCATCAGGCGTAGAGTTGGTCATCTACGAAAAAGTAGGCATCGGCAACGGAGCCAACATTTTCGCTAACAACCCTTGGCTACACGAACTGCCAGACCCAGTATCTAAAGCAACTTGGGGCAACTACGTAGCCGTGCCACGCAGCATGGCAGTAGAGCAAAAGTGGGAGCAGGGAGACGTTGTCAAGGTAACTGCTAACGGTAAATCCGTTGAACTGCCAGTCCTGATTCAACCAGGTCAGGCTGCTGGTACTATTGGTATCGCTCTTGGCTATGGTCGTACAAAGGCTGGCCGTGTTGGAAACGAAGTAGGTGCCAATGTGTTACCGCTGGCTCAGATGCGTAACGACGCGCTGGTATATACCAACGCAGTACAGATCACAAGCACTGACGCGAAGTCTCCAATTGCTCAGACCCAGACGCACCACACCATTATGGACCGCAAGTCGGTGGTGCAGGAGTCTACGCTGGCTCAGTATATCAAGAACCCGAAGGAGGTAACGGAATACGAGAAGATTTCTACGCCGGAAGGACTGGAAAAACCTAATAAGGTATCTCTGTGGCAGGATTACGAGTATAAGAATCACCACTGGGGTATGGCCATTGACCTCAACTCGTGCATCGGCTGCGGCTCATGCGTGATTGGGTGTCAGGTAGAAAACAATATTGCAGTAGTAGGAAAGCAGGAGGTACTGAACCGTCGGGAAATGCACTGGATGCGTATTGACCGGTACTATGGTTCAGATCACCACAAGGACGAGTTTGAAGAAGCTGGCAAACTTAGCACATATGCAGCTATGGAAGACCCTTCGGAGAACCCGCAGGTGATTTTCCAGCCAATGATGTGCCAGCACTGCAACCACGCTCCTTGCGAAACGGTATGCCCCGTATTGGCTACCACACACAGCTCGGAAGGTCTCAACCAGATGACCTACAACCGTTGCGTTGGTACCCGCTATTGCGCAAACAACTGCCCATATAAAGTGCGCCGCTTCAACTGGTTCTCTTACTACTCTAACGAGAAATTTGAGAATGTAAACGGTCACATGTTCACGGACCTCGGCCGCATGGTGCTTAACCCTGACGTTACGGTACGGGCCCGTGGTGTGATGGAGAAGTGCTCACTCTGTGTGCAGCGTATTCAGCTCGGTAAGCTGGAAGCTAAAAAGCAGAAGCGTCGTCCGAAAGATGGCGAAGTTGTTTCAGCCTGCGCCCAGTCCTGTCCAACCCAAGCCATCGTGTTTGGCGACATGCGTGATCCTAGCTCTCGCATTTCGCAGATCCTGCGTCGCGAAGACGGAGAGCGTGCCTTCCACGTGCTGGATTCGATCAACGTACAGCCGAACATTACTTATCTGACGAAAATCCGCAACTCGGAAGCGTCGGAGTTCAACGCCTAGCAACAGAGCTAAGGGGAAGGGCAGGAGTGCCCACCGCATTATTGCCCTTCCCCGATTCACTCCTTTAAGTTCATAAACTATGCAGCACGTATCGCCTGTACGGGAGCCGCTCGTTACCGGGGGGAAAACGTACCACGACGTCACCCAGGACGTGTGTCGCCAGGTAGAAGCCGCGCCGAACATTCGGTGGATGGCCGCCCTGAGCGTCGCCCTTGTTCTTCTCGGCGTTTTCTTTTACTCAGTATACCGTACCCTATGGTATGGTATTGGGGAGTGGGGTCTGAATAAAACAGTAGGCTGGGCCTGGGACATTACCAACTTCGTATGGTGGGTAGGTATCGGTCACGCTGGTACTCTTATTTCAGCAGTGCTTCTGCTGTTTCGTCAGAAGTGGCGGACCTCTATCAACCGCGCTGCAGAGGCAATGACCATCTTTGCTGTAATCTGCGCCGCTATGTTCCCGGTGTTGCACATGGGTCGTCCATGGCTGGCATATTGGGTATTCCCTCTACAGAACACCTTTGGTTCGCTATGGGTAAACTTCAACTCTCCTCTGTTGTGGGATGTGTTTGCCATCTCGACTTACTTTTCTGTGTCGCTGGTATTCTGGTATACTGGTCTTGTTCCTGATTTTGCTACCATCCGTGACCGCGCCAAAGGTCCAATTGCTAAAGTGGCTTACTCGCTACTTAGCTTCGGATGGAAAGGTTCGGCCAAGCATTGGTCGCGCTATGAGACGGTTTCTCTGATTCTAGCTGGTGTATCTACGCCCCTAGTACTTTCGGTACATACCATTGTATCGATGGACTTTGCTACTTCGGTAGTTCCAGGTTGGCACACTACCATCTTCCCTCCTTATTTCGTTGCTGGTGCGATCTTCTCCGGCTTCGCAATGGTACTTACCCTGATGCTTATCACACGGGTGGTATTCAAGTTAGAAGACTACATCACCATTGAGCACATTGCCCTCATGAACAAAATCATGATGGTTACCGGCTCTATTGTAGGTGTTGCTTATATCACAGAGTTCTTTATTGCATGGTACTCTCAGGTTGAGTTCGAGCAGTACGCTTTCATCAACCGTGCTACTGGTCCTTACTGGTGGGCATACTGGTCGATGATGACCTGCAACGTAATCACGCCACAGCTGGTATGGATTCGTCGGGTGCGTTACAGCATTCCGCTTACGTTCATCCTCTCGATCATTGTAAACATCGGTATGTGGTTTGAGCGTTTCGTAATTATCGTAACTTCATTGCACCGCGACTACCTGCCTTCTAGCTGGGTAATGTTCTCGCCTACCATTATCGATATCGGTATTTATGTAGGTACCATTGGTCTGTTCTTCACTCTATTCTTGTTGTTTGCCAAGTTCTTCCCAGTGATCAACATGGCAGAAGTGAAGTCAGTACTGAAATACACGGTAGATAATGGCCCTACTTATACTGGCCATGATCCTCACCACGCTCCTCAGCCTGCTACCACCCACGGAGTTCCAGCCTCGGCCTCTGTAAACTACGATAAGCATGACTAAGCGCTTCGCCCTCGGCATCTTCGACGACGAAGACGTGCTGCTGCACGCCGTTGAAAACGTCCGCGAAGCGGGCGTTAAGATCTACGAAGTATTCACGCCGTTCCCAATCCACGGTATCGACGATGCCCTAGGTATCGAACGGTCGCGCCTCCCGATTGCAGCGTTTTTCTTTGGCCTTACTGGCCTAAGCTTCGCGCTCTGGATGCAGATCTATATGCTGGGTTTTGACTGGCCGATGATTATTGGTGGTAAGCCACACATTGCTTTACCTGCATTCATCCCGGTTGCGTTCGAGCTAACAGTGCTCTTCTGCTGCCATGGTATGGTCATCACATTCTATACCATCAGTAAGCTCTATCCTCGCTGGAAAACACCAGTTCTTGATGTACGCTCCACAGACGACAAGTTTGTGATGGCCATTGAGGTAAACGAAAGCACCGACATGACCAAGCTTACTCAGTTGCTGCGTAACAATGGCGCTTCGGAGGTGAACCAAAAAGAAATGTCTAAGTTCTAATGACGCACTCGCTGAAAATAACTCTGCAAGCGTCGGCGGTTCTGCTGGCATCGGTGTTCACCACCGCCTGCAACCGAGCCGATGACCCTGGTTTGGAGTATGCTCCTGAGATGTACCACTCCATCCCATATGAGCCGCTAAAGCAGGAAAGCTCTAATAAGGTGAACCCAATGGGTTTGAACATGCGTGTTCCAGCTATTGGAACCGTGCCCAGAGGCAAGGCTAACTACTTTACGCACATTGGTAAGGATGATATCGCTACGGCCGAAACCAGCCTGCGTAATCCTTACACGTACACTAAAGCAGCACTTGAAGAAGGCAAGACGCTTTATGCACGTAACTGCCAGCATTGCCACGGTGAAGCTGGTGCCGGTGATGGTCCGGTAGGTGCTAAGTTCAAAGGTGTTCCTAATTACTCTGTTGGGGCATACAAGACCATGAACGATGGCCATATATACCATGTGATTCAGTGGGGCAAGGGCCGCATGATGCCACATGGTTCGCAGGTTAATCCCGAAGAGCGGTGGAAGATTGCTATGTATGTGCGCATGCTTCAGCAAGGTAAGGGCCCTGATGGAATGACTGATTTTCTGAAGGCTAGCGGCGCATCAAATGCCGTAGTTGCAGACTCATCTCAGACTACAGACACCCAGAACCAGAAACCAGTACGCGAGGCGCAAGCTGACAAAGCATCTGAAACTCCTGGTCAAGGTGACAAGGCTCGTAACGGCACGGCAATTTAATCTGCTCCTATGGCAACTCTGACGCATCAAGAAAGCGTTACGGCTGAATACCTGGAGGTTTCGCCGAACGCTAGAAAAAAATTCATTACCATCATCGTTGCTGGTGTTGTAGTGCTAGCCATTGGTCTGCTTATGGCAGCATTTGGTGTCGGTGCTGAGCACCACGAAGGTGCAGCCGCAGCTCATGGCACTGGCCATGGTGCCGGAGCTGCTGAAGGGCATCACGGAAGTCCTACCTGGCTGAAGCGACTGATTGTAAGCCTATGGCATAATAACGTCTTCTTTACCGGAGTGTCTGCTATTGGTACTGTTTTCATGGCTATCCAATATGTAGCATATGCTGGCTGGTCAGTTCTGATCAAGCGTATTAATGAGGCACTAAGTGCTTGGTTAATTCCCGGTTTGGTAATCATGGTAGCAGTTTTCCTGGTAAGCTTGATCAATAATGATCTTTTTCACTGGACTCTGCCAGGTATCATGGAAAAAGGCAATGCCAATTATGATGCTATCATAGCTGGTAAATCAGGCTTCCTGAACATTCCCTTCTACCTGATTCGGATGGTTCTGTTCTTGGGTTTGTGGGCGTTCTTCACCAAGCGACTTCGTGATCTATCATTGGCCGAAGACCTGAACGGTGGCACGGAGTACTTCCATAAAAGCATCAACGTTTCGGCAATGTTCTTGGTAGTTTATGCCGTTACATCATCGATTGCTGCATGGGACTGGGTAATGTCAGTCGATACGCACTGGTTCTCTACCATGTTTGGATGGTATGTATTTGCCTCGTGGTGGGTATCAGGTATTGCTGCTGTGACCTTGTGTACTATCCTTTTGAAACAGGCTGGCTACCTTCCCTTTGTAAAAGAAGGTCACTTGCATGACTTGGGTAAGTTCATGTTCGGTTTCAGTATCTTCTGGACTTATGTATGGTTCTCGCAGTTCATGCTGATCTGGTATGCCAACCTACCAGAAGAGTCGGTTTACTTTAACCAGCGTCTAGGAGGCTTCGGTGGACGCTATACTTGGCTGTTCTTTGGCAACCTGTTAATCAACTTTGTATTCCCCTTCTTGGTGTTGATGACACGTGATGCTAAGCGTCAAATGATCATGATGAAAATCGTGAGCATTGCCATCTTGGTTGGCCACTGGTCAGACTTCTATCTAATGCTGATGCCCGGAACAATGAAGGCCGACAACGGGTTTATAATTGAAATCGGGACTGCGCTTATTTTCTTGGGAGCGTTCCTGATTTTGATGACCAAGCGTTTGTCGCAAGCCTCTTTGGTTCCGGTTCACCATCCGTTCTTAGACGAGAGCGTTCACCACACTACCTAAATTTTAGTAGCTAGAAGTCAGAAGCCACTACGTAAGAACTCTTACTACGCTTCTGGCTTCTGGCTTCTAGCATCTAACTTCCTCTACAGTATGACTGCTCTTGGTATTCTTCTGGTGCTGGCGTTGCTACTGGTCGTATTCGGCCTGTTGTTCCGCCTCCAGATTCTGACCTCTATCTTCTCGGGTAGCTCTTCCCGAGAAGTAGGCATCAGCAACCGTGTCAACGCCATCTTGTTCGTAATATTTCTAGTTGTTGGCGGCGCTGCTTTTGCATGGTCGTTCATGGACAACTATGATAAGATGAACCCACCCATTGCTTCGGTTCATGGCCATGCCACTGAGCGGATGTTCTGGACCACCATGATTATCCTGGGTATTGTATTTACTCTGACTCAGGTGCTGCTATTTGTGTATTCTTACAAGTATCAGCATAAAGAGGGCCGTCGGGCATTCTTTTTTCCTCACAACAACAAAATTGAAGTTATCTGGACTTTGATTCCTGCCATTGTAATGGCTGGACTTGTGTTTGCTGGTTGGAAAGAGTGGTCTCGAATCACGGGCCCTGCCCCTAAAGACGCTATTGTGGTGGAAGTAATGGGCAAGCAGTTCAATTGGCTTGTGCGCTACCCCGGTCGTGACCAGAAACTAGGGTTGGTTAACTACCGCCTCATTGATGCTACGAATGAATTTGGCTTCGACCTGAGTGACCAGAATGGCATTGATGATTTTGTGGCTCCGGAGATACACGTACCCAAAGGGCACCCCGTGTTACTGAAGATCCGTTCGCGTGATGTATTGCACGCAGTATATATGCCTCATTTCCGTGTGCAGATGTACGCAGTGCCGGGCATGCCTACCAAGTTTTGGTTTACTCCTACCAAGACTACCGACGAAATGCGTGCTCAGACAGGTAATCCTAAATTTACCTATGAGCTAGCCTGTAACCAAATTTGCGGCCGTGGTCACTTCGCAATGAAGCTGAACATTGTGGTGGATGAACCAGATGACTATGTAGCTTGGTTTGGTCAGCAAAAGTCTTTCTCTGAGCAAAACCCAGAAGTATTAGCTTCTTTCAAACAGAAGTCGGAGAAACTGGTTGAGAATGGAGCTGCTGCCGTAGTTCCTACTGCCGCAAAGGCTTCGCTCTAATCTAATTTAATTGCACGCTTCTACTATGGCTGCTAATTTTTCCAATCAAGCGCAAGTGCAAGGTGGTATCGGGGCAACCGAGCCCGGTATTTCGCACGATGAGCACGCGCATCACGACGAGCACCACGAGCAGAGCTTTCTGCAGAAGTACGTCTTCAGCACTGACCACAAAGTAATTGCCAAGCAGTTCCTGATTACAGGCATTATCTGGGCAATCATTGGTGGTACGCTGTCGAGCCTATTTCGTTTGCAGCTGGGCTGGCCCGAATCTACTTTCGAGTGGTTGTCGCCTTTCCTAGGTAAGTGGATTGAAGCTGGTAAGCTTAATCCCGAGTTCTACCTAGCATTGGTTACGATGCACGGCACCATCATGGTGTTCTTCGTACTGACGGCTGGTTTGTCCGGAACGTTTTCCAACTTCCTGATCCCTCTACAGATTGGTGCCCGTGATATGGCATCAGGCTTCATGAACATGCTCTCTTACTGGTTCTTCTTTGCCTCCAGTGTTGTCATGTTTATCTCTCTGTTCATTGAAACCGGCCCTGCTTCTGCTGGCTGGACAATTTATCCTCCGCTGAGCGCCTTGCCTCAGGCTATTCCCGGTTCGGGAGCTGGTCAGACGTTGTGGCTAGTATCAATGGCACTGTTCATTGTTTCGCAGCTGCTGGGTGGTGTTAATTACATCACGACGGTTATTAACCTTCGTACCCAGGGCATGAGCATGAGCAAACTGCCGCTTACCATCTGGTCGTTTTTCCTGACTGCTATCCTGGGCTTGTTGTCGTTCCCGGTACTTTTCTCAGCTGCACTGCTGCTGATATTTGACCGTTCATTCGGCACCTCCTTCTTCCTATCCGATATCTACATTGCAGGTCAGGCCTTGCCAAACACAGGTGGTTCGCCGATCTTGTTCCAGCACTTGTTCTGGTTCCTAGGTCACCCTGAAGTGTACATCGTTATCATGCCTGCAATGGGTATGGTATCTGAGATTCTAGCCACTAATGCTCGTAAGCCTATTTTTGGCTACCGTGCTATGATTGGCTCACTCCTCGGTATTTCGCTGCTTTCCTTCATTGTATGGGCTCACCACATGTTCGTAACGGGTATGAATCCGTTCTTGGGCTCGGTGTTTATGTTCCTAACATTGATTATTGCAGTGCCTTCGGCTGTGAAGACCTTCAACTGGCTTGCTACACTGTGGCGTGGTAACATCCGCTTCACGTCGGCTATGTTGTTCTCGATCGGTTTTGTGTCTTTGTTCATTGCTGGTGGTCTTACTGGTATTGTACTAGGTAACGCAGCACTGGATATCCAAATGCACAACACTTATTTCGTGGTAGCTCACTTCCACTTGGTAATGGGCTCTTCGGCTTTCTTCGGTCTATTTGCTGGTGTTTACCACTGGTTCCCGAAGATGTTCGGCCGTATGCTGGACGAGAAGCTGGGTTACATTCACTTCTGGCTGACTTTCTTAGGTGTATATCTGGTGTTCCTGCCAATGCACTATGTAGGTATTGCCGGTTTCCCCCGTCGCTACTACGCTTGGACTGGCTTTGATACATTCAGCCAATTTGCTGATCTGAACAAATTCATTTCAGCTGCGGCAATCATTGCTTTCTTCGCTCAGTTCGTCTTCATTTTCAACTTCTTCTACAGCATTTTCCGCGGCCGTCGTGCTACCGAGAACCCTTGGAACTCGACGACGCTGGAGTGGACTACGCCGGTAGTACCTGGTCACGGCAACTGGCCTGGTGCTATTCCAGCTGTTCACCGCTGGCCTTACGACTACAGCAAGCCCGGTGCAGCTGAGGACTTTATTCCCCAGCACGTACCATACTCGCAAACTCAGGCTTCCAACCTGCCCTATGAGAAAGAGATGGAGTAGTAGCCGCTAGGCTCTTATAATATGAAAAGGGCTGCTGTACTAACGGCGGCCCTTTTTCATTTCCTATACAGAGAAATCCAGCTTCGGCGCAGCCGGCCCGGATTTCTCTTTTCTTTTTAAGCAAACTGCCTCTCAAGTGGTTTGTAATATGATCACCCTTGCATAGTCACATTGAGCATGGTAGTTCCTGCGTTTGTACGTCGCTTTCGGTTTGTTGGAATTTTAACGGTGGTAGCCGTCTATGTATTGATTTTGGTGGGCGGTATTGTACGGAGCTCGGGCTCTGGTATGGGCTGCCCCGACTGGCCCAAATGTTTCGGTACTTGGGTGCCGCCAACTCATATCAGCCAGTTACCAACCAATTACAAGGAAATCTATACTGCTCAACGGGTAGAGAAAAACAAAAAACTAGCTACTAAACTAGAGCAGTTAGGGTTCCATCAAGTGGCAGGAGACATATTTTCGCATCCTACGCAGTACATCGAGACCGATTTCAACCCTGTCAAAACCTGGATTGAGTACATAAACCGGCTAGTAGGAGCACTGATAGGGGTGTTTGTATTTCTCACCCTAGTGTTTTCCTTGCCTTACTGGAAGCTTGACCGAGCAGTCTTCTGGTTGGCATTTGGTTCGTTTATCCTGACGGGAGTACAAGGCTGGCTAGGCTCGTTAGTAGTATCAACCAATCTGTTGCCCATCATGGTCACAATCCATATGGGACTGGCTCTGCTTATTGTGGCCATGCTCTTGTATGCAGTTGATCGATCACAATATGCTAGTAATGAGGTTCAGGAGCGAGTGCACAGTGTGCCTGGACTGACTGCTTGGTTATGGGTGGCTATAGTGCTGACGTTTGGTCAAATCGTACTAGGCACTCAGGTGCGGGAGCAGATTGATTTGGTGGCTTCTGCGGCCAATTACCTTAACCGAGCTGAATGGGTGGAGCAGTTGGGAAGTTCTTTCCGGTTTCATCGTACGTTTTCAGCTTTATTGCTGCTCATTAACGTGTACTTAGCCTATCGGCTATACCAGCTCGCTTCACGGCAGTTACACTACCTAGCAACGGCCATATTAGGCTTAATAGGGGGGGAGATACTGGCTGGCATTGTCCTGGCATACTTTTCATTTCCGGCTGCAGCACAGCCAATTCATCTCACATTGGCTACTATGCTCTTTGGAGCACAGTTTTTAGCATTGGTAGCCTATCAGCGTGCCACGAAGTTGCAGCAGCAGGTGGCTACTACGGCCGTTGTTGCGTAACTTTGCGGCCCCATTTGGCGGACTTTTTCGCCGCGCAACCTGTTTCAGCAGTTGATGACTAAGGCTAGGGCATATTTTCAGTTAATCAAATTCCGGCTGGCGCTTACGGTGGCATTCTCTAGTGCCATCGGCTACCTGCTGGGAGCCCATGAACTGGATTTGTGGCGTGCGGTACTCGTGATGTTAGGCGGATTAGCCGTGACGGGCTCAGCCAATACCATCAATCAGATCTTCGAAATAGATCTGGATAAGTTGATGAAGCGCACCGCAAAGCGCCCTTTGCCACTGGGAATATTGAGCGTGCAAGAGGCATGGGTATTCACGATTATCCTTGGGGGATTAGGCCTTGGCCTGCTGGCATATTATTTTAATCCTCTGGCAGCGGCGCTGTCGCTGGTTTCCTTGATTCTATACGGGTTCGTGTATACCCCGCTCAAAACTATTTCTCCTATATGCGTAGCCGTAGGCGCTATACCGGGGGGGATGCCACCACTCATTGGCTGGGTTGCAGCCACTGGCTTTCTGGGAGCGGAAGGCTGGATCCTGTTCGGAATACAGTTTATGTGGCAGTTTCCACACTTCTGGGCCATTGCTTGGGTATTGGACGACGATTACAAGAAAGCCGGCTTCAAGATGCTGCCTACGCCTGGAAAAAAGGATCTGCGCACTGCTTTCCAGATCATGACCTACACGCTGGTTCTAATTCCGCTGAGCCTGTTGCCGTTCTACTTCGGCATGACGAATACCACGTATCCGATGGTGGCGGCTATTTGCGGAGTCCTATTTCTGATGCAGACCTTTTACCTCATGCGCACTGTCAGTAAAAAGGCCGCTATGAGCATCATGTTTGGTTCTTTTCTGTACCTGCCTATCGTGCAAATAGCTCTGGTGCTGGACAAAATATAAAGTAGACAAGAAGTAAAAAGTAAGCGCAGTTGACCGGGACAAACACCCTAGCAACGATGTTATAAGAGCAGCTTACTTCTTTTTTTCGTATTCCTGATTTTTCAACGATATGCATCCTTCTGAAGCATTGACCTCTAAGCAGCCCGCTACCGGCATTCATCCGTTGCGCTTTGTACTGTGGCTAATGATGGTGAGCATCACCATGATTTTTGCTGCCTACACCAGCGCATACATTGTGCGCCGTGAGGAGGGCAACTGGCTGGAGTTTGATTTGCCCTCCGGCTTCTTGATTACCACCCTACTGATTATCGCCAGCTCGGCCACTGTGCAGTGGACGTGGTTTGCGGCCCGCAAAGATGAACTTACGCAAGTGCGGTTGGGCCTTATCCTGACCCTAGTGCTGGGATTAGCCTTTTTGGTTGGCCAGTACCTAATGTGGGGGCAATTGGTAGACAATCGTATCTTTTTTGGTGGAACAGATGCCAACCCTTCTGGCTCATTTCTGTATGTATTAACTGGTGTTCACGGATTTCACCTGATTACGGGATTAATCTTTCTGCTGGTAGTTTTGCGTAAAAGCTTTAACTATCAGGTGCATTCCCGTCAGATGCTCTCTGTTGGCAACGTTACTATCTACTGGCACTTCCTAGGCGCGCTTTGGTTGTACCTGTATTTGTTCCTACTTTTGAACCATTGATTTTTGTCAACCCCCGCACGCTATGTCCACCATTTCCACGACGCAGGTAATTTCTGATTCCGCCCTGGATAAGCCGCGCACCGGCACCTGGGACGGCGGGAACGAGCCATTTAAAGCGAGCTACGGCAAGCTAATGATGTGGTTCTTCCTGTTGTCGGACGCCTTCACGTTCGCCGCCTTCCTGACTACTTACGGTCTGATCCGTCACCGCCACGAAGTTTACGGCGGCACTGCAGAGACTTTCAAGTTCTCAACCGAGTACTGGCCAATTCCGGAAAAGGTATTTGATGCCTTCCCTGGCCTGCACGGCACCCACTTGCCGCTAGGTTTTGTGGCGCTGATGACGATGATTCTCATCTTCAGCTCCGTGACAATGGTATTGGCCGTAGAAGCAGGTCACCGCTTCGACAAGAAGGACGTGCAGAAATGGCTGCTCTGGACTATCTTATTTGGTGCTACTTTCCTTAGCTGCCAGGCTTGGGAGTGGGGCCACTTCATTACGGGTACTGAAGAAGGTACTCTGATGAACGATGGTACCGTATTTCACGGTGCTAATCTGGCCATGAACCAATATGGGCCAGTGCTCTTCGCTGACCTGTTTTTCTTCATCACTGGTTTCCACGGTACCCACGTATTCTCGGGTGTTTGCCTGCTGGTTTGGGCTTTTATAGCCACTACCAATGGTACGTTTGAGAAGCGCGGACACTATGAAATGGTGGAAAAGATTGGCCTATACTGGCACTTTGTAGATTTGGTGTGGGTATTCGTCTTCACCTTCTTCTACCTCGTTTAATTGAAATCTTGAGTGATTAAAAGTTGAAATCTGGTTGGCATAGGTTGTTAGCCAGATTTCAGCTCTTATCCATTCGCCACTCAGCATTTATACTAATGGCCCAGCACGCAACTCCCCATAACGGTCCAGCCGGCGAGATTCCAAAGCCCAATACTGCTTGGATCTGGAAAACCTTCTGGATTATATCGGCCATCACGGCCCTGGAATTCGTTATTGCCTACGTTATGCCGGCAAGCACCATGCGTAATTCCATCTTCATCATCCTGACCATCTTCAAGGCCTTTTTCATTGTGGCCGAGTTCATGCACTTGAAGCATGAAACCAAAGGCCTGATCTGGACCATCTTGATTCCGATGGCACTGCTGATTTGGTTGCTGGTAGCCTTGATTACTGAAGGCTCTTACATCGGCGAAGCAGTTCAGAACCTGCTCCGCTAATCGTATGCGGCCCCAACAAATTTTGGTGTTGGGCCTCATCCTGCTGGTTCCGGTTCTGGCTTTTCTGTTCTTGAAAAGCTTCGGCACAAACCGTTACGCGCTGCCAACTTTCCTGCCCGACCGAGTGGACTCCACCCAGGTTGACGGAAAGTGGCAGCGCGATACTGTTTTCCACCAAATTGGAGACTTTCGGTTTTCGTCGCAGCTAGGAAGGGAAGTGTCAGGAACCGAACTGCGAGATAAAGGCCTGTATGTAGCCAGCTTCTTCTACACGGCGTGCCCTGGCGGCTGCCAGCGAATGAATGGCCAGCTAGTGCGAGTACAAGAGAAATTCAGGCAAGATGCGCGGGTGCGGCTGGCCTCTTTCACTATTGACCCTGCCCAAGACTCGGTGGCTGTATTGGCGCGCTATGCAGAGCAATACGGCGCAATTGCCGGCAAATGGTTTTTCCTGACCGGAGACAAATCGGCACTTTCCCGGTTAGCTAGTGAGGAGTTTAGAGTTTCCCTGCCTGCTGGTGCCAATTCAGCCCTAGGGCACAACCAGGAAGTTTTCCTGGTTGACCGCAACGGACACGTACGGGGCCGTTACGATGGCACTAAAGAGCGGGACATGAACCGCCTCATCACCGAAATTGAAGTGTTGCTTTACACCTATGAACACCCCTGATTCAGCTGCTAATCCGGCCGGCTTCACTAAATACAAAATCATAATGGCAGCGTTGGCTGCTATTATCCCCATTGCTGTTGCCATCCTGTATTTCTTTCCGGGCGTGTTCGTCATTCCGGGGGTTGATGTCAGGATGCTACCTGCTGTGAATGCGGTGTTAAACTCTTTGACGGCCGTATTCTTGGTAATCGGATATTATTTTATCCGGCGTAAAAATGTGGCGCGGCATCGGGCGATGATGGGGCTTGCGTTCTTGCTGGGGTCCTTGTTTTTGGTTTCGTACGTGGCGTATCACTCTCAGGTGCCTAGTACCAAATTTGGGGGAGAAGGCCTGATTAAGGGCGTTTACTACTTCATCCTGATTACCCATATTCTGCTGGCTGCTATTACTGTGGGCCTAGTGTTGTTTACCCTATACTACGCCCTTACGGAGCAGTTTCAGAAACACCGGCGCATTGCTCGCTGGACGTACCCCGTGTGGTTGTACGTTTCGGTGACGGGAGTAATTGTGTATTTCATGATTGCCCCGTACTATACGTAAACCCAGAGGGCGCTAAGCGAACTTCCGTGACGCATACGGTCGTTATCCTTTCAACTAAATCAGACGACATCATGAAGAAGATACTGTGTAGTGGAATGCTGGCGCTGTTGCTAGGTGTGCTGCTAAGTGCATTGCCCCTGAGTGTGCAGGCGCAATGCACTATGTGTAAAACTCAGGTGGAAGCCTCGCGCCAGGAAAAGGATGGGTACGATACGACTGGTCTTAATAAAGGCATTTTGTATCTGATGACGATTCCTTACGTACTCATCGGAACGGTAGGGTACTTTTGGTACCGTCATAGTCAGCAAAAGAAAAAAGCGTCACATGGCTAATAACAGCTCCGCCCTGTTGGGTATTTTGCAACAGCGCTGCCCGCGCTGCCATCAGGGTCCGCTGTTCACGCACTCGGCTGCTAACCTGGCGCACTTCACCGAAATGCCTGCGGCTTGTCCGGTTTGTGGGCAGGTGTACGAGCCGGAGCCCGGATTCTACTGGGGAGCTATGTACATCAGCTTTGCCTTTTCTACCGGTATCATGCTGGTTGTGGGTTTTGCGGTGTACTACCTGCTCGGCGACCCGGATACGTGGGTCTATATATCGGCCGTGGCAGTGGTGTCTTTGCTGCTCACGCCGCTAAGCTTACGGTACTCCCGCACCCTGATGCTGTACCTGTTTGGTGGGGTTCGGTATGATGAGCGCTATAGTGCGCCGCGCCCGTAAGTATCACTCGCTTTACCATAGCTAGGAAATGCCGCCTTCGGGCGGCATTTTTGTTTGGTATCAAGCTTGTACTATCCTTTTCTCACCTTCCGCTCGCCCCATTGAAATTATTGCGTCGTCCTCCGGTTCTGTTGCTGCTCCTGGCACTGCTTTGCTTCGCCGGGGCGTATATCAGCAACCGGTACAGCCAGAATCCGGAGCTAGTGCTGAAGGCCTCGGCCACGCGTCTGCAGGAATTGCTGATGGAGGCCGAACTGACGGGGGAGCGGGAATCGACGGAGGTACTGCAGCGCCTGGCTACCGGGCAAGTGAGTTTTCAGAGCCTGAGCAGCCATACGTCGTACCCGACCTTTGTTTTTAAAGGTGAGCAGATCATCTACTGGTCAGACCATAGCGTGCGGCCCGACTCGGAGCAAGCACTACAGCGCTACCACGAGCGGCTAGTGGAAACGCGCTTCGGCAAGTTTCTGGTGCTGCGCCATACAGAAGGCGCATACATCGTGCTGACTTATATCCCGCTGGAAATAAGCTACGGCATTAGCAACCGCTACCTCCGCGACGGGAACGGGCAAGGGATTTTCCAGGGGCAAAATGTGCGTCTGATTATCGAGAAAAAGAATTCTAACCGGCCACGACTGGTATCCAACGAAGGCAACTACCTTTTTTCTATTGAAAGCCTGCAGGCTGACCCTATCACGGGTAAATACCTGCCGCTGGTATTGCTGCTGCTAGGCTTCGGGTTCTACTTGGCGGGCTGGGGGGTGGTGGCACGCCAGCGGTTTAGCCAAGGCGAGGTGCTAGTAGGCGCGCTGGCGGTGGTACTGCCGCTAACGGCTTTTCGTGCCGTGCTGCTATACTTTGGATTGCCGTTTTCCTTTATCGAGCTGCGGCTTTTTGATCCTAGGGTGTATGCCGCCTCCTGGTTGTCGCCTTCCCTCGGCGACTTGCTGCTGAATGCCATTCTGCTGGTGATAATGGCGTACTATCTCCGGCTGCTGTTTCGGCGCTACGGCCTGCTGCGCATCACGCAGCAGTTGCGGCGGCTGCCGCAGCGCTTTGTAGCAGGGTCAGTAATTGTGCTGTGCTTTTATGGCTTGCTGGAGCTCCTATTCGATTTCTATACAAGTACGTTCAGCAACTCACAGCTTATTCTGGACATCACGCAGGATATCCAGGTCAGTACATTTAAGGTGCTGCTCTTGCTGGCTATTGTATTGCACACGGGCGCGTACCTGGTTGCGTTTTACCTGTTATCAAGGGTGTTCATCAGCATTGTGCGCCCTTCCAGCCGTAATGCGGCCCTGTTGCTGCTGCTTGGCACGGCCGTAGGCTTTTTGTCGGCGGGCTTGGTATGGGGACTGGTGCACTGCACGCTGCTAGGTATTGCGCTGCTGTTTTTCCTGGTATTGCGCTTTACGGGGCTGCGGTCGGCCGGCGTGGTGCTTTCGTACCAGATCTACCTGTTTATCTTTCTGATGCTGGGAGTTAGCTCAGCAGTAGGAGCACTAGCCCTGTATGAGCACTTTAACCGTCAACTGCAGCTGAACAAACAGGATCTAGCTAGCAATCTGCTGGAGGATAATGATTTGAAGGGAGAATACTTACTAGTGGAACGCGGACAGGAAATGGCCACTGACCCCGTGCTCCGGACGATGCTGGCCAGCCCGTTCGTTAACCAAGACCTGATTCGGCAAAAGGTCGTTAAGTATTACCTGCGCGACTATTTTGATAAGTATGAAGTGCGGGTCATCCTGTTTAACCCGGCGGGCCGTGGGGTAGGAGTGGGCGGCAGCTTGGAGCAAACCCGCGAGTTCCTGCTGCAAAACGCTACCCCTACTGACCACCCCAACATCTACCTCATTCGGGGCGGAAATTCCTTTAGCTCGCGGCGCTACGTGGCTTTTGTAGCCGTGCCTACTCCTGAGCTGGACCCTGAAACCGGCTCCGAAGCAAGCACCATTGTACTGGAGCTGAAGCTCAAGAAGCTCACCAATAACAGCGTGGTGCCAGAGCTGCTAGTTGATCAGAAGTACTTCCGGCCCAAGCTAGGGACGGAGCTCAGCTACGCCGGTTATGAAAATGGGCAGCTAGTGTACAGTGAAGGCGACTTTGACTACGTGAATCGGTTGCCAGCTAGCTTGTTCCGCGATTCGCGGTTTTATACCACTGGCGTGGCTCTGAACGGCTTTCACCAGCTAGCCATTCGGGGCGCAGGGCAGCCGGAGCGAGTAGTGGTGGTAACTACATCTACGTACTCCTTCTCCGACTGGCTCTCCAACTTTTCGTTTCTCTTTCTGCTGCACAGCTTCTGCTGCCTGCTGCTGATGGGCGTGTTTCTGCTGGTGCGCGGGCAATATCGAGAGCTGCTGCACACAAACTTCAGTACTAAAATTCAGCTCTTTATCAACTTTGGTATTCTGGTGCCACTTATCGTGGTGAGCATTGCCATTGCCAGCCAGGTTACCAACTCCTACAAGCGCGACCTGTTGCGCACGTACCAACGCCGGGGGCAGGCAGTGCAGGAAAGCTTGCTGAAGAACAGCAACCTGCTGACGGATTCCTCTAACCGGGCCGATCTGGTTGATTTGGCCGAAAACGTATCAGCCCTAACCGAAACCGACCTGAACCTGTACGATGCCCGCGGAGAGCTGTTGGTGAGCAGCCAGCCGCTAATTTTTGAGGCCAGCCTGCTGAGCACGCTCATGAACCCGCAGGCGGTGTCGGCGCTGACGGAGGAAGGGCAGCCGCGAATACTCCTCACGGAACAAGCCGGTACACTCTCGTTTAATGCCTTGTACTTGCCGCTGCGCGCTACCCTAGTGCAACAGGGGCGGCCGGGTCCGGTGCTGGGCTACGTTGGCATTCCCTTCTTCGACTCCGAAAAAGACCTCGATAACAAGCTTACAGAGTTGATTTCAACGATTCTGAACATCTTCACCGTGATGTTCATCCTGTTTCTGGTGCTAGCCTTCCTGGCCTCCCGCATCCTGACGGAACCACTGAAACTCATCACGGAGAAGCTAAAGCAGACGACCCTGACCGGCCAGAACGAGATGCTGGCCTATGAATCGGAGGATGAGATTGGCTTGCTTGTGCGCGAGTACAACCAGATGCTGTTGAAGCTGGAAGAAAGCAAAGAGGAGTTGGCCATTCAGGAAAAGGAAGCCGCCTGGCGCGAAATGGCCCGGCAGGTAGCTCATGAAATCAAGAATCCGCTCACGCCCATGAAGCTGAGCCTGCAGTTTCTGCAGCGCGCCATCCAGGACCAGCGGCCCAATTTGGATGAGTTGATCAACAAAGTGTCGCAGACGCTTATTACCCAAATTGACGTGCTGACGGATATTGCTACCTCCTTCAGCAATTTCACCAACCTGCCCGCCATGCGCCCCGAGCGGCTGGATGTGGCCCCCATTCTGAAGCGTTGTGTAGGGCTGCACCAAGGAAATGTGGGCGGAGGCAGCATCCGGCTGGTGGTACCCAACGATGCAGAACTGGGCCGCTACATGGTGTATGCCGATGAAAGTTTGCTAGTGCGCACCTTTAACAACCTACTCATCAATGCACTGCAAGCCATTCCGATCGGTCGTGAGCCAGAGGTGGAGGTACGCTTAGAGCCACAGGATTCAGGTAAGGTGCGGATTTGTATTCAGGACAATGGAACGGGTATTCCGGCAGACACGCGCGATAAAGTGTTCGTGCCTAACTTCACGACCAAGGAGAAAGGCTCAGGCATCGGTCTGGCCGTGGCTCGACGGGGTATTGAAAGTGCTGGCGGTAGCATCTGGTTTGAGACCGAAGAAGGGGTAGGGACTCTGTTCTGCATCGAGCTTCCTTTGGCCGGATAAGCTTGTGCGCCGCTTCCCATCATGAGGTGCTAGATAGCAGCTAGGCATGATGTGAAAGCAAACCGGCAAGCAAAATCACGGCACGAATCAGGCGGCTTGTAGCGTTATGGTAGCCACGAATTTCGGGCTTCGTATTTTTACTGAATGACCAGCAGCTTTACGCCTTACTTTCTGCGCTTTGGAGGGCTGCTGGTGCTACTGTTATGGGCTGCGGTAGGGCAGGGGCAGGTTCGATCGGATGCACCCCCTAGTACCCGGCGCTGCACATGGGTGCGCCTCACGCCTGGTCACGACACCACGGATTTCGCCCTTAAGGATACGCTAACAATTGTACCAGCCTCGGTAAGCGTGGAGGGCCGGTCAGTGGGTTACGATCGGCAACGTGACCTTTACCGGTTCATACGCCCTAGTACACGCTTTCCGAGCCCAGATCCGGGGCAGCCGGATTTGGTGCTGCCGGGTGGGGCTGACTCTATTTTAGTCTGCTACCGCGTACTGCCGTTGCAACTCTCGGCGGAGCGCTATCTGCGGCCCCGTCGCCTGATGGACAGTGTAGAATTCTGGCGGCGACCGACATTTGGCACCGAGGATTTCGCCGTGAAAGAGCAGATTCTGAGCACGCCGGGCATCAACAAAACGGGTAACCTCTCGCGGGGCGTTTCCTTCGGCAACGCACAAAACGTGTTCGTAAACTCCTCGCTGAACCTACAGCTGGAAGGTCAGTTAACTGATCAGATCAATTTAACGGCTGCCATTTCGGACCAGAATGTGCCGTTTCAGCCCGAAGGCAACACGCAACAGCTGCAGGAATTCGACCGGATTTATATTACCCTCACGCATCCGCGCTGGAACCTCACCGCCGGCGACGTAGTGCTGCGCAACAAGCCCGACTACTTTCTGCGGTTCTATAAAAACATCCAGGGGGCAGCAGTAGAAACGAATTTCGGGCAGCTGCCAGTTGGTGGGTTTGGAGGGGGTAGCGGGCCCGGCGTTAGTAATCCGCAGCTGTTTCAGTACCCCAATGCGACGGGCACCAGCACGGGCACTTTCATAACCGTGCCTCCCACGGTGCCCCCACCCGCCGGCACAGGCGCGGTGCAAAATACTACCCCTGCTGGCAGCACCAACCCCAACGGTATCAGTCCGAACGGCGTGGGACCCAACGGCGTCAGCCAAACAGTAACTACTAGCCCTGCCAGCGCGGCAAAGTCCAGTGGCCCGCAGCGGTTCTCTACTACTTCAGTGGCGGCGGGAGTAGCCAAGGGAAAATTTGCCAGCATCGATATTCAACCGCTGGAAAACGTGCAGGGGCCGTACCGTCTGCGCGGGCCGAACGGGGAGCAGTTCATCATTGTACTAGCCAACTCCGAGCGGGTGTACCTGGATGGGCGATTGATGGTGCGCGGCTTTGATTTTGATTACGTCATCGACTACAACCAGGCCGAGCTGACGTTTTCGCCTAGGCACCTGATTACCTCCAACTCGCGCATCAAGGTTGATTTTGAGTATTCTGACTTCAACTATGCCCGCTCCCTGCTGCAGGCCAGCCACTACCAGCAGCTAGGCCGCCTGCAGGTGCACGCCAACTTCTACCGCGAGTCCGATAACCCCGATAACTCACCCAACCTGACCCTCGATGACTCCGCCCGGGCTGTGCTTCGCCGCATCGGTGATAACGTGAGTCGGGCCGTTACCTCAGGCGTAGACTCCGTGGCCTATGACCGCCAGCAGGTGCAGTACCGCCGCGAAGTACAGCTCGACCCCGTTACGCAACTACCGGTACCCGTATTTGTGTATCCGCCCACCGATACTACTCGGGGCGTGTATAACGTGCGCTTTACCAGCGTGGGCGCGGGCCAGGGCAGCTATCAACTCAGCACCGATGACCCGGGCGCCAATGGGCGGGTCTACAAATTTGTTGGGCAAAACCGCGGCGACTATTCTCCCATCCGGATTTTGCCCACGCCCCTGCAAAAGCAGCTCATGACAGTGGGCACTAGCTACCGACTTGATTCGACTGCCACGGTGTTCGTGGACCTAGCCGCTTCCAACCTGGATCTGAACCGCTTTTCGCCTGAATCGGCTGAGGGGCGGGCTATGCGGATCGGGTATGTGGTGCAAGACCGTCCGGTAAATCTGCCGGGCCTGAAGGGCTATAAGCTACGCAGTGCCCTCGATTACGAATACACTAGCCGCCGTTTCGCACCCATTGACCGCTACCGCGACATTGAGTTCGACCGCAACTGGAGCACGTCGAACACGCTCATCACCAACAACCAGCAGCCGCGCGAAGAGAATATTCTGAATGCGGCAGTGGGCGTGGTGAAAGATGCCGACAATGCCATCGGCTACCGCCTAAGCCGGCGCTACCGGGCCGGCGAGGTAAGCGGAGTGCAGCATTGGGTAGATGTGGCCCAGCAGGTAGGCGCCGTGCAGATGCGCGGTAACCTATTTGTGCTGACTTCTGAAGCCGGGCGGCGCCAGTCGCGGTGGGCGCGGGGCGAGGCGACAGCGCGCTACGTGGGCGCTCCCGTAATTCCGGGCTACGCCTACCGCTTCGATAAAAACCGGGTGGCGCTACCCTCCGGCGACTCGCTAACCTCCGCGAATTACTATGATGAACACGCCGTGTTTGTGCAAAGCCAGGACTCGGCCCGTACTCGCTTCCGCCTCGACTACAGCTACCGCCGCGACCAAACCGTAGCGCCCGACCAAACAAACCTGCGGGAGCGTGGCCGCGCCCAAACCTGGCAGGGCACCCTAGCCTCCCGCATCAGCCAAACCCAGGACTTGGCCATTCTGGCTACCTACCGCGACCTGGCTGCGCTGGACTCGGCGCGGCAACGCACGGTGCTGGGCAAGCTCGACTGGAACGCCAGCTTCCTTCAAAATACGCTTCGCTCGGAGCTGAGCTATGCCATAGCCACCGGGCGGGAGCTGAAGCGCGACTACACCTTTCTGGCGGTGCCCAATGGCCAAGGTACCCACTACTTTCAGGACCTGAACAACGACGGACGGCAGGAGAAGAACGAGTTTTTTGAGGCCCAAACGTCCGATGCGCAGTATCGGACCCACATCAAGGTGTTCCTGCCTACTGATGACTATATCCCGGCTTTCACCAACCGCTTCAGCTACCGCCTAACCACCACCGCCCCGCGTGGGTGGCGCGAGTTGCCGGGCGTGCGCGGTTTCATAGGGCGATTTTCCACCCTGAGCACCGTTACGCTAGACCGCAAAACCACCGACAATACGCTTTCATCACGCCTGAACCCATTTGCTTTTCAAACCGCTGATTCCCTGCTCCTGAGCCTGAACAAGCTGCTGCGCAATACTCTGTATTTCAATCGGTCGAACCCAATTTTTGGAGCCGAGTTTACCGTGCAGCAAACCCAGCAAAAAGTGCTGCTCACGCAGGGCTCCGATACGCGTAACCTGGCCAGCCAGAGCCTGCTGCTACGCCGGACGCTGGCGCAGTCGTTTACGGGCCGGTTTATCACTACCCGCAGCATCCGCGAAAACCTCTCGAACTACTTAGAGAATCGCAATTTTCGGGTGCTACAATACGAGCTGGCTCCGGAAATTAGCTATCAGCCTACCAGTGTGCTGCGCCTTACGGGCATGTACCTGCACACCTCTAAGCAAAATACCGCCGGCCCCGACGAGAATACCAGTGGTACCTTTAATGAGCTAGGGCTGGAGACTCGGGTAAGCCAGGTGGGCAAGCGCACCCTTTCGGCCACTACGCGCTATGTGCGCGTTGGCTTCGAGGGCGACCAGGGTTCCTTGGTGGGGCTGGAAATCCTGAATGCGCTGCGCCCAGGCAGCAACTTCACCTGGAACCTGAACCTAGAGCAGCGCCTCAGCAACGGCCTTAACATTACGCTAGCCTACGATGGGCGCAAACCCAACGGGCTGAGCTCCGTGCATACCGGCCGCATGCAGGTATCGGTGCTGTTTTAGCCTGTAGTAGAGAGTAGATCTGTACTACCTTCGTCGTTCCTGAAAACCGATAGAATAACGAGGTATGAATATGCTTAGCGGTAAATCATCGGTGCCAACGTATCCGTTCGAGCCGGAATCCGCCACCGGGAGCAAGTTGTTTTCAATAGTACCTCTGGCGGGTGGGCTGCCGTACGAAGCTGATGTGCTGCTACCCCACCGAAAGGCGTACTACCTGCTGGTGTTTGTGCGGCACGCCCCCGGCCGGCACTGGGTAGATGCAGTACCTTACGTGCGCAAAAGCAATGCCCTGTACTTCACTGACCCCAGCCAGGTATTGGTAAAGGAGGAGCCCGTGCCCGCTTGGGTTACGCGCCTGACGTTTACGCCCGAGTTCCTGGCTCTGCCGCACAACGCGGTTCTGCGGGAGTTGCCGCTGGTCCAGAACCCGTACAATGGGCACGAACTGGTGCTAACCGAGGCCGATCAGGAGTTCGTGGACGACTTGCTGACAAAGCTTGAGGCCGAATACCAGCGCCCCAGTGAGTGGCAGCTTCGCATGCTCAGCGCCTACTTAACCGTACTACTCACCCACCTGAGCCGGCGGTACACCGAGCAATTTGCGGGCGAAGAGCGAGCTGCCGACCGCCACGTGCTGAAAACCTATCTGGCCAGCATTGAGGAACACTTTCGGGAAGTGCACGAGGTAGGCGCCTACGCCGCGCTACTGCACTTATCGGCGGGGCACCTGAGCGAGGTAGTGAAAGCACAAAGCGGTAAGCCTGCCATCAAGCATGTGCACGAGCGACTGGTGCTGGAAGCCAAGCGCCTGCTGTTTTACACGCCGCAGTCGCTCAAGGAAATTGCCTTCGACCTGGGTTTTTCGGAGGCTTCTTACTTCAATCGCTTCTTCAAGCGGGAAACTGGCCTAACGCCGGCCGAGTTTCGCGCCACCATCCGCGAAATGTACCAGTAATACCGCGGAATGGGTCCCGTGGGCGCCACATGGGCCCGCTAGTTTTGTGCCGTTCATCATTTGTAACTCCTTCATCATGAAGACAGCACTCATTACGGGCGCCAACAAAAGCATTGGGTACGAAGCCGCCCGGCAACTCATCCAGCAGGGCTACTACGTATATGTAGGTAGCCGCAACCTAGCCAACGGGCAGCAGGCTGTTGCCCAACTTAATGCCGAAGGGCTTACCCACGCGGAGCCCATCCAGCTGGATGTTACGGACCGCACCTCCATTGCTGCCGCCCGCCAGGCAATAGGCCAAAAAACAGCGGTACTAGATGTGCTTATCAACAACGCAGGCATACTAGGGGGCATGTCCCAGCCAGCCCTGATTACTAGCATCGATATAATCCGGGAGGTGTTCGATACCAACGTGTTCGGGGTAATTGAGGTGACGCAGGCCTTCATCGACTTGCTGCAGCAGTCGTCCGCGCCCCGCATTGTGAACGTTACCTCGGGCCTGGGTTCTCTCACCTTACACAACGATCCTTCCTGGAAATACTACGCCGTGAAAGGAGCCGCCTACCAGCCTTCTAAGGCAGCCTTGAATGCGTATACCATTATGCTGGCCTACGAGCTACGCGACACGCCCTTCAAAGTGAATGCCGTAGACCCGGGCTACACCGCTACTGACTTTAATCACCACCATGGGCCCGGTAGCGTAGCCGATGCGGCCGCTCGCCTGGTGAAGGCCGCCACCCTCGGCCCAGATGGTCCTACCAGTCAGTTTTTCAGCGACGACAACGCCCCGGAAACCGGTATTAGCCCTTGGTAAGTAGAAAGCTCAGCCACAAGAGGCCGGCCGAGAATTCCTGCCTATTGGCGGAATAACCAGCCGGTCTCTTGTGGCTATATTTCAACCTGGCCTTTCTACTTGGCTTCTACCAACCGCCGCACCGCCGGCACTACTGCCAGCTCGGTTTGCCCGGCCGGTGCTTTTGCGGCATCCAGTTGCTTGAGGGCGTTGGCTTGCCAAGTAGGGCTAGGGGCCTGGTTTTTTTCCAGCATGGCAAGCCGCTCAATCCCGAGGGCTGCAATGGTTTTTAGGTTAGTAGAGTGTGGTGCGTATTCTTTCAGGCTGGCACTTTGCTGCAAGAGCGGCTGAAGGAGGGCGTCGTTGTTTTGCCACCGGCGCAACTCTGTGTTAAGATAGCTAAGCAATACCCGGCTCGGAGTGCCTTTAAACCGGTCGGTGGCGGGAGCATTGCGCAAGTATTCTAGCAGTCCATCCACAGCCACGCTAAACTCACGCGCTTCTTCCGACTCAGCGGGTGCCGCATCAACCAAGCGGTTGAGGGGGGTAGCGGTAGTGTACTTGAAGCCCTGGAAATGGCGCTTATATTCCTTCACCGGCTCTAGCACGCGCGCCAGCGTACGCAGCGGTAACACCGCAGCAGGTTGGCCGGCAAGAGCGGTCAGAAGTTTCTCGGGGGCTTGGCGGTGTTGCAGACCTAGTGTTTCCAGCTGTTTGCTCACGAGGGCTAGGCGCCGATACATATCGGGTACGTCGCGCACGGTTTGGGCGCTCCAGAGGCGCTCGGCCACGGCGGCAGCCCGTGGCCAAATGCGGGAATCAACCATGACAGAATCCGCAAACTCGCTCCACATGGTGGCCTCTCCGCCCAAAATTAGCTTTTGCTGCTCTGGGGTTAGGGGCGCATCCTGGGGTAGTGGATCGGGGGCGTAATGAGAAGCCGCGGTTAAGTTCAGGTCGATGTAATAGCCGTTGGAGAGCAGCGCGGGATGGCCCAGTTTGGCCGCTTCGTACAGGCCCTTCTTGCCCCGCCAGCTCTGGATAACGGCATCTTTCGGCAAATCCGGACCTAGTATTTCGTCCCAGCCAATCATCGTTTTCTGGTAGCGAACCAGCATGTCCAGCACCCGGCGGTTAAAATAGGTTTGCAGCGCGTGCTTATCAGGTTGGCCTTTGTCAGTTACAAAGCCTTTCTCTTTCATGAAAGCCGCAATGCGTGGGTTTCGCTTCCACTGCCGCCCATCGTTTTCGTCGCCCCCAATGTGAAAGTACGGGTCCGGAAACAGGCGCGTCATCTCGCCCAGCAAGGAATCAATTAAGGTGTAGGTAGTTTCCTTGGTGGGGTCCATAGCGATGTTGAGTACGCCCCATTTGTGCGCTACGCCATACACTGAGTCGTTGGAGGCTAGGCGGGGGTATGCAGCTAACCAGGCAGTGGCGTGACCCGGCATATCGAACTCCGGAACTACGCGAATGCCGCGCCGGCTTGCGTACCGAATCACATCACGCACTTGGGCCTGGGTGTAGAACTGACCTTCGCCGCCTACAGTATGCAGGCGCGGAAACAGTTTGGTTTCAACCCGAAAGCCCTGGTCATCGGAGAGGTGCCAGTGCAACACGTTGAACTTAGTGGCCCACATGCCATCCAGATTGCGCTTGATAACTGACACGGGCATGAAGTGGCGGGCCGGGTCCAGGAGCAGCCCGCGCCACGGAAACCGCGGCGAGTCCAGCACATCCACTTCGGGCAACCACACAGCTTTTTTCTCCGCCGTTGCTAGCTGCCGCAGCGTAGCCAACCCGCGCAAAATCCCGAGGTGCGTATTGGCGTTCAAGGCCACGCCCATGGGCGTTACGCGGAGCGTGTACGATTCGTCTTCGCCTAGCTTAAGCACATTACCCGGCCGGCCGTATTGGAGTACCAAGCTGGCGGTAGGCAGCGGCGAAATCCGGCGCCGTGAAGCCGTAGGGGCCGGACGGCCAGGGAGCAACGTCGGCAAAACAAGTCGTTCGACGGCCTCCGCCACGGCCGAGTCAGCTGAGAGAGACGCAGCGCTTTGCGTGGGCGTAAACACCTGCCACGACACGTCCGGCTTCACGGTAAACCGCCCTTGGCCCCAGTTGGCTTGGGTAGGTACGGGTAGTAAGGTGCGGGTATCGAGAGTAGGAGCCGCAAACGGGCTGAACAGGTTAAACAGGAATAGCAGCAGCAAGGAATGCATCGGCGGATGGGGCTAGGGAGCGGAACTAGGAACGAAGCAAGCCCCGCGCCAGATGCAGTTTATAGCTAAAATCTGAAAGAAAAAGGCTTTTCTAGGGAGGATAAAATGCTAAACTGCCAAGCAATGCTGCGGCTAGATCAGTCCCCGGGCCTTGAACTCAAGGTACTTGTTGATGGTGCTGACCGTCAGGTTTTGCGGAGCCGTCAGCAGCGAATGAATGCCGTAGCGGTTCAGCTCGCGTACAATCTGCCGCTTTTCCTGTGCGAATTTCTCGGCCACGGTTTGGTTGTACACATCCTGCACGGAGGCGGTTGGGCCTTCGAGGTAGGCTAGTAGCTCAGTATTTTCAAAGAATACGACCAGCAGCAAATGGTCTTTGGCCATGCGGCGCAGGTAGGGAAGCTGCCGCTGCATGCCATAGAGCGTCTCGAAATTGGTGAACAGGATCAGCAGGCTGCGTTGGCGGATATGCTTCCGGACGGAGATGTAGAGCCGCTCGTAGTCGGTTTCGAGGTACTTGGTTTTCTGGCGGTAGAGCACTTCCAGCAGCTTGCGCAGGTGCCCGCTACGGCGCTCGGCCGGCACCATGGCGCCGGGCTGGTG
This sequence comes from Hymenobacter seoulensis, assembly GCF_054780535.1. Classification (NCBI taxonomy): domain Bacteria; kingdom Pseudomonadati; phylum Bacteroidota; class Cytophagia; order Cytophagales; family Hymenobacteraceae; genus Hymenobacter; species Hymenobacter seoulensis. Next base: position 1,261,431 of record NZ_BAAGWD010000002.1, read on the forward strand.
CGAAAACGTAAGAAGCCCAGCCTTATCATGCTTGAGCAGCGCAATATTACTGACTACTAGGGTCGCGTTGATGGCATAGTCGAGCAGACTCATGCCTTCGAAGGGCATCCGCATTACCCGGCCTTTATCAATCAGGCAGTACACCTGTTGGGCGCGCTCATCCTGATAGTGGTTGACCACTAAGGAGTCAGCCGCCTCGGGCGAAGTAGCGCGGCGGGCAGTGGCTTTCCAGTTGATGGCGCGCGGGTCGTCGCCCGCCACGTAGGGGCGTATTTGCTCAAACTCCATGCTCTGGCCCACGCGTCGGATGCGCTTCACGCCCACTTCCGTCAGGCGGTTATGAATAGCCAGCAACTCGTACTGGCGCATTTGCAGAAACGACGGATATACTGGCACCACGCGCTGCTCATCAAATCGGAAACGGCGCCTAACCAGTCCGAGCGGCGAGGCAGCGTACACATTCACGGCGCCAAACTCATACTCGCCGCGCTTGGTGGGCCGCAGCTGATAGCGAATTACACTGGTTTCAGCAGGTTTGATGCGCGTTTGGAACAGGACGTCGCGGCGCTGAAACTGATGCGGAATTTCATCAATGGTTTCGGTGCTGATAGGGAAAGGATAGCGGTTTTCGAGGTACAGCGCAATGTCATTATCGGAGCCGTTCGCCAGCTTATCACCCAATACGCGCCGTCCAAATACGCCACCCGTGCCGCGGGCAGCCCCATATAGCAGGGCGGTATCCAAAAGCACCAGTACCACGAGCACCGCAAGCGCCAATTGCACCGGAACCAGCCAGCCTGGCAGGAAAAAAGCCACCACCAACCCCACCACCAGGGCAGCAACAGTAAGGAAGAAGCGGCGCGTAAGAAAGAAGGACATTACAACGAGCTAAAAGGCAATAATCAAAAGCACTGCTGCTACGAACAGCATGTGGTTGGCTGTTTGCTAATAGGCCAAGATTAGCGCGGTACCTCTATCTGCTGCAAAATCTGCTTTACTACGTCATCGGGGGTAGCGCCTTCCATTTCGCGTTCAGGTGTGAGCTGAATCCGGTGGCGCAGCACCATGGGCATTAGGTATTGAATATCCTCGGGAGTCACAAAGTCGCGGCCGCGGAGGGCTGCCAGGGCTTTGGAACCGTTGAGCAAGGCCAGAGACGCCCGGGGCGAGGCCCCCAGGTAAAGGCCTTTATGAGCACGCGTCTGGCCTACCAAGCGGGCAATGTATTCCAGCAGTTTGGGCTCTACGTGCTGGCGGCGCACCTGCTCGCGCAGCACCTGCAAATCTTCTGACGATACCACAGCGCGTACTGCTTCCAGAGGCGTGCTACCGAGGCTAGTATGATGTCCCTGCAAAATGGCTATTTCTTCCTCTACGCTGGGGTAGCCAACGCTTAGCTTGAACAGAAACCGGTCGAGCTGAGCCTCGGGCAGGCGGTAGGTACCTTCCTGCTCAATTGGGTTTTGGGTGGCCAGCACCACAAAGGGCGTCGGCATGGGGTAGCGCGTGCCATCCTGCGTTACTTGCCGCTCCTCCATCACCTCAAACAGCGCCGACTGCGTTTTGGCTGGGGCCCGGTTAATCTCGTCAATCAGGACTACGCTAGCGAAAATAGGGCCGGGCCGAAACTCAAACTCCGATTTAGTAGGCCGGAAAACGGACGTGCCCAGCACATCAGACGGCATTAGGTCGGGCGTGAACTGCAGGCGGCTGAAGGGCACATCGAGGGTGCGAGCCAGCAGCTTGGCCGTGAGGGTTTTGGCTACTCCGGGCACGCCTTCCAGCAGCACGTGGCCATCAGCAAGCAGGGCTGTAAGCAGCAGCTCGGCTAGGGCCTGCTGGCCCACAATTACTTTGCTAAGCTCCTGCCGGATTGCCTCCGCGTGGCGGCTCAGATGGCTCAGGTCAGTACGCGACCTAAAGGAGGTTTCAACCATATCAGCACCTAGTGCCGGAGCCGATGAGGGCAATGCTGGATCAGGTGATGAAGTGAGATTATTTTCCATATTTGAAGCAATGCAAAACGAAGGAGTGAGGGTGATAATAATTACATTTAAGTAATTGAATAATTTATAAAAATATGTGTTTAATGATCTGATAAGGTGTTATTGAAATAGTTATAAAATGGTTTATTACAATTGCGTATATAAGTGCAATTTTTTATGCTGACTTTTCTCGGAAGGAATTAATGGCGCTAGTTAAGGCAAGTAAGTCAGTATCCGATACCTGAGGCGCGGTTCGTACTAGGTTCATGCGGCGCACCAACTGGTCGAGCTCAGCGCGGGAAACACCGGTTTTCTGGGCGAGTCTTTCCCGGAGTGCTTCATCGTTGAAGTCAAGACTTGGCTCGTGGTAGCGGGTGCGCACGTATTCTTCAAACAGCCCTATTTTCTTTTCCGCAATGAGGGCGTGGTTGGTGCCCTGCCGGTATAGGCCCGCTACGGTGCGCGTAAACAGCAGCGTAGTGTTGGGCAAGGGGTTCTGGATGGGGATAATGCGCTGCTGGCGCCGGGCTTCAACCAGCACAAACAGCAACCCGCCTAGCAGGCCTACTACCAGCGCCCACCGCAGCGCCTGGTGCTGTTTAAGCACGCGCAGTAACGATTGCTCGCCTAGGGGGCCTTGCTTCTGATACTCATCCCAAAATATAGTCCGGTTGGCGGGTAGCCACGATAAAGCCGCGAAAGCAAAGCCAGCCGTGGCAGGTTGCAGCAAAAGCAGGTTGCTAAAGGCGGCGGGGGTAGTGCTGAGTAGCATCCCGCCGCGGCCTACAGGCACCCACACCAGCACTGGGCGCTTGCGGGCATCATGGGCCAGCACAGTAGCTTTAGAGCCCGCCCGAGCCTTAAAATAAGCCGGTACTTCGCGCTCCGGGAAACGGTAGCGGCGGGCGGCGCCTTGTGGTGGGTTTACCAGCGTCAGGGAGGTAGTGCGGCTTCTGTTGGGGCTGCCTTCCAGGCGACGCATCAGCAAACTATCCAGATCCAGTATTGCTTCGATTTCCAAGTGCAGCGTATCAAGCAGCAGCTGCGAGATACTCTCGGCGGCGATAAACGCTTGGTTGCCCTGGGCTAGGTAGCGCAGCAGGGCATCCTGGTCGAGGCGGGAGCATCGGAATGCGTCATCAACAAACAGATACGTGGCCGCATCATGACGAAGGGCTGGGCCCGAGGCTGTAAGTGTGGTGTCGCGGTTGGCATCGGTACCGAGGGTAGGCAGCAGCTGATTGGCGATGGGCCGCCGCGTGGCTTCAATCTGTTGCCCCGGAAACAACGTTGGCAACTGGTCATACAGCACGTAGGTGCCATACGGAATCTTGTCGCGGTTGATAAAGGTGCGGCTCCAGTTAGTAGGCTGGGGGCGGAAATATTCCACAGCCACAAACGCTACGAACAGCACGCTCAGGCCTACCAAAAAAGCACGAAAACGGGTCATGGCAGAGAGCATGCTTACGCCGCAGTGCGGGAAAGTTGACGAATAAACTCCTGACGGGCATCGCGCAGGGCGGGGTACTCTGCCTCCGATATCCCTAGCTCGCCGTACCACACAAACTCAAACTGATGCGTCAGGGCCCGAAAAGAGGCTGACCAGGGTGTGCCGCTCAACTCGCGCAGGTACTCGTGGTTGGTTTTGTTGGGCTGCCACTGAATCAGGTTGCGCTCAGTGAGTTCACGCAGCGTTAGCAGATAGCCCAACCGAACCGCCAGGCGGTAGTTGCCGGCTGCTTCAGCCTGAGCTATAGCCGCGTCGAAATCAACTCCGTGGATGTCCTCAGCGGCCGCATCATAGGGCAGCGGCACCGTACGGCTGCCTCGCCGCCGGAACAGGCCCGTCAGGTCGAGGCGCAATAGCCGTAGCAGCACATACAGGAAAGCGCCACCAAACAAGGCGTATACCACGTAGCGCCCGCCGTTCTCGTAGCGCGGCCCCGAAAATAAGCCCAGAATCCAGCGGCCCACTTGCTTCCAGAAGCGTGTCCAGAGGCTGTTGTCGGCTTCCTGGGCTTCGGGCTCGGCATACTGAAATTCCGGCTGGCGGCTCAGCTCCCGCAGCCGAGCGGTTTGGGGTGCGCGTAGCTTTCCGGCCGGCCGAGTATCAGCGGGCAGGGGGATAAACCGGGTTTGAGGTGAGGCAGGGGCTAGCGAATCAGAGGGAGCCAGCAGAGGCGGGCGGGATGGGGCCGGCGTTTGAGCCAGGCTGCTAAGGCCGGCGAGCATACCAACCACCAGCAAAACCCGCCAGCTGCTACCCCGCCGCTGCCGATTCACCTGATTAATATTCGCCCTCATCGTCGGGGCGCAGGGCTTGGGCAGTTGCCAGTGGCGCTTGCTGGCCAATGGAGTCCAAGAGTAGGCGGCTGCCTTCGCCCTCGCGGCGCTCTACCAGGTTGAAATATTGAAAGCTAATGGCAATCATCACCAAGGGGTAAAATGCCAGCGAAACCAGCACCTGAATGCCTGAATACACAATCAGCAGAATACGGCTCAGCGAGGAAATTTCAGTGGCGCCTCCACCGGTCATCAGCTCCGTAAAGGGCAAGCCAATGGCTGAAAGAGCAACAACTACTAGCAGCATAATCAGCCACAACATCATTGTCATGACCATAATAAGGCCAAATGTAGACCACCATTTGCCCCAAATAAGCTGGAAGCAGCGCTTTACACTACCAATAAAGCCACGGCCTTCGCGCAGCCAAATCACAAAGTACAGGCTGAGTGCTACCATGGCATAAATCATGGCGATATAAATCACGAAAACGGTCAGGAAGATTACCCAGGAGCCCAGCAGAGCGGAGAGAGCCGCGGAAACCAGACCAATTGCCATGGAAATGGCCAGCGCACCTACCGTGAAAAGCAGCCCTAGACCCAGAAAGGATCCAATCATGCCCAAGAACCTGGACTTCACCACCTGCCACACATCCGCTGGGGTAACGGGCGTTTCTGGGTCGGTTTTGCTGGCGCTCAGCACCACGTAGCCATACACTACCAAATGAAACACCACGAACAGCAGCAAGCTGCCCAGCATCGTGAGTAGGAAGCCCGCTGAGGTAAATATCGGAGGCAACACACTCTGCACGTCGCCCATCCGGCTGCGGCGGGCCATGTCGCCGAAGGTGCCTAGCAACTGGTTTTGCATCAGGCCCAGGCCGATGCCGGTGAGCAGGGCCAGCGGAAGTACCAACGTGGCCATCACGCGGGCTAGGGGCGTAGCGTGGTAGCGGATAAAATCAAACGTAGCCTCAATTTTCTGGCTGAAGTCCCGCTCGCGCAGAAAGTCAGTGGGCTTGGTAAACGCGAGATGACGCATAAAAAGAGTAGAGTGAAATCGATAAGCAGAAAAAAACAGGACAGTATGTTATGCTCCCGCCGACTGTCGGTGAAGCCACCAGGGATAGGCTACAAAGTACCCCAGAATAAAGGCGCCGGAAGTGCCAATAATGGCCAGGCTGGCTAGTAGCGGCATTTCGGTGTGGCGCGTGACGAAACCCTCCAGAAAGCCCGCCACAATAAAAATAGGTACTAGGCCCAGCACCAGCTTCATGCCGTCGCGGGCGCCGCGGCGCAAGGAGTCGCGGCGGGAGTACGTGCCCGGAAACAGGATGCTCTGCGCCATTACGGCCCCCGCTCCGCCAGCAAGCACAATAGCGGAAATTTCGAGAGTGCCATGAATCCAGATGGTGAGTACTGAGGGTAGCAGCGCGCCTTTCTGGTAGAAGAAATACTGGAAAGAGCCCAGCATTACCCCGTTCTTGAACAGCATAATAAGCGTGAGCAAGCCCCCTGTGATGCCGCCGGCAAACGCGTAGAGTGATACTTTTACGTTGTTAAGCGTGATAGCCAGAAACATCAGGGTTTCATCGGCGCCCTTGTACACGGCCATGGGGTCGCCTTTTTCAATATTAGCCAGGGTCTGGTTTACGTAGTCGTCGCTGAGCACCACGCGCACAAAGGAATCGTCGCGGGAGGCGGAAAGCGCCCCAATGAACGTGGAAAGCAGGAAGAAGACCAGGGCGCCCAGCAATACGCGGTGGTGGCGCACCACCAGCAGGGGCAACTCTTGGCGCCAGAACGCGACAAAGCGGCCGGTTTCCTGCTTTTTGTTTTTGTAGAGGGCCTGGTGTAGCTTGCTCGTCAGAGTATTGAGGTAGGCGGTAGTGGCGGAGTCTGGATAAAACGTCCGGGCATACGACAAATCATCGGTCAGCTCAATGTAGCGCCGGGCTAGCTCATCGGGGCCCTGAGCCGGGGCCGTTTCATATTGCTGCCACCGGGCTTGGTTTAAGCGCAGGAATACCGTTTCGCGCATATCACTACCTAGCTATTCTTTAACGGGCATTTCCTTACATTTCTTGGCTGGTGCCGAAGCGCGCCGGGCTAAATATACAGGTTTCGGGCGGCCTCTAAGCGCCCAATTTTCAGCAGCATGAGTACGATTCGAATTCACACAACCCAGAACGTAGTTCTGGAATATGAAGCGGCCAGCGTCGGCGACCGGGTGTTGGCCCAACTGATTGACCTAGTGGTAATGGGCTTATGGGCGCTGGTGCTAAACTTTCTGATTGAGCAACTGACCAACTCCTCCGATGAGCGCCGAATTTTGCAGTACGCGCTTATTTCCGCGCCCTTGCTGATTTATCATCCGGTGTGCGAAACGTTTTTTAATGGGCAGAGCCTGGGCAAGCACGTGCGCCACCTCAAGGTAGCCCGCCTCGATGGCAGCCGCCCCGGCCTCGGCGACTACCTGTTGCGCTGGCTGATTGGGCTAGTAGAAATCGGCATGACCATAGGCTCGTTGGCACTGCTAGCTACCCTGCTCAACGGCCGCGGTCAGCGCCTCGGCGATATGGCGGCCGGCACTACCGTGGTTAGCCTGCGCACGCGCACGCCCAGCGTAGAGGCCATAGCCGCCGAAACCGCCATTCCGGCCGGCTATATGCCCGTTTTTAGTCAGGCCGCCGTGCTCACCGATCAGGATGTGGCCATGGTGCGCCGCCTTTTCCATCAGGCGGCCCGTCGCAACGACTACATGCTGCTGAATGAAGTGGCTAACAAAGTGAAGGCCGTAACCGGCATCCGGACGGAGCTCGAAGATGAGCCCTTTCTGCGCACCGTCTTACGCGATCAAGCCTACTTCGCGGCCCAGGAAAGCGCCCACGGCTAGGCCTCGGGTGCCTGCACACCCTGCTTTACGCTATAAAAAAGCCGTGCTGCCAACGAGGCAGCACGGCTTTTTACCTGAAGTACTAGGTCCGTAATCTTACTGAACCACCAGGCGTTGGGTGCCGGCCGTTTGGCCATCCACCGTTAGGCGCAGGAAGTATACGCCGGCCCGCTGGTGCGTAGGCTGCCAATCGAGGGTGTGCGCCCCTGCCGCCAACGCACCGGTAGCTTTGCGCTCTACTGTGCGGCCTAGGGCATCGATGAGCACCAACTCGGTTTGACCGGCGCGCGGCAGCCGGAAGCTGATTTGCGTGGCTTCGCTGAGCGGGTTGGGGTAGAGGCTGAAGCCCGTAGCTACCTCGGGGCGGCGCGTGCCGGTAGTAACGCCGCCAGCCGCTGCAATGGCTATATCCCGCACAGCAATGCCATTTCCGATTACAGCAGGGGTAATAGCGGCGCCGGTGGTCAGATTCAGGGCATATAGGCTAGAGTTGGCGGAGGCGCCCGATGCGGCTACCAGGTACGCTGTGTTGGTGCCGGCCGCGGAGCTAAAGATGTCGATATCCACGTTAGGGCCGGCCGTGGCCGTAATGCCTGATGCCCCGATGGTCGTGAGCGTGCCTACATTGGGCGGATCTTGGCGCACCAGCACATTCAAGGCTTCATCGTAGCCAAACAGGGTAGTAGTGCGGGGCGTTTCGGTGGTGCCGGCCGGGCCGGGGTAGCTGTTGGTATAGGCCACAGAGCCAATAGCCGGTGTGGCGCTGGCATTCGCATCGGTAGTGGCGTACGTCAGCTGCCCATCGGTGGTAGGGGCGGCGGTGCCGTCGTTGGGGTTCAGGCGGAAGTTGCCGCGGTTAGCTCCTACTACCCGAATGCGGTCTACGGCCGGGTTGAAATCGAAGCCAATGCTGCCAGTGCCCAGCGCCAGCGGCACTAGGTTGCCGGTAGCAGTTGCCACGCCCGTAGTGGGGTTGATGGTATACAGCTGGCCCATTTGCATGGCGGCATCATATCCTAGTCCATACAGGCGGTTATCCAGCGGGCGCACGTCTATGCCCACCAACGTTTGGGAAGCCGCTACCCCCGTAACACCCACCGAAGTCCGGATGGTACCAGGCAGGGCGGTGTCAAACGAGAGAATGTTGCTGCCGGCCAGCGCATAGGCCAGCTGGCCAGTAATGGCGGGCAGCGTAGCAGGGCGGGTTATTTGGAAGGCAATATCCGTGATGGCCACCAGCGGGCCCGTGCCTACCGGCCCCACCGCTGTAGCGGCACCCGTAGTGAGGTTTACGGTATAAAGCGTGGTAGTAGCGGCCGTGAGGCTAGTAGCCGTAGCCACCGTCATGTAAGCCGCGTTGGTACTGGTAGTGGGGTTGAAATAGATATCCAGATCAGAGACTTGGGCCATGCCGTTCAAGGTAACGCCCAGCGGGGCGGTGCCTACCGTGTTCAGAACGCCGTCATTGGGTGGGAGCTGGGTAACGAGGCGACTGTTGGCTTCGTCGAGGTTATAGAGCGTGGTACCAGTAGCCCCGATGTAGCTGTTGGTGTAAGCCGAAGAGCCTACGCCCGGGGTTTGAGCCGTATTAACATCTGCAGGAGCGTACGTGAGTTGACCATCAGTGGCCGCTAAGGCACCATTGTTAGGGTTTAGCCGGAAGTTGGTGCGGGCTCCTGAGGTTACCCGGATGCGGTCTACTGTAGGATTAAAGTCGAAACCAATGCGGTTCAGCTCCGTGCCCAGATTCAGAGTGAGGGCCGGGCCAACGGTGGTAGCAGCGCCCGTGGTGCGGTTGAGGGTGTACAGCTGAGCCTGAGTGCCGGTAGGGTTGTAACCCAGGGCAAACAGCTCGCCGGTGTTCGGCCTGAAGTCAATGCCTACTAGGTTCTGGCCCGCGGTAAGGCCCGTTATCGGAAGCGCGGCCGTGAGCGTACCCGGCGTTGCCACATCAAAGGTTACCAGGCTTGCGGTTATCGGAATTCCGCCTTGGGATATGCCATACACGGTTTGGGCCGCAACTGGCGCAGCAGTCGCCAAGAAGGCGGCCACTCCTAGCAGGAAGCCGCCCCGCCGGGCCGCCATGCGGCGAGTAGAAGTTGTAAACATGAATACGTAGAGGTTAGTGAATGAGATGGGAGTTAAAATGGGTAGCCTATATAGGCTTTCGTAGATACGGAGTTGAGCGCGAGAAGGCTTTTAGCTCCGCAGTAATTAATCTGGTTTTAATGCTAGTGGGCTAAAAAGGCTGATTGTCAGTAGGGAAGCCTAAAAATTACACCTTGCCGCACACAAAAACGACCTGTCAAGCGCTTGACAGGTCGTTGGAAGTACAGAGTGCGAAAATCTAGTTTAGAAGAAGCTAAGGCCTAGCCCGCCGACACTGCTTTGCGGCGACTGGCGGTTTTAGGGGCTCGCTCTTCGCCTTGGGCTAGTAGCTCGTCGTCGCGTTCGGTTTTCTTGGCCCAGCTCAGCGAGTACAGGTCTTTGCGCCGGTCGCGGAGGTTACGCACGGCCCCGCTGGTGTTGAGGTCCTTGAGCAGGTCCAGGTCTAGGTCAGCAATGAGGGTCATCTCCGTGTTCGGGGTTGCTTCGGCCACAATAGCATCGTGGGGGAAGGCAAAATCAGAAGGGCTGAACACGGCACTCTGCGAGTACTGGATGTCCATGTTCTCAACGCGGGGCAGGTTGCCTACCGAGCCGGTAATGGCCACGTAGCACTCGTTTTCAATGGCCCGGGCTTGGGCACACAAGCGCACACGCTGGTAGGCGTTTTTGGTATCCGTCCAGAAGGGCACAAACAGAATTTTCATGCCTTCATCTGAGAGCATGCGCGAAAGCTCGGGGAACTCCACATCGTAGCAGATGAGGATGCCTATTTTGCCGAAATCCGTGTCGAAGCAGCGCAGTTTATCGCCGCCGCGCATGCCCCAATAGCTGGCCTCATCGGGGGTTACGTGCAGCTTGTACTGCTCATCCACGGTGCCATCGCGGCGGCAGAGGTAGCTGACATTGTACAGCTTGCCATCGTCGTAGAGCGGCATGGAGCCGGCGATAATGTTGATGTTATAGCTCACGGCTAGCTCCATCATTTTCGTTTTGATGGGCTCCGTGAAGGCCGACATCGAACGAATGGCCACCGACGGCGACTCCTCGTTGGTAAGCGCCATCATAGGCGCGTTGAAGAACTCCGGGAACAGCACGCAGTCGGCCTTATAGCCCGAAACGGTATCGACGAAGAACTCCATCTGCTGGAAGAAGTCCTCCAGGTTTTTGGTGGCGCGCATCTGCCACTGCACAATACCAATGCGCACGTTAGACTTCTGGTTACCGATCAGCTTGTCGGTTTCCTCATCGTAGTACACGTTAATCCACTCCAGCAGGGTAGCATAGGCCTTCGATTCGGAGTCGTAGGGGAGGTAGCCCCGGATGAGCTTGCGGACGTAGAAGTCGTTGGAAAGCTGGAAGGTGAGGATAGGGTCGGTGAGCTCCTTGTTGCGCACCATTTCCACATACTTGGCCGGCGTCATTTCGTTGGCGTAGGCAGCGTAGCCCGGAATGCGGCCCCCTGCTACCATGGCGCGCAGGTTCAGGTTTTCGCACAGCTCCTTGCGGGCATCGTAGAGGCGGCGGCCCAGGCGTAGGCTGCGGTACTCGGGGTCCACAAACACGTCTACGCCGTACAGCGTATCGCCATCGGGGTTGTGCGTGTTGAACTTACCGTTGCCCGTGATTTTGGCGTAGGTATGCCGGTCGCCGAAGTCGGAATACTGCACAATGATGGCCAAGGCCGCGGCTACAATCTGGCCGTTGTCTTCAATACAGATCTGGCCCTCCGGAAACTTCTTCAGCAAGGCGTTATACTCTTCCTGCGACCAGGAGCCTTCCATATTGGAGTACACCTTGTCCATGATTTCCTTCACGGCCTTAAAATCGGAGCGGCGCAGTGTGCGCAACACGAGTTTGTGGGCCGGAATAGCAGTAGGCGTCAGCAGCTCAGGAGTGGTGGGCATGCCAGGAAGCGTATTTTTTTTGGCGGAGCCCCCGCCGGCTTTCCCATGTGAAGTGGTGGACATATGTGTCAGAAAGAAAGTAGCAAAACAAGATCAAAGATACCCACCCGGTAGCCGGGCGCGGCACCTCTCTTACGGGTGCACAACAACTTTAGTAAAGAAATAGATCAGCCGCGCGATTCTGGCTGGCCTCGGGCGGTGTTAAGAACGAGAGGGAATAGACACGCGTGCTACTCCCGAACCACACGCCGCACGGCAACTCCGGCTGCCGTTTGCACCCGCAGAAGTACTACCCCCCGGAAGGAGCCAAAGGCACTGGAAGGCAGCAGCAAGGAGCGGCCGGGCCGGGTAGGTTCTTGCCGGAAAAGCAGACGCCCGGTCACGTCCGTAGCGGTAAGGGTTACTAGCCCTGCCGATGCGGGCAACGTCAGGCGCAGCGGCTCGCCGGAGCGCACGGGGTTAGGAAATACCGAAACTGCCGATTCAGGCAGGGGAGTGCTGTTGGCTAGGGGCCCGCTGAGGCGGCGGTACACGTCGCGGTACTCTAGTAGTGCCACCGTTTCGCGACCGGCTACCACTTGCGTGGTTATTTGCAGCAGCGGGAGGCCCTGCTTCAGGCCCAGCCATTTGTACTCGCGTGTTACCCGGTCGAGGGCGGTGCCGGGCTGGCCTTGCACCGAGAGGCTGTCGTGGGCAGTGAGCGTGCTCACGACCCGTAGCACAGTAAAGGTGCCAAAAGGCGTGATGAGCGTGCCCCAGCCATCGGTGTGGTTTACGCGTTTCTGCTTTTCACGCAGGTAAGCTAGGGTAGGTACACTGGCTGTAAAATCGGAGTTGCTGGAGTCTTTTTGGCCATACGTGAGCGGAAAGCGGTACACCACATCCTGCAGTTGCTGACTTTGATACGTGGCGGGCAAACCTGTCCCTTGCAGCACCGCCCCAAAGCCTACTTGGCGGTAATCAGCGGCGGAAGCATTGAAAAACTGATACACTTCGCTTACAGGCAAGCCGGCTTCGGCCAGTGGGCTCAGGTCTTGACGAACGGCTTGGGTTGCACGATTTACACCGGATAGTGGCCCAAATGCTACAGGCAGGAAGCCGGGAGTACTAGCCACGTTTTCAATCCGAACCACCCGCTGGCTGACCGGCGTTAGGGTAGAAAAATCCCAGGTTTGATTGGGGCCGGTTTGGCTGAGCGATACGCTCGTGGCTGCGCCGGCTTGGCTTAGCCGGAGTGTGTCACCCACGCTAGGCATGTCAGCCAGCGAAAGACTGATTGCCTGCTGACTACGGGCCGGAGCCACTAACCCAACAAGCAGCAACGAGACCAGAAGCGGGGCGTAGCGGTAGCACATAAGCAGGCAGAGAGAAAGTGGCCGGATTTCCGAAGATACACCACAGAAGGGGTGAGGCAACATCTCCAAGCGCCCGTATCCTCGTACCTTGCAGTATGCTGCCGCCCGAAGAACGTCGTATGCAAACGCTAGCCCGCATCTTATCAGCTCCGGAAGTTTTCCCGGGCACGGCGTGGCTTTGCGCCCCGCCGGAGGTAGAGCGCTGGGTTCCCGAAACGCCGGCGGCCGTATTGCTGACGGCCGTGGCGGGGCAACCCGTCCCGGCTCCGCATGGCTTGGTGCGCACGCTGTTTATGGATGAAGTGCAGCTACTCATGGAGCGCCTGGTGCGGCAAGTGCCCGGTGCATCGCCCTGGCTTCGGGTACAAATGCTGAGCCGCTACCACCAGCACGACGAGTTTCCGGCCCTCACCGGCCAGCCCGATACGCTGGCTTACTACCTCGTTGATGCGGTCAGGGCCGGTTCGCTCACGCCACCGGAAGCGCTGGCTCAGCTACGCCGCTATTTTTCCCACTTCACCCTAGAAGCTGCCCAGCGCATACTAGCCAAAGCGTTTTTGAGCTCGAAGTGAGGTAGGGTAGGTAGACGCTAAGGATGTATAACCAAAAGTTGCCGGTCACGCTGAGCGCAGCCGAAGCATCTCTACCGCTTCGCTAGGCCAGTTGATTAGCCAGAAGTAGAGATGCTTCGGCTGCGCTCAGCATGACCGGCGATTTGGTTACTGACGCCACGCTCATAGCAATCAACCGGACCGATATGCAAAGCCCCGCGCAGCCTTTCACGTTCTGAGGTAATTGACTACCTAGTATCAGAACGTAAAGTGTTGCGTGGGGCTTTGTATATCGGATTATTCTGTCGGGTGGCTGCTGACTTACAGCGCCATTTCTGGCACGTCGTCGGGGATGACGAGCTTGCCGGCGGTGGCGGCTTTGATCTGCTCTACGGTAACGCCAGGCGCCCGCTCGCGGAGCACAAAGCCGTCGGGCGTAACGTCCAACACAGCCAGCTCCGTCACTATTTTCTTGACGCAGCGCAACCCCGTGATGGGCAGCGTGCAGGCGGGCAGCAGTTTTGAGGAGCCATCTTTGGCCACGTGTTGCATGGCCACAATGATGTTTTTAGCCGAAGCGACTAGGTCCATGGCGCCGCCCATGCCTTTCACCATTTTGCCCGGAATCTTCCAGTTGGCAATGTCGCCGTTCTCGGATACTTCCATAGCGCCCAGAATGGTTAGGTCCACATGCTCGCCCCGGATCATGCCAAACGAATCGGCGGAGCTAAAGATGCTGGAGCCAGGCAGGGTGGTCACGGTTTGCTTGCCGGCATTGATGAGGTCGGGGTCCACCTCGGCTTCGGTTGGGAACGGACCCATGCCTAGCAGCCCGTTCTCCGACTGCAGCTCCACATTGATGCCTTCCGGAATGTAGTTGGCTACCAGGGTTGGGATACCGATGCCCAGGTTGACGTAGGAGTTGTTTTCTACTTCCTGCGCAATGCGCTTGGCAATACCGTGTTTATCTAGCATGATGGGGTGGGAAAGTAAGGTGGGAGAGAGCAGCGCCTATTTCACAGGTGTTGCTTTCGATTGGATTACCGTCTGGCGAACCAGACGCTTGAATTTGTCGCCCAAGTCGCCGTAGCTGTTGGGGTGTTTCTGGGTATAGAGCAAGGCCACAATCTTCTCCTTGGGGTCAACCCAATAAGTAGTCCCGAAGATGCCGCCCCACTCAAACGTGCCTTCCGAAAGGCCAGATTGAGCCGCGCCTTTTGGAGTAATAATGCTGAAACCCAGGCCAAATTTATTCAGGCCCTGCTCAACCGAGCCGATCTGGTTGCTGGTTATCAGGCGCACGGTGGCGGGCTTGAGCAGGCGCTGGCCGCGGTATTCGCCCTCGTTCAGCAGCATTTGCAGAAATACGGCGTAATCATCAATAGTCGACGATAAGCCCGCACCGCCCGCGAAGTATGTACCGGCCGTGTTGGGATACTCTGGGCTGATGTAGCCCAAAGAAGCTAGCTTGGCTGGGCTTGGAATGGTGTTTTTGCTGGCATCTTCGGTGTAAAGCTTAGCCAAGCGGGTCTGCTTTTCTGCGGGGAGGTAAAAGTAGGTGTCGCGCATGCCGAGCGGCTGAAACAGGCGCGTGCGCAGAAACTGATCCAGCGACTGCCCCGATACCACCTCAATCAGATACCCAAGCACGTCGGTGTTCAGGCCGTACGTGAATTGCGCGCCGGGCTGGTGCATGAGAGGCAGCGGGCCCAGCGCCTTCATGGCGGGCGCCAGCAACCCCGCCGGCGTACCTATGCCGCTCGGAACGCGAGCCTTAGCGTATATAGCATTAGCCTCCGGCGAGCCAATAACGGCGTAGCCGATGCCCGAGGTATGCGTCAGGAGTTGGCGAATGGTTACCTCGCTGCGCGCCGGCACGGTAGTATAGCTGGAGTCCCGGGCGTTGAAAGTGGCTAGCACCTTGGGGTTGCGAAATTCCGGCAGGTACTTCGATACGGGGTCGTCGAGCTGAAATTTGCCTTCCTCGAAGAGCATCATCACGCCCACGCTGGTAATGGCCTTGGTTTGGGAGGCAATGCGCACAATGGCATCCTCGCGGAGCGGCTTTTTACTAGCCACATCATCGAGCCCAACCGCCTTTCGGTAAATGATTTTACCGTCGCGCGCAATCAGGGCAATGGCGCCGGGCACCTTGTTGGCGGCCGTGTATTCTTGCAGCAGCGCATCAATAGCCGGCAACGAAACCGGCGCCGCGGTTAAGGCCTGGGCGTGGGCTTTAGCTACGGCGGGTTTGGCGGGAGCGGCAATTTGCGCCACCGCGCCCCAGCCGCTGAGCAGCAACAAAGCAAGCGTCGGGTACTTCATATCAACCTCAGGAAAGCCAAGAATGCACTAGGTAGAAAACGGCGGCAAACCGGTGCTTAGCCCTGCCGAACCGTGCGCTGCTCAATGCGCTTCTCGTAGTTTTTGCCCTCGAAAATGCGCTGCACAAAAATGCCGGGCGTATGAATCTGGTTAGGGTCCAGCTCGCCGGCGGGTACGAGTTCTTCTACCTCGGCCACCGTGATTTTGCCAGCCGTGGCCATCATGGGGTTGAAGTTGCGGGCCGTGCCTTTGTAGATCAGGTTGCCGGCGGTGTCGCCTTTCCAGGCTTTTACGAAAGCAAAATCGGCGTGCAGCGCGGTTTCCAGCAAATACATTTTGCCATTGAACTCGCGGCTTTCCTTGCCTTCGCCTACCTCGGTACCGTAGCCGGCTGGCGTAAAGAACGCCGGAATGCCGGCGCCTCCGGCGCGCACTCGCTCGGCTAGGGTGCCCTGCGGTATCAACTCTACTTCCAGTTCACCGCTCAGCAGTTGCCGCTCAAACTCAGCGTTTTCGCCTACGTAGCTGGAAATCATTTTGCGCACCTGCTTGGTCTGCAGCAGGCGGCCAATACCGAAGTCATCGACGCCGGCGTTGTTGCTGATGCAGGTCAGGTTTTTCACGCCTAGGTTCAGAATTTCCTGAATCGAGTTTTCGGGAATGCCGCACAGGCCGAAGCCGCCGAGCATCAGCGTCATGCCGTCGGTGAGGCCGCGCAGGGCTTCGGCCGGGCCGGCTACCACTTTGTTAATCATAGGTTGGGTGGGAAAAGTTTGGGGCGGAAAGTTAGGCTTTCTCGCAGGCTTTCCCACTCAACAGGCAATTGAAGGCCGAATTGCTAGGGTGCTAGGTGCCTTAAACTGCTTAGGCCCCCAGCAAATGTCGGCGGGCGTCGGCGGCATCCATGCTTAATTGCTCTTTCAGAGCATCTAGGCCATCAAACTTCTGCTCATCACGCAGACGGGCCACAAACTGCACCGTCAGGGGCTGGTCGTACAGGTCGCCGTCGAAGTCGAGCAAGTGGGCTTCAACCGTTTGGGCCAGGTTACCGCCTACCGTGGGGCGCACGCCAATGTTGAGCATGGCCGCGTGATGCGTGCCGGCCGCTGTGGTTGCCATGACAGCATACACGCCCCGGGCCGGAATAAGCTTCAGGGGCTCCTCACACTGAATATTGGCTGTGGGCCAGCCAATGGTGCGGCCTAGTTGCCGGCCTTTCACTACGGTGCCGGTGAGAGGGTAGGAGTAGCCCAGGTAGCGGCTGGCAGTAGCCACATCGCCGGCTTCCAGGGCCCGCCGGATGCGCGTGCTGCTCACGCCCACGGCATCTACATCTTCGCGCGGAATTTCTTCTACCGTCATGCCATAGCGGTCGGCATGCTGGCTCAGGTATTCGAAACCACCTTCGCGGTTTTTGCCAAACCGGTGGTCGTAGCCTATAACTAACTGGCGCGTGCCCACCGTGCGCAGCAGAATATTCTGAATGTATTCTTCGGAAGTCCAGGCCGCAAACTCTTTGGTGAACGGCACAATCAGCAGGTAATCAACGCCTAGCTCCGACAGCTTCGTAATACGCTCCGGCAGGGTATTCAGCAAATGCAGGTCAATTGGCTCCGGATGCGAGGGCGGGGGGGCCAACACTAAGCGCGGGTGCGGCCAGTAGGTGATAACCACCGAAGGACCACCGCTCTGCCGCGCTACTTCAAGCAGGCGCCGCAGAATCTGCTGGTGCCCCACATGGACCCCGTCGAAGGTGCCGCTGGTTACTACGGCATTGCCTAAGTGCGGAAACTGCGCGGGGTCCTGAATAACGTGCATAGGAAGAATAAGCAGATCAGTGAACTAAAAAGAGCTGCGCGAAGGTAGGGTTGGGCTCAGCAGCACACCTAGGCAGCAGAGGCCGCAAGTATACTACGTGAGCAAGTGGCTTTACGCTGCCGGTTCCGGCGTTTCGTCGGCGGCAGGCGGTGGCGTGTGGTTAGCCTGGAAGTATTCTAGTCCCGCGCGGCGCTCCGGTTTGCGCTGTCGCCTCTGGCCGCCCGAGCGTTCGGAGCGCTCTGCCTCGCCGGCGGGGCGGGGTGGGCGTAGGGCTTCAATGGCTTCCATGGTGAGGGCGTCGGCTAGCTGATACTCGCCAATGCGGGTACGCACCAGCTTGGTTAAGTGTGCGCCGGAGCCTAGGGCCGCGCCATAGTCGCGGGCCAAGCTGCGGATATAGGTGCCTTTGGTGCATACCACCCGGAAATCGACGTCGGGCAGGGCAATGCGGGTAAGCTCAAACTCCCGAATGGTAATCTGCTTGCTTTTGATTTCGGCCTCGCCACCGCGTCGGGCTACCTCGTAGGCGCGTTCCCCGTTTACTTTCACCGCCGAAAACAAAGGCGGCGTTTGCTCGATTTGGCCGATGAAAGGGGCTAGGGCTGCCCGTAGGTCCTCCTCGGTGAGGTGCTGGTAGGGCGCTTCGTGGTCAACGGGGGTTTCCAGGTCGAAGCTGGGGGTAGTCTGGCCCAGACGGAACGTACCGGTGTATTCTTTTTCCTGGGCCTGAATCAAGTCAATCTGCTTGGTCATTTTGCCGGTGCACAAAATCAGCAGGCCGGTAGCCAGCGGATCGAGGGTGCCCGCATGCCCGATTTTCTTGATGCGCAGTGTGTTTTTAACCTTACGCACCACATCAAACGACGACCAGGTGAGCGGCTTATCCACGAGCAGCACTTCGCCGGTTTCAAAGTCGAAGCGAGCAGCGGCGTCGGTTGAAGGTGTCGGGGTAGGTAGGGAGTCTTCCATAAGGCAAGGCTAGCTGCCGTTAAGGGAGCCAGCTGGTTGGCAGAACGCAGTACGCCGACCGAGGTTGAAAAGAGCCGCCGGAGCAGCTTTGGTTACAAAATGTGCAGCGGAATGCCCAGCGCAATCATTACCAGAATAATTACGCCTACGCCAATGCGGTAAAGACCAAAGGCCCGAAACCCGAAGCGCGACACAAAATCGACAAACGACTTTACGGCCAACAGCGCCACAATAAATGCGACTACGTTGCCAAACAGCAGCAGCTTGATTTCGTTGGCGCCGGGCGTGGCAATTTTGAAGGTTTTGTACAGCTGATAGGCCGTAATGACAGCCATAGTGGGCACTGCCAGCAGAAATGAGAAATCGGCCGCGGAGCGTCGGTCGAAGCCCTGCGACAAGCCACCGATAATAGTAGCTGCGGAGCGCGATACGCCCGGAATCAGGGCAATGCACTGAAACAAGCCAATGCGCAGCGCCTGCCCAAAGTTGGGAGTAGTTACTTCTTTGCCGGGGTTCTTGAACAGCTTGTCAATAAATACCAGCACAACACCACCAAGTACCAGCGCCCAGGCTACTACCGACACATCCTTTAGCAAAGCCTCAATTACGTCCTTGAGCAGAAACCCCAGGATGCCGAACGGCACAAAGGCCACCGCTAGCTTCAGGTAAAAGTCAAAGCTCTGCAGAAATCGCCGCCAGTACAGGGCTACTACTGAGAGAATGGCCCCAAACTGAATGGACGTGATAAACGTGTCAGTAAAGGAAAGCTGGCCGATGCCGAGCAGGTTGGCCACGATAATCATGTGTCCCGTGCTGGAAACCGGCAGAAATTCAGTTATTCCTTCAACAATAGCTAGCAGCAGTGCTTGCCAATACGTCATGGAGGGGAGAGGTAACGACACGAGGCCAGGAATACGCTCGGTGCTTCCGGCATATTCCTGGCCCACTAAGCCAGATTAGCGTTTATAGGTAGGAGCTTGCTGGGGCGCGGCTGCTGGGGCGCTCGGTGCGGCCGGTGCAGGCTGGGCCACTGCGGTGCTGGTTGTAGTGGCGTCGTGTGCTACGGGGGCGGTGGTGCCTGACCGGGCCATAATAGCCCAGAACTCAATACCAAACCCAATGGCCAGCAGAATAGGCCCTAACGTAATTCCCAGAAAACCTTCACCGTAATCGGCCGTGTCCAGGGTCATTGTGATAAAGCCGGCGGCCAGCACGGCCAGCCCAATAAACATCAGCCGATAGTTGCGCGGCCCGAAGGCAAAGCGGGGAGTGTTCGGTTCCATAGGGCAAAGGTACAAGGTTAGCGGAAGGGAAGCGGGAAAAAGCAGCAAGCAGGCCGCAAGCAAGTTGGGTGTGGCCCTAGGCCTAGCGCTGAGTAGTGTACGGGTTTGAGCTCTAATAGGAGCTAGTGCGGCGGACTGCCAGGTGCGGATGTTAGTACAGCTCATCCAGCGACATACCCGTGTACTTGCGCACGGCCCGCCAGGAGCTCAGAAAGCCAATGCCCATGCCTAGCACCATCAGCAAAATGCCCAGCGCTCCAAACAGGCGCACATCCTGAAACAGGCGCAGGTCGGCGAGCTGCAGGTAGGCGTATTGGAGCACTACCAGTAACAGCAGGCCCGCCAGAATGCCGCTTACTAAGCCCTGCCACACCGCACGGCGAAGAAATGGCCACTGAATAAAGGAGGGGGTAGCGCCCACCAGCTGCATGCTCCGGATGAGGAAACGTTGTGAAAACAGCGCCAGCTTAATGGTATTGTTGATCAGGACGACCACCACAAACGTGAGGATGGTAGCAAAGCCCAGCAGCACTAGGCTTACGTTGCGCAAGTTCTTGTTCACGGAAGTAATCAGGCTTTCCACGTATTCTACCTCAAACACGCCTTCTTCCTGCCCTAGCTCCTTTTTGATGCGGGCTAGGTTCTCGGCGGTGGCAAAGTCGGCGTTGATTTTCAGCAGGTACGCATCACGCAAGGGGTTGTCGCCGAGGAATTGCTGGAAGTCTTCGCCGGTCTGGTCGATGAGCTGCTTGGCTCCTTCTTCTTTCGACAGAAACCGGACCTGCGGCTGCCCATCCTTCACGGCAATGTAAGGCTTGCGGGAAAGGTCTTGCTGCAGCCGCAGAAGCTGCGTTTCGGGCAGGCCGCGCTCCAAATACACCTGCATTTCCAGGTTTTCCTTTACCAGCGTTGAAATCTTGTGCGCGTGAATCAGCAGCAGCCCAAACAGCCCAATTACCAGCAACGCCAGCGTAATGCTGAACACCACCATAGTGTGCGGGTAGCTGCCTAGCTTTTTCTTACGAGTAGGGCGGGGTTGCGGCATAGGTGAAATTGTGAGAAGTGAAGTTGTGAAAAAGCGTGGAGAGTGACTGGTAGTATGCACAACATCACCCTTCACAATTTCACCTTTACATTACGGTACGAGGATCATCGTCAATCTGTAGTTCGCGGGCTTTGCGGGCGTTCCGGTCGCGACGGCTGAGGCGTTTGCGGGCAAACAGCTCGCGGAAAGAATCAAACTGCTCGGTGTGCAGCAACGAGACGCCCGCCCGCGCCTGGTTGGTGTTTTGGTTTAGGCCCGTAAGGTCGCGCGGCGTGGTTTCGTAGCGCAGCTTGGCCCTGAACTTACCATCGGGCCGCAGGTAATACTCCAGGCTCAGGTCGCCGAGCACCGAGGACTGGGCATTCGGGACGGGCTGCGGACCGTTGGTGCCGTTGCTGATGGAGTTGTTGCCGAAGCTGCCTTCCCGCGTAATGCGCAGGCGTCCGTTCATAAACGAGTAGCTCAAGCGCAGCTGCAAGGCTTGCAAGTCTTCAGCCGTGAGGCCCGTCAGGTTAAAGCTGATTTCGAGGTTGGGGTCGATTTGAGACGTAAGCAGGCCTAGCTGCGTGGAAATAATCTGGCCCAGGCTGTTGCCGATGGCGTTGTTTTCTCCCTGCAGGCGCGTGACGGCCAGGGAGCCAATAGGTGTCAGTTGCCGGAACACCACCAGGCTAAATACCTGCCGATTCAGCTCCTGCTCATCGTTGCGCAAGGCCGAAAAGAAGGCCGCCAAGTCACCTTCCAAGGAGGATGGAATATCGTTGAACTCCAGGTTGAGCCGGATGATAGGCTGCAGCAGTGGCCCCGTCAGGTTCATGACGGCCGTAACGGGTACTACGGCCGTGTTAGTAGCCAGTACAGGGGCTAGGGAAGTGCGCTGGGTGTAGGTGGCCGTCACGTTCATCTCGCCGGCTAGCGGGTCGCCGTTCCAGGAAATAGTACCGCCGGGCCGCACCACAAATTCCTTGTTCACGAGGCCCTGCAGCGTGAAGTTGTAGGCTCCGCGCACAATCTCTACCTGCCCGTACATGTTAAAGTCGCCGCGGGTATCAATGTTGAGGCGCAGTTGGCCGGCCGCCGTACCTCGGATGATGTCGCCGGTACTTTCATCCAGTAGCAGCTCTACGTACGCATCCGGCGTGATATCCAGGTTCA
Source organism: Hymenobacter seoulensis (assembly GCF_054780535.1). Lineage (NCBI taxonomy): Bacteria > Pseudomonadati > Bacteroidota > Cytophagia > Cytophagales > Hymenobacteraceae > Hymenobacter > Hymenobacter seoulensis. Next base: position 1,283,106 of record NZ_BAAGWD010000002.1, read on the forward strand.
TGTTCAGCCGAATGCCCGACAGGTCGGAGGTGCCGGCTATTTCTACTGGCCTGGTGCGGGCCGTGTCCGGAATGTTGCGGTTCACAAACCGGATGTACTTGGCCTGCTCGGCTTTGGCGGCGTTGTCAAAGGGAAGCGAAACGCGAGTGCCCGCATCGCTACGTGCCGTCACGTTTATGAATAAGTTATCGGAGGGGCCGCGCACAATGGCAGTGCCGGTGGCATACGCCTGCCCGAAGTACAGCTCGTTGTCTTTGCGGGTGGTATTGAGCACCTGTAGCTTCCGGAAAGAAGCGTTCAGATCCAGCCGCATGTTCTGGAAGCCCTGCTCGTAAATGCTGCCGCTTACTACCCCCGTATTGCCCTGCGGGTCGCGCAACGTGACATTCTGCAGCGCAATCCGGTCTTGCAGGAAGCTGATGCGGTCCGAGAACGTGTACGTGGTGCCCAGATAAATAAAGGTGAGCTGCCCATCGGTAACATCAATATTGCCGGTGAGTACGGGCGCTTTCAGCAGGCCGCTCAGGCGCAGCGTGCCACGCGCACTACCCCCCAGGTCGCGGAAAATCGTGTTCAGGAAAGGCTCCGCTAGCTTTACGGGCGCATCGGCCAACACGCCGGTCAGGTTGAGTTGCTGGGTTTCAGAGCCTGGGGAATAATAGCCAGTAAGGGCCACCACGCGTGTCTGGTCGCGTTCCACATCCAGGTTCACGGCCAGGCGTTTGGAGCCATTTTCCCAATCGCCGCGGCCTTTAACGTTGCCAATGAGCACGTTGTCCATGCTCAGAGAATCAACGCTCAGTGTGGAGTTGATAACCAGCGGGCCAAACACGCCACTGATGGTGCTGAGCGCATTCACCCGCCCCCCAAATTTCTGACTGCCGGTTAACCCGTTGAGCGTAGCTAGCTCGAAATTGGTGACCGTCAGGGCCAGCGGCTTGTTAACGTTTTCCGACAGAAAGCCTTGGGCACTAATGCTCTGCGGCCCGTTGCTGAGCGTTACATTTTGAAAATCGAACTCGCGGCCGCCGCCCGAAATTACCAGGGAGTTATCGGGGGCAATAGCCCATTCCTTGCCCAGCACATTCACGCCCGACTGTCGGAAGGTAATTTTAATGGCATCTTCCAGGAAAGCCAGGGCACCGTTGATCTGGGCTTTGTTGGTAGTGCCGGTTTGAGCCAGAGAGGTAGAGAAGTTGATGCGTTCCTGGTCCCAGACGCCTTCTACGTAAAACTTCTCAGTAGCGCCCAACCCCGGTACCCGCTGTTGCTCTGAGGTAACGCTAGCTTGGGCCAGTATCTCGGGCCGGTAGGGGAGCTTGGAGGTAGTCAGGTCGAACTCATTGTTGCGCAGCTGTACACTATCGTAGCGCAGCTCGCGCACGCGGCCACCCAGCTGTAAAATGGAGGTCTGACCGTTGCGGAACGTGCCATCAATGCGCGTAGAGTCAGAAATGGTGAGCTGAGGCACAAACAGGTGCAACACCGGATTCGGCTTCTTCAGATACAAATCCAGCGCAATCTGGTAGTCTTTCAGCGGCACCTGGCGCTTGCGTCGGTAGTACGAAGCCAGTGCTGCGTCGTTGCTCTCAAAGTTGAGGCGATACTCCGTCATCAGCGTGTTCACGTCCCGGATGACGGTGGAGGGTATGAAGTTACCGTCGAGGTTCAGGTTCAGTACTTCGGAGCGAACCGTGAGGCTACGCTGTCCGCCGGTGTAGCGGCTGAAAATGTCCAGCGTGTCAACAGGCACGGTGCGGCCCGCGTAGCTGATACGGGAGTTTCGCAGGCGCGCATAGCCTAGCAGCGCATCCAGGCGCAGGCCTTCAAACTTGACATCAGCCGTTGTTGCCACCGTTACGCTTTGTTTGGTCAGGCCAAGCGCGCGCAGGTCGGCGCGCCGGATGCGGGCGCGCAGGTCGAAGGCCTGGCGGGCTTTATTGAGGCTGATGGTGCCGTCGGCGTCAAACTGTAGGCTGGGGTCGTTGGCGGCCAGCTTGCCCGTGAACGACTCGCGGCTGAACTGCCCATTGGTGGTGATGTTGCGGTAGCGGTAGCCATTGAGCCAAATGCTCTGCACTGTGGCATTGGCCGTGAGGCGGGCCGTGCGCATATCAAAGCCCACGCCCTCTACCTTGCCATTCATGGTGATGTCGCGAATGGTCCTTTCATCACCGAGTAGCTTGCCCAGCTGGAAGCCGGTGGTGCGCACTTGGCCTTCGTAGCTGGAGTAGCGCGGGTCGGTTTTGAACTTGAGGTTAACGTCGGAGACGACTGAGCCCAGCGCCGTCTGGAACGAGCCATTGGCCACAAAGTCGTTGTAGAAACCGAGGAATTGACCTTTCAGCTTGACGACCCCTAGGCGCTGCACATACGGCCAGCCCGAAGCCGGAATGTAGCGCCGGATGTCGCGCCCATCGAGCACCGAAGGCTGCAGGCGCATTTCCACGAAGCTTTCCTTGATGTTAGGCAAGCCCTCCACGTTGATGTCGCCTTTCACGCGGGAGTTTTTGCCGTACTGGATGTCGAGGTTTTTGGTGGTGAAGTTGCGCACGTAGCCCTTGGCCTCGCCCGAAATCAGCACCGTCTCCTTCAGGTCGCGCATGAACGGCTGGGGCGCAAACTTGGCAATATCATCGGAGTACACGCGGCTGGGCTTAAGCCGGGCTACTACCCGCACGGAGTCGTTAAAGTCTGTGAAATTCAGGAAGTGTTGGTACTCAAAGCGCAGATAATCATGGAGATGGCTATTCTGCACGCGCAGCATCAGCTTATCAAACTCCCAGAATTTATCGGCGTAGGTCATGTTGGCCGTCAGCTCGCGCAGGCGCGTGCCGGAAGGCGTATCCACGGTGCGCAGGCCCCGAATGTTGGCGTGAATGGTGTCGCCTTTAATCCACAGCTGATCGGCATCGGCATAGATGCTGTCGAGGTACATGTGGGCGTAATCCATGGTGCGGCCGTATTCCGGAATGCGGGGCACGTGCTGGCGGTCGAGCACAAAACGGCCGTTGCGCAGCCCAATAGCGTCAATCTTGAAGTCGAAGGGCTTGCTGACTTTGGTCGTGTCCGAAGGACCAATCAGACGCTTTACCGACTTGATGAACTGATCGAGCGTAGTAGAATCGGGCTGATCCTTATAGGTGATAAGGTTAAAGCGCGGCTCTTCCAGCGTGAGCTTGCCCACGTGCAAGTGGCTAGGGTCGAGCACGGTAAAAAGCCGGATGTCGGCATCGGCCCGCCCAATGTTGAAGAGCTCGTTGCCGCGCCGATCCAGAACTCGCACGCCTTCCAGCAACACCCGAGAAAAGGGGCGAACATCTACGCGGCCTACCAGCACTTTCTGGCCCAGCTTATCGGTAAGGATGCGGGCGGCGCGTTGGGCAATATCCGTCTGCACACTCGGAATGCGCAATGCCACCAAGGCACCCACCACCGCCAGCACTACCAGCAGCAGCAGAGCAAACAAGACCTTAAGGGTGACGGATAGGAAACGAGGCACGAGCGGCAGATAGGGAAAGGTCAGCGGCAGACCGCAACAAAGATACAGGGTTAGGCCCGACCGTTGCCTGGGCAAAAAACGTTTCTGCGGCAGCGAAGGTTAGCTATAAAACGCACCTAGCGGCAATCTGGTGTTTTGCCCCGACCTTTGCTAGTAAGTTTGGTATTCCGCCGACTTTTCTGGTGGCGCGGGCCGCAATGGGTTTGCGGCGCCAGATGAGCTAGGAGTCAGCTTGAGCATCAGCCCCCGGCCTGCGTTAGTGGCGGTTACTAAGCTGCTTTAGCAAGCAAACCGCCGAAGCCTTCACTTTTGACACTTACTATAGTAGTATGCATCCTGTAATTCTGGCCATTGAGTCTTCCTGCGATGATACCTCGGCAGCCGTGTTGGTGGACGGTGAAATCCGCGCTAATGTGGTGGCTACCCAACAGGTACACGTGCAATACGGTGGCGTAGTGCCCGAGCTGGCCTCGCGGGCCCATCAGCAGCACCTGATTCCGGTAGTAGAAGCGGCCCTGCAAAAAGCCGGCGTTTCCAAGCAGGACCTCGATGCAGTGGCCTTCACGCAAGGCCCTGGCCTGCTGGGCTCTTTGCTGGTAGGTGGCATGTTCGCCAAAACGCTGGCCCTCGCCCTGGGCAAGCCCTTAATTGCCGTAAATCACATGCGGGCCCATATTCTGGCACATTTTATTGACGCGCCCCGGCCCGTATTTCCGTTTCTCTGCCTGACCGTGAGCGGCGGACACACCCAGCTGGTAGTCGTGCGTAGCGCCCTAGATATGGAAATTATCGGCCAGACTATTGACGATGCCGCCGGCGAAGCCTTCGATAAAACCGCCAAGCTACTAGGCCTGCCGTACCCCGGAGGCCCCCACCTCGATAAGTTGGCGCGCCAAGGCAACCCCACACGCTTCTCGTTTCCGGTAGGTGCCATGCCCGGCTACGATTTCTCGTTTAGTGGGCTCAAAACGTCGGTACTGTATTTTCTGAAAAAGGAAACCGCCCAGAATCCCGACTTCATCCAAGAAAACCTGGCCGACCTCTGTGCTAGCATTCAGCACACCATCATCCAGACGCTGTTGCGCCAGCTGCGCCGCGCCGCCCACGACCAAGGCCTCACTCAGATTGCCCTGGCGGGTGGCGTGGCGGCCAACAGTGGCTTGCGTGAAGCATTACAGCAGGAGGCCGAAGCGCAAGGTTGGCAGGTGTTTATTCCGGCCTTCCAGTACTGTACCGACAACGCCGGCATGGTAGCCATGACGGCCCAGTTTCAGTACGAAGCCGGCGACTTTGCCACGCAGCTCGTCAGCTCCGATCCGCGCCTGAAGTTGGCCTAGGTCGTCGTTCCTCGTATACCCCTGAATAATTCGCAACCTTGCCGCCCGCATTTGCGAATCCTGCTTACGCCGCCTTCCCCGCGGCTCCTTTCCAATGGCCAAACAAAAAGACGACACGCCCAAACGGGTTAATATTCTGAACCGCCGTGCCAGCCACGAGTATGCTTTCCTGGTGAAGTACGATGCGGGCATTATGCTGCAAGGCACTGAAATCAAGAGCATCCGGGATGGTAGCGTCCAGATTCAGGACGGCTTCTGCAGCTTCCACCCCGATGGCAGCCTGTGGGTGCACAACCTCACCATTGCCAAATACACTGAGGGTACCTACAACAACCACGAGCCTACCCGCCCGCGCAAGCTGCTGCTGAATAAGCGCGAGCTGAAGCAACTGGCCAACAAAAATCAGGAGCAAGGCCTGACGATTATTCCCATTCGGATGTTTGTGAACGACCGGGGCTTTGCCAAGCTGGAAATTGCCCTGGCCAAAGGCAAAAAGCTGTTTGATAAGCGCGACGACCTGAAAGCCAAAGATCAGAAGCGCGAAATGGACCGCGCCAAGGAGTACTAGCCCTGTTGGTAGGCCAAAGGTGTTTTTGCACAGAAGTTTGGCTGGCTGAAGTTTAAGCCGCAGCTTCGTGCGAAAATCAAAAAGTAGACGCGGCCTCCGGCTTACCTTTACGCCCGATGAGCAGTACGCTCATCGTGTCACTATTTCACTATTTCACCACTTTGGAACACGGAGTCTGCGCTCTGAGCGCCGTGCCAGTGCGGGCCGAACCGACAGATAAGGCCGAAATTGTTACTCAGCTCATCTTCGGGGAGTGCTATTCTATTCTGCTCACCCAGGGCAACTGGTATCAGGTGCGCCTGGCCGCCGATCAGTATGTGGGCTGGATTGACGTGAAACAGCATTTGTCCGTGTCGGTGGAGTACCTGCACGCCTGGCAAGCCCAAGACCACCCCCGCACCTTAGATGTGGTGCAAATGGTAAGCGACCATGGTTCACGGATTCCCGTCACGCTAGGGGCTAGGTTGCCGTTCTTCGATGGCATGACGCTGCGCCTTGGTGAGCGGCAGTTTTTCTACAACGGGGCCGCTACTAACCCCCAAAACGGCCACGGTCCGCACGGCCCCGTTGACCAGCGTCTGCGTTTGGTGGTCAAAATGGCCCATACTTTTCTGAAGTCGCCGTATTTGTGGGGCGGTAAAACGCTATTCGGTATTGATTGCTCGGGCCTGATGCAGCAGCTCTATGGCCTGGTAGGCGTGCAACTGCCCCGCGATGCGCATCAGCAAATTAATTTGGGCCAGCCCGTGCATTTCGTGGCTCAAACCCGCCCCGGCGACCTGGCCTTTTTCGATAATGCCGACGGCCGCATTGTACACGTGGGGCTGCTGCTGGAAGACCAACAGATTCTGCATGCTAGTGGAGAAGTTCGCATTGACCCCCTAGACCATAACGGCATCTTCCGTCGCGACCTGCAGAAGTACTCCCACAAGCTGCGCCTCATCAAGCGCATCCTGCCCGAGGATTAAGCTGTTTAGCACCCTAGCGGGGCTCGACGTAGCTGCCTTTGTGAGCTAGGCTTGGCCCATCTCGGATACCTAGTAAATGGCCACGGCCACTTGGCCGAACTAAACGGTTTGGCTATTGTTAATGCGCTAAGAATCATCTAGCTTTCTGGCAGACCAGATTCTTTTCTCTTAGCGTGTATGGACCAAAAAGTGCTTGTGTTGAACGGTGACTACACGGCTATTACGCTGTGCAGTGTACAGAAGGCCTTCGTACTTCTGTTTTTGGAGAAAGCCGAATTGATTGCCAAGTCGGATGGGGTGTTGCGTTCGGTAAGCAAAGCGTTTCCGAAGCCCAGCATCATCCGGTTGCAGCGCTACGTGCGTGTGCCCTACAAAGGCATTGCGCTGAGCCGGCATAACATCATGAAGCGAGACCATTTTGAGTGCCAGTATTGCGGCTCTACAAAAAACCTGACGCTAGACCACGTACTGCCTCGAAGTAGGGGCGGCGACTCCAGTTGGAGTAACCTGCTGACGGCCTGTTCCCGCTGCAACCACGCCAAGGGCCACCGTACTCCGCAGGAAGCTGGCCTCACCATCAGGCAGCAGCCCAGAAAGCCAACCCTCACGGGGTTCCTCAAACTCAGCGCCGGTACCCTCGACCAAAACTGGCACCCCTATCTGCACTAAAGCCGGCAGCCCCCTGGGCCGACCGGCTTTTTTATTGCTTGCTAGGGGTATGGCTATATAGCTACCTAGCTGAACAGGTGTATAAAAGCCAAAACGCGTCGTTGCAGGAGCAACGACGCGTTTTGGTAGTGCAGTAAGTAACAGCCTTTAGCTGGCGCCATTAGATACTTTACCTCCGCTCGCAAAGGCAAGCAGGTCGCGGTTCAGGCGCTCTTTCTCTGTTACGAATAGGCCGTGAGGCGCACCGCTGTATTCAATAAACTGAGCGTGCGGTACATATTGTGTCATCCGCTCGCCGCTTACTTTGGCCGGTACTGTTTCATCAGAACTGCCATGAATAACAAGGGTAGGAACCTTCAGTGCTGCTAGGTCTTCGCGGAAGTCAGTAGCGGCAAAGGCGTATACGCACTGTTCCGTTGCGCGGGGCGAGGCCAACTGAGTCATTGACTGCATCCAGTCGAGGGTAGCTTGGCTTACGGGGTGTTTGATGGTGCCCACGCCAAAAAACTGCTTGCCAAAGGTCTGCAAAAAGTCAAACCGGTCTTCCTGAATACCGGCCACCATCTTATCGAAGTTAGCTTTAGGCGCACCGTCGGGGTTATCGTCGGTTTTAAGCAGAAACGGCGTTACGGCTGAGACGAAAGCCACACGGCTCACACGGGCGCCACCATAGCGGCTCATGTAGCGGGCCACTTCGCCGCCTCCCATCGAGAAGCCAACCAGCGTCACGTTTTGTAGATCTAAAGTATCCAGCACGGCTTTCAGGTCGTCGGCGAACGTGTCATAGTCGTTGCCTTCCCATGTTTTCGAGGAATTACCGAATCCTCGGCGAGTGTAGGCAATTACCCGGTTGCCATGCTTAGGTAGCTCTGCCAATTGGTATTCCCACATTTCGTAGGTAGCTGGCCAGCCATGAATCAGCACGATAGGATTGCCTTGACCCTGATCGATATAGTGCAGTTTGACGTCGTTGCCATGGGCATCGGTGCCCGCCTTTATGTAACTCATAACCGAAAGAAAAAGTGGTGTTGGTGAATAGGTTAGGGGTAGTATGTTGCTACATACGGCCGTGCTTAATGCCACGGATAAGCAATGCCAAGATGTTGCACCCGGTTGGAAGGCTAGCCTGATTCTGCTTTCTTTGAGCTAATGAGCAACTCGTATTCCTATCGACTCCCCGCTTTGGCCCGCTTTCTGGCTGCGCCACTAGGCCTTGGCTTACTCCTGACCGCCTGTAACTCAGGCTCCGATTCCTCGGCCTCGCAAACTACGGCTACTACCCCCGCTGGCCCCGCCGACTCTCCTGGCACGTGGTACCGCCAATACCGCGGCTTGCTGCCCGGCTCCGCTGACAGCGTTACGATTCATCTGCAAAACCTCGGCGACATTCCCGAAGAATCTACACTGGGGCCCGTAGTAGGCTACTATGCTACTTCCGATGGGCGCCCCTATGAGCTATCCGGCGTGCCTGGCATAAACCCCGACAGCCTGTACTTGCGCGATGTAAGCGTGGAAGTAGTAGGTGACAAGGAATCGGGCCCGCGCTGGATGCTCAAGCAGGACGGCACGCGCCTGGTAGGCACCCGCGACGGGCAGCCCGTGGTACTGCGGCGTTTGCAGCCGCCCGTTGGCGTCAGCTTTGTTTCGCGCAGCTTCTCTTCGGAAGTTCCGGCTCGTCCGGGCCAGCCACAGGATAGCGTTTCAGGCCGCATTACCATGCAGGCACTTATTCCGGTTTCGGGAGCTAGTAAAGATGCGTTGGCAGCCAACATCGTGCGTGGCCTGCGCGGTGACTCCGTAGAAACCAAGCCAGCTCCGGCGCTGGAAGATGTATGGAAAGAGCAGTCGGCCACGTTTACGCGTGACTATCAAAAGGAAGTTGGTCCTTTGGTTGCTAAGCCTAAAACACCGAGCGAATACAGCCCCCAGGCCGCGCTAGCCTATGAGCAGTCATCCAACACCTATGTACTCTGGAATGACGGCAACCTGCTGAGCCTGGGCTATTTCGGCTACGACTTCTCGGGGGGCGCGCATGGCATGTATGGCACCTACGTCCGGAGCTATGATACCCGTACCGGCCGCGGCCTGGGCTATGATGATATCTTCCGCGAGGGTACCAAAAAGCAGCTGGAAGCGGTAATTGGCCGCTATGCCCGCCCGGCCTTGGGTCTGCAGCCCAATGAGCCCCTTTCAACCGAACTGACGACGAACACGCTGCCCGTTACGCGCAATGTGTACCTGACCAGCGGCGGCGCGGTGTTTGTGTATCTGCCTTTTGAAGTGGCCTCGTTTGACCAAGGTGAAATCAAAGTGTTTGTGCCGATGGTAGCGTTGCAGTCTTTCCTGAAGCCTGGCCTGCCGATTGGCGGTGGGGGAGCGGTAGCAACGCGGTAGGTCCGGCTACTACCCCCTCCAATCAGTTAAACTGCTCTGTTTGCTTGCTGCCCTACTGGCCGAAGCAAACAGAGCAGTTTAGTTTATAACGGTATGTATTGAACATAGTGTCGAGCCTAGGCGTTAATGAATGAAATAAGAACCCTCCCTGTACGCTTGTGCAAAATCCGGCCCTTTTCTGGCTGTTCATTCGGCAGCTAAGCAGAAGCGGTATCTTTGTAGCCGTTTCTCTTACCCACCCCGTATGCAAGCACCCAAATTCGCAGCCTCTCGTTCCTTTCATCAGGAACTGAAGCGCCGCACTAATGCCTATTTCCAGGAAGCTGGCAAATCCACCACTGGCGATGCTAGCTTATTCATCAAGGCCGTCATCCTGACGGTTTCGTTCGTAGCAGTGTATCTGCACCTGGTTTTCCTTACGCCCTCTACTTGGGTTGCTCTGGCGGAGTGCGCATTACTAGGCCTGATTGGCTCGGCAATAGGTTTCAACGTCATGCACGACGGAGCGCACGGTTCATTCAGCAAGAAGCGTTGGGTCAATCAGTTTGCCTCGTTTACGCTAAATGTGTTGGGTGGTAATAGCTTTATGTGGAACGTAAAGCACAACCTCATTCACCACATGTATACCAACGTGGATGGTGTGGATGATGACCTGGACGCGCAGCCGTGGTTGCGCCTGAGCAGCACGCAGCCTCGCCACCGCTTGCACCGCTTTCAGCACCTGTATTTCTGGTTTTTCTATGCCCTACTCTTCATTGCCTGGGTGTTCTTCATGGATTACCAGAAGTATTTCAAGGGCAAAGTAGGCGAGATGCCGCTTAAGAAAATGACAGCCGCCGACCAGGGCGTGTTCTGGGGCTTCAAAGCCCTGCACCTGTTCCTGTTTGTAGCACTTCCTATTTACACTACTGGGTTTGTGGCGTGGTTGCTTGGGTTCATCGTGTTTACCACGGTAGTAGGCTTCACCATGAGCATCGTGTTTCAGTTGGCGCATACCGTGGAGCACACCGCTTTCCCAATGCCCGACGAAATCACGAATAAGCTGGAAGATGAGTGGGCTATTCACCAAATCAAGACGACGGCCAACTTCGCTACCGATAGCAAAGTCATCAGCTGGTTGGTAGGTGGTTTGAACTTCCAGGTAGAGCACCACTTGTTCCCCACTATCTCGCACGTGCACTACCCAGCCCTGAACAAAATTATCCGTCAGGCCTGCGAGGAGTTCGGCGTGGAGTACAACGAATATCCGAAGATGCGCTATGCCGTTGCCTCGCACGTTGCCCACCTGCGGCAGCTAGGCCGAGCGTAAGATGAGAGTACATTAAAAAAGGGCTGCTTTACCAAAAGCAGCCCTTTTTTAATGTACTTGTGATATGAAGCAACTCGCTATTTATGTCTGCCTGTTTCTATTGAGCTTCCATTTGTCTTGGGGCCAAACAGGAAGTATCCGGGGTGTATTATTTAACAAGCCTGAAAACAGGGGCTTTGCATACAACGCTACGATTGTATTACGTGAGTTGAAGATGGGGGATATTTCAGACTCGTTAGGGCATTTTGCCATTAAAAACGTCCCAATAGGTATTTACGAAGTAGAAATTTATAGTCCTGGATATCGTGATACAACGATTACAAGCGTTCGAGTCGTTGATAATACGGTAACGCCATTGAATATCAATTTCCCAATAGGATGTCACGTACTCAATCACGAGAATGGTAGGTGCCCCTACTGTAAGAAATCTGATGAATCAATTCCAATCATTTATGGCTTTCCTGATAAACGGATGATGGATCGTGCTAAAAGGAATAAAGTGAGGCTAGGAGGTTGTCAGCTAACGGGTTGTGACCCTCAATGGTATTGCAAAAGAGACGAACGGGAGTTCTAACACAACTTATTATAAACACAAATACTCTGCGGCAAACTCCTTATCTTTGCGCCCCCGCCAGGGTGGCGAGGCCGGCGCAATGGCGCTGTGTATCAAACAAAAACGCGTTCCGGAGGCGGGCCCTGCGCCGGACGTGTACACGAGGGCCAATGCTAATATCATGGCAGAAGTAGTAGACAACTTCGACTGGGACAACGTTTCAGCCAGCAGCTTTGGTGGTAACTATACCGCTGAGCAGCGCGCTGAAATGGAGCAGATGTACAGCGAAACGCTGACCACTGTTCAGGAGGAAGAAGTAATCAAAGGCACCGTTGTAGGCATCACTGAGCGCGACGTAATCCTGAACATCGGCTTCAAATCCGATGGTCTGGTGCCCCTTTCTGAATTCCGCGACCTGCCCGAGCTGAAAATCGGCGACGAGGTTGAGGTATTCATCGAAGACCAGGAAGACCAGAACGGTCAGCTGATCCTGAGCCGTAAGAAGGCTAAGATTAAGCAGGCTTGGAAAGCTATTTACGACGCTCTGGAGAACGACACCGTTCTCGAAGGTGTAGTAAAGCGTCGTACCAAAGGTGGTCTGATCATGGATCTGGACGGCGTTGAAGCCTTCCTGCCCGGCTCGCAGATTGATGTGAAGCCTATCCGTGACTTCGACATCTATGTTGGTCGTCGTATGGAAGTGAAAGTGGTGAAAATCAACGCCGCTTTCGACAACGTGGTAGTTTCGCACAAAGTCCTGATCGAGAAAGACCTCGAGAAGCAGCGCGAAGCCATCCTCAACAACCTGGAAAAAGGCCAGATCCTCGAGGGCGTTATCAAGAACATGACCAACTTCGGTGTGTTCATCGACCTTGGTGGCGTAGACGGTCTGCTGCACATCACGGACATCTCGTGGGGCCGCATCGCTCACCCGAGCGAAGTACTGCAGCTCGACCAGAAGCTGAACATCGTAGTTCTGGACTTCGACGAAGCCAAGAAGCGTATCAGCCTCGGTCTGAAGCAGCTGACTCCTCACCCATGGGATTCGCTGCCCGCCGATATGGGCGTAGGCTCGAAGGTGAAAGGCCGCATCGTGAACGTGGCCGACTATGGCGCGTTTATGGAAATCATCCCTGGCGTAGAAGGCCTGATCCACGTTTCAGAAATGAGCTGGAGCCAGCACCTGCGTAACCCGCAGGACTTCATCAAGCAGGGCGACGTAGTAGAGGCTCAGATCCTGACCCTCGACCGCGAAGACCGTAAGATGAGCCTGGGCATCAAGCAACTGAGCGAAGATCCATGGACTCGCGGCGACTTCGGCACGAAGTACGCTGTAGGTACCAAGCACAACGGTCTGGTGCGTAACCTGACCAACTTCGGCCTGTTCGTAGAGCTGGAAGAAGGTGTGGATGGCCTCGTGCACGTTTCGGACCTGTCGTGGACCAAGAAGATCAAGCATCCTTCAGAAGTTGTGAAGGTAGGTGACCGTCTGGACGTAGTAGTTCTGGAACTGGACGTAGCTAACCGTCGTCTGGCCCTGGGCCACAAGCAGCTGGAAGAAAACCCCTGGGATACGTTCCAGACGGTGTTCACTCCTGGCTCGGTGCACAAGGCTACCATCACCGAGAAAAACGACCGTGGTGCCGTGCTCGAGTTGCCATACGGCATCGAGGGCTTCGCATATCCTAAGTCGCTGGTGAAGGAAGACAACAGCAACGCTGAAAACGGCGAGACGCTGGACTTCCGCGTAGTTGAGTTCTCGAAGGATGACCGTCGCATCGTGCTGTCGCACACTGCGGTGTTCAACCAGCAGCAGGAAGAAGATAGCCGCGCTGCCAAGTTCGCGAAGAAGAAGCCCGCTACTGGTGCAGCTGCTGCCCAAGGCGAAGGCAAACTCAGCGACCTGAAGAAGCCTGCTACGGCTGAAAAGTCGACCCTCGGTGACCTGGACGCTCTGTCGGCTCTGCGCGACAAGATGATGGGCAACGAGCGTGACGCTGAGTAGTCATGGCTTTAGCTCTCCTGCCTACCTAGGAAGGAATAGCTAGAAGTTGTAACAAGAGGCCCCGGAGCAATCCGGGGCCTTTTTGTTGCGGCCTAGTTGAAGGCGGTACGGTTGGGGCGAATGCAAGGGGTAGTAGAAAATTTCCTGCACAATGCCAAGTACTTACCCAAACACTAGGCTAAAAACCGGTGTCTATCTTGGCATAAGTCAGATTAAGCCGTATGTTTGCATCCTCAAAACCACTGGTGACGTGACCGAGTGGCTAGGTAGAGGTCTGCAAAACCTCCTACAGCGGTTCGAATCCGCTCGTCACCTCTTTTCCTGTTTTCAGAGTGCCTAGTGCCCCGGTTGATTAGCCCCGACCGGGGTTTTTTGCGTGTAGGGGGTAGGGCACGAGAAATTTTTAGGTGGCATATTGCCTGAAAATGACGTAGGTACGGGAAGCGACTAGTGAAAGGCAGAGAATGTATTTCCTGACGCATTATCCCTACATTTCATTCTCGCGTAGAAACGCGCACGTAAGTATAGTTTCCACCTCTCTCCCGTATGAAGATAATTGACCTCCGCACTATGCGCGGCCCCAGCTACTGGTCCGTGAAGCATCACAAACTGATTGTGATGAAAGTGGACTTAGAGGACCTAGCTGATGTGTGGTCGAATAGCGTGCCGGCCTTGGCTGAGCAACTGCCGCTGCTGCTGCCCGAACTAGGCCAGCCTCAGCCCGCAGAAACTGAGAAGTCGCTGCAGAAGCACCCGCCGCTTACCGAAGAGCAGCTGACGGATGGTGAGCCAATCGGCCATGTCATTCAGCACGTAGCACTGGCGTTGCAGCGCATGGCCGGTATGCCCGTGTACTGGGGGAAATCGTATCCGGCATACCAGCCAGGTGTAGAATTTGTAGTATTCAGCTACCAAGAAGAGCGCGCCGGCCGAGTAGCAGCCGAAGCTGCCGTACAGCTAGTAGACGACGTAAGCCAGGGCCGCCCGGTGAACGTGAAGGCCATTGTTGATGAGCTGCACGAGATTCGGGAGGATGAGTTTTTCGGGCCCAGCACCTGGAGCATTGTTTCCGAGGCTGCCTCGCGCAACATTCCATACATCCAGCTTAAGAACAGCAGCATCATCCAGCTTGGGTACGGCGTCAATCAGAAACGCATCTGGGCCACTACCACTAGCTACACCTCGCACGCAGGGGTGGAGGTAGCCGGCAATAAAAACCGCACCAAAGCCATGCTCAAAGACTCCGGAGTGCCGGTACCTAATGGTACCACGGTATACTCGGAGGATGGGCTGCGCGACGCGGTAGAAGAACTAGGCTTCCCAATCGTAACGAAGCCCCTAGACGGCAACCACGGCAAAGGCGCCACCATTCGGATAATGAATTGGGAAGATGCCGTGGAGGGCCTTAAAGCAGCGCAGAAGTATTCGCGGGCTGTAATTGTAGAGCAATTCATTGAGGGCCACGACTACCGCATGCTGGTGGTAAACGGGCGACTGATTGCGGCTGCTAAGCGTACTCCCGCAGCCGTGAAAGGCGACGGCAGCAGCACGATTCAGCAGCTTATCGATAAGGTAAACGAAGACCCGCGCCGGGGTGTGGGCCACGAAAAGGTACTCACCAGCATCAAAGCCGACCAGCACACCCAGGACCTGCTGAAAGCCAATGGGCTCACTCTAGAATCAGTGCTGCCAGCTGGGCAGGAAGTGTACCTGAAGAGTACCGCTAATATCAGCACCGGGGGCACGGCTACCGATGTAACGGACCTAGTGCATCCGTACAACGTGCTGCTAGCAGAACGCGTGGCCGGCATCGTAGGCCTAGATATTTGCGGCATCGATTTGCTGACCTCCGATATTGCCATTCCGCTGAATGAAACGCGCGGTGCCGTTATCGAGGTGAATGCGGCCCCGGGCTTCCGGATGCACATTTCTCCTACCGAAGGCCTGCCGCGCAACGTAGCGGCTCCGGTGGTAGATATGCTGTTTCCGCAAGGCAGCACGGCCCGTATCCCGATTATTGCCATTACGGGCACCAATGGCAAAACCACCACTACTCAGCTTATAGCGCACATTGTGGGCTCGAAGGGGTATAAGGTGGGCCACACCACTACCAATGGCATCTATATACAAGGCGTGCAGCTGCAAAGCGGCGACTGTACGGGTGGCCAGAGTGCGGAATTTGTCCTGAAAGATCCGACCGTAAACTTTGCAGTGCTGGAAACGGCTCGGGGCGGAATGCTGCGCTCGGGGCTAGGTTTCCATACCTGCGATGTGGCTGTGGTAACCAACGTAGCCGCCGACCACTTGGGCATGCGCGATATTTACACGGTAGAGGAAATGGCCGCCGTAAAAGGTGTACTACCCCGCACCGTGCGCAAAAACGGTTGGGCCGTGCTGAATGCCGACAACGACCTAGTGTACGCTATGCGCGAGAAACTGGAGTGCCGCGTGGCGCTATTCAGCATGAATGAGCACAGCCCGCGCATCAGGGAGCATGCTGAAAATGGTGGCCTAGCTGCCGTGTATGAGGAAGGCTACATCACGATTTATAAAAACAGCTATAAGCTCCGTATCGACCGGGCTTCCGAGTTCCCCATCACGTTCGGTGGGAGGGCCACGTTTAACATTGAAAACTCGTTGGCGGCGGCCCTGGCTTGCTATTGCTACGGATTCGATAAGGACGATATCAAACAGGCGCTACGCACGTTTGTGTCGTCGGCGGCCAAAACGCCGGGCCGAATGAACGTGTACAAATTCCCGGACTTCGAGGTGATTGTCGACTACGCGCACAATACGCACGGTATCGAGAAGTTCGGCGAATTCTTGGAGGCTACTCAGGCAACACGCAAGGTGGGCGTCATTTCAGGGCTAGGCGACCGGCGCGACGAAGACACGATAGGCTTCTCTCGGATAGCCGGCCGTATTTTCGATGAGATTGTGCTACGCCAAGACCGTGACCTGCGGGGTAAAACGGCTGAGGAACTGAAAGAAATCATGACCCGCGGCCTACGGCTGGATGCTCCGGAAGTGCCCATCACCTACATCGAAAACGAGATGGAAGCCATTGACCACGTGCTGCATACCGCTGTGCCTGGCTCCGTTATCGTGCTCTTCACGGAGAATATTAAAGGCACTATTCAGAAGCTAGATGAGTTTGAGGCTTCTTTGAAGGTTTAAGACCAAAAGATACCTAGCAGCTAAACAGAAAAAGCCCCGACTGGTACCAGTCGGGGCTTTTTCTGTTTTGGGTACCTAGCAGAATGGCTTTCACCATCTGCTAGGGTTCAGGATAGGCTACTTCAGCGTGAACGTGGTTTTGCCGATCATCACACCACCTTCGTAGAGTTCTACAGTGTGCAGACCGGTTTTGTACGGAGCACCTTTGGCGTAAAGGAACTGCACGGGCTGGCGAGTATTGTCATACACGATGTCTTGCTTAGCCGTGTAGAAGGCTTCAGCGCCATCAATCATGAAGGTGCCACCGCCAGTGCTCAGGTTGTACAGAGCAGCGCCATCGGGCTCAATCAGACGCATCATGATCTGCTTGGTTTCCTTCGGCGATACATCGTTGCGGGCCAGGTTGAAGGTCACTTTAATCTTTTCGACCCGCTTCGCCTTGAATTCGTTGTCCTCATCCGCCTTTTCTTTCTCACGGCTGTTTACCACGCCAATGCGGATGTTTTCAGCTTGCAAGCGCGAGGCCACCGCTACTTTTTCGCTGAGCTCCTGGTTGGAGCGCACTACCGTCGAGATGGTGTCAGTGAGTTTGTTCTGACGCTCTTTCAGGGTAGTAGTTTCGGTGTACAGCGCTTCGTTGTCGGCTTTCAGCTGGGCGATTTCCTCGTCTTTCTTGCGGAGCTGCACTTCGAAGTTAGCGGCACGCTGCTTAAAGCGGCGCTGCTCCGTGATGCTGAAGGAACCGGCCCGGAAAGAGCGCAGCTTCAGCAGGTCGGCGTTGATCTGGGAGAGTTTGGCTTCCAATGAATCGTTGGCCAAGCCCATGCCCTGTACTTCCTGGCTCTGGCGCTCGTAATCGGCTTTCAGGGCCTCGTATTGTTTAATCTGCTCCTCCAACTTCGCATCCTTCGTCACCACGTCAGCCTGGAGCTGCTCGTTCTGCTTGGTCTTTTGCTGGTTCATATAAAACAGCAAGCCATTGATGCCAAGCAGCACCAAGATAAGGGCCACAATCAGGAGTACGCGGTTATTGTTCTTCGGCTCGGGGTTGTGGTCTTGTTCCATCGAAAGAGGGGTTAAGTGAAGCCCGGAGAGTCCGGGCGCAGGTAGTACCTTTAGGGCAAAAATAACGGAGTTCCGTACCCAGGCAAGTGCCGAAGGTACAACCCTGCTACAATATGTCTCGGAAACTGCAATTTGATGCTGCGTATTGGCAAAATCGCTACACCACCAGTCAGACCGGCTGGGATGTGGGGGGCATAACGCCGCCGCTACAGGAATATTTTAGGCAGCTCGGCCCGCCTGATGACCGCCGCATCCTGATTCCGGGCGCGGGTAGGGGATATGAGGCTGAATTCCTACATACGCAGGGCTGGCCGAATGTATTCGTAGTTGATCTGGCTCCACAGCCGCTCCAAGACTTGCAGGCCCGTGTGCCGGACTTCCCGGCGGAGCATCTGCTGCTTCAAGATTTTTTTGACCTAGCGCCAGACCAGCCTTTTGATCTGTTGGTAGAACAGACCTTCTTTTGCGCCCTCGACCCCAGCTTGCGGCCCGCGTATGCACGCCAGTGCGCTACCCTCTTGCGGCCCGGCGGAACCCTGATGGGACTGTTGTTCGATACGGAGTTTACGCAGCCTGGGCCCCCATTTGGCGGTACCCGCGAGGAGTATCGGCAGTACTTTGAGCCGTACTTTACCCTAGTACATTTCGATACGGCCACAAACTCCATTCCGCCCCGCCAAGGCCGCGAGTTGTTTATTTGCCTTACTAAAAAGTAGCGCGCATTCCAGCTTCGTGCATTCTGGCTTGATTTCACTAGCTAGGCTACTTTCACTACTACCTTAGGCGCGGCGCTGGAGCTGCGCGCTACCTACTACCCTCCAAAATGCTTGAAACCCTCGCTAAAGCCCTACCAAACTTTCGCCATACTGATTCCGGCCAGTTTTTTCTGATGGCAGGCCCCTGCGTGATTGAAGGCGAAGACATGGCCCTGCGTATTGCGGAGCAGGTGCGCCAGCTCACCGATAAGCTCCAGATTCCATTCATCTTCAAAGGCTCGTACCGCAAGGCCAACCGCTCTCGCCTAGACTCTTACACTGGCATCGGCGACGAAAAAGCGCTGCGGATTCTGCAGAAGGTAAGCCGCGAAATTGGCGTGCCTACGGTCACGGATATCCACGAGTCGGATGAGGCGGCGCTGGCGGCTGAATACGTAGATGTGCTCCAGATTCCGGCCTTCCTGTGCCGGCAGACCGATTTGCTGATTGCCGCCGCTAAAACCGGTAAGGTGGTAAATATTAAAAAAGGCCAGTTTTTAAGTGGCGAATCAATGCAGTTTGCCGTTGACAAGGTGCAGCAGTCAGGCAATGAGCACGTTATTCTGACGGACCGTGGCAACTCGTTCGGCTATTCCGACCTAGTAGTGGACTTCCGTAACCTGCCCGCCATGCGCGCGTTTGGCGTGCCTGTAGTGATGGACGTAACGCACTCCTTGCAGCAGCCCAACCAAAGCAGCGGCGTGACGGGCGGCAAGCCGGCTCTCATCGAAACGATTGCTAAAGCGGCCATTGCCGTAGGTGCCGATGGCCTGTTCATTGAAACGCACCCAACGCCCGCCACAGCCAAATCTGATGGCGCCAATATGCTAGCTCTCGACCAATTGGAGCAACTTTTAGTGAAGCTAACCCGGGTGCGAGAAGCAATTCGCTAGGGTCCAAAAATTAGCAAACAGGTTTCCTTTTAGCTGAGCTTAAGGGCAGCCTGATTGTGAAAACATCCGGTATATTTGTTTCGTTGTAAACGAAAGTAGCAGGAAGCATACGCCTCCTGCTACCGATGCCACTAGGTGCTGAACAAGAGGTAAAGTCCTCCTATCCCGCCTAGCGCGGCCACTACTTTCACCACGAAAGTAGTGGTGACATGGAGTGAGCATTGGAAACGAAGCCCATCCATATCAGTACGACCCTGTCCCATACCAATGGATTTGAGGGTGGCCAAATCACCCACTTATCCTGAAGCCCGTGCTCGCAACACGGGCTTCACTGCTTTTCAAGCAGCCGCATTGGCGGGGTGACAACCGTACGCGTGCTAAATATACTAGTATTTAAACGGTTTGTTTTGCTATTTAATTTAGTAATCAGTCATTTGCTAGATGCGGTTTAAGCAGAAAGCCACTTTGTCTTTTCTAACAGCATATCTACCACGTTATCAAACCGCAGTGAGAAGTGCTGCTTCGGCTGATTGCGGCGGAAGAAAACCAAGCCGATATAAAACAGGTCAATAGTCAAGGTTACGTCAGGATGCTGCTTGATGGCTTCCCAAGCGCGTTCCATTTCCGCTGACCAGTGAATATCATCTAGCACGAACACACTGTGCTCCATGCGGTGCTGGTTCATGAGCTCAAAGTAGCGCAGGGTAGGCTCGTAGCGGTGGTTACCATCAAAAAACGCAAAATCGACGGGGGCCTTTAGGGCGGCTAGGGCAGGGGCCAAGGTAGCATCCAGGTTACCTTCTATCAGTTCTATATTTCGCAGGCCTAGCTTCGTGAACGTATCCTGGGCCACTGATGCTGTTTGCGGGCAGCCCTCAAACGTGAGTACATGGGCGCGGGTGTTGGCGGCGGCCAGATAGCTAGTCGTCAGGCCCAGAGATGTGCCGAGTTCCAGCACCGTGCGCGGTTGGAAATGATTGACTAGGCGAAACAGCAGCTGCCCTAGCTTGGGCGGTTTGGCGGCTGTGCGCGCAATGTCGCGCACCTGACGTACGCGCCCAGCGCCCGTGTGAGAGCCGGCCCCAAAATCTTGTACCTGAATGCTACCAGGATCCGCCAGCAGCTCTTGTCGCCGAGCTTCTACGGCGTCGTAAGCTCTAAAGTGGCCAGTGTGGTTTACTACGTGCGTGTACAGCCCAAACACAAACGGAGAGTGCAATCCGTGCGCATTGCCGGAGCGAAGTAAAAAGCGGAGGTAGCTAACAGCCTGAAACAGCAACGGCAGAAGTAAAACGTGGGCAAAGCGATGCTTCGGCCTGATTTGAAAAAGGAGGGGGTAGTGGGCGGATGTTCTTTCTCACGAAAAGCCGCGGCCCGTGCGGCCGGCGAAGATACCGAACGCCACAAAAAAAGCCGCCCCGATGGTGCATCGGAGCGGCTGATTATGTTGTGCGCCTAGGGTTAGTTCAGGCGGTAAGGCACCACCAATGTGAACTCCGGAATATCAACCGTGAATTCGCTGCCGTCCATAACGCGCTCCATCTGGTAGGTGCCGCGCATCTTGCCCAGCCCCGATTTCAGATTACAGCCAGAAACGTACTGGTGTGCTTCACCGGGTTCCAGCACGGGTTGCTGGCCCACCACGCCTTCGCCCTCCACCTCGCGCACTACGCCGTTGGCATCGTAGATGTACCAATGACGGCGTAGTAGCTTTACAGTGAATTCGCTGTTGTTGCGGATATCGATTTTGTAAGCAAAAACGTAGTGTTCCTGACCCGGGCTCGAGTAATCGGGCAGGTAGTTGGTGGTAACGCTGACGGTTACTCCCTGGGTGGTGGTAGTATTCATAACGCCTGGGGTCCGGGGTAGAAAAAAGCTAACAGCCGTATGCGGGATTTGGTTTATCTACGCAGCCGGAGCACACAATGGCCTACCAAACTGAAAAAATAATCCTCTCCTGTATGTCTGTAAAGATAGAAGAAAGCTGGCGCAAGGTACTAGCTCCCGAGTTTGAAAAACCGTACTTCCAACACCTGATTGCCTTCATAAAAGGCGAATACGCTACGGCTACGGTATATCCGGGCGGCTCGCAAATTTTTCACGCCTTCGATGCTTGCCCCTTCGATAAAGTTAAGGTAGTGATTCTTGGTCAAGACCCCTATCATGGTAAGGGTCAGGCGCATGGACTTAGTTTCTCGGTGGCCGATGGGGTGCGTACGCCGCCTTCACTACAAAATATTTTCAAGGAACTGCAGAGCGACCTGCCCGGTACCCCGCCCGCTCCAAACGGCAACCTCGACCGCTGGGCGCAACAAGGCGTGCTACTGCTCAACGCAACGCTTACCGTTCGGGCCGGCGACCCAGGTAGCCACCAGAAGAAAGGCTGGGAGCAGTTTACGGATGCCGTTATTCAGCAGATTTCAGACCTCAAGGAGCACGTTGTGTTCATTTTGTGGGGCGCGTACGCTCAAAAGAAGGGCGAGGTCATTGACACCCGTAAACACCTAGTCCTGAAAGCAGCGCACCCCTCTCCGTACGCTGCGGACCGCGGCTTTTTTGGCTCCCGTCCGTTCAGTCAAACCAACGCCTACCTCGAACAGCACGGCGAAGCGCCCATTCAGTGGTAAATTAAATCACTGATTGAAACGGATTACACGGATGCAATGATTTGGCTGATGTTGTTCAAAAAGCAAAAGGCCTTTCTCCTAGGAGAAAGGCCTTTTGCATGCGCTGGATTTACTAGGTAGTTAAAGCTGGCAAACCCACGCTAACACTCCAGTTTAGTCAACCAAGTTAAACAGTCGGTTCCAGCGGATCTTGTTGGCGAACGTGGCGTTCGGGTCAACGGACAGCCAGATAAGTACCGCTTTTCCTACAATGTGGTCTTCGGGTACAAAGCCCCAGAAACGCGAGTCAAGAGAGTTGTGGCGGTTGTCGCCCATCATGAAGTAATAGTTCTGCTTGAACGTGTAGCTCTGCAGTGGCTTTCCGTTCTGCAAAATCTGGCCATTTTCAGCCACACTCATGCCCTCGTTGTGCTCATAGCGCAGAATAATCTTCTGGTATTGCGGCGAGTTTTGAGGCGTAAGCTGTACCGTCTGGCCTTTCTTCGGAATCTGGAGCGGGCCGTAGTTATCCTTGTTCCAGGTTGGGAAGGGCGGAGAGGCTAGTGTTTGGCTGTAGGGCGAATCGGGGTTATTAGGGAACACCTGCTGTCCGGCTTCCGGCTGCCCAATTGGGGTCTGCAGTTCTATAATTCCTTTAACAGAGGGTAGCGTTTTGATATAGTCGCGAGCAGCCTGGCTCATGTGTACATCAAATCCTTTGCCCAGCCCTGGCCGCTCTCCATAGTAAGGCACACCATCGGGCGTATTGTATTCGATAACCCCAAAGCGTTTGAAAGTGTCCAGCAGTTCGTCATCGGGCTGCGGCACCTGCAGGAAATAGCTGCTCTGCATTTCCGGGTAGTTCTTGGCGGGCTTGCCGTTGATGAACACCTGGCCTTGCTTGATTTCGAGCACGTCGCCGGCAATGGCAATGCAGCGCTTGATGTAGTTAGTCCGCAGGTCAGCGGGGTGCTCCGCCTCAAAAGGCACATTGAACACCACCACATCGTTGTTTTTTATTTCCGAGAAGCCTGGCAGGCGGTAGCTCGGCAACTGAATCAGCTCGGAGTAGCTCTTAAGGCTAGTGCCCCAAATAGTTTGGTGCGTAAGCGGCACCTGCAGTGGGGTTTGCGGTGTGCGCGGGCCGTAGTGCAGCTTGCTTACAAACAAATAGTCGCCGACCAGCAGGGAGTGTTCCATGGACGGCGTCGGGATGGTGTATGCCTCGAAGGTGGCCCAACGGATAAGGGTAGCGGCAACTACCGCAAACAGAATGGCGTCGCCCCACTCACGAGCGGCGCTTTTACGCTTCTTCGGTGCCCCGCTAGGAGTAGCGGGCGGCGTCGACTTATTCTTTTCGAGGTATTTCTCCCAGGATTGTACTGCCATAATGAGTCAGAGGCCAGAAAAAACGAGCAGCCGGCACACGCCAGCTCCTTTCCGGTTTGAACGCCGGAAGATGCGAAATAATGCGTGAAGTAAGATGAAATAGTAGGGCCATACTACTGTAGTTGGCCCGAGGGCACCGCCAGCACGCCAAAAGCGCCAGTTTACTACCCCCTTGCCGAGCTCAAAGCCCGAGCAAGTCGTTCATCCCAAACACGCCCTGGCGGCCCGGCAACCACTCGGCTGCCAGCAACGCGCCCTGCACAAATCCGTCCCGGGTGTGTGCTTCGTGCTTCAGCTCAATGGTATCGGCTGGGGAGGAATATGTGACAATGTGCGTACCCACCACGGCTCCTTCGCGCTCTGAGAGAATGGCCAGCTCCTCGGCTGCTTCCGTAGCCTCGTTGTGCCACGTGGTTTTGGCTGGGAAATGACGCAGGATTCCTTCGGCGGCCGTAATGGCGGTGCCGCTGGGCTGGTCAACCTTCTGGGTATGATGGATTTCCCGAACCTGCACATCGTACCCGCCAAACTGGTGCATTTTGGCGGCGATATACTCATTGAAGTGAAAGAACAGGTTTACGCCAACACTGTAGTTGGAGGCGTAGAACAGCGGAGTGCCGGTTTGCTGGCTGAGGGCCTGGGCTTCAGGAAAGTGATGAAGCCAGCCTGTAGAGCCGCACACTACCGGAATGCCTTGGCGCAGACAGGCCGTTACGTTCTGAAAAGCGGCATCAGGATGCGTAAATTCAATGGCGGCGTCGGCCTCAGCAGTGGTAAAATTGGAGATGCGTACATCGGGCCGGCTAGGGTCGACGATGCCGACAATATGGTGGCCCCGGGCAATGGCCTGGGCTTCGATGGCCCGGCCCATTTTGCCGTAGCCAATCAGCAGGAGCTTCATGAGGAAAGTTTAGGTAGAAAGAACGGCGGAAGAGTAGGGTTCAGAAAAAGCAGCTCTGCCGGATTATTTGAAATATAATGTAACGGCCAGGCCCGTGCGAGGCACCGCCGTAGTGGTGGGCAACAACGCCGGATCAAGGCGCAGCCCTAGGTCGTCACTGATGTCAAAGTCGCGCAGGTGCGCGTCAACCAGCGCATCCAGCACCGTAATGCCATACGCTAGGGCTGTGTAAGCGATATAGGTGTCGCGGTTGCGGCGATAAAACACAATGCCCCGCTGCACATTTTCGGCACTGGTTTCCTTGCGCACGTTTTCACCCGAAAGTTCGGCTAGTGGCACCCCGGTCAACAGCTGCTCTTTGCCTTTTACGTACTCCTTGTAGCGGCTCTGGTAGAAAAACAAGACGTAGCCTGTGCCACCCAGCGCGCCATACACCAGCGGTAATTTCCAGTAACGGTGATTATAGATCTGGCCAGCTCCCGGCAATACCAGGGCTAGTAACGTAGCCTTCTGAGGCCGCGTGACGCGCATCCCAAACAACCGTTCCGTACGCCGAAGTGAGTCTGATACCGCCGAGGACCTAGTAGCTACCCGCGCCGAATCCGGGCCGGTGGTAACCGTTTGGGCGTGTATAGAACTTACTAAGCCCTGCAGTACCAACGTCAGAATGGCTAATCGGAAGTAATGCGGAAAATTCATGGCTGAAGCTTCTGGTTTTGAGGAAGTAGAGCCCGAACCTATGTGGGGATAGGTTGCAAGAGGCTTCTTCGCTCTATAACAGCTCTGCGTAGCAGGAAAGTATCCTGCCCGACAACTTATCCGTAGCCCACTTTAGCCGAAAAACTACTAGGTGCCAGAAAGTTGTGAAGTGGTGAAGAAACAAAGGGGCGGAACTAAGTTCCGCCCTTCATGTCTGGTTACGCTGGTTGCAGGATGTGGAGGATGCGTTGCATGTCTTCCACGGAGTCAAAGGCAATTTTGATTTCGCCTCTTCCCTGTGGCCCAGGCTTCACGAGCACCCGGCTGCCAAATCGTTCGGAAAGGTGGCGTTCGGCGCGTTTCAGCTCAGCGGGCGGCACGGCAGGCGTGGCGGGCTGAGCAGGCTTTTTGTCCGTTTCTGGGTTAGCACCGGCGCCATTGCGTACCAGTTGCTCTACCCGGCGCACGGAAAGGTCTTCATCTACAATGCGGCGGAATAGGTTCAGCTGCTGCTCCGTGTCCTCTACGTTTACCAGGGCGCGGGCGTGGCCCATGCTGATAACGTTGTCGCGGAGGCCAATTTGAATATCGGGCGGGAGCTTGAGCAGGCGCAGGTAATTAGTTACCGTAGAGCGGTTTTTGCCAACCCGGTCGCCGAGTTCTTCTTGCTTGAGGTTACACTCGCTTACCAGGCGCTGGTAGCTCAGGGCAATTTCAATGGCGTTGAGGTTTTCGCGCTGGATGTTCTCAATCAGCGCCATTTCCAGCATCTGCTGGTCATCGGCCTTCCGGATGTAAGCCGGGATGGCATCGAGGCCGGCTAGTTTAGAGGCCTGTAAGCGCCGTTCGCCACTAATGAGCTGATAGGAGTTGGTGCCCATCTGGCGTACCGTCACGGGCTGGATAATGCCCTGAATCCGGATGCTTTCGGCTAGCTCCTGCAGCGCGGCTTGATCAAAGTGCGTGCGGGGCTGGTACGGGTTGGCTTGGATATGGCCCACCTGAATTAGGCCCACCGAGTTTACCGGATGCGGAACTAGGCCCAGCCGCTCACTTTTCTTTTCGTAGCTGCCTTCAATCAGGGCATTCAGGCCCCGGCCCAAGCCACCGATTTTGCGCTTTGCTGGGGCAGAAGCTGCTGCCGGAATATTCTTCTCTTCGTTTTTCTCTGACATACCTGCAATCAGCCCTCGCCCAATAGCACGGGGCGAAAGCGGGATTCAAAAATACACAAACGCCCGGGATGACCCGGATATTTTTGTTCCACGCCAAAAATAACGTGGAACATAGGAGTAAAAGCAAAGTCGGCCAACAACTTAAGCTGCTGGCCGACTTTTATAATAGCGTCTGTATGGTGACTATTTGATGAGTACGAGCATCAATTTAGGCGAGTAGCCCATGCACTTCGCGTGTAAGAGGCAACGTCTGCCAAGTGGTGCGTTTGTCCCAAGATAGTGACTCGGCAGTCGAGATTATAAGATAGATTCTCGACCAAATCCCACCTGATGATTACGCCGCCGTATCCTCGGTGGCCTGTTCTGGCTCGTCGGCAGCTTCCACGTTCTTTTCCACGATTTCGCGGGCCAGGTTGAGGTAGCTGATGCTGCCCTTGCTGTCGGCATCGTGCAGAATAACCGGAATGCCAAAGCTCGGTGACTCCGACAGCTTCACGTTGCGCGGAATGATGGTATCGAACACTAACTGCTGGAAGTGCAGCTTTACTTCTTCCACTACCTGGTTGCTGAGGCGCAAGCGCACATCGTACATCGTGAGCAGAATGCCTTCAATTTCGAGGTTCTCGTTGAGGCGGCTCTGGATGATTTTGATGGTGTTGAGGAGTTTCCCCAAGCCTTCCAAGGCAAAGTACTCGCACTGCACCGGAATAATAACCGAGTGGGCAGCCGTGAGGGCATTTACTGTGATCAGACCTAGCGAAGGGGAGCAGTCGATAATAATGAAATCGTACTGCTCGGCGAGGGGGCGCAAGGCCTCCTTCATTTTCTCTTCGCGGTTGGGCAGGTTAATCATCTCCACCTCAGCGCCTACCAGATCAATGTGGGAAGGCATTAGGTCGAGGTGAGGCAGGAGCGTGGTTTGCAGGATGATATCCTGGGCATTGATGCCATCCACCATGCACTCGTAAATACTGTTCTGGATATCCTTCGGGTCGAAGCCCACGCCGGAGGTAGCGTTGGCCTGCGGATCGGCGTCCACGAGCAGGGTCCGATATTCCAGCGCGGCCAAGGAGGCGGCGAGGTTGATCGAGGAAGTGGTTTTGCCCACTCCGCCCTTCTGGTTGGCTACCGCAATGATTTTGCCCATTTTCGTCAGTTGTGAGTTGTCAGTTGCCGGTTGTCAGTGGGTGCAAGCTGCGATTTAAGCTACTAAATAAGCAACGGGCAACTGACAACTGGAAACTCATATGGTAATCGTTTCGCCAATGTTCAGCAGCACTAGCTCTTTGCCAGCCTGCTGAGCCTTGGTTTTTACTTCGTCGTGGTTGATGGTAATGGGCGGGAAGGAGTCGAAGTGCATCCCGATTATTTTAGAAGCGCCGGTCCAGTCGGCGGCAATCAGCGCGTCATCGATGCCCATAGTGAAGTGGCCACCGATTGGTAAAATGGCAAAGTCGAGCTGGTGCCGCTCACCAATCAACTTCATGTCGTAAGTCAGGGCGGTGTCGCCGGCAAAGTAGAAGGTTTTGCCTTCCGCCTCTACCACAAACCCTGCCGCCAACCCGCCATACGAGCCATCGGGCATGGAACTGGAGTGGGCCGCTGCTACCATTTTTACGGAGCCGAAAGGCAGCTGTACGGTGCCGCCTAAATTCATGGCGTAGGTAGCTTTCAGGCCTTTCTGCCCAAACCACCCTAGTACCTCCACCATACCTAGTAGCTCCGCACCGGTGCGCTTGCCAATTTCTTCAGCATCAGCTACATGGTCGGCATGGCCGTGGCTAAGCAAAATGTAATCCGCCTGTATTTTGTCCACGTCAATGGCTGCCGCCAACGGATTGGGGCGGATAAACGGGTCAAAAAGAACGTTGCTGCCGCCGGCCTCGAGGAGGAAGCAGGAGTGGCCGTAGTAGGTCAGGTTCATAAAGTGTGGGCAGTTATGCGGCGTGGTGGCTGCAAACCCCGGATGTGGGATACCTTTGCAAATATACACTGTTTCGTCGTTCCCATGCTCCCGTTTTCGCGCTGTGCCGCCGGTTCTGCTTTGCTTCTGACTTGCCTGCTCACGGCCTGCTCTGAACCTGCCTCTACCACCGATGCGCGCCGCGTATTTCGCTACAACCAGCCCGAAAGCCTAACTTCCTTGGATCCGGCATTTGCCCGTAACCAAGCCAATACCTGGGCTGTGACGCAGCTCTATAATGGCCTAGTGGAGCTGGATGATCAATTAAAGCCGGGGCCATCCGTTGCCCGCCGCTACACCATCAGCCCCGATGGCCGCCAGTACACGTTCACGCTGCGCCCCGACGTGTTCTTTCATGATGCTGAGGTGTTTCCGGGTGGCAAAGGCCGGCGCGTGACGGCGCAAGACTTCGTGTATAGTTTTAAGCGCCTGCTGGATGGGGCGACGGCCAGCTCGGGCGGCTGGATTTTCCGAGGCAAGGTGCATGAAAACAGCCAAGGCGAACCGTCAGATACCTGCTTTGTGGCGGTAAATGACACCACCCTGCGCATTCATTTGAAAGAGCCCTTCATTCCCTTTCTGGGCATCCTGACGATGCCTTACGCCTATGTGGTGCCTAGGGAAGCGGTGCAGAAATACGGAAAAGATTTTCGGGAGCATCCGGTGGGCACGGGGCCGTTCCGGTTTAAGGAGTGGGACGAGGGCAACGCCATTATTTATCACCGTAACCCCACGTACTGGAAAAAAGATGAAAAGGGCCAACAGTTGCCGTATCTGGAGGCAGTACAGATCAGCTTTATTCAAGACCGTAAAACGGAGTTTCTGACCTTTATGCAAGGAAAGCTGGACTTTCTGAGCGGCATCCGGAGCGGCTCCCGAGACCTGATTCTGTACCCCGATGGCACCGTGCGTGAGGACTTCCGGGGCAAGTTCCGGCTCCAGAAGGTGCCGTATCTGAATACTGAATATCTGGGAATGCAGCAGGACCCCGCCAACCTGCGCGGCGACAACGCCGAAACCGGCCGCGCCCTCCGCGATAAACGGGTACGCCAAGCCCTGAATTATGCGCTTAATAAGCCTGAGTTTCTGGCGTACTTCCTGAATAATGTAGGCAAGCCCGGCAGCTCAGGGTTTGTGCCGGCTTCGCTGCCTTCCTTCAGCCAGCAACTGGTGCCCGGCTACACCTATCAACCCGACAAAGCCCGACAGTTGCTCAAAGAAGCGGGCTATGGTCCCGGTAAGCCCCTGCACTTGCGCCTGAGCACCGTGGCCGAAACCAAAGAGTACTGCGAGTACTACCAGAAAAAATGGGCCGAAGTAGGGGTGCAGGTAGATATTGATGTAAACCAGGGCGCGGCCCACGGCGAGCTGATTGATAACGGACGCGCCGCCTTCTTCACCCGCAGCTGGCTCGGCGACTATCCTGACGCAGAAAACTACCTCGCCCTGTTCTATAGCAAAAACTTCGCGCCGGCGGGCCCCAATAAAACGCACTTCAAAAACGCGGCTTATGACCGCCTCTACGAGCAGGCCAAGCTGGAGCAAAACACCGAAAAGCGCTACGCCCTCTATCAGCAGATGGACCGCTTGATAGTGGAGGAAAGCCCAGTTATTGCTGTGTATTATGATGAGGTAGTGCGTCTCACCCAAAACAATGTGCAGGGTCTCACGCCCAACCCCATGAACCAGCTAGTGCTAGAGCGCGTCCGAAAGGAGTAGGCAAGTATCTACTAGCTATGTTCCTACTACATAAAGAGCGGCCTTTCTCCCGATGCGAGAAAGGCCACTCTTTATGTAGTAGGGGTAGTTTAGCTTTCCTAACGCCCTAGTGTTTTACTGCTAGCGTTCAGCTAACACCCCGAGGGCTTTTTCCACTTCGGTATTTACTAGGGTATACAGGCGCTGTAAGGCCTCTGGCGTGCCATCTTCGGCCCGCACGGCTTTGGTCGTTCCGTTGGGGTAGCGAATACTCAGGGTAGTGGATGGCATGTCGGAGGCGCCGCTGGAATACTCGGCTTTCAGCTTGCGAAACCCGATTTTGTCGGCCTCGCGCAAAATGCGCTCTATGCTGGCTACCGGCATTTTTACGTCGTGCTTGCCCTGTACCGGTGCGTGCTCAAATCCCTCGTATTGCACGCGGCCATCGGGGAAGATGCGGGCCGTGAAGTGGGGGCAACGGCCCAGGCAAGGCGTACGGCCAAACGTAATAACCGGCTGCGTGGCAGCGGCTGGCTTGGCAGTCGTGGGTTTCGGCTTCTTGCTTTTTACTTTGGCCTTAACCATTTTCTGGTTTTTAGGCGCTTGCTGCGCTCCGGCCGAACAGGCAAATAAACAGAACACGAGCAAAAGGGAAGACCAATGGAGGCGCATACAGAGAGGGTTAGGAGAGCTGAGCGGTAAATTCCAAAAACCAGGCCGAAACTCAACTAGCATTAGCCCGGCAGTGGGATATAAATACTAGGTCCTTGGTTGCTTTAAACCCAAACGCCCCGCTGCCGGAGGGCAACAGGGCGTTTGGAGGTACTAGAATGCTAGCTTACGAGCGGCGCGTTTTGCGCGGCGGCTTCGGTGAAATATCAGAGGCGCCAGTGCCGGGCTCCGAGTCCGTGTCGTCGTTGGTGTTATCCGAAGCAGCGGGGCGGCCACCTTTGCGGTCCTGGACCTCGCGCTCCTGAGCCGTTTTCATGGCTTCGGCCAAGCGTGCCTGGAAACCGCCGGGCTTCTTGTCTTTGTTTTTCACCTTGTTGGCTTCCAGCTTGGCGCGCACCTTGTTGTCATCCACAAAGCGGCGCGTCAGGGCTTGCTGGCCCAGGGTTACTAGGTTCGATACGAGGTAGTACCACGTCAGGCCGGCGGCAAAGTCATTCAGCACGAAGAAGAACACCAGCGGCATGAGGTAGCTGTAGAACTTCATCGGGCCCTGCATGGCTGAAGGGTTCGTCTGGTTGGTCTGGTACGTCATGGCCAGCGTCGAAATCGTCATCAGCAGCGTGAACAGGCTGATGTGGTTTCCGAGGAAGGGTAGGCTGAACGGCAGCTTAATCAGGTCGTCGTAGGTGCTCAGGTCATTCGCCCATAGGAAGTGCTCCTGCCGCAGCTCAATGGCGTTGGGGAAGAACTGGAACATGGCGAACAGAATCGGGATGGTCAGCAGCGTGGGTACGCAACCGCTCAGCGGCGACACACCCATGGTCTGGTACAGCTTCATCTGCTCCTGCTGCTGCTTCATGGCGTCATCAGGATACTTTTCCTTGATGGCATCCAGCTCCGGCTTCAGCACTTTCATGCGTGCCTGCGACTCGTACGTTTTGTACGTGAGGGGCCAGGTAACCAGCTTAATCAGCACCACCAGCAGCGCAATGATGATACCGTAGTTGCTGATGAAGTTCTCCAGGAAGTGGAACACGGGCAGAATCACGAACTGGTTTACCCAGCGGAACAGGCCCCAGCCTAGGTACACGTTGCGGTCGAAGCCCGGCGTCACATCTTTCAGAATGCTGTAAGAGTTCGGGCCGAAGTAAAAGCGGAACTGGCCTTTGCCACCCAGCACATCGGCCGCCGGAATGGTCAGCGTGGTGCTCAGCGTTTTGATGAAGGTGGTATCTTCTAGGTTCACCGTTGAGTTGAACTGCCCGTTGCTGAACTGGTTATCCGCAATGATGCCGGCTACAAAGAAGTCGTGCTTATGAGCCGCCCACTTCAGGGGCTCAGCAACTTTTATTTCCTCGGGTTTTTCTGAGGCCTCGGCCTGCGCATAGTCGCCGGAAACGAGGTAGTGGTTGATGGTAGTATGGTTGCGGTTTTGCTTGGCCTCCTTTTCCGTCTGACGCACATGGTCAAGGAAGGTAAAGGTGATGGGCTCCTGCGCTACAGCGTTGCTCAGGTTTACCATCCGCAGGTCGTACGCCACTTCAAAGCTATTAGCCAGCAGCGTGTAGCTCTGCTCAATCTGGCCGCCGGCCACGGGCGCCGAGAACGTCAGGCGCTGGCCCTGCTTATCGCCAACCGTAACAGCCTGTACGGCCGAGGGCTGGAAATACAGGTCCGACAGCTTCACCTGGCGGCCATCGGTAGTGCGGAAACGGGTATCAATCTGGGCACTGCGGGCGTCTAGCAGGTCGAGGGGCAAGCCCCGGAACGTCTTGTATTTATTCAGGCGTACGGCCTCCACGCGGCCACCCTTCGAGGAGAAGGTAACGGTCAGGTTTTCGTTCTGGAGCTGGGTAGTCTGGGCCGTGCCTTGGGCGGCAGCGGCAAACGAGCCGAGCTGGCTAGCTAAGGCCGCCGAATCAGGAGCAGCGGGCGTGGCTGCGGCAGGGGCCGAGGTAGCGGCGGCTGCGGTGGTTTTCGCGGGGCTGGCCGCCTGCTCCGGTTTCGGCTTGGGCGCAAACTGAAGGTAAATCAGAAGCAAGGCTGCCATCAAAAACAGGCCAATTGCTGAATTTCTGTCCATTAGAAGAGGGTAGTACGGAAAAATAAGGAGTGCAGCAGAAGCAACGCAGGGCTGGCCCGTCGTCAATAATCCGGCTACACTACCGCAAAGGTCGGACTTGTCAGGCGAATATTTTTCGCGCCGGCATTTTTGTCAGGCGAAATGGCAAAATAGTGCGGACCCGCGGCCATAACTGCTATAAAAAAACGGTCATGCAGCATACTGCATGACCGTTTTGTATGGACCGGGACCTGCACTAGCCCTTCCGGAACTGAATAGCCGCCCGCACGAAGCGTACAAACAGCGGATGTGGGTTCTGGACGGTGCTTTTGAGCTCGGGGTGAAACTGGCCGGCTACAAACCACGGGTGGTTGGCAATTTCTACCACTTCTACTAGGCCAGTTTCGGGGTTAAGGCCCGAGGGAATCATGCCGGCTGCCTCATACTGCTCCAGGTACTCGTTGTTGAACTCGTAGCGGTGGCGGTGCCGCTCACTGATGTGGTTGCGGCCGTAGGCTTTGGCTGCTTTCGAGCCCTTCCGGAGCTCACACGCATAGGAGCCCAGGCGCATGGTACCGCCTTTCTGAGTAATATTCTTTTGTTCCTCCATCATGGCAATGACGGGGTTCGGTGTCTGCGGGTGCATTTCCGTCGACGAGGCCTCAGGCAACCCGAGCACGTTGCGGGCAAACTCCACTACCGCTACCTGCATGCCCAGGCATATGCCGAAGAACGGAATGTTGTTTTCGCGCACGTGCTTCACCGCCAGTATCTTGCCCTCAAAGCCCCGCTCGCCAAAACCGGGGGCCACCAGCACGCCATCTACGCCGTGCAGCAGCGTCGCAACGTTGTCCTCGTTGATGTGGTCTGACTGAATGCTGCGCACAGTTACCTTGCACTCGTTCTGGGCGCCGGCGTGCACAAACGACTCGTTGATAGACTTGTAGGCATCGGGCAGCTCTACGTATTTGCCTACCAGCGCAATGGTCACTTCTTCGGTTGGGTTCTTCAGCCGACCTAGGAAATCTTTCCAGGTTTCCAGATCCGGATGCACCGCGCCCCCGCTGAGCTTGAGCTTCTTGATAACCCGATCATCGAGCTGCTCTTTCAGCATCAGCAACGGCACCGAGTAGATGCTGTCCGCATCCAGAGACTCGATAACGGAGTTGATTTTTACGTTGCAGAACAGCGCAATTTTGCGGCGCATATCCGCCGGAATCGGATACTCAGAGCGGCACACCAAAATGTCGGGCTGCAGGCCGGCTTCGCGCAGGTCGCGCACAGAGTGCTGCGTGGGCTTGGTTTTCAGCTCGCCGGCCGCCTTCAGGTAGGGGAGCAGCGTGAGGTGAATCACGAGCGAATCGTTCGGGGGCAATTCCCAGCGTAGCTGGCGCACAGCCTCCACAAACGGTAACGACTCAATATCGCCAATGCAGCCGCCGATTTCGGTGATGACTACATCGTAGTTGCCGGTTTCGCCGAGCAGCAGCATGCGCCGCTTAATCTCGTCGGTGATGTGCGGCACTACCTGCACCGTTTTGCCGAGGTAGGCGCCCTCACGTTCCTGCCGAATTACGTGGTCGTAGATGCGGCCCGTGGTAACGTTGTTGGCCTGCGACGTGGGTACGTTCAGGAACCGCTCATAGTGGCCCAGGTCGAGGTCGGTTTCGGCCCCGTCGTCGGTTACGTAGCACTCCCCGTGTTCGTAGGGGTTCAGTGTGCCCGGGTCAATGTTGATGTAGGGGTCAAACTTCTGGATGGTCACCCGGAAGCCCCGGGCCTGCAGTAGCTTGGCCAGCGAGGCCGAGATAATGCCTTTACCCAGTGAGGAAGTAACGCCGCCCGTTACAAAAATAAATTTGGCCGTAGTGGCAGCCGCGGAGGTGGGGGTTCGGTCTGGCATAACGGGAAACAAAGGTAGAGGTTATATCCGGCGGAGCAGGGTTGCAACTTGTTTTTTTAAGTGTAAGAAGACCCGCTAATAAGATTTTATGAGGCCTATACTGCCTGAGTATAAAGCCCCCACAAAATCAGCCGCGGTAAGCTGAACCAGACGCGGACTAGTTCATGCCCGCCGATTGGCTAGTGTTTTTTTCTAGTGGGCCGGCGCTAATCAGCTCCCGCCGTAGCGTGTCAGAGGCGGCGGTAAGCTTCGGCCGAATCTGGTCTAGGGCCAAGCGCAGGGCCTGCACATCGGAAACCCGCGGCGCGGTGGTTTGGGAGTAGCCGTGGTACATAGCTACGCGCACTTTGCTGCGTCCGGTGCCCGTGTAGGAGGCCAGTATATTCCCTTTGGCATCCAGAATTTGTACCTCCGCTTTCACGCTGGTACGGTACCACTCCAGAGGCAGGCCCAGTAGGCTGGGGGTCATTAGGGTCAGCATTTGGAAGCCCTGCAGAAACCGCCCTGTTCGCTCTTGTTTGGCCTGCGTTACCACCATCCGGGCATGGCCGTAGGTGTTGGAGTCGGGCTGCGGCTCGGCTAGGTGGAATGCTAGTTCCTGCCGAAATACCTTGCTGGCATCATCAGGCAAAGCCCCATCGGTGGCGGCCAGCGGCCCTGGTTCAATAATGGCTTCCAGGCGGGGCAGGCGCCCTAGCTCCACCGAGTTGTTGGAGCGTATAGCATGGAAGATGGCTTTTTCCGAAGACTTGCAACATCCTAGTCCCAGGCTCAATACCGATAGCAGCAATAGGTAGCGGGACGTCATAGGTGCTTATGTTATAAGATAGCCGCTCAGGCGATGTTCAAAATTACACCGCAAGCCGCCAGAAAGGGTTAGAGGCAGGTAGAATTACGCAGAATACCGATGAAAGCCTCAGGAACAAGGCTAAAAAGCAACTATAAACAAGCAGCGCCCCCACAACCGAGGCTGTGAGGGCGCTGCATATTATTGCTTACGTGCTGTTTCTCGGGCAAGGAAACGGCGTTCAGTAAGTTCTTAATGAGGTTGGTGGACTAGGGCGCTATCGGCTTCCGCAAGATCATCTACTGGGTCGGGGGCCACGTAGTTATCCACGAACTCACCTTCCCAGCGGGCTACCACGGCCGTGGCTAGGCAGTTGCCCATTACGTTAACGGCGGTGCGGGCCATATCCATCAGGGCATCAATACCCAGAATGATGAATACCGGCCAAGCGGGCAGGTTAAACGAAGCCACAGTAGCCAGCAGAATCACAAGTGAGGCGCGCGGCACCCCTGCTACACCCTTCGAGGTGAGCATAAGTGTGAACACCATCACTAGCTGCTGCCCAAACGACAACTCCACACCCGCGGCCTGTGCCACAAACACAGCCGCTAAGGAAAGGTACAGCGTAGTGCCATCGAGGTTAAAGGAGTAGCCCGTGGGCATCACGAAGGCCACAATGCGGCGCGGTACGCCAATACTTTCCATGGCTTCCATGGCGCGGGGCAGCGCGGCTTCTGAGGAGGTAGTAGCAAAGGCAATGCTAACGGGCTCTGCAATGGCCTGCACGAAGCGCTTCAGCGGGATACGGGCAATCAGGGCAATCGGGACGAGCACCAGCAGCACGAAAACGGCCAGAGCGCCATAGAGCGTCAGGAGTAGCTTAAAGGCATTCAATAGTGGCGCAAAGCCCATTTTGCCCACCGTGTAGGCCAGGGCGCCGCCTACCCCAAACGGGGCAAAAAACATCACCACGTTGGTGAACTTGAACATTACTTCCGAGAGGCTTTCTGTAACCTGCAGCAGCGGAATGCGGTGGCGCTGGTGCACCATGGCCAAGCCAATGGCGAAGATGATGGCAAATACCACTACCTGCAATACCTGACCCTCGGCCACCGATTTGGCAATGTTTTCGGGGAAGATGTGCAGGATGATGTCGGCGGTGCTTTGCTTAACGGTTTCCAGTTTTTCGGTGTCGGCGGCAATGCCGCTGCGGTCAACACCTTCGCCGGCCCTCGTCAGGTTGATGGCGCCTAGGCCAATGAACAGGGCAAAGGTGGTGACTACTTCAAAGTAAATCAGGGCCTTGAGTCCCATTTTGCCTACCTGCTTTAAGTCGGCATGGCCGGCAATGCCTACCACTAGGGTAGCGAATACCAGCGGGGCAATAATGGTTTTCACCAGCCGCAGGAATACGTCGCTGAGCACTTTCAGCTGCACGGCCTGGGTTGGGAAGTCATGACCAATTTCGGCGCCTACCAGCATGCTGACCACAATCCAGAAGGTAATAGAGTGGCGCTGCGTGGCAACGGCAATGATACCAAGCAGCGCAATCCAGCGGGAGGCCATCGCAATGCTGGGGTCGAGCGCTAGCCAACCCTGCGCGGTGGCTGTGGTCAGGAAAGCAGCTAGTACAAAGAGGATAAGGACTAGGGGGGCGAGTCGCGAAAACTTCATGCGCGGCAATTCAAGGAAAAGAGGGTAGCGGGAATGCAGCAAAGATAGGTTTCTGCGGGCAGTAGTGTGGCGTTCGCTGCGGCGTTGCCTACTTGCCCGTAGCGTACCACCAGCAGTACTAGCCCCCGCAAGCCACTAAACCGGCGGTAGTTGCCGCGCCAGCCGTATCTTTCGCTACCCTCTGTTTTCTTCCAAACCCCACTCAATGCTCACCTGGACGCTTACGCCGCTGGAGTTACCGCTACGCTACACCTGGAAAATTTCGCGCAACGCATCCACTACCAAAACCAACCTGCTGGTGCGGGTGCAAGGCGTAGGAAGTGCCCTGGTAGGGCAAGGTGAAGCCGCCCCGAACGTGCGCTACGGCGAAACGCCAGAAGGCTTGCAAGCACAGTTTGAGCAGTTGCAAGCCGCAGGGCTTGGCCACTGCAAGAGCCTAGTAGAGCTGACCGCTTTCCTGGCCGAACACCAGCCGGCCCAGGCGCTGCGGTTTGCGCTGGAGTCGGCGCTGGTGCATTGGGAGGCGAACAGGGCTGGCCAATCGGTAGCGCGCTGGCTGGGTATTCCGGAGCCTTCGGGAGCGGTGCCCACGGCTTTTTCGCTGCCCATTATGGAGCCGGGCGCTATAGCAGCCTTTGCGCGGGAACAGGACCTAGGCCGTTTTCCGCTCCTGAAAATAAAAGTAAACCGCGACGGCGCCCTGGATCTGCTGCGCGAAGTAACGCGCCTCTTTCCGGGGCGGCCGCTTATCATTGATGGCAACGAAGCCTGGCCTGATGCCGACAGCTTGCGCTACAGCTGGGAAAGTATTCAGCAATTGCCGGGCCTGCACGTGCGCCTGCTCGAGCAGCCCATGGACGCCGCCTGCCACGATGATTACCGCGCGCTGAAGGGCCAGCTCAACTGCCCCATATTCGCCGACGAATCGGTAACCGATGACGCTGACTTCGCCGCTATTGCCCGGCAGTTTGATGGCGTGAACATGAAGTTGATGAAGGCCGGCGGCTACCTTAATGGGCTGCGCATTCTGCGTGAAACCCGGACTCACGGCCTCCAAACCATGCTCGGTTGCATGGTCGAAACCTCCCTAGGCATCTGGTCGGCGCTGCAGGTGAGTAGCCTTGCTGATGTGTGCGACCTAGATGGCTTTCTGATTGTGCGGGATGAGCCGTTTGGGCTGGTGCGCGAGACGGAAGGCCGGCTGGAAGCCGTAGCGCAAAACAACGAGGTGCCAAACCAATAGTACAAAAGCGCATGTTGGCTTCGTCCTACTGGTTTGGCACCTCGCACGGCGCTTCCGCTTCGCGGATTACTTCAGCTTGGCGTCGATGGCCTGAATTTTCTGGTCAATAGCCGATGTTTCGGTAGGGCTTTTGGCGTTCGAGCTCAGCAAGCTGATTTTTTGGTTCAGCAGCTGAATTTTCTCCGCCATCAGGCTGATTTTGGTGTTCATCTCCGTGAGACGGCTTTCCATGGCAGCCGGGGTAGCGGGGGAGGGGCGCGGGTCGATGTACGTGTCGAACTTAGCCGTGGCGGGCACGGAGTTGTCGCCGCGGGCCTGAGCGGCGCTGGCGGGGGTAGCAAACACAATATCGCCGTTGGGACGCACGTAGTCGCCTTCTTTCAGCGTGGTTTTCTTGCCGCCGGGTAGCTCAACAATGCCGCTTTTGTAATTGATTTTCGTTCCGTTCGATAACAGCACGTTTTTTGTAAGCGGAGTTGGGCGCTTGCCCTGTACCAGCACCACCTCCCCGTTTTGTAACATAAACCGGTCGGAGGGGTTGGTAGCAACGGGGCCGGCTACTGTGGAGCTGGCCGCGGTTTGAGCCGTAGCAGCCGAAGCAGTTAACAAGCTGAAGGCTACGATGGGGAGCAGCAGTTTCTTCATGATAAGTAGGGAAGAGAGAATGAATGCGCTTGCTTACGGTATTTGCGGTGTGGTGTTTACATTTTTCTAATGTGCTCACTCGCAGACCATAGTTAAGGAGGATTATTATTTTTGATCAAATTTTCAGAACTGTGTTGTTACATTAAATGTATGTACATATATTTGCAACGCATTCTGGCATTTCCATATGCTTATGAAGATAGAGGACGAAATCAAACAGCCCGCCTTTAAGGATCAACACCAGAAAGCCTACATCAATCTGGTGTTTACAGCCGGGTGGCTGCAGCTGCGGCAAGGGGCCATGTTTAAGGAATATGGTCTTACACTGCCTCAATTTAACGTTTTGCGCATTCTGCGAGGACAGCACCCTAAGCCGGCTACCGTGAATCTGCTAATTGAGCGAATGCTTGATAAAACCAGCAATGCTTCTCGCATTGTAGATAAGCTGGAAGCCAAAGAGCTGGTTACCCGCAAAGTGTGCCCTAGCAACCGCCGCGCTGTGGATATCCGCATAACTGAGGCGGGCCTGGAGCTGCTGCGCCGCATTGATGCGGTGATGGACGTGCAAAGCAACGGGCTTCATAACCTTACTCCTGAGGAAGCTGCTCAGCTCAGCGACCTACTCGATAAAGTCCGCGACTAGCGGTTACAGATTTTCCCTATTGCCATTTTCTTTTTCGTTAAAACCCATGAAAAAAATCATTCTGCCAGCTCTGCTGGCTGCCTCGCTGCTGGCTGCTCCGGCCTTCGCTCAACAGCCAGCGGTAAAGAAAACCAACGCGGGCACCTCTAAGGCTGCCTCTACCGCCTACAAAGTGCAGCCACAGCTGAGCACGCTGGGTTGGGTAGGCAAAAAAGTAACGGGCCAGCACAACGGCAACGTGCAGATTCAGGGCGGCGACGTGCTGGTGCGTGGTAACCAAATCGTAGGCGGTACTTTCACCGTTGACATGAACTCGCTGAAAGTTGAGGACATCAAGGAGAAAGAGTACAACGATAAGCTGGTGGGCCACCTGCGCTCCGATGACTTCTTCAGCATCGACAAAAACCCAACTTCGACGTTCAAAATCACGAGCCTGGCTCCGCTGAAAGGCGATGCTAACGGCAACAACGCCACTGTTACCGGCGACCTGACCATCAAGGGCATCACCAAGCCTGTTTCGTTCCCCGCTAAAGTAGGTGTGAAAAACGGCGTGGCTTCAGCTAGCGGTACCGCTACCATCGACCGCACGAAGTACGACATCAAGTACGGCTCTAAGTCGTTCTTCGAAAGCATCGGTGACAAAGCCATCATGGATGAGTTCACCATGAGCTTCAACGTAATTGCCAAGAAGTAATTCGCGGCATCGGTACTAGGTGCCGAAACAGTAAAAAGCCCCGTCAACAGCTGTTGGCGGGGCTTTTTGGGTTTAAGCGGAAACGCTACCTAGTCGGGCAGCTCCAACTCCCGGGGTAGCTCAAACTTGAGGCTGCGGCTTTTAGCGCGGGCGTGTAACTGCTGCAAAAAGTCATCAACCTCGGCTTTGTACTCCAGCCACAGGTCTTCGTGCAGGTTCTGCAGAATCAGTTGGGTAGTGCGCGCCGCCAACCGGGCCGTGCTGGTATAGAAACCCGCGTACACGCTCTCAAACTGGCCCGTATAGTTTTCAAAGATGTGGCGTAGCGTGTAGAGGTTCAGATCTACCTCCAGGCGCTTGTCTTTGGTGATGC
Source organism: Hymenobacter seoulensis (assembly GCF_054780535.1). Taxonomy (NCBI): domain Bacteria; kingdom Pseudomonadati; phylum Bacteroidota; class Cytophagia; order Cytophagales; family Hymenobacteraceae; genus Hymenobacter; species Hymenobacter seoulensis. Next base: position 1,323,428 of record NZ_BAAGWD010000002.1, read on the forward strand.
GGCGGGCGCGGGCTACTTCCTTGGTGGCTTTCTGGAGAGCTTTGGTGAGGCTGCGGTTGAGTAGGCGGCCGGTAGCGCCCACCGAAAACAACTCATGAATCTGATCGGAGGCTTGCTCAAACACGGTTTCGCTGGTCACGTCGGGTAGCAGCTCAAAGCAGAGTGTATCGTAGAGCTCGGCGTCGCGGCGCGCGGCGCGCAGGAGCAGGGCTTCCTTCTCTTTGTCAGACAGGCGTTTGAGGGCGCGCTTGAACTCAGCGGACGGAACAGGCATAAGCAGAAGGGAGGCAAATAGAGCGGAACGGAAGAATAGAACAGGAAAAGTACGTACGGAACGCAAAAATGAACTGACCCGCCAAGTGCAGCGGCCAGGTTCCGCACACTTTAGCAACACAAGAGGCCTAGCAGGCTACCAGCGTATTTTTCAGCTATAATCTTTCCGAAACCGGGAAACGATTCAGCCTTTCAGCGGGTTATACTAGGCCGAGTCAAACTAAGAAATCCGGCTTTCTGCCTGTTTCTCCGTATTTTTGTGCCATGAACACCAATCCACAAATCGAGTACGACGAGGACGTTCTGCTCCTGGAAGAAACCATCGATGTGCGTGACCTGATCGTGTACAATGATGACATCAATACCTTCGACCACGTTATCAAAACGCTGATTGATGTGTGTGGCCACGGGCCGGAGCAGGCAGAGCAGTGCACGCTGCTGATTCATTATAAAGGCCAGTGCACCGTAAAGCACGGCTCTTACGACGAGCTGGCCGGCATGTGCACCGCCATTCACGACCGGGGCATCTCGGCCGATGTTATTTAGTTGTCGGGAGGTAGTTGTTAGGTAGGGGCGTTCCCGTACGCTGCACGCCAACGTCCGTCCTGACAACAGGCAACTAAACACGAACTACTTACAAACTGAATGGAATTTCCTTCCAAACTGATCGAAAACGCGGTTGGCGAGTTGTCGAAGCTGCCGGGGGTAGGCAAAAAAACGGCGTTGCGGCTGGCGTTGCACCTGCTGAAGGCCGAAGCTGATACTACAGCTACGTTGGCGGAGGCCTTGGCCAAAATGCGCTTCGAGATTCGGTACTGTGATACGTGCCACAATATTTCAGATACGCCGGTGTGCAGCATTTGCGCCAACCAGCTCCGCGACCAAAGCACGGTTTGTGTGGTATCGGACATCCGCGACGTAATTGCCATCGAAAATACGGCGCAGTACCAGGGCATGTACCACGTACTGGGCGGCGTGATTTCGCCTATCGAGGGTATCGGGCCTAGTGACCTAACCATTGACTCGTTGGTGGAGCGCGTAACCAAAGACGGTTCGGAAATTCGAGAAGTGATTTTGGCCATCAGCCCCACCATGGAAGGCGACACCACGGCATTCTATCTTTCCCGTAAGCTCCGCGACCTGCCCGAGCTCAACGTCAGCACCATTGCCCGCGGCATCCCGATGGGCGGGGAGCTGGAATACGCCGATGAAATTACCCTGGGCCGCAGCATTGTAGAACGCCAGCGCCAAGCGCGGTAACCGCGCTAAAGCAACCGCAGGCGCATTTTCAGGCTATCTTCGAAACTATTAAGCCCCGAAAAACAATAACCCCCTGATGCTTGTCCGAGTGTCAGGGGGTTATTGTTTTTCGGGGCCTAGTACTTTTGCCAGCTGGTTTGCGTTGCGCCACCTCAACATTAACCGGCACTCTGTGTACCTTTCGTGGTATTTGCCTTTTTCTTGTGCCGCCCACCATTACGCTGTCCGTCGTTATTGTTAACTACAACGTGTGCTTCTTTCTGGAGCAGGCGCTGCTGTCGGTACGGTGGGCTATAGAAAAGTTTGGGCAGCCAGTGGAGGTATTCGTGGTGGATAATAACTCCGTGGATGGCTCGGTAGCCATGGTGCAGGCGCGCTTTCCGGAGGTAATTCTTATCGAGAACAAGGAGAACCTGGGCTTCTCGAAAGCCAATAACCAAGCCCTAGCCCAGGCGCGCGGCCAGTATGTGCTGTTGCTCAACCCCGACACCGTAGTAGAGGAAAACACGTTCCGGTTGTGCTGCGAGTTTATGCAGCAGCACCCTGAGGCCGGTGGGCTAGGGGTGAAGATGCTGGACGGGCAAGGCAAATTTCTGCCCGAGAGCAAGCGCAGTCTGCCCACGCCGTGGGTAGCGTTTTACAAGATTTTCTGGCTTTCTAAGCTGTTTCCGAAGTCGCGGCGGTTTGGGCGCTACCACTTGGGTTTCCTGAGCCCCGAGCAAACGCACGAGGTGGAAGTGCTCAGTGGCGCGTTTATGTTTATGCGCAAAACGGCCCTAGACCAAGTAGGGCTGCTGGATGAAGATTACTTTATGTACGGCGAGGATATTGACCTCTCGTACCGGCTCACGCAGGGCGGCTGGAAAAATTATTACTACCCCGGCACGCGCATCATTCATTACAAAGGCGAAAGCACCCGGCGCACCAGCGTAAATTATGTGTTCGTGTTTTATCGGGCCATGGTGATTTTTGCGCGGAAGCACTTTGCCGCCGAGCAGGCCGGCACGTTTAGCTTCCTGATTAACCTGGCCATCTGGATTCGGGCCGGCGCGGCCATTGTGCAACGCTTGCTGATGCAGGCGGCCCTAGTGCTACTGGATGCGGGCCTGATTTACGCCGGCATGTACTTTCTGAAAACGTACTGGGAGCAAAACCACCGCTACGTAAACGAACCGTACCCGGCCAACTACCTGGAAGTAGCCGTGCCAGTATACATTGCCGTGTGGCTGCTGTCGGCGTTTTTCAGTGGGGCCTACGATAAGCCCACCCGCGCCGGTCGTATTGTGCGCGGGGTGTTTGTGGGCACAGTGCTTATTTCGGCGTTCAGCAACTTTCTCGATGCCTGGCGCTTTTCCAAAGCCCTGATTGTACTAGGGGGCGTGTGGGCTGCAACCGCCCTGTTGTCGCGGCAGCTGGTGTTCAACTTCATTCGCTACCGCAAGTTCAGCCTCTCCACGCATTACCTGAAAAACGTAGCCATTGTAGGCTCTCAGGCCGAAAGCCGGCGGGTGCGGCAGCTACTGGATCAAACCGGCGTACCGGCGCGGGTAATCGGCTACATTGAGCCCAATGAATCGGAAACAACCGCCGGCACGCATCCGGATGATTTACTAGGGGAGGTGCGCCAACTGGATGATATTATCCGCATCTATGGCCTGAACGAGCTGATTTTCTGTGGCCGCGACTTATCGGCCAGCCAGATCATTGAGCTGATGGTAACGCTAAACAGCCAGCCGCCAGTAGCCTACAAAATCCTACCGCAGGGCAGCGAATACATCATTGGCAGCTCGGGCCGCAACTCGCCTGGCAACTATTATGCGCTTGATATCACCCTGAACCTGTTCCGGCCCGCGCAAGTGCGCAACAAGCGCCTGCTCGATATTGGGGTGAGCTTGCTGCTGCTCTTTACCGCGCCTGTCATCATCTGGACGCAGCAACACAAAGCCGGCTTTCTGCGCAACTGCCTGCGCGTGCTCAGCGGCTTCCGCACGTGGGTGGGCCTCCGCTATGCCGCCGACCCAGGCCGTGGTGCTCGCGCCATCATTTCACCTGCTGAAGCAACCCGCACCAAAGCCGCGGCCCTAACTGAACCTACGCGCCGGCGCCTGGAGCTGCTCTATGCCAAGGACTATGCCCCCAGCACCGATATGCGCTTGCTTTTGCGCCGCTTCCGGTGGTTGGGCCGGGAAAGCTAGCTAGCGGGTGCCGCCAGCAAGAGCGAAATTAGCGCGACACTCCGTACCTTCCGCGTACTTTTGCGGCCGTCCCTAACCACCCAATTCCCATGTCTGAAGCTACTGCCCTCGCGCCCCTAATTCTCTCTGATCGTATCAATGCCATGCAGGAGTCGCAGACGATTGCCATGGCCAAAAAAGCCCGTGCGCTGGCCGCCGAGGGCGTAGATGTGATTAGCTTAAGCTTCGGAGAACCTGATTTTCAGACGCCGCAATACATCAAGGACGCCGCCAAGAAAGCGCTGGATGAGGGTTACACCTTCTACACCCCCGTGCCCGGCTACCCCGATCTGCGCCAGGCCATCTGCGACAAGTTTAAGCGCGATAATCACCTCGACTACAAGCCCGAAAACATAGTAGTAAGCACCGGTGCCAAACAGGCCCTGGCCAATGCCGTGTTGAGCCTGGTAAACCCCGGCGACGAGGTGATTGTGTTTTCGCCGTATTGGGTAAGCTACGAAGAGATGGTGCGGCTGGCCGAGGGCACGACGGTACAGCTGATGGGCTCTCTGGAAAACGGCTACAAAGTGACGGCCGCCGAACTGGAAGCCGCCATTACGCCCCGTACCAAGCTGGTTATGTACTCATCCCCCTGCAACCCCACGGGGGCTGTGTTTTCGCGCGAGGAGTTGCAGGCTATTGCCGAGGTAGTGGCTCGCCACCCGCAGGTGTACGTGCTGGCCGACGAGATTTACGAGTACATCAACTTCGTGGGCGAGCACACCAGCCTGGCGCAATTTGAGGAAGTGAAGGACCGCGTAATCACCGTCAACGGCTTCTCGAAAGGCTATGCCATGACGGGCTGGCGCGTGGGCTACTTGGCAGCACGCAAGGAAATTGCCAGCGCCTGCGAGAAAATGCAAAGCCAGATTACCTCGGGCACGTGCTCCATTACGCAGCGTGCGGCTCTGGCCGCCTTGCAAGGTGGTCGCTCCTCCGCCGACGAGATGGTGGCTGCCTACCGCCGCCGCCGCGACCTAGTGTTAGAGCTCGTGAAGTACATTCCCGGCTTCCGCACGCCTACGCCAAGCGGTGCGTTTTACATCTTCCCCGACGTGACGGGCTACTTCGGCAAAACCACCCCGAGCGGCGAGGTAATCAACAGCGCCTCTGACTTGACCATGTTCATGCTCAATGATGCGCACGTAGCGGCCGTAGATGGCGGCGCTTTCGGCGCACCCAACTGCATCCGATTCAGCACGGCCGCCGCCGATGAAAAGCTGCGCGAAGCGTTTATTCGCATCAAAAACAGCCTGGCTAAGCTGGTTTAACCCAAAAAGACACCTAGTGCAGCGCGGACTTTGTAGTTACAGTGCCCCACGTTTGGGCGGCGCTGGTTGCCTGCAAAGTTCGCGCTTGCAGGCTACCTTTGCGGCTTCGTTTACCCTGAATCTGCCGTAATGCCTGCTGCTGCCGTTCTACCTGCTTCCCTACCTGAGTTATTTGCCGCCTTCAACCACCTCACGGTGCTCATTGTGGGTGACGTGATGATGGATGCCTATGTGTGGGGCAAGGCGGCCCGCCTCTCGCCGGAAGCTCCGGTGCCGGTCGTGAACGTGAGTCGTACTGAGCAGCGCTTGGGCGGGGCCGCTAACGTAGCCCTGAACGTTCAGGCCTTGGGCGCAACGCCGCTGCTTTGCGCCGTAATCGGCGATGACCAGGGCGGCGACCAGCTACTAGGGCTGCTCCAGACCTCAGGCCTTTCCGCTGAGGGCATTGTGCGTTCCTCATACCGGCCAACTACCGTGAAGCAGCGCATTCTGGCCCACGGTCAGCAGTTGCTGCGCATCGACTCCGAGGTAGAAACCAACCTAAACCCAACCGAAAACGCCGAGCTTACCGCCCGCTTCGAGCAGTTGCTGAGCAAGGCCGACGTTGTCATTTTCGAGGACTACGACAAGGGGGTACTGAACGAAGCCAGCATTCAGCACTTTATCGGGCTGGCGCGGCACCTCAATATCCCAACTGTAGTCGACCCCAAGAAAAAGAACTTTCTGGCCTATAGTTTCTGCACCCTGTTCAAGCCCAACCTGAAAGAGCTGCGCGAAGGCCTGAAGCTGGAATTTGGCGACACCGATGCCGACCGTCCGCACTTCGAGAATGCCGTAGCCAAACTGCGCGAGCTGCTGGTGCCGGAAATTGTGCTGGTTACGCTCTCGGAGCGCGGGGTATTTGTAGAAAATGGCGCCTTAGAGCGCACCTACATCCCGGCCCATTTGCGCACTATTTCTGATGTATCGGGCGCCGGCGACACCGTTATCAGCATTGCGGCGCTGTGCGTGGCCCTAGGTCTATCGGCGCCGGTAACCGCCGCGCTGGCCAACTTAGGTGGTGGGCTGGTGTGCGAGCAGGTAGGTGTGGTGCCCATTGAAAAGCAGCTGCTTTTGGCCGAGGCTGAAGAGGCCGGTTTGGCATTATAAGCAGGCTAGTACATATAAAAAAAGCGTCCGACTGAACTCAGCCGGACGCTTTTTTTATGGCCAGTACACTTACCGGCGGCTGTGTTCCTTTACTGTTTCAATAAAGACTTTCACGTTATCGGGATTGGTATCAGGGTACACGCCGTGGCCTAGGTTGGCAATGTGGCGGTGCTTGCCAAACTGGTCGAGCATCTGGAGGGTAGCGGCGCGCACCTGGGCCGGAGTACCGTAGAGAGCACATGGGTCGAGGTTGCCTTGCAGGGTTTTGTCGCCTACTAGGGGGCGCACGGTGCGTGGGTCCTGGTTCCAGTCGAGGCCGATGGTGCGGCAGGGCAGCTGGGCAAAGTCCTCCACGGCCCAGAAAGCGCCTTTAGCAAATACAGTTACCGGCACTTCCGGAATAGCCGCGCATATTTCAGCAATGTAGCGCGTGCTAAACTCCTTATAGTGCGCGGGCGGCAGAATGCCGGCCCACGAGTCGAATACCTGAATAATGTTGGCCCCGGCTTGCACCTGGGCGCGCAGGTAGGCAATGGTTGTAGCCGTTATTTTGCGTAGCAGCTCGTGGGCCAGTTCAGGCTCGGTGTAGAGCATGCGGCGGGCTTTGCTGAACGTTTTCGAGCCGTGGCCCTCCACCATATAAGCCAGAATCGTCCAGGGGGCGCCGGCAAAACCGATGAGCGGTACGCGGCCGTTAAGCGCGCGTTTGGTTACCCGAATGGCTTCCAGTACGTAGCCCAGGTGCTCCTCGGGGTCAGCGATGCGCATGCGGGCTACGTCGTGCGCGGTTTTGATAGTTTCAGGGAACAGCGGCCCGCGGGCTTCTATCATCTCGTAGGTCAGGCCCATGGCTTCGGGCACCACCAGAATATCGGAGAAGATGATGGCGGCATCTACATCCAGCGCATCAACGGGCTGAATGGTAACCTCAGCGGCTAGTTCAGGAGTTTCTACCAGTTCCTTGAAGCCACTGAGGCGGGCGCGCAGGGCGCGGTATTCGGGTAGGATGCGGCCAGCCTGGCGCATAAGCCAAACGGGGGTGCGCTCAGTTTCTTCGCCACGGGCGGCACGGAGGAGGAGGTCGTTCTTCAGCATAACTGCCGCAAAGATAGGCCGTCTTGATTTGAGAAATAGTATTGAATCCTATAGGTCAAGGGATAGAAATAGGTCCTTTCATAACATAAGTGACCAAGCGCTTTGGTTCAGATAACCTATTTATCACCCATTCTTGATCTTCCGGTGGATGCTGTTTCCGAATCCTTTGTAAAGCAGCTTCATCCAGCTTTTTATACACGAAACTGATAAAAACATGGGTAAGGGTATCGACCATAATAGTTGTATCCCGAACTAGCTCATTCTTATTATTTGTGACCTTAACTCTATGTAGCCCAGCCTTAGCCAACAAGCTGTATATGTCAGGGTTGTCCGCAATTCCTGTGTAGCGAAAAGTATCTTGTGCTACTACCGTCGTGTCCCACTCTATGCGTAGATCAGTAGCCAACTGCGACTCACTACCGTTCTCAACGTAAAAGCGGACAGGATAAGACTTTATTGGCGCCTCTCGATACGGTAGAGCTGGACTATTACAGCCGTATAGCCAAAGGCATAAGAATAGATAACTGGCTGATTTCATAGCAGAAGCTACTATCGGCTCAACCCTGGAAACAACGCAACAATAGCCGTTGCCAGGAAATTGACGCCAATTGCCAGCGTAATAAAGCCCATGATTCGGGCCAGGGCTGCCATGCCGGGCCGGCCTAGGAAGCGCGTCAGGCGCAACGACGACATGAGGATGATGTAGGCGGCCAGCGCTACCAGCACGAAGCCCAGGGAAATCATGCCCATATCCAGGATGCTGAGCTTCTCGGTAAACAAGCCAATGCACACGGCCATAGAGCCTGGCCCCGACAGCATGGGCATGGCCAGCGGCGTGAAGCTGATATCATCTTTGTGGCGGCTTTCTTCCAGGGTGGCATCCGAAACCTTGGCGCGGTTACCGCCGGGCGTAAGTAAATCGAAGGCGGAGCGCATAAGCAAAATGCCGCCGGCAATGCGCAGGTGATGAATGTTGATGCCGAAAAACCGCAGGACATATTGCCCCGCAAAAAACGATACCAACAGCACCCCAACCATATAAAAACAGGCTCGCAGGCCGGTATTAGCGCGTTCAGCGGGCGAGTCTTCTTCTGTTAGGGTCAGGAACACGGGCATGGCCCCAAATGGGTTCACGACCGAGAAGAGGGTAGTAAAGGTGGCAACGAGAATTTCCATTCGCAGAAAAGCACAGCGGTACTGGGTAAAGGTACGAGCCTTTGAGAATCAGCAAACAGGGAAAATGCTATGTTTATAGGCTCAACCGCCGCTGCGTACGCTCGTAGAAGCCAATCCCGGCCAGGTTAGTCCTGTTTGCTACTCTCTTCCATGCATACCACACTTCCCGCCGCTACCGCGGCCGATGTTCCTGCTCCTCATGATACGCCGCTAGTGGGCATTATTATGGGCTCCCGAACCGATTTGAAAATAATGTCGGCCGCTGCGGAGGTGTTGCAGCAGTTTGGCGTCACCTACGAAATTACCCTGGTTTCGGCCCACCGCACGCCCCATCGGCTGATTGAGTACGCCGAAACGGCGCGCAAACGTGGCATACGGGTACTTATTGCCGGTGGGGGCGGAGCCGCGCATCTGCCCGGCATGGTGGCTTCCCTTACTACGCTGCCCGTGATTGGGGTGCCCATCAACTCCACTACCTCCTTTCACGGCCTCGACTCTATTCTCTCGATGCTGCAGATGCCGGTGGGCGTGCCTGTGGCTACCGTGGCCCTAGATAGTGCCGCCAACGCGGCTGTGCTGGCTACCCAAATTCTGGCCCTGAGCAACGCCCGCCTCACCGATGTGCTGGAAAAGTACCGGACTTCGCTGAAAGATAAAGTTATGCGTACAATTGAGGAGCTTCGTAAAGGTGGTTTCAATGATGATTGAGCCTAGTAGACTGTATCGGAATACTTCTGTTTGACTCTGCCCGCCCCTGATTTTCCACACCCACCTCTCCTCCAGTGCCAGACCTCGACGTTCCCCTTTGGTTGCAATTTGCCCATGGCCTCACGCTGCTGCTGGTAGTGTTGAGCCTGATTGCAACGCTACTACCCCTGCTGCGTGAAACCGCCTGGTGGATTCGGGTTTTCGATTTTCCGCGCCTCCAGATTGTGGGCCTGTTGGCGGTGGTGCTAGGCTTGGGTTTCTTGCTGAAGTGGCACCAGCCGGTAGATGACACGTACCGGGGCCCCATTCTGCTAGGAGTGGTAGCGGTGGCCATCGGGTACCAGGCTTTCCGGATTCTGCCGTACACGCCGGTAGCCAAAAAGCAGGTCGGTGATAGTACCCACAAGGATGGCCGTCGCCACCTGAGCCTGACCATGATGAACGTGCTGCAGTACAACAAGCAAGGCAAAAAGGCCCTGCAGGTGCTCCAGGAAACGAATTCGGACATCATTATGGCAGTGGAAACCGATGCTTGGTGGCTGGAGCAGCTAAAGCCGCTGGAGGAAACGCACCCCTACACCTGCCATGAGCCCTTGGATAATACCTATGGCCTGCTGTTCTTTTCGCGCTTGCCGCTGCAGGGCTGCGAAATAAAGTACCTGCTGGATGATGACGTACCCTCGGTGCATACGCTGGTTGAGCTGCCCGATGGCCAGACCAAGGTGCGGATATATGGGTTGCACCCGAAACCACCAGCACCAGCCGAGTCGAAAACCAGCACTAAGCGCGACGCGGAACTGCTGCTGGTGGGCAAAGCCATCGATAAAAACGATGAGCCCACCATTGTATTCGGGGATATGAACGATGTGGCGTGGTCGCACACGTCGGAGCTGTTTCGCCGCATCAGTGGCCTCATGGACCCACGCGTGGGCCGTGGCCTGCTGCCTACCTTTCACGCCGATTATCACCTGATGCGCTGGCCCCTCGATCATGTATTCGTGTCAGCACATTTCAAAGTAGATGATATGGAGCGCCTGCCGTACGTGGGCTCCGACCACTTTCCTATCTACATTAAGCTCAGCTATGAGCCGCATGACAAGGAGATACAGGAAGAAAACAGCGAACAGGCTGACGCCGATGACCACGAGGAGGCCGTAGAGAAGATTAAGGAAGGCTTTGAGGAAGAAGTAGAAGAAGAGGCTGAGGAGGCCGCCGACGAAAAGCGCAAACAGGAAAAGCTGGTGCAGGCCCGCCAGATGCTAAAGGGCATCATATAGCCACGCCATCTGGCTTCGGCTCACCGCGGCAGGTAGCAGCCGCATCAGGCCGTTGCGCAGGGTAGTAAGCACAGGGTTCTCGAGCTGTCCGACCCGGCCCAATTGCCAGGAGGTTTGTACTACGCGGGTGGTACGCTTCAGGCGGCGCTGCTCAAATTGCAGGAAAGCGGCCGCTACATCGTCAGGGGTTTGCGCTATGCACTGGCCTAGTACTGCCGCGTCTTCAATGGCCATGCCGGCGCCCTGGCCCATATTGGGGGTAGTAGCATGGCCGGCATCCCCGAGGAGCAGCACGCGCCCATACGCTAGGTGCCGTAGCGGCTTCAGGTCCAGAATATCATTCCAGAGCAGCTGATCATCGTGGGTCAGATCCAGTAGTGCCGGAACGGGGGCCTGGAAGCCGGCGAATTCGCGCCGCAAATCTGCCGCCCGATAGGCCTGGTATTTGGGGTTTCGCGGCTTCGCGCTGTTCAGGCAGGCAAACCAGTACACGCGCCCCTGGCCCACGGGTACGTAGCCAAACCGTCGGCCCCGTTCCCCCCACATCTCACACGATTCTCCCGCAGGCAACTGCAGCTCACGGGCATCAACTACGGCTCGCCAGCAGGTGTAGCCAGCATATCGCGGCTCCGTGCTAGGCAAGAGCTGGCGCCGAACCCTCGAGCGAATTCCATCAGCCCCAATTAAGGCATCGGTCATCAAGGAGCTGCCGTCGGCAAAATAGGCCGTGATACCAGCCGCGGAAGTCTCAAAGCGGTCGAATGCGCACCGGAGGCGTACGGTGTCAGTTGGTAAGCCGGCTAGCAGGGCGTGTTGCAGGGCCGCGCGGTGCAGGCCGAGGTTGTCGAAGCCGAGCTGGCTAGTAAATGCCGTAGTATCGGCTGCCTGAAGCAGGCGGCCGTGTTGGTCACGCAGATCAAGGCTTATAACCGGTGCGCCATGCGGCTGCACGGCCTCATGTAAGCCCAGGCTGCTGAGGGCACGCATAGCATTGGCCCCCAGTACTACGCCGGCTCCTACCTCGCGCAACTCCGGAGCCGCTTCCACAACTTGTACTTTGTGGCCCTGCCGGAGCAGGGCGTGGGCTGTGGCTAGCCCCCCAATTCCGGCACCTACAATCAGAAAGTCAGCCATAGTTTGAAGAGTTGGGCAGGGTAGTGGAATAAAGGGATATAACAGGATTATCAATGAAAAAGCGGCTCTACTGTTGGGCTACGTGTATTTTGTGTCATATTATTAGGTAACTAGTATCACATTAGCTGAACTTTGCCTACGTACAGCGTTGTCCTTTCCTCCTGCTCTCCTTTCCATGCCCGGATCTACTACTCAATTTAAATTGCAATTGTACTTTGAGAATCCGTCGGGGCGCTTACTAGAGCATACAGATGGCTATTTGATAGTGCAATATCACCCCGGCAAACGAAATTTTGCTGAGCTGCAAACATTCCTCAACAAAGCGAGCGAACTGTTGCAGCGCCGAAGCTGGCATAAAATCCTCGGCGACCAGCGTGCCATGGCGGCGTTCACGGAAGAGGAGCGCCTCTGGATTACCGAAAACTGGCTTCAGCGCACCTCCATTACTGGCAAGCCCTATTATGGCGCCGTACTGCTCTCGCACGATGTTTTTGCGCGGCTTTCCATGAATCTGGTGATGAATGAAGCGCGCGAATCGAGCCTGATTTACCGCCTGTTTGAGGATGAGGCTGCTGCTATTGCGTGGCTGCGGCAGTTGCCGTAAGTACTAGCCCTAGCGCTGCCTCGAACCGTTGATTAATGCCCAAAAACAAAAAGGCCCGAAGCAATTGCTTCGGGCCTTTTCTGTGCTTCTGAGGCTAGTCAGCAATTACTTGCCTACTTCCTCGTAGTCTACGTCCGTCACGTTGTCGTGCGGCTGGCCTTGCTGGCCATTGCCACCGGGCTGGCCGGCACCACCGAAGGGGTTGCCACCGTCAGCGCCAGGCTGGCCTTCAGCACCACCTGCGGCGTACATCTCCTGCGAAGCAGCCTGCCATGCAGCGTTGATAGCCTCCATCGACGAGTCGATAGCGCTGATGTCTTTGCTCTCGTGTGCCTTCTTGAGGTCCGCCAGGGCATTTTCAACGGCCGTCTTGTTGCCTGCGCTCAGTTTTTCACCGTACTCTTTCAACTGCTTTTCCGTCTGGAAAATCATGGAGTCAGCGGCGTTGATTTTACCGATGCGCTCGGTTTCGGCTTTATCAGCTTCCGCATTGGCGGCAGCTTCATTGCGCATGCGCTCAATATCAGCGTCGGTGAGGCCGGAAGAGGCTTCGATGCGGATTTTCTGCTCTTTGCCCGTGCCTTTGTCTTTGGCCGAAACGTGCAGGATGCCGTTGGCGTCAATGTCAAAGGTTACTTCGATTTGCGGAACACCACGGGGTGCTGGCGGAATCGAGTCGAGGTGGAAGCGGCCGATGGTACGGTTCTGCGAAGCCAGCGGACGCTCGCCCTGCAGTACGTGAATCTCAACCGATGGCTGGTTGTCAGAAGCCGTCGAGAAAGTCTCCGACTTCTTGGTAGGAATGGTCGTGTTCGACTCGATCAGCTTGGTCATCACACCGCCCATCGTTTCGATACCCAGCGAAAGTGGGGTCACGTCGAGCAGGAGCACGTCCTTCACTTCGCCGGTCAGTACACCACCCTGAATGGCAGCGCCCACGGCTACTACTTCGTCGGGGTTAACGCCCTTTGAAGGCTTCTTGCCGAAGAACTTCTCCACTTCCTCCTGAATGCGGGGGATACGAGTTGAGCCACCTACCAAGATTACTTCATCGATGTCAGAAGTGCTCAAGCCAGCGTCTTGCAGCGCCTTTTTGCAGGGCTCCATCGAACGGCGCACGAGGTTATCAGCCAACTGCTCGAACTTCGAGCGGCTCAGCTTTACTACCAAGTGTTTCGGGCCCGAGGCGGTAGCCGTTACGTAGGGCAGGTTAATTTCCGTTTCCGTCGAAGACGACAGCTCTACTTTGGCTTTCTCAGCGGCTTCTTTCAAGCGCTGCAGGGCCATTGCGTCTTTGCGCAGGTCAAGGCCTTCGTTTTCGCTGGCGAACGTTTCCGCCAGGAAGTTGATGATAACTTGGTCGAAGTCGTCGCCACCAAGGTGAGTGTCACCGTTGGTGCTTAGTACTTCAAATACGCCATCACCCAACTCCAGAATCGAGATGTCGAAGGTACCACCACCCAGGTCGTACACGGCAATCTTCTGGTCTTTGTGTTTCTTATCGAGGCCGTAGGCCAGGGCAGCGGCAGTAGGTTCGTTGATGATACGCTTTACGTCGAGGCCGGCAATGGCACCAGCTTCTTTCGTAGCCTGACGCTGCGCGTCGTTGAAGTAAGCAGGAACCGTAATAACGGCTTCCGTTACAGGCTGACCTAGGTAGTCTTCAGCAGTCTGCTTCATTTTCTGAAGCACCATAGCGGAGATTTCCTGGGGCGTGTACTGACGGTCGCCGATTTGTACTGCTACCGTGTTGTTAGAACCGCGCACCAGCTCATAGGAAACGTGCTTCGACTCTTCGGTTACTTCACCGAAGCCGCGGCCCATGAAGCGCTTGATTGACTGCAACGTGTTCTTGGGGTTGGTAATGGCCTGACGCTTAGCGGGGTCACCTACTTTACGTTCGCCTTTACCGTTATCGAGGAACGCCACGATCGAGGGAGTCGTGCGGCGGCCTTCGCTATTCGGAATCACCACCGGCTCGTTGCCTTCCATTACGGCCACGCACGAGTTGGTGGTGCCGAGGTCAATACCGATTATTTTGCCCATGTGAATGGTTGTTATAGAGGAGTTGAGGTGTCAGATACTACATGCGAATTACTCGCACAGGGGGAATTACAAGACGCGTACCAGCCCCAGAAAAGCGGGTTTTTCGTGACAGATTGTCACTTTGGGATACTACACCAGAAGTATTCGCGACGGTCTGGCTTTTACGGGAACTAGTAGGAGAGGATAGCCTGACAGCTGGGCAGCAAGAAAGAATGAGTTTGTGCTGCTAAGTGGTTAGAGGTAGCAAATGCGTTGACGGTTTTAATAAGAGTAGCACCAATCCGCCACTGTCTGTTCCCAGAGTGCCTTATGCTTCCACCAGTAGGGCTCGTGGCCGGACCTAGGAAAATCCTGCCGTCGCTTGGGGCCGCGCAGAGCTGCAAAAACGGCGTCGGTTTCTTGGCGCGTTACGCGTGGGTCGACTTCGCCCCACAGCAGTAAGGTAGGGGTAGTAATCTGGGTGGCATAGCGTGTCGCATCTAGGTCGAAGGCCCAGAAACGGTTCTCGAGGCCGCCCCACAGCACCAAGAGGTTTGCCATTGGGAAGGAGGGCACATGCATGGAGCGGAAGCGGCTTTGAGCCGTTTCGAGCATGCTGCCGTAGGGGCACTCCAGCAGGTTGGCGGTGGGCTTTATGCCAAGCTCGGCTTCAGCCCGCAACGTGGCTACGGCGCCCATAGAGTTAGCATAAATGAATACTAGGCCTGGCCGGCGCTGCAACCACTTGGTAACGGTGGCAACGTCCTCGGCTTCATGGTGCCCTACGGTGCAGACATTGCCTTCCGAGCCACCGTTGCCTGCAAAATCAGTGAGCAGCACATTATAGCCTAACCGACGAAACGTGCTGGCCTCGGTCAGGAGCTTGCTTTTGGAGCTGGTGTAGCCGTGAAAAAGTGCCACCGTACCACGGGCATTGGGCACCGCACTGTACCAACTTTCCAACCGGCCGTTCGGGCTCTGGAGGTAGATGGCGTTGTACGGAAAAGGCGGCCTAGTAACGTTTGCCGGCTTAGGGTTCTTGATGCCCGTGAGCAGCACCCATAGCTTTTGCGGCCCCGAAAGGTGTTCGGGATTGGTGGTGTGCCGGGCAGTTTCAATAGTAAAATGCGTGAAACGCCACGCGTGAAAAGCCGCTACCAAATTGAGCATGAGAAACCCCAACACTATCAGCAACAGGAATTGCCGACGGCGTTGGGGTTTACTGCGAAAAGAAATGCTAGGCATTAACCACGGCCGTTGCGCCCACCACCAGCCGGGCCCAGCTTGCGAGTAGCACCGCCTCGTCCGGCAGGTTTTGGACCGGGCTTGCTACCGGTTTTGCCTGCTGCGCCTTTGCCGCCCGCCGACTTGCTACCGGGGCCTTTGCCGCCGGTTGGCTTGGCATTGAACGTATTTGCTGCGCGGCTTGCGCCGCGGTTACCGGCAGAGCGGCTTTCCGGAGCGCCTTTCTTGGCGCCGCCAGCTGTTCCGCCAAAACCGCCGCGGTTGTAGCCGCCGGTGCTGTTTTGAGCAGGTTTGGCATCGGCAGGCCTGATGCCACCGGGCCAATACTCGGATCCTTTATTGGGCGTTTTGAAGGTGCCGGCTGCGGCCGTTTGGGCCGCCATGTCTTCGGTGAGGGCCTGTACTTCGGCTTTAGTCAGCTCGCGCCACTGGCCGGGCTGCAGGTCTTCTACTTTCAGATCGGCAATGCTGGCGCGTACAAGGCGCAGCGTGGGGTAGCCGACAGCGGCCGTCATTTTGCGCACCTGCCGGTTCATGCCCTGCGAAATCCGGATCTGCACCCAGCTCGTCGGGATGCTGGCCCGAAAACGTACTGGCTTGCTTCGTTCCCACAGCTGCGGTTCCTCTTCCAGCAATACCACCTCAGCAGGGCTCGTATAGCCGGTTTTCAGATCCACGCCGCGGCGCAGATTCTCCAGTGCTTCTTCTGTAGGTACGCCTTCTACCTGTACCCAGTAAGTTTTAGGCACCTTAAAGCGCGGCTCGGAAAGGCGGTGTTGGAGCTGTTTATCGTCGGTGAGCAGCACGAGGCCTTCGGAGTCATAATCCAGACGGCCGACGGGGTAAATATTGGGAATGCTCACGAAATCCTTCAGGGTTTTCCGGCCGGTTTCGTCGGTAAACTGAGTTAGGACTTCGTAGGGCTTGTTGAGTAGAACGTAACGCATGCTACAAAGTACGGCATCTTTCGCCCATCCGTAACTACGGTCAGGCGGGCTTACAAGCCCAAAGGTACCTAGCGTTGCTGCAAACGTTTCTTCCGGATGCTTTCCGCCATAAGCACACGCACCTCTAGGTTAGGGCGTACCACATATTCGCCGCTGTCCTGAATCATGAGGCCATTGCGCATTTCGTCGCGGTAGGCGTGGCGCACTAGGGTTCCGATACGGACGGTGTCAGCGGAGCCTGGAGCCGGCGGGGCCACCGAGCCGTTGATTTGCGCCATCTGGCTCAGGTACAGCAACGAGTCGCGCTTAGTGTACGGGCGGAAGGTAAACTTGCCGGGAAAGTAATTTTTGGGGTCGGAGATGCGGTTTCGCACGAAGTCCTGCACGGCTAGCTCCGCCTGTTGTTCCGTGGTTTTTTTGCAGCTAGCTAGCAGTAGGGTAGCAGGTAGTAAGATCAGAAGGGCGCGGTTCATGCAGATAAAATAGCCTGAAAAATGGGGTAAGATGGGTTGCGCGGCCAACAGGACCTAGTACTGTTTCGGGTTGGCGTGGCTTGAAAACAGATGCCAAACTTAGTGGGCTGGCAATCAGAAAACGGTATTTCCGTTCGGGTTTCGTGCTCTGGCTAGGGTAGTAAACAACACAGCCGCGGAAATAGAGCCGAAACCTGCCCGGCTAATCTGTAATTTTACGCCAATGTTTCGATTATCTGCTGCCTGCCGCTTGCCTGTTGCCCTTCTTTTGCTTGTTCTGTTGCTAGCCCCGTTCAAGGCCGCAACCGCCGCCGATGCGCCGCCAAAGCGCGAGCTGCGCGGCGTCTGGATTGCTACCGTAGAAAATATTGACTGGCCCAGCAGCCGGGCCCTCAGCCCGGAGCAGCAGCGCCGTGAGTATCGCCGCATGCTCGATGAGCACCAGAAAAGCGGAATTAATGCCCTGTTTGTGCAGGTTCGGCCCGCTTCTGATGCGTTTTACCAAAGCAGCCTGGAGCCCTGGAGCAAGTGGCTGACCGGCCAGCAGGGCAAAGCGCCCGCCCCGTTCTACGATCCGCTACCCTTCCTGATTGAAGAAGCCCACAACCGCGGCATGGAGTTCCACGCCTGGTTTAACCCCTACCGGGCCACCATGGATACGGTTACGCGGCGGCTGGCGCCCAACCACCCGTACCGGCAGCACCCGGAGTGGTTTATTCGTTACTCGGGCAAGCTCTTGTATAACCCCGGCCTGCCGGCGGTGCGCAACTACATCAGCCAGGTGATTCTGGACGTGGTGCGCCGCTACGATATTGATGGCGTCCACTTCGACGACTACTTTTATCCGTACCCCGAAGCCGGGCAGGTTATTCACGATGAAGACGCCTTCGCGCGCTTTAACCCCGACCGCCTGCCACTAGCCGCTTGGCGCCGCCAGAACGTGAACACTCTGGTGCGCGACCTGCACGACACCATTCAGCACACCAAGCGCTGGGTGAAATTCGGTATCTCGCCCTTCGGCGTGTGGCGCAACCAAACCTCTGACCCCAACGGCTCAGCCACCAAAGCCTTCCAGGGCTACGACGGCTTATATGCCGATGCGCTGGAGTGGCTGCGCGAAGGCTGGGTTGATTATATATTGCCGCAACTGTACTGGAGCACAGGCTTTAAAGTGGCTCAGTACCCGGTGTTAGTAGAGTGGTGGGCGCGCAATAGCTACGGCCGTCACCTGTACATCGGGCATGGCGCGTACCGGATGCTAGAAAATACCAAATCGGATACCGTGTGGCGCAACCCACGGGAGCTGCCGCGGCAAGTACGCCTGAACCGGACCTTCCCCACAGAAGTAAGTGGGAGCGTGTTCTTTAGCTCAAAGTCCTTGATGGCGAATGCGCTGCATACCACTGACTCGTTGCGGCAGCATGAGTTCCGTTACCCAGCCTTGGTGCCCACTATGCCTTGGCTGGATGCCGTGCCGCCCCGCCCTGCCGAAAACCTCAACATCACCGTTTCGGGAGCCATTAATACGCTTACCTGGCAGCCCAGCCCCGAAGCTGCCGACGGCGACAAAGCCGCCTACTACGGCCTCTACCGCTTCGAGTCCGACCAAACGCCTACCCCCGATGACCCTCGCAACCTACTGGTAGTGCTGCGGCCTCAGCCCGGCCGGGGCCTGGTTTTTGTGGATACCACGGCCCGCGCCGGTCAGGCTTACGCCTATTACCTTACTGCCTTCGACCGCCTGCATAATGAAAGCCGCCCGATATCAGTACGTACTACGGGTCGCGCCGCCGAAATTATAGTGGCCCAAACGGCACCACCTGAGCCGGCTCCTGTTGTGGCATCAGCTCCGGCTCCTAGCCCAACGCCGCCCGCCCGTCCGGTGCCGCGCCCTGTAGTGCCATGGCCAACCCGAGTAGGTAGCGCCACCGGCACTACCACTAAAGTGAAAGTAAAAACTAAGTCCAAGCGTCGCGGCGGCTTCTTCCAACGCATCTTCGGACGGTAAACTCGAAGTAGAAATACTACACATGATATAAAAGCTCCTTTCTTATCACAGAAAGGAGCTTTTTTTACAAAACACTTTCAAATTACTAGCTCTCTTGGTCAGTCAAAGTGTTGTAGGTGTCTTACAGGATAAGTTAAGTAGCTGTGGCCAATAAGTTTTAAGTTTCTGCCACTGTGTGGGTTCGTTAGCTTTCGTATTTTCCCGAATGCAAACCACTACGCAGGCTGCCCAGCATACCACTCATACTACTCCCATCGCAGAAGCATCGCAACCCGGGCGCCTCGTCAGCCTCGATGTATTTCGGGGCATCACCGTCATGGCCATGATTTTGGTGAACAACCCCGGCGACTGGGGCCACATTTATGCGCCGCTGGAGCACGCGCACTGGCACGGCTGTACGCCCACCGACCTGATTTTTCCCTTCTTCCTGTTCATTGTCGGCGTCAGCATTACCTACTCGCTCGATGCTGCCCGCCTCCGGCCCGAAACACACGGCCGCACGATGCTGCGGATTTTAAAGCGGTCGGCCATCCTGTTTGGGCTAGGGCTTTTTTCGGCGTTGTTTCCGGCTTTTGATTTCAGCACGGTGCGTATTCCGGGTGTGTTGGCGCGTATAGCAGTGGTGTTTTTGGTATGTGGCATCCTCTTTCTGAAAACTTCGCGCCGTCAACAGCTCGGGCTGTTGGCGTTGCTGCTGATTACCTACAATGTGCTGCTGCAAGTGGTGCCTGTGCCTGGCTACGGCCCCGCTAACTTGGAGGCCAGCACCAACCTAGGCGCTTGGCTCGACCGCACCCTGCTGGGTGAAGCGCATCTTTGGAAACAAAGCCGCACTTGGGACCCCGAAGGCTTGCTGAGCACTCTGCCAGCCATTGGCACGGGCTTACTTGGCTTGCTGGCCGGTCAATGGCTGCGCCGGAAAGACGTAGAGCCGGCCACCCGAGTAGCCTGGCTGTTTGTGGCCGGAAGTGCTTGCGTACTGCTGGGCCTAATCTGGAACGGCTGGTTTCCCATCAACAAAAGCCTCTGGACGAGCTCCTATGTATTATACAGCGGCGGCCTCGCGCTGGCAACGCTGGCCGGCCTCTACTGGCTTACCGATGTGCAGGGCTACCGCCGCTGGATACTGGCGCCGCTGGTGTTCGGCGTGAATGCCATTACCGTGTTTTTTCTTTCGAGCCTGATTCCGCGCCTGCTGAACATGATACCGGTTACGGGAGCCAACGGGCAGCCAACGGGCCTGCGCAACTGGCTCTACGACACGTTTTTCGTACCATACTTCAGCCCCGTAAACGCTTCCTTGGCTGGCGCGCTGGTATGCGTACTGATCTGGCTGGTAGTGCTGTGGCTGATGTATCGGCGCAACATCATTATTAAGGTTTGAGCCGATAGAGGATCTAGGCGGCGCAGCCTAGTCCGATAATTTCTCGTACTTCGGGAGATGAAAAACTTCCTGATGTTGGCTGCGGTGCTGGCCTTGGTCACCCCGGCTGCTACCGCCCAAACTTCTGGCGCCACTACCAGCACGGCCGCGCCGCTTTCGGCCGGACAGCGCAAAGCTGCTGAAGACTTGTTGGCGGCCACCGACTCTGAAAAGAACCTGGCCACTACCATCGACCGGATGCTGACCTCCCAAATGGAGCAGAACCCGGGAATGAAAGTAGTGGAGCCGGAAATGCGTGCTTATCTCAACAAGTACATGAGCTGGTCCTCGATGAAGGAGGATATGGTGCAGCTCTACGCTCGCGAATTCAGTGAGAAAGAGCTTAAGGAACTAGCCAAGTTCTACCGTACCCCAACGGGGCGCAAAACCATCACCAAAATGCCCGAGCTGATGCAGGCCGGCATGGAAATAGGGCAGAAGCGTATGCAAGAGCACATGCCTGAGCTTCAGCAAGCCATTGCCGAAAAAATGAAGACACAGTCGCCAACACCCGACGTGAAATAGGATCCTGCGGGAACGCTAAGAAAGCGGGCGGTTTATCGTGTTGCTGGCCCTAGGTCCGGCAATACAATAAACCGCCCGCTTTCGCGTTATAATGCTTGTAGGTTTTAAGTGAACTCGTACCCCTCGAAATCTAGTCGGAGCTTGGTTTTAAGCAGTTTGCCGGTAGCCGTGTGAGGCAGCTGCTCCACAAATTCTACAGCCTCCGGAATCCACCAGCGGGCTACTTTTCCTTCATAGAAAGCGAGCAGCTCCTCGGCGCTGATGTCCGTTTCCTGCTTGCGCACCACTACCAGCAGGGGCCGCTCGCTCCATTTGGGGTGCGGTACGCCAATCACGGCCGCTTCCGCCACCGCCGGATGCCCTACGGCCAGGTTTTCGAGCTCAATGCTGGAAATCCACTCGCCACCCGATTTGATGACGTCCTTGCTGCGGTCCGTGATTTGCATGAAACCGTCTGGGTCGATGGTGGCTACGTCGCCGGTCCGGAACCAGCCGCTTCGGGTTAGCTCGCCGGGGTGCTCGGCTCTGAAATAGTCGGCCACAATGAAAGGCCCGCGCACCAGCAAATCGCCGAATGCCGCGCCATCGTGGGGCAGCTCGCTGCCTTCGTCGTCCACAATCTTCATATCCACCCCGAAAATAGAGCGGCCCTGCTTGGTCTGGATAGCAAACTGTTCGTCGGGGCTGAGGCTGAGCTGTTGGGGCTTTAGGGTGCACACGGTGCCTAGGGGCGAGGTTTCCGTCATGCCCCAGGCGTGCCGAATTACTACCCCCAATTCTTCATCAAAGGCCTTCAGCAGCGCTGGTGGGCAGGAGGCCCCGCCCACAATCATTTGCCTGAGGGTAGAAAAACGCAGCTTTTTCTCCCGCATAAACGTCAGCAGGCCAAACCAAATGGTAGGCACGCCGGCCGTAAACGTTACGCCTTCTTGCTCATACAGCTCATATAGGCTGGCCGCATCAAGGCCGGGGCCGGGCATCACGAGCTTGCAGCCATTCATGGGCGCCGCATACGGAATACCCCAAGCATTAACATGGAACATGGGCACCACCGGCAATACCACGTCGCGGGCGGAGCAGTTGAAGCCATCGGGCAGGGAGGCGGCGTAGGTGTGCAGCAGCGTGGAGCGGTGCGAGTACAACACGCCCTTAGGCTGATCGGTAGTGCCGGAGGTGTAGCAAAGCGAGGAGGCCGTATTTTCATCGAATACGGGCCACTCATACGCGCTGTTCTGGGCCGACAGCAGGTCTTCGTAACAGCGCAAGTCGGGTAGGGTAGTGGCTTCCGGCATGTGGGCTCGGCCGGTCATCAGAATCCAGCTTTCTACTGTGGGGCAGCTAGGGGCAAGCTTTTCCACGAGTGGCAAAAACGTCAGGTCGAAAAATATGAGTCGGTCTTCGGCGTGGTTGATGATGTACACCAACTGCTCGAAAAACAGCCTAGGGTTAATGGTGTGGCAAACCGCTCCCATGCCCGAAATGCCGAAATACAGTTCGAAGTGTCGGTGCGTGTTCCAGGCCAACGTGCCCACCCGGTCGCCATTCCGGATGCCTAACTCCGTAAGCCCATTGGCCAGTTGCTTACTACGCTGATGAGCGGCGGCATACGTGTAGCGGTGCATGCCGCCCTCCGGGAGCCGCGACACAATTTCAGTATCAGAATGCCACTTGGCGGCGTGTTCCAGCAGCCCCGCAATACGCAGGGGTTCGTTCATCATGAGGCCTAGCATAGCAACAGAACAGGTTGGAGTGGGAAGTTGCGGATTAAGCTACCGAAAAACCGAGGGTATTCCTTGCCAGGCCACCTATAACAAGCGCGACACTTGCTTCTTGGTAATTTATCGGGCTGCTTCAGTTACTGGTTACCCAACCATAACATTCTAGCCACATGATTAATGATCGTATTTTGTATTATTTCATGTATTTACATATTTATATTTTTATTATATATAGGAATTAATCAACATAATATAATGGTAATACGAACTAATGAAGCATTTAATGGCATACTAAACTCTACCCTGATAAATTTGGCTTAGGCATTTACAGTAGTATTATGTTAATGCTTTATAGTGATGATTTGTACAAGTACTTGATCTGTTTACATGAAAACAACCTTACGATTATTAGGCGCTTTTTGGGCGCTGCTGCCCTTAGGGGCACAAGCACAGGGGGAATGCGGGGCAGCCTCTAACACATTTAATTTTACCACCGCCGCTGCGCAAGATTGGAAGACCCGGTCGGCTAGTGTGGGCGTTACCACATTTACTACCAGTGGATTTAGCCCCACCGGCAACGTTGCAACCTTTGCAACGGTTGGCACTTCGGGAATCAGGTGGGCAGCTGATTATGGTAATCAAACCAACAACACGTCTTCGGTTACCATCACGTTTAGCCGCGCGGTGTCCAACCTCAAGATTGTTGTGAATGGCATTGACCGGAATAGTCAGTCAGGAAACCAAAACGATTATCAGGATGCGGTAACGTTCAATGGCTACACCTCGGATGTGGTAGCTCCTGGCAATCTGATTTCTTTGGCTTCGGCAAATATTGCTCGGCCCACCCGCCTAACCGTGGCTGGTAATACGGTGAGTGACCAGTCAGCGAACAATCAGGGAACCGGAGCCACAACCGTTACCTTTCCGAGCGCAGTTAAAAAGCTGGTTCTTACTTTCGCTAATACGCAAACGGCCGATAATAATCCTGGCAGTCAGGAGGTGGCTATTGCCTCGCTCTCTTGGTGCAAGCTAACGCCTACGGCGGCGAATGATGCCCTGACCGCCTCCTACACTGCAAGCCCAACAATTGATGTAGCTGCCAACGATGCGGCAGATGGCAGCTTCTCGCTGGACTTAAACCCAGCCACCACCGCCATTGATGCAGCTTACACTGACGCGAACGGAATTACGTACAGCGCTTCGGCAGCCGGGGAGATAGTAGTAACTAACTCCAGCAAGTTTGTAGGAAACGCGGTGCTCCCGTATGGTTTCGTTGACAACGCGAATCAGAAGGCAACGGCTAACCTCAGCCTTACGCTGACCAATGCCGCTCCCGTAGGAGCTGATTATCAAGTAACGCGCTCTTACAACACCACTACGGCCATCAATCTGCTGCAAAATGTTACGGATGCAGATGGGGTAGCTACCATATCAGGAGCAACTCTAGACCTTAACCCTGCTCTGGAGCGTCGGCAGGCTACCTACACTATTGCCAACCAAGGCACGTTTACGGTAGATGATAATGGCCTCGTGACATTTGCGGCCAGCAATGGCTTTGTTGGTACTAGTACCCTAGCATATACCATTCAGGATGAGAAAGGGCTGGTGTCAGCTCCGAAGCAGCTGAGACTGGCTACAACGAGTGTGGCCCCAGTGGCCGTGAATGATGCGGCTACCCGCTCTAACACGGCTCGCTCAGTTATCTATATTCTGAGCAATGACACGGACGCCGACAACGATATTGATCCGGCTACGGTAGACTTAAACCCTGCCACTACCGCCCGCGAGACGAGCTTTACGGATGGCAGCAAGGGCACGTACACAGTTGATGAATTCGGCCTGATTTCATTTGCGGCTCAAGGTACCTACACGGGCACCAGCACACTCTCCTACATTGTTCGAGACGCCAAGGGCAATGCTTCTAACGCCGCTACCCTCACGCTCACGGTGGTTCAGACGCTGGCAAACAACGACTCGAACGTAACACCGAGAAACAACGCTGTGTCAGGTAACGTCCTGATCAACGACAACAACCGAGTTGGTACTAACCTAACGGTAGCTACTACAGCGGTTACGGCTCCCACAAAAGGCAGCGTAACCATCTCAGAGGATGGTAACTATACCTACACGCCGAATACTAACTATGTAGGAAATGACTCTTTCGTATATCGGGTAAGCGATGGCGGCCTGTCGTCGGTAGCGACGGTAAATATAACCGTGTACGACCCGGCAGTAGCCTGCACCCAGGCTACCGGCCCCAACCTGCTGAAAAATCCGGGCTTTGAACTAGGCAACACGGGCTTTCAAACCGACTATATATATGTTGCCAACCAAAGCGGTGTTACCAATGAACTGGTTCCGGAGGGTCTGTACGCAGTAGGTACCAGCGCCGCCGACTACCACCCGAACTTTGCCCAGACGGGTAGGAGTGGGAACTTCCTGATGATCAATGGCAGCAACACCATTAAGAAGCTGTACTCGCAGACGATTAAGGTGGAGCCTGGCAAGTACTACAACTTCTCGGCGTGGGTAAACAACATTCTGGCTAACACTACCACTACTACCGCCGACGACCCGGTATTTGGTTTCGTAATCAACGGGGTGGCTACCTCCGAAATTACCTCCATTCCGGAGGCGCCTAACTCCTGGGTAAAGCTCAGCGACATCTGGTTCTCGGGTACCAACACCACAGCTACCTTCGAAATCGTAAACGTATCGATTGTACAAGGCGGCAACGACATGGGCATTGATGATGTGTACTTTGGGACTTGCAACGAGGCACCCAAGGCGCAAGACGACCTTGTGCTAGTGCCTTCTATCGTGCCTACTACTTTCTCGGCTCTCGATAACGACATTGACGATGGCGGCATTGAGGGCAACAGCTTACTGCTATTCAGCTCGAAAGCAGCTACCGGCAACGGGGCCAAGTCTATCGATAAAGCGGAAGGAAAGTTTAACGCAGATGCCGCTACTGGCAGAATTACCTTTACGCCCGCTAGCGGCTTTACAGGCTCTACTAGCATTGCCTACAAAGGAAAAGACGCCGCCAATGCTGAAAGCACGGTGGCTGCTATCACGGTGCGGGTAGGCCCCATCACGGCCGACGACAGCCAGGATATGTCAGGCAGCCGCGTGGCTACGCTTGATGTCGTTTCCAACGACCAAGACGTAGATGGCGTGGACCCTGCTACCGTGGATCTGGACCCTGCTACCCCTGAGCAGGACGTAAACCGCGTGGTGCCTAACGTGGGGGTATACCGGGTGAACAGCGCGGGTGTAGTCACCTTCACGCCCGTTGCCACGTTTGCCGGCACTACCACTATCCAGTACAGCGTGCGAGATTTTGTGGGGGCACCTTCCAGCCCCTCTACCATTTCCGTGAAGTTGTCGCAGCCGTTGCCTGTTGAGCTCACGCAGTTTGATGCCGTAGCCAAGCAGGATGATGCTCTGGTAACCTGGACGACTATCATGGAGAAAAACAGCGACCATTTTGACATCGAGCGTTCCGTAGATGGTCGTTCGTTCAGCAAGGTGGGTACGGTAAAAGGCCAGGGCTCTACCACCCAGGAGCACCGCTACCGCTTCATTGACGGTAAAGCCCGCCTGGTAGGGGCGCTGCTGTACTACCGTCTGCGTCAGGTAGATACTGATGGTACTTTCCAGTATTCCTCGGTAAAGACCGTAAAATTCGCTGAGCAGCTTCCCACTTCCTACACGGTAGGGTTGGTGCCGAACCCCACCCTAGGCAGCACCGCCCTGGACCTGAGCAGCCTGCCCGCCGGTACTTATACAGTTGATATTATTGATGTAACGGGCCGTGTGCTCCAGGTTGGCAAGGCCACTGGTGGAGCACTCTCTGCGCTGGATGTGCAGCAGTTTGCCAAGGGTGTTTACATCATTAAGGTGCACAACGCCGCCATCAGCATCACGCAGCGGCTGGTGAAAGAATAAGCTAGCGCAGAGTAATCAGCGATACAAAAAGCCCGTCAGATGATTCTGGCGGGCTTTTCTTGTTTTAACCGGCAGGGTTCACTGGTCAATCGGGGCTAGGAGGATTACTAGGCAACTGAAACTCCAAAAGCTACTGTTCAGGTGCTTGAGGATGTTGTACTGTTGACTTGTACAAAATTGGGCTTATACAGAAGGTGATCAATGAGATTCATATAGAAGCTGTTAGCGAAGTTGCAGCGGTTCAGCTTATCCTGGTTAAGTTGTATATAGAGTTAAGAATAAGGTTGAATTATTGAAATAATTGCATGTAACGGATGTTATAATGATTAATGTGATAATATATGGACATAATAATTGCGAGAATTGTTAAAAAAGTTAAAACCACGGGCAGAGGGTTTAGCGTAGATATGGCGCTGCCACAGGTATAGTAGACTCGGAGTAAACTGCTCTTGCTCCCGATAGTACTCTGCCGATAGATGAGCGCCTGAGCAGAGGAGCCGCATCAGCAGCACGCCAAACTTCTTTCTTACCCTCCCTTCCACAACCTTATGAAGAAACTTTTAGTGGTCTTCGCTTTCGCTAGTGTGTCAGCCGGAAGCGCATTTGGTCAGGCAACCATTGATCCGGCCTTGCAGGCTGCCTTCAAAAACAGCCCCGTAGCGCAGGTTGTCGTAACATTTAAGGGCAACGGAGCGCCATTGCTTTCGCAAATTGGTTTGTTGCGCAGTCTGGGCATAACGCAGGGCATTACATTTCAGGCCGTGCCGGTTGCCGGCGTACTTGCTACCGCAGCCCAGGTAAATGCCCTCGCCAAGAATCCTGAGGTTAAATCACTGTATTTCAATAAAAAGCTAACGTACTACAACTACAACGATACACACCTGACCGGAGTAAAACGCCTGCGGGTAGATCAGGAAATGACGGCCCGCAACAAAGGAATTCCGGTATCGGGACGCGGCATTGGGGTGCTCATTAACGACAGCGGCGTGGATGGTACGCACGAGGACATTAAGTTTGGAACTCACCTAGTACAGAACACGCTTGGTAGCACCAACCTCAATGCCTTGAGCGCGTTGCTGCCCGTAACCTACCTAGAAGGAGTAGCGAATACCGACACCAACTCGGGCCACGGCACGCACTGCGCAGGCACCGTAGGCGGTACCGGCTCCAAGTCGAACGGCAAATACGAGGGCGTAGCTCCCGGGGCATCCTTGCTTGGCTACGGCTCCGGTGGTGCCCTGTTGGTGCTTGATGCCATTGGTGGCTTCGATTACGCGCTTACGCACCAGTACCAGTATAACATTCGGGTGGTAAGCAACTCTTTTGGCTCTAGCGGTGGTTTCGACCCCAACGACCCAATTAACGTGGTGACCAAGAAGGTGTATGACCGCGGTATGGTGGTTGTGTTTGCGGCCGGCAATGAAGGCCCGGGCGCCGATACGCACAACCCTTACGCCATTGCCCCCTGGACCATCTCGGTGGGTGCCGGTGACAAGGATGGAAAACTAGCCGACTTCTCGTCGCGTGGGGTGCGCAATGAGGGAGGCACGTTCTCGGTAGATGGCCAAACCTGGACGTTTAAAAATGAGCCGGTTATTGTAGCACCTGGAGTAGATGTAGTTTCAACGCGGGCCATAGCGCCGGTGTCGTCGTTAGGCACTCAAATGGACGTAGAGCTGCTGCAACCTGCTGAGGTTCCGTTTTATACCCATATGAGCGGTACTTCTATGGCTACGCCGCACGTAGCTGGGGTAGTGGCGCTTATGCTGGAAGCGAACCCAGCGTTGGCACCAGCCCAGGTGAAGCAGCTAATTCAGGAAACGGCTACCAACATGCCCGGCCGCGAAACGTGGGAAGTGGGCTCTGGCTACATCAACGCCTATGCGGCCGTAGACAAAGCCTTTCGAGGCTCTGCCTTTGGCTCGACGGTGAATGCCAGTCGCCGCTTCAACAGCAGCGTGAATTCGCAGAGCACTACTGAAACCTACTCCATCAACTACAACCCGGCGCTGGCGGCCAGCAACCAGACCACCTTTGCGGTGGCATCGGGCACCAACAGCCTGGAGGCTAAAATTATGGCCGGTGGTATTTCGGGGCTGAGCGGTAATGCTCTTAACCTGATTCTGATTGATCCGAATGGCGTGGAGCATCGCTCGGGCATTCCGGCGGCTTTTGCCCTGTACCAGGATCGGAGCGTAGCCGTTGGCTCGCCTGTTGCCGGAACCTGGACGCTTAAGGTAGACGGGTTGAATGGTGTGGCTATTCCGGAAACCGTAACGGCTTCTCTCACCAAACTTACAGTAAGCGGAACCACAGGCCTGCTGGATATTGCAGGGCACCCGGCCGAAGCATCTATTAAAGCTGCCGTAAACAGCCGCCTGATGGATGGCCTGAGCAACGGTTTTAAGCCCGATCAAAACCTGACGCGCTTGCAGCTGGCTGACTACCTCATGATGGGCCAGGGCATCCGGCAACTGCTGCCAACCACGGGCGCCCGCTCTTTCTCCGACGTATCAACTGTTGCCGACATTTTGCTAACGGAATCTGTGGTAGCTAAAGGTGCCGCCCTGCGCGACCGTTTTCATCAGTACAATGGGGTAATGCTACCGAGCGCGCCGGGTACGTTCTCGCCGAGCGGGGTAGTTGATCGGGCGGCGCTGGCCTATTCGTTGGTGCAGGGCCTGGGCTTCCAGCAGAATGCCCTGGAGCGTAATGGCAAGCCCGTAACGGTGCAGGCCGCCGGCAAAACGCTGGTGGTAGAGGATGCCGGTACCATTCCGGCTGGTCTCGAAGGCTACGTGAGTGTTGCCCTGGAACTGGGGCTGATTAACGCCTACTACACCCTAACGCAGGGCCCCAACGACCTGGAGCCTGTGCTGCACGCCACTTTCAAGCCCGCTCAGCGCGTAACCCGGGCCGATTTTGCCGTTATCGTAACGCGCACCTTCACGCAGTGGGAAGCCCTGACGCAGCCGGCTACGCAGGCCCGCGGCACGGCCGCTACTACTGCACCAGCTACTAGCCTGGCTACGCTCAGCAAAGAGGTTGCCGCTTACCCAAACCCGTTCTCGGGCCGCACCACCATCAGCTACAGTCTCCCACAAGAGGGCGCCGTAACGGTGGAAGTGTACAACGTGCTGGGACGTAAAGTGAAAACCCTGGTTGACGGGGCACAGTCGGCGGGTAGCCATCAGGTTGAGTTTGATGGCAGCAGCCTGTCGCGCGGTACGTACCTGTTTAAAGTGAAAACTGGCAACCAAGTGTCTTCGCAGCGCCTAGTATTGCAATAAGCTTCGGTTTGATAGTCACACAAAAAAGCCCCGGCCAGTTGGCCGGGGCTTTTTTAATTCTCTTGAGGCACGGTGCTTTCCACGGCTTGTTTTCGGGGCTGCCGGATGCTCTCTAACGCTACCTGTAAGACACCGGTGCGCACACTCACCTCGGTGATTTTGTTGTTGCGGCGCGTGGGGTTTACGCGGTTGGTGAGCACAATACAGGTCAACTCTTCCTTGGGGTCAACCCAAAAGTAGGTGCCCGTAAAGCCGGTGTGGCCATAGCTGAGCTGCGACACGCTTTTGGCTGAGTTTAGGGCCGGGTTGGTTGCGGGCCTATCGAAGCCTAGGGCGCGGCGGTTATCGGGGCAGAACTGGCATTTGGTGTACTCAGCTACAGTTTCGGGCTTGAAAAGCTGCTGCCCGCCATACTTGCCATTCCAGGCGTAGAGCTGCACCAGTTTTGCTACGTCGTTGGCATTGCCGAACAGGCCCGCGTGGCCCGAGAGGCCCCCAAGCAAAGCAGCACCTTCATCGTGCACCGTGCCGTGCAGCTGGCCGTGACGGAACAGGGAGTCGTACTCGGTGGGCGTAATGCGGCTGCGGGGAAAGCGGCGGGTGGGGTTGTAGCCGAGGGTACTAGCGCCCAGCGGCCGGTAGATTTCGTCCGTCACGAACTGGTCCAGCGACTTGCCCGTGGCCGACTTGATAAAGCGCGGATACATGATAAACGACAAATCGGAGTACACATAGCCCGGCTTCTCGTTCAGCGGCGACTCGGCAATGGCTTTGGTAAGGCGCTCTGGGAAATCTTTGCGGGCCCACAAGTTAGGGCCGGCGGGCAGCGGGAACCGAGCCGAGGAATCGGGGCGGAAGAAGCGGCGGTTTAGCTCCGAAGGTAGGGTAGCAGAAACCTCCTTGGCATCGGGGCTTTTACCCAGTAGCGCGTTAAAAATACCGCGGGGCTTGGTGTAGTCTTTCCAGAATGGTATCCAGGCTTTCAGGCGGGCTTGGTGCGTGAGCACATCGCGCAGCTTCAGGTCCTGCTTGTTGGTGCCTTGGAACTCCGGGAACAGCTGCCCTAGGGTCATGTCGGGCGAAAACTTGCCGGCCTCCTGAAGCTTCATCAGGGCGGGCAGTGCCGCGGTTACTTTCGTTAGAGAAGCCAAATCATAAAGGTCGGTGTTGCGGACAGGGCGGCTGGGCTTGCCAGCCTGGGCTGGTGAGTTCTGGAAAGAGTGCGTGCCGTAGCTTTTGCGCAGCACTACCACCCCGCGCCGGGCAATAACCACCTCGCCCCCAGGAAATGCTCGGGCGGTCACGGCGCCGTTCATAATAGAGTCGACGCGGGCCTCCAGGTTATTGTTCATGCCCACGGCCTCCGGAAAGCTGTAGCGTAGCCGCATGCCACCCTGCGTTGCTAGCCCCGTGCCGTAGCTAAACCGATCAGAAACCGTAACGGGCAATTTTCCGCTAGCCGAAACGCCGCCAAAAATAACTTCGGCGGCTACTTCCTGGGCGTTTCTGCTTTCCTGGTAAGCTAGTACCACGGCATCGGCGCGCTCCAGGTCCCGAACTTTGGCCACGGCATATGCATTGCCAAATACCGTTGCCACCATCCTCTGGCCTTTGCTGCCCAGCTCACGCAGCAGCACATTGGTTTCAGGCGTTACGCCGAAGTTAGTGGCTGGCAGGCGGCCTAGGTTATTGAGGCCCACCAGCACCGTATTGTAGGCTTTCAGCGTCTCGCGCATGCTCGTTAGCTCATCCATGCTCGCGGTGGCCGACAGCCAAAAGTGGCGCACCGGCGCGTAATCAGCCACCATGCGCTGAAAATCGGTGGTGTCTTTGGTGCCGATTGTGAGGGTAGCCAGGCGCAAGGTATCGAGGCGCTGCAGGGGTAGCAGGGTTTTCTGGTTGCGCAGCACCGTCATGCTCAGCTCCGTGAGGTGCTGGCTCAGGTACTGAGCGTGGGGCGTGTTCAGGTCGGCCGTGATGTTCTTGAGTTCAATTGGTCGGTACTTGTTCAGGCCTGCCCATTCCTTGAGGGCTAGTAATTTGCGGCAACGGGCGTCCAGGTCTTCCTGGCTCAGCTCGCCGCGGTTGATGGCCGCGCGCACCATTTGCAGGGCCAGCGGAATATTCTTTGAGAATTCCAGCACATCGTTGCCGGCAATGAGCGCGCGCAGGTCGGCATCACCGGGAGGATACTTGCTGATGACGCCCTTCATGTTCATGGCATCGGTGAAAATGATGCCCTCAAAACCTAGCTTCTGCTTCAGCAAGCCCTGGATGATGGGTTTCGATAGAGTGCTAGGCATGCCGGTGGTGTCAAGGGCCGGAATGTTGAGGTGCGCCACCATCATGCCGCCAATACCGCGCTCCATCAGGCTTTTGAAGGGGAACAGCTCCAGCGTATCGATACGCTTTTTGTCAATGCGGAGGAGGGGCAGGGCCAGGTGCGAGTCGGTGTCGGTGTCGCCGTGGCCGGGAAAATGTTTGGCTACGGCCAGCACGCCTGCATCCTGCATGCCCTTCATGTAGAGGTAGCTTTTCTCGGTTACGTTTTCGCGGTTTTCGCTCCAGCTGCGGTACCCGATGACGGGGTTAGCGGCGTTGTTATTCACATCCACCACCGGCGCGAAATTAACGTGCATGCCCAGCCGCTTAAACTGCGCGGCCACTTCCGTACCCATATCATAGAGCAGCTGGTTTTCCCGGATGCCGCCTAGGCTCATCTGAAACGGAAAGCGTTGCACGCTATCTAGGCGCATGCCCACGCCCCATTCGGCATCCATAGCCACCAGCAGCGGTACTTTGCTTTGGCTTTGGTAGCGGTTCAGGAGCTTACTCTGGCGCACCGGCCCGCCCTGAAAGAAAATCAAGCCGCCAATGCCGTACTGCTGAATCAGGGCCGATACGGAGTCTTCATCAATACGCTTACGGTTGGAGTACGCGGCCACCATAAAGAGCTGGGCCACGCGCTGGTCGGGCGTCAGGGTTTTCATCACCGAGTCAACCCACCGCGACTGAGCAAGCTGCGGTGCAAATGGCACAGGCAGGTTACGGGTTTTTGCAACGGGTGCCGGCTTTTTGGCGGTTGCGGGCTTGGGGGCAGCTAATGCTTTCTTCGGGGCAGTTGGGCGCCGAGATGCTGAAACGGCAGTTTTCTTTTTGGTGGGTAGCTTTTTGCGGCGCTGGGCCGTACCATCGGTGGCGCTTAGCAGCGCTAGTAGCAGCCACAAAAGCGAGAGGAGACGAGGGAAAGACAAAGGAAGTCGCGGCAAGTGAAATGGGTAAGATGCGAATTTAGGTGAAACACGGAGCATAGAACGCATGAGGGCAACGGGTAATCCTCGAAGCGGTTTCGGAAGGAACGTTCTGCTGCGCTGGCCGAAGCATCTCGCTCGTATCGTTGAATTAGCGTTACAGCGTCAGCAGGCAAGATGCTTCGGCGCGTTGACTTCGGAAAACGACCTAGCCTTCGGTTGAGTTTAGTGCCTAGCTATTTACCCAGCTCAATTTCTTCCGTGTAAAACGTCTTGCCTTCATCGCCGCGCAATGAGGCCGTCACGAAAAGCTTGCGACCCTGCTGCCGGAACCGGAACAGCGCGTAATTCAGCTGGTTCACGAGCGGGCTGACGCGGTATTGGTTGGGCTCGGAAGTATTGTGCGTGGCCGTGTGCGTGAGGCCGCTGGAGGTTATTTCGTACACGGGGTACGGCACGCCGGGCACTGGCACCTTGGAAATCTCACCAATATGCCGGTCGCCGCTGATGAGCACGACGCCTTTGGGCCTAGTGGAAGCTAATAACTCCAGAAAGCGCTGCCGGGCCACCGGAAAATTAGCCCACTTCTCAAAACGGTGCTCCTGGGGCAAAAACTGAATACCCGAGGCAATAAGGTGAGCATCGGCATCGGAATTCTGGAGCTGCTCCCGGAGCCACTGCCACTGTGCTTCGCCAAGCACGTCGCCGGTGGGGTTGGGGTGGTATACCAGAGCCGAGTCGCGGAAGAGCTTGTCCTGAAAATACCGGTCATCAAGCAGAAGTACCTTGATTTTCTTGCGGCCTGCTTTGTAGGTGTATGAGGTATAGATGCCTTCTTGTTGGCGGCGCGCACTGCCCGCGGGCTCCTCCAGGAAATCAAGGGCTAGTTGCTGGTTTTGGGCTTTGAAGGGGTAGCTTTTGTCGCCGTCGTTGCGGCCGTAGTCGTGGTCGTCCCAGGTGCCAATTACGGTAGTGCCTTGCTCGCGGAGTGCGCGGTAGCCGGGCTGATTAAACTGGGCCGTGTACTTGGCGCGCAGTACGTTGGGGTCATCAGAGTCGCCGTATATATTGTCGCCCAGCCAGATCCACACGTTAGGCTTCTCCCGGGCAATATCGTCCCAGAGTGGTTGTGGCAAATCGTGGCGGTTGCACGAGCCGAAAGCAATGCGCAGCTCTTTTTTGGTTTGTTGCGCCGCGGCTGGTGGCGAAGTAAGCAGTAGGGTTGCGGCCGCCACTAGCCAGCAAAAGGTCGTTTTCATGGTACAAAGATGCCTTATAGGGCCTTCGGGCTGCGTTAAGGCTAGTAATTACCTGTTGAGTTTGCGCAGAAAGCTGTTTTGCCGCTGTATAACAGCTTCTACTCCTATACAAACAAAAAACCGCTCCCGGAGTGCCAGGAGCGGTTTTCAATCAGAGGTTTAACCAACCCGGGGAGCTAGCTTTTGCTGGCTTCATCGAAGCGGCGGCCTACCTCCGTCCAGTTTACTACGTTCCAGAACGCCTTCACGTAGTCAGGACGTTTGTTCTGGTACTTGAGGTAGTAGGCGTGTTCCCACACATCAAGGCCCAATAGTGGTGTGCCGTGCTGAATGCCGGCCACATCCATCAACGGGTTGTCTTGGTTTGGAGTGGAAGTAATAGCGAGTTTGCCCGCCTTCTTATCGTGAATCAGCCACGCCCAGCCCGAGCCGAAGCGACCGGTAGCGGCCTTGGTAAACTCTTCCGTAAACTTCTCATACGAGCCGAAGTCCTTGGTGATGGCCGTAGCCAACGCGCCGCTGGGCTTGCCGCCACCTTTCGCCGACAGAATCTGCCAGAAGAAAGAGTGGTTCCAGTGCCCGCCGGCGTTGTTGCGGATGGCATCGGGTTGCTTGCTGGCCGAGGCTAGCAACTGCGCCAGGCTCAGCTTTTCTTCGGGCTTGCCTACCACCGCTTCGTTGAGCTTCGATACGTAGGTTTTGTGGTGCGCATCATGATGGATTTCCATCGTTTTGGCATCAATATGGGGCTCCAGCGCATTGAAAGCATAGGGCAGGGCGGGTAGCGTAAATGGGCCATCGGCCATAGGAGTGGCCCGGGCTTCGCGGAGTAGCTTTTCTTCGTGAGCGGCAGCCAGGAGGGCGGGGCTTACAAGGGCACCCACCATGGTAAGCACGCCATTTTTCAGGAAATCTCGCTTCAGCATGACAGTAGGAGAGGAGGAAAAGTGGAAGGACAGATTGCCGGCCAAACGCTGGCGGTATGCCCTAAGGTACATTACTTACCTACATTAAGGCATTCCAGTTGCGTTTGCGGGCTACTTTTGTGCAGGTGGGCACGGTTTTGGGTCGGGCCTGCGTTAGGTAGAAGCGCTCTGCCTGCTTTGTCTTTTCCGCTGCTTATTTCTGTACCGATGCTTGATCTTCTGGCCGTAGCCTCTCCACGACTTTCTTTGAGCCGTTTTCCGCTTGCGTATGTGTTGCTAGCCCTGTTGCTAAGCGTAACCCAGTTCAGCCAAGCCCAGGTGCAACTGCGCGGCACTGTGCGCGACAAAGACACTAAAGAAGCGTTGCCTTTTGCCAGTGTGGCCGTGCCCGGCACTAGCAACGGTACTACCACCAACCTCGAAGGCGAGTTTACCATTACGGTGGCCAAGCTGCCCGTAGTATTATTAGTTTCGGAGTTGAGCCACGTGCGCGACACAGTGCGGGTAACTTCCGGCGCCGATGCCCTAACGGTAGCCTTGGCCCCTGCTACGGTGGTGCTGCCCGAAGTGAAAGTAGGCAGCTATGCCTATCAGCTCGTTGACCGGGCCTACCGCAACCTGCAGCGCAACTACCGCCGCCCCTACTATGGCAAGGCCTTTTACCGCCAGATAACTCGCATCGATAATGCGCCTACGGAGCTGCAGGAAGTAGTCTGGAACGTAAAGTCGAACCCAGCCCGCATTGAGGGGACCACGGTGGCCCAGGGCCGCTATGCCGCGCGCCCGGCTCTCACCAACTTCAGCAACTTCTCTATTTATACCCGCTCCTTTGGCCTCTTTGATCCGCGCCAGGACAGCACTAGATCTCTGGCGCTGCTCAGCCCGAATGTGGAGAAAAACTACCTGCTAGAGCTGGTTGGTATTGTGGGCCAAGACTCAACAGGAGGAGTAGCCGAAATCAAGTTTGAAACCCGCCCTGAACTGACCAAATACCGCTCGCAAGGCACCATTTGGGTGGATATCGACAGCTACCAGGTGATGCGCTACCACATGACGACTCCCAACTTCACGGCGGCTTCCAACAACCCCAAGCAGAAGTACCGCAACCCCAAGCTGGATATTGAAATGACCTTTCAAGATGGTGAAGCGACCATTGCGCCGCTGGAACTCATGAAAGCCAGCCTGACCGCCGAGTTGGTAGAGCCCGGCAAGCCTACCGCTAACATCAACGTGTCGTCGTTTACCTTTTTCTTCGAGCAGGATACCAAGCCTACTGGCATTCGCTATGCCCCCGTGAGTGTGGATGACCGCGACCTGGATGCTATCAAGGCCAAGCCTTACGATCCGGAGTTCTGGGCCAACAACCCAGTCGTAAAACGCACTCCCGCCGAAGACGAAGTAATTGCTGCTTTCGAGCAGAAAGGAGCCTTCGGGACCATGGTGAAGAAAGCCGCTCCCAAAGCCGATGTCCGGATTCGGGACGGCCGGATAGAGTAGCCGACTCAGAAACAGAAAAAGGCCTGCATATGCAGGCCTTTTTCTGTTTTACTAGGTACTTAAGCGGCCGGAACTGCCTAGGGGTTGGTGCTCCACATGCCGGCTTCCTTGATAAAGATGCGGCGGTTGAGCTTCAGCTGCGAAACGATGAACTCGGCTAAGTCCTCGGGCTGCATTACCTTTTCGGGGTTACCATCGGTGAGGTTATTGCCGATGGCCAGCTCCGTAGCCACCGTGCTGGGCGTAAGCGCCGAAACCCGGATGTTTTGCTTGCGCACTTCCTGCATCAACGACTCTGTGAGGCCCAGGATGGCAAACTTAGAGGCACTGTAGGCGCTAGTAGTAGCGGCGCCGCGCTGGCCCGCCGTGGAGGCAATATTGATGATATCGCCGGTTTCGCGCGCAATCATCTGGGGTAGCACGGCCCGGGTGGTATAGTACGTACCCATCAGGTTTACCTGAATAATCTTTTCCCACTCGGCGGGGTCCATGTCTACTAGCTTGGCAAACGTGCCAATGCCGGCGTTATTCATCAGAATATCAAGGCTGCCTAGCGTGCTGAGAGCTTGGTCAACTGCCGCTTCTACGGCCGCCCGGTCGGCTACATCGGCTACCAGCGTAACGGCCTTCACGCCCAAGGCTTCAATTTCCTGCGCTACCTCACGCAGCTGGCTTTCCGTGCGAGCCAGTAGGGCCACGTTCACGCCTTCTTTGGCCAGAGCCAAGGCTATTGCCCGTCCGATACCTTTGCCAGCGCCTGTTATCAGCGCATTTTTACCTGTAAGTGCTTCCATGTTTCAAGTTGTATAACCGAAGTATCGCTGTATAACTCCGAAAAGTGATTTCGGTTATAGCGGTGCTTCCAACTTAATGCTATGGTTAGCACATCAGGCTTTAGATATTTCGTTGAGTAGCCATACCTGCCCTGAAGCTGCTAGGGTGGTATCCTCTTTAAACCAGTTATCAGATGTTATCAGGCCCTACTTACTGTAATTTTTGGGTATATATAAAGATTTTTTTGGCCTATTGCCTGTTGAGGCTATTGTATATTAGTTAAAATATATGTAATAAAAATTATAAAAAATATGTCCAAAAAACGTATAGATAAACAATGGCAGTGAAAAAATAATATATGACGACAGGCAAATAAATGATAATAGTTATATTTATATAAATCAATAAACTGCCTAGGGTCTGTCTGTAGTAGGCATCACAATGTAAGGATAATCGTACAAATGCCCAGTATTGAGCACTACTGTTTGGCATTAAATACGAATCCAATGAAAACGAATATACTCTCTTTTGTCCTGTTTTTGACTGGCACCTTAGGCGGTCTTTCTCAAACTCAGGCCCAGGTCAGGTTTGTCTCGACAAGTGAAGGCAACTGGAACAACCCAGCTATTTGGGAAGTAGATGGCGTGGCCGGCACCCAGCGCTACCCCGGCGATTCCAAAAGCAGCTCCGATGAGATTGTAGTTATTGGGTCGGCGGTGAAGCTAACCCAGAACTACGCCGTAACCGGTAAGGCCGGAATGCTCACCATCACGGAAAACGGTTCGCTTACTGAAGACCAGGCGGGCCGCAAGCTGGACTTTGGCAGCCAGAGCGGCCCCGATCAGCTTCGGCTGGTGACGGACGGACCGCTGACGGTTTCATCGTTGAACTTCTACAAAGCCGACGCCGATATTAATGCTCCGCTAGAAGCGGCCTGCAGCATCATGCTGGCTAACCAATCGACGCTGAACGTGGAAAGCCGCGTGAGCATAGAAGGCAACCTCGTGCTGATGCAGGGTAACAACAGCATCACGAATGAGTCGGGTACGGTAGAGGGCACAGGCGAACTGGCTATTGAGGGCTGCGTGATGACCCGCGGCAACGGGGCCGGCCTGGTAAAAGGCTTGTTTGATGCCGGCCTGAAGGTGTGCATTAAAGGCCAAAGCTCCGACTGTGGCATTGCCGAACTTCAGAACATAGATTGCAACTCCTATGCTCTGGAAGCCATTACGGTAAATGGCTGCGCCGGCCCGCTGCCAGTTCAGCTGGTAAGCTTTGATGGCCGCTTGCAAGGCAACCGTGTGCAACTCAACTGGAGCACCGCCGCCGAGCTACAGTCAGCCAGCTTCACGGTGCAGCGCTCCGCTGATGGCAAGTCGTTTGAGGATGTAGCTACCGTACGCGCCGCTGGCACCAGCACTTCGGTGCGCAACTACACGGCTACGGATGCTAGCCCTCGCCAAGGCGTGAACTACTACCGCCTCCGCCAGACTGACCTCGATGGAACGACGGCTTACTCGCAGGTGGTGCCGGTAGAGGTGAGCAGCGCCCGCCTAGCCCAGCAGGCAATGTCAGTGTACGGTAATCAGTCGGTGATGAACATTGACATGCAGATTGGCGGCGTTTGCCAAAGCATTAGAATTATGGATAACATGGGCCGAGTGCTGCGCACGGAGCAGCTGCCCGCCGGCACTACCGGTGCCTTTAGCCGCCAGGTAACCCTAGGCCAGCAAGCTCCCGGTGGTGTCTATATTGTGCAGGCCTTCACCAGTGAGGGAACCGTAAGCCAGCGGGTACTGCTGCGCAACGAGTAGACACTGCTTCCGGAACCGAATTACAAAAGCCTGACCATCGGAAAGCCTATTTCCGACGGTCAGGCTTTTTGATACTAGGCCCGTATTGCCTTCCAAGTGTTATAAACAGCAAATTCTTGGGGCAGAAGAGCAATGCAAAGGCCGAGCGTGCTTGGGGTTTGGCCGTGGGGCGTTACCTTCCGGCTTCACACCAAACTTTCTCCGGTTAATGAAACGAATTGCCCTGACCGGCCTGCTAGCCGGGGCCCTACTGGCTAGCTGCAACCAGCAAAAAGACTCCAACGCTACCACCGACAACGCTGTCATGACCTTTGAAAAGGTGAAGGACCTGCCTTCCTTGTTTGACGCGTATTGGGAAGAAAACAGCCGGTTGTTTCCGCTGGAGGCCACTGCCCAAGGCGACAACCGATACAACGACCAGCTGCCCAACGACGGCACCCGCCAGTTTCGGGAGCAACTGCGGGCGTTTTACCAGAAGTACCTGACGCGGCTGCAGAAATTCGACCGGTCAGACTTGTCGGCTAATGATAAAATCAGCTACGATATATTCCGCTACGACCTGGAAAACAAGCTGGAAGGCCTTAAGCTGAACACCTGGATGATACCGTACCAGCAGTTTTGGGGCCTCCCGATTAGCATGGGTCAGTATGGCTCCGGGGAAGGTGTGCAGCCCTTCAAAACCGCCAAAGACTACGACAACTGGCTAGGCCGCGTGAAAGGCTTTAGCGTGTGGGCCGATACGGCCATCAGCAACTTTCGGGCGGGCATGAAGGCTGGGGTGGTATTGCCACGGACCTTGGTGGTGAAAATGATTCCGCAAATGCGGGCCATGGAAACCCAGGATCCTACTACCAGCTTGTTCTACGGCCCTATTACCCGCCTGCCCAACGACATATCGGACGCCGACAAAACCCGCCTGACCGCGGCGTACAAACAAGCCATTGCCGAGAACCTGGTGCCCACCTACCGCAAGCTCGCCGACTTCCTGGAGAAGGAATACTTGCCCAAATCCCGGCCTAGTACGGGTATTTCAGCTATTCCGGGCGGGCCTGAAATCTATAAGTATTACGTTAAAACCTGGACGACCACTTCTAAAACCCCCGAGGAAATCTACCAGACGGGCAAAGCGGAAGTAGCGCGCATTCGGGGTGAGATGGAGAAGGTAAAAGCGCAGGTTGGCTTCAAAGGCGACTTGAAAGCCTTCTTCCAAAGCCTGAAAACCGACCCGAAGCTGATGCCTTATAAGAAGCCGGAGGAGGTGCTGGATGCTTTCCGGGCTATTCAGGCCAAGATTGAACCAAACCTGAAGAAGATGTTTGGGCGCACGCCCAAAACGCCGTTCGAGATTCGGCAGACGGAGGCGTTCCGGGCCGCATCCGCTTCGGCGGAATATAACGCGGGCAGCCCCGATGGCTCGCGGCCAGGTGTTTTCTACATCCCGATTGTAGATGCCACTACGTTCAACGTCACGTCGGGCATGGAGTCGTTGTTTTTGCATGAGGCCATTCCAGGCCACCATTACCAGACATCGCTGCAGCAAGAAAACACCGATATGCCGAAATTCCGGCGCTTTGCCTGGTACGGCGCCATGGGCGAAGGGTGGGCACTGTATGCTGAAAGCCTGGGCAAAGAGCTTGGCCTCTACACCGACCCGTACCAGTACATGGGTGCCCTAGGCGACGAAATGCACCGGGCCGTGCGCTTGGTGGTGGATGTAGGCATGCACACCAAAAACATGACTCGTGAGGAGGCCATCAAATACATGATGGCCAACGAAGCCATCAGTGAGGAGGGTGCTACCGCGGAAATTGAGCGCTACATGGCTATTCCGGGCCAGGCACTGAGCTACAAAATTGGGGCCCTGAAAATCCGGGAGCTGCGCCAGAAGTACGAAAAGCAGTTGGGCCCGCACAATGACAAGCTGCGTGAGCAGTATGCCGGCCAGCACCGCGCCCACTTCCGCCTCAGCGACTTCCACGACGAGCTTCTGAAGGATGGCGTGATGCCACTGGATGTGCTGGAGCGCAAAATGGACACTTGGGCCGCCAGCCAGAAATAAGCATGTACTACCCCTTTCCACAACGGCAACCCCTCGGGTTGCCGTTGTGGCATCTGGCGGTTTTGCTTAGGGTTTGATCCAAGCTAGAGGCTAGGGAATAGAGCTGAAGTGGAAGTAGCCTAAGAACAGCATGACGCTCTACGACAAGTTGCCCGATAGACATGCTTAGCTATAAACGGCTGTACTGGCAGGAAGCAGGCGAAAAACGCTTGATCTAAAATATCCGACCATTCCGGAGCAGGGCCCGTTAAAAGAGCAAGACATTCTGAGCTTCATCTAGCGCATTCCTTTTCAACTATGAGCAAACATCTTTGGCAAACCGTTGGCCTTGGCGCCCTCGCCGGCTTCCGGAGCATGACGGCGCCCGCGTTGTTGAGCAGCAATCTGCTCACCTACCGGCCCCAAATACTTAAAGGTTCCCTGTTACGGTATCTGCAAAAGCCTCTGGTGGCCCACGGCCTCAAGCTGATGGCGGCTGGCGAAATGGTAGGCGACAAGCTGCCTCAGACCCCCAACCGCATTGCGGCCCCTATACTTTTGGGCCGGGTGGCTTCCGGGGCACTAGTAGGGGCTACACTCTATAAAATTAACCACGGCAAAACGCTGCACGGCGCATTGCTAGGTAGCGCAGCGGCAGTAGCAGCTACATATCTGAGCTTTTTCCTGCGCCAAAAGGCCGATAAGGTGACGGGCCTGCCCGATGGCATTGTGGGTGGGTTGGAGGACATATTGACCCTAGGCAGCGGTCTGCTGCTTACCAAAGGTACCCACGCCGGCGAACCAGAATCGCGCCGCTGGGCACTGTAAGCAGCTATCAGATTGCCGCCCCATCAAATCAAAAGGCCCTCAGGAAGTATCCTGAGGGCCTTTTTAGTTCGGGTAGCTAAGAAAGCTGAGCGGTTACTGCTCGCGGGTGCTGGCGTTGGCCTCCGAGTTATTAGAGGGAGCAGCAGTAGCCGGCGAGTTAGCGTCTTTCGGGGCGCCTTCCATGGCCGCGTCCACTGACTTTTTCTGATCGACTGGCGAACCGGTACCGATGGGCGTGTAGGCCTCGTCGCCGCCGCTAATGCTGTCGCGGTTGGTGTCCGTTGCGTTTGCCGGCTTTCCCTGTGTAAAGTCCTGGCTGGTTTGCGGGTCTCTTCCGGGAGTGTTGTTATAATCGCAGGCCGTGAGGGCAGAAAGCAGACCGCCGGTTAGCAGTAAAGCAAAAGAGCGTTTCATAGGGGAAAGGTGTAGGTAAGAGAAATCCGAGTGTTAGGTAAGGTTAGTCTCAGCGGCATTCCGGTAAGCAGCTCCACGCACCGGTTGGGCAGGTGTGGCGGCCTAGTACTTGCCCTGTAACTTGGTTTCAGAAACGAGCCTACCTAGTAGCCACTGGAAGGCAACCTAGTTAAGCGGCTAAAACCGTGCTCTAGGCAAACGTGCACAGCGCGGCTGCGGTTGCGTTGGAGCTTGTTTGTGCTGGGAGGCGGCCTACCTTTGGATATGTCTGTTTCTGCCCTGATGAACTGGAGCGGTGGCAAAGATTCGGCCCTGGCCCTTTACCACGCCCTCCGCCTTCCTAATCTTTCCGTTACCAATTTACTCACCAGCGTAAACGCGCACTATGGTCGGGTGTCGATGCATGGCGTGCGAATAGCGTTGCTGGAAGAGCAGGCTCAGCGCATTGGGCTACCCCTCACGCTGCTGGAGCTGCCCGAAATGCCCGATATGGCAATCTATGAGCAGCGCCTGCAAGCTACCCTAGCCCCATTGCTGGCCCAAGGTGTGCAGCAATCCATCTTTGGGGATATTCACCTCGAGGATTTGCGCCAGTACCGCGAGCAGCAATTAGCCAGTATAGGCATGCAGGCCGCATTCCCACTCTGGCAGCGCCCCAACGCCGATATACTGCGCGAGTATCTTGATCTGGGCTTTCAAGCCGTAGTGGTGTGCGTGAATGAGAAGTTCCTCGACCAAAGCTTCTGCGGCCGCCTGCTCGATGAGCAGTTTCTGCGCGACTTGCCACCCGGCGTTGACTCCTGCGGAGAAAACGGCGAGTACCATACCTTCGTTTTTGATGCGCCATACTTCAGCAGCCCCATTCCCTTTGAGCGTGGGGAGCTAGTACGCCGCACCTACCAAGCGCCCGCCAGCAGCCCAGCCGCCGAGCAAACAACAGACAGCCCTTTCGATACCGGCTTTTGGTACTGCGACTTGCTGCCTCACTCGTGATGCGGTTTACTTGTTTTCTGAGCTAGTGTCGTCTTCCGCCTCTGCGTCAGTGGCTTCATCCGCGGTAGCCGGGGCCTCAGGTGCGCAGGAGCAGAGCACTTCTTTGGTAGGGCGCACGGTTCGGTAGTCAGGTTGCGTCACCTCTTTCATGTACACCACATCCAGCTGGCGCAGGCGCGGGTGGCTGGGGTCTTCTTCCCAAATGCGGCGCAGGTAGTTGCAGTAGTAGGGGCGCATATAGCCGTTCGAAACAAACAGGTAGTTCTCAGCATACTTGCGCCACCTATCATTTTTGAACAGCGACACTACCGACGCGGGCTTTTGGTAGCTGGTCGGCGCACCGTTGCGGTTC
This sequence comes from Hymenobacter seoulensis, assembly GCF_054780535.1. NCBI lineage: Bacteria > Pseudomonadati > Bacteroidota > Cytophagia > Cytophagales > Hymenobacteraceae > Hymenobacter > Hymenobacter seoulensis. The sequence continues at coordinate 1,367,360 of NZ_BAAGWD010000002.1, forward strand.
AGGTCGAGGTGCCGGCCATCTTCGGTGGTGCCATCCAGAATGTACCAGCCATCGTCTTTGAAAACGGTAGGCGCGAACATGCCCCAGTGCTGATCGACGCGCACTAGGTAGCCTAGCCACCGCAACGGCTGCTGCATGGTCCAGCGTGGGCTCACAATGCTGTCGAGGTTCCACCAGCACACGTACAGCAGCACACCTACCACTAGCCCGTCGCGCAGGGCCCGGAGCAAGCGCCGCAGCCCTGAAGAAACTTCCACGGCCGTTTGTAGCTGGATGGTAGTAGTGCCGCGCCACAAGGCCACTTTCGCCCAGATGGGGGCTAGCCGTGCTACCAGCCGCTGCACCGGAGGCACCAGCCGTTGCTCCAGCCAGTTCATGCTCGCCGCCGGCCACAGCCCCATCACCGACACGATATTGATCAGGAAAAACAACCCTACAAACAGCGTGAGGCTGATACCAATATGGAAGCCGATGATAACGCCGATGAACACCCAGCGCCACCACGGCACCCGAAACGGGATAAACAGCGCGAACGGAATCAGGAGCTCGGTGTAGAAGGAGGCAAAGGTTAGGAAGCGCAGCAGCTCGGGGTACGGATAAATCAGGCGCCCGCCGGGCATCAAAATCTGGTCGAGGCTCAGGGCGTAGTAGAGAGCAGTGCCGTCAATGCGCCATTCGGGGCCACTTTTCAGCATGGCAGCGCACCAATACACCAACGCCAGCTGCACCATATAGGCCACCGTGGCCGCACTGAAATAGGAATAGCTGCTGGGAGCGGGCCGGGAGCGGGCATCAAGGGAGTACACGCGCCCCCAAGGCAAAAAGAACCCCCAAAACAGCAGCATCCGTAGCAAATCGTCGCCGCCCTGCAGAATCATTTGGTTGCGGTTTTGCACTGATATTAGCATGAGCCAGGACAGGAACGTGGCGAGGCGCGCGTGGTAGCCCAGCAGCAAGGCCACAGCCACGACCGCCTGCACCAGAAACAGCACGGCCTGCACCTGCCACAACCCACTGCTGTTGTGCAACGAAAACTGGTACGGGTTCCAGCTGTACTGAAACAGCACGTGCAGGGGCATCACGCCCATATTGGAGTAGTGTGCCTCCAGATCAGTGGCCCGAATGCCGATGTCGAGCAGCAGAATGGCAGCCACGCAAGCCCGCAGTAAGGCCAGCGCCCGCAAGTCAAGTACGAAAGGGCGGCGAAGCAACGCCAGTAAGTGCAGCATACCTAGCAGGGGTAGCAGGAATAGGTATCGGAAAGAGGCAAGGTTTCTTGGCTGGAGTGGCCTAGTTAGCGTTGTGTTTCGGCGCCAGCCAACTCCCTGCTACTCGGTATCGGATACAGTAAGAACGTAGATTTTTTCATTGCCAGACCGAATAAGTGTGCCTTGAGGTAAAATTTTTGCCTTTCCATACGCAAGTCCTGCCATTTTTGCTGAACGCATCCGGCGCATATCCGGCTGGCTACCTACTAGGTCGGCTAGGCGCCTCAACCTCTGATGTCGCTACGGTTGAGGTGCTGCAAGAGCAAGCGGCCGGAAATGGCTACTAAACATTGGCCTTAGGCGGAGGGTTTGGCCTTAAAAGTACCCTAGCCGCACCAGCTTACGTAGGAAGCGGTTCTTACTCCCTCTGCTTATGCCTGCTACCATACTTTTCGATGGCGTCTGTAATCTGTGCAATGGCTTTGTGCAGTTTGTGCTCCGGCACGACCCGGAAGAGTATTTTCGCTTTAGCTCCCTACAGTCGGAGGCCGCGGCCGCTTTGCTGGCAGCCCACGGCAGCGCCCCGGTGCTGGAGCCGGAAACGGTGATGCTCATTGAGAACGGCAAGGTGTACACGCATTCAGAGGCAGCCTTGCGCATCTTGCGCCGCTTGAGCGGGCCGTGGTCGTGGCTGTATGCCTGCATGGTGGTGCCGCGGGTGTTGCGCGATGCCGTGTACCGCATCGTGGCCCGCAACCGCTACCGGTGGTTTGGCCGCCAAGATGCCTGCTGGCTGCCAACGCCGGAGCTGGCCGCCCGCTTTCTGTAACTTTCCACCTCCAGATTTCCACCCTACTTATCTACTATATGCAAGCACTCGTGCTCGAAGGAATTGGCCAGAAAGCGGCCCTGCAGCAGGTTCCCACCCCACAGCCCGGCCCTGGCCAGGTACAGGTGCAGCTGCACGCCGCCGCCCTCAACCACCGCGACGTCTGGATTCAGAAGGGCCAGTACGCTGGCCTGAAGTTCCCCATTATTCTGGGCTCCGATGGGGCAGGCGTAGTATCGGCGGTGGGGGAAGGGGTAGAAGCCGGCCTGCTGCACCAGGAAGTGCTGATCAACCCAGGCCAGCAGTGGGGCAACAACCCCAATGCCCAGGGCCGCGACTTCCAGATACTAGGGCTGCCGCAGGACGGAACCTTCGCTGAGTTTGTATGCGTGCCCGCCCAATACGTGCATAAAAAGCCCGCGCATCTGAGTTTTGAGCAAGCCGCGGCGCTGCCTTTGGGCGGCGTTACGGCGTACCGGGCGGCTTTCACGCGCGCCAACCTGCAGCCCGGCGAGCGGGTGCTGATAAGCGGGGTAGGTGGCGGCGTAGCGCTGCTGGCCCTCCAGATGGCCGTAGCCATTGGCGCTGAGGTGTGGGTGACATCCAGCTCGGAGGAAAAAATTGCCAAAGCTGTAGAGCTAGGCGCCAAAGGCGGCATCAGCTACAAAACGGAAAAGTGGCCCGCTACGCTTACCAAGCAGGCTGGCGGAGGCTTTGATGTACTAATTGACAGCGCCGCCGGCCCCGGTTTCAACGACCTGGTGGACGCGGCTGTACCCGGAGGGCGCATTGTGTTCTACGGCGCTACGCAGGGCGACATTCCAGACATGGCCGCCCGAAAAATTTTCTGGAAGCAGCTGTCGGTGCTCGGCTCCACGATGGGAACCGAGGCCGATTTCAATGCCATGGTGGCCTTTGTTGAGCAGCGTAAACTTGTGCCCGTGATTGACGAAGTTTTTCCGCTGGCTGATGCTGAACAGGCGCTACGCCGCATGGACGACGGCCTGCAGTTTGGTAAGCTTGTTTTGTCTGTAAAGGGCTGATAATCAATGGTGATAATATCGGTAAAATAGTAAAAAAAGCCGCTGATTTCGGAATGAAAAGAGGCCTCGTTCTGTTACATTACCGACAACTGATACTAGCCCTACTGCCTGATGAAAACGCCTGCTGAATACCTGAATTGCCCCGTTTTTGAGCTGACTTACCCTACCGGCGAAGCTGCTGAATCAGTACCGGTAGTAGCGTATAACGATGCCGTAAATGCCGTGGAAGCTGCCTTGGCCGACGCGGAGAAATACAAATACTTGCTGATGCGGGCGCTACGTCGTTCCGCTGCTCAAAACCAGACCGCGTATCCGGCTATGGCCATGCTGCCACTAGCTGAGGAAACCCCTGAAACCCAAGTGTGGCCGTTGTATCCCGATATGGCCGCGTAATACTGATAGACAATGGCTTACAAGAAAGCCGCCCCTGATCAGGGGCGGCTTTCTTGCTTTTAATCGGTTGGAATGAAGGCCGAGTACCAGTGAGGTTACTGGATTGCGCGCATTCGGGAGCCTAGCTCCTGGGCTAGTGCTGCTACCTGCATCCGTAGTTCAGGTACGGCCGTCGACTCGAAGAAAGCAGGGCGCCTGCTAGGCCCTAGGGTAAACAAAAGTGGTGAGGCTGCTCCGGTGGCATTCAGCAAAGCGCCGTGTTCATCCGTCTGGATGCCCAACCGCAAGGTATCGGGCTGCAGATGGCCGCTTTCGCGCAGGCTTATTACGGCCGGGTTGGCAGTGCGGCTGTAGTCCAGCAAAGGTCCTGTGCAGGTGATGACGTGCTGAGCGCTTAGGCGGCGCTCCGGCGCACTGCCCGATTGGATAACGACAGAAAAGCCGGACTCTGTTACCTCAATGTGTTGAACGCGCCCTTTTTCCTGGTGTAAGAGGCCTTCATGAAACATTTGCTGCACAGTAGCGGCACTCTGGGGCGGGCACCGGTGCCGTATCACCGACCAGAACCCCGCCAGATGCCGAAGAAAACGGTCCTGCTCTACCAAAGGCCAGGCTGCCCATATGTGGCCCAGATCAGGGCGCATAGAGTCAATAACGGCCCGCCAGTCGAGGCCCTGTTCCTTGGCTGTTTGCACGTGGCGGCGCACTACCCGCACTACCTCGCCTACACTGCCCAGGCCAGCCAGCTCCGAGGCATAAAAACTCGGGTAAGCGCCCGTTGGTTTCGTGTGCTCTCTCGGCCACCGGCCATGGCCCGAAACCACTGTAATGGTTCCTTGGTGACCATCGGCCCGGAGGCCCATCAGCATATCAACGGCAGTCAGGCCCGTACCAATTATCAGGACGGTGTCATCGGTTCTGATGGTTTCAAGTGCGCCCGGAGCCCAGGGGTTGCCGTGGTAGTTAGGGTGGGTGAGGTAACTTAAATCGGAGCGGGTGGGGGGCAGGGGCGGAAAGTTGCCCAAGGCCAGCACCACATAGTCGCTTATAATTTCCTCATTATTAGAAAGGCGCACCGTAGCCGAAGTGCCATCAGCCGCTACCCGCACCGACTTGGCCACGTAATTGTGCCAGTGGCACCGGATGCCATTTGGCGAGGGCCACTGCAACACCTGCCCGATGAGTTGCTGCAGATACCGGCCGTAGGTTTGGCGCGAGCAGAACTCGCTGGGGCACTGCGGCTGGTTGGTGGCGCGCAGCCAGTTGATAAAGTGGTCTGGCTGATCAGGAAATGCACTTAAATTCTGGCTCCGGACGTTCAACAGGTACTCGGCGCGGCGAGCCGTGTACGCAGTGCCGGGCCCAGGCACCAAGCGCGGCTCTACTAGGTGTACATCACAGGCAAAGGGCCGGCTACCCGCCAGGCGGGCCAACTGCACTGCCAGCATGGATCCGCAGAAGCCGCCGCCCAGAATCGTTATGGTTTTTCGTTGCACCAGCCTGCGGGTAGAATAGAAATGGGGAGGAGAAGTAAGCTGTAAGTACGCCAGATAAAGCTAATTCTGCCAGATTTTATTCTTATGCTCTGTTTTCGGCTTTGGCCCTCTGGAACACCGGTTGGTTGCAGCCAGAAAAGACGCCTTGCTCCGGCAAAAGCAGAACAAGGCGTTGTAATTCTAGGGCTTGCTAGGGTCCGGAAGGGCATCAAACCTCCCTGAGCCAACTTTAATAATAGAGGTTAGGCACTAAGTAGTTGCGCACGTAATCGGTAATCCCGTCTTCCAGCTTCGTAAAAGGCCGGTCGTAGCCGATGGCGCGCAGCTTGCTCATGTCGGCCTCCGTGAAGTACTGATAGGTGTCGCGGATATCCTCGGGCGTGTCGCGGAAGTGAATGTCGGCGGTGCGGTCGAGGGCCGCGAAGGTGCTCAGGGTAAGGTCGAGGAAAGTGCGCGCCTCGCCGGTTCCCAGGTTGTAAATACCGGAGTTGCGGCGGGTCTGCATCAGGAAAAAGCACACTTCCACTACGTCCTTCACGTACACAAAGTCGCGTTGCTGCTCGCCATCAGCATAGTCGGGGTTGTGCGAGCGGAACAAGGTCATGGAGCCCGTTTCCTGAATCTGGCGGAAGGCGTGCAAAATCACCGAGGCCATACGGCCCTTGTGGTATTCATTGGGGCCGTAGACGTTGAAAAACTTTAGCCCAGCCCAGAAAAACGGCTTTTCCGGCTGCTGCACAGCCCAGTTATCGAAGTCGTTTTTGGAGTCGCCGTAGGGGTTTAGCGGCCGGAGCAGGGGTAGCAGGGCATCATCATCGGAGTAGCCCAGCGTGCCGGAGCCGTAGGTGGCGGCTGAAGACGCATATACCAGTGGCAATTGGTAGCGGCAGCAGGCCTGCCACATTTGCTTGGAGTACTCCAGGTTCAGCACATTCAGTACGTCTCGGTTCTGCTCCGTGGTATCGGTGCGGGCACCCAGGTGGAAAATAAACTCCACCTGCTCGTGATTGGCCTCAAGCCAGGTGAAAAACTCTTCCCGGTCCACGTATTCGCGCAGGTGCTTGCCCTTTAGGTTGGCTAGCTTACGCTCCGAGGTGAAGTTATCAACCACCACGATATCGTTAAAATTGGCGGCATTAAGGCGGGTAACAAGACAGCTGGCAATAAAGCCGGCAGCTCCGGTGACGACGATCATAGGGCAGAAAGTTTGAATCAAAGGTAAAGCACTCCGGCGGCTGATTGCGTGCGGCGGCTGGTTTTTATACGCGGGGCCAGCTTAAATGCAAGGTTCAGGTTGCAGTAAGAACAGTTGCCGGCCGGTGTTGGTCTAGTAGCTGGGCGTTGAAATCTAGTGGACTGCGCATATTAATACGTGGGGTGGCGCGTATGGCTACCCGCCGCGCTTTACCTTTGATGCCATGCTTCGTTTGCTTTCTTTCTGCTCCCAAGCGCTGGTTTTGGCCGTGCTGGCGCCGCTGGTAGCCTGCCAGCCCGATAAGGCGACATCGACTACTAGCCCTACGGCGTCCGCCACCTCTCCCCAGCAGCTTCAGGATGACTTAGGCCGCCCGCTCACGATACCGGCCAACCCTCGGCGCATTATGGCCCTGGCCGCTTCTATGACGGAAATGCTGTACGCCGTAGCCGACACCAGCACCATCATCGGGCGCACCGAGCATTGCGATTTTCCCGCCGCAGTAGTCTCTAAGCCCGTTGTTACTACCTACCCCCTCGACTTTGAACGCCTGGTAGCGCTGCACCCCGATGTTATTTTTACTACCGATGGCATCACGTCCTTGGCTGATGCGGCGCGACTCCAAGAGCTGGGCATTCCGGTGTATTATCAGCGCTATAACACCGTAGAGGACTTATTTCAGGGCCTCCAAACCCTGGGGTGGATTCTGGGCCGCAAGCCACAGGCCCAGCGGGTGGTGGACTCGTTGCGCACGGAGCTAACCCACGTTACTAGCCCCAAACCAGCCGGCAGGGCGCCGCGCGTGCTGGCCATTACCTGGCACGACCCCATTTATGTGTACGGCCAGAATACGCTGTTTACGGATAAAATTAAGCTAGCTGGCGGCCAAAATGCCGTGCAGGAAAAGTTTGCGCAACCCTACCCAGCGCTCAGCCGCGAGTATATACTCAAGCTCAACCCGGATATTCTGATTGGAGGCCGATTTGGCAAGATGGATAGCACATTTTTCAAGCTCTACCCCGAGCTCAAGCGCATCCGGGCCTATCAAACCCGGCAGGTCTATGACGTGACAGATAACCTCATGTCGAGGCCCACGCCGCGGGTAGTACAGGCCGTGCGGGAATTGCGGGCATTGGTGGAAGGGGCGCAACCCGCTGCACAATGAACCGCCCGGCTTGGCCCTGGTTGCTAGCTAGTGGACTCCTGATGGTGGCCTTGCTAGCCGTGGGCCTGCGCATTGGCAGCTACCAAACCGATTACGACCTCATCCTGAAGGCCCTGCTGCAGTATGATTCCCGTGACCCCGCCCAAGTAGTGCTGGTAGAGCTCCGCCTGCCCCGGCTTCTCTTGGCCCTGGTGGCGGGCGCGGGCCTGGCCGTGAGTGGCTACCTCATGCAGGCCATGGTCAACAACCCTCTCGCTGATCCTTACCTGCTCGGTACTGCCTCCGGCGGCGCGCTGGGTGCCATTCTGGTTTTTGCCTATGTGCCGGCGCTTACGGTAGCGGGCATCTATGCGCCGCCGCTGGCAGCACTGGTGGGCGCGTTGGGCGCTACACTGATGGTAGTGGTGCTAGGCAGCCGAAGAGGACGAATTCTGCCAACACAGCTGCTGCTGGCTGGGGTAGCAGTGGGCTCGTTGGCTACTGCATTAGGCGGTTTGCTCACCTACCTGGCTGCTACCGAGGAAAAACTTCGCTCTATTTCGTTCTGGTCTATGGGCGGATTTGAAAAAGCGAGCTGGACTGTACTGCCGTATCCGGCCGGGGCCTTGCTGCTCGGGATGGGGGTAGTAAGCCTGCGCCGCAACGATCTGAATTTGCTGCTCCTAGGCGAGGAGCGTGCCACCGCCCTAGGCCTCGACGTAGCCCAAACCCGCTGGTTTCTGCTGCTCACGGCCTCTCTGCTGACGGGTTGTGTAGTGGCGTTATGCGGGCCCGTGGGATTTGTAGGGCTAGTGGTGCCGCACATCACGCGCTGGGTACTAGGCACCGTCGGGCGCGGAAACCTGCTGTTCTGTGCCCTGCTTGGCGGCAACTTCCTGCTGTTCTGCGACCTGCTGGCCCGCGTGCTGTATCCGCCGGCTGGCCTGCCGGTCGGCCTCATCACGGCCCTGTTTGGCGTACCGTTCTTCGTATATTTGCTGCGAAAACAAGGGTCTTAGGTTTTCAAAACCCCGAAGTCAACCAAACCGGGCGCCTTCCGGCTTGTTCGATAGCACTGTATCTGAACCCTGGTTTCGTCCGGCGTAGTTCGCCTCCAAGCATTCACGACGCCAAGACCCCTAGTCCTTTAGTCTTTAGAAAATGGTTTACATCAGCCGACAGGAACACTTCAACGCGGCACACAAGCTCTACAATCCCACCTGGAGTGAGGAGCGCAACCGCGAAGTCTTCGGCCCCTGCGCCAACGCCAACTGGCATGGCCACAACTACGACCTCATTGTGACGGTGAAAGGCAAGCCCGACCCCGAAACGGGCTTTGTCATCGACCTAAAGCAACTCAGCACGGTTATTCGTACCCACGTGGTGGATCAGGTAGATCATAAAAACCTGAACCTCGATGTGCCCTTCATGCTCGGTCAATTGGCCAGCACCGAAAACCTAGTTATTGCCTTCTGGAACATTTTGAAGCCGGAAATTGAGGGCATCTCCACGGCGAAGCTGCACAGCATCAAACTCTACGAAACGCCTCGCAACTTCGTAGAATACTTCGGCGAGGAGTAGGTGATTAGTATAAAGTAAAAGCGAGTTGCTGAGCGAAGTCAAAGCATCTCGCTTGCTAACCTTGCCAAAGTAAATCATACGATTATTCGAGCGAGATGCTTCGGCTGCGCTCAGCATGACGTTCTGAGAAGGCGTATTTGTATAGGAACCCCATGAAGTACTACCTGATAGCTGGCGAGCGTTCCGGCGACTTTCACGCCGCCAACCTGATGCGCGAGCTGCGCCAACAGGACCCAGAAGCTGAATTCCGCTTTTGGGGCGGCGACATGATGCAGGAGGCCGGCGGCGAGCTGGTGCGCCACTACCAGGAAATGGCCATCATGGGTTTTTGGGAAGCGGCCACCAGCATCCTGAAGTTTCGCGGCTACCTAAAGGAATGTCAGCAAGATTTGCTTGCCTACAAGCCCGATGTTGTCATCCTGGTTGACTACGCGGGCTTTAACATGCGCATTGCCAAGTTCGCGAAGGCAAGCGGCCTGAAGGTGTTCTACTACATCTCCCCAAAAATCTGGGCTTGGAACCAGAGCCGGGTACACAAGGTGAAAGCCCTCGTGGACAAGATGTTCGTGATTCTACCTTTCGAGGAAGAGTTCTACCAGCGCTTCGAGTACAAAGTAGACTACATTGGCAACCCAACTTCTGATGCCGTAGCCGAACACCAGAAGTCGGAGGATTTCTATGAGCGCAACAACCTCGATCCGCTTCGGCCCATTATTGCCGTGCTACCTGGCTCACGCAAGCAGGAAATAGAGGAAATGCTCTACGAGATGGTAGCCATTCTGCCACCTTTCCTCGATTATCAGTTCATCGTGGCCGGCGTCGATAACCTCGACCGGAATTACTACGCCAACTTCGAGCGTAACAACGTCCGTATCCTCTTCAACCAAACCTACGATCTGCTAGCCCACGCCACCGCAGCTCTCGTTACCAGTGGCACCGCTACCCTCGAAACGGCTCTGTTTGATGTGCCACAGGTTGTGTGCTACCGTACCAGCGCGGTTTCTTACGCCATCAGCAAGGCCGTAATTAAGGTTTCCTACATTTCCTTGGTTAACCTTATTGCCGGCCGCGAGGTAGTAAAAGAGCTGATTCAAAGCGACTTTAATGCCCGCAACTTGGTTGTAGAACTCAAGAAAATCACCGCCGACGAAGCCTTCATAGCCAAGCAAAAAGCTGGCTACGCCGAAATTCGCGAGAAACTAGGCCAGCAAAAGTCCGCTGAAAAGGCTGCGAAGCTGATGGTGGGGTATTTGAAAGGATAAGCAGTTACCAAATACAGCGCTAAAAAGCCCGAGGGTTGGGAGTCAACTTACTCCCAGCCCTCGGGCTTTTTAGCGCTTTGGTCTGAACGAATGCCTACGCGGCCCTCAGTTGCTTCAGCGCCGTCTGCTCAAATTTGCTGCGGGCATACTCTTCATCGATTACCAACTCTTTCACTCCTTCTTCCGACGGCATATCGAACATGGCATCGGTCATGATGGCTTCGCAGATGCTTCGGAGGCCGCGGGCACCTAGACGATACTCGTCGGCTTTCACCACAATGTACTCCAGGGCGCCTTCCGAGAAGCTCAGCTGAATATCCTCCATGTCGAAGAGGCGCTGGTATTGCTTCACGATAGAGTTCTTAGGCTCCGTCAGGATTTTGCGCAGGGTAGCGTGGTCAAGGGGGTTCAAGTGCGTAAGCACGGGTAGGCGGCCAATCAGCTCAGGGATGAGGCCGAAAGCTTTCAGATCTTGCGCCGTTACGTAGCGCAGGAAGTTATCCGTGTCTACCTTTTCCTCCAGCTGGGTTTTGGCAAAGCCAATCGGCTTGGTGTTCAGGCGGTTTTTGATGATGCGCTCAATACCTACAAAGGCGCCGCCACAGATGAAGAGGATGTTCTCGGTGTTGACCGTAATCATCTTTTGCTCGGGGTGCTTGCGGCCACCGTGTGGGGGCACGTTTACGGTAGTGCCTTCCAGTAGCTTCAGCATTGCCTGCTGCACTCCTTCGCCACTCACGTCGCGCGTGATGCTCGGGTTATCGCTCTTACGGGCAATCTTGTCAATCTCGTCGATGTACACAATGCCCCGCTCGGCAGCTTCCACGTTGTAGTCAGCGGCTTGCAGCAAACGAGTCAGGATGCTTTCCACGTCCTCGCCTACGTAGCCAGCTTCAGTGAGCACAGTAGCATCGGCAATACAAAAGGGCACCTGCAAAATGTTGGCTAGCATTTTAGTCAGGAAGGTTTTGCCCGTGCCAGTTTCGCCTACCATAATGATGTTCGACTTTTCAATCAGTACATCATCTTTCTGGGGCTTCTGCATCAGGCGCTTGTAGTGGTTATACACCGCCACCGACATCACCTTCTTGGCTTCATCCTGCCCTACCACATATTGGTCGAGGTACTCCTTCATCTCGCGCGGCTTCACGAGGTTAAACTTCGGGGTCTTGGAGTTAGCCCGAATCTTATTCTCCTCGTTCAGGATTTGCTGGGCCTGCCCCACACAACGCTCACAGATGTGGGCGTTGATGCCGGAAATCATGACCGTCACATCTTTTTTGCTCTTGCCGCAGAAGGAGCACGTAATATCTGCCATTGCCAAAGTAACTCTCAGAGTAGGGGAGGATAGGTAGTTGCTGCTAACCTACCTCAAAGGTACGAAAAGGCCAACGCCCGGCGTCGTTAAAAAAGTGCCGCTGAGCTAGGCCTCTATTTAAAATGAAAAAGCCCGCCTAGGCGGGCTTTTTGCGGTAAGTTCGTCAGGGTGAGGTTATCAACACTTCACGGTGGAAAAGAAGCTAGGCTTTCTTTTTTTCCAGAACCTCGTCAATCAGGCCGTACTCTTTGGCCTCATCAGCGCGCATCCAGTAGTCACGGTCAGAGTTGTCGTGAATTTCCTGGTAGGTTTTACCGGTGTGCTCGGCCAAGATATCGTACAGCTCTTTCTTGAGTTTCAGAATCTCACGAGCGGTGATTTCGATATCCGACGACTGGCCTTGCGCGCCACCCGAGGGCTGGTGAATCATGACGCGGGCGTGGGGCAGAGCCGAACGCTTGTCTTTGGCGCCACCAGCGAGCAGCACAGCGCCCATAGAAGCAGCTAGGCCGGTGCAGATAGTAGCTACATCGGGGTTCACGTACTGCATCGTGTCGTAGATGCCGAGGCCGGCGTACACGGAGCCGCCGGGCGAGTTGATGTAGAGCAGGATGTCTTTTTTGGCGTCTACAGACTCCAAGAACAGCATCTGCGCCGTCAGGATGTTCGCAATATAATCGTCCACGGCCGTGCCCAAGAACACAATCCGGTCCATGATCAGGCGCGAGAATACGTCAATCTCAGCAAAACGCGTAGGGCGTTCCTCAATTACCGAGCGGGTCATGCCCGTAGGTAGCATCATGCCGGAACGCACCTGGCCTTCCATGTGCTGCAGATACTGATCTACACCCAGACCACTGAGGCCCTGGCCCTTAACGGCAAATTTGCGGAACTCTTCTTTATTCAGCATGGCAGAAAAAGTGGGAGATGAAATAAGTCAAACGAAATGTATGGGCAACAAAAAAGCCCATACGACAAGTAAGGGCTTTTTTGTTGGTTCGAAAACCGAAATGTTAGCGCTTAGCCAGCATTCTGATTGCGGAAGTCCTCAGCCGAAATCGGGTTGTCATTAACAACAACTTTGCCGCGCAGGTTTTCCAGCACTTTCTCTGCCAGAATGGCTTCGTATTCGTTTACGTAGTTCTTGCCGTTCTCCTGACGCAGGAAGTTGTCAGCAAAACCACGGATAGACTCTTCCATTTCTGGCGTCATCTCCATGTTGAACTGCCCCAAGATTTTCTGCATGGTGCGGTCCACAATTTCGTCGTTCGATACTTTCAGCTCCTGCGCTTCTACTACCTTATTGCGGATCAACGACCACTTCAGCTCTTTCTCGTAGTCCTCGTAGTGCTCTTCAACCTGCTCGGGCGTCAGTTTGCCGTTGTTAGCACGTACCAACCACTTCTTGAAGAACTCCTTCGGAATCTCGATAGTAGTGCTTTCCAGCATCTTATCGATGATCTGGCGGTTCACGAGGTTGTCGGACTCCCGGTCGTAGTTTTCCTGTACCGTCGAGCGAACCTTCTCATCGAAGTCTTCTTTCGAGGTTACGATGTCCTTACCGAACACTTTGTCGAACAGCTCCTGGTTGAACTCAGCCGGAGCCGAACGCTGGATTTTGCCTACAGTCAGGGTGTACTCGCCTTCTACGCCTTCCGCTTCCTCTTTGCTCATGCCTGAGAAGCTCGAAATAGCAGCTGCGTCGCCATCGAAAGCGTTTTTCAGATCGAAGCTGATTACGTCGTCGGTTTTAGCACCTACAAACTTGTCAGCATCGTTCTTCAGCTTGTTGGTCGGCAGCAATACTACGCGGCCTTCACCTTCTTCGTCAGCCTTCTTCAGCTTGCCGGAAATGTAGTCGCCAGCCTCAGCGGTTTCAGGCTCGGAGGTTTCGCCAAACTGACGCTCCAGCTGCTCGTAAGTTTCCTTCAGCGTGTTCTCATCCAGCTCAACCTTATGACGGTCTACATTAACCGACTGATCAGCAGGTAGTTCAAACTCGGGCAGCAAGCCTAGCTCAAACTGGAACGTGTAGTCTTTCTGGGTATCGAAATCAACATCGGTTGGAACCGGCAGGGGCTCACCGAGGATTTTCAGGTTGTTTTCTTTGATGTAGTCATCAACCGACTTGCTGAGCAGGCCGTTGATTTCTTCCACCAGAATGCCTTTGCCGTACATTTTGCGCACCAGCGTTACCGGCACTTTGCCCGGGCGGAACCCTTTGATCTGCGCCTTTTTGCTGTACTCCTTCAGCTTCGACTCCACGGTGGGAGCATAGTCAGCCTCCGTGAGATTTACTGTCAGGATGGCATTCAGCTGGTCGTCTTTTTTGTCGAGGGTAATGTCCAAAACGGGTTGTCGGTTAAGGGTACTACTACGTTGATGTAAACAGGGGCAGAAACCCGGTAAAAAGGAAACCCCCAACGTGTGGGTTGAGGGTTAAGGGTGGTTTTCTAACTCAAAAACCTAAATAAGTGCGGATGGAGGGACTCGAACCCACACGCCTTGCGGCACCAGATCCTAAGTCTGGCACGTCTACCAATTTCGCCACATCCGCGTCTGAGGCCGTCTGCCTCGGGGCCGCAAAACTACACAAGGCAATTTTAAAAACAAGCGTCTTTCATAAATTAAGATGCGGCACGACGTACTTTTTATGTGGTAACCTGCAGTAGCTGCTCGGGAAACGGTTTTGTTTCCTGTCGGGCCTAGGCGAAACTAGGTTGGCCACTATCCTTACGCACTAACGCTTTTCTTACTTTGTTGAGGTAGTACTGAGGCTTGGCACTGCCGAAAGACCTAGTGCATATAGCCAGCTTCAGCTACAAGCCGTACCTTAGCAAGCAGTATTTCGGTGCTTTTAGGCGCCGCCCGCGTACCATGTCTATTGTCATCGATCCTGAAGTAGAACGCCAGGAAATCCTGCGTCACTACCGCCGCCTGCTCCGCACCGCCAAGCCTTACTTAAAAGAGGGCGATGCGAAGCTCATCAAGAAGGCCTTCAATACCTCTCTGGAAGCGCACAAAGAGATGCGCCGCAAGTCCGGGGAGCCATACATTCTGCATCCGCTGGCCGTAGCTCAGATTGTGGTGGAGGAAATCGGGCTGGGCACTACCAGCATTATTGCGGCCCTGCTGCATGATGTAGTGGAGGACACGCCCTGGGAGGTAGCCGACGTAGAGCGCGAATTCGGGCCGAAGGTGGCGCGCATTGTAGATGGGCTCACCAAGATTTCCGGCGTATTTGAGTACGGCACCTCGGAGCAAGCGGAAAACTTCCGCAAAATGCTCCTGACGCTTTCCGATGACGTGCGGGTTATCCTGATAAAACTGGCTGACCGGTTGCACAACATGCGGACGCTGGACTCGATGCCGCGGCACAAGCAGCTGAAAATTGCCTCTGAGACGATTTACCTCTACGCGCCGCTGGCCCACCGCCTAGGTCTTTACACCATCAAAACTGAGCTGGAAGACCTTTACCTGAAGTACACCGATACCGAAATCTATACGGAGCTGGTAAACCGCGTGCGGCAAAGCCGGGCTGCACGGAACCGCTTCATTAAGGATTTTGTGCAGCCGATAGATGAGGAGCTGAAAGCCCAGGGCTTCGAGTACGAAGTGAAGGGCAGGCCTAAAAGCATCTATTCTATTCTGCGGAAGATGCGCAAGCAGAACATCACCTTCGATGAAGTGTATGACTTGTTTGCCATTCGGGTAATTCTGGATGTGCCGCAGGAACAAGAAAAGGCGGCCTGTTGGCAGGTATACTCTATTGTGACGGACTTCTACCAGCCCAATCCCGACCGGTTGCGTGACTGGGTAAGTACGCCCAAAGCCAACGGATACGAATCGTTACACACTACGGTCATGTCGCGAACCGGGCAGTGGGTAGAAGTGCAGATCCGAAGCCGCCGCATGGACGATATTGCCGAGAAAGGCTACGCAGCGCACTGGAAATACAAAGACAACGGTACGCCTCAACCAGAGTCAACGCTGGAGTCGTGGATAAACAAGGTGCGGGAGATGCTCGAAACCAATAACTCCAGTGCCCTGGAGTTCATGGACGAGTTCCGCCAGAACCTGTTTGTGAAGGAAGTGTATGCCTTTACGCCCAAAGGGAAGCTAGTAATTTTGCCAGATAAGGCTACTGCCCTCGACTTTGCCTTTGAGATACACACGCATATTGGGCTGCAGTGCCTAGGTGCCAAAGTAAACCAGAAGCTGCAGCCCCTGAGCTACCAGCTCCGCAACGGCGACCAGGTGGAAATTCTGACGTCGCAGAAGCAAAAACCGACGGAAGAATGGCTGCAGTATGTAACCACTTCCAAGGCCCGTACCCGCATCAAAGACTGGCTACGGGACGAGAAGCGCACTAAGGCCGAAGATGGCCGCTTCCTGATTGAGAAGCGGTTTGAACTGCTAGGCATTGAATATTCCCAGGATAACATCAACCGCCTACTAGCCCACTACAATACCCACAACCTGCAGGAGTTTTTCTACCGCGTGGCGATTGGGCAAATAGATGGCCGCGAAATCCAGAAAGATCTTTTCGACCCGAACGTAGAGGCGCCACGGCTGCCCTCGATGCTAGAGCCCAAAGCCTTCGACCATGAGGTGCAGAAAGTGCGGGGCGTAAATGCCAATATGCTGGTTATCGGGGAGCGGACCGACAAGTTCGATTACACTATTGCGCCTTGCTGTAACCCTATTCCCGGTGACGATGTGTTCGGGTTTGAGACGGATAACGGCATCGTGATTCACCGAACGTCTTGCCCCAAGGCTGTGCAAATGATGTCGAACTACGGCAACCGCATTGTGCGTGCCAAATGGACGGAACAACTGGAGCTGGCTTTCCTGGCCGGTATTCGCATTAAAGGTTCCGATAGAGTAGGACTAGTGAATGATGTCACGCGCATCATCAGCAATAGCCTTAAAGTGAACATGCGCTCCATCACCATCGACTCTAACGACGGTATGTTTGAAGGCCAGATTATGGTGTTCGTAAATGATACTGACCACCTCGAAAAGCTGATTCACCGGCTGTCCAAAGTAAACGGGGTATTGCTCGTAGAGCGTTTCGATTCGTGAATTGGTTTTAAAGAGTTTTCCTGAAAATGGGAGGTATAAAACAGTATAACCAGAGGCGGATTGATCTAGGGTTTAGCATGTAAACAGAGCTAGGCCAAGATGTCTTCAGGAGATTTGCTAGGTGTTCATTCACCCTAAAGTCCCTTCAAACATCCTTCCTTTTTTGCTGTTTTCACTCCTTGTATATAATGCCTCATAAAATGCCTGTTACTGAGAAGCATCTGGATAAAGAAAAGTATGAGGAAGTGAAGAAGATCTTCACGGCCTATCTTGAAAATAAAGGCCTGCGGAAAACGTCAGAGCGGTATGCTATACTGGAGGAAATATACTCCCGTAGCGGCCACTTCGATGTGGAAGAACTATATGCCGGAATGAAGGAGCAAGGCCTGCAGGTAAGCCGCGCCACTGTATACAACACGCTTGACTTGCTGGTTGAACATGGCCTAGTAAGCAAGCATCAGTTTGGCCGCAACTTAGCGCAGTACGAGAAAAGCTATGGTTACCGCCAGCACGATCATGTGATCTGCACAGAGTGTCATAAAGTGGTAGAGTTTTGTGATCCGCGCATTCATGGCATCCAGACTATGGTAGGGGAGTTACTCAACTTCCATATCTTGCACCACTCTTTAAACCTTTACGGTGTGTGCGGCGACTGCCGCGCGAAAGCCGCCGCCCGCTCTTTAGCCGAATGAAAACTGATACCGCCGTCCAGGATGGCATTCTCTTTGTGCGCCTTTCCGGCGACTTAATCGGTAGCCCCGACACCCAGCAGCTCCTTCAAAGCGTTGATCAGCACCTCGGCGACGAGCTTCGCCATTGCACCGTTGATTTGTCGGGCATCCGCTATATCAATAGCACCGGCATCGGAGTACTTGTATCACTGCTCACCAAGTTCCGCAGCCGCGGGGGTGAGATGATACTGATCAACCCCGCTGACCACCCACGCAAAATGTTGGCCCTGACCAAGCTGAACGCTATATTTTCCATTGCGGACGATGAACAATCGGCCGCTGAACAGTTGAAAGCCGCAAAATAATGCCCGTTGACGTACTAGTAGGATTACAGTGGGGGGATGAAGGCAAAGGCAAAATTGTCGATGTGTTAGCCCCCACCTACGATGTAGTAGCCCGCTTCCAGGGCGGCCCCAATGCGGGCCACACCCTAACTTTCGATGGCATCAAGCACGTGCTGCACCAGGTGCCCTCCGGTATTTTCCATCCGCACATTATTAATGTAGTGGGAAATGGGGTAGTTCTTGACCCGGTGGTGTTTCGGCAGGAACTACAAAAGCTCACGGACCGGGGTGTTAATTGGGGTGCTAACCTCTATATCTCGCGCAAGGCCCAGCTTATACTTCCTTCACACCGCGCCCTTGATCGTATCAACGAAGAGGCGCGTGGCGGTGGAAAGATCGGATCAACGCTGAAAGGTATTGGCCCTACGTACCAGGATAAGATTGGCCGTACCGGGTTGCGGGTTGGTGATATTCTCCTTCCCGATTTTCAGGAGCGGTATAACGAGGCAGTAGCCCGCCATGCTACCCTAGCTGACTTTTATGGTAAAGGCCTCGAAATTGAAGAATTTGAGGCCGATTTCTTTTCTGCCGTAGAGTTCCTGCGTACACTTCAGCTCAGCGATACTGAGTATCTGCTGAATGATTTGCTGCGCCAGGGCAAAAACGTACTGGCCGAAGGAGCCCAGGGGTCTATGCTGGATATAGATTTCGGCACCTATCCTTATGTGACTTCTTCCAGCACCATTGTGGCGGGTGCCTGCACTGGCTTAGGTATTGCCCCACGGCATATAGATAAGGTGTATGGAATCAGCAAGGCGTATTGCACGCGGGTAGGCAGCGGCCCATTCCCAACGGAGCTTCATGACGAGGTAGGGGAGAGGATACGGGCTGCCGGCCGCGAGTTTGGTGCTACTACTGGTCGCCCTCGTCGTTGCGGCTGGATTGATTTACCGGCTTTGCGCTACAGCATTATGCTAAATGGCGTAACAGAAATTCACTTGATGAAGGCTGATGTACTGGACGAGTTCGATGAAATTCGGGTCTGCACGCATTATCAGCTGCCAAATGGTGAGCAAACCGACCATCTGCCAGACCACGGCGACCTCCAGAACCTGACTCCTGTATATATCACCCTCCCAGGTTGGCGCACAGACCTTCAGGCCATAACTGACCCTAGTGCATTGCCTGTTGAGCTGAAACAATACGTCCAGTATCTGGAGCAACATCTAGAAGTGCCAGTAAGTATCGTAAGTGTTGGCCCTGATCGGGTCAGCACCTTGCACCTTCGCTAAGGCATTCCAACTCTTCAAGCTTATAAGAAAGGCCGCTATTTAGCGGCCTTTCTTGCTTGTTGCGCCTAATGAATCTAGTTATAAGAAAGCCTTCAAAGTTTTTTTTGCCTAGGCTGAACTAATTCTTAATCATAAAGAGTTTACCCTCAGCAAGCTAGGATAGTTGGTCTAGGGTGCTATAAAGTTTGTAAAAAAAAGATGAGGATGCATTTGGTATTTCCAGAAAAGACCTGCACTTTTGCACTCCCAAACCGGAACGCGGCAGGGATTCAGCACTTCGCTTTCTACTTCGAAAGCAGGGGTTGAAAAAAAGTTGACAGCGCGTCTTGCTTCTTGTGGAAAAAGGGTGCTACCTTTGCACCCCGCTTCGAGAGGAAGGGGATGGAAACAGAAAAGAAAACTTTTCTAGATCCTTGCAAAAGTCAACTTGGTAGTGCTACCTTTGCACCCCGCTTTCGACCGAGAAACGGGCTTTACAGGGTACCAGGAGCGAAAACAACGAAAAAGTTTTTTTGCCTGGGAACTTGGAAAGTGCAAAACGAGTGGTTACCTTTGCACCCCGCTTCAACCGGAAGCGAGCAGCGCACGACAAGAGAAAAACGCTTCGAAAAAAGTTTTCTTCTTTTTCTTGCATTTAGAAAAAACGGTGTTACCTTTGCAACCCGCTTCGAACGGAAGCTTAGCAAAACGAAAACACTTGGCCTGGTAACACAGGCACACGGTTTTCTTCGATAGGAAGAAAGCACACGTTCTTTGAATGATTGGAAAAGACAATAGTAGGTAAGGCT